>NZ_WTFT01000003.1 GCF_009861505.1 Pseudomonas izuensis | reverse complement strand
GGCGGGGGGGGGGGAAAAACCCGCCGATCCCGCCGGCCATGCCGATCAGGCCGGTCATCACGCCGATTTCCCGGCGAAAGCGCTGTGGAACCAACTGGAATACCGCGCCGTTACCTGCCCCCAAACCAAGCATGGTGCAGACGAACAGTGCCAGCGCAGCAACGGAGCTTGGCAGGTTGAAACCCACGGCTGCGATGCAGATCGCCGCCACGGTGTACATCGCCAGCAAGGTGCGGATGCCGCCGAAGCGATCAGCCAGGGCACCACCCAATGGACGCATCAGGCTGCCACCGAACACACAGGCCGCGGTGTAGTAACCGGCGGTTACCGGGCTCAGGCCGTACTGGTCGTTGAAATAGCCGGGCAGGGCGCTGGCCAGGCCGATGAAACCGCCAAAGGTCACACTGTAGAAAAACATGAACCACCAACTGTCGCGGTCGCCCAGCGCCTTGAAGTAGTCAGCCATCGACTTGGCTTTCGGCCGCTCAGGGGCGTTTTTGGCCAGCCAGGCGAAGACGATCAGAGTCAGGATCAGCGGGATCAGGGCGAAGCCGAAGACGTTGCTCCAGCCAAACGCTGCCGCCAGCACCGGCGCGATCAACGCGGCCAGTACGGTCCCCGAATTACCGGCCCCGGCGATGCCCATGGCCTTGCCTTGATGCTGCGGCGGGTACCACTGCGAAGCCAGGGGCAGGGCCACGGCGAACGAGGCTCCGGCCATGCCGAGGAACAGCCCCAGCAGCAGCGCTTGCTCGTAGCTGTGGATGCCGAGTTTCCAGGCCCCGAACAGTGCACAAATGACGATCACTTGACCGATCAGGCCGGCGGTTTTCGGTGACAGGCGATCAGCCAGCATGCCCATCGCAAAGCGCAATACCGCCCCGGCCAGGATCGGCGTAGCCACCACCAGTCCGCGTTGTTGAGTGGTCAGGTGCAAGTCACCGGCGATTTGCACCGCCAGGGGGCCAAGCAGGTACCAGACCATGAAGCTCAGGTCGAAGTACAGGAAGGCCGCGAACAGGGTCGGGGTATGGCCGGATTTCCAGAAGCTTGAATTCATCGCGCACCTCAGCTGATAGGAGTCTCGAACGGGAGTCATGCAGGTGGGGCGCCGAAGGGCTGCACCACCGGCCCCGGGCTATGGGGCCAAAACAAAAAAAACGCCGCTACCCGATTCGCCAGGGGCAAATGGGGTGAGCGACGTCTTTGTCGTGGGTGGGGCAACCGCCGTTGGTTACCTGTGGTGATTACTTAGCCAGATTTGTGCCAACAGCCGAAACCGAGTTATGGCCAATCGCGAGCAAGCTTTGCTCCCACAGGAAAGTGGTATTCCTTGTGGGAGCAAAGCTTGCTCGCGATGGCGTCCTTTCAGACGCTTCAGGGCTTCAGCCAAGCAACTCACTCATGGCAATGATCTGTTCCGCCACCTGGATCAGCTTTTGCTGGCGGCTCATGGCTTGGCGGCGCATCAGGGTATAGGCCTGTTCCTCGTTGCAGTTCTTCATTTTCATCAGCAGCCCTTTGGCCAGCTCGATGCGCTTGCGCTCGGCCAGTTGCTGGTCGCGGGCGTGCAGTTGGGCGCGCAGGGCCTGGTCGCTTTCGAAACGCGCCATGGCCACGTCCAGAATCGGCTGCAAGCGTTGTGCGTGAATGCCTTCGACGATGTAGGCACTGACTCCGGACTTGATAGCCTGGCGCATCACGTCGGGGTCGTGTTCATCGGTAAACATTACAATCGGCCTTGGCTGGTCGCGGCTTACCAGCACCACTTGCTCCATGACATCGCGGCTCGGTGACTCGGTATCGATCAGAATCACGTCCGGACGCACCGTTTCGACGCGTTCGGGCAGGTCAATGGTCAGCCCGGACTCGTCGATCACCTCGAAGCCCGCTTCGATCAAAGCCGCTTTCAGGCGCCCGACTTTTTTCGCCGTGTCGTTGATCAGCAGGATACGCAACATATTCGCAGTCTCCTGTCAGTGGCTGGCGATAAGGGGCGAGCTGTCGCCCATGGCGTGCAGTTTGAAGCTTCGGGCATAACCGGCCGGATCAGAGCCGTCCCAGACCTTGCCATCGATCAACTGGCTGCTGCGCATTTCCGTATCCAACGCGGCGACACCGACGGCACTGGCGGCTTCCCGGTACACCTCCAGTTGCTGGACCTGGCGGGCCACCGCGAGGTAATCCGGGTCGTCGCGCAACAACCCCCAGCGGCGGAACTGGGTCATGAACCACATGCCATCGGACAAGTACGGCAAATTGACTGCGCCCTCACCGTGGAAACGCAAGGCGTGCGGGTCTTGCCAGCGATTGCCGAGACCGTCGGCGTACTCGCCCAGCAGGCGAGGTTCGATGCAGTCGAGCGGGGCGTCGAGGTACTGCGGCGCACTGAGCAATTGTGCAGTGCTGCGGCGATTTTCGACGCTGTCTTCAATGAAACGGCTGGCTTGCAGGATCGCCATCACCAATGCCCGGGCGGTATTGGGGTATTGCTCGACGAAGGCGCGGGTGCAGCCGAGGACTTTTTCCGGGTGATCGGGCCAGAGGGTCTGGGTCGTCGCCAGGGTGAAACCGAGATCCTGTTGCACTGCGCTGGCGGACCAGGGCTCGCCGACACAGAAACCGTCTATGCGACCCGCTTGCAGGTGCGCGACCATTTGCGGCGGTGGCACCACCACGCTGTCGACATCCTGCAACGGATGGATGCCCTGGCTGGCGAGCCAGTAATACAGCCACATGGCATGGGTGCCGGTGGGAAAGGTCTGGGCGAAGGTCAGTTTTGGGCGAGTTTGGTGCACGTGCCGGTGCAGTGCTTCAGGACTGGTCACGCCCAGGCCTTGCAAGGCACGGGAGAGATTGAGGCTCTGGCCGTTCTGGTTCAGGCCCATGAGCACAGCCATGTCGGTCGGAGCCACGCCACCGATGCCCAGGTGCACGGCGTAGATCAGGCCGTACAGGCTGTGGGCGGCGTCGAGTTCACCGCTGACCAGTTTGTCCCGCAGATTGGCCCAGGATGGCTGGCGCTTGAGGTTCAGGGTCAGGCCGTAGGGCTGGGCGAAGCCCTGGGTGGCGGCAACGACCACCGAGGCGCAGTCACTCAGGGCCATGAAGCCCAGATTGATTTCGGTCTTTTCCGGGGCATCGCTGCCATTGACCCAGGCCAGAGGGCCAGCGGACGGTTCGTTCATCGCGTGTTCACCTTGCAAAAAAAACGTCGTACCGGGGACCTTGCGCGCGCAAGCCCGGTCACGACGTCATTGTCCTGGCACTCACACCGTCGTTGGCGTGGGTGCTGATGCCTGAACGGGTGCAAGGCATATGCCAGCCGGGGTTTCATCAACTTTTCATCAGGATTCAACGCGCCATGTCTTTCATCCTGCCAGCCCTTGATCGTCAGGCCGAAGGAGGTTGGCGTGCACATCGAATTTCTACGCGACACGCATTTCCCGGATGCCCGTTCCAGCGAGCGGGTGCTGCATCTGCGTGTCAGCGAATCCCCCGTGCAACTGGTCTCGCAACAGTGCGCCACGGTCGGCTGCCTGCCGGCAGGTTGGGAAGGGCTGATTGCGATGAGCGGTGCATTCGAGGCGCACGGCAGCATGCAGGCGCTGCCGATTGCGCAAGCACCTTTGGTGAAGTTGCAAGTGTTCATCGATCTGGGGAACGCGCTGAATGATCAACGGCCTGGCCGGGCTCCCTGGGCGGCATTGCCGGTGGCTTACCCCACCGCTCAGTGCGAGCGCGCGCTCGAGCGCTGGTACATCGAACAGTCCATGGTCGGTGGTGTGGCCTACCAGGCCTTTGCCAGTGTGTTGCGTCATACCGAGGCTTACGGACTGGTGCGCTTTCTGCTGGAACAGGGCACCCACAGCGAGAAGCTGACCACCCTGGCGCAGCGTTATGGCGTCTCTGTGTCGCATTTTCGCCGACTGTGCCGGCAGGCACTGGGTACGGCAGCCAAGCCTGCCCTGCGCGGCTGGCGGACGGCCCAGGCGCTGTTGAACATGAGTCTGCAGGGCGGTTCCCTGACGGATGTGGCGCTGGAGTTCGGTTTTGCCTCTTCTTCGCATTTCTCCAAGGAAATCCGCGAACTGGTGGGTTTCACGCCCAGCAGCCTGGCCGACATTACCTACCTACCAGGCAAGTGAACCCATGAACCGCCTAATTCACTCTTTGTATGTGTTGCCCTTCTGGCTGGGTGCCACGTTGATCATCCTGCCGTTGGTCGTGCAGGCGGATATCTATCAATTCGAGGCCCGCGAACAGAGCGCGCGCACTTTTTTCAGCGAGTTGTCCGGATCGCTTGGCAAGCCGGTCATCGTCAGCAAGGCCGCTGCGGCCAAGCGCGTTTCCGGTACGTTCGATCTGCGTAAACCGCAACAGACCTTTGAGCGAATCAGCTTGAAAATGGGTTTGATCTGGTACACCGACGGCCAGGCGATTTACCTGTATGACGCCCCGGAAATCAAAAGCTCGATGGTGTCACTGCAAACCCTGACCGTGGCCAGGCTTCAGGCGTTCCTTGAGCGTTCCGGATTGCACGATGGCCGTTATCCATTGCGCCATGACGGTCTGCGTACTTTTCATGTGTCGGGTCCGCCGATGTATGTCGACCTGGTGGTGCAAGCGGCCGGGATGATGGATAACCAGCGTTCGGAGTTGTTGCTGGGCAAGCAGCAGATCGGTGTCATCCAGGTACACAATACCTTTGTCAGCGACCGCAAATACGAGTTGCGCGATGACAAGGTGACCCTTCCCGGGTTGGCCACCGTGATCGAGAATTTGTTGCGTGGCGAGAAGCGCGAGGTCGAGCCGTCAGTGGCGCAAGCCCCTGCATCGCGACCGCAGGGATTGATGCCGGCGTTTCCCCTGGAAGGCTTGGCGACCAGCCCGTCGGATCGGGACCCGGCAGCGCCGCGCATCCTTGCACGGGACGTGGCCGCCGGAAACATTCGGGTGGTGGCCTATCCCGACACCAACAGCCTGCTGGTCAAGGGGTTGCCGGAGCAAGTGCGTTTTATCGAGAACCTGGTGAGCGCGCTGGACACGCCGAAACGACATGTGGAGTTGTCGCTGTGGATCATTGATCTGCACAAGGATGAACTCAATCAGTTGGGCATCAACTGGCAAGGCACCGTGAATTCCGGCGGGAAATTTTCCGCATCGCTCAATGCCGGCTCGGCGACCACCCTCGATGGTGCGTCGTTCGTGACCCAGGTCATGGCACTGGAACGCACCAACCGGGCGAATGTGGTGTCGCGGCCGGTGATCCTGACGCAGGAAAACGTGCCGGCGATCTTCGACAACAACCGCACGTTTTATGCCCCGCTGGTGGGGGAGCGCAGTGTCGATCTGCAGCACGTGACCTACGGCACGCTGGTGAGCGTGCTGCCCCGTTTTGCCCGGGCGGACGAGGTCGAGATGTCGCTCAATATCGAGGACGGCAACGAAGTCGAAAAACCTGATCAGGACAAGCAGCCGGGTACATTGCCAACGGTCGGCCGCACACGCATCAGCACGGTAGCGCGGGTGCCCCAGGGCAAGAGTCTGTTGGTGGGTGGTTTCACCCGCGATGACAACAGTGAGCAAGTCGGTCGCATACCGGTTCTGGGTTCGATTCCGTGGGTCGGGCGCTTGTTCAGCTATCGGCAGAACCGTTCGGCCAACACGGTGCGGGTATTCCTGATCCAGCCCAAGGAAATTCGCGACACACTGGAGCCCGCCACGGAAGAGCCGGCGACACGATTGCTGAGCCCGGAGCAGCACGAGCGTGTGCGCCGGTCCTATTTTCGGGCAGCCGTACAATGATTCTGCCATTGATTTCCACGGGTGGGCGAGCCGCCCAGGCACGGCTGAATGCCGAGAAGGCCGCCGAACATCCACAGCCCCAGGCGGATGCAGACATCGATCTCGATGACAGCGGTACGGCTGCTGCTGTCGGGCGTTTTGTGCAGATCAGCGATGAAATGTCGGCGGCACTGGCGCAGTTCCGTGGTCGACGGCACTTCGAACTCAAGTCCGATACGCTGGCCGATAATTTCGAACGGGTGCTGGACGACGACACGGTGCCCAAGGCGCGGCAGATTCTCAACCTTGCACGTCTGACGGACAAACCTGTCACCTGGCTGCTGCAAATGGTGCGACATCTGTTCCCCGACGATAGCGACCTGGCCTTGGTGCTGCGGGAATTATTGCGCCGAAAGAAGATGGAAGCAGCTACTCGCCAACGACTCGAAACATTGTTGCAGACGGTAGTTGCCCAAGGCTCCCCCAAGCGTATGAATGCCGGGATCAACGCTGCCCTCAAAGCTCGAATGTTCGGTAAAAGCATGGCAGTGCGCGCAGCACTGTTGCGCGAGACCTACCGCGATTTTCTCGAGTCCGACGAAGGCCCGATCGATTGCTATCAGGACTGGATTGCGTTGTACGGGCCACCCCAGCGCATGAACGTTCTGGTCTTTATCGAAGCGGCGTTGCTCACCGACATCAGCGCCCAGGACCCGAGTTGCTCGCGCGCGGAATTCGGTCATCTGCTGGCCCGGGTGAACGACCTCAAGCGCTTGCGTTCGGCCGATGACTTATTCATCGGCAGCCTGCTCGGTGATGCGCTCATCTGTCGGCATAACCCCCACGAGCCTGACTGGCTGGTGTTCCTGCTCGGCGTGTTGGCCTACCCCGATGAGCTCGATCAGCTATTGCTCGGCGCATTGGGCGAGCGCGTGCTGCTGAGTCCGCACCGTGAACGCTCGACCGCGCTGCAGACGCTGCGCCGGCTCAGCCTGCAATTGCCGACACCCCTGTTTGCCGACGAAGAAGCGCCGGTGCGCCTGGCCCAACAGTTCACGCGGCTGGCCGACATTGCCTACGCCCACGAATGTATCGAACAGCGACGTCTCGGCGGTTGCTCGTGACTTTTTTGCGGAACCGACCTGCCATGCTCAATGTGTTTTTGCGAAACGTCGGCGCTCGCCCGGAGCTGCTGATCCTGACGCTGATGGTGATGATCATCGCCATGTTGATCATTCCGCTGCCGACGGCGCTGGTGGATTTTCTCATCGGCCTGAACATTGTCATTTCACTGCTGGTGTTCATGGGTTCGTTCTACATCGAACGCATCCTCAGTTTTTCGACCTTCCCGGCGTTGCTGCTGTTGACCACCTTGTTTCGCCTGGCCCTGTCGATCAGCACCAGCCGCCTGATTCTCAGTCAGGCCGATGCGGGGGAGATCATCGCGTCGTTCGGTGAGTTTGTGATCGGCGAAAGTCTGGTGGTGGGTTTCGTGATCTTTTCCATTGTCACCATTGTCCAGTTCATCGTGATCACCAAGGGCTCGGAACGGGTGGCCGAAGTCGCGGCGCGTTTCTCGCTCGACGGTATGCCGGGCAAGCAAATGAGCATCGACGGTGACCTCAAGGCGGGCGCCATTACTGCCGAAGAGGCCAAAGAAAAGCGCAGCGTGCTGGAACGTGAAAGCCAGCTGTACGGCTCGTTCGACGGCGCCATGAAGTTCATCAAGGGCGATGCGATCGCCGGCATCATCATTATCTTCGTCAACTTCATCGGCGGCATGGCCATCGGGGTCGGGCAGATGGGCATGGACATGTCCACGGCCTTGTCGACCTACACACTGCTGACCATTGGCGATGGTTTGGTGGCGCAGATTCCTGCGTTGCTGATCGCCATCGGCGCCGGTTTCATCGTGACGCGTGTCAACGGTGACGACAGCAACCTGGGGCGCAACATGCTCGCGCAAATGCTGGGGCATCCCTTCGTGCTGGGGGTGACGGCGCTGCTGGCGGTGGGTGTGGGCCTGTTGCCCGGTTTTCCGCTACTGACCTTCCTGCCCATTGCCGCTGCCCTGGCGCTGGTGGTGTTCTTCCGACAGCGCAAGGCTTCGAGGATGGAAGGGCAAGGCGACAGCCGTCCGGCCCCTGCGCAGGGGGATGCGATGCAGACCGGACCGGGCCTGCTCGATGACATCGACAACATTGCCACCGAAACCGTCGCCTTGATGTTGCTGGTGCCCATGGTGCGCCTGGACGAACTGAACAAGGCCCGCTGGGCGGCGCGCTTTCGCAGCCAGTTTTTCGTCGACTACGGGTTGCGCATTCCGGAACCGCAGCTGCGTGCCAGCGAGGCATTGCCGACCCATCAAGTGGCGGTGCTGATCAATGAAGTGCGCGCCGAGCAGTTCGATATCCATTTCGATCACTGGCGCCTGCTCGACTATTCGCCAGAGCTGGAGCCCCTGGGCTTTGCCCTGGTGCGTGGCAACGACAGCAACCGTTTGGGCGGTGTCTGGGTCAACGCCGCCGACAGGGAGCGGGTGCAGCAGTTGGGGTATCACCTGCGCCCGGCGGACGAGGAATGCTATCGCTGCCTGGTCACGCTGCTGGCGCGCAACATCCAGGAATTTTTCGGGGTGCAGGAAACCAAGCAGTTGCTGGACGAAATGGAATCGCGCTACCCCGATCTGCTCAAGGAAGTCTATCGCCACGTCACGGTGCAAAAGATCGCCGAGGTGCTGCAGCGGTTGATCGGCGAGCGCATTTCCGTGCGCAACATGAAGCTCATTCTCGAGTCGCTGGCTCATTGGGCATCGCGGGAAAAGGACGTGCTGGCACTGGTCGAACACGTTCGCGGTGCATTGGCCCGCTACATCAGCAACAAGTTCGCCCAGGGCAATGACTTGCGTGTGCTGCTGTTGTCACCGGAGTTCGAAGAGGTGGTGCGGCGGGGCATTCGACAAACCTCGGGCGGCAGTTTCATCAACCTGGAGCCGGCCGAGTCGGAGGATTTGATGGACCGACTGACTGTCGGTCTGGACAGCGTGCACATCGCGCACAAGGACATGGTGTTGCTGTGTTCGGTCGATGTAAGGCGCTACATCAAGAAGCTGATCGAGGGGCGATTCCGGGAGCTGGACGTAATGTCGTTCGGCGAAGTCTCCGAGACAGTCTCCGTCAATGTCATCAAGACGCTGTAAGGAAAACCTGTAAATGATGCCAATGGATATTGCCGACCTGTTGCGCGAAGCGCTGCGCCACAGTGGGTGCATGGACAGCCAGATCGGACACTTCGACAGTCACAGCATTATTGAAATGCAGATGAAGGATTTGCCCAATATCAACGTCGGTCATGTGGACGGAGAGGTATGGGTCTGGGCCGCGGTGATGGAGATCGGGTCTCTGCAATTGGGGCGTAGTGCCGACCGGTTGTTGCAGATTTTACTGCAAGGCTGCCCTTGGTCCCGCAGCGGACAGTTGCATCTGTGCGAGGTAGAAGGGCAATTGGAACTGCGGCTGATGTGCAATCAGCACGCCCTCAGCGAGGCCGGAAATTTCGCCCAGGCGTTGGACCATTTTGTGGCGGTGGTCGAAGAACTGTGCGGCATTCTGCGCCTATGACCGGGCGGCTGGAGCGAACGGCTGCCCATCCTTTGCGACTGAGCGGCCCATTGATCGAAGCCGTGCTGAGCAATGTGGTGATCGGCGAAATCTGTGAAGTGCGTCGCCATTGGCGCTTGCCTGAAGTGGCGGCCAGGGCGCAGGTCATCGGCTTCAAGCCCGACACCGTCGTACTCAGTTTGCTCGGCGATGCGAAAGGCTTGTCCAGGGAGTCGATGATTGTGCCCACGGGCTCGACCCTGCAACTGACGTGCAGTGATGCCTTGCTCGGCAGCGTGGTCGATCCCCAGGGCACTATCGTGGAGCGTCTGGCACCTTCAACGGCGCTGGCTCAGCGCGACTGTCCGGTGGATGCCGACCCGCCGTCGTACCAGCAGCGGCGTCCGGTTGTGGACTCGCTATGCACGGGAATTCGCGTCATCGATGGCTTGCTGACCTGCGGTGTCGGCCAGCGCATCGGCATCTTCGCCGCCGCCGGTTCCGGCAAAACCACGTTGATCAACATGCTGATCAATCACACCGATGCCGATGTTTTTGTCATCGGCCTGATTGGCGAGCGCGGGCGCGAAGTGACCGAGTTCGTCGAACATCTGCGCCAGTCCGAGAAGCGCTCCCGCTGCGTGGTGGTGTATGCCACATCGGATGTTTCGTCGGTGGATCGCTGCAACTCGGCCCTCCAGGCCACGGCCATCGCCGAGTATTTTCGTGACCAGGGCCGGCGTGTGGTGTTGTTGCTGGATTCGTTGACACGCTATGCACGTGCCCGGCGCGACCTGGCCCTGGCGGCAGGCGAAGCTCCGGCGCGGCGCGGCTATCCGGCCTCGGTATTCGATGCCTTGCCGCGACTGCTGGAGCGACCCGGAGTGACCGCTTCCGGCAGCATCACTGCCTGGTACACCGTCCTGCTGGAAAGTGATGATGAACCTGACCCGATCGCCGAGGAGATCCGCTCCATTCTCGATGGCCATGTTTACCTCAGCCGAGCCCTGGCGGCGAAAGGTCACTACCCGGCGATCGATGTCTTGCGCAGTGTCAGTCGCGTGGCGACGCAAGTCACCACGCCACAGGTACAGCAACTGGCGGCGTCGACCCGGGAAACGCTGACACGTCTCGAACAACTGCAGATTTTTCTCGACATGGGCGAGTACACCCAGGGCGTGGACGCCGCCAACGACCGCGCGCTGCAACGCCGTGACGCCCTCGACCAGTGGTTGCGACAGCCCACCGGCGAATGTTGTGAACCGGACGAAACCTTGAGGCGCTTGCATGAGCTTATTACCTGATCGACGACGCCTGTTGGCGTTCAGTCAGTTTCGTCGGCAACGGGGCGAACAGGCCGTGCTGCGTACACAGCAGCAACTGCAACCGCTGTTGCAGGAACGGGCCGGATTCGAGGGGCAAGAAACAGCGCTGCAAAACCTGTTGGCCAGCCATCGCGCCAATGACTGCGTGCTGGATCACGGGCAACTGCTGGCGCTGTTGCGGCGGCAGGCGGTCATCCGTCGGCAGATCGATCTGTTGCGGGTCGAGCGTGATCGCGTCGACCAGCAGTTGCGACAGATCGAAAAAACGTTGCAAGAGCAGCGCGAGCAACTGCGTTTTCTGCAGTGCAAACATGACAAGTACGAGCAGTCTGTCCAGCAGTTGTTGCGTGCGCAACGGCTTGAACAGGTGCGTCGGGAAGAACGAGAGGTCGAAGAGATGAGCGGAGTTCGGCGATGAAAGAGGTATCTGTCATTTCACCTTTGCCGGTTCAGGCTCCGGACACCGTGTCCGAAGGTTCCCCGGATGAGCTGCGAGATACGTTTGTACCGGCGCAAGAGGATGAGCTGCCGCAAGGTGTGCTGGAGCTTGTGGCGAGTTTGATCCTGCGTCATCGGCCCGCGATGGGTTCCCCCCGGAGAACAGCCCATGTTGAACCCGAGGGAGTACAGGCTCCGACTCCGGTGACGATGTCTCATCCAAAACAGGACCCATTGCCCGGCAAGCCGATACACCGTCCGTTACCACAACCCATGGTTCCTGTTGCTGCCTTCATCGACAGGGTGACAGCGCCAACACCCATGAACCGGCTCCCTTCGATTGCAGATGAACCGGTGTTGTTTGAACGCCCAACGGTCGAACCACGGCAGGCCGTGCATGTCACCAATTCCAGTGCGCCGCAGGCATCCAACGTCGATGAGCCATTGCCCGAAGCCTTATTGAGCCTTCAAACACCGCGCCATGCGCCGGTGATTGCACAACCTGCTGCTCCTCTGTCTACACCGCAGCTACCGCCACCGGCGCTCGACGTAACGCTTGAAAACCTGCCGGGCCCGGACCGGGGCTTGCTGCAGGTGCCGTTCAACAAAGGCGCCGCCAACGGGCAAGTGACGATCAGTCGAGTGCCTGACGAGCTCAATCGAAACCTGCAACTCAGCCCTAGCAATGCTTTGGTATTCGAGCAACTGAAAGAACCTTTCGAGTCGGCCCGAGAGCCTGCCTGGCGACTGACTGACAGTGGCGGTGAACAGCAGCGTCAGGGCTCCCATCAGTCGCCGGATGACGAACAGGCGGAGCAATCCGAGCATCCGGCATGAGCACGCTGAAGTTGCGCCGGCTCAATGTTCAAGCACACGTCGGTGCGCAATGGGTTAAACGCTGGCAGCGCGCTGGCATTGATGCCGGCATGGGCAGTCCGCGAAGACGACCCGGCTACTTGCGTTTTCACGCACGAGGCGATGGCGCGGACTGGCAAGGGTTGATTGTCGCCCGCGACTGGTTGCATCTCTCGATTGCACAGTTGCAGTCGTTACTGGCGGTCGAGTGCCCGGTGGCCAGCATCGCCGGGTTGTTTCGGGCAGTGCCACGGCCCTTGCCGCTGGAGGTAGAGGCGTTGCACTACCGGGCGCTTACCGACGTCGAGCTCGTCGATCCGAAGGAATTGCCCGCCCACGACGTGCCGTGGCTCGACACGCCAGGGGGGCGAGTGTGGTTGACGCAGTTGCCCCCGGCACGCGCCGCTCACATAACCCTCGGTCCCGAGTGCTGGCTGAGCGATTTGCCGCTACGCCTGGAGCTAATGCTGGGCGTCAGTCACCTGAACCCTGCAAGTCTGATTCGGCTGAAAGAGGGCGATGTCCTGCGGATCATTCAACGCACTCACCAGTGTTGGCTGGCGGATCGATGCCTCGGCGTTTTCACGTTTCACGAAAAGGGAATACACATGCAATCGACCATGGTCGAAGCCAATCAACAGGACACGCCGGATCCCGGGATTGACCTTGGTTCTTTATCGGTGCGCCTGGAGTTCGTACTCGCCAGCCAGCAAATCGATCTGGCCTCGTTATCGCAGATCATCGAAGGGCAACTGATCCCGCTGGCTGACGATGCCGCCCATCACATCGAGATTCGCGCCAATGGCAAGTGTGTTGCCCGTGGAGAACTGGTGCAACTGGACGAGCAATTGGGCGTCGAGTTGCTAGAGGTCTACCGGAACATCCGCAATGAATGACGTCTCGCTGATCGCGCTGCTGGCGTTCGCGTCCTTGCTGCCGTTTTTGGTGGCGGCAGGCACCTGCTACATCAAGTTTTCCATTGTCTTCGTCATCGTGCGCAATGCCTTGGGGTTGCAGCAGGTGCCGTCGAACATGGCGCTGAATGCGATCGCCTTGATGCTGGCGATTTTCGTGATGACGCCGGTGATGAAACAGGGTTATGGCTATTACAAGTCTGAAGCGGTCGCCTTCACCGATATCGAGTCGGTAGTGAATTTCGCCGAGAACGGATTGGGCGGCTACAAGGACTATCTGCGCAAGTACACCGACCCTGAACTGGCGCTGTTTTTCGAGCATGCCCAAACGGTTCAGGATGAGTCCGAAGTCGGCCTGCCTGCCGATGAAGAACTCACGCCCTCGTTGTTTTCACTGCTGCCGGCCTATGCCCTGAGCGAAATCAAAAGCGCCTTCAAGATCGGCTTCTATCTGTATTTGCCCTTCGTGATCGTCGACCTGGTGATCTCCAGCATCCTGCTGGCGCTGGGCATGATGATGATGAGCCCGGTGATCATCTCCGTACCGATCAAGCTGGTGTTGTTCGTCGCGCTGGACGGCTGGGCGCTGCTGTCGACCGGGCTGGTCAAGCAATACCTGACCTTGCTGGCGTAGGGGGCGGTCATGAACGATCTGGTCTATGCCGGTAACAAAACCCTGTACCTGATTCTGCTGATGGTGGCCTGGCCGATCATTGTCGCCACGGTGGTCGGCCTGGTGGTCGGGTTGATCCAGACCGTGACCCAGTTGCAGGAGCAGACGCTGCCGTTCGGTTTCAAACTACTGTCGGTGGCGGCGTGCCTGTTTCTGCTATCGGGTTGGTATGGCGAAACCCTGCTCGATTTCAGTCGTGAAGTCATGCGCCTGGCGTTGAGTTAGGCCGATGTCGGTCACGTTGTTTTTCGATCTATACGCGTTGTTCGCCGCCGCGATCCTGGGCGTTGCACGGCTGGCGCCGATTTTTTTCATGCTGCCGTTTCTCAACAGCGGCGTGCTGACCGGTGCCGGGCGTCAAGCGGTCATCGTGCTGGTGGCGCTGGGGTTCTGGAGTTACATCGGTGTGCCGTTGCCGGCTCTCGACGGGTTGGCGTTCTTTGGCCTGCTGCTGCGCGAAGCCGGTATTGGCGTATTGCTGGGAGGCCTGCTGTGCTGGCCGTTCTGGGTGCTACACGCCATGGGCAACCTGATCGATAACCAGCGCGGGGCGATGCTCAGCAGCACGGTAGACCCGGCCAACGGCGTCGACACTTCAGAGCTGGCGAACTTTCTCCAGCTTTTCGCCGCCGCGGTGTATCTCGAAGGCGGCGGCATGTTGTTGATGCTCGAAACCGTCGGCCACAGTTACCGGATCTGTGCACCGGCGAACGGCTGCGAGGTGCATTTGCAACCGATCTTGAGTTTGTTGGATGCACTGGTGAGTAAGACACTCGTCATCAGCGCACCGGTGGTGGCCACGCTGTTGGTCAGCGAAGCGCTGCTGGGTTTGCTCTCGCGATACGCACCGCAGATGAATGCGTTTTCGGTATCGCTGACGGTCAAGAGCCTGGTGGCATTGGTGGTGTTGATGCTGTATTTCGGCGTGCATCTGCCGGACGAAGTCCTGCGCATGGGGATGAAGTCCCAGGCGTTGGAGCATTATCTGGGTGCCGATGGGGAGACGGTCGATGTCGTCCAGCGCCTCGAAGACTGAGAAACCCACAGCCAAGCGCCTGCGCGATGCTGCCCGCAAAGGGCAGACCTTCAAGGCCAAGGATCTGGTCATCACTTGCCTGACCCTGTGCGGTATCACCTACATGGTGTTCAACAGTTCGCTGATTGAAATCATGGAAGTCTATCGACGCATCATTGCCAGCGACTTCGATGCCGACCTGCAAAAGTACTCGGCGATGTTGGTGGTGGCGGGGCTTAAGGCACTGCTGCCGCTGTTGTTGGTGTGCGTCTTGACCAGCGCGTTGCCGGCGTTGCTGCAAAGCGGTTTTGCCCTGGCCAGCGAAGCTTTGAAGCTGAACCTCGGGGCGTTGAACCCGATCAATGGCTTCAAAAAACTGTTCAGCCTGCGCACGGTCAAGGACACCGTCAAAGCGTTGCTGTACCTGGGCAGTTTTGCCCTGGCGCTGTGGATCGTCTGGGTCACGCAGCGGCAATTGCTGTTTGCCCAACTGTTCGCCCAGGCACCGGATCTGTTTGCGATCTGGGGCCATTTGCTGCTGGTGCTGGTGTTGGCGTTTCTGCTCTGTGTCCTGTTGATCGTCGTGCTCGATGCGCTCAGCGAATACGCGTTGTTCATGAAAGATCAAATGATGGACAAGGATTCGGTCAAGCGCGAACACAAGGAGCAGGACGGGAACCCGGAAATCAAAAGCCGCCGCCGTGACTTGCACATGGAGCTGCTGTCGGAGCAGGTTAAATCCGACGTGCGCAGCTCGCGGATGATCATCGCCAATCCGACCCACATCGCTATCGGTGTGTATTTCCGCCCGGAAATTACCGTGCTGCCATTTATCTCCCTGATGGAAACCAACCAGCGCGCCCTGGCGGTTCGAGCCTATGCCAGAGAGGTCGGTGTACCGGTGATCAACGACATCGCCCTGGCCCGACGGATCTTCAAGACTCACCAGCGCTACAGCTTCCTCCAGATGCAGGAAGTCGAAGAAGTGCTGCGTCTGTTGATCTGGCTCGAACAGGTCGAACAAGCCTGATCCCAACCCTTGTCCTTGTAGGAGCGAGCCTGCTGGCGATGGTCGAGAAGGCGCCGCGTTCATTCAGGCAACCCGCGTCATCGTTAACGTCCATCGAGAGCAGGCTCGCTCCTACAGAAAGGACAGGGGCGTTATCCATTCCGGCGTTGGCATGAGCGCAATTTGGCAGCGCCCTCGCCAGCGCTTTGGCTCAATGCACACGTCAGCAGCGCTGGCGTTTTTTCAGGAGTGTGGCTGATGAGTCGCAACAACAAAGAAGACGAGCAGGTCGCCCTTGACGTCGTGGATGCGGTGCTCGCAGGAGCACCATTGAAAGATGTGAAAGGCATCAGCGATGAGCAGATGAACAGCTTGTATGCCTTCGCTTACCAGTTTTATGAACAGGGTCGGCTCGACGATGCCGAGAAGTTCTTTCACTTCCTGTGCATCTACGACTTTTACAACAGCCATTACTGGATGGGGTTGGCGGCGGTTCAGCAGCTCAAGCAGAACCACCAGAAGGCAATCGACCTGTATGCCATCGCCTTTACCCAAGGCAAGAACGACTGGCGGCCGATGTTTTACAGCGGTCAGTGTCAGCTCGCGCTGGGCAAGATCGCCAAGGCGCGGCTGTGTTTCGAGTATGTGCTTGAGCACGCTTCGGAAGAGGATCTGCGCAAGCAGGCTCATGTGTATCTCGACACCTTGAGTCAAATTGAAAAGGACTGTTCGGAGGACTGAAGATGACTGAAATCACAAACATGCCGCGTCCGATTTTTCGGGGAGGGCTCGACCGCTCCGAGGCTTTTGAAAAATATGGCAAGGCCGCCACCCAGGCCGCCAGAACGGCGGGCTTTCAGAAAGCCGGCCAGGAGGCGCTGGCGGGACTAATGTCGGTGAGTTACGAAAACGGTGAACAGCGTAAGCCAGCCGCAGGCTTGGGACGGCCGCAACTGCATCCGCCACCTGCTGATGGAAATAAACAGGAAGTCAACGGAGATCGGTTCACGCTGTTAATGGCATTGATCAGCGAAATGCTCGGCGAGGTCGATAACAACAAACTTAAAAATCGCCTGGCGATGCTGCAAAGCATGGCCAGCGCCAGGCAGCAAGGCCATGAAAAGCTGGCAGCTGAATATTCCGCCGCCGTCGAAGCACTGGCGGCAGCCGAAGAGGCCGTCGATGGCAGCCAGGAAAGACTCGAGAAATTGCGCGAGCGGGTTCAGCATTTTCAGGGGCTGCTGAAGGAAAGCGAGGCCCGTCTGGCCGGGCTTGATCCCGATTCACCAGAGTATGCGAGCGAGTTGGCGCGTCGTGACCAGCTCAAGGGGGAGTTGGCGGACCACACCCAGGCGTTTCAAAAAGCCACCGATGCGCACCTGAAACTGGTTGAAGTCGCCAATGCCTGTGCCAAAACCCTGGCCGTGGTGGCTGCGAAAGTGCAAGAGGCTGGTCTCGGCGGTTCCTCCATCAAGGAGTCCAATGAAAAGGCACTGAGCAGCAGCGCGCTGGCGCTGCTGAACCGATTGAAGATCATTGAACTGTTGGGCGACGCTGCGCAGAACAAGGAAGAACTCAATCAGGAGCTGTTCCTGGAGCTGCAGGCCAAGCTTCAGGAGCACATGAAACTTGAGTCGGAAAAATATCTGGAAGAAGTTCGCAAGGCCGAGGCTTTGCAGAAAACCATGGGTTGCATCGGTAAGATCATTAGCGCGGCGGTGCTCGTTTTCGCGGTTGTTTCCCTCAATCCGGTTCTGATTGGGGTCTCGGTGGGGCTCATGATTATCGGCCCGGACATCATGGCTGAAGTCATGAAACCCTTGATGGCAGTGATGCAGGAAGCCATCAAGCTGTTCTCCGATGTGTTCACCAAACTTTTTGGAGAGGATGTCGGGCAAATCCTGGGCATGATCACCGGGGTGTTGGCCACTGTCGCTGCCGTCGCCGCCGTGGCCATCGTCGGGGCTCAGTTGATCGGGTCAATCATCAGTGCCATTGCAACCAGACTGACTTCGATGTTGACGCAAATCGCGCCGCAAACGATGCAAACGCTCAATCAACTGGCGACATCGGTTGGCAACACGCTGACCCGGGCATTGGCGCAGGTACGCAGCTTCCTTTCCAACGGCGCCGATCCGGTTTCCCTGGCCCGTTTTACAGCCAGAGTCGAAACAGCTCAGACCCTCACCGAATTCAGTGGCGTAGCGGTGCAGGGCGGATTGCAGATAGCAAGCGGCACCCATCTGGCCCAGGCTGCCGAACACCTGGCGGACGTGCGAGTGCGCATGGCGATCAGCGAAGAAATCACTTCCTACCTCACTCGACTGGTGGAGGACTATGGCAGTGCGATGCAGAACAGAACCCGCCAGATCGAACAGGTGATGGCCGATCTGCAGCGCAGTCATTCCGTGAGCCTGTATATGGCTCGGCATGTTTGAACTTTTCGATAAAAGGAATTTGTGATGACCACGATTCACACGGCTGTCAGGGCCGCGCCTGCGGTATTGACTCATGATCCGGTCAGCGACATCGGCCTGAGCGAATTGATTGCTCAGGAGCAATTTTCAAAGGATCACAAAAGCAAGCTGGCGTCAGATTCGGCATCAATTGACCGGATCGTCGAAAAGCAGATACTGCGAAACGGTCAAACCAAAACGCCTACCGCTGCAGAGCTTGAAGGCGCAATCAACGCCTACCAACCCACCGAGTCCGACTGGCAAGACTTCGTTGCAGGCATGAGCTTGATTGATGATGAAGTCAGAAACGATCTGATTTTCGACCCCGGTGCTTGGGAGAAGCACGCGAACGTACTGGTTGCCGCCATCATCGCGCTGAACATCGCAAGGGTAGCCAACGCGCAACTGCGAGGGCATTTCAGTGTCATGGCCGCCGACGCCGCCAAGGCCCAGGGGGCTGCCATCGTCGAGTCGGGCAAGGCTGCGTTGAATAGCGCAATCACTACGGCGATAGGCTCCGGTGCAATCGCCGGCTTCGCTATGTTCCATACCTTGCAGGGGCAAGGAATGAAACATGCGGACATCAACCTGCATAAACGCAATTCCCTCGATGCCAGCAACCTCGAACGCGATCTCAAGCATGATCGCAACCGCGATGACTGGAACCCGCAAACCACCTACAAGATCAAGACCTTCGACGATTTCGGCCGCACCACGTCAGTGGATTTCAAACCCAAGGGCGCCACATTGACACCTCAGGAACAGGCCTGGTTCGACGGAGAAATCCTTAAGGCGCAGAAGGTCGGACAAACCTCCGATTGGCTGAGTCAGATGGGTGGCAAGGGCATTGAAAAGAAACTGGAAATCGGTCGGGCGCTCAATGCCATGTCGATGAGCATGAGCCAGGTGGTGTCGAACATAGTGCGCATGGCTGAGCACGCTGCACGGGAAAAAGAGGTGTTGCAGCAAAGCGCGCAGAGCTCCCAGAAGAGTTTGAGCGACGAGGTCGGGCAGAAAGATTCGGCAGATGCCGCGTTGTTGCAAAAGCTGATGGAGATGGTGATGCAGCTGTTTCAATCGCGTATTGAAGTCATTGGACGAGTCTGAATAGGGGAACAACATGAAAGTTAATGATTCCGTCCTTCCAACCGTTAGACCATTGGCAGACTTCAACGTTGTCGCTGATGCACCACCGCCCCCTGAAAAGGTGCCTGAGGTGCATGCCGCGTTTTCTCTGTCGCAATTGCTCGACCATTCGGTGAAAACGCTGGGTCACCACGTCGAAAACCTGCTTAAGTCTTCTCCGAATACGTCCGGGATAAGGTCGCAGATGTGGGCCCGGCAATTGGGGCAATTTGGCTCGGTGGCCACTTATTGCCTGCAAACACTACCTATGGAACAGCGTCAGAAACTGTTCGACGAACAGAAACGGATCGAGCGCAGCTTGAGCGCGATGAGCGTTCCGGCCGAGATCGCGGACGATTTAGACGCTGGTGTGAAATCGTCGAATGACTTCTTCGACAAGCTGCTCGAACTCATCGACCTGATCAAGAACGGCTACCTGGCCGGTTATGAACATATCATCGCGGCTTACTCGGAGTTTTTTAAGGACTTCAACGCGGAAATAACCGCGAAGATGAAGGACTGGATCGAAGGCGCCGATGAGGGAAAAGAGGTCAAGCTAAATGCCGGTGCATTGAGAAGGGCATTGGAAACGCTTCTTCAGAAATACAGTCACCCCAACCCTGCCTCGGTGTTGTTCCCGAAGCCGGGTCAGGGAGGCGCGAGCCGGGAAGAAGCGGAAAAATGGCGGGAAGCACTGGGCCTGCCCGCCAGTTGCCTGAAACAAAATGCCGACGGCACATGGTGCGTAGTCATCGATACCGGGCCGCTTTCGAAAATGGCGGAAGGCCTGCCGCTCTTTGGCACTGTGACCTGGGATACCGCCAAATTCCAGGCTTGGCAAACGGGTTTCAATGCCCAGGAGGAACGCATGAAGAACATGTTGCAGTCCTTCACGCAGAAGTATTCAAATGCAAATTCCTATCATGACAATTTCAACAAGACGTTGTCTTCGCATCTGAGTCAGTTTGCAGACATGCTTAAAGCGATGTTGAATTTTTGATATGGATGTAAAAACTTAAAGCAAGTAAATTTCATACATAAGGCAGGCCTATCGCTGATTCGTTTGAGTCGGAGTTACGCCTGCGTTTTACTGCATGGGGAATGTTAATGTCGAAGAAAATGGTGGCTGAGCTTGAAGTTGAATGCCAAGTAATAAAGGTGTTGTCAGATTATTTTCCGGCAGTTCGCTGGAAAATTGAGCTCGGATCGCGATTGGTGGAGGATTTGTGTGTGGATTCCATAAGTCTAGTTGAAATCGTGATGTCGCTGAATGATTCGTTCGGTATTGAACTGCCAGAGGTTGGAGTGGAGGAGTGGAGGAGTGTATTGGATATTTACGTTTCGGTGAAAGAGAGCGTTTCGCACATTGGATGAAAATTTAATTATTCATTTTTGTGCTGTGCAGGCTAGCTCGTTTTTCGTATCTGTTGTGTTCAGTGGGGCGGGCGAAGGCGTATAAGCTTTTACCAGGTGTGTTGTTGTGGAGTTATTTTTGTTTTCTGATGCAGATGACCTCCCGGTATGGGTGGTCATCTTTAAAGGATGGCTGATTAGGTTAGTGTAATTATTGGATTTGGGCGGTCATTCAGTTGTCTTGCCAGATCGGTGTCTACAATTTCAACACTCAACAGTTTGTCGAAGAGATCAAGCTGGTTGTTGGAGATCAACGCGTCCAAGGAGTCATAGTCAACTTCTGAAAGTTTGGCATCAATGAATTTTACGGTTTGTTCGGAAAATTCGCTGTGGATAATCCCGTTAATGGACTCCAACTGATACATGGCAAGCGCTGGAAGCAAGGAAGTTTCTACATAGTTGGGCTCGTGATAATCGTTAAGATGGTTCTCTTCCCTGGGGGTTAATGGCAGGTTAAGTCTGCGGGCTTCGGTCAGTTGAGTATTGAGTTCGGATTTTAGGTCGAGAATTTGAAGGAAGGTAATTTGGCTCTGCAAAATGTTCTCGAACTCTGCTTTGCTTTCTATTTTTATTTGAGGGATCTCTTTTATTTCATCATTTTTTTCGAAGGCGTAGGATTTGTCCGTTACTGATTTAGCAGTATGTGCAAGCGTCGTGGTTGTCCCCATCACTGAAGCGTGTGTTTCGACACTATGAGCAAGATTAATCGGGAAATGATTGGTTCCACCTTCGGCATAGAGTTCTTTGCTGACCGGTGTCATGGTGGCTTTAGATATGAAAGCAGTATGACGGCTGTCTTTGCTGCTTTGATTTTTTGATGCACTCAATTCATATTTGGAGTACTCGTGGTCTTTCGCATGGGGCTGATCGAGGCTGCCTTCTTCATAATTGACATTCAAATATCCGCCGGAGAGTACCTGGGAGGCCAGCGTCCATCTATGGTAGTGGGGACTATCCTCGCCACCCAAACCTCTGTCTTTTACACTAAAAGTATGCAGGCGCAAGTTCCAGCCTTGATCATTATTTGACATTAGATAAAGTTTCGTGAATAGAGGCGAGTTTGCCGAGCTTTTTTGGCATTGCTCGAACAAGGCAGGGTCTGATTTTATGTGTTTAAGTATCGAAATTATTTCTTTTTTTGTAATGCTATCAATGTCGCCAGTAATGCCTGGCTTGTGTTGGAAGCCAATTTCATTTTCTTGATTGAATACGGCGTACCGGTGACTGATTTCATTAAAGATGCGGGTATATGTTTGTTCGTTGCTTGTGTGTTCGGTGTGGTTTTCAGTCGGTGGTAGGGGGGCACCCGTTGGAGATAGTGAAGTGGTAAAAAAGTGAGGGGCTGACTGGCTGATTTGCATATTTATTACGCTATTGATTAATGAGATATTAATATTCTGTTTTTGGTGTTTTTTGGCGCTATTAAATAACGCTCCTCGATGATTTGTTTGGTGGTAAATATTGTTTTTGCTTATTTTTAATGTCTCGGAAAGTTTTGGATTTATGTAGTGAGATCCTACAATTTTTGTCGTATATTCTTACGAATATAAAGTTAATCTCCTACGGAATCCCCCCGCTCAACTTCCTATAGTCACGCCGCTTGTCATCTTGAGCCTGCCACCCACAGCCTCAATTGCGCTTCAGTAACTTTCTATAGAGATGTCTCAGAGTATGGACAGTGCAACTGATCAAATGCCGGCCACGTCATTCGTTTTTGACCACTGGCTACTGCAAAGCGATGGAACGCTGATGCGAGATGGACATGGAGTTCATGTCCCGCCCAAAGAATTGAACGTGTTGCGCCTGTTGCTGAAATCGGCAGGAACGGTGGTTAGCAAGGATCATTTGCTGGACCGGGTATGGCCCGAGACGGATGCGGCCGAGGAGTCGTTGACCCGTTGTATTTATGCCTTGCGCAAGCTGCTCAAGGAGAACAAGGATTTCATTGCGACGGTGTACGGCCAGGGTTATCGATTCACCTGTCCGGTTGTCGAACTCGACGTACCGAACCAGGTGAGGACAGTAGCGCCCTCGCTGGCTGTTCTGCCGTTTCGCGATCTGGGCGAGACTGCTGCGCTGGATCTGCAGGATGTGTTGATACGCCAATTGACCACGGCATTCGGCGAAGCGTTGCACATTATCCCCTCTGGATTGATGGCGGGTTGCGGACAACCGGTCCATCTGCGGTCGCTGGCGGGGCAGATGTCGGTGGACTACTGCTTGAGCGGGCGCTTTACGGGCACGCGTGAGCAATGTCGCTGGTCGGTGGAATTGATCCGTGGCAGTGATCACGCGCTGATGTATGGACAGACGCTGGATGCCACTGACCTTACAGAGGCGCTGGGCGCTTTGACTTGTATGGTTGCGCAGCGTGTTCCCAGGCTGCGTCCAGTCGGTGATGCCTGTGGGTCATATCCGGCCGCGGTGGCTTACCTCAATGGTTTGTGCCGCCTGCATCAGCACACTCCGCAGGGCCTGCGCGATGCCTTGGTGCAGTTTCGACAATGCCTCAAGCAAGATGCCGGATATGCACCGGCCTGGTGCGGGATGGCGGATGCCTGGCTGGGGCAGGCGATGATCGGCTTGTGTTATCAGGGGCGTGCGATTGAAGAGGCACAGACGGCAATATCCAATGCACTGACACTCGATTCCTCCAATCCTCTGGCACTGACTCGCCTCACTCTGCTCACCAGTCTGCGCGGTTGCGAGCAGGCAGCCCAGGTGCTGTTCCGCCGCTGTCTGCTGACTGCCGATCAGGCTGACGTACATTACTTTCATGCATGGCATCACTGGTTCTGGCGGCGCAATGAGCAGGCGGCACAGAGTATCGACAAGTGTCTGCAACATGATCCGGATTGTGTACGGGCGCAGGTCTTGCGCGTGCGTATCGCGCTTTCGCAAAGCCCCACAGAGGCAGTGCTCGTGGCTCGTCGGGTCTTGCAGCAAGGCGGTATGGGCAATCCTCTGTTGGTGATACTGCATGCCGTGGTATTGGCGTATTTCGGTCAACACACGGCGGCCTGGCATGAGCTTGAGCGAGCCGGTCTGGTTGAAAGCGCTCTCGGTGAGCAAGGGTTGGCTGCCTGGAATGTGCTATTCGGGGGCAACCCACTGATCGCCCGCAGTCAGTATGCAAACTGGTTGCGCCTGATGAAGTCTCCAGTCATTGGCAAAGGGCAGGGGGGAGCAGTCGTTGCGCCGCTCTGGCAATCGTTACAGCGTTCGACAGGTATTCGGCATCAGACGCCGATGCTGGGTTTTCCATTGCAGGACCCGCTGACGCTCGATGATGGACGGCGCCTGGCATGAATCCGCGCAAGGTCAAATGGCTGATCGTGCTGGTGTGTCTTGGCGCGGGTCAGGCGCAAGCCTGGTGCTGGAGTCGGGCAGGGGAGCTACATGCCATCGAGCCTGAATTGCTTCGGGCTATTGCCGATGTCGAATCGGGATTGCGGCCGGATGCAATCAACCAAAACAAGGACGGCACGCGAGATATCGGGTTGATGCAGATCAACAGCAGCCATCTGCCCCGATTAAGTGCCCAGGGTATTACCGAGCAGCGCCTGCTGGCAGAGCCTTGCCTGTCGGTTGAAGTCGGCGCGTCGGTGCTCGCGGATTTCATCGCTCGTTACGGCTACAACTGGACGGCGGTGGGCGCCTACAACGCCGGCAACTCACCTCATAGGCAAGCCGCGCGTCTTCGCTATGCACGCAAGGTCTGGCAGCGCTATCAAGTGGCCACGGCGCCATGAGCAGGCCGGCTGAAGATTCTGATCCTCTGCAAGGTGCTATCCGCAGAATTCGATCAGGAATCCCGCAGCCGGTCTTTCTAACATGGCCGCTCATTTCACAGCTCTGGAGCTTGAACGGTGACAGTTCTGACGGCCCCCACCTTGCAATCGTGCGTGCTACGGATACTCAATGGTCCGTTGCAAGGTTGTGAATTCCCCCTCGGCGAAACCACCACCCTGTTCGTGGTAGGGGCTGTTGATCTGCTGGGGGAGGGGGGCCTGACGGCCAGCGTCCCGGCGGATGCCATTTTTGTTCCTCTGGATGAGGGTGGCTGCAATTTTGAGGTGTTGGCCGATCAAGTCACGTCGGACGGCGTGCCGTTGCGAGTACTCAATGAGTCAGCCGAAATACGCGTCTACGCCTTTCAGACCCGGGAGCAGATCGGCGGCCTGTACATCGCCTTGCGTCGTGAAGACCAATCCTGGGCCCCCGAACTTCTGCGACAGCCCTGCAACGCTTCACCCGATGCAACCGCTGTTGTATGGAGGCGTGCGCCTTCGACCCGATGGGTCGCCTGCGGTCTGGCACTGGCTGCGCTGGTCGTGGCGGTTGGCATCCGGGCGGTGCCGGAACCGACACCGGAAACCGATATCCGCGCGTTGATCGCGGGCGTCAGTGCAGAGGTCGAGGTGCTGCGTGGTCGTGACCATCGGGTTTACGTATTTGTGTCTTCCGAGCGTGATGCCGGCTGGAGTCGACAGGTGCTGATGCGCGACAACACGCTGAACGGCAAGGTGCTGGTGATGGACCAGGAGCGTCGCCGTCTGGAGCAGTTGCTGATCGACCATGATCCGCAATTGGCCTGGCATTCCCTCGATCTCAAGGACCCGTCAGTACCGCGACTGCTGCTCAGCGCCCAGCGCAATCTGCTGACGCCACAGAAACAGACAAGGTTGCTGGAAATGCTGTTGGCGGCCGCTCCCTATGCCCGGGATATCGCGGTGCAATTACAAGATGACCACCTTCTGGCCAGCCTGGCTGAGGAGGGCTTGCAACGCCTTTCACTGAGCTTCAACCGGGTCGGGCAAGGAGACGGTGTCACGTTCGCGGTGACGGGCAATTTGCAGGATTCCGAACTGGCCGCCGCTCGCCAATTCGTCGACAGCTTTTACCGGCAGTGGGGTGATCGCTACGTGCATTTCACTGTCGAGCTCAAGGACGACGCGCTCAAGGACAAGTCGTTTCAAACCGGCCCGCAGGGCTACGTCAAGATGACCTCGTCATCCTGGCATTTTCCGACACAACACTGAAAGGTGACACATGGCTGATCCTGGTATTCCCGTCTTTCCAATCCAATTCCCGGATGATTTCCTCGGGCGTCAAGCCGAAGGGTTTGAGAACGGTGCAAAAACACTTAAGGAGGCGCTGGATGCAGCACTCGACGCACTGAAGGGCGATGCTTCCGACCCGGCAAAACTGGCGGCATACCAGACCGCATTTTCCTCCTACACAGTATTCCGTAACGCCCAGACCAACACGATCAAGGGCTTCAAGGATATCGACATGGCAATCATCCAAGCCGCTCGCTGAGGATTACGTTTCAACTGGCCATCGGTTCCTGACCATGGCCCTTTTCTTGAGTGCATCGCATGTTTATCGAAAACATCTCACTGGCTGATATTGAGCCGACAGCCTTCGCGCAATTGCGCGGCCCGCAGGAAGGTCCGATCGTTTCCCTTGAGTCGCGGTTGATCGATGCGTTTGCCGGTTCCGCGGTGAACAGCGAGCAGGACGTTGCAGCGATCAATCAGCTGATGCAACGCCCGGACATCACCAACCCCGAAGTACTGAGCCAATTGCAGGAGCGGACAGGGCAATACAACGTCGATATCAATTTGCTCAACGTGCTGGTGCGCAAAGCGGTGGGCACGGCCGAAACCTTGTTGCGTGCGTCATGAAGCCAGCGGTGTTGTTGATGCTGTTGTGCCTGGTGTTGTCCGGATGTCGCCAACCGAATCTGCTTGAAGGGCTGGACCAGCAACAGGCCAATGAAGTCCTTTCAGTGTTGCAGCGAAATAACATCGCGGCAGTGAAAGTCGACGCCGGCAAAACCGGCTATGCGGTGAAAGTCGATCAGGTCGATTTTTCCGCGGCCGTCGATTTGCTCAACCTCTATTCGCTGCCTTCCCGGCCTCGCCTGCAGGTGGCAGAGATGTTTCCCGCCGATTCTCTGGTGGCTTCGCCCCGCGCTGAAAAGGCCCGGCTCTACTCGGCGCTGGAGCAGCGCATCGAACAGTCACTGGGTGTGCTCGAAGGCGTGGTTTCAGCACGGGTACATGTCAGTTACGACCTGGATGCCGGTGAAGGCGGGCGCAAGTCGCCGCCCATTCACCTCTCGGCGGTGGCGATCCATGAGCGAGATGTCGAGCCGCAGTTGCTGATCACCGACATCAAGCGTTTTCTCAAGAACAGCTTTGCGGCAGTCGAGTACGAGAACATCTCGGTGGTGTTGTCGAAACGTTCGCCGACACAGCATGTCGCACCCTCCGTGGCTGCCACGCAGGGGCAATCGCATTGGATGGGGTTGTTGGCTGTAATGACCGGATTGCTGTTGGTCGGTGGTGCAGCCTGGGCATACCGCCGTTCGAACGCAGGGCAGCGCGATGTCTCACGCTGAATATTTACAGAGGATTCTCGCTGAGCCACTGAGTTATCTGCACCCGCAGCGCCTGACGGTACCGGCAGGTTTCGATGGGCCTGAAGCAAGGAACCTGCTCAATCGGATAGTGCTGGAAGGTATGGCGTTACAAGGTTCATGGCCTTCGACGCCGATGACCGTCGTGGCGAAACAATGGGTGTGCCACTGGCGGCAATTGCCCCATATCGCCAGGTTGATGGGTATTCATCGCCTGATGCCCGATCTGGCGCGAGGTGCGGCGCTACTCTGCCTGCCATTACCGGTTCGCCGGTTCGCCGGTTGCAGTGTGGGAGCCAGGCGCAGTCTGTCGATTGAATCCTTGCCTGTTTCACTGGAGCAGGTCGAAGCCGCCGGTCTCAATGCGCTATGGAGCTGGCACGAGCAAGTGCCTCCCATGTTGCTCGAACGCCTGATCCTGCAATTTTCCGAACCGGTGGTGCGCTTGCACAGGCAATGGCCGGTCACCGAACCCGATACAGCCCTTTACTTTCTGGCGGTGCAGCATGCTCGACGCTATCCGAACCCTGACTGAACTCCCCGAGTCGAGTGATGTGCATTTGTCCTGTGAGGACATGGCCGCCACGCGTCGACGCAGAAGCTTGCAGCAACAGGCCCGGCGCTGGGCTCGTGATTGTGTCGAGCAAGCTCGGCGTGATGCCACGGCGGTTCATGCCCAGGCTTTTCAGGAAGGCTACGCCGAGGGCATCTTGCGCGCGACCGGGCATTTGGCGAGCGGCTTGTTGGAGTCGCAGGCGCTCGGGTTGCAATTGCGCAAAGACCTGGCGCAGGCCGCCCACGGTTTGCTCGCACAAGCCTTGAGTCGTCCCGAATGGCTGGACGACATGCTGGAGCGCTGGCTGGCCGAGCAGCAGGGCGACTCGGGTACGGTGCTGCAAGTGCTGTTGCCAGCGCATTGTCGATTGCGTGGCGATGAACTGCGCGAACAATTGCGCAGGGTGTGGCCCGGCGAACTGGTTATCGACTATCACCCTCAGGAGCGCTATGTGGTGCGGCTCGCTGATCAGCTACTCGAATTCGATGTTGAAACGACCCGGCAACGAGTGGAGCCGCGGTTGTTGGCGTGTGTCGCAAATCTGCCGGAGTCGGTTCGTTCACTGGACCAGACCTCTATGCAGGCGCTCACGGACCTGTGTTCGACCTTCGTCGAGCGTTCGGGCGGCGCCACACAAATCGAGGTCCGTCATGAAGATTGAAGCCTTGAACAATTTTACCGCGCCTGAACGCAGTGGAGACCCATCGGTAGAGCCGCTGGAGTCGCGCCTGCTGGCGGTTAGCCGGGACCTGCCCGCTAGCAAGCGCCCGGACCCTGACTTCGAGCGCTTGTATCAACAACTGTTGGCAATGGAAGGGCAAGGTGAGAAGGCCATTTATGAGTTCCTCCGCGCGTTGCGGGGTGCCGATGGAGAATCCCCCGCCTATCCATCTGCCAAGGCGTTGATGGCGGTCACGCTACAGGTTCTGGTCCGGCTGAAAGACGAGGGTCTGGAAAAGTCGCGGATCTATAAGGAAGTCAGCGGCGCCAATGGTCTGGCGTTCAGCGTGGACCTCTTCGTCAAGGGCTTCATGCGGGAAGTGTTTCAGCCGATGGGGGATGAGGCGTGGGAGAAGAGTGAGTGGTGAGGCGGGCGAATGGTTTTGAAATCCGTTTATTAACAGACAGGGAAGATAACGATGCCGGGCGCGATTAGTAATTCGATGGGTAATTTGCGTGTTTCTTCAGACAGCGGCGTTTCATCTTCCATTGGACAGACGTCTGGCTCCTTATTTGAAGCGCTTGATCTAGCTGTGACGGATTCTCAACGAGACAATCTGGTTACGGTGGGGGTGTTGGGTTCGCCCAGGGCAATCAAAGCAGGGTGGGAGAAATTTGATCGCTCGATATCACTCCAATTGAAGCACTGCGTTGAGGAGTTAGGCGAGACAGACCTGAAAATGCGAGAGCAGATACAACACTTTGTTGAAAGTGGGCAGCAGCCCGATGCCACCTCCAATGATGATTTTGTCATTCGACTTGATGAGTTAAATGAATCGGATACCCAACAAACGCCGGTAAGTCGAATGCACTCGGTTATTGATGCGGCCTGTTGGGTGCTCGATAAAGCCAAGGACCACGGGGGCAATGTGGCCAACGTCGCGGCACGCACAGGGACGATTGTTACCGTGACCTCGTTGTTGCGCGATGCGGTGGCTTTTCTGGTGGCGAAAATGATCAGTGAAGACGAGCCGCCTGAGGCCGTCCGGGAAGGGCTCACTATCGCCTTAACCATGATTGGGCCTGCGCTGATCCTGATCGGAGCCTTACGCGATGAGTGTTCAGCAACAGCCACTCTGAAGTCACGGCTCGGACGAGTCCTGATGTCCTCCATTTTCATGGGGAGTTTTATTGCGGCTCAACTGACGGGCGCAACCTCTTCCATGTTGACCGCTGCAGCCAGGGTCACCGTTTACACTTTGAGCCGGGATATCATCAATGCGTTCGTTCCTTTGAACGACAACGCTGGTGCGCCAAGCAACACGGCAGTCGCAGTAAGCATGGCAGGCTATGGAGCAATGCAATTTGCATTGGCAGAGCTGGCGGACCGGATGCCGCTCCACGGTGCGGCGCGGCACGCGGCTGCATTGGATTACAGTTTTTTCGCGGATCTGCTGCACAGTGTTACTAATGGATTCGGAGCGGTTGCGGACGATTACCTCTTGCCGCTGTGCAAACATTGGTTTCCGATATCACGTTCGGTGGGTATTGAATCTCAGGTTAACGACCCGGAGTCATTACGTAAAAATGTGCTGGAAGTCACTGCCGGGCTACGGCTCGCCAATAGGCATCAGATCGGCAATTCATTTTTTTCTGTTACCGCAGCTCGAACAACAGCCTTTATGGCGATCATTGCTGTCGCGTTTGCAGCAGACTCCCTTTTAGCTGATTCCGAACTTGGGGAAGATACTCAAAGCCGTGTATTGAGAGTCATTGAAGCAGGAATGCTCATGCTGATTTACTTTCCATTCATCTTCATGTGCTCTCAACGGACTGTCGAGACACCTGTGCAATTGAGTGAAAACATCACCCCATAAACTCAATGATGTGCAGGTCAAGTGTTTTTCCGGAGGTCTATTCGACCTCCGGATGGCAGCGCTTCCCGCCCACTGGCACCCCATTCATGCAGTCTCTCGCGTGCAGCCCTCCACCCCGGCTATAATCCCCGCCACTTTTCGCCGCCCCGAGTCCAAGCCGCCCATGTACACCCTGGCCCGTCAGCTGTTGTTCAAACTTACCCCGGAAACCTCCCACGATCTGTCCCTGGACCTGATCGGCGCAGGGGGGCGTCTTGGGCTCAACGGTTTGCTGTGCAAGGCCCCGGCGAAGATGCCGGTCAGTGTCATGGGGCTCGACTTCCCGAACCCGGTGGGGCTGGCGGCGGGCCTGGACAAGAATGGCGCGGCCATCGACGGTTTTGCGCAGCTGGGCTTCGGTTTCGTCGAGATCGGCACCATTACCCCCCGTCCGCAACCGGGCAACCCGAAGCCACGGTTGTTCCGCCTGCCGGAAGCCGAGGCGATCATCAACCGCATGGGTTTCAACAACCTCGGTGTCGATCACCTGCTGGCCCGCGTGGCGGCCGCCAAGTACAAGGGCGTGCTCGGCATCAACATCGGCAAGAACTTCGATACCCCGGTCGAGCGTGCGGTCGACGACTACCTGATTTGCCTGGACAAGGTCTACGCCCACGCCAGCTATGTGACGGTCAACGTCAGCTCGCCGAACACCCCCGGCCTGCGCAGCCTGCAATTCGGTGATTCGCTCAAGCAGTTGCTGGCTGATCTGGCCGAGCGTCGTGCGGAACTGGCCTTGCGTCATGGCAAGCATGTACCGCTGGCAATCAAGATCGCCCCGGACATGAGCGACGAAGAAACCACGCAGGTTGCGCAAGCCTTGATCGAAACAGGCATGGACGCGGTCATCGCGACCAACACCACGCTGAGCCGCGTGGGCGTTGAAGGCATGGAGCATGGCGACGAGGCGGGCGGTCTGTCGGGCGCACCGGTTCGTGACAAGAGCACCCACACCGTGAAAGTGCTGGCGGCGGAGCTGGGCGGTCGCTTGCCGATCATCGCGGCGGGCGGCATCACCGAAGGCAAGCACGCGGCCGAGAAAATCACCGCGGGCGCGAGCCTGGTGCAGATCTACTCGGGCTTTATCTATAAAGGCCCGGCACTGATTCGTGAATCCGTAGACGCTATCGCTGCCTTGCGCTAAGGCAAGGGGCCTTTGTGGTGATGGGATTTATCTGTGGCGAGGGGATTTAACGAACCGTCGCACCGCCCCGTTCGGCGGCGAAGCCGTCGTAAATCCGGTGTCCGCGTTCTACCTGATTCACCGTGTTGTTTGTTTTTGGGGCCGCTTTGCGGCCCAACGGGGATAAATCCTCTCGCCACAAAGTCCATCCCTGACAGATTTTTTCCGGGCATAAAAAAGGGCTCCTTTAAAGGAGCCCCTGGGCCGGAGCCCGCCGTCCGGATGGGACGTGCGTGGTTAATTCGTTACGTAATCAGATTGTGTGTCGGAGTGTGTGCCCTGTGTTAGCCGACGGCGTGAAGTTCGTTGAGTCTGTGGATTCCCGCAGTGCCGGTCATACCGTCCCAGTTGTCGCCGCGTCCTTCTCGCCAGCCGTTGATCCAGGCTTGACGTACCGACGGTAGAGTAAATGGGCAAAGCTCACGGGATTTGCCACCAACGCCATATTGATATCCGCGCAAAAATGCTCTTTCCAACGGATCACGCTTAAGTCTTCTCATAGGGTGTAGCCCTCACTTGTTGACTGTTTTTATCGCGTCGACCTCTATTGAGGTCAGGCAGAAAAACTCTGCCGTTGGGGCTCGCTGCCGGCGTGGCGAGCCAAGGTGTTGACGTCATTGCGGCGCCAACCTGTATTGAGTTCTAACCAATGCGTCACATCGAGGGAATGATCGTTTTGTCATAAGGACGTAACTATTAATGTGCTATGGCCATAAGCAACACGATGTTTGTGCCGTATTTATTAGTCAAAGCCCTGTATGATCGGCCCCCCGCAGGATGAAGGGGTTAATCCTTTGGTGAGAATGCCTCGCGTTGCAGTGTGGCATTATTCGACGAAGGGTCGACTTATGACATTTTGTTGCATCAACTTTTTTATCTGTCCTTGCATCTAAGCTCATTTAACCCGAGCAGCAGGGGTGGAACGGCACACCTTCGTGCCACGCGGGCGCTCTTCGAGAAAAGCGCCTGATTGAAAACCGGGCCGGCAATGCGTTGCCGGTTCACTCAGCCAAAGGCGCAGAAATTCTCATGTCCGATCGTTTCGAACTCTTCCTCACTTGCCCAAAAGGCCTTGAAGGCCTGCTCATCGAGGAAGCCGTCGGGCTTGGCCTTGAGGAAGCACGTGAGCACACCTCTGCCGTGCGCGGCATGGCCACCATGGAAACCGCCTATCGCCTGTGCCTGTGGTCGCGCCTGGCCAACCGGGTGCTGCTGGTACTCAAGCGTTTCCCGATGAAAGATGCCGAAGATCTCTATCACGGCGTGCTCGACATCGAGTGGCAAGACCACATGCTGAATGATGGCACCCTGGCCGTCGAATTCAGCGGCCACGGCTCGGGCATCGACAACACCCACTTCGGCGCCCTGAAGGTCAAGGACGCCATCGTCGACAAGCTGCGCACCCCGCAGGGCGACCGTCCGTCCATCGACAAACTCAACCCGGACCTGCGCATCCACCTGCGCCTGGACCGTGGCGAAGCCATTCTTTCCCTCGACCTCTCGGGCCACAGCCTGCACCAGCGTGGTTATCGCTTGCAGCAAGGCGCGGCGCCGCTGAAGGAAAACCTCGCAGCGGCGATCCTGATCCGTTCCGGCTGGCCACGCATTGCGGCCGAAGGCGGCGCGCTGGCGGACCCGATGTGCGGTGTCGGTACATTCCTCGTCGAAGCGGCAATGATCGCCGCCGACATTGCGCCGAACCTGCGTCGCGAGCAATGGGGCTTCACCGCCTGGCTCGGCCACGTGCCGGCGCTGTGGAAAAAACTCCATGAAGAAGCGTCCGAACGCGCGGCAGCCGGCCTCGCCAAACCACCGCTGTGGATTCGCGGTTACGAAGCTGATCCGCGCCTGATTCAACCAGGCCGCAACAACGTCGAGCGTGCTGGCCTGAGCGAGTGGATCAAGATCTACCAGGGTGAAGTCGCGACCTTCGAGCCGCGTCCGGACCAGAACCAGAAGGGCCTGGTGATCTGCAACCCACCGTACGGCGAGCGTCTGGGTGACGAGGCGAGCCTGCTCTATCTCTACCAGAACCTTGGCGAGCGCCTGCGTCAGGCCTGCCTGAACTGGGAGGCGGCGGTATTCACCGGCGCGCCGGACCTGGGCAAGCGCATGGGCATCCGCAGCCACAAGCAGTATTCATTCTGGAACGGCGCCTTGCCGTGCAAGCTGTTGCTGATCAAGGTGCTGCCGGATCAATTCGTCACCGGCGAACGTCGTACGCCGGAGCAGCGCCAGGCCGAGCGTGAGCAGGCGGCTTACGATCAGGCCCCAAGCGAGCCGCAAGAGCGTCAGTACAACAAAAACGGTAACCCGATCAAACCGGCCCCGGCACCCGCGCCGGTGGTCGAACTGCCGCGCCTGAGCGAAGGCGGGCAGATGTTTGCCAACCGTCTGCAAAAAAATCTCAAGGCGCTGGGCAAATGGGTCAAGCGCGAAGGCATCGATTGCTACCGCGTCTACGATGCAGATATGCCCGAGTACTCCATGGCTATCGATCTGTATCAGGATTGGGTCCATGTCCAGGAATATGCCGCGCCAAAATCCATCGACCCGGCAAAAGCTTCTGCACGTATGTTTGATGCCCTGGCCGCGATTCCGCAGGCGTTGAACATCGACAAGAGCCGTGTGGTGGTCAAGCGTCGCGAGCGCCAGAGCGGCACCAAGCAGTACGAACGCCAGGCAGCGCAAGGCAAGTTCGTCGAAGTGAATGAAGGCGGCGTGAAGCTGTTGGTGAACCTCACTGATTACCTCGACACCGGCCTGTTCCTCGATCACCGGCCGATGCGTATGCGCATTCAGAAAGAAGCGGCGGGCAAGCGCTTCCTCAATCTGTTCTGCTATACCGCCACCGCCAGTGTTCACGCGGCCAAGGGTGGTGCGCGCAGCACCACCAGTGTCGACCTGTCGAAAACCTATCTGGATTGGGCGCGGCGCAACCTGTCGCTGAACGGTTTCTCCGACAAGAACCGCCTGGAGCAGGGCGATGTGATGGCGTGGCTTGAAGCCAGTCGTGACGAGTACGACCTGATCTTCATCGACCCGCCGACCTTCTCCAACTCCAAGCGCATGGAAGGCATCTTCGACGTGCAGCGTGACCAGGTGCAATTGATCGACCTGGCCATGGCGCGGCTGGCAGCCGGCGGGGTGTTGTACTTCTCCAACAACTTCCGCAAGTTCGAACTGGAGGCCAATCTTAGCGAGCGTTATGCCATCGAAGAGATTACCGCCCAGACCATCGATCCGGATTTTGCCCGTAATGCCAAGATCCACCGCGCCTGGAAAATCACGGCTCGTTGATGGTGGATCCTCTCCCGTAGGAGCGAGCTCTGCTCGCGATGTTCGACAACGATAACGCGTATCTTCTGGATGTACGCGGTGCCGCTGAGTCCATCGCGAGCAAGCTCGCTCCTGCAGGGTTTTCAGTGCTGGTCAAATTAGTGGCTAATAGCTATAACTCAACTCATGGCCAAAGGGCTTTCCCGCACCTGGCGTTTTGAGTTGCGTTTATGTCGTTGCACGCCGTGCGCCCAAAGATCCTGGGTTTTATCAGCGAAGACGTTTCGGCCTGGCTGGTCGCGCTTCTGGTATTGCTCGTCGGCGGGATTCTCACGGGATTGCTGGCCTGGTCGACGCTCAACCTGTTTCATCATCAATTGCGGCAACGTTTCCAACTGCTGGCCAGTGAACGCTACAGCCGTATCGAAGAACGTTTCGAAGACCAGGAGCAGCGCCTCGATGGCCTGCGCCGGTTCTTTGCCAATTCCGATTCGGTGACCCGAGAGGAATTCAACGGGTATACCCAACCTCTGCTGCACCGGACCCAGGCGTACTCGTACGCCGAACGGGTCAGGGGAGATCAGCGGGCGGCTTTCGAGCGCCGCGTGCGGGACGAGGGCCTGAGTGGTTTTACCCTGCGCGAACTCAATGCCGACGGCCAGCTGCAATTGGCCGCCGAACGGGATGAGTACGTGGTCGTGCTGTACAGCCAGACGCAAAGCAAACTTGGCTCGCCGCTGGGCTACGACCTGCTGGCTCAGCCGATGCGACGCGCCACCCTCGAGCGGGCCGACCAGCATGGGCGCATGGCGGTGTCGCAACCGATGTACCTGGTCAGCATCGAACCGGCCTATGCGCGGGGCGTGCTGCTGGTCGCGCCGGTCATGCTGCGCAATGACCCGGATGGCGCAACCGGCAAGCCATTTGGATATGTCATGGCGGTGATCAGCATGCGCCAACTGTTGGCCGACGACTTGCCGGAGGCGGGCCGTGATTATCTCGCGGTGCGCATTCTCGACTTATCCACCGAGGAACAACACGAAGTACTGTTCCAATCACCGAACCCTCCCGCCGTCAGTGAGTTGTCCGCGACCCGACTGTTGCGCCTGGCCGATCACGAATATCAAGTCGATATCCAGCCCAGCGAGGCGTTCCTGCAGGCCAACCATTCGTCGGTGACCACCCTGGTGGTGCTCGGAAGTTTGCTCAGCGTACTGCTCAGCGCCTTGCTCTACGTGCTGGTCAGCCAACGGCAACGGGCGCTGAAAATGGTCGAGCAGCGGACCCAGGAACTGCGCGCCCGCGAACAGGAACTGCGCGGCACCCACGGTCAGTTACGCGGAGTGCTGAATGCCGCCACCCAGGTGGCGATCATCGCCACGGACCTACGCGGAGTGATCACCACCTTCAATGCCGGTGCCGAGCAAATGCTCGGCTACACCGCCGCCGAAGTGGTGGGGCACATGACCCTGGAAAACCTGCACTTGCCCCGGGAGCTCGCCGCACGTTCCGCCGAATTGAGCGCGCGATTCGGCAAGCCGGTGCCGGCCTGCCACGCGATGCTGGTCGAAGGCAGCATCGAGGGTGGACACGAAGCGAGGGAGTGGACGCTGGTGCGGGGCGATGGCAGCCATTTAACGGTCAACATGCTGGCCACGCCGGTGCTCGACGAGCAAGGCTTGTGGGTCGGGCATCTGGCAGTGTGCATCGACATCACCGAACGCAAACGGGTGCATGAGGCGCTGGCTGCGCGGGACCTGCTGTTGAAGAAACTCAGCGCCCACCTGCCCGGCGGGATTTACCAGTTCAAAATGGAGTTCGACGGTCGCTTCAGCGTCATCTATGCCAGCGACGGTATTCGCGAGATCTACGAACTCGACCCGGACGTGCTACTGCTCAATGCCGAAGCGATCTTCACGCGGATTCATCCGCAGGACACGACGCGCGTGCGCGCGTCGATCCGGGCCTCGGCGGAAACCCTCAGCCCCTGGCGCGAGGAGTACCGCGTGCAATTGCCCCAGCGTGGTCTGCGCTGGGTCCGCGGCGAGGCAACGCCGGAGGAGCTTCCCGGTGGCGGCGTACTGTGGCATGGCTACATCTCGGACATTTCCGATTTGAAGCGGGTGGAGGAAGAACTGCGCGCGCTGTCGGTAACCGATTCCCTGACCGGTATCCACAATCGCCGCTACTTCCAGGAGCGCCTGACCAGCGAGATGGCCCGTGTGGAGCGTGGCGGCGGCGAGCTGTCGGTGATCATGCTCGACATCGACCACTTCAAACGCATCAATGACCAACACGGCCATGCCGTGGGCGATCGGGTGTTGCAGGCGGTGTGTGAGCGTATTGGTCAACGGTTGCGGCGCACGGATGTGTTCTGCCGCCTGGGGGGCGAAGAGTTCATGGTGTTGTGCCCGGACATCGGCGGCGAACAGGCCCATGTGCTGGCGCTGGAGCTGTGGCAAAGCTTGCGCGGTGCACCGATCGGCGAAGTGGGGGTCGTCACGGCCAGCTTCGGGATTGCCAGTTGGCGGGTCGGCGAGGGCGCGGATGCGCTGCTACTGCGGGCGGATTCGGGGGTTTATGCGGCGAAACAGGCGGGAAGGGATCGGGTACAGGGGGAGATGAGCTGAACCGGGTTGCACCCGAAACCTGTAGGAGCCGGCTTGCTGGCGAAGGCGTCGCCATTGTCGCTGCATGACTCACGGCCGCCTTCGCTGGCAAGCCAGCTCCTACAGAGATAGTTACAGCACCGATGCGGTCTGTGGCAGTTTCGGTTGGCGGTACAGGTCCAGCAGTACCTGATCGAGCACCGACGATGCGCCGAACGGTGCCTTGTCGTTGAGGATCGCCACCACTGCCCAGGTGTTGCCGTTGATATCGCGGCTGAAGCCGGCAATCGCGCGCACGGTGTTCAGGGTGCCGGTCTTGACGTGGGCTTCGCCGCGCATCGCGGTGGTCTTCAGCCGTTTGCGCATAGTGCCGTCGGTGCCGGCAATCGGCATCGAGCTGATGTACTCGGCGGCATAAGGGCTGTGCCAGGCGGCTTGCAGCATCGAGGCCATTTCCCGGGCACTGACGCGTTCGGCGCGGGAGAGGCCGGAACCGTTCTCCATCACCAGGTGCGGCGCGGTGATGCCTTTCTTCGCCAGCCACTGGCGCACCACGCGCTGTGCCGCTTTGGCATCGTCGGCGTCGGCGTCGGTGCGGAATTTCTGGCCGAGGCTCAGGAACAGCTGCTGGGCCATGGTGTTGTTACTGTATTTGTTGATGTCGCGGATGATCTCCGCCAGGTCCGGTGAGAACGCCCGCGCCAGCACCTTGGCATCTTTCGGGGTCGGCGCCAGAACATCCTTGCCCTGAATGCTGCCGCCCAGCTCCTTCCAGATCGCACGGACGGCGCCGGCGGTGTAGGTCGCATGGTCAAGCAGCGATAGGTAAGTCTGCGAGCTGCAGCCTTCGCCCAACTGACCGCCGACCGTGACGGTCACGCTGCCATCGGCCTGGGGTACGGGGTTGTAGCGAACGCCACCGGTGCATTGCTTGGAATTGATGGCCTTGACCTGGTTATCGATGCGGATGCTGGCGATTGGCGGCTCCACCGAAACCAGCACTTTGCCCGAGTCATTGCGCGCGACAAACCGCAGGGCCTTGAGATTGACCAGCAGCGCATCGGGCTTGACCAGGAACGGTTTGTTCTCGTCGTTACCGTCGTCATTGAACTCGGGCAACTGCGGTTGCACGAAGAAGTTCTTATCCAGTACCAGGTCGCCGGTGACTTGGGTCACGCCGTTGGCACGCAGGTCGCGCATCAGCAGCCAGAGTTTCTCCATGTTCAGCTTCGGATCGCCGCCGCCCTTGAGGAAAAGGTTGCCGTTGAGGATGCCGCCGCTGAGGGTGCCGTCGGTGTAGAACTCGGTTTTCCATTGGTGGTTGGGGCCGAGCATTTCCAGGGCCGCGTAAGTGGTGACCAGTTTCATGGTCGAAGCCGGGTTGACCGAGACATCAGCGTTGAAAACGGTGGCGGTGCCGGGGCCCGTGAGTGGAATCATCACCAGCGACAGGGCGTTGTCCTGCAACTTGCTGGCCTTGAGGGCTTTTTCGACGCTGGGCGACAAGGCGGTGTTGATCGGATCAGCGGAAACGGGGAGGGCCAGCGGGAAGAGAAGGCTGGCGAGCAGCAGTGGACGCAACGATTTGATCATGTGAAATAAGACCCTGCAGTCGAGGGGGAAAAGACGAGGGCACGAAAATGAAAACCCTCAGCGGTCACAAAAGTGTCGGCATTATGCCCCAAGGTGTCGTGGCTTGGGCCGTGCCTTGGTCTTGTTATCGGCAATTTTTTTACCGGCGGTAGGGCGCGCACCGTTCAGAGGCGGGCAATCGGCGGCTTAAACTGCTAAAGTGCCGGCCGTTATTACTTAAGAGGATTGTTCCAATGGCGACTAACCGTTCCCAGCGTCTGCGCAAAAAACTGTGCGTCGATGAATTTCAAGAGCTGGGTTTCGAATTGAACCTGGATTTCAAAGAAGATTTGGCTGATGAAGCCATTGATGCTTTCCTCGACGCGTTCCTTAAAGAAGCCATGGAAGCCAACGGCCTGGGCTATGTCGGCGGTGACGACTACGGTCTGGTTTGCCTGCAGAAGCGTGGCTCGGTCAGCGCTGAACAGCGCGCTGCCGTTGAAGCCTGGCTCAAGGGCCGCACCGAGCTGACCAGCGTTGAAGTCAGCCCGTTGCTGGACGTCTGGTACCCGGAAAAGCCGATCAATCCGGTAGCTTGATGTCATGAAGAACGGCGACCCAAGGGTCGCCGTTTTTTTATGCCTGCTTTTTGTGGGAGCAAAGCTTGCTCGCGATGGCGATTTCTAGGACGCCATCGCGAGCAAGCTTTGCTCCCACAGATAGTGGTGTTTCAGGCCCTACGCCAGTTCAGGATCACCAGCGTCAACACGCCTGCGACAATCCCCCAGAACGCCGAACCGATGGAAAACAGTGTCAGCCCCGATGCCGTGACCATAAAGGTGATCAGCGCCGCTTCACGTTCCTTCACTTCGCTCATGGCGATGCTCAAGCCATTGATGATCGAGCCGAACAACGCCAGTGCGGCAATCGACAGCACCAGCTCCTTGGGCAGCGCGGCAAACAGCGCCGCCAGCGTCGCCCCGAACACACCGGCGATCCCGTAGAAAATCCCGCACCAGACCGCTGCCGTATAGCGTTTGTTGCGATCCTCATGGGCGTGCGGCCCGGTGCAGATCGCCGCGCTGATGGCGGCAAGGTTGATCCCGTGGGAACCGAACGGCGCCAGCAGCAACGAAGCCATACCGGTGGTAGTGATCAGCGGCGAGGCCGGCACGCTGTAGCCGTCGGCGCGCAACACGGCGATGCCCGGCATGTTTTGCGACGTCATTGCGACCACGAACAGCGGGATGCCGATGCTGATCGTTGCAGCGAGGGAGAAGTGCGGGGTGGTCCAGACCGGCGTGGCCACTTCCAGATGAAAACCGCTGAAATCCAGCAGCCCCATGAACCCCGACAACGCAGTGCCGATCAACAACGCGGCCAATACCGCATAGCGTGGTGACAGGCGCTTGATCACCAGGTAGGTGAAAAACATGCCCAGCACCAACGCGGTCCGATGCTGGGCGGCGACGAAGATTTCGCTGCCGATCTTGAACAGAATCCCTGCCAGCAACGCCGCCGCCAGGGACGCGGGGATTTTTTTTACCAGCCGCTCGAAGCTGCCGGTCAGCCCACAAATCGTCACTAGCACCGCGCAGGTAATATAGGCGCCAATGGCTTCGCCATAGCTCACGCCGCCCAGGCTGGTGATCAACAACGCGGCGCCCGGGGTCGACCAGGCGATGGTGATGGGGGTGCGATAGCGCAACGACAGGCCGATCGAACACACCGCCATGCCAATGGAAATCGCCCAGATCCACGACGAAATCTGTCCACTGGTCAGGCCCGCCGCTTGTCCGGCCTGGAACATCAGCACCAGGGAGCTGGTGTAGCCGGTCATCATGGCGATGAAACCGGCGACGATGGCCGACGGCGAGGTGTCGGCCAATGGGCGGAGCTGGGTGTGCGTGGCGTCGTTCATGACGGCGAGTTCCTGGTTCTGATGATAAGTCCGCAGCACCGCCGAACCTTGTAGGAGCAAAGCTTGCTCGCGATAGCGGAGTGTCGGTCACATCTATGCTGGATGTGTCGCCGCCATCGCGAGCAAGCTTTGCTCCTACAGGGATCGAGTTGCGGGTTTAAGCCTAAACTCAAATGTAAGCAGGCATTGCCATACAGCAGAAGCGACAAACAGCCGTACAGTCGTGTTGCCACTAACCATTGTGTACAATCGCAGTGTTTTTTACGCGATACTTGCCAGCGACCCACTGTGCCGTATTACAGTCACGGTCAATTCGCCGCAGTTCTCCCGACTCGAGTGCCCATGAACGAACAGTTGCAACCCCTCAAAAAACAACCGCGAGCAGGCAAAGCCGGCCGCAGCGGTACCCAGGACGATATTGTCTACGCGCATATCTTCGAGGCCATCCTCGAACAGCGTCTGGCGCCCGGCACCAAGTTGAGTGAAGAAGCGCTGGGGGAAATTTTCGGGGTCAGCCGCACCATCATTCGCCGTGCGCTGTCGCGCCTGGCCCATGAAGGCGTGGTGCTGCTGCGGCCGAATCGCGGCGCCGTGGTCGCCAGTCCCAGCGTCGAAGAGGCGCGCCAGGTGTTCATGGCCCGGCGTCTGGTCGAGCGGGCGATCACTGAGCTGGCGGTGCAACACGCCACTGCCGAGCAGATTGCCGAGTTGCGACAAATGGTCAACGACGAGCGCGACAGCTTCTCCCGTGGCGATCGTGGTGCCGGCATCCGCCTGTCGGGCGAATTCCACCTGAAACTGGCCGAAGCCGCGAAAAACGCGCCATTGATCAGTTTCCAGCGCAGCCTGGTGTCCCAAACGTCGCTGATCATCGCCCAGTACGAAAGCGGCAACCGTTCCCACTGCTCCTACGACGAGCACACTCAACTGATCGATGCGATCGAAGCGCGCAACGCTGAGCTGGCGGTGGACCTGATGATGCATCACATGGATCACATCGACAGCAAACTCAACCTCGACGAAGAAAGTGCGTCGGATGATTTGCATGCGGTGTTCTCGCATTTGTTGCAGACCAAGAAGCCTGGGCGTTCGCCAGCGAAAATCTGATACACCGCGGCGCCCTTATCGCTGGCAAGCCAGCTCCCACAGGATATGCAGTGGAGCGCAAATTGTGTGAACTCCGCAAACCATTGTGGGAGCTGGCTTGCCAGCGATGACGGCGGAACAGACAATAAAAATCCCCCGGGGCTGAACACCACCGGGGGATTTTTTTATGCCTGTAAAAGCTTACCGCTGATGCACCAGATTCCCCGCCGCATAGGTCTGCAGCACTGTCCGGTCATCCCCCAGCGTCATCAACACAAACAACGTTTCGGCAATGTTGTTGGCCTGCTTCAGGCGATAGCCCAGCAACGGCGTGGCGTTGTAGTCCAGCACCAGGAAGTCGGCGTCGGTGCCCGGTTGCAGGTTGCCGATCTTGTCTTCCAGTCGCAACGCGCGGGCGCCGCCGAGGGTGGCCAGGTACAGCGACTTGAACGGGCTCAGGCGCGCACCTTGCAGCTGCATGACCTTGTACGCCTCGTTGAGGGTTTGCAGCAGCGAGAAACTGGTGCCGCCGCCGATGTCAGTACCCAGCCCCACATTCAGTTTGTGCTTTTCGGCCATCGGCAGGTTGAACAGGCCGCTGCCAAGGAAGAAGTTCGAGGTCGGGCAGAACGAGATCGCGGAGCCGGTTTCGGCCAGGCGCGCGCATTCGGCATCACACAGGTGCACGCCGTGGGCGAACACCGAGCGCTCGCCGAGCAACTGGTAGTGATCGTAGACGTCGAGGTAGCCTTTGCGCTCCGGGAACAGTTCCTTGACCCACTCGATTTCCTTGAGGTTTTCGCTGATGTGGGTCTGCATGTACAGATCCGGGTATTCAGTCAGCAACTGCCCGGCAAGGGTCAATTGTTCCGGGGTGCTGGTAGGCGCGAATCGCGGCGTGACCGCATAGTGCAAGCGACCCTTGCCGTGCCAGCGTTCAATCAGTGCCTTGCTTTCCACGTAGCTGGATTCGGCGGTGTCGGTCAGGTAGTCCGGAGCGTTGCGGTCCATCATCACCTTGCCGGCGATCATCCGCAGATCCAACTGTTGGGCGGCCTCGAAGAACGAGTTCACCGACTGCGGGTGCACGCTGCCGAACACCAGTGCGGTGGTGGTGCCGTTGCGCAGCAGTTCCTTGATGAAAATGTCCGCGACTTCGTCGGCATGGGCTTTATCGGCGAACTGGCTTTCGCACGGGAAAGTGTAAGTGTTGAGCCAGTCCAGCAATTGCTCGCCGTAGGCACCGACCATGCCGGTTTGCGGCAGATGGATGTGGGTGTCGATGAAGCCAGCAGTGATCAGCGCGTCCTGATACTGGGTGATTTCGAGGTCCGCCGGCAGGGTCGGCAGCAGTTCGCTGGCATGACCCAGGGCACTGATTTTGCCGTTATCGACCACCAGCAGGCCGTCTTCGAAATACTCGTAGGAGGCTTCGATACCCACTTCGGCAGGGTCGGCGATGCTGTGCAGGATGGCGGCGCGGTAGGCTTTACGAGTCAAAGGCATGGGATTCCCGGTTCTCAGTCTTATCAATTGGACGCTTGGCTGCGGCGTGAAGCGGGCAGCAGTTTGGCAATCGAGCCGGCGCTGGCGGTGTGCTGGCCGAAATTCGCGTTATAGGTGGCGATGATCTCGCCGGCGATGGAGATGGCGATTTCCACAGGCAACTTGCCTTTGACTTCGCCGATCCCCATCGGGCAGCGCATGCGTTGCACGACGCTATTGTCGAAACCGCGGTCGCGCAGGCGATGTTCGAACTTGACCCGCTTGGTCTTCGAACCGATCAGGCCGAAGTAGGCGAAGTCGTTGCGCTTGAGGATCGCGGCGGTGAGTTCGAGGTCGAGCTGATGGTTGTGGGTCATGACGATGCAGTAGCTGCCAGCGGGCAGGTCGTCGATTTCATCCACCGGTTCTTCGCTGACGATCTTGCGCACGCCGTGGGGGATCTGTTCGGGGAACTCTTCTTCCCGCGAATCGATCCAGCGTACCCGGCAGGGCAGGCTCGCGAGCAGTGGCACCAGTGCCCGGCCGACATGGCCGGCGCCGAACACGGCAATTTGCGCCTGGACCTGACCCATCGGTTCGAACAGCAATACTGTTGCGCCACCGCAGCACTGGCCGAGGCTGGCGCCAAGGCTGAAGCGCTCCAGATGGGTGTCTTGCTTGCCGCTGGCGAGCATCTCGCGGGCGATCTGCATGGCTTTGTATTCCAGATGCCCGCCACCGATGGTGTCGAAGGTCTGACGGGCACTGATAACCATTTTCGAGCCGGCATTGCGTGGCGTCGAGCCGAGCTCTTCGATGATGGTCACCAGCACGCAGGGCTCTCCCTGGTTTTGCAGGTCGGCGAGGGCGTCGATCCAGTTGTACATATCTCACCTCAACATCTCTGTTGTCTGTTCGGGCCTCATCGCTGGCAAGCCAGCTCCCACATTGGATCTGTACAGGTCCATAGATCCGTACATAAACCTGTGGGAGCTGGCTTGCCAGCGATGGCAGCACCTCGGTCTAGAGCGAAGCCAACTCGGTTTCGGTCTCAACGGTTTTCACCGCCTTCAACTGCCGCATCTGCTCACAGCCCCACAACACCCGCTCCGGTGTCGCCGGCGCATCGATTTTCGGTTGATGCCTGTAATCACCCAGGCTCGCCACCGCGTCCTTGATCGCGCACCACGAGGCGATGCCGAGCATGAACGGCGGCTCGCCCACGGCCTTGGAGTGGAACACCGTGTCTTCGGGGTTCTTGCGGTTCTCCACCAGCTTCACCCGCAGGTCCAGCGGCATGTCCGCCACGGCCGGGATCTTGTAGCTGGCCGGGCCGTTGGTCATCAGCTTGCCCTTGTTGTTCCACACCAGCTCTTCCATGGTCAGCCAGCCCATGCCCTGGATGAAACCACCCTCGACCTGACCGATGTCGATAGCCGGATTAAGCGAGGCGCCGACGTCGTGGAGGATGTCGGTGCGCAGCATTTTGTATTCGCCGGTCAGTGTATCGACGAGCACTTCGCAGCATGCCGCGCCGAAGGCGAAGTAGTAGAACGGACGACCACGGGACTGGCTGCGGTCGTAGTAGATTTTCGGGGTCTTGTAGAAGCCGGTGCTCGACAGCGACACCTGGGCGAAATACGCCTGCTGGATCAGCGCTTCGAACGTCAGGATGTGATCGCGAACCCGTACGTGACCGTTGTGGAATTCCACATCTTCTTCGCTGACCTTGTATTGCCGCGCAGCGAATTCGATCAGGCGTTTCTTGATAGTTTCAGCAGCGTTCTGCGCGGCTTTACCGTTCAAGTCAGCGCCGCTGGAGGCCGCGGTCGGCGAGGTGTTCGGCACTTTGTCGGTATTGGTCGCGGTGATCTGCACGCGGTCCATTTCCACCTGGAACACTTCGGCCACGACCTGCGCGACCTTGGTATTCAGGCCCTGGCCCATTTCGGTGCCGCCGTGGTTCAGGTGGATGCTGCCGTCGGTGTAGACGTGCACCAAGGCGCCTGCCTGGTTGAGGAAGCTGGCAGTGAAGGAAATGCCGAATTTCACCGGGGTCAGCGCCAGGCCTTTTTTCAGGATCGGGCTGTTGGCGTTGTATCGGCGAATCGCTTCGCGGCGCTCGGCGTACTGGCAGCTTTCTTCCAGTTCGGCGGTCATTTCCTCGAGCATGTTGTGCTCGACGGTCTGGTAATAGTGGGTGACGTTGCGCTCGGTCTTGCCATAGTAGTTGGCCTTGCGCACGGCCAGCGGATCAAGGGCCAAATGGCGGGCAATAGCGTCCATCACTTCTTCGATGGCGACCATGCCTTGCGGGCCGCCGAAACCACGGTAGGCGGTGTTCGACGCCGTGTTGGTCTTGCAGCGGTGACCGTTGATGGTCGCGTCGCCCAGATAGTATGAGTTGTCCGAGTGGAACATCGCCCGGTCGACAATCGAGTTTGACAAATCCGGCGAGCAGCCGCAGTTACCCGCCAGTTCCAGCTGGATGCCGTGCAGGCGCCCGCTGTCGTCAAAGCCCACGTCGTATTCGACATAGAAGGGGTGGCGCTTGCCGGTCATCAACATGTCTTCGACCCGTGGCAGACGCATCTTGGTCGGTTGACCGGTCAGGTGCGCGATCACCGCGCACAGGCAGGCCGGGCTCGCCGCCTGGGTTTCCTTGCCGCCGAAACCACCGCCCATGCGACGCATGTCGACGACGATCTTGTTCATCGACACGTCCAGCACTTCGGCCACCAGTTTCTGTACTTCGGTGGGGTTCTGCGTGGAGCAGTAGACGATCATGCCGCCGTCTTCGGTGGGCATGACCGAAGAGATCTGGGTTTCGAGGTAGAAGTGTTCCTGGCCGCCGATGTGCAACGTGCCCTGGATACGATTTTTCGCGGTCGCCAACGCGCCCGCCGAATCACCGCGTTGATGGGTGTGGCTGTCCAGCACGAAATGCTTGTTGCGAAAGGCCTCGACCACGTCCAGCACCGGTTCGAGGTCTTCGTATTCGATCACCGCGGCCATGGCGGCCTTGCGCGCGGTCTCCAGGTCATGGGCGGCAACGGCCATGACTACCTGGCCGACGAACTGCACCGTGTCGATGGCCAGCAACGGGTCACCGGGCATCAACGGGCCAATGTCTTTCAGGCCAGGAACATCCTCGTGGGTAATGGCGATGCGTACACCTTCGAAGGCGTAGCACGGCGAAGTGTCGATGCTGATGACTTTGGCGTGGGCGCGGTCCGACAGCCGTGCGTAGACGTGCAGCTGATTGGGGAATTCCAGGCGGTCGTCGATGTACTGCGCTTCACCGGACACATGCTTGGCGGCGCTGTCGTGCTTGACGCTGCGGCCGACACCGGTGGTCAGGTCCTTGGCGAACAGTTCAGCCAGTTCGGCCTGGGTCTTCTCTACGGCGTGATGGTTAGACATAAGCGGTCACCCGAGTCTCGATGTGCGGTGTTTGCAGTTCGATGAAGTATTTGCGCAGCAGGTTCTGCGCGCTGAGCAGGCGATATTCCTTGCTGGCGCGGAAGTCCGACAGCGGAGTGAAATCCTCAGCCAGTGCAGCACAGGCGCGTTCGAGGGTGGCGCTGTTGAAGGGTGCATTGCGCAGCACGGTTTCGCAGGCATTGGCGCGTTTCGGGATCGCCGCCATGCCACCGAAAGCCACGCGGGCGTCGGCAATTACGCCGTTTTCAAGGCGAATATTGAACGCGGCGCAAACGGCCGAGATGTCATCGTCCAGGCGCTTGGACACCTTGTAGGCGCGGAACAGTTGTTCGGCGCTGGCGCGGGGCACGATGATCTTCTCGATGAACTCGCTCTCCTGACGCGCAGTGACGCGGTAGTCGATGAAGTAATCCTCCAGCGCCATGGTGCGGCGGGTTTCGCCCTTGCACAGGACGATCTGCGCGCCCAATGCGATCAATAGAGGAGGCGAGTCACCGATGGGCGAAGCGTTGCCGATGTTGCCGCCCAGGGTGCCCTGGTTGCGAATCTGCAGGGACGCGAAACGCTGCAGCAGTTCGCCGAAGTCCGGGTATTCGGCTTTCAAGGCGTCGTAGCAGTCGGAGAGGGCGGTGGCAGCACCGATTTCCAGGCGGTCGTCGAAGCGTTCGATGCGCTTCATCTCGGCGACATTGCCGACATAGATCATCACCGGCAGGGTTCGGTGGAACTGCGTCACTTCCAGCGCCAGGTCCGTGCCGCCGGCCAGCAGGCGGGCTTGTGGATAAGCGTCGTAGAGGTCGGCCAGATCGGCGACAGTCAGCGGTACCAGGCAGCGTTTGTCGCCACTGTTGAGTTCGCCGATGTCGGTGGGCGCGATGGCCTTGAGGCGAGCGATGGTTTCGGTTTCACGGGCATCGAACTGGTCTGGTTGCTTGCCGCAGCAGGACTGCTCGGCCGCTTCCAGGATCGGCCGATAGCCGGTGCAGCGGCAGAGGTTACCGGCCAGGGCTTCGTGGGCCTTGTGATGATCGGGCGCCTCACTGTTCTTTTGCAGGGCGAACAGCGACATGACGAAGCCGGGGGTGCAGAAGCCGCATTGTGAGCCATGGCACTCGACCATGGCTTTCTGCACGCTATGCAGTTCGCCTTTGTGCTTGAGGTCTTCAACGCTGATCAGTTGTTTGCCGTGCAGAGACGAAACAAAGGTCAGGCAGGAATTGAGGCTGCGATAGCGAATGTGTTCGCGGCCCGCGTCATCCACCTGCAACTCGCCAACCACCACGGTGCACGCGCCACAGTCACCGCTGGCGCAGCCTTCTTTGGTGCCGGGCTTGCCTACATGGTCGCGCAGATAATTGAGCACGGTCAGGTTCGGGTCCAGGGCATGCTCGCTACGGAGTTCCTGGTTTAGTAAAAACTGGATCACGGAAGGCCTCGCAGACTCATTATTGTTGTTAACCGATGTGACCGAATTTAGCAGGTCTGACTTTTCGGTCAATGATTTTCTGACTTAAAGGTCAGGAAAGTGCATTTCGTCGATCAACGACTCGTTCCTACAGTATTGACCCTCGCGGGATAGGCTGCTTTTTGCTTGAATCGTGCCAAATTCCGCCGGTTGGGCCCTGCGCCATGACGTATCAATTGCGCTACACTGCGCCGCTTGTGCAGATCGAAGAGTTTGAAGGACAACCATGACGTTCAAGGCGCCGGACAGCCTCGCCGAGCAAATCGCTCACCACCTCGCCGAACGCATCATTCGCGGTGAAATGAAGCCCGGGGAGCGCATCCAGGAGCAGAAGGTCACGCAGGCCCTCGACGTCAGCCGTGGCTCGGTCCGCGAGGCCTTGCTGATTCTCGAGCGTCGCCACCTGATCGCGATCCTGCCGCGCCGTGGCGCCCATGTGACCGAGCTCACCGCGCACAAGGTGCAGAGCCTGTGCACGCTGATGGGCGAGATGTACATCCTGCTGGCCAACGCCGTGGCCACTGGCTGGCAAGTCCAGGCCGACCTGGCGCCGTTCGTGCAGATCCAGCAGCGCCTGGCCGCCAGCTACGAACGCCAGGACATCCATACCTTCGTCGACGACAGTTTCAATGTGATGCGCGCTACGTATCCATTCGCCAACAATCCTTATCTGCAGGAAACCGTCGAGAATCTGCAGCCGGCCATGAGCCGGGCCTACTTCCTTGCCCTGGATCAGCGCAAGGCTTCGATGAGCGAGTACCTGGAGCTGTTCGAACGCCTGCTCGCCGCCGTGATCGCCCGTGACTTTCCACAGATTCGCCAAGTGCTGACGGCTTATGGCCAGCGCAGTTGCGATCTGGTGATTTCCGCCCTGACGGACGCCTAAGCGTGCGGCTCAAGTGCATCAAGCTGGCAGGGTTCAAATCCTTCGTTGATCCGACCACGGTGAACTTCCCCAGTAACATGGCGGCGGTGGTGGGGCCCAATGGTTGCGGCAAGTCGAACATCATCGACGCCGTGCGTTGGGTGATGGGCGAGAGCTCGGCCAAGAACTTGCGCGGCGAGTCGATGACCGACGTCATCTTCAATGGCTCGACCAGCCGCAAACCCGTCAGCCAGGCGAGCATCGAACTGGTGTTCGATAACTCCGACGGCACATTGCTCGGTGAATACGCGGCCTATGCGGAAATTTCCATTCGCCGCAAAGTGACCCGCGACAGCCAGACCACCTATTACCTCAACGGCACCAAGTGCCGTCGCCGTGATATCACCGACATTTTCCTCGGCACTGGCCTGGGCCCGCGCAGCTACTCGATCATTGAACAGGGAATGATCTCCAAGCTGATCGAGTCCAAGCCTGAAGACCTGCGCAACTTCATCGAAGAAGCGGCGGGCATCTCCAAATACAAGGAGCGCCGACGCGAAACCGAAAACCGCATCCGCCGCACTCACGAAAACCTCGCGCGCCTGACCGACCTGCGCGAAGAGCTCGAACGTCAGCTCGAGCGCTTGCACCGCCAGGCCGAGGCTGCCAAGAAGTATCAGGAGCTCAAGGCCGAAGAACGTCAGCTCAAGGCACAACTGTCGGCCCTGCGTTGGCAGGATCTGAACGATCAGGTCGGCCAGCGTGAGTCGATCATCGGCACCCAGGAAGTCAGTTTCGAGGCGCTGGTGGCCGAGCAGCGCAACGCCGACGCCAGCATCGAACGCTTGCGTGACGGGCACCACGACCTCTCCGAGCGCTTCAATCTGGTGCAGGGTCGCTTCTATTCGGTCGGTGGCGACATCGCCCGGGTCGAGCAAAGTATCCAGCATGGTCAGCAACGCCTGCGTCAGCTGCAGGATGACTTGAAGGAAGCCGAGCGCGCACGCCTGGAAACCGAGTCGCACCTGGGCCATGACCGCACCTTGATGCTGACCCTCGGCGAAGAGCTGGACATGCTCACCCCCGAGCAGGAAGTCACCAGCGCCGCCGCCGAAGAGGCCGCCGCCGCGCTGGAAGAATCCGAAACCACCATGCATGGCTGGCAGGAGCAGTGGGACACGTTCAACCTGACCGCCGCCGAGCCGCGACGCCAGTCCGAAGTTCAACAGTCGCGAATCCAGCAGCTGGAAACCAGCCTGGAGCGCCTGGCCGATCGCCAGAAGCGCTTGAGCGAAGAGCGCGCCTTGCTGTCGGCGGACCCGGAAGACCTGGCGATCATGGAACTCAGTGAGCAACTCGCTGAGTCCGAGGCGACCCTGGAGGATTTGCAGACCAGTGAAGAAGCTCAGGTCGAAAAGCTTGAGCAACTGCGCCAGCAATTGCAGCAGGCACTATCCGCGCAGCAGCAGGCCCAGGGCGAACTGCAACGGCTCAATGGCCGCTTGGCCTCGCTGGAAGCCTTGCAGCAAGCCGCGCTCGATCCGGGCACCGGTACTGCCGAATGGCTGCGCGAACAGCATCTGGCCGATCGCCCGCGCCTGGCCGAGGGCCTGAAAGTTGAAGCCGGTTGGGAACTGGCGGTGGAAACCGTGCTGGGTGCGGATCTGCAAGCCGTGCTGGTGGACGATTTCAGCGATTTCGATCTGTCCGGGTTTGCCCAGGGCGACCTGCGCTTGCTCAGCCCGGCCAGTGATGGCGTGCGTGTGCCGGGCAGCTTGCTCGACAAGGTCGAGGCGCACGTCGATCTGTCGCCGTGGCTGGGCCAGGTCAAACCGGTCGAAAGCCTTGAGCAGGCTCTGAGCTTGCGCAGTCAGCTGGCCGCCGGGCAGAGTCTGATCAGCCGCGACGGTTACTGGGTCGGTCGACATTTTCTACGGGTGCGCCGAGCCAGCGAAGCGGAAAGTGGCATGCTGGCCCGCGGTCAGGAAATCCAGCAACTGGGCCTTGATCGCGAAGCGCTTGAAGCCACCGTCGAAACCCTGGAAAGCCAACTACAAAATCTGCGGGCGCAACAGCGTCAACAGGAAAATGGCCGCGAACATTTGCGTCGCTTGTTGCAAGACGAAGCCCGTCAGCAAGGCGAATTGAAAGCCCAGTTGTCGGCCGGCAAAGCCAAGGCTGAGCAGTTGACCTTGCGTCGCACCCGCCTCGACGAAGAGATCGCCGAGTTGGCCGAACAGCGCGCGCTGGAGCACGAAAGCATCGGCGAAGCGCGCCTGCAACTGCAGGAAGCCCTCGACAGCATGGCGCTCGACACCGAGCAGCGCGAATTGCTGCTGGCCCAACGCGACAGCTTGCGTGAGCGGCTTGACCGGGTGCGCCAGGAAGCGCGGCAGCACAAGGATCATGCCCATCAACTGGCGGTGCGCCTGGGTTCGCTCAAGGCGCAGCACGATTCGACGCGCCAGGCGCTGGAGCGTCTGGAAATGCAGTCCGAACGTCTCACCGAAAAGCGTGAGCAATTGAGCCTCAATCTGGAGGAGGGTGAAGCGCCGCTGGAAGAGCTGCGGCTGAAACTCGAAGAGTTGCTCGACAAGCGCATGACCGTCGACGAAGAACTCAAGACCGCGCAAATCGCCCTGGAAGATGCCGACCGCGAATTGCGCGACGCCGAGAAACGCCGCAGCCAGGCCGAGCAGCAATCGCAGTTGATCCGCAGCCAGCTCGAACAGCAGCGCATGGAATGGCAGGCACTGACCGTACGGCGCAAGGCCTTGCAGGACCAGTTGATCGAAGACGGTTACGACCTGCATGGCGTGCTCGCCACACTGACCGCCGAGGCCAGCGAAAAAGCCGCCGAGGAAGAACTTGAGCGCATCGCCGCGCGTATACAACGCCTGGGTGCGATCAACCTCGCAGCCATCGACGAATACCAGCAACAATCCGAGCGTAAACGTTATCTGGATGCGCAGGACGCCGATCTGGTGGAAGCGCTCGAGACGCTGGAAAACGTGATTCGCAAGATCGACAAGGAAACCCGCAACCGCTTCAAGGATACCTTTGATCAGATCAATGGCGGTTTACAGGCCCTTTTCCCAAAAGTTTTCGGTGGAGGTCGCGCGTATTTGGAACTGACGGGCGAAGATCTACTCGATACAGGGGTGACGATCATGGCGCAGCCGCCCGGAAAGAAGAACAGCACCATCCATTTGCTCTCCGGCGGCGAAAAAGCCCTGACGGCATTGGCCTTGGTTTTTGCGATCTTCAAGTTGAACCCGGCGCCGTTCTGCATGCTCGATGAGGTTGACGCGCCATTGGACGACGCTAACGTGGGACGCTATGCACGACTGGTCAAAGAGATGTCGCAGACGGTGCAGTTCATCTATATCACCCACAACAAGATCGCCATGGAAATGGCCGAGCAACTGATGGGGGTGACGATGCACGAGCCGGGGTGCTCACGTCTGGTGGCAGTGGATGTCGAGGAGGCGATGGCGATGGTGGAGGCCTGAGTAGTCTCTGTAGGATAGGTACTACTGGCTTATAGGACTTTTTTACTTGTCCTGAGTTGCTGGCCAATCGACATATTCGCTGAAGCCTATGTGACAGACGGTGTAAAGTTACCTTTGGTCGTGCTAGTTTAATGTCAATTTTTCGTATACGTGGGCAAAACGCCTGTCAGAACATAGAGTTGGCGCCACGTTTTAAAGGTGTTTACAGGTTGTAAACCCCTTATTTTTCAGCATTTTTTATAGAGGCACGGGATTACATGGAAATCGGTCTGCGCGAGTGGCTGATCGTCATCGGCATTATTGTCATTGCCGGTATTCTTTTCGATGGCTGGCGCCGTATGCGCGGCGGCAAGGGAAAACTGAAATTCCGTCTTGACCGAAGTCTGTCCAACCTGCCGGACGAGGACACCAGCGCCGAGCTGTTGGGCCCGTCCCGCGTGCTGGACGACCATAAGGAGCCGCATCTGGACGAGCAGGACCTGCCGTCGGTGAGCATGCCGGCGCGCGAACCCCGTGAGTCGGGTTCCAAGCGTGGCAAGCGTGGTGGCGAACCGACCCAGGGCGATATGAATCTCAGTCTCGACCTGGACGGCGGCCCGAGCTTCAACAGCCGCGACGACGACTTTGTCGAAGACACCAAGGCTTCGGCTGCGGTCAGCGAAAAAGATCAGCCGCAAGCCGAAGAAGTGCTGGTGATCAGCGTGATTTGCCGCGACGCCGCCGGCTTCAAAGGCCCGGCGTTGTTGCAGAACATTCTGGAAAGCGGTCTGCGTTTTGGCGAAATGGACATCTTCCATCGTCACGAAAGCATGGCCGGCAATGGCGAAGTTCTGTTCTCCATGGCCAATGCGGTCAAGCCAGGCGTTTTCGATCTGGATGACATCGACCACTTCAGTACCCCGGCGGTGAGCTTCTTCCTGGGGTTGCCAGGCCCGCGTCATCCGAAGCAAGCCTTCGACGTGATGGTGGCTGCAGCGCGCAAACTGTCCCAGGAGCTGAATGGCGAATTGAAAGACGATCAGCGCAGCGTGCTGACCGCCCAGACGATCGAACACTACCGTCAGCGCATCGTTGAATTCGAGCGTCGCGCCCTGACCCAGAAACGTTGATTTGTAGGAGCACGGCTTGCCGGCGATGGCGTCCGTGAGATCGCCATCGCGAGCAAGCTTTGCTCCTACAATTAGCTTTTCGCCGCATCAATAGATTGAGCAGCCTCGGCTGCTCTTTTGCTTTATGAGAGAACACCGATGACTGCCGCCAAAAACCGCATTCTAGAGCTGCGTGCCGAGCTGGATCTGCACAATTACCGCTATCACGTGCTGGACGAGCCGAGCATTCCGGACGCCGAGTACGATCGGTTGTTCAACGAGCTCAAGGCGCTTGAAGCCGCCAATCCCGAACTGATCACCAGCGACTCGCCCACCCAGCGAGTGGGCAGCGCGGCGTTGTCGGCATTCACTCAGGTGCGCCACGAAGTGCCGATGCTCAGTCTCGGCAATGCCTTCGAAGAAACCGACATGCGCGAGTTTGATCGTCGGGTGACCGAGGGGCTGGACTTGCCGGCCGGTGATCTGTTCGGTGGTGGCGCTGCGGTGGAATACAGCTGCGAGCCCAAGCTTGATGGTCTGGCGGTCAGTCTGTTGTATCAGGATGGCGTTCTGGTGCGCGGCGCCACGCGCGGCGACGGCACCACCGGCGAAGACATCAGTGTCAATGTGCGCACCGTGCGTAACATCCCGCTCAAACTGCACGGCACCGGTTGGCCAGCGACCCTGGAAGTGCGCGGCGAAGTGTTCATGTCCAAGGCCGGATTCGAGCGGCTCAATGCCACGCAACTGGAGGTCGGCGGCAAGACGTTCGCCAACCCGCGCAATGCGGCGGCGGGTAGCTTGCGGCAACTGGATTCGAAGATCACCGCCAACCGGCCATTGGAATTCTGCTGCTACGGCATCGGTCAGGTGTCCGCGGATATTGCCGACACGCACATTGGCAATCTGCAGCAGCTCAAGGCCTGGGGCATGCCGATCAGTCATGAGCTGAAACTGGCGCACGGTATCGATGAGTGCCTGGATTACTTCCGCGACATTGGCGAGCGGCGCAATGCGTTGCCCTATGAAATCGATGGCGTGGTGTTTAAGGTCAACAGCATTGCCTCTCAGCGCGAGCTGGGTTTCCGTGCCCGCGAGCCGCGCTGGGCCATCGCCCACAAATTTCCGGCCATGGAAGAACTCACCGAGTTGCTCGATGTGGAGTTCCAGGTTGGCCGCACCGGCGCCGTCACGCCAGTGGCGCGCCTGAAACCGGTCAAGGTGGCGGGTGTCACCGTGGCGAATGCGACGCTGCACAACATGGATGAAGTGGCGCGACTGGGGCTGATGATCGGCGACACAGTGATCATCCGCCGCGCCGGCGATGTGATTCCACAAGTGGTGCAAGTGGTCACCGAGCGGCGTCCGGACAACGCGCGGCCGGTGCAGATCCCGGAGCAGTGCCCGGTCTGCGGTTCCCATGTCGAGCGCACGCAACTGGTCAAGCGCAGCAAGGGGCGCGAGACCGTCAGCGAAGGTGCGGTGTATCGCTGTGTCGGTCGACTGGCCTGCGGCGCGCAACTCAAGCAGGCGATCATTCACTTCGTTTCCCGTCGGGCGATGGACATCGAAGGCCTGGGCGACAAGAGCGTCGAACAATTGGTGGATGAAGGTCTGGTGAGTTCGCCCGCGGATCTCTACGCCTTGAAGTTCGAGGACATTGTCGACCTCGAAGGCTTTGCCGAACTGTCGAGCAGGAAGTTGCTCGGCGCCATCGAAGACAGCAAGAAACCGGGCCTGGCGCGCTTCATCTATGCCCTCGGGATTCCCGATGTCGGCGAAGAGACGGCCAAGGTGCTGGCGCGCTCCCTGGGCTCGTTGGCGCGGGTGCAGCAAGCGCTGCCGCAAGTGCTGACGTACTTGCCGGATGTCGGCCTGGAAGTGGCTCACGAGATTCACAGCTTCTTTGAGGATGCGCATAACCAGCAGGTTATCGCCGATCTGCTCAAGCACGGGTTGCAGATTCAGGATCAGGGCGAGCTGGGCGCCGAATTTGCCGCCAGCACGACACTCGGTGGTTTCCTCGACAAGCTGCACATTCCTTCGGTCGGGCCGGGCGGGGCGCAGAAGCTCGCGGACAAATTCGGCTCGCTGCAAGGGGTGATCGACGCCGACTGGCTGGACATGCGTCAGGCGCTGCCGGAGAAGCAGGCCAATTCGGTTCGTGAGTTTTTTGCAGTCGAGGACAATCGCCTGCTGGCCGCGGCGGCCGAAACGCAATTGGCCGAATTCGGCATGCACTGGCACAGCGAAAAGAAAGTCGTCGAAGGTTTGCCGTTGGCTGGCCAGACCTGGGTGCTGACCGGTTCGCTGGAGTTGATGAGCCGCGATGTGGCCAAGGAGAAACTTGAAAGCCTCGGTGCCAAGGTTGCCGGCTCGGTGTCGGCCAAGACCCATTGCGTGGTGGCGGGGCCGGGGGCGGGGTCGAAGTTGACCAAGGCCAATGAGCTGGGGCTGAAGGTGCTGGATGAAGAGGCGTTTGTCGGGTTTCTGAGTACGCACGGCCTATCCGTGTGATGCCATTCGCTGGCAAGCCAGCTCCTACAGGGCTTACGCGATCCTTGAACGATGCGGTGTGTCAGGCATGCCGCCTTCGCTCGCAAGCCAGCTCCTACAGGGTTTACGCGATCTTTGTAGGAGCTGGCTTGCCAGCGAAAGCGATCTCAGCCCGCTCACAAATATCGGGAACGATCGTCGATCAGGAATGATCTAGTCTTGGCAAGCCCCAGGGAGAGATCGCCATGTACCGTTTCTTCGAACAGCTCAGCTCGCGCATCGCCGCGCCGTTCATGGGTGAAAGTGCGCGCAACAGCAAGGTCTGGCCCTGTCGTTGCGGGCAGTCGCTGTTCTTTCGTAATAGCCAGTGCCTGGCCTGTTCTGCGGCGTTGGGCTATCAGCCGGAGCAGAGTCGCTTGTCCTCGCTGCAACCGGGGGCGCAAACGGGCACCTGGCTCCTTGATGCCGATCCCGGCGCAGGCCCGTTTCACCGTTGCGCCAACCTCGATTCCCCGGCCGCCTGCAATTGGTTGCTACCTGCCCATGATCAGGGCGCCTTGTGCATCGCCTGTAGCCTGAATCGCACCATTCCCGATCTGTCGATACCCGAGAACCACGAACGCTGGCGCAAGGTGGAAACCGCCAAGCGGCGTCTGGTGGCGCAATTGGTCAGTTTGGGTTTGCAGGTGACTCCCAAGACTGTCGATGAAGAGTCCGGCCTGGCCTTCGATTTCATAGGCGTCGACCTTGAAGGCAAGCCACCCACCACCGGCCACGCGAATGGCCTGATCACCCTTGATATCAAAGAAGCCGATGATGCCCATCGCGAACAGGTGCGGGTGCAGATGCACGAACCTTATCGCACCTTGCTCGGGCACTTTCGTCATGAAGTCGGGCACTACTACTGGGACCGTTTGATCGCTGGCAGTGATTGGCTGGAACCGTTCCGGGGTTTGTTCGGCGATGAGCGCACCAGCTACGCCGAGGCGCTGGATCGGCATTATCAACAAGGTGCCCCCCTTGATTGGCAGCAGCACTACGTCAGCGCCTACGCCACCATGCACCCGTGGGAGGATTGGGCTGAAACCTGGGCGCACTACCTGCACATGATGGACGCGGTGGATACGGCGCTGGGGTTCGGCATGAGCGCCCGGGAAATGGACTTCGACTATCAGCCATTTCTGCTGGATACCCTCTACGATCCGCAACATCCGGGCGGCGCGGCGTTCCTGTCGTTCGTCAACGCCTGGATCGAACTGGCCGGCATGCTCAATGAGCTGTCGCGCAGCATGGGGCAACCGGATTTTTATCCCTTCGTGCTGCCGCCGGCGGTGATCGCCAAGCTGCACTTCATTCATCTGGTCATCTAGCGCGTGGGCGGCAGGGCGGACGAGGTCTTGCAGGACCTGTAGGGACTGCCGGACGCCGCGATCTTTCGGGCGTTCTGCATGTCATTGAAGCAGCTATATTTTTTAATCCACCCGAACGGTTGTAACTTCGTCTCAGATAGGTACAATGGCGCGGCTCGCCGTCAGGTGAGCGTCGTTATGGTGACCCCATCGGTCCCCCCGCAACGATCAGCCGTGAACCCGGTCAGGCCTGGAAGGGAGCAGCCGCAGCGGTGACATTGTGTGCCGGGGTGTGGCTGGTGGGGTCGCCACCTTAACGCCGCGCGAACCCTCTTCGCGTTTCTATGTGAAATTACTTTTATTGCGCTGCCATGGACCCGTCCATAGCGGTTTTTTGTCGTCTCCGATTCAGGCTACGACATAAAAAGGAGGTCGACCTGTCAGCATGACAAGTCGGTCTCCTTTTTTCTTTTCTGGCACTAAGGCTTGGACAAGGCCTGGTCAACCGCTGCGATCAGCTTTCCCAGATCCTTCGGGGTGGCTTTATGTACGACATCGAACAGATACGCCCGCTGTTCATCTTCTTCGCCCAGATCGGCGAAAAAGGCTTTCAGCTTCACGCCCAGCACATTGGCAAGCAGGAACAGTACGTCCACGCTGGGGGTATAGGTGCCGGTTTCGAAGCGGCTGATGGTTTTGGGGTCAAAACCGGTTTTTTCGCCAAGTTCAGCCTGAGTAAGCCCCGCGACCTTGCGGTAGCGCCGAATGGCTGGACCCAAACTTGAAATTTGCATCGCTCAATTCCCATTTAGAATCAAGAACTTAACGATAGATTTTTGCATTATACAACTGCATGATCCATCACCTTGCTTTGCAAAATGTGATGCGTTTCGTAGAATCGCCGCCCTGAAGGCGCGTTGGGTGACCTGTTCCCGGAAGTTGGAACGCAGTGAATGAATCACTATCGCGCGCACTCGCAGGATTGCGAGAGCCCAGGTTCGACAAAAATATTACCAGTATTGGTGTTGCTGCCTTAAACGGGTTCCACCGCCAGTGACAGCGAGTCTGACTCATGGATGAGAAGTACCGCAGGGCCGTGGATGCCGCCGCCATTTTTTCCGAGACCGATCTGACCGGCCGGATTACCCACGTCAACGATCAATTCTGCGCGATCTCCGGCTACAGCCGTGAGGCGTTGCTTGGACAAAACCATCGCATGCTCAATTCCGGCGTGCACTCGGCGGAGTTTTTCGCCGGGATGTGGCGCACCATTGCCTCAGGCAATGTCTGGAAGGGCGAAATTTGCAACCGCGCGAAAGATGGCAGCCTGTATTGGGTCGAAAGCACCATGGTGCCGGTACTCGATAAAACCACCGGGTGCATCGAGCGCTATTTGTCGATTCGGTTCGATATCAGCGAAAAGCGTCAGTTGCTGCACTCCCTGCAATGGCGGGTCGGGCATGACGTGTTGACCGGGCTGCCCAATCGCGCGTTTCTATCGGATTTGCTGGATCAGGCGCTGGAGTTTTCGCGGCAGGAAGGCATCCCGCTGGCCGTGTGCATGCTTGACCTCGACGGCTTCAAGGCGGTCAACGATGGCTACGGGCATGCCAGCGGTGATCTTTTATTGGTGGAAGTAGCCAAACGATTGCGCGGTATCGTACGTGGCGAAGATGTGGTGGCGCGGTTGGCCGGGGACGAGTTCGTGCTGGTCCTGCGTTATGTGCGCGACTTGCCGGAATTGCGCGCGGCGCTGAACCGGGTGCTGGAGGCGATTTCCGCGCCGTACTCGCTCAGTGGCAAGCACATCAATGTGTTTGCCAGCATTGGCGTGACGCTGTTCCCCCATGACAATGAAGATGCCGAAACCCTGTTGCGCCATGCCGATCAGGCGATGTATGTGGCCAAGCAGAGCGGCCGCAAGCGCTTTCATCTATTCGACGTATCCCGGGATCGGGAGGTCAAGGCCACTCACCAGACGGTCGAACGGGTGCGCCAGGCGCTGGCCGCCGATGAATTGCGCGTGCATTACCAGCCCAAGGTCAACATGCGCCATGGCGAGGTCGTCGGGTTCGAGGCGTTGCTGCGCTGGGAGCATCCGCAACAGGGCATCGTGCCGGCCCGGGCGTTCTTGCCGCTGGTGGAAGAAACCGACCTGATTATCGACATAGGCGAGTGGGTGATGGACCAGGTGCTGACGCAACTGGATCAGTGGCAGCAGGCCGGCCATGACTGGCCGGTGAGCATTAATATCGCGGCACGGCATTTTCAGCGGGCGGATTTTTTCGAAAGGCTTAAAAAAGTGCTGGCACGCCATGCCAGGGTCGCGCCGCAGCAGCTTGACTTGGAAATCGTCGAGTCGGTCGCCATTGAAAATATCCAGCACGTCAGCGATTGCTTGCAGGCCTGCCAGGCGCTGGGGGTACAGTTTTCATTGGGGGATTTCGGCACGGGTTATTCGTCCCTGAGCTACCTCAAGCGCCTGCGCACCCAAACCATCAAGATCGATAAATCCTTTGTGCGCGACATTCTGCAAGACGGCGACGATCTTGCCCTGACCACCGCGATCATCGGCCTGGCCCGGGCGTTTGGCCGACAGGTGATTGCCGAAGGGCTGGAAAGCGTCGAGCACGGTGAGTTGCTGATGCGGTTGGGCTGCGACGTGGCCCAAGGCTATTTCATTGCCCGCCCGATGCCGCCGGCAGAGGTGCCGGGGTGGGTCACAGGTTTTGTCGTGCCGCTGCAATGGCGGGTCTGGGATCAAACGGCCTGATCTTCTTCGCCGGGCTGATGAAAATCCAATGTGGGAGCGAGCAGCCTCGCTCCCACAAGGGGTTTATGGTTTGCCGCCGATGTAGAGCCCGATGATGTCATCGATCTCCCCGGACATTTTCATCTGCACCAACGTACGCAGAATCCGTTGCCCCGGCACCTTTGGATCATTGCGCACGTAGCACCCGACGTTTTGCTCCTGTAGCACCGCCACGCCTTGCAGTTGCCGATCCGGCAACAGGCGCTGGTTGAACCAGTCCAGCGTCCATTGATTGCTGACCGCATAGCGATTGCGCCCGGCGTAGAGTTTTTCCAGCACCTGCTCCTGATTGCGGGCATCGTCGCGGTGCAATTGATTGGCGTCGAACAGCGGCTGCAAGGTCGGATAGCTGTAGCCGAGCACCGTGCCGATGGACTGTGGCGGCAGGTTCGCCGCAATTACCGAAGTCTGCAGGGCAGGGCGGCTGACCAGTAAATCAGCTTGAGTGAAGAGCGGGATGCTCCAGAGGTAGTCGCCGGACGGGTTCGGAAGCCAGGACTGCGCAACATAGCAGCGGATATCAACCTCGCCCTGCTCCATGGCACTTTGCACACGCCCTCTGGGCAGTACATGGAATTCCGCCGGTACGCCGATTTGGGTCGCCAGGCTGAGCATCACGTCATACAGGATGCCCTGGGTCGGCCGGCCATTTTCCAGCTGCACCATCGGCATCGCCCAACTGTCGGGCACCACGAAGCGCAACGGCGCTTGCGCGGCGGTGCCGTCCAGGCTGATCAACAGCAGTGCCCCCAAGGCCAGCCGCATAAACGCTCCGCTATCTTTGAATCAAAAAGCCCCCAAACAGCAGCTTAGCCAGATTAGACGAGCGCACCGGATGCAATTTTGGCCTTGCTCCGCTAGCATTAGCCGCTTCTGCTTCCCAGTGGTGATGGTTTTCGATGAGTTATCAGGTTCTTGCACGTAAATGGCGTCCGCGCTCGTTCCGCGAAATGGTCGGCCAGACCCATGTGCTCAAGGCTCTGATCAATGCCTTGGACAGCCAGCGGCTGCACCACGCCTACCTGTTTACCGGTACGCGCGGGGTCGGCAAGACCACCATCGCGCGAATCATCGCCAAATGCCTGAATTGTGAAACAGGTATCACTTCCACGCCCTGTGGCGAGTGTTCGGTATGCCGCGAGATCGATGAAGGCCGATTCGTCGACCTGATCGAAATCGACGCCGCCAGCCGCACCAAGGTCGAGGATACCCGCGAGCTGCTCGACAACGTGCAGTACGCGCCGAGCCGCGGGCGCTTCAAGGTCTACCTGATCGACGAAGTGCACATGCTCTCCAGCCATTCCTTCAATGCGCTGCTAAAAACCCTCGAAGAGCCGCCACCCTACGTAAAATTCATCCTGGCCACCACCGATCCGCAGAAACTTCCTGCAACGATTCTTTCGCGGTGCCTGCAGTTCTCCCTGAAGAACATGACCCCTGAGCGTGTGGTCGAGCATTTGACCCACGTGCTGGGCGTCGAAAACGTGCCGTTCGAAGACGATGCACTGTGGTTGCTGGGCCGCGCTGCCGATGGTTCGATGCGCGATGCCATGAGCCTCACCGACCAGGCGATTGCCTTCGGTGAAGGCAAGGTCATGGCCGCCGACGTGCGGGCGATGCTCGGCACCCTCGATCACGGTCAGGTCTATGACGTGCTGCATGCGCTGATCGAAGGCGATGCCAAGGCGTTGCTCGAAGCCGTCCGTCATCTGGCCGAGCAAGGCCCGGACTGGAATGGCGTGCTCTCGGAAATTCTCAACGTGCTGCACCGTGTTGCCATCGCCCAGGCCTTGCCCGAAGGCGTCGACAACGGTCACGGCGACCGTGACCGGGTGCTGGCGCTGGCCCAGGCCCTGCCGGCCGAAGATGTGCAGTTCTATTACCAGATGGGCCTGATCGGTCGCCGCGATTTGCCGCTGGCGCCGGACCCGCGAGGCGGCTTCGAAATGGTGCTGCTGCGGATGCTCGCCTTCCGGCCCGCCGACACCGCGGATGCCCCGAGGCAATCGCTAAAGCCAGTGGGGATCAGCCAGGCCACAGTTGATTCCGCCAAACCAGTGGCTGCCGCGCCGGTGGTTGCGCCGGTAGTCGCTGCGGCCGTTGCCCCCGTGGTCCCTGCGCCAGTTGTTGCGCCGGCGCCGGTGCCGGCTCCCGCGCCTGAACCGGTTGCCCCTGTGATGTTGCCAGAGCCCGTGGTCGAGGCGGACGTGGTCGAAGAGGTTGTCGACCTGCCGTGGAATGACCCGGTCGAGCCGGCCACTGTCCAGCAACCCGCGGTGGAACCGGTACTGGAAACCGCCAGCGAACAACCCGAATTGCCACCGATGCCGTTGCCGACGCCTGACAGCGTGGTGCCGGACGCTCCGGAGTGGGCCGCTGCGCCAATCCCGGAGCCGTCCGTGGCCGACGTCGATGCCGCCACACCGGGCATGGACCTGGACGACGAGCCGCCGCTGGACGAGGACTACATCGAACCGGACATGGACTCGGCCTACAGCTACCTCGATGATCTGGCGAGCGAACACGCCGCCGAGCCAGCGCCGGAGCCCGAGCCGGAACCCGCCGCCGCGCCGGCCACGGGGTTGGCCCTGCAATGGCTGGAACTGTTCCCGAAATTGCCGATCTCCGGCATGACCGGCAGCATCGCCGCCAACTGCACCTTGATCGCCGTCGATGGCGACAATTGGCTGTTGCACCTGGACCCGGCCCACAGCGCCTTGTTCAACGCCACACAGCAGCGTCGCCTCAACGATGCATTGAACCAATATCATGGGCGTACCCTGACCCTGACCATGGAGCTGATCAAGCCCGAGCAGGAAACCCCGGCCCAGGCTGCGTCCCGCCGTCGTGCCGACCGTCAGCGCGAGGCCGAGGAGTCGATCCACGGCGATCCGTTCATCCAGCAAATGATGCAGCAGTTCGGTGCAGTGATCCGTAACGATACTATTGAACCTGTCGAAGCCCTGGTCAGTCAGGGCTCATAACTGAAGGTGGTCGGCGGCAAGCGCCGGGCGCTGTTTTGATCCAAGTACTTTTGAGGTGATTACCATGATGAAAGGTGGCATGGCCGGCCTGATGAAGCAGGCGCAGCAGATGCAGGAAAAAATGGCCAAGATGCAGGAAGAGCTGGCCAACGCCGAAGTCACCGGTAAGGCCGGTGGCGATATGGTCACCGTGGTGATGACCGGTCGTCATGACGTCAAGAGCGTGAGCATCGACCCAAGCCTGCTCGAAGGCATGAGCGAAGACGACAAGGAAATGCTGGAAGCGGTGGTCGCTGCCGCCGTCAACGACGCCGTGCGCAAGATCGAAGCCAACAGCCAGGAAAAAATGGGCAGCATGACCGCTGGCATGCAACTGCCGCCGGGCATGAAACTGCCATTCTGATTCGCTAAAGCGCGTCGGATGGGCTACATAAAAATGCCAGGCATTGAGCCTGGCATTTTTGTTTCTGCCTGTTGGGCCTGAGGCGTCTGTCCCGACGCCATCGCGGGCAAGCCCGGCTCCCACAGGGATCACCTCAATCCTGTGGGAGCGTGGCTTGCCCGCGATGAAGTCGACTCGGTATGACTGACGAATCATCGAACGCACCACCGCCACAAAGGTCTGCTCCCTATACCCCCGAACTCATCGATCAAAGGAGACGCCGCCATGTCCGACCCCATGACCCTCAACCAACGCATCGTCCTGGCCTCGCGCCCGGTCGGCGCGCCGACGCCGGAGAATTTCCGCCTGGAGCGCGTCCCGCTGCCCGATCTGAGCGATGGCGAGGTGCTGCTCAAGACCCTTTACCTGTCGCTGGACCCCTACATGCGCGGTCGCATGAGTGACGCGCCGTCCTACGCAGCCCCGGTGCAAATCGGCGAGGTGATGACCGGCGGCGCAGTCAGCCGGGTCGAGCGCTCGCTCAATCCAAAATTTCAGGAAGGCGATCTGGTGGTAGGCGCCACGGGGTGGCAAAGCCACAGCATCAACGATGGCCGCAGCATCATGCCTATCCCGTCATCGCTGCCAAGCCCATCGATGGCCCTGGGCGTATTGGGCATGCCGGGCATGACCGCCTACATGGGGTTGATGGACATCGGCCAGCCGAAATCCGGCGAAACCCTGGTGGTTGCCGCTGCATCCGGTGCCGTGGGATCGGTGGTCGGGCAGGTGGCGAAGATCAAGGGGTTGCGTGTGGTTGGCGTAGCAGGTGGCGCGGACAAGTGTCGCTACGTGATTGAAGAGCTGGGTTTTGACGCCTGCATCGACCACAGAAGCCCGGATTTCGCCGATGAACTGGCCCGGGCGTGCCCCAAGGGCATCGACATCTATTACGAAAACGTCGGTGGCAAGGTGTTCGACGCCGTGGTGCCGCTGCTCAATCCCAAGGCGCGGATTCCGCTGTGTGGCCTGATTGCGTCCTACAACGCCAGCGAAGCGCCAAGTGGGCCGGATCGCCTGCCGCAATTGCAGCGCACGCTGCTGACCAAACGCGTGCGGATCCAGGGCTTCATCGTGTTCGACGACTACGGCGACCGTCAGCCGGAATTCGCCAGCGCCATGGCACCGTGGGTGCGTGACGGCAAGGTGAAATTCCGCGAAGACGTGGTCAATGGTCTGGAGAATGCGCCCCAGGCGTTTATCGGTCTGCTGGAAGGACGCAACTTCGGCAAACTGGTGATTAAGGTCGCCCAGGGCTAATTGCCGCTGCAATTTGACGCTAACCAGAGGCGCGGGTATAAACCGCGTCTCGTTGTTTTGTCGGATTTTTCCCCATGAGCTTCAGCCCTTTGATTCGCCAACTGATCGATGCCCTGCGCGTTTTGCCGGGTGTGGGTCAGAAAACCGCCCAGCGCATGGCGTTGCAGTTGCTCGAGCGCGATCGCAGCGGCGGCTCGCGACTGGCCCAGGCCTTGAGCCAGGCCATGGAAGGGGTCGGTCACTGCCGTTTGTGCCGCACCCTGACCGAAGATGACCTCTGCCCGCAATGCGCCGATACCCGACGCGACGATACGCTGCTCTGCGTGGTGGAAGGGCCGATGGATGTCTACGCCGTGGAGCAGACCGGTTACCGCGGTCGCTATTTCGTGCTCAAGGGCCACCTGTCGCCACTCGATGGCCTGGGGCCGGAAGCGATTGGCATTCCACAACTGATGGCACGAATCGAAGAGGCAGGCACGTTCACTGAAGTGATCCTCGCCACCAACCCGACCGTGGAAGGGGAAGCCACGGCGCATTACATCGCCCAATTGCTCAGCAGCAAAGGCCTGATCGCTTCGCGCATCGCCCATGGCGTGCCGCTGGGGGGCGAGCTGGAGTTGGTGGATGGCGGGACGTTGGCGCATTCGTTTGCCGGGCGCAAGCCGATTTCTCTCTAGTCCTGTAGCGTCTTTAAGAACGCCATCGCGAGCAAGCTTTGCTCCTACAGGTTTTGGGTTTGACGCCAATTTCCGGCACAACGCGCAACTGTAGGAGCAAAGCTTGCTCGCGATGCAGGCGCCGCGGTCTCCCTGGTACACACAATCCTGTTGAAAACCAAGCAAGCGCTCGGTTAACGTCGGCGAACCCCTTTTGTGGAGTTCGCCGATGCCTGCCTTTCAGGAATACTTCGACCCCAGCCACCAATTGATCCGCGACAGCGTCAGACGTTTCGTCGAGCGCGAGATTCTTCCGGACATTGACGAGTGGGAAGAAGCCGAAAGCTTTCCCCGTGAGCTCTACCTCAAGGCCGGCGCGGCGGGGATTCTGGGTATCGGCTACCCGGAAGCGCTCGGCGGGAGCCACGAAGGCGATCTGTTCGCCAAGATCGCCGCCAGCGAAGAGTTGATGCGTTGTGGTTCGGGTGGTCTGGTGGCAGGGCTCGGGTCGTTGGACATCGGTCTGCCGCCGATTCTTAAATGGGCCAGGCCTGAAGTCCGTGAGCGGGTCGTGCCGCAGGTGTTGTCGGGCGAAAAAATCAGCGCCCTGGCCGTCACCGAACCCGGCGGCGGTTCCGACGTCGCCAACCTGCAAACCCGCGCCGTGCGTGATGGCGAATTTTACCGGGTCAGCGGCAGCAAAACCTTCATCACCAGTGGCGTGCGCGCGGACTACTATACGGTCGCGGTACGCACCGGTGAGCCGGGTTTCGCGGATGTCAGCCTGTTGTTGATCGAGAAGGGCACCCCCGGTTTCACCGTCGGGCGGCAACTGAAGAAAATGGGTTGGTGGGCGTCCGATACCGCTGAACTGTTCTTCGATGACTGCCGGGTGCCTGTAGGCAATCTGATTGGCGGCGAGAACATGGGCTTCGCCTGCATCATGGGCAACTTCCAGAGCGAACGCCTGGCATTGGCCCTGATGGCCAATATGACAGCGCAGCTCGCCCTGGAGGAAAGCCTGAAATGGGCGCGAGCGCGTGAAGCGTTCGGCAAACCCATCGGCAAGTTCCAGGTGATCAAGCACCGCCTCGCCGAAATGGCCACCGAACTGGAAGTCTCAAGGGAATTCACCTACCGGCAGGCGGCGAAAATGGCCGCGGGCCAGAGTGTGATCAAGGAAATTTCCATGGCCAAGAATTTTGCCACCGACACGGCGGACAGGATTACCACGGATGCCGTGCAGATACTGGGTGGCTTGGGTTACATGAGGGACAGCCTGGTAGAGCGGCTGTACCGCGATAACCGGATTCTGTCGATCGGAGGCGGGACGCGGGAAGTGATGAACGAGATCATCAGCAAGCAGATGGGGCTTTGAGTTCTGTGGTGTAGCTGCTGACGCTATCGCTGGCAAGCCAGCTCCCACAGTGTTCTCTGCTGTGCACAAAATTTGTGCACGCCGCAGATCCTGTGGGAGCTGGCTTGCCAGCGAAGGCGTCAGTACAGACGCTACTTACATATCGGTCAGCGCAAACTGCGTCAGGCAAAACGTCGGAATGCCCATGTCTTCCAGCCGCTGCGATCCGCCCAATTCCGGCAAGTCGATGATCGCCGCCGCTTCATGAACCCGGGCGCCCATGCGTCGAATCAGGTTCGCCGCGGCAATCAGGGTACCGCCCGTGGCGATCAGGTCATCGAACATCACCACCGAATCGCCTTCGCACAGGCTGTCGGCGTGTACTTCGAGGAAAGCTTCGCCGTACTCGGTCGCATAGCCTTCGGCCAGGACATCGGCCGGCAGCTTGCCTTGCTTGCGAAACAGCACCAGCGGTTTATTCAATTGATAAGCCAGCACCGAACCGATCAGGAAGCCACGGGCATCCATGGCGCCGATGTGGGTGAAGTCGGCTTCGACATAACGATGGGCGAAGCTGTCCATCACCAGGCGCAGGGCCGTGGGCGACTGGAACAACGGAGTGATGTCGCGAAAAATCACGCCCGGCTTGGGAAAGTCGATCACGGGGCGGATGAGGGATTTGATGTCGAAGGAGTCGAAGACCATCGTCGGGGTGTCCTGGCAGGGCTGCAAACGACGCATTATAACGGCGGCTGAACCGTTTCGCTCAGCCGCAATCGCTTGAATCAGCCTTCGATGGAACCGCCGGCCAGCGCACACAGCTGGATCGGGTCAAGGATGCGGATTTCCTTGCCTTCGGCGGCAATCAGTTCGTTCTGCTGGAAGCGCGTGAACACCCGCGACACGGTTTCCACCGCCAGACCCAGGTAGTTGCCGATTTCGTTGCGCGACATGCTCAGGCGGAATTGATTGGCCGAGAAACCCCGGGCGCGGAAACGTGCCGACAGGTTAACCAGGAAAGTGGCGATGCGCTCGTCGGCCGTTTTTTTCGACAGCAACAACATCATCTGTTGATCGTCACGAATCTCACGGCTCATCACCCGCATCAACTGACGGCGCAGCTGCGGCAATTGCAGGGCCAGTTCGTCGAGGCGTTCGAAGGGGATTTCACACACCGACGTGGTTTCCAGCGCTTGTGCCGACACCGGATGTTTTTCGGTGTCCATGCCCGACAACCCGACCAGTTCGCTTGGCAGATGGAAACCGGTGAGCTGTTCTTCGCCGGCATCGCTCAGGTTGAAGGTCTTGAGTGCGCCGGAGCGTACCGCGTAAACGGAGTCGAACGTGTCACCCTGACGGAACAGAAACTCTCCCTTTTTCAGCGGGCGGCCACGTTTGACGATGTCGTCCAGCGCGTCCATGTCTTCCAGATTCAGCGAAAGCGGCAAACACAGCGGGGCCAGGCTGCAATCCTTGCAATGGGCCTGGTTATGAGTGCGCAGTTTTACTGGCTCGGACATTTCTTCAATCCTTGTGGGAAAACACACATAAGATGTAAGGGTAACCCACTGGAGGACGTTGAGACCAGCGCATGGCGGATTTGTCGCACCGTTAGATCACCCGTGAAAACCGTTGGTGGCTGTGTTGTTCCAGGTACGCATCGAACACCATGCACACCGAGCGCACCAGCAAGCGCCCGGCCGGCAGCACGCTGATTCTTTCGCGCTCCAGCTCAATCAGGCCGTCCTTGGCCATGCGTTGCAATTGCGGCCAAAGTTCGCCGAAATAGCCTTGAAAATCGATGTTGAAGGCGTGTTCGATCTGGGCGAATTCCAGGCTGAAATTGCAGATCAATTGCTGAATGACCGCACGCCGGATTCGGTCATCGCCGTTGCACGACAAGCCGCGACGGGTGGCCAATTGTGCAGAGGCCAAGCTGTTCTGATACTCGTTCAAGTCACTGCTGTTCTGGCAATACAAGTCGCCGATCTGGCTGATCGCCGATACGCCCAACCCGATCAGATCGCAATGCCCGTGGGTGGTGTAACCCTGAAAGTTGCGTTGCAGGGTCGATTCCTCCTGGGCAATCGCCAGCTCATCGTCGGGCAGGGCGAAGTGATCCATGCCGATGTAGCGGTAACCGGCGGCGGTCAGTTGCTCGATGGTGCGTTGCAGCATTTCCAGTTTCTGCGCCGGTGTTGGCAATTCATCACCGTCGATCCGCCGTTGCGGCATGAAGCGTTCTGGCAGGTGCGCGTAGTTGAATACCGAGAGCCGGTCCGGTTGCAGGCGGATGACCTCTTCGACGGTGCGGGCGAAGTTGTCCGGGGTTTGTCTCGGCAAGCCGTAGATCAGGTCGATGTTGATCGAACGGAATTGCAGGGTGCGGGCGGCGTCGATCACCGCGCGGGTTTCCTCCAGGCTTTGCAGGCGATTGACCGCGCGTTGTACGGCGGGGTCGAGATCCTGCAGGCCGATGCTGACCCGATTGAACCCCAGCTCGCGCAACAGGCCCATGGTCGACCAATCGGCTTCACGGGGGTCGATTTCGATACCGTAATCGCCGGAATCGTCGTCCAACAAATTGAAATGCTTGCGCAGGTGCGCCATCAGCTGACGCAACTCGTCGTGGCTGAGAAAGGTCGGTGTGCCGCCGCCGAAGTGCAGTTGCTCGACCTTTTGCGCGGGGTCGAGGTGACAGGCGATCAGCTGGATTTCGTGTTCCAGGCGTTGCAGGTAGGGCAGGGCGCGGCCGCGATCCTTGGTGATGACTTTGTTGCAGGCGCAGTAGTAGCAAATGTTCGCGCAGAACGGCACGTGCACATACAGCGACAACGGGCGCAGGGCCTTGCGGCTCTCGCGCAGGGCGTGAAACAGATCGAAGGTGCCGACCTGCCCATTGAATTGCACGGCGGTCGGGTAGGAGGTGTAGCGCGGTCCCGCCAGGTCATAACGGCGGATCAGATCGGTATCCCAACGAATGGCGTCGAGCATCATGCGGGCATCCCCCGGATTGGGCTGGCGGTGCTGGCCAGTCTAGGGGGGGTGACATTTGGGGATCTTGATTTGCATCAAGGGTCGGTATTTGTGTTGTTTGTGCGGGCCTCTTCGCGAGCAGGCTCGCTCCCACAGGGGGAGCGCATTCCAAATGTGTGCGAGCCTGCTCGCGAAGAAGACACCGCCGATCTAATGCCCCATGAGCCAATGCTGGTGCGGTCCCGGCAAGGTCCAGATACCGAACACCATCACCAGCAACCCACCGGTCATGCGCACGCTGCGCTTGCGCAACAGCGCCGTCACCCGCTCCGCTGCCAGCCCGGTGGCAAGCAGGACCGGCCAGGTGCCGATGCCGAATGCCAGCATCAGCAGTGCGCTGTCCAGCGCATTGCCCTGGCTGGCCGACCATAACAGCGTGCTGTAAACCAGGCCGCAGGGTAGCCAGCCCCAAAGCGAGCCCAGCAATAGTGCGCGGGGGATACTCGACACCGGCAGCAGTTTGTTGGCCACTGGCTGGATATGCCGCCATAGGCCGCGACCCAGGCTTTCGATACGCGTCAGGCCACTCCACCAACCTGCCAGGTACAGGCCCATGGCGATCAATAGCAATCCGGCGAGCACGCGCATGAACAGCGCCGCCGGGCTATTGGCCACCGCCCAGCCAGCGAGACCGATCAGCAGGCCGGCGGCGGCATAGCTGAGGATTCGCCCGAGGTTGTAGGCCAGCAGCAGGCGAAAGCGACGACTGCGTTGTTCCTTGGGAATCGCCAAGGTCAGCGCGCCCATCAAGCCGCCGCACATGCCCAGGCAGTGCCCGCCACCGAGCAGGCCGAGAATCACCGCAGACACCAGCAATGGCGCCAATTCAAGCATGGGGCGGGGCCTTGTCGTCGGGTTTGGCCGGATGGCCGCTGGCCTCGTCGACGGCCGCGGTGTGGTTCGGGTCCTGATCGTCGAACAGGATGCTATGGGCCGGGCCGTCCAGATCGTCGTACTGACCGCTGTCGACCGCCCAGAAGAAGATGTAGATAGCGATGGCCACGATCAGCAGCGCGGCCGGGATCATCACATAGAGAGCTGGCATCTGGACTCCATGCCCGCGCGGCTCACGCCGGCAACGGGCGGGTTTCTGGCGTGGTGGCGGCAACCGGCGCGCCGGGCAGGCGGGTCAGGCGCAGGGCATTGAGCACCACGGTCAACGAACTGATGGACATGCCGACCGCGGCCCACACCGGCGTGATCCAGCCGAGGGCGGCGAACGGCAACATGAGGCCATTGTACAGCGCCGCCCACAGCAGGTTCTCGATGATTACCCGACGGGTGCGCCGAGCCAGGCTGAAGGCTTGTACCAGCGCGTCGAGGCGATTGGACAGCAGCACCGCGTCGGCGCTGGTTTTTGCCAGATCGGTGGCCGAGCCCATGGCCACGCTGATGTCGGCGGCGGCCAGCACCGGTACATCGTTGACGCCGTCCCCCAGCATCAGCACCTTGCGCCCTTGTTGATGCAGCTGCTGCAGAACCTGCAACTTGTCGTCTGGGCGCAATCCTCCCCGAGCCTCGTCGATACCGAGTTCGGCAGCGACACTGGCAACCATCGGCGAGCTGTCGCCGGACAGCAGCAAGGTGCGCCAGCCGCGGGCCTTGCAGGCCGCCAGCAGGGCCGGGGCATCGTCACGCAAGCGGTCGTCGAGCACGAACCAGGCCAGTGGTCTCTGTTGATCGCCAAGCAGCAGCCATTGTCCGGCTTCATCCGGCATCGAGGGGACGGCGGCACCGCTCAGTTCGCAGACAAAACCGGGCTGGCCGATACGCAGACGCTGCTCGCCAACCCGTCCTTCAAGGCCCAGGCCCGGAAAACTGTGCACCTCTTCGGCGGCCAGTGGTGCGCGACCGAAGGCACGGGCAATCGGATGTTCGGAGCGGTTTTCCAAAGCGGCGGCCAGGCTCAGGCACTGATCGCGGTCGAGGGCGCCGAGGGGGCGGATCGAGCGCAGCGCCAGGCGCCCTTCGGTCAGTGTGCCGGTTTTGTCGAAAATCACCGTATCGATCTGGTTCAGGCCTTCGAGCACATGGCCGCGGGTCAGCAGCAAGCCGAGTTTGTGCAGGGTGCCGGTGGCCGCCGTGAGGGCGGTCGGCGTTGCCAGGGAGAGGGCGCAGGGGCAGGTCGCAACCAGCATCGCCAGCACAATCCAGAACGCTCGCGATGAATCCAGTTCCCACCACAGCAGGCCAATACAGGCGGACGCGATCAGCGTCAGCAACAGGAACCATTGCGCGGCGCGGTCGGCGATTTCCGCCAGCCGTGGTTTTTCGGCCTGAGCGCGATCCAGCAGGCGGACGATGGCGGAGAGCCGAGTGTCCTGGCCGAGCGCTTGGACTTGCACGGTCAAGGCGCCTTCGACATTCAGGGTGCCGGCGGTGACGGCGTCGCCAGGTGTACGGGGTTGCGGCAGGTATTCGCCGGTCAGCAGCGATTCGTCGATGCTCGACTGACCGTCGAGAATCCTGCCATCGGCCGGAAGGATCGCGCCCGGATGCACCAGCACCTGGTCACCCACCTGCAGTTCGGTCAGCAGGATACGCTCGCTCTGGCCGTCGGTGCCCAGGCGCAGGCACGAGGCCGGCAACAGGTTGACAAGCTGTGCGGTGGCGGCAGCCGTGCGTTCCCGGGCGCGGCGTTCGAGATAGCGCCCGGCCAGCAGGAACAGCGCAAACATGCCGACCGCATCGAAATACAGTTCGCCAACGCCGGTGATCGACGTCCAGATCCCGGCGATGTAGGCGCTGCCAATGGCCAGCGACACCGAGACGTCCATGGTCAGGTGGCGGGTGCGCAGGTCGCGCATGGCGCCCTTGAAGAACGGTGCACAGCTGTAGAACACGATCGGGGTGGTGAGAAACAGCGCCACCCAGCGCAAGATGGCGTGCAGTTCAGGGCTGAGGTCGATGTTGAATTCCGGCCAGGTGGCCATGGTCGCCATCATTGCCTGGAACCACAGCAGGCCGGCGACGCCGAGCTGGCGCAGGGCCAGACGGTTCTCGCTGGCCAGTTGTTCACTGGCGCGGTCGGCTTGATAAGGGTGAGCGGCGTAGCCGATGTGGCGCAGCTCTGCGAGCACCTGACTGAGCGGCAGTTGCGCGTCGGCCCAGCGCACATGCAGTCGATGGTTCGACAGGTTCAGGCGGGCCTCGGCCACAGCGGGCAAGGCGCGCAAGTGTTTCTCGATCAACCAGCCGCAGGCGGCACAACTGATGCCTTCCATCAACAGCGTGGTTTCGGCCAGCTCGCCTTCATGGCGGACGAAAGGTTGCTGCACGTCGGCGCGGTCATACAGTGCCAGTTCATCCACCAATTGCACCGGCAGCGCCTCGGGGTTGGCCGACGCTTCGCTGCGATGTTGGTAATAGCTTTCCAGTCCCCCGGCGACAATCGCTTCGGCCACGGCCTGGCAACCCGGGCAGCAGAACTCGCGGGTTTGCCCCAGGACCGCCGCGGTGAAACGGCTGCCGGCGGGGACGGGCAGGGCGCAGTGGTAGCAGGAGAGCGAAATGGTCATGGGTAATCTATGGCGTCTGGATGGGCCTCATCGCTGGCAAGCCAGCTCCTACAAGAGTACGTGCGTTCCTGTAGGAGCTGGCTTGCCAGCGAAGCGCGACGTTTATTTCTTCAGGTCTTCCGCCCCCTGCAACGGCTCATCACCGAGCAGCAGGTCCTTGTCATGGCTGACCAGTTCTTCTTCGAACATGCGCCATATGTGGTCGTCCTGGCTACCCAGCAATTCGATAAAGCGACGGCCTTCGATCTTGTCGCTCAACTGGCCGATGTAGCGCCCCTGTTCGGTTTCGCTACGGGTCAGGACGATCTTGCGGTCCTTTTCCGGTTGAGTCGGCGAGATCAGGTTTAGTTCAAGGGTCTTTGGCTGGCTGTTGCCACTCAGGCGCAGGTCGACTTCACCGGTGACGTCATCCAGGTGAACGCTGGCGCGCATCAGCAGGGTCTGTGCCAGCAGTTCACGATCCAGGGAACGGTTGATGCCTTTGCCTGCCTCGTAGTAGTTGTCATTGACCAGGTTGTCCGGGTGGTTCACCGCAATGGTCACCATGGACAAGGTCAGGGTCACCGAGCAGGCCAGAATCCCGATGATGATCCATGGCCAGAGGTGCTTGTACCAGGGACTTGCGGCGTTTGCTGCGGGCATGATCACTTCTCTCAACGATTTTGTGGGCCGATGAATCGGCTCTTGGCTTCAACGTGAATGCTGGCGTCATCGGCATCCTTGAGGATGAATTTCACCTCGTTGGTGCTCGATGGCAGGTGTTCCGGAGCCACGGACAGTTCGGCCGGCTGGCTGACGATATCGCCGGCCACAACCTTGATCTCGCGCCGGCCTTGCAGCTTGAGATCCGGCAGGCCGGTGGCTTCAAGTACATAGGTGTGGTCGCGCTGATCCTTGTTCATGATCTTCAGGCTGTAGACGTTTTCGATCCGCCCTTCGGCGTTTTCGCGGTACAGCACGCGGTCCTTGCTGACGTCGAAACCCACCAGCGAGCGCATGAAGAAGGCGGTCACCAACAGGCTGATCATGGCCAGCAGCACCACGGCATAGCCGATCAGGCGCGGGCGCAGTTTATGGGTTTTCTGCCCGGACAGGTTGTGCTCGGTGGTGTAGCTGATCAGACCGCGCGGATACTCCATCTTGTCCATGATCGCGTCGCAGGCATCGATGCAGGCGGCGCAGCCGATGCATTCGATTTGCAGGCCGTCACGGATGTCGATGCCGGTCGGGCAGACCTGGACGCACATGGTGCAGTCGATGCAGTCACCCAGGCCCTGGGCCTTGTAGTCGATACCTTTTTTACGCGGGCCACGGCCTTCGCCACGGCGTGGGTCGTAGGACACGATCAGGGTGTCCTTGTCGAACATTACGCTCTGGAAACGCGCATACGGGCACATGTAGATGCACACCTGTTCGCGCAGCCAGCCGGCGTTGCCGTAGGTGGCGAGGGTGAAGAAGCCGACCCAGAAATATGACCAGCCATCGGCCTCGCCGGTGAAGAAATCGATGGTCAATTCACGGATCGGCGAGAAGTAGCCGACGAAGGTCATGCCGGTCACGAAGCCGATCAACAGCCACATGGCGTGCTTGCTGAACTTGCGCAGGAATTTGTTGGCGCTCATCGGCGCCTTGTCGAGCTTGATGCGCTGGTTGCGGTCGCCTTCGGTGACCTTTTCACACCACATGAAAATCCAGGTCCAGACGCTTTGCGGGCAGGTATAGCCGCACCACACCCGGCCTGCGTACACCGTGATGAAGAACAGACCGAACGCGGCGATGATCAGCATGCCGGACAGGAGGATGAAATCCTGGGGCCAGAAGGTTGCGCCGAAGATGAAGAATTTACGCTCCGGCAGGTTCCACCAGACGGCCTGGTGACCGCCCCAGTTCAGCCAGACCGTACCGAAATAAAGCAGGAACAACACGGCACCACCCGCCATGCGCAGATTGCGAAACAGGCCGGTGAAGGCGCGGGTGTAGATCTTTTCCCGGGAGGCATAGAGGTCGACGCTGTTGTTCGCGTTTTTGGCGGGCGGGGTAACGTCGTGTACCGGAATCTGGTTGCTCATCGGTTGCATCCCACGGCAGTGGAAAAATGCCTCGGTCAGTACGTGCCGACCGGGGTCAAAAAGGGGTGTTGCAGTGGCTCAATGATACGCCTGTCGCTCTAGCTCAAGGGTGCGACCTTTGGTCACGTTGGTGGAAATCAACTGACCGTGTAATGACCTGTATCAATTGACTTGTGAATTATGGCCGGTTTTACGAAGGTCAGGACTCAATCAGCCCATGGGTTGATCAACTGAACTCCGCTGGATTGAAAGTCGCCGACGTTGCGGGTGACGACAGTCAGACCATGAACCAAAGCAGTCGCTGCAATCAAGGCATCTGCTTCGTTGGTGCGATCCGGAACGTGCAAACTTGCACACCGAAGGGCCACGGCGGTATCGATCGGCAGGATCCGGGCATCGAAAGCCGGTATGACGTGGCGTTTAAGCCAGGTGCGCAATACTTTTCCCTGTGCGGGATCGCGGCGCTCCATGCGCAGGACCCCTGTCTCCAGTTCTTTCAGGGTAATGGCTGAGATAAACATACGGGGAGCGATGATGCTTTTGGCCCAGGTGACGACGTTCCTGTCAGCCTGGGGTTTGCGCAGTTCGGAAATTACGTTGGTGTCGAGTAGATACATCAGGACAAATCCACGGGGCGATGAGTGATCACGGCGCGTTCGGTTTCGAACTCGATGTCTGTCGCTTCTGGCATTACCAGCAGGTCGACGATGTCGGCGTTGATGCCGGTCAGTTTTTGGTAATCCTCAATGCTTAGCAGTACATGGGCCGGTTTGCCTCGGTCGGTAATGAAAACCGGCCCCTGGCGCGTGGCTTTTTTGGCACCACTTGTGTCCTGGTTGAATTCGCGGCTGGAAATGGTGGTGATGGCCATCATCAGTGACCTCCTGTACGTTCTTTTGTAGCAACGTTACTACCTGCTTTGAGGGCCTGCAACATTCGAAGGTGAGTACTCGATCACCGGTCTTTGTTTGAGGATTGCTGTTCATTCAAGAAAATTTTGAGATGGGAGTGGACTGCAAACATGAGAACGCAGCGGCTTGCCGCTGCGTTTGGTCGAAGTGGCCTAAGGCAGGCGACCTTTCCCCAGGCTGTCCAGCCCACCGGAGGTGCGCTTTTTATCCGTAGCGGGATCGGGAGCGGCAAACGAGGCGCGTCGCGTCGAGTTTTCCGCGGCTTCACCGGCTTTCAATGGTGCGTCATCGGTATCTCCTGGCCGGATATCCGCGGCTGGAGCGACCTCAGCAGTCGCTTCGGGTACACCGGCATTGCAAACATGGGGATCGATGTTGTTTTGCTCAGACATTTGATGAGTTCCTTGTTTATCGATAAGTGACTTCCGTGTCCCTGAGTGATCTGCCTGCAGAACCTGCCGGTTGGTCATCAGGTGGGTCAACATTACTGTTGACCGGACTGTCGAACCATCGAACTTTGGTTTCAGTTTATTAACCAGGTGTATATCTGGCCCCAAACAAAACGGCCCCGCCAATTCACATTGGCGGGGCCGTTTTTTGTTGCTTCAAGTGTTTACCTTACTGGGCGTTTTCCGCCACAGCCTTCTCACCGTGAGACAAGCTGTAAACATAAGCGGCCAGCAGGTGAACCTTGTCGTTGCCCTGCATTTGCTCTTGCGCGGGCATCTGGCCCTGACGGCCGTAACGGATGGTCTGCTGCAGTTGAGCGAAGCTCGAACCGTAGATGAACGCAGCCGGGTGAGTCAGGTTAGGTGCGCCCATCGCCGGGGTGCCTTTGCCTTCCGGACCGTGGCAAGCCACGCAGTTGGCGGCGAACAGTTTCTGCCCGGCAACCGGGTCGGCCTTGGCGCCTTCCGGTAGCTTGCGGCCATCGAGGTTGGTCAGTACGAACGCGGCAACGTCCGCAACGCCTTGCTCGCCGATCACTTCAGCCCACGCCGGCATGACCGCGTGACGGCCGCCCATGATGGTGGTCTTGATGGTTTCCGGCTCGCCGCCCCAGCGCCAGTCGGCGTCGGTCAGGTTAGGGAAGCCATAGGCGCCTTTGGCGTCGGAACCGTGGCAGACCGAGCAGTTGGAGGCGAACAGGCGGCCGCCCATCTTCAGGGCTTGCGGGTCTTTCGCGACTTCTTCGATCGGCATGGAAGCGAACTTGGCGAAGATCGGGCCGAACTTGGCGTCCGACCGAGCCATTTCCTTTTCCCACTCGTGAACGCCGGTCCAGCCGGTCTGGCCGTTGGCGAACGCGGTCTGCTTTTCGTTATCCAGGTAGTTGTAACCCGGCAGCAGGCCTTTCCAGTTGCCCAGGCCCGGGTACAGCACCAGGTAGCCCAGGGCGAAAATGATGGTGCCCACGAACAGCATGAACCACCATTTCGGCAGCGGGTTGTCGTACTCCTCGATCCCGTCGAAGGAGTGCCCAACCGTCTCTTCGGTGGCCTCGGTGCGCTGGCCCTTGCGGGTCGACAGCAGCAGCCAGGTCAGGGAAAAGATCGTACCGAGACTGAGGACTGTGACGTACAGACTCCAGAATGTAGTCATTCTTTGTTACTCCTAGAAGCTTGCTCGACGTGCTTGATGGCTTCGGGATCATCCGCGAAAGGCAGCAAGGTCGCGTCTTCAAACTCCGACTTGCGCTTGGGGCTGAATACCCACAACGCCAGACCGATGAAGGCCACCATCACAACGACAGTGCCCAGGCCACGAATCATCCCGATATCCATCTAGATCACCGTTTGCTTTTGATGATGGTGCCCAGGCCTTGCAGATAGGCCACCAGCGCGTCCATTTCGGTTTTGCCCTTCACAGCATCCTTGGCGCCGGCGATGTCTTCGTCGGTGTAAGGGACGCCGAGCGTGCGCAAGACTTCCATTTTCTTCGCGGTGTCTTTGCCGTCGAGCTTGTTTTCCACGAGGAACGGGTAGGCCGGCATTTTCGACTCGGGCACGACGTTGCGCGGGTTGTACAAGTGCGCACGCTGCCAGTCATCGGAGTAACGACCGCCGACACGGGCCAGGTCCGGACCGGTACGCTTGGAGCCCCACAGGAAAGGGTGGTCCCAGACGCTTTCACCGGCAACCGAGTAGTGACCGTAACGTTCGGTTTCAGCACGGAACGGGCGGATCATCTGCGAGTGGCAGCCGACACAACCGTTGGCGATGTAGATGTCGCGGCCTTCCAGTTCAAGGGCGGTGCGAGGCTTCATGCCTTCGACCGGCTTGTTGGTGACGTCCTGGAAAAACAGCGGAACGATCTGGGTCAGGCCGCCGACGCTGACGGCGATAACCATGAAGAAGGCCAGCAGGCCAATATTCTTCTCGACTGCTTCATGCTTCATCAGTGAGCTCCAACTACAACGATCTGTTCGGCGGCTTCAGCTTCTGCCGGGTTCGAGGCGCGTACGGTGCGGAATACGTTGTAGGCCATGAACAGCATGCCGGTGGCAAAGAACGCACCACCCAGGGCGCGAACGATGAAACCAGGATGGCTGGCTTGCAGCGCTTCGACGAACGAGTAGGTGAGGGTGCCGTCATCGTTGATTGCACGCCACATCAGGCCTTGGGTAATGCCGTTGACCCACATCGAAGCGATGTACAGAACGGTACCGATGGTTGCCAGCCAGAAGTGCGTGTTGATCAGGCCGATGCTGTGCATCTGCGCGCGACCGAACAGTTTCGGGATCATGTGGTAGATCGCGCCGATCGAGATCATCGCTACCCAGCCCAGGGCACCGGCGTGTACGTGGCCGATGGTCCAGTCGGTGTAGTGCGAGAGCGAGTTGACGGTCTTGATCGCCATCATCGGGCCTTCGAAGGTCGACATGCCGTAGAACGCCAGCGACACCACCAGGAAGCGCAGGATCGGGTCGGTGCGCAGCTTATGCCAGGCACCCGACAGGGTCATCATGCCGTTGATCATGCCGCCCCAGCTCGGGGCCAGCAGGATGATCGACATCGCCATGCCCAGGGACTGGGCCCAGTCCGGCAGCGCGGTGTAGTGCAGGTGGTGCGGACCGGCCCAGATGTACAGGGTGATCAGCGCCCAGAAGTGCACGATGGACAGGCGATAGGAGTAGATAGGACGCTCGGCCTGTTTCGGCACGAAGTAGTACATCATCCCCAGGAAACCGGTGGTCAGGAAGAAGCCTACGGCGTTGTGGCCGTACCACCACTGGATCATCGCGTCGGTCGCACCCGAGTAGGCCGAGTAGGACTTGAAGAAGCTGACCGGCAGGGACGCGTGGTTGACGATGTGCAGCATGGCAGTCACGACGATGAAGGCGCCGTAGAACCAGTTGCCCACATAGATGTGCTTGGTCTTGCGCTTGGTGATGGTGCCGAAGAACACCAGACCGTAGGTGACCCAGACAATGGCCAGCAGAATAGCCAGGGGCCATTCCAGCTCAGCGTATTCCTTGGTGGTGGTGTAACCCAGCGGCAAGGTAACGATGGCGCCGACGATCACCGCTTGCCAACCCCAGAAGGTGAAGGCCGCGAGACTGTCGGAAATCAGTCGCGTTTGGCAGGTTCGCTGCACGACGTAATAGGAAGTGGCAAACAGTGCACATCCACCGAAGGCGAAAATCACCAGGTTTGTGTGCAACGGGCGCAGGCGTCCAAAGCTCGTCCAGGGCAGACCGAAGTTCAATTCCGGCCAGACCAGTTGAGAGGCGATGAAGACACCGAGCCCCATGCCAAGGATCCCCCAGACCACCGTCATGATGGCGAACTGGCGGACTACCTTATAGTTATAAGCAGTCGGACTGATTGCTGTGCTCATTCTAAGGTTCCACGGTTTGGGTGTTTTATTAGGATTAAAAATCGGCCGCAAGTATGTAGAAAGCGGGGGGTCATTGCAACGCGCCATGACCTGGGTCAATGCTTTCAAATGCTGATTCTGCGGCCTTTCCATGCGCCGCGTAGGGACAAAATTGGCCACCGGAAAAACGTCCCGGAAGACTGATCAGGCAAAGGGGTCAGGTCGGATGTAACGGGGTGTGTTCAAAAGCAACGATTGGGTGACCGAAGGCAATTGGCGCGACAGCCGGTATCTACCAGCCTTTGCGGCCTGTCATCGGGCAGATTCGTCGAACACGTCCTTCAGGGTCGACCTGGAACCGGCACCGGCCAGTCCGCTTCGGGGAAAGCGTAGACCCGAATCAGAGGATTCGAAAGGCGGACTATTCGAGGGTGCGACAATGAGTCGCAAAGGAGAAGGGAACTGCCGCATTCAGGAGAATGCGGCAATAGAGCGGTCAGCGATTACTGGCTTTTGCCTTCGGCCTGCAACCGTTCGGTATTCAATCCGTGGGACAGGCTGTACACATACGCGGCCAGCAGTTGCACCTTATCGTTACCCAGCAGCTCGCTCTGTGCCGGCATGTGCCCCTGACGACCATGGCGAATGGTCTGTTGCAGCTGGGCCAGGCTCGAACCGTAGATGAACGCGGTCGGGTGTGTCAGATTCGGCGCCCCCATGGCTTCGGTGCCCTGGCCGTTTGCCCCGTGACAGGCTGTACAGGTGGTACTGAACACTTGCTGCCCGGCTTGCAGGTCGGCGGTGTCATCGGCCGGCAGCGGCAGGCCAGCCAGCCCATGACGCACATAAGCCGCCACGTTTTTCACGCCGGCCTCGCCAAGGATTTCACCCCAGGCCGGCATCGCCGCCATGCGCCCGCCCATGATGGTGGTCTTGATGGTTTGTGCGTCGCCGCCCCAGCGCCAGTCACTGTCGGTCAGATTGGGGAAACCGAACGCACCCTTGGCATCCGAGCCGTGGCACACCGAGCAGTTGGAGGCGAACAAACGACCACCCATTTTCAGCGCTTGTGGGTCCTTGGCCACTTCTTCCAGCGGCATGGCGGCGAATTTGGCGAAGATCGGTCCGAACTTCGCGTCAGCCTTGTCCATCTCCTTTTCCCATTCGTGCACGCCGGTCCAGCCGTTGTCGTAGCCGGGCAGGATACCTTTCCAGTTGCCCAGGCCCGGATAGAGGATCAGGTAGCCGACGGCAAACACCAGAGTGCCGGCGAACAACATGAACCACCATTGCGGCAACGGGTTGTCGTACTCCTCGATGCCATCGAAGCTGTGGCCCATGGTCTGGTCCACGCTGCCCTTGGTTTCTCCCCGACGGGTGCCGATCAGCAACCAGGTCAGGCCGATCAGGCTGCCGATGGTCAGTACGCAGATCCACGTACTCCAGAAGGTGGTCATGGCCGGGTACTCCTTGTGGCAGGTTCTTGGCTGTTATCGGGTTGTGGCTCATCGGCGAACGGCAACAGGCGCGCCTCGGCGAATTCCGGGCTGCGCTTGGCGTTGAACACCCACAGGGTCAGGCCGACGAAGGCGACGAACACCACGACCGTGCCCAGGCCGCGGATCATTCCAGTTGTAAGTTCAAAGACCATGGTTCACCTCTTGCTCTTGATGGCAGTGCCGAGCACTTGCAGATAAGCAACCAGTGCGTCCATTTCAGACTTGCCCTTGAGTGACTCGACACTTCCGGCGATGTCGTCGTCGGTGTACGGCACGCCCAGGGTGCGCATGGCCTTGAGCTTGGTTTCGGTGTGGCTGCTGTCGAGTTGATTGGCTACCAACCATGGATAGGCAGGCATCTTCGATTCCGGCACCACGTTGCGCGGGTTGTACAAATGCGCACGGTGCCAGTCATCCGAGTAACGCGCGCCGACCCTGGCCAGGTCCGGACCGGTACGTTTCGAACCCCACAGGAACGGGTGATCCCAGACACTTTCACCGGCAACCGAGTAGTGGCCATAGCGTTCGGTCTCGGCGCGAAACGGGCGGATCATCTGCGAGTGGCAACCGACGCAGCCTTCGCGGATATAGATGTCGCGCCCTTCGAGCTGCAGTGCGGTGTAGGGCTTCATGCCGTCTACCGGTTTATTGGTCACGTCCTGGAAGAACAACGGGACGATCTGAGTCAGGCCGCCGATGCTCACGGCGAACACCATCAATAGCATCAGCAGGCCGACGTTTTTCTCAATTGTTTCGTGTTTCATGGCGGACTCCTCAAGCCATCTGCGCGGCAGCGGCGACGGCGGCAGGCTGCGAGGCCCGCACGGTGCGCCAGGTGTTGTAGGCCATCAGCAGCATGCCGCTGAGGAAGATCGCCCCGCCCACCAGTCGCACAACGAAGCCCGGGTGGCTGGCCACCAGGGTTTCGACGAAGGAGTAGGTCAGCGTGCCGTCCTCGTTCACCGCGCGCCACATCAGGCCCTGGGCGATGCCGTTGACCCACATCGAGGCGATGTACAACACGGTGCCGATGGTGGCGAGCCAGAAGTGCGCGTTGATCAGGCCGATGCTGTGCATCTGTTCGCGTCCGAAGACTTTCGGGATCATGTGATACAGCGCACCGATGGAAATCATCGCCACCCAGCCGAGCGCACCGGCGTGTACGTGGCCGATGGTCCAGTCGGTGTAGTGGGAGAGGGCGTTGACCGTCTTGATCGCCATCATCGGCCCTTCGAAGGTCGACATGCCGTAGAACGCCAGGGAGACCACGAGGAAGCGCAGGATCGGGTCGCTGCGCAACTTATGCCAGGCGCCAGACAGGGTCATCATGCCGTTGATCATGCCGCCCCAGCTCGGCGCCAGCAGGATCAGCGACATCACCATGCCCAGCGACTGCGCCCAGTCCGGCAGCGCGGTGTAGTGAAGGTGGTGGGGGCCGGCCCAGATGTACAGGGTGATCAGCGCCCAGAAGTGCACGATGGACAGGCGATAGGAATACACCGGGCGTTCTGCCTGTTTCGGCACGAAGTAATACATCATGCCGAGGAAGCCGGCGGTGAGGAAAAAGCCCACGGCGTTGTGGCCGTACCACCATTGCACCATCGCATCGGTGGCACCGGAATACAGCGAGTAGGACTTGGTGAAACTCACCGGCAACTCAAGGTTGTTGACGATGTGCAGGATGGCGACGGTGATGATGAACCCGCCGAAGAACCAATTGCCCACATAGATGTGCTTGGTCTTGCGCTTCATCACCGTGCCAAAGAACACGATGGCGTAGGCGACCCAGACGATGGTGATCAGGATGTCGATCGGCCATTCCAGCTCGGCGTACTCCTTGGAACTGGTGTAACCCAAGGGCAGGCTGATAGCCGCCAGCAGGATCACCAACTGCCAGCCCCAGAAGCAGAACGCGGCGATTTTCGGCGCAAACAATTGTGTCTGGCAGGTGCGCTGAACCGAGTACAACGAACTGGCGAACAGGGCGCAGCCGCCGAAGGCGAAGATCACCGCGTTGGTGTGCAGCGGGCGCAAACGGCCGAAACTGGTCCACGGCAAATTGAAGTTGAGTTCGGGCCAGACCAACTGGGCGGCGAGAAAAACCCCGAGCCCCATGCCGACGATGCCCCACACCACCGTCATAATGGCGAATTGGCGGACCACCTTGTAGTTGTAGGCGGTACTGATAGAAGTGTTCATGGTTCCCCATCCACGGTTCAGCCGAATCGGGCGCGTGCAAGGCAACGTCCCCTTCGCCTGGAGTTATAGGCAGACTAAAAGCGAGGCAAGCATGGACAAACAGCACAAGGCCGGTATTGACGGGGATCAATGGGCGCAGTGCGTGCAGCAACATGGATGGTTGTGGAATGCCGCGGCCGCGCCGGCATCGGCCACGCTGATCCTCGCCCACGGTGCCGGCGCGCCGATGGACAGCGACTGGATGAACGACATGGCCGCACGCCTGGCGGCGCTTGGCATCAATGTGCTGCGCTTCGAGTTTGCGTACATGGCGCAACGGCGTGTCGATGGCGGCAAGCGTCCACCCAATCCGGCGCCGAAGCTGATGGAGTGTTGGCGTGAGGTGTATGCCCAGGTGCGACGCCATGTCGCCGGGCCACTGGCCATTGGCGGCAAGTCCATGGGCGGGCGGATGGCCAGTCTGCTCGCGGATGAGCTGGGCGCGGATGCGCTGGTGTGCCTGGGCTATCCGTTTTATGCCGTGGGCAAACCGGAGAAGCCGCGGGTCGAGCATTTGGCCGGGTTGAAGACGCGGACGTTGATCGTGCAAGGGGAGCGGGATGCGTTGGGCAATCGTGAGGCGGTCGAGGGGTACGATCTGTCATCAAGTATCGAAGTTTTCTGGCTCGTAGCGGGGGATCATGATTTGAAGCCGCTGAAGGCGTCGGGGTTTAGCCATGAGCAGCATTTGGCGGCTGCGGCGGGGAAGGTGGCAGCATTTCTTCAGTGAGGTTTGCGGTGTCAGTGAGGCCCCCATCGCGGGCAAGCCTTGCTCCCACAGGTGATCGGTGCCCGCATGAACAACACATGACCTGTGGGAGCAAGGCTTGCCCGCGATGAGGCCCTAACAGGCAACATCACTTCCAGAGTGGCAATAAAAAACCCGGAGGCTTTCACCGTCCGGGTTTTTTTATTCGCAGCATCAATCAGCGGTTAAACCGCTCCACCAACGAATACTGAGTATTGGCCGTCTTGGTCAGCTCTTCACTCAGTAGCGCCGAGTTCTGCGCCTGTTCCGAGGTCTGGTCGGCCAGGTGCGAGATGTTGCTAATGTTGCGGCTGATTTCTTCGGCCACGGCACTTTGCTCTTCGGTGGCAGCAGCGATCTGGGTGGTCATGTCGGTGATGTTGGCCACCGCTTCGCTGATCCCCACCAGCGCCTGATCCGCTTCCAGTACCCGAGCCACACCCTCTTCGGCCTGGCGATGCCCGGCTTCCATGGTTTGCACCGCGGTGCCTGCGGTCTGTTGCAGTTTGGCGATCAGGGCATGAATCTGCCCGGTGGATTCGCTGGTGCGTTGCGCCAGTTGCCGGACTTCATCCGCCACCACCGCAAAGCCACGACCCATTTCACCGGCACGGGCCGCTTCGATGGCGGCGTTGAGCGCCAGCAGGTTGGTCTGGTCGGCAATGCCCTTGATCACGTCGACCACGCCACCAATCTCATTGCTGTCCTTGGCCAGTTGGGTCACGGTCAGGCCGGTTTCCCCGACCGCGGCCGACAGGCGCTGAATGGCTTCGCGGGTTTCCCCGGCGATGTCACGACCGCGGCCGGTCAGGCGATTGGCTTCCTGCGTCGCATCGGCCGTGCGCTGTACATGACTGGCGACTTCCTGAGTGGTGGCAGCCATCTGGTTGACGGCAGTGGCCACTTGCTCGGTCTCCACCCGTTGGCGTTCCAGGCCGCTGGAGCTGTTATGCGCCAAGGCATCGGACTGCTTCGCTTGGTCGGTCAGGTGCTCGGCGGTGTCCTGCAGGCGGGTCAGGCAGGTTTTCAGGCGTGCTTCCTGACTGAGAATCGACATCTCCAGGCGCGCCTGGGCGCCGCGGCTGTCGGTGTACATCTGCGCGATCAACGGGTCGGACGTGGTCTGCTCGGCCAGTCGCAACAGACGCTTGATCCCGCGTTGCTGCCAGCTCAGGCCCATCAGGCCCAGCGGCACCGAAAGGCCGGCGGCCAGGGCGAAACCCCAGTGGGAGTTGAGCGAGGCACCGATAGTGAAGCTCAACTGGCTAACCAGAATGAACGGCAGCCAATCCTGAAGGATCGGCAGCCATTTATCGGTAGCAGGAACGGCCGACTTGCCCTGGTTGATGCGTTGGTAGAGCGCTTCGGCGCGGCGGACCTGTTCGGCGGTGGGTTTGACCCGCACCGACTCGTAACCGATCACCTGATTGCCTTCGAAGACCGGCGTCACGTAGGCGTTAACCCAGTAATGATCACCGCTCTTGCAGCGATTCTTGACAATACCCATCCATGGCAAGCCTTGTTTCAGTGTGCCCCACATATGTGCGAACACCGCAGCCGGAACGTCGGGATGACGCACCAGGTTATGCGGCGCACGGATCAGTTCCTCACGAGAAAACCCGCTGATCTCGACGAAGGCATCGTTGCAGTAGGTGATCATGCCCTTGGAATCGGTGGTGGAAATCAACCGTTGCTGAGCCGGGAAGGTCCGTTCGCGTTGTGTAATTGGCTGGTTGTTACGCATGGCATGTTTAATCCGCAAGGCTTTCAAAGGTTGTCGGCCGCGTCGTGTATTTGTTGAGTATTTTTTCGAAAGCCTGACGTATGTCTCAAAACGGGAGCGTGAACTGAAGGAATTTTCCTGCCCGGCAGTTGAACTTTTCAGGTTCCCCTTGATGGACTCGGCGCGTATGATTCGCCGCTATTTTGCGTAGGGCGTTATCTTCGGTCAGGTAGGAAGACGTAATTAACACCCAGGGTGTCGCCGGTTTACCAGCATTTACATTAATGGAATTTGATTGTTGTTCGGCCCTCTTCAAAAGGGGCCGGGTATAAAAAGGGCTAGTCGTAATGCGTAAGAAAGTTGCAATTATAGGGACGTCGTTCCGTTTTCCAGGCTCTACAACTGCAACTTTTTGGCCGCACCTGCTGGATCGACAGAGCTTTATTACCCAAGCGGATTTTTCCCGTTGGTCCAAGGACGAGTTCCTGCACCCGGACAAGGCAAACCCTGCGACGTCCTATACGTTTGCTGCCGGTTCCCTGGGCGATATCTCGACGTTCGATGCCGGGTTCTTCAATATTTCTCCTCGTGAAGCGGCGGTCATGGACCCTCAGCAGCGTCTGTTGCTGGAGCTTGGCTGGGAAGTGTTCGAGAACGCCGGCGTCAAGCCGTCGAGCCTGCGTGGCAGTGATTGCGGTGTTTACCTGGGGATTGCCAGTGTCGACTATGGGTATCGCCTGGCGCATGACATGTCGACGGTCGATGGCGCAACCGCTACCGGTAATACCTTCAGTATCGCGGCCAACCGGTTATCTTTCTTTTATGACCTGCAAGGTCCGAGCATGGCCATCGACACGGCGTGCTCTTCTTCCCTGATCGCCTTTCACCAGGCTTGCCAGGCCATTCAGAACGGCGATATAGAGCAGGCGATTACCGGTGGTGTCAGTCTGCATCTTCACCCGTTCGGTTTCCTGATCTTTGCCAAGGCATCCATGTTGTCACGCACGGGGCAATGCCATGTGTTCGATGAATCCGCCGATGGCTATGTCCGGTCTGAAGGCGCGGGGCTGTTCTACCTGAAGGATTACGACAAAGCGATCCAGGACGGTAACCAGATCCTGGCCGTCGTCGCCGGCAGTGCGGCCAATACAGATGGGCGAAAGTCGAGTCTGACTGTCCCGAGCGCGACGGCGCAGATTGCCCTGATGAAGCAGGCCTATGACGTCGCCGGCATCGATGCGGCGGACATCGACTACCTGGAAGCTCACGGTACGGGCACGCCAGTGGGCGATCCGATCGAAAGCCGGGCCATCGGTGAGGCACTGGGGCAGCAGCGCCCTGTGGATAAGCCACTGCTGATCGGTTCGATCAAAAGCAACATCGGGCACCTGGAAGCCGCCTCGGGTGTTGCCGGTTTGATGAAGGCGTTGTACTGCGTGGTCGAACGCAAGGTACCGGCCACCATCGGCATCAAGAAACTCAATCCGAACATTCCGTTCGCAGACCTCAACCTCAGTGTGGTCACCGAAACCCAGGCGCTCAAAGCCGACGGAAAACTGGTGGTCGGGGTCAATTCCTTTGGTTTTGGCGGGGCCAACGCCCACGTCATCCTGGAAAGTCCGCCACCTGTGCCGCAAACGCCGAGCCGGCAAGGGCAGTCGGTGCCGCTGATGGTCACTGCCAAGGACAGCGCAGCGCTTGCTGCTCAGTCCGAACAACTCGCGCAATTCTTGTCCGGGCCAGAGGCGACGGACCTTTACGACGTGGCCTACCAGTCGATCTTTCGACGCGAGTTGCACCCGCAACGGGTCGTGGTGTTTGGCGCACAAACACTGGAGAGTGCACAGGCACTGCTGGACTTTGCCACTGAGCCGGGCGTTCCGGCGTTGTCGACGGTGCTGGAAAGTGGCCGTGCCCTGGATGAGGCAAAAGGGCCGGTGTTCGTCTTCTCCGGCAATGGATCGCAGTGGCAGGGCATGGGCAAGTCATTGCTGTCCGACCCGGTTTTCCATCAGGCGGTTGCCGAGGTGGACGCCATTTTCCAACCGCTGTCCGGTTATTCATTGATTGGCGAACTGGCGGGCGAGCAGGGTGATGACCGTTATCACCTGACTGAATTCGCGCAACCGGCGCTGTTTGCATTGCAAGTGGGTGTTACCCGCATGCTGGCCGAAAAAGGCGTGGTGCCGGTGGCCGTCATTGGTCACAGCGTCGGTGAAGTCGCTGCCGCCTGGGCATGCGGTGCCCTGACGCTGAGCGATGCCACACGTGTGATCTACCATCGCAGTCGCCTGCAAGGCTTGACCAAGGGCTGCGGCAAGATGGCGGCGGTAGGTTTGTCCGGTGCCGACACGGTGAGCCTGTTGCGAACGCTCGGCCTGGACGGCGAGCTGGTGGTCGCTGGCGAGAACAGCTTCAAAGGCGCAACCGTCGCCGGTCCGGTGCCCGCGCTGGACATTCTGGAGCAGGCGTTGACCGAGCGTCAGGTGTTCGTCCGTCGCCTGGCGCTCGATTATGCGTTCCACTCGCCGGCGATGGAGGTGATTGCCGATCAAGTCATCGACGTATTGAGCGATGTCGTCCCGGGGCCAGCCCGCATCCCGATGTATTCGACCGTGGCCGGTGACGTGCTGGCCGGTGAGCATCTGGACGCCGAATACTGGTGGAAAAACATTCGGTATCCGGTGTTGTTCCAGTCGGCGAGTGAAGCGCTCGCCAGGCAGGGCTACAACGTCTTCGTGGAAGTCGGGCCACACCCGATCCTGCGTGCCTATGTGGCCGATGCACTGGCCAGCCAGGCGCTGGAAGGCGTTGTTATCCCGACGGTGCTGCGCGGTGAAGAAAGCCCGCAGCTGATCGATCGCACACTGGCTAAGGTGCTGATTGCCGGCGTCGACATCGACCTGCAATGCCTGTTTCCCCACACCGGCCGGTTCGTGCAACTGCCCAACTACGCTTGGCAACGCGAGCGTCACTGGCATGTCGACACGCCCGAGTCTTCCGGCAACCTGAGCCGTAACCGCGTCCATCCGCTGCTGGGTTACCCGCTGCCCGAGCATGAGTTCACTTGGGACAATCGCCTCGATACGCAACTGTTTCCGTCACTGGGCGACCACCGGGTGGGCGACTCGGTGTTGTTCCCGGGAGCCGGTTTCACTGAAGTCGTGCTGGCCGCTGCCTTGCAGTATCAACCCGGTGAATTTGTAGAAATCGAAGAGCTGGAAATTCACAGCCCGCTCTTGCTCCATGCGGATTTCAGTAAAAAAGTCCGCGTGATGATCGACAGCTCCGATGGCGGCGTTTCCATTGTGTCGCGCAGTACAGCCCAGGCTGAACCATGGGTGCAGCATGTGGTTGCCAGGCTTCCGGGCGAAGCGCAGGGCGGGCTGTTGGCTTGCACCGCGCCGGTTTTGCCTGCGCGCGATCCCGACTTCACCTCGGCAGAGCACCTGGCGCTGACCTGTGCGGTCGGGCTCAATTACGGTCCGGCTTATCAGGCGGTCGAAGCGGGCTGGATCGAGGGCAACCAAGTGTTGGCGCGGTTGACGATCCCGGCACCGATCGAGACTGAACTCGCAACGCTGAATGTGCACCCGGCTTTGCTGGACAGTGCTTTCCAGTTGATCACTCAACTGCTGCGTGAGGACGTCGGTCGTCGTCAAGACCTGGCCTTTATCCCGGTGAAACTGGGGCGCATCACCTTTGCTGCTGGCAGTCTGCCCCCTTGCCTGGCTCAGGTGAAACTGGTGCGGCGCTCGGAGCATTCGTTGCTGGCGGATTTCACCCTGTATGACGTTGATGGCCGCGCGGTCATCTGCATCAAGGACGCTCGTTTCCGTGGTGTACGCCTGCACAAGGATCGCAGTGGCGACATCAAGCTGGTGGATTTTGTCGGGGTAGCCAAACCCTATCCCGCCCGTCAACGCACAGTGCCATTGCCGGCTTCACGGCTGGAGGCGCAACTTCGGCAGCACCTTTGCGCTCTCGCGGATGATCCCGTGCAAGCCCGTTATGCCGATGAAATCGACCCGTTGCTGGACGGTCTGTGTGGCAGTTTCCTGCTGGAAACCATCGGAAAGCTCGGTGGCGAGCTGACTATGCAGCAGCATGCCGACCGGGAAGCAGGCCATTATCTTGAGCATCTGCTCAAGCAAGCGCAGGAAGATGGCAGCCTGGTCGCGGTCGGCGACAAGCGCTGGCAGCTTGTCGATCAGGGCGAACGAGCCCGGGCGGAAGACATCTGGCAGGAATTGTTCAGCAGCTATCCCGAATACTTCCAGATCATTCATTCGGTCGGCCGGATCGGCATGCACCTGGCGGAACTGATCAGTGGCCAGGTGAACCTGGCGCAACTGCTACCGCGGGAAACCACGCCCGCCGTATTGACCCGCATGGTCCTCGGTGCCAGCGGTCACCACGCGTTGTTGAGTGGCCTGCGAGAGCATATTGCCCAACGATTGGACGCTCTGCCGGACGGGCAACGCCTGCGTATTCTTGAGCTCGGTTTCGAGGGTGCATCTCTGGCGGCGGAGCTGTGTGTCGGCCTGGATTTCGACCGGGTCGATTATCAATACGTTGCGCAAAACATTGAATCGCTGTCGATGCTCCAGGCTGACTTCCCGGATCTGCAGATACGGAGTCTGGAGGCGTCTGAACATATTGCACCGACGCCGGCGAATAGCTTCGATTTGGTCCTCGCCGCCACCGACTTGGCATCGCTGGACGCCATCAGCCAAGGCTTGCAGCATGGCGCCGCACGGTTGTGCGTGAACGGTGAGTTGCTGCTGCTGGCACAACACCCGGCGCGATGGGCTGATTTCACCTTCGGCGCCGAGTCTTCCTGGTGGCTGGCTCCGCAGGGGCAACAGGCCCTGTCGGTACAACAGGCACCGGGATTCTGGCAACAGGAACTGCAACGTCATGGCCTGAAAGTCTGCGAGCCTCTGGAGTTCATTCCGGACTCGGCGTCCGGGAGCTATCTGTTGGTGGCCACCGAGGACTGTGCAAAGCCCCTCGCGACGGCCGCCGGGCATCCGTCTCAGAGCTGGTTGCTGATTGCCGACGGGCAAGGTCCGGAAGGACCATTGACCCAGGCACTGGCTTCGCTGTTGCGCGAGCAAGGCCAAGAGGTTGCCGTGCTTGCACCGGGCTCGGCATCGGTGCTGGCGCAACAGCTGCGTGAACGCCCCGTTGCGCCTCAACACATTGTGATGCTGGCCGGGTTGTTGGCACGCCAAGGGCTGGATGCGCAGGCTGAGCGCTGCATGCTCGCCGCAGACATCACGCAAGCCTGTGAGTCGGCCGGCGTCGCTGCGGATTGCTGGCTGGTGACTTCAGGCGCCGCGGTCCATCTGCTGCCACAAGGCGCCCGTGGGGAAACGACGGTGCAAGGTATTGCCGATGCGGCCTTGTGGGGTTTCGGCCGGACCTTGGCGAATGAAGTGGTTGGCTGTCGTGTCCGTCTGCTCGATCTGGCGACGGGGGCCGGTGTCGAGGCGCTGGTGCCGGCATTGCTCAACGCTGATGAAGAAACCGAATTGGTGGTCAGTGCGGCTGGCGATCGATACGTCGCAAGGTTGCGGGTCCAACCCTATGAGTTGCCAGTTCCAACGCCGCTGGATGCGCCGGCGCAGGTCAGGCTCGGCTTCGACTTGCCGGGGCAGTTGCGCAATCTGCGCTGGGAAACACGAGCGCCGCTCGTTCCGGCTGACGATGAACTGGACATCGAGGTTCAGGCCACCGGTCTGAACTTCCGCGATGTCATGTACGCGTTGGGTCTGCTGTCGGATGAAGCGATCGAAAACGGTTTCTCGGGGCCGACCCTGGGCTTCGAATTTGCCGGTGTGGTGCGTGGCAAGGGCTCGTCGGTTGAAGGCGATTTCCAGCCGGGCGATCGTGTCGTCGGCTTTGGTCCGTCGAGCTTCGCCAATCGCTTGGTCACCAACGCCAACGCCGTGGCGCGCATTCCTGAAGGCATGTCTTTCGAGGCGGCGGCGACCATTCCGAGTACGTTCTTCACGGTTTATTACGCCGTGCATCACCTGGCGCGGCTTGAGCCGGGTGAGAAGATCCTGATTCACGGCGCAGCGGGCGGTGTCGGTATTGCCGCAATCCAGATTGCCAAATGGTGCGGTGCCGAAATCTACGCCACGGCCGGCAGCGACGAGAAACGCGATTTCCTGCGCCTGATGGGCGTCGAGCATATCTTTGACTCGCGTTCGCTGGCGTTCGCCGATGACATCCTGGCGATCACCGATGGCCGCGGCGTGGACGTGGTACTCAATTCCCTGGCGGGGGAGGCGATCAATCGTAACCTGCGGGTACTCAAGCCGTTTGGTCGTTTCCTCGAATTGGGCAAGCGCGACTTTTACCAGAACACCAAAATTGGCCTGCGACCGTTCCGCAATAACATCAGCTATTTCGGCATCGACGCCGACCAGCTCATGAGTGAACGCCCGCAGCTGACCCGTCGGCTGTTCAGCGAAATGATGGGATTGTTCCGCGAAGGCATCCTGGCCCCATTGCCCTATCGCGCCTTCGATGCCAATGAAGTCGTTGAAGCGTTCCGCTACATGCAACAGGCCAGGCAGATCGGCAAGATCGTCGTGACGTATCGCACGCCAATCCGGGAGACTGTCAGTGCATCGGTCTCGCGCTCGCAGGTGTTGATGCTGGAGGCAAACGCCACCTACCTGGTCACCGGTGGGCTCAGTGGTTTCGGTCTGCGCAGTGCGCAATGGCTGGTGGAGAAAGGTGCCCGTCACCTGGTTCTGCTCGGTCGCCGTGGTGCCGCGACTGAAGAAGCGCAACCCCTGCTGACATTGTGGCGCGAGCAGGGCATCGAGGTTCAGGCGCTGGCCTGCGACATCACCGACGCGGCGCAGTTGGCGTCCGTCATGACGCGCATTGAAGCCAGTGCCCGGCCATTACGTGGCGTGGTGCATGCGGCAACGGTGTTCGACGACGGCTTGATCCGCAATCTGACCCGCGAACAACTGCAACGCGTTCTGGAGCCCAAGGCCAAAGGCGCGCAATACCTGCATGAATTGACGGCGCATCTGCCGCTGGACTTCTTCGTGCTGTTCTCTTCGGCCACGACCTTGTTCGGCAACCCGGGTCAGGCCAACTACGTCGCCGCCAACCATTGGCTCGAAGCGCTGGCGCGTCATCGCCTGGCGTTGGGGCTGCCGGCCACCAGCGTACTCTGGGGGGCCATTGACGATGCAGGTTTCCTGGCGCGCAACCAGGACATCAAAGACGCCCTGCAAAGCCGCATGGGTGGCGCTGCCTTGCAGTCGCAAGCAGCCCTGCAGACTCTCGAGCGCCTGCTGCTGCAACGACGTTCGGGGCTGGGCGTGCTGGAGCTGGACTGGAAAGCACTGTCGCGATTCCTGCCGGCTGCCGGTTCGCCCAAGTTCAGTGAACTGGCCAGGTTGCACGGGGGTGAGCAGGACGAAGAAAGCGATGTCGACGATATCCAGCGACTGCTGGCAGAAATGGATGACCCCGAGCTGATCGAGCTGTTCAGTGAAATGCTCAAGCAGGAAATCAGCGAAATCCTGCGTTTGCCAACCAGCAAGCTGGACGTCACGCGACCGCTTCAAGAGTTGGGCCTGGACTCGCTGATGAGCGTCGAGTTGGTAGTGGCCGTCGAGGAACGATTCGGTGTTCGTCTACCGGTCATGGCGCTGAGCGAAGCATCAAGCATCGATAAGATCACCGTTCGAATCCTTGAACTCCTGCGCGGTAATCAGGAGAGCGATGGGCAACCGGATGCGGGAAATGCGCAGCAATCGCTGGCGAGCGATACGCTTTCCCGTCATGGGGTCGACATTAGCGCTGACGATATTGCGATGAACGATGGGCTCGACACCCAGGTTTCAAAACCCTCACGTTTGATTGATTGATCCGAACCATGACCAATAGAACCACGTCCGGGCTTGCCACTTCGATGAAGGACAAGCTGATCCAGCAAGCCCTGGAACGGCGCATGCGCAAAAACGGCGATGGCGCTCCAGGCCCCTCGCTGGAAAGCATCAAAGGTAACCGGCGCGAGGACTTCGGGCAGTTTTGCCGATTTGACCAGCACCCTGGCTATCAGCATTTGCGCATCATGCTCGACGGTGCCGCGCGATTTGGCCTGGTCAATCCGTTCTTCAAGCAGCACGACGGCCTGGCCGGGGCCGAAACCGTCATGGGCGGTAGCCTCTACGTGAACTTCGCGAGCTACAACTACCTGGGCTACTCAGGACACCCGGTTGTCGTCGAAGCTGCCAAGGCGGCCATCGATCGTTTTGGGACCTCGGTTTCGGCTAGCCGCCCGGTGTCGGGCGACCGGCCGATCCATCGTGAGCTGGAGCAGGAACTGGCCCGGCTCTACGAGGTGGACGACGCTATTACATTCGTCAGCGGTCATGCGACGAACGTGACCACCATCGGTTATCTGTTCGGTCCGCGGGATTTGATCCTGCATGACGAACTGATTCATAACAGTGTTCTCCAGGGTATTCAGTTGTCCGGCGCCCGGCGCCTCAGTTTTGCCCATAACGACTGGGAGGCGGTTGACCGGGTACTGAGTGATCAGCGTCAGCATTTCGAGCGGGTGTTGGTGGTGCTCGAAGGCATTTACAGCATGGATGGCGATTTCCCGGATTTGCCACGCTTCGTCGAACTCAGGAAAAAACATCAGGTGTTGCTGATGGTCGATGAAGCGCATTCGCTGGGCGTCATGGGACAGACCGGCAAGGGCATTCGCGAACATTTCGGTCTGGCCGGCAGTGACGTAGATATCTGGATGGGCACCTTGAGCAAAAGCCTGGCCAGTTGCGGCGGTTACATCGCCGGCGAGTCTGCACTGGTGGAGCACCTCAAATTCCTGGCGCCGGGCTTTCTCTACAGTGTCGGCATGCCGCCATCGGTGACGGCGGCAGCTTTGGCCGCGTTGCGATGCCTGCCAGAAGATGGCGAACGCGTCGCCACCCTGCAGGCGCGTGGCAGGCAGTTCCTGGAACTTGCCCGGGAAGCGGGCCTGGACACCGGCACCAGCACCGGCCTGGCGGTTGTTCCGGTCATCACCGGCAGCTCACTCAAGGCGACCCAATTGTCCAGCGCATTGTCCCGTCGCGGCATCAATGCCCAACCCATCTTGCATCCGGCGGTCCCCGAGAAATCGGCGCGTGTGCGCTTTTTCGTGTCGTGCCTGCACACCCCGGAACAAATCGCCGAAACCGTCGCCATTGTTGCGCAGGAACTGCAAAAGCTATAAGTCGGGCAGCCGAAAGAGCGGTGCAATATTCGAAAACGCCTTCGCCGGCAAGCCGGCTCCTACAGGATTGATGGCGTGCGTAACATGTGGGTGTGAACGTTTTTTGTAGGAGCTGGCTTGCCAGCGAAGACGGCCTCGGATCGTGCGACACCCTCGAAAACGCCTTCGCTGGCAAGCTGGCCTCTATAGCCATATGGCATCCCACAGCGAATAGTCATGAACGCGTTTGACCAGACCTGCGCGCAACGGGTTGGCAATGATGTAGCGGGCCACGGCTAACAGATTTTCTTCACGGCGAATGGCGCGATCGTGGAAACCTTTTTGCCAAAATTGGCCTGAGCGACCCAGGTAGGCATTGATCTCTCTCGCGCTGCAAGACTTGGTTGTAAGCATCAACCTGGGCAGTGTGCTGTTCTGGAGTTCGACCAGCCAGTGAAAGTGGTCGGGCATTACCACCCAGGCCAGCGAGTCTGCCCGTCCTTCTGATTTGGCCAGACGAAATTGATCCACCACCAAACGTCCCGCTCGCCAATCGCGGAATACCGGTTCACGCAGGTGGGTCACGGCAGTGAGCAGGTAAATTTGTCCGGACTGGGAATACCGGCCGGCGCGCAGTTGATTAGCGTGGGAGCGAGTGGGCAATCCTTTGCCCTCCTATAAAGGTGGAGAAAGGTAAGGCTAGTGCGCAGATGATTTGACGTCGTAAAGTTTGGGTCCTGATGTGTACTGACCGCAGCCTTCGCCGGCAAGCCGGCTCCTACAGTTTGGGTGTCGTCCACGACATCATCGTGTGCACGTGGTTGTGTAGGAGCTGGCTCGCCAGCGAAGGCGGCCGTGAGTCATGCGGCGCCAATGGAGACGCCTTCGCCAGCAAGCCGGCTCCTACAGCTTGGGTGTCGTCCACAACATCATCGTGTGTACGCAGTTTTTTTGTAGGAGCTGGCTCGCCAGCGAAGGCGGCCTTGAGTCATGCGGCGCCAATGGAGACGCCTTCGCCGGCAAGCCGGTTCCAGCAGGGTGTTAAAGAGAGAGCATGCCCTTGAGATAGCGGCGCACTTGCCGATAGCGCGGGCAGCTGTCGAGCAGGACCGGGCGAGGTTGTGTGTGGTGCTCCTGCGCCTGTTCCTGGCTGCAGGGCATGCCACGGACGTGCTGCAGTTGTTGTTCATCGTCGTCATTGCGCTTGAGGGTCAAGCTGGCTGTTGCGTTGCCCGGGCTGATGCGCCACAGCGGTACACCCTGTGCGGCGGCACGTGACGACAGATCATGTGGTTCATGGTCGCTCCACACCAATACCTTGCCGTTTTCGCCCGCCACTGCTGTCATCAGGTCAGCACTATGGCGGGTGAACTTCACTTGGCCCCAACGGCTATCGAGCAAGCGACGGACTGCCGGTTGCCGGCGCCGCGGCACGCCAAGCACGGTCAACGGGCCTGCAAACTGGCTGTCCTGCTGTTTCTGCCGGGCCAGTTGTCGGGCCACGGTCATCACATCGCAGCGTTGGTCGGTCAAGGGGTCTACATAGCGGCAATAGCGAATGTAGGCGGCAGCGACCAGTTGCTCCAGCGTTGGCCGGGCCTGACGCCGCGGGATCGGCAAGCGATCGTCGGTCAGCCCCCAACCCGCGTAGAACGGCAGCCCGAAACACGTCACCGGTACGCCCTGAATCAAGGCTTCGAGCCCGGCCTGGCTGGTACCGACATACACCCGTTGCGCCCGGCGCGCCAGGGAGGCCCAGGACACATGGCGGTTCTCCAGCGCCACACCCCGTGCAAGGGCAGCGTCGAGCAGGCAGCTTTTCTTGTGGCCATTAAGGCAGTCGGGGTGAATCCGCACTCGTACGTCCGCGCTGGGGTTTTCCGCCAACGCTGCATCGAGCATGCGGATGAAGTCCGCTTCACAAAGCCCGCCGCCAGGAATGGAAAAGTCGCCGTAGGTCTGGTCCACCACCAGGATCAGCGGCTTGTCACGGCCCAGGGCGTCGTCCTTGCTCAAGTCCGGGGCGTTGTTGTATTTGCCGATGCCGCTGCTGCGCATCAGGGCAATCAACGACCGGGCGGTTGCCAGCTCCGCAGCGGTCAGGGTGTGCGGGGTTTGCAGGATGTTTTCCAGCAACGACGGTCGATCGGCCAGGTAGTGGATGCCGATGGGATCAACCACCATCGACATCGGGGTATCGCCTTCCACTCCCAGCGACGAGGAGCGCAGAAAACCATCCTCCAGCGCCACATAGGGAATGCCCCAGCGTTTGCACAACACCCGTGCATGGTCGGACGAACGCTTGTAGCCGATCCCGGAAATCGCCTTCAGCCCTTCGGGCCGTTGATGACCACGCCGCCACAACCAGTGTGGTGGGCCTTCAGGGTCGAGAAACTCGCCCAGATGAAAGACTTTCCACATCACCCATTGCGACATGATGCCCACCCAGCCGGGGCCTTCCACCAGTGAATCAAGGGGGACTGATCGACTCATCTCTTCAAGGCTCATGGTTGGGATGTCAGCGAGCGGCGCATGTTGATCACCGCGGGGAAGGGCAGAAGGCGGCCCAGCCAATTCACTGGCGTGGCCCGGACCCGGGTAAAGCCCAGTTGCTCATAGAGCCGTCGGGCCCGTTGATTCTTCACATGGACCTCCAGCGCAACCCGGTCATGGCCGGCTTGCCGGGCCTGGTCAAAGATCGCTGCCATCAGCGAACGGGCAATGCCCTGATGACGGGCGTGCTTGAGCACGTGCAATCCATAGAGATAAAAGCCGTAGTACCACTCCCGCCCTTCGATAATTGCAAACAGCAGGTAGCGCAGTGCGCCCCGCAACCGGCCGAACTCGCGCAGAAAAGGCCCGGCGCCGGGCGAGAAAGGCCCGCGCCGATGATGCTTGAACGCGGCATAGCCAAGGGGGGTGCGATCGCGGTAGGCGATCAGCACCCGGTCCCAGTTGATCGACTCGGCCAGCAGTCGGTAGCGGCAGGCCTCATCACCAAGCAAGAAGGCCAGGGAGCTGCGACCCGAAGTGATCATCCGCGCGATCGATTCATCAGGCTCCGGCAAGTGGGAGCCGAGGGCGATCTGCAAAGGGACGGTGTCGATGTCATTCATGAGTAGCGGTCTGGGCCCGGTTCGCTTTCCTGATGGATGACCGGGTGTTAACCGACTGCTCGACGAAGGCCTTCGCCAACTGTTCCACCGCCATTGTCCGGGGGGCATTGGAGGAGCGCGCCTGATTGGACCAGATGAAGTAATCGGTATCGCCATCGGGTGCGCCCAGTGCGGCATACACATCCGGGAGAATCGGCACGTGGTCGCCAAAGAAACACAGCCCGGTCGAGGTCGGGCTGGCCAACAGGTACTCGCGCAACTTTCCGAGCATCCGGTCGGCATTGCTCAGGTGGCGCAGATAAGGCGCCAGGTCACGCATGCCATCCAGCAATGGGCGATCGAACCAATTTGGCAGCTCTGTCGCTTCAACCTGCTCCAGGTGCAGCGGCCCATGGTTTTCCATGGTCACGGCGTGGATGTACAAGGGCTGGGTGCGGGCGCTGTCGTCGAGCAACTCGATGATCTTGTCTGCCACGGCACAATCGCCAATGAACGGTCCGGCTTTTTGCCCGTCATTGAAGCTGCGCACGTCGATGAATTCATCGAAGCCCAGTGCCGGCAGCACGCGATCACGGCCGTAGAAACTCCCCGCGTAAGGGTGAACACACACGGTGCGATAACCCCGGCGTTTCATCTCGGCGGCGATGCTGGGCAGCCCCTGGCGAGCCAGGTGGCGGTACGGATTGAAGCGATGAACCCCCAGCCTGTCACCAGCAATCCCGGTCAGGAAGGCGAACTCGGTGCGCACGGTATTCGCGCCCCAGGCCGCGACTTTCAGGCGACCATGGACCTTGGCTTCGTTGCGCAGCACATCGTACTGACTCAGTACCTGCTCGCGGATGCCGGGCCACAATCTTCGAATATCGAAAAACGATTCGCTCTGCACCGAGACCAGGTCGGGCAGGGCGATGTCGCAAGGGTGAGCCATTGCGTGCGCATTGTTCGCAAAAGGCGAATGCAGTGTGTCGAGGGACACCTTGCGCCGGGCTGCGCAAAAGTAGGTCCACAAACTGGCGGCCATTCCCCAGCGGCGCAAATCCAGGCTGGCGTCGTAAGTGGGTTGCAGCGCTTTCATCGCGCCGATGACCAACAATAGCGAGGCACCGACCAACGCCATGGCAGCGGTGGATAACGCATCGCTGGCGCTGGCCTCGAAATACAGTCCGCCGGCCAGATAGGCGACAAACGCCAATGCCAGCACAATGGTTTTGCCAATGCCGAAGAAGGGCAGGTACAGGCGCGGAAAACGCACCGCATCACTGAAGTATTCAAAGTCGGCGCAGACAAAGGGTTCGCGCAACGAGTGGTACTTCGAATTGCTCACCAGCACGATCAACAGCCACAGGGCCAGCACATTCACGGCACTGAAATACGGGCGCCCAGTCATGCCATACAGCAGGGCAACCGAGAACAGCCATGCACCGGCATGCAGCAGCCAGCTGCGCAGCGGGCGGCGCAAGACCGGCCTTGGGATCAGCATCGCTTCGATGATGCAGGAGAGAAGAAAACCGCCAGTCATGACCCAGCAGAAAGAACTGTTCAGAAAATCAGGCACTGTAGTCCAGCCATCGCAAAATTACAGACGACATCCGCGGGGGAATGACACTCAAGGCCCAGCATCCGAGGTTCAGGGGGAAGGGGAAGCTGATGCGTGGCTGGTTGGCTGCAAGGCCACGGCGTATCCGCTGCGCGGCCTTGTCCGGGTTCCACAGCAGCGGTTTCGGCCCAGGCATTTCAAAGCACATTTTCGATTCGACATAACCCGGCATGATCACGTTGATCCGCACGCCGTCAGCAGCGACCAGATCGCGCATGGCTTCGCCGTAAGCCTTCATCGCCGCTTTGCTGGCGCTGTAGCTGGGGGTGACGGGCAGTCCGCGCCAACCGGCGAGGGAGCTGAATAGTGCGATCTGACCATGTTTGCGCGCGCGCATGGCCGGCAGGGCCGCCTGCACGGTCGCGATGGCCGCCATCACGTTCACTTCGATCAACGCCTGGGACTGTTCCCAGACTTCATCTTCCGCGTTCGGCCCGGTGGCCGTATTGACGCCGGCACCGACGATGATCAGGTCCGGCTGCTCGGTTTCGCTGATGCGGGTGATCCATTCGCGCACCGCCACCAGATCCTGAACGTCGAGCGCATGGAGGATGACCCGCGCACCGGCGGCACGACACTGCCCGGCCATTTCTTCCAGGCGCTCGGTGCGTCGGCCTTGCAGGATCAGGGTGACGCCTGGCGCCGCGTAGGCAGGCGCCAGTGCACCACCGATGCCACCGGTGGCACCGGTGATCAGGATGCAACGTGGTGTTTTTTGCAGCGTCATAGGTAGCGTTCAATCCTGGAGGTTTTGGCCATCAACACTTCCAGCGAGTTGTTCACGGCCATGTCGATACCGCAGCGCGTATAGAAGCCGCCATTGACCTGGGTGGTGTGAATCACGGTGCTGCGAAAGCGCTGGAACAGCGTGGTGTCAGGCGGTTCCGGCGTGTGCCAGAAATCGTCGAGGCCGCCCTGATGGGTCAGTCCCTTGAGGTTATAGATCGGGTCGCTGAGGGCGATGGTGGGCACGTTGTGCATCAGCGATGAACCGCCCACAGTGCTGTTGACCGTGATCACACCCGCGACGTGGGACAGCAGTGTCGGCAAGTGGCCGCTTTCGAGGAAGTCCACGCGATCGGCGATGCCGAGTTTGTGAGCAATGCGCAGAGTGATCCGGTGGTAGTTGACGATGCCCGGGGTCAGGGGATGATTCTTGACCACCAGACGCGTATCACTGCCGGCATGGCGGGCGAACGAACCCATTACATGCTTGAGCACATCCTTCATGTGCTTGAACGGCGAGTGATCGCGGATCTGCGCATCGCTGTCCAGTTGCAGTGGCAACAGGAAGGTGCGATGGCGATTGCGCGCCACTTGACTGATCACCTCCGAATCGCGGCCTTGGGCGCGGGCCAGGCGAATACCCTGGCGAATGTAGCCGGCGTACTCCACCGCAGCGTTGAAGGGCGCGTGGGTTTTGTAGTGCGGGAATACCACTTTATTCAGTGCACTACCGATGTGATACATCACGTCGTGAAGGGCCCGGGAGGCAAAGGACAGGTGGAACGGATTGCCATTCTGATAACGCGGGATGTACTTGCCCACTTCCCGATACCATTCCGGATCACGGGGCAGCAGCGAGTGATTGTTCACGCCATTGCGCTCAAGCGTGATCCAGTAGGGGCGAAAATAACCTTCTTCGAACACGTGCACGCGAATGCCCAGCGACCTGGCCAGTTCCACTGCCGGCTGATGCACGGGACGGCAGTCACCGAACAGCACCACGTCGGTAATGTGGTCGGCCCTGAAGCACTGGCTATAAAAGTCCATCAACTGCTCGGGGCGCGCCGAATAAAACACTCGCGCACCGCTACCGTACAGGATGTCACCCATGTTGAAGTTGACCGACTTGACCCACTGTCCCTCGGCCCGCAGTGCCTGGATCAGGCGTGCGAAAAACGGCGAACTGACGCCCTGCAGAAACAGGAATGAGTTGCGCGGTTTTACCGATACCGGACGTTGGGGGCGCTCGACAGGAACTACGAGTTTCTCATGCGCGGTTTCAATGCGGTCAGGAACAAACGCTGAATCATCTCTCGCCATGTTGTAGTTCTTCCTTGTGTGCGTACTTCATCCCAGTTCTGGATCTCTACTAATGTGCGTTCGGGGGTGGTGAATTTTCGGGTAATGCGGCTGACATAGGTCGGGTAGCGGATCAGGGTCGCGGCCACCAGTTCGTCCAGGCTCAGGCGTCGCGTACGACGTGCCTGGACTTCAGGGCTCATGCCCTGATCGCGGGTCAGTCCCCAACCGGCATAGAACGGCTGGCCGTAGGTGGTGACCGGCACACCGCGCAACAAGGCTTCAAAGCCTGATTGCGAGGTCAGTACATGCACCTCATCGACCTCGGACAACAGTTCGTGGAAAGGCACATCGCCGACCACTTGGTTGCACCAGTCGCTGGTGCGTTCTTCGTTTTCGCCCGCCTTACGGGTGCCCGCCAGTACTTCGGGGTGCGGCTTGTACAACAGCCACGCCAACGGATGGCGCTCGCGCACTGCCTTGAGCAAATCGAGATTGCGCCGGATCCGGTACGCGCCATAACGAATCGAGGCGTCGGACTCGACCTGGCCCGGTACCAGAATCACTTTCTCGACACCGGCGGGACGTTTCCACGAGGTGCCAGGCAAGTTGTATTTGGTGACACCGGCGGCACAGATCGCTTCACGCAGCGCCGCTGCCCGCTGCAACAAGCCCGGGTTGCACGGTTCGTTCTGCAAGAGGTGTTCCAGGCGCGACGGACGGGTCGCGTCGTAGTAAATGCCGAGGTCGTCGAACACCCAGGACAGCGGACGGGTTTTCTTCGCGCCCAGGCCGACGGAGCGCAGGAAGCCGTCTTCGACGCGGCCGAGGTGCTTGCCAGCTTTTTGGGTCAATGGCGTGTCGTGCTGACACCCCCAAGTGATGACCGCAGTTGAGGCGCGCTGACGGGAAAAACGTCCCTGGAAACGAATGGACGAACCGTTGAAAAAATCCAGCACTAATGGCTGTTTCCATTTGCTGAAGCCGACCATCCGCAAGTCTTTCGGCAGCCGACTGCGCATCCGCCGTTGCAAACCAAGCCACGCCAAAACGGTCTCCGGCTGACAGGGCGCCCCCGTTTCCGGATCGACGTAACGCGGGTACTCCACCAACGCGGCATGCAACAATTGTTCAAGGCTGACGGGGTGGCGCCGCGCAGGGGCGGGCAGGGCATCGGTGGTCAAACCCCAACCGGCATAGAACGGCATGCCAAAGGTATGCACCGGTACGCCCCACAACAAGGCATCGAAGCCCAGTTGCGAGGTCATCACGTACACAGCCTGAACGGCAGGCAGCAGCTCGGCCGGGTGAACGTTTTCGCTGATCAGATGAACTCGTGGCTGTTTGCGCAGCGCCGCCAGGTCAAAGTGACCTTGCTTGCGCCCGGCCACCACGTCCGGGTGAACCTTCACCACCACCGTGCACTGCGGATGCCGGGCCAGTGCGGCTTCAAGCATGCGCTGGAAATCAGCGACAGTAGCGCCCTGCAACGACGCATCGCCGCGGGTCTGATCGGCCACCAGCACGCAGGGCTGCGGCAATACGCAGGTTTCAATGCGGGCGCCGTTGTATTTGGACACACGCTCCTCGCACCAGCTCGCCTGTAACGCGCGGGCGCGCAGCATCTGCGCGTCTGTCAGCGGTTCGGCAATCAGTTGTTCCAGGCGAGAAGGGGCGGTGGCGTCGTAGTAGATGCCCAGCGGATCGACGATCAATGACAGTGGTGGGTCTTCGACGCCCAGACCTACCGAGCGCAAAAAGCCGTCTTCGACGGTGAGCAGCGGCAAGCCAGCCTCTCGAGCTACGGCTTGAGCGCGCAATGCGCTGGGTTTGCGTCCCCACGCGAGGACTTCATCGGCCTGGGCAATGTCGCGCACCGTTCCACGCAGCAGCCGATACTCGGGCAGCAAGGCGCAAAGGGTGGGGATTTGTTGCGCACCTTTAGACAAAATCAGCAAAGAGCGACGTGTAGCGGCATTGTCCATAAAAAACAGCGGATATCCATAAACGAGCGCACTCTCTTGTCAGTCACGAATCAGTGCGTGCCTGAAGAAAATGCTCAATCAAATGTGGCGCAAATGATAATACAAATGGCCAACTGCCATTCACCAAAACGCCCCTTTTCTAACAACTTTTTCACAAAAAATGTGATTTTTTTAAACTTGACAGTTGTAGGAAAGTGACTTGTCCGATGAGCGGTCATGGCGAGCCGCTCAAGGCGCTTGACTATCAAGCCGAATCAAGGAAGGGCCTCGCACATTGTAGGAGCTGGCTTGCCAGCGAAGAGGGCGTAACAGTCGCCGACAGACATCAACGCAATCGCGCCCATAAACTCACGCAGCGGCTCCAGCTTGCCGCGTCCGCGATATCAACATTCCCTCGCTGGCAATGAGCCGCTAACATACGCGCCCCCAAAATCAAGGAACGATAACGTCCCCATGAATCACCTTCCCATCGCCAAAGAAGCGCTGTGCGCCCAGGCACAAGCCATCAGTCAACTTGCAGAACGCCTGGATGGCGAATTCCAGCGCGCCGTCGAACTGATCCTCGGTTGCAAAGGCCGTGCGGCGGTATGCGGCATGGGCAAGTCCGGTTTGATCGGCCAGAAAATGGTCGCCACCTTCGCTTCCACCGGCACTCCGAGCCTGTTCCTGCACCCGGCCGAAGCCTTCCACGGCGACCTCGGCATGCTCAAGCCGATTGACGTCCTGATCCTGATTTCCTACAGCGGCGAAACGGAAGAAGTGATCAAGCTGATCCCGAGCCTGAAATCCTTCGGCAACAAGATCATCGCCATGACCGGCAACGGCCAATCCACCCTGGCCAAACACGCCGACATCTGGCTCGACATCTCGGTAGAGCGCGAGGTGTGCCCGAACAACCTGGCCCCCACCACCTCGACCCTGGCGACCATGGCCATGGGCGACGCACTCGCCGTTGCCCTGATCAGCGCCCTCGATTTCAAACCGATGGACTTCGCCCGCTACCACCCCGGCGGCAGCCTCGGCCGCAAACTGCTGACCCGCGTGAGCGACGTCATGCACACCAACATCCCCAAAGTCACCCGCGACACCTCATTCCACGACTGCCTGCTGGTCATGACCTCCAGCCGCCTGGGCCTCGCCTTGGTGATGGAGCAAGACAAGTTGATCGGCATCGTCACCGACGGTGACCTGCGTCGCGCACTGCTGGGCAATCCAGGTGTCGTGAACGAAAACGTGGCGACTTTCCTGACACCGAACCCGCACACGGTTAAAGCCTCTGCGCAGTTGTCCGAGGCTGAAGCTTATATGCTGGAGCACAAAATTCGGGCGTTGCCGGTGACAGCGGATGGTGGGGATGAGGTGGTGGGGGTTGTGGAGATTTTTGACTGAGACGGTTGGTCTTGTGACTCGACTGGATAGCCATTCCCCTTATTAGATTGTTTTCATGCCTATCTGTCTCAAAGGTAAATCATTGTCGTCGTTGTGCAGGGGCGGGAGTATCTAAACTTTTTTTGATTTCAGCCGAAGAACTAATGCGTCTTCAGCGCCTGCTAAATGCTGAATAAACGGCGGTCAGAGGTTGATTCTGCATAGCCTAATAAAAAATTGAGTAATAGCCGGGACAACCACCGGCAACCTGAGGGGAAGTATGACCGAATTATTGATCGAGACAGATCACACGTGCGCCTTTTTTCAACCGGGCACATCTGATTATCTAATGATCACTTTCGGCCACATGGGGAAACCCGGCCGGCGTACATTTTGGGGGCAGGCAGCAACTGAGAAGTTAGGTATAGCTTGTATTGGATTGGTTCCAAAACATCCGCATTGGTATCCGGTTTCAGATTTCGAAAAAATATTTGAGGTGATTCGCCCTGTATTAGCCCGGTACAAGGAGGTTATTTGCTATGGCTTTAGTATGGGCGGTTATGCAGCTCTAAAATTTTCCGTTAAATTACAAGCAAAGCACGTGCTGGCATTCAGCCCGCAAGCAAGTATTGATCCGGATATGCTGGGTGTAGTGGATCGGCGTTATATTGAGTTTTTTAATGCAGAGCTACATGCCGGGATGGAAATTCGTCCTGGAGAGTGCATCGATGGCGCCTTGGTTGTTTGTGATCCGGGGTTCGCCGCTGATATGTTTCATCTAGGGGCAATCAGAGCTGTCGCTAATATTGAAGTAGTGCCACTTCCTCGCGTTCAACATCAGACGATTGATGTTGTAGCTGCTACTGATCGTCTCAGCAAAGTGCTGCATATCTTGCGCCAAGATGACCAAAGGGCTGCTCAAGATCTTACTTTGGCATTGGCAGAGTTTCGAGACATTGCACCTGTGGTATAGCGTGTCATTCATGAAGCTGGGGTTTTAGTGTTTCTAGCAAGCGAACTCGGACGATTTGTTCAGGTTCGCTTCGGTAGAATCCCTGATTGTTATCGTTGCTGGTGTTTCACTTCGACTCTTAACTTCTTGTTGGTTGAAGTAAGACAACTTTAGCGGATGCAAGCTTTCGGTTGAGTGTAAACCCTAAATTTTATCGCAGGTTTTTTCTGTGCTTATTGCTTGCGCTGGCTAAGCCAGCTTGCCCTTTAGCGTCAGCCTCAGGGCAAGCTTTGCTATTGTGGTTAGTTTTTGGCTCTTCGCATGTAAATACTTCCAAGTAGTCTTACGTGCGCAGACTTCGAGTCAGCAAAAAAACGTTCCGGGGTAAGTTCAAATTTCTTTACTTTCTTTTCATTCGATGTCTTTTTTACTAACCAGTGAATAAAGCGTTGCTCCAGGTAGTTGTTTTTCTTGCCGTCATGCATGGATGCAACAACGGGTCCTGTTTTGGTTTTTTCGGGTGCCAATTTAATTTGAATAGTTTGTGCGGAAGCGGCGTTTGGTTGCTGAGCCTTTAAGGCGTTTGCGCCGACTTTCCACACGCAGTTGGCTTCTAGATTGTTTTCTTCAGGAAGAACTATCTTCAAGCCTGCGCCGCCATAGGCATCTTCAAAAACAAGGCCGGCAAACATCTGTGCATCCACCGGATGCGGATCACTGAAAAATCTCTCGAGCACGCGTAGCGATTTGACGGGCTCGATATCCAGATTTTTCAAGCGACTGCCAAAGATGCGCGCTGTTTCTTCAATAAAGCTCAGTGCCCCCTTATGGATACGATGCACGACCTCTTCACGTTTTGCCTCGGCTGCGAAGCGCTCCATGAAAATCGGGGTGAGGCGGCCATTCCAGTCACGGTCCATGCGGACAAAGGAGGTGTCCACGCTACTGAACAATGTTTCGTAGAGTGGGACATTTCGGCAGAACGGATGGTGGGTGTCGTGACGGTCCACGAACTCGCCCAGGTAACCTCTGATCGGCATACCGTAAGCATCGACGCGCTTGAGTGCCTGGCGGAAGGTCATCAAATAGTAACCGCCAAACAACTTCTTGCGATCAGTCAGCAGATACAGGGATTCCTGCATGGTACCGGCATACCCGATGTCAACCAGGGCAACCTTACCGTCATCAAGCAGACCTGTTCCTTCCAGATATTCAAGGTAATTCGCCCGCTCTTTGCTGGCCGCGTCAACGATGAGCGGAAGCAGATCAAGGAAAAACGGCTTGAGCATTTCCTGATGTTTATTGGTGACGATCGTCTCGAGGGTCAGATCGTGTTTTGAGAGGATCTCGGCCGGGACATTGGCTGGATAAACACCAAAACGAGACGAAAGCAGGTGCTGGATGGTCGTGCGTGCATAGTCCACTTGCAGCAGATCCATTACGCCGTGTTCGTCGCGCACCTTGGCCAGATTTACGGCCCTGCGCGAGCAGAGCAGGTAATGGCTGCTTGGCGCCTCAGGGTAGTTCTGGGCGATGCGGTCGTATGCTTCCTTCATGATCAAGCCGTCGCGAGACAGGAAGTACAGACGTTTCACACCGTCGCGAATGGCTTTTTCCATCAACCACTTGGTATAGCCCAGGAGCATTGGGCCTTGGCCGTAGTAGCCCAGGCGCCAAGGATCGCCACAGAACAGGGTTCCGCGCCGATGTGGCAAATAAGGGTTGTCATGGAATCGATTGCCCGCGACAGCGAGCATCATCTTCCAGTCGAGGGAGTGGCGCTCTTCATCGCGGGACCAGGGCGTCTTGAAGCTGTCGCACTCTGCAAAGACTTCCGACGCCTTGACCAGGTGGAACGGTTTGATATTGCGTTCTTTGGCTTTTACGACGTCGGCGGCAACGTTGTCCCCTACATGGAGAATCGTTTTCGGATCGACCTTCATGTCTTCGAGGACGTGATCGAATAGCCGGCCGTTGTGTTTCTTGACGCGCGCTTCGGACGAAACGTAAAAGCGCTCATAACCTTCGTAGCCATTCTTTTTGAGGATGGCTTCGAGGAAGTCGCGGGGCAGGTACATATCGGAAATGATGATGATGCGCTTGCCCAGGCTGCGGGCTTCATTGAATGCCTTGAAGCCCGACAACCTTGGATAGAGGATGTCCATTTCCATCTGCATTTCGAGCTGCTGAACACGCTCCGCCAGTTCCTGGCCTACGCCCGTTTGCTCCGCGAATGCCTGATAGATTTCATCGATCCGGGTCTCACCGTCGCCACGTGCAATAGCCTCCTCGAAAGCGGCTTTTTCTGCGGCGCGCCGCGCTGCACGAAAGTCCAGGGATGGAAGGTTGCAAATCTCGCGGACTTCATCCGACATAAACTCAAACATGTCGGAAGGCGATTTGAATGGTCGATACAAAAGCGTATCGAAAACGTCGAACGAGATAATCGGGTACCGCTGAATCTGCTGCGACAGCTCCCGGCAGTGATCCATTGATGACTCTTCACGTACCAGATTGAAATAGCCAAGCTGCTTCAGGTATTCGGGTTCGCGGCGAAGATTCAATAGTGTATTGGCCAAAGGCTCGCTATCGGTCCAGCGTGGGAAATCCCCGGCAGGGCGAGCGACGAGTTTTCGAAGCCAGGCTGCGTAGCCTTTGCCATCTTCCTCAAGCATTTGAGTCGGAAGGTGCTTGGAGCTGATTGTTGAAATGATCAGATCATCTCGTACGATCGGCTCTCCCGCCGTTACCTGGGCAAAGAATTCATTCCAGTCGTTGGTCGTCGCGAATGGCGTGATATGACTGGCACCCAGTGTCAGCAAAGGTTTTTGCCAGAATGCTGCCTGATAACCGAGGGAGGAGGAGATGGTGATAACGCCATCCATCTCAGGAACCAGCAACTGCGATACTGACGGAATTTTGTCGAAGTTTTCGAAGTAAGCGAAGTTCGCAAAGCGCGAGCGCAGGTAGCTGATGTTTTGCTCTGTCAGGACGGCACTTCGTGTCTGGCCTGACCAGTAGTTGGTCACTACCAAGGCCTGGTTGGCCGGAATACGCCCCATGATGTCGACCAGCACATCGAATTGGCTGCGGCGGCCCAGTACAGAGTTGATCATGAAGTAGCCATCAATCTGCAATGGCAACAGGATCACGCTACGAAAGCGTTGTTTAAGGTCGTTGATTGCCACTTGCGTTGGAGCAATCGAATCCAGGAACCGTGCTTCGTGATCACGCAGGGTTTCGAGGGCTTCCAGTTCTGCCCGGCTGACAGACCGATCTGCTGGAGAGGTACTATCGCCGAGAAGGCCGGTGTCAAACGCGACCAGATTGGCAAATGGCGCGCGGGAGAAAAACCCCGGCATCTGATAAACAATGCGCGCCTTGGTAAAGATCTCTCCAAGGAACGACATAGGGGATTCCCAGACGATAATGACGTCGGGTTCGAACCCTTCCGGGATGCCGGACTTAAGCAGTTCGCCGAGACGCGCGTGCTCACCATCCTTGTAGTCCTTGGCTTGATGCCTGAGCGAACGTTCAAGGGTGTTTTCGCCTTCGGTCCAGTCCAGCGGATCGATGGTCGACATCGAGCCGATTGCAGCGACGTGGCCGTCACGCAATGCGCGTTCAGCAATGACCTGGCTGACGATGCAGTGGACGTTTACACCGGCACCACGCAGTGCGGCAACTTGCGGCACGATTGAGCTGCGAAGCGTAGCGTATCGAAATTCAGGATTGCCCAGCTCAATGGCGGGCTCCAGATAGAAAAGGACGTTCATTCAAGTTCCTTGAAATCTGCTGGAGTGTTTCCTGCCGGGGCAATCCTTGAGTCAGCTTATAGAAAGTCCAGTATGTGACATCCCTGTCTTTTAACTTGTTAGTGCTGTACAAAATTCACTGGCCCAACAAACACTCAACTCAAAGTAAATATCGATTTGGATTGTCGCCATGACAGGGTCATGGCGGCATTCACGTAGGTGTTTACTGTCTTTCTTGCTTAGTTGGGGCTCACGCCCACGGCTCGACCCAGTACAAGGGTCTGTACGATGGGTCCGATAATTTTTTGCCACTCGTACACAGCCGCGTTGGTGACATAAATCGTGTCATCCGGCTTTAGCATGACTTGGCGGGCGTAAAAGATTGCAGCCGGATCACGCATGTCAATACGCATGACAATGGGTTTGGCCACTTGAGTAGGGGTGGCTTCCCCCATCCGGAACACGAATACACCCTGTGGGTTTGCATTGGCTTCTTTCAGGCCGCCCACGGAACCCAGTGCATCCAACAGACTGGCGTTCTGTGCCGGCAGGTCGTGCAAGCCTGGCTCGCCCACAGCACCCATCGCCACAAAGCGCTGGCGCGCACGGTCCAGGATCACTTCCGAATTGGGCTTCAGGACGAAGTTGTTACCGGCCAGGATATCTTCGTAGTTGTAGGTGCTGGCTTGAGCACCATTACGTACCGTGACGTTGACCAAATGCGGCTCCATCACCGGGCCACCCGCCTGGTTGACCGCATCCAGCAAGGTCAGCGGACCCTGCAGGGTGGAGAATCGCCCTGGGGCTTTCACTGCGCCGGCGACCAACACCGAACCCGACAGATCACCCACCAGATCCACGTGCGCCTGCACGTCGGTGGTCACGCCCTTGAGCTTCTGGCGGATCATGTCTTCGACCTGGATCAGGGTCATGCCGGCGACGAACTGATGGCCAACGTAGGGCAGGGAGATCATCCCCTTGTCGTCGATGCGCACCTTGAGTTGGGTGCCGCCCGTGGAGAGCGGGGCGAACAGGCCGCTGCCTTCCGGCGCGTTGTCGGTAATCAGCACATTGATCACGTCGCCGCCCATCAGGCGCACGCTTTGCGCCAGGGGGCTGGTGATTTTGGCTTTGGTCGGCTTGGCGGCTGGGCGCATGAACGGCGCGATGGTGTTGGCGTTGATGTCCACCAGGTCATACGCCGCGCTCTGGCTTTTGCTTTCGATATCGCCTTTGTACGGGCCTGCACCAGACAAGGTGCCGCCGCAACCCGCCAGGGTCAAAGTCACCAGCATCAAACCCGCGACAGCGCTGTTTCGCATGCTCAAGTTCAGGGGGCGAAGGGGCAGGCCGGAAATGGATTTAATCACGATGATCCTCGATCGATGCAATTAGGAAGCGGGTGATGCCGTACAGAAGGAGCAGGGCAAGGAAGAGGGTTGCCAGGTTGTACAGGCGCTCTGGATAGAGGGCCATTTGCGGCGTGTTAGGGCTGACCACGGTCACCAGGGTGCGGATCTTCTTGCTGGCTTCAATGCGTGCGTTGTCCAGTGCGGCAACGGCGGTCTTGTAGGTTTCCTCGGCGATGCCGGCGTCCAGGGTCAGCTGCTGGAAGCGCGAAGCCACCACGTTGAGCTGGTCGCCATCGGGTGCAGACACCAGCAGGCGTTTTTCGGCATTGAGCTGTTCACGAATGGCGTTGACGCGTTGCTGTTGCTGCGCAACCTGAGGTGAATCAGCGCGAAGCTTGTAGCTCATTTGCGTGAGTACGGCGCGCTCTTTGGAGTGCTCGCCTTCCAGGGTGTCGATGATGCTGGCGCGGCCCTGGGCCGAGCTTCTACCGTCCAGAACCTTGTTACGGTTCTGGAAGCTCAGCAGCTCTTCCTTGCGCTTGGTGTAGTTCTTCTTTGCGCCTTCCAGTTCGCCTTGGGCGAAACGCATCTGCTCGCGGGCGATGCTGTGGGAGACTTCGTTCACGAAGTGCTCGCTGGCCTCAAGAATGGTCTTGACCATTTGCTCGGCCAGTTCCGGGCTGAAGGCTTGTACTTCAACTTTGAGCAGGCCGGTGGTTTCGTCGTAGTGGGCGGACACCATGCGCTGGTAGTACTCGAGCAGGTCCTCGCGCTCGGTGTCCTTGTCCAGCCAGAAGAACGGGTCATTGCGTTGCTTGCTGTACTGCTCGACCCAGTGCAGGCGGTCTTCCAGCAACTGCATCATGTCCATCGACACGATGTATTCACGCAAGTACAGGGTCTCTTCCCGGGAGGCCGGGTTGGCACCGCTGAGCAGCATGCTCAGGCCAGGCATTTGAGCGGCAGGGTTGTTGCCGTCCTGACGTACGACCACTTGCGCGGAACTGACAAAACGGTCCACGGCAAAAAAGCTGTAGTAGACGATGGCGACAACCATCGGGAGCACGATCAGCCCCAGCGTCAGGCGCCAGCCCTTGAATTTACCCGTACTGCTCATATGCACTCGCATCCTTGAAATAAAACAATCACGCCGCGGTCAGGGCGATCAGGTGTTGTAGGCCTTGATGCCTTCATCGACATCGTCATAGATCTGCACCCCGCCATCGCGCACCAGCAGCACGACGTCACAGAGCTTTTTGATATCGGGCATGCTGTGGGAAACCAGCACAACCCTGGATTTCTTCAGGCGCTCCTCGAACACATCGGCGCACTTGCGCTTGAAGTGCGCATCACCCACCGACATCACTTCGTCGATCAGGTAGTAATCGAAGTCGAAGGCCATGCTCAGGCCGAAGGCCAGGCGCGAGCGCATGCCGGAGGAGTAGGTCTTGACCGGTTCGTCGATCCAGTCGCCGATTTCGGCGAAGTCCTCGACGTAGGCAATCTTCTGGCGCATGGCATCACCTTCGGCGCCATACACCCGGCTGACGAACTTGATGTTTTCGCGGCCGGTCATGGTGCCCTGGAAACCGCCGGCCAGGCCTACGGGCCAGGAAATGCTCTTGTCGGTGACAACGGTGCCGGAGTCTGGAATGTCAGCGCCGCCCAGCAGGCGCATCAAGGTCGATTTGCCTGCGCCGTTGCGGCCGATCAGGCCGATGTTCTTGCCGGCGGGGATTTTCAGCGACAGGTCGCGAAACACGTGGCGGCGACCTTTGGGGGTCAGGTACGACTTGGTGATATTTCTGAGCTCGAACACGGGAAACCTGCGATTAGCCGTTCTTGGTGGAGATCAAATGCAGTCGACGAACCCGATAAGTACCCAGGGAGACGAACAGCAAAACAAGGGTGAAGGCGATCACGTAGTGCACCGAGACACCATCGACCGGAACGTAATGCGGAAAGATTTCGGCACGGAGCAGTTCAAGCAGGTGCAGGAACGGATTGAGCAGCAACAGCGGCAGCATGGCGTGCGGCAGGTAGGCGGCGGGGATGAGTACGCCCGAGATGAAATACAGCGGGAAGAACATCATCCGCAGGAACAATGTACTGCTGGGCATGGCATGGGCGATCAGCGACAACAGCATGCCCAGGCCAAAGGCGAACACGACCCCCAGCAAGATGGTCAGCATCCACTCGATGGGCGACTTGATGGACATGTCAAAGCCGTACCAGGCGAAGCCGAACACCAGAATGGCGTACACGCTGGCCGAAATGCAGAACTCCACCAGCGCACGGGCGATATAGGTGTCGAGGGGCTTGATCTGTTTATAGGAAAACAGCGCACGGTTTTCCTTGGGGCTGTTCATCAGGCGCATGGCGATGTTGCGAAACAGCAGGAAGGGCGCCAGGCCGACCAATACAAAGACCGGGAAGTCGATGCCTGCCACGGTGCGGCCGCGAATCAAGGCAAACAGCACGCTCAGGATCAGCAGATGGCAAATGGGCTCGATCAGTGTCCAGGTGGCGCCCATGCGTCGGTCGCCGAAACGCGAACGCGCTTCACGCAGCACCAGGGCAAAAATGACGGATTTTTTGATTTGCAGGGGGGAGCGAGGCTTGAGCATGGGTTACCGCAAAGCACAACGGCGCGATGCACGCGTTGTTTGAATTCATTTTCAGAGGACTTTCTGCCTATGCAGATAGATCGCTTCCATTCGAGGGGCGCGAGGTTAAACGGTCGGGGAGACAATCGTCAAGCCGATTGGTTCCCTGGCAGTGCCTGACTAAAAGTAACGGTTCGGGAGCGATGGGCGCAGGTCAGGAAAACGGATTTCCTCAATGTTTATCGGGTGTTGCCGATAACAGTGCCTGAATGGAGCGGACAATTTTAATGATTTTTAACGTTGACGCGCAGGTATGTCAGGCCCGACCCTTTAGCTCGGCGGAGCGTGCCTCAATGTGCGGCATTTAGGCACATATCGCCGCCAGTCAGGAATTGTGACGTTGTTCCATGGTGCGTAAAACTTGGCGTGTTACCTTGTCGATATGCGCCGGCCATTCGCTTGAATGGCGTGCTGGCGGATTATCCTGTATCAGAGGACGGACGTGATTACTTGGCCCGTGATTGTCGTGGGATTGTTGGTGTTTTTCACCCTGATGGTTCTTGTCGTTTCGCTTTATGGTTGGATCCAACATCTGAAGAACAAAGAGGATATCGAGTAGGAGATTCCGCTCGGCACAATCCCGTTTTTTATACGAATCCCCGCCTTGTGTTGACTACAAAAACACCGCCTGTAGGAGCTGGCTTGTCGGAACGCCGCCCCGCAGCGATTGTCGTGTCGCTGTTGGGTCCTTCGCTGGCAAGCCAGCTCCTACAAGGGGCCGGTTTTTTCATCGGGCAATCATGAAGCAATCAGCTGCCGCAGCACGTAGTGCAAAATCCCTCCCGACTTGAAGTACTCCACCTCATTGAGCGTGTCGATCCGGCACAGCACTTCGACTTTCTCCCGCGTGCCGTTTTCACGGGTGATGACCAGGGTCAGGTTCATCCGTGGCGTCAGTTCGATGCCGGTCAGACCGATGATGTCCAGGGATTCGGTGCCTTTGAGGTTCAGGCTCTTGCGGTTTTGATCGAGTTTGAACTGCAGCGGCAGCACGCCCATGCCCACCAGGTTGGAGCGGTGAATCCGCTCGAAACTTTCCGCGATGACGGCTTTGACCCCCAGCAGGTTAGTGCCTTTGGCCGCCCAGTCGCGGCTTGAACCGGTACCGTATTCCTGCCCGGCGATCACCACCAGCGGTGTGCCCGCTGCCTGATAACGCATGGCCGCGTCATAGATCGCCAGTTTTTCCCCGGTCGGAATGTAGAGGGTATTGCCACCTTCTTCGCCGCCAAGCATTTCATTGCGTATCCGAATATTGGCAAAGGTGCCGCGCATCATCACTTCATGATTGCCGCGTCGCGAGCCGTAGGAGTTGAAGTCTCGCGGTTCAACACCTTTTTCACGCAGGTAGCGGCCCGCCGGGCTGTCAGCCTTGATGTTGCCAGCCGGGGAGATGTGGTCGGTGGTCACCGAATCGCCGAGCAGCGCCAACACACGGGCACCGTTCACGTCCTTCACCACCGGCGGTGGCCCGCCGATGTCATCGAAGAATGGCGGGTGCTGGATGTAGGTGGAATCCGCCTGCCAGACATAGGTAGCCGCTTGCGGCACTTTGATGGCCTGCCACTGTTCGTCACCGGCAAACACTTCGGCGTATTCCTTGTGGAACATGGCGGTGTTGACCTGCTCCACGGCATCGGCGATCTCCTTGCTACTCGGCCAGATGTCCCGCAGGTAAACCAGCTTGCCATTCTGGTCCTCGCCCAAAGGCTCGCGGCTGAGGTCGATGCGCACGGTGCCGGCCAGTGCATAAGCCACCACCAGCGGCGGCGAGGCCAGCCAGTTGGTTTTCACCAGGGGGTGGACCCGGCCTTCGAAGTTGCGGTTGCCGGACAGCACCGAGGCCACGGTCAGATCGGCCTGCTGGATGGCTTTTTCGATCGGTTCCGGCAAGGGACCGGAGTTGCCGATGCAGGTGGTGCAGCCATAGCCGACCAGGGCAAAACCCAATTCATCCAGGTAGCGCGTCAGACCGGCGGCCTTGTAGTAGTCGGTGACCACTTTCGAGCCGGGGGCCAGCGAGCTTTTTACCCAGGGTTTGCGTCGCAGGCCTTTTTCCACGGCTTTCTTCGCCACCAGGCCGGCGGCCATCATCACGCTAGGGTTGGAGGTGTTGGTGCAGGACGTGATCGCGGCAATCACCACCGCGCCGTTTTTCAGGCGGTGGGTCTGGCCCTCGAAGTCGTAGTCCGCTTCGCCGGCCATATCCGCATTGCCCACCGCCACGCCGCCTCCGCCCTCGCTTTCCAGGCGGCCTTCTTCCTTGCTGGTGGGTTTGAGTTGGACACCCAGAAAGTCGCTGAACGCTTGCGCGACATTCGGCAGCGATACCCGGTCCTGCGGGCGTTTCGGTCCGGCGAGGCTGGCTTCGACGCTGGCCATGTCCAGCGCCAGGCTATCGGTGAAGACCGGTTCTTTACCCGGCAGGCGCCACAGGCCCTGGGCCTTGCTGTAGGCCTCGACCAGTTTTACGGTGTCGAGGGGGCGGCCGGACAGGCGCAGGTATTCCAGCGTCACGTCGTCCACCGGGAAGAACCCGCAGGTGGCGCCGTATTCCGGGGCCATGTTGGCAATGGTCGCGCGGTCCGCCAGCGGCAGGTCGGCGAGACCGTCGCCATAGAACTCGACGAATTTACCGACCACGCCTTTCTTGCGCAGCATCTGGGTGACGGTCAGCACCAGGTCGGTGGCGGTAATGCCTTCCTTGAGCTTGCCGGTGAGCTTGAAACCGATCACTTCCGGAATCAGCATCGATACCGGTTGGCCGAGCATCGCCGCTTCAGCCTCGATGCCGCCGACGCCCCAGCCGAGCACGCCAAGGCCATTGATCATGGTGGTGTGGGAATCGGTGCCCACCAGCGTATCCGGGAAGGCATAAGTGCGGCCGTCCTCGTCCTTGGTCCAGACCGTGCGACCCAGATATTCCAGGTTCACCTGGTGGCAGATCCCGGTGCCCGGCGGTACCACGCTGAAGTTGTCGAACGCGCTTTGGCCCCAGCGCAGGAATGCGTAGCGCTCGCCATTGCGTTGCATTTCGATATCGACGTTCTGTTCGAACGCGCTGCTGCTGGCGAACTTGTCGACCATCACCGAGTGGTCGATCACCAGATCGACTGGCGACAGTGGGTTGATCCGTTGCGGGTTGCCACCGGCCTTGGCCATCGCCGCACGCATGGCGGCCAGGTCGACCACCGCGGGCACGCCGGTGAAGTCTTGCATCAGCACCCGCGCCGGGCGGTACTGGATTTCGCGATCGGAGCGGCGCTCCTTGAGCCAGGCGGCAATCGCCTTGAGGTCGGCGCCGGTGACGGTTTTTTCATCTTCCCAGCGCAGCAGGTTTTCCAGCAGCACCTTCAACGACATCGGCAGCTTGTCCAGGTCGCCCAGGCTTTTGGCGGCATCCGGCAGGCTGAAGTAATGGTAGGTCTTGTTATCGACTTGCAGGGTTTTCAGAGTTTTCAGGCTATCGAGGGACGGCATTACGATCACTCCTATAAGTCCACACGGCTACGGACTGAGGGGACGGGCAGAGCATTAAACCTAGCCCTGTTTTAGGTAGCTGGCTAATAACAGGACTCTATCGCTGAGTCCGAGGTTCCGAAGTCAGCTATCATGCGCCGGTTTTCGTGACAGGCTTTGCTCCAGCGCAAGTCTGGGCATCGCGCAGTGGCGAATGTCTCGCCATCTGTCCAGGAGTAAGAATGAACACCCTCTTTATGCATTGCCGGCCGGGCTTCGAAGGCGAAGTCTGCTCCGAGATTTCCGACCTCGCCGCACGGCTGAACGTAGCCGGTTATGCCAAGGCCAAGACCGCCAGCGCCTGCGCCGAATTTGTCTGCACCGAAGAAGACGGCGCCGAACGCCTGATGCGCGGTCAGCGTTTCGATCAGTTGATCTTCCCGCGCCAGTGGGCCCGGGGAATCTTCATCGACCTGCCGGAAACCGACCGCATCAGCGTAATCCTCGCGCACCTGGCGGACTTTCCGACCTGCGGCAGTCTGTGGCTGGAAGTGGTCGACACCAACGACGGCAAGGAACTGTCGAACTTCTGCAAGAAGTTCGAAGGCCCGTTGCGCAAGGCACTGACCGCTGCCGGCAAACTGGTGGATGACACCAACAAGCCGCGCCTGCTGTTGACGTTCAAGAGCGGTCGTGAAGTGTTCATGGGGCTGGCGGAGTCGAACAACTCGGCGATGTGGCCAATGGGCATTCCGCGCTTGAAGTTCCCCCGCGAGGCGCCCAGCCGTTCGACCCTGAAGCTGGAGGAGGCCTGGCACCACTTCATCCCGCGTGACCAGTGGGACGAGCGCCTGCATGGCGACATGACCGGCGTCGACCTCGGTGCGGCGCCCGGTGGCTGGACCTGGCAACTGGTCAATCGCGGCATGCTGGTGACCGCCATCGATAACGGTCCGATGGCCGAAAGCCTGATGGACACCGGTCTGGTGCAACACCTGATGGCCGACGGTTTTACCTTCAAACCCAAGCAGCCGGTGGACTGGATGGTTTGCGATATCGTCGAGAAACCGGCGCGCAACGCCGCGATGCTCGAAGAGTGGATCGGCGAGGGTCATTGCCGCGAAGCGGTGGTCAACCTCAAGTTGCCGATGAAACAGCGTTATGCCGAAGTGAAGCGCCTGCTGGAGCGCATCGCCGATGGCTTCAAGGCGCGGGGCATTCGCGTGGAGATCGGCTGCAAGCAGCTGTACCACGACCGCGAAGAGGTGACGTGCCACCTTCGCCGACTCGATGTGAAGAAGCCAAAATCCCGCTGATCGATGAATTGGCCGGTCAACACAAATCCTGTAGGAGCCGGCTTGCTGGCGAAATCGGCACCGCGGTTATTCAGATTCACCGCGTGCTGGCTTTCGCTGGCAAGCCAGCTCCTACAGGGGTGAGGCGTTGTGCCACAGATGACCGAGCACCCGGTAATGCGCGACAATGCCGGCAAGTTTCAGGAGTGAATCATGAGTGAAATGATTGATGCGCCGGTTGACGGCACCCTAGACGCCACCGGTCTCAACTGCCCGGAGCCGGTGATGATGTTGCACCAGCACATCCGTGACCTGGTGCCAGGCGGCTTGCTCAAGGTGATCGCCACCGACCCGTCGACCCGGCGTGACATCCCCAAGTTCTGCGTATTTCTCGACCACGAACTGGTAGGGCAGCATGAAGATGCCGGCACTTACCTGTACTGGATTCGCAAGAAATCCGGTTAAAGTCCCGCGAAAACTGTAGGAGCAAAGCTTGCTCGCGATGGCGTCAGATCAGTCAGCATCAAAGCGTGAATATACTGACGCCATCGCGAGCAAGCTTTGCTCCTACAGGACTTTTTTGGATCAACCCACCGGGTGGCTGATGCGAATCCGTTTGCGTGCACTGCGCGTCAGGCGGATCGACAGCATCAGCGCTGCGCAACTCAGGCCTGCGATCAAACCTTCCCACAGCCCGCTCGGGCCGCTGGCCGGGCCGAACCAATCGGTCAGCCCCAGCACATAGCCTACCGGCAGACCGATGCCCCAATAGGCGAACAGCGTCAGGATCATCGTCACACGAGTGTCTTGATAGCCTCGCAGCGCGCCGGCGCAGATCACCTGGATGGCATCGGAGAACTGATACAACGCGGCATAGACAATCAACATGGAGGCAATCTGGATCACCGCCGTGTCGGGCGTGTAGATCGAAGCAATGGATTCGCGCAACAGCAGGATAAAGCTTGCCGAAAACGCGGCGAACACCAATGCCGCGCCCAGCCCGACCTTCGCCGCGAAACGCGCCTGCCAGGGGTTGCCCGCGCCCAGTGCCTGGCCAACCCGAACCGTAACCGCCATGCCCAGGGAATAAGGAATCATGAACAACAGTGAGCTGATGTTCAGGGCGATCTGGTGTCCCGCGACCACGGTGGAGCCGAGGCTGCCGATCAACAGGGCAATGACCGCGAAGATGCTCGATTCGGCAAACACCGCGATACCGATCGGCAGACCGATGCTCACCAGGCGCTTGATCACCGACCATTGCGGGCGGTCGAAACGCCCCAGCACGCGCGTGCGGGCATAGAAACTCGCCCGGCCTGTCCAACCGGCCATGCTCAACGCCATGAACCACATCACAATGCCGCTGGCCCAGCCACAACCGACGCCACCGAGGGCCGGCATGCCGAAATGGCCATAGATCAGCGCATAGTTCAGCGGGATGTTCAGCAGCAGTCCGCACAGGCCGATGACCATGCTCGGACGAGTACGTCCCATGCCGTCGCTGTAGCAACGCAGTACGTAATAGAAAGCAATTCCGGGAAAACCGAAGGCGATACCGTGCAGATAGCCCATGCTTGGTTCGATCAGCTGCGGATCGACTTTCATCCAGTGCAGGATCGGTTCGGCGCTGAGCAGCAGGCCGCTGCCGATCAGACCGACACACAGCGCCAGCCACAATGCCTGGCGGACCAGAGGACCGATTTCGTCGTGTTGTGCGGCACCAAAACGTTGGGCGACCTTGGGTGTGGTGGCCAGCAGAACGCCGGACATCAGCAGATAGACCGGAATCCAGATCGAGTTACCCAAGGCTACCGAGGCCAGATCCCGTGGGCTGACACGGCCAGCCATTACCGCATCGACGAAACCCATGGCCGTAGTAGCCAGTTGCGCGACCATGATCGGCAGGGCCAGCCCGAGCAGGCCTTTGAGTTCCTGGCGAACCGGGGTCGTGCGGGGGGTGGTGATGGTGTCAGTCACGGAATTCACAGGCGAAGCGTCCAGAAGTTTTGATGCGCAAGGCCGCGCATTCTACGCGTTGACGCATCGGTCAGGAAAAGACTGTGTTGGGTATTTGTAATCGCGCTGATTCCCCCTGTAGGAGCGAGCCCGCTCGCGAAAAACCTGAGAGCGCCGTGGGGTGTCAGACAGCCAGCGTTTTTGTTAACACCCATCGCGAGCATTCGAGCGTCGACCGGCTGCTCCTACACAGGGATGAATTCTGCGCCTACACTGCCAACCCGCCAAAGGAGCCTGCCATGCTGATTGTTGCCGACGAAAATATCCCCCTGCTCGATGCCTTCTTCGAAGGTTTCGGCGAAATCCGCCGGGTGCCGGGACGTTCCATCGACCGAACCATGGTCGAACAGGCCGATGTGCTGTTGGTGCGTTCGGTGACCAACGTCAACCGCGCCCTGCTCGAAGGTAGCAAAGTGCGATTTGTCGGCACCTGTACCATCGGCACCGATCACCTGGACCTGGATTACTTTCAGCAGGCCGGTATCACCTGGTCCAGTGCGCCGGGATGCAATGCCCGGGGTGTGGTCGACTATGTGCTCGGCAGCCTGCTGACCCTGGCTGAAATCGAAGGTGTCGACCTGACGCAACGTACTTACGGCGTGGTCGGTGCCGGCGAGGTGGGCGGGCGGCTGGTCAAGGTCCTGCAGGGCCTGGGCTGGAAGGTATTGGTCTGCGACCCGCCACGGCATGCTTTCGAGGGTGGAGATTACGTCAGCCTGGAGGAGATCATCGAGCAGTGCGACGTGATCAGCCTGCACACGCCTTTGAACAAGCGTGGCGCTCAGCCGACCTGGCATCTGTTCGATGAAAAGCGCCTGAAGAAACTCAAGACCGGTACCTGGCTGATCAACGCCAGCCGCGGTCCGGTGATCAATAACGCCGCCCTGCGCAATGTGTTGTTGGAGCGTGAAGACCTGCAAGCGGTGCTGGACGTCTGGGAAGGCGAGCCGGAAGTCGATGTGGCGCTGGCCGAACTCTGCGTGCTGGCGACGCCGCACATTGCCGGATACAGCCTGGATGGCAAGCAGCGCGGCACGGCGCAGATCTATCAGGCCTATTGCGATTTCCTCGGGCAGCCGGCCCGGGTCCGTTTGAATGATCTGCTGCCGGCAGCCTGGTTGTCGCAAGTGACATTGAGTGCCGAGAGTGATCCGGCCTGGGCGCTGGCGATGTTGTGCCGTGGCGTGTACGACCCGCGCCGTGACGATGCGGACTTCCGTCGCAGCCTGGTAGGCAACGTGAGTGAGCAGCGGGCGGCGTTCGATGAATTGCGCAAGAACTACCCGTCGCGGCGTGAGATCGATGGGTTGCAGGTGCGGATCGATGGGGATTCGCCAGCATTGCAGAAGATTGTGGCGGCGTTGGGGGCGACGGCTGTCTGAAAACCGCATTGGCCCAATCGCGGGCAAGCCCGCTCCCACAGGGTATTTGGTGTCCACAAAATCTGTGAACAATACTAATCCTTGTGGGAGCGGGCTTGCCCGCGATGGGTGCATCGCACCCTCCGATAATCAGACATAAAAAACCCGGCCTACAAGGGCCGGGTCAAGAAGACGGTGGCTATATCACTTTTGTTCGGCAGGCTTGACCAATCGCTTTTCCAGGTCGTGGCACGCTTTCTGGATCATGTCTTCAGTGATCGGTATTTCGCGGCCCTTTTCGTCAACAATCGAGCAACCCAGAGACTGATCTCCTTTCGGGCGGATCACTGGAACGGTGACATCGCTGCTGTTTTGCAAGGACATGGCCTGTCTCCTCATCAGGTTGTGTGCTTACTGTAGAACCGCCTGGTGACCGGGTTATGACAATTCCCTGCGATCGTTTCATGGCGGCAACACCAGTCCACCAGAAATACCATGACGTTGCCACCCGGACTTTAGACCAATAGCGTCTATGACCTAGTGTTCGCGGTCATAATTAACCTGACTCATTGTGATTTACCAAGTTCCACCCCATTGAGCGGTGTAGGGTTAACCTGTCAATTGCTCCGTTGTGGATGATGCCAATGCTCTCTGTTCGACACCGCCGTGCGATTCGCCTGGCCAGCCGTTTCATCGTGCCGTATCGCTGGCAGGCTTTCGGTGCCTTGCTCGCGTTGATCGTCACGGCGGGCATCACCCTGTCCATGGGACAGGGCATCCGCCTGTTGGTGGATCAGGGTTTCATGACCCAGTCCCCACACCTGCTCAACCAGTCCATCGGCTTGTTCATGCTGCTGGTGATGGGGCTGGCAGTTGGCACTTTTGCGCGGTTTTACCTGGTGTCGTGGATCGGCGAGCGTTGCGTCGCCGACATCCGTCGCCAGGTGTTCAATCATCTGATTTACCTGCATCCGGGTTTCTATGAAAACAATCGCAGCTCGGAGATCCAGTCACGCCTGACCGCCGATACCACGCTGCTGCAATCGGTGATTGGCTCTTCACTGTCGCTGTTTTTGCGCAACTTGCTGATGGTGATCGGCGGAATCGTCCTGCTGTTTATCACCAACCCCAAACTCACCAGTATCGTGGTGGTCGCCTTGCCGTTGGTGATCGCGCCGATCCTGATCTTCGGCCGCCGCGTTCGCAACCTGTCGCGCCTGAGTCAGGACCGGATTGCCGACATCGGCAGTTATGTCTCCGAAACCCTTGGCCAGATCAAGACGGTTCAGGCCTACAACCACCAAGTTCAGGATGAGCGCAAATTTGCCGTGACGGTGGAGGAGGCGTTCGATACCGCGCGCAAACGCATTTTCCAGCGGGCCTGGCTGATTACCCTGGTGATCATTCTGGTGCTGGGCGCCGTGGGTGTCATGCTCTGGGTCGGCGGCATGGATGTGATTGCCGGACGCATTTCCGCGGGTGAACTGGCGGCGTTTGTCTTCTATAGCCTGATCGTGGGTAGCGCGTTCGGCACCTTGAGCGAGGTGATCGGCGAACTTCAGCGCGCGGCAGGCGCAGCGGAACGGATCGCGGAACTGCTGCGTTCGGAAAACATCATCCTGCCACCGACCACCGATCCGGTGACCTTGCCCGCGCGAGTGAGGGGCGACCTGCAGTTGCAGGGCGTGCGTTTTTCCTACCCGTCACGTCCCGAAAGCTACGCTGTCGATGGCTTGAGCCTGACGGTCAGGGCCGGTGAAACCCTGGCCCTGGTCGGGCCGTCGGGTGCCGGCAAATCGACGGTGTATGACCTGTTGCTGCGCTTTTATGATCCGATGGAAGGGCGCATTTTGCTGGATGGCGTGCCACTGACCTCGCTCGATCCATTGGATTTGCGTCGCTGTTTTGCCCTGGTCTCGCAAACCCCGGCGCTGTTTTTCGGCAGCATCGAAGACAACATCCGTTATGGCAACCCTGCTGCGGCACTGGCCGACGTCCAGGAAGCGGCAAAAATCGCCTACGCCCACGACTTTATCCAAGCCATGCCCAACGGTTACCAGACCCACTTGGGTGACGGTGGCCTGGGCTTGTCCGGCGGCCAGCGCCAACGGCTGGCCATCGCCCGGGCGCTGCTGGTGGACGCCCCCATCCTGCTGCTTGACGAAGCCACCAGCGCCCTCGATGCCCAAAGCGAACACCTGATCCAGCAAGCCCTGCCGAGCCTGATGAAAAATCGCACCACCCTGGTCATCGCCCATCGTCTGGCAACGGTCAAAAACGCCGACCGCATCGCGGTGATGGATCAAGGGAGGTTGGTGGCGGTGGGCACGCATCACGAGCTCATCGCCAGCAATGCGTTGTATGCGCGGTTGGCGGCGTTGCAGTTCAGTGATGGCGCAGCTGTCACCGAGCTGTAGGAGCTGGCTTGCCAGCGAAGGAGGCCTCGCGACTTGCATCGCCAATGCCTACGCCTTCGCCGGCAAGCCGGCTCCTACAGGATCGGGTTATTGATCGTCGAAATACCGCTCATGCCAATCCACCAGCGGTTGCGGCGAGTTGAGCTTCTGGCCGTAGATCACCGAATACGACAGCACGTTTTGCACATACTGGCGGGTTTCGTCGAACGGGATGCTTTCCACCCATACATCGAAACTCAGGTGATCCGCGCCGCGCAGCCACTGGCGGACGCGGCCGGGGCCGGCGTTGTAGGCGGCGGAAGCGAGGACGCGGTTGCCGTTGAACTGGCTGTGGACCTGACTCAGGTAAGCGGCACCGAGCTGAATGTTTTTGTCCGGATCGAACAACTGCTGTGGCGAGGCATACGGAATACTGAACTTGCGCGCGGTTTCCTTGGCAGTTCCGGGCATCAGTTGCATCAAGCCTGACGCGCCGACACCGGAGCGGGCGTCGTCCATGAAGGCGCTTTCCTGGCGGGTGATGGCGAACACCCAGCTTGAGTGCAGGCCACGGACCTTGGCTTCACGGACCAGGGTTTCGCGGTGCGCCATCGGGAAGCGGATGTCCAGATCGTCCCAGTACTGCGCCTGGCTGATGGTGCGGATCGCCGGGAAATACCATTTCAGGTCGTAGGCCAGTTTGGCCTGGGCGACCATTTCGTCGCGGCTGAAGTGCCGGCTGACGTGATACCACTCGCGGCGACCGTCGACGATCTGGCCACGGGCGTGGAACTCCAGGGCGCGGCGTACGCCGGGGGTGTTGCGTACCTTATTGATGGTCGCCTGACTCAGCACCAACGGCTTGTTCAGCAGCGAATAGGGCGACTGTGAACGGTCGGCGGCGAGAAAACCATAGAAGTCACGCTCGCGGGCAAGGCTCTTATAAAGGGTTTGGGCTTCCGGGTTCTGCGGTTGCGCCAGTTCCAGGCTGCGGGCTTGCCAGTAGCGCCAGCGGTTGGTGGTGGCCAGGTCCTGGGGCAGGCGACGAGTCAATTGATAGGCATCGTCCCAGCGGGCCAGGCGCAGCAGCAGGCGCAGGCGCCATTCGGACACGGTGTTGTCGCGCAACTCCGGGTCGTACTTGGTCATCACATCCAGCGCGCGGCCGTCGAAACGGCGCGCGAGGGTCAGGCCTATTTCCCGGGCGATCGCCACTTTTTCGTCGCGGGAAAAGTGCATGCTGCTGGCATAACCGTCGAGCAGCTCCATGGCCTTGTCCGGATCCTGGCGGGCGAGGCGGCGCAGGCCAAGGCTGACGATATCCGACATCGGCTCGTCTGCTGGCGTGAAGCGCGACGGCTGGTTGAGCAGCTCGGGTTTTTGCGCCACATCGATCAACAGGCGACCCCGGGGGGCGAGGGTGGTCAGGCTGTTGACCAGGGCGTTGGCCAGCGGGTAGTTGCGCGCCTGGGCGGCGAGTTTGGCGCGCTCCCAGCGTTTCTGCTCGGTCAACTGGCCCTCGGCGGCCCACATGCCGAACAGCGCGTCGCAGGCCTCGGGTTGGGATTTGCCGGTCAGCCAGAGCTTGTTGGTGTTGGCATTACCTTCGGCCTTGAGATTATGACTGAGCTGATACTGCGCGTTCAGGCAGTCCAGTTCAGTGAAGTTCATTTTTGGGTCGTAATATTTGACGAAAGTCGCCCAGTCGCCGCGTTCGGCCAGCCAGCGCAACCAGCGCAGTTTCATCCAGTTGGCCTGGGGCAGGTCGCCGTGTTCGGCGAGGAATTTTTCGATTTCGGCATTGCTCGCGGTTTTCAGTCGCGCGGTCAGTTCGTCATACGCCAGGTACGGCTCCAGCGGATAATCGGCCAGGGCCTGGCTGTAACGGAAGTAAGGTCCGGTATCGCCCTTGGCCAGGGCGCGCTTGGCCTCGTCGTAATATTGGCGTTGGGTGGACAGGTCCACCGCGTGGGCGGATTGAACGGCAGCGGCAGAGAGTAAAAAACAGGACAAAAGCTTGAGAAGGCGACTGCGCATGAGACGTCCGGACAGAAAAACCATGACAAGTGCTGGCGATGCCCACACTGAATTCTCCGTAGCTTAGCCTTTTGCCAGCAACGGGCGAAAGCTTTGCGGACCTGTCTGCATCAGTTCGCAACATTTGTTGTGCAGAGTGCTTCGACAGTGAAATTGCCGGCCTTCTGAAGCCTCGATTCAGGTAGAATGCGCGCCCGGTTTTTGGAGAAGCTCATGACCCTGCTCAAATTCAGCGATGTGTCCCTTGCTTTCGGCGCTATGCCGTTGTTGGACAAGGTGTCCTGGCAGATCGCCCGTGGAGAGCGGGTGTGCATCATCGGCCGCAACGGCACTGGCAAGTCCAGCATGATGAAGCTCGTCAAGGGCGACCAGAAGCCCGATGACGGCTCCGTTTGGCGCGCACCCGGACTCAAGATTGGCGAATTGCCGCAAGAATTGCCGGTAGCCGACGAACGGACCGTGTTCGACGTGGTTGCCGAAGGCCTGGACGGTGTTGGCGCATTGCTCGCCGAATATCACCACCTGAGCCAGAACATCGTCACCGATGCCGACCTGGACAAGCTGATGCACGTCCAGCACGACCTCGAAGCCCGCGACGGCTGGCGTTTGCAGACCCTGGTCGACAGCACCCTCAGTCGCCTGCAGTTGCCGGCCGACAAGACCCTCGCCGAATTGTCCGGCGGCTGGCGTCGACGCGTCCTGTTGGCCCAGGCCCTGGTGTCGGAACCGGATCTGCTGCTGCTCGACGAACCGACCAACCACCTGGACATCGGTGCAATCGCCTGGCTGGAAGAAGCGCTGAAGGATTTCCAGGGCGCCGTGCTGTTTATCACGCACGACCGTTCCTTCCTGCAAAACCTTGCGACTCGCATTCTCGAACTGGATCGTGGTGGCCTGATCGACTGGAACGGCGACTACGCCAGTTTCCTCGTGCACAAAGAAGCCGAACTCGCCGCCGAAGCCACCGCCAATGCGCTGTTCGACAAACGCCTGGCCCAGGAAGAAGTGTGGATTCGCCAGGGCATCAAGGCCCGTCGTACCCGTAACGAAGGCCGCGTACGTGCCCTCAAGGCTTTGCGCGTCGAACGCAGCGAGCGTCGCGAGCGCACCGGCAAGGCCAACATTCAGCTGGAAACCGCCGACAAGTCCGGCAAGCAGGTGATGGTGCTCGAGAACGTGAGTTTCGCTCACCCGGGCGGGCCGTTCCTGATCAAGGATTTCTCCATGGTGTTGCAGCGCGGCGATCGTATTGGTCTGCTCGGCGCCAACGGCACCGGCAAGACCACGCTGCTGAAACTGATGCTTAGCGGCTTGCAGCCGACCAGCGGCAAGGTGGAAGAGGGGACGAAGATCGACGTTGCCTACTTCGACCAGTTGCGCCACCAGTTGGACCTGGAAAAGACCGTGATCGACAACGTCGCCGAAGGGCGCGACTTCATCGATATCGACGGTCAGAGCCGCCACGTGCTGAGCTACCTCGGCGACTTCCTGTTCAGCCCGCAGCGTGCCCGCACGCCGGTCAAGGCGTTGTCCGGTGGTGAGCGTGCCCGTCTGCTGCTGGCCAAGCTGTTCAGCAAGCCGGCGAACCTGCTGGTTCTCGACGAACCGACCAACGACCTCGACGTCGAAACGCTCGAGCTGCTGGAAGAGGTCCTGCTGACCTTCAACGGCACCGTGCTGATGGTCAGCCACGACCGGGCATTCCTCGATAACGTGGTCACCAGCACCTTGGTGTTCGAAGGTGAAGGTCAGGTTCGCGAGTACGTCGGCGGTTATCAGGACTGGCTGCGTCAGGGCGGTTCGCCGCGCCTGTTGGGTGTGACCGAAAGCAAGTCCGGCAAGGCCGACCTGAACTCCGCGGTGGTGAAGGCTGAGCCAGCGCCAGTCGCGGCAGCTGTAGAAGCGCCGGCGAAGAAGAAGCTCAGCTACAAGTTGCAGCGCGAGCTGGAAGCGTTGCCAGGGCAGATCGAAGCCATGGAACAGCAGATTGCTGCGGTGGAAGCGCAGATGGCGGATGCTGGTTTCTACCTGCGTCCAGCAGCCGAAACCGCTGCGGTGATCGCTCAGCTGTCGCAGTTGCAGGCTGAGCTGGACGTGATGGTCGAGCGCTGGGCCGAACTGGATGCCTGATTGAACTTGCAATGAAAAAGCCCGGCGTTCAGTGATGAACGCCGGGCTTTTCATATGCCACACGACTCCTACCTGTAGGAGCTGGCTTGCCAGCGAAGGCGGTGTACTTGACACACCGAGGTGCGACATTCGCCAGCAAGCCGGCTCCTACAGGATCGGTTATCAGTTTTTGCTTTGCAGGCGCACCGCCAGCACATCGCAAGGCGCGCCGTGCAGTACGTCGTTGGCGGTGGAGCCGAGCAGCAGTGCCAGGCCGTGCCGGCCATGGCTGCCCACCACAATCAGGTCGCAGGTTTGCTCCTTGGCCAGGTGGTGGATTTCCTGGCGTGGCTGGCCGTAGGTCAGGTGGCTGTATTCCTTGGAGAGTTCCGGATACTTCATGATCAGCCGGTCAAGGCGCTCCTTGGCCTGATCGAACTGCTGTTGTTGCAGTTGTGACAGGTCCATCGGAACGTCACCACCAAACGCCATGGCCATCGGCTCGACAATGTGCACCAGGGACAATTTCGCACCGTTGCTCACCGACAGCTCACGAGCACGGTGGATTACAGGGTCGCACTCTTCGGTTAGATCTACAGCGACCAGAATGTGGTTGTAGGGCATGAGGTGCTCCTCCTGAGGAATGCAATATTGGTAAGTATGGCTGGTTTCAAGCGTATTGGTTTCAAAGTGACTGAATACGCCCATCAAGAATCGGGAGTACTGATATGACGGTCTGGATAGTGGTGTCAATCCTGCTGGTGGTGCTCAGTCCGCTGGCATGGTTGCGGCCGTCCCGCCACCAGAGTGGCCGCATGGCCCTGCGCATGGAGGCACGACGCATCGGGTTGGCCATGCAATTGGCACCTCAGGAATGGCCGCACTGGCTCGGTCAGGAGCCGCCAAACCCGTGCGCGCAATACCACCGGCCACGACGCGGCACCCAGCCTGCCTGCTGGAGTTACTGGCAAAAAACACCGGGTCTGTGGGTGAACCAGTGGCAGGAGGTCTGTGACGATCAAGCGCTGCTCAATCATTTCGAAAAATTGCCGGATAACGTCTACAAGGTCGAAGCCGACAAGCAAATGATCGCTTTGTATTGGGGCGAGAAGGGCGAAGCCGAGGTGTTGCTGCACATCGATGCCACCCTCAAGGCGCTCGCCTGAACATACGCCTCCCTCTGTAGGAGCGAGCCTGCTCGCGATGCACCTGAGAGCACCGCGGGGTGTCAGGCTGCAAGCGTCATCGTTGACGACCATCGCGAGCAGGCTCGCTCCTACAGGGATTTATCGCAGACAATAAAAAGCCCGACAACAGCATCGGGCGGGGTTGGCCAGGCAGGCCGGTAAGTCTGTGTGGGCTGATCTAACGCCCGGCATTCGCCGTGGGCGTTCAAAATTTCCCTGAAGTTCCGCCAGCTTAGCCTGTTAAACAAAGGCTGCAGTGAATTAGGGCGACTTTTCTAATGATTGATTCTATGAATGTCTATACATGCAGCCGCGTGTTGCAGGCCTTCGTCTTACAGAAATGACCGCAAAGTCGCATTTCAACCCGCATTTTGGGCGATTGACAATTGGCGGAAATTCCGTGAAGGTGGCGTACCCAAATCAAACGGGCGTATGAATTGAGCGTTTGTATTGAAAAACGCTCCTACAGAATCCCGACTATCGCGTTGGCGGGTGTGCCGGGCAGATTGGCGTAGCATCGACGTTTAACGTCCTGCCAAGCCGGTCGCCTGCGTCCGACGTGTACTGTTCAGCTTCCATATCGTGGAGATCAGTTGATGATTTACGAAGGTAAAGCCATCACGGTTAAGGCTCTTGAAAGTGGCATCGTCGAACTGAAGTTCGACCTCAAGGGTGAGTCCGTCAACAAGTTCAACCGTCTAACCCTGAACGAACTGCGTCAGGCCGTGGACACCATCAAGGCAGATGCTTCGATCAAGGGTGTGATCGTCAGCAGTGGCAAGGACGTCTTCATCGTCGGCGCCGACATCACCGAATTTGTCGACAACTTCAAGCTGCCGGATGCAGAGCTTGTTGCTGGCAACCTGGAAGCCAACAAGATTTTCAGCGATTTCGAAGACCTCAACGTCCCGACTGTCGCCGCGATCAACGGCATCGCCTTGGGTGGCGGTCTGGAGATGTGCCTGGCGGCGGATTACCGCGTCATGTCCACCAAGGCCAAGATCGGTCTGCCGGAAGTCAAGCTGGGCATCTACCCGGGCTTCGGCGGTACTGTGCGTCTGCCGCGCCTGATCGGTGCCGACAACGCCATCGAGTGGATTGCCGCCGGCAAGGAAAACCGTCCTGAAGACGCGCTGAAAGTCGGCGCCGTCGATGCCGTGGTCGCCCCTGAAAAACTGCAGGACGCCGCGCTGGAACTGATCAAGCGCGCCATTTCCGGCGAGTTCGATTACAAGGCCAAGCGCCAGCCGAAGCTTGAAAAACTCAAGCTGAACGCCATCGAACAAATGATGGCTTTCGAAACCGCCAAAGGTTTCGTGGCAGGCCAGGCTGGCCCGAACTACCCGGCGCCGGTCGAAGCAATCAAGACCATCCAGAAAGCCGCGAACTTCGGTCGCGACAAGGCACTGGAAGTCGAAGCCGCCGGTTTCGTCAAGCTGGCCAAGACCTCTGCCGCACAGAGCCTGATCGGTCTGTTCCTGAATGACCAGGAACTGAAGAAAAAAGCCAAGGCCTACGATGAAATCGCCAAGGACGTGAAGCAGGCCGCCGTATTGGGCGCCGGCATCATGGGTGGCGGTATTGCCTATCAGTCGGCCTCCAAAGGCACGCCGATCCTGATGAAGGACATCAACGAACACGGTATCGAGCAGGGTCTGGCCGAAGCCGCCAAGCTGCTGGTTGGCCGCGTTGATAAAGGCCGCATGACCGCCGCGAAAATGGCCGAAGTGCTCAACGGCATTCGTCCGACCCTGTCCTACGGTGATTTCGGTCACGTAGACCTGGTGGTCGAAGCAGTCGTCGAGAACCCAAAGGTCAAGCAAGCCGTTCTGGCTGAAGTCGAAGCTCAGGTCAAAGAAGGCACCATCCTTGCCTCGAACACCTCGACCATTTCCATCAGCCTGCTGGCCAAGGCCCTCAAGCACCCGGAAAACTTCGTCGGCATGCACTTCTTCAACCCGGTGCACATGATGCCGCTGGTGGAAGTGATCCGTGGCGAGAAGTCCAGCGAGTTGGCGGTTGCCACCACCGTTGCCTACGCCAAGAAAATGGGTAAGAACCCGATCGTGGTCAACGACTGCCCGGGCTTCCTGGTCAACCGCGTACTGTTCCCTTACTTCGGTGGTTTCGCCAAGTTGGTCAGCGCCGGTGTGGACTTCGTCCGTATCGACAAAGTCATGGAAAAATTCGGCTGGCCGATGGGCCCGGCGTACCTGATGGACGTGGTCGGCATCGACACCGGCCACCACGGTCGTGACGTGATGGCTGAAGGCTTCCCGGACCGCATGAAAGACGACCGCCGCTCGGCTGTGGACGTGCTCTACGAAGCCAAGCGCCTGGGCCAGAAGAACGGCAAGGGCTTCTACGCCTACGAGACCGACAAGAAGGGCAAGCAGAAGAAGGTCGCCGATCCGTCGGTACTGGAAGTGCTCAAGCCAATCGTGTTCGAGCAGCGCGAAGTCACTGACGAAGACATCATCAACTGGATGATGATCCCGCTGTGCCTGGAAACCGTGCGTTGCCTGGAAGACGGCATTGTCGAAACCGCTGCCGAAGCCGACATGGGTCTGGTCTACGGTATTGGTTTCCCTCCATTCCGTGGTGGTGCGCTGCGCTACATCGACTCGATCGGTGTTGCACAGTTCGTTGCCCTGGCTGACCAGTACGCTGATTTGGGCGCGCTGTACCACCCGACCGCGAAGCTGCGCGAAATGGCCAAAAACGGCCAGAGCTTCTTCGGTTAAGCGCCCCCAACTAGAGTGAGAGTGAACTTATGAGCTTGAATCCTAGAGACGTCGTGATTGTCGACTTCGGTCGTACTCCGATGGGCCGCTCCAAGGGCGGCATGCACCGCAACACCCGCGCCGAAGACATGTCGGCGCACCTGATCAGCAAACTGCTGGAACGCAACGTCAAGGTCGACCCGAACGAAGTCGAAGACGTGATCTGGGGCTGTGTGAACCAGACCCTGGAGCAGGGCTGGAACATCGCGCGTATGGCGTCGCTGATGACCCAGATCCCGCACACGTCTGCTGGCCAGACCGTCAGCCGTCTGTGTGGCTCGTCCATGAGCGCGTTGCACACTGCCGCGCAAGCGATCATGACCGGCAACGGTGACGTATTCGTCGTCGGCGGCGTCGAGCATATGGGTCACGTGAGCATGATGCACGGTGTCGATCCGAACCCGCACATGTCCCTGTACGCGGCGAAAGCCTCGGGCATGATGGGCCTGACCGCTGAAATGCTGGGCAAGATGCATGGCATCACTCGCGAGCAACAGGACGCTTTCGGCGTGCGCTCCCACCAACTCGCCCACAAGGCGACGGTGGAAGGCAAGTTCAAGGACGAAATCATCCCGATGCAGGGCTATGACGAGAACGGTTTCCTGAAACTGTTCGACTACGACGAAACCATTCGTCCGGAAACCACCCTGGAAAGCCTGGCGGCTCTGAAGCCGGCGTTTAATCCAAAGGGCGGCACCGTGACAGCCGGTACCTCGTCGCAGATCACCGATGGTGCTTCGTGCATGATCGTGATGTCGGCGCAGCGTGCACAGGACCTGGGCATTCAGCCTTTGGCGGTGATTCGCTCGATGGCAGTGGCAGGTGTGGACCCGGCGATCATGGGCTATGGTCCAGTACCGGCTACACAAAAAGCACTGAAGCGCGCGGGCCTTGGCATCAACGATATCGACTTCTTCGAGCTCAACGAAGCTTTCGCCGCACAGGCTCTGCCAGTGCTGAAAGATCTGAAAGTGCTCGACAAGATGAACGAGAAGGTTAACCTGCACGGCGGCGCGATCGCCCTGGGTCACCCGTTCGGTTGCTCCGGTGCGCGTATCTCCGGCACTTTGCTGAACGTGATGAAGCAGAATGGCGGCACCTTCGGGGTGGCCACCATGTGCATTGGTCTCGGCCAAGGCATCTCCACCGTCTTCGAACGCGTCTAAGCGTTTCGTTGACGGAAGCCGGGGCCAAGTGCCCCGGTTTTTGTTTTTCCGGATTTATTTTTGTTTTTATTTTGAAAAAATTTGAGTGAGGGCCAAAGCATGCCGATACAACCTGGGCTCTACCAACATTACAAAGGTCCGCAGTACCGCGTTTTCAGTGTCGCGCGGCATTCGGAAACCGAGGAAGAAGTGGTCTTCTACCAAGCCCTGTATGGCGATTACGGCTTTTGGGTACGCCCCTTGAGCATGTTCCTGGAGTCGGTCGAAGTTGACGGCGAACAGGTGCCGCGCTTTGCTTTGGTGCAAGCCGAAGAGAGCCTTTTTAACAAGCCATAAGCTGAGTGCGCGCAAAACCCTGCGCTTGACCTCACCTTGTAGCCACTATATATAGCGGTGCCGCGTCAGGCGCCAACCGCCTTTCACTTTTAGAATTCAGGAATTTTCTGATCCATGGGCAAATCGCTGGTCATTGTGGAATCCCCGGCTAAGGCCAAGACCATCAACAAGTATTTGGGCAACGAATACGTGGTGAAGTCGAGTATCGGCCATATCCGAGACCTGCCCACCAGCGGTTCGGCTAGCGCCAGCAAAGAGCCAGCCGCCAAGCGCGGCAAGGCTGCTGCGGGTGAAGCGCCGGCACTGTCGCCGAAAGAAAAGGCGCGCAAGCAGCTGGTCGCTCGCATGGGGGTCGATCCCGATCATGGCTGGAAAGCCAAGTACGAGATCCTTCCAGGCAAGGAAAAGGTCATCGAAGAGCTGCGCCGGCTCGCCAAGGATGCTGACACCATCTATCTCGCAACCGACTTGGATCGCGAGGGGGAAGCTATTGCCTGGCACCTGCGCGAAGCCATCGGTGGTGACGACAGCCGCTACAAGCGCGTGGTGTTCAACGAAATCACCAAGAAGGCGATCCAGGAAGCTTTCTCCCAGCCAGGCGAGCTGGACATCGATCGTGTCAACGCCCAGCAGGCGCGTCGTTTCCTCGACCGTGTAGTGGGCTACATGGTTTCGCCGCTGTTGTGGGCCAAGATCGCCCGTGGTCTGTCCGCCGGCCGCGTGCAGTCGGTTGCGGTCAAACTGGTGGTCGAGCGTGAGCGTGAAATTCGCGCGTTCATCCCGGAAGAGTACTGGGAAGTGCACGCCGATCTCGGCACCGCCAAAGGCGCGACCGTGCGTTTCGACGTCGCGCGCGAGAAGGGCGAGGCGTTCAAGCCGCTTAACGAAGCCCAGGCCATGGCCGCGCTGGAGAAGCTCAAGGCTTCCAGCTACAGCATCGTCAAGCGTGAAGACAAGCCGACCAGCAGCAAGCCATCGGCACCGTTCATCACTTCCACCCTGCAGCAGGCCGCGAGTAACCGCCTGGGCTTCGGTGTGAAGAAAACCATGATGATGGCCCAGCGCTTGTACGAAGCCGGCTACATCACTTATATGCGTACTGACTCCACCAACCTTTCGGCCGATGCCGTGGCGATGGCGCGTACCTATATTGAAGGTGAGTTCGGCAAGAAATACCTGCCGGAAACCCCGAACGTCTACAGCAGCAAGGAAGGCGCACAAGAGGCTCACGAAGCGATTCGTCCGTCCGATGCCAACACCGAGCCGAGCAAGCTGTCGGGCATGGAGCGTGATGCAGAGCGGCTCTACGAGCTGATCTGGCGTCAATTCCTCGCTTGCCAGATGCTGCCTGCGCAATACTTGTCGACCACGGTCACTGTCGGTGCCGGCGACTTCGAGTTGCGTGCCAAGGGCCGTATCCTCAAGTTCGACGGTTACACCCGCGTCATGCCGCAAATCGCCAAACCGGGCGATGACGATGTGCTGCCGGATATGGCCCAGGGCGACGCGATGAAGCTGATCAAGCTTGATCCGACCCAGCATTTCACCAAGCCACCGGCGCGTTACTCGGAAGCCAGCCTGGTAAAAGAAATGGAAAAACGCGGCATTGGTCGTCCTTCGACCTACGCGGCGATCATTTCGACCATCCAGGACCGCGGCTACGTGGCGCTGCACAACCGTCGTTTCTATTCGGAAAAGATGGGCGATATCGTCACCGAGCGTCTGGCCGAAAGCTTCTCTCATCTCATGGACTACGGCTTCACCGCCGGCATGGAAGAGCATCTCGATGACGTGGCCCAGGGCGAACGCGACTGGAAAAACGTGCTCGACGAGTTCTACGGTGACTTCAAGAAAAAACTCGAAGTGGCCGAAGGTGCGGAAAATGGCATGCGTGCCAATCAGCCGGTGATGACTGACATTCCGTGCACGACCTGCGGCCGCCCGATGCAGATTCGTACCGCGTCGACCGGTGTGTTCCTCGGTTGCTCGGGCTACAGCCTGCCACCGAAAGAACGCTGCAAGGCCACCGTCAACCTGGTGCCGGGCGACGAAATCGCTGCGGACGACGAAGGCGAGTCGGAGTCGCTGGTGCTGCGCGGCAAGCATCGCTGCCCGATCTGCAGCACGGCGATGGACGCCTACCTGCTCGATGAGAAGCGCAAGCTGCACATCTGCGGTAACAACCCGGATTGCGATGGCTATGAAATCGAAGAAGGTGTCTATCGCATCAAGGGCTATGAAGGTCCGAGTCTGGAATGCGACAAGTGCGGCAGCGAGATGCAGCTCAAGACCGGCCGCTTCGGCAAGTTCTTCGGTTGCACCAATCCGACCTGCAAGAACACCCGCAAACTGCTGAAAAGCGGTGATGCAGCGCCGCCGAAGATGGACCCGGTGAAAATGCCTGAGCTGAAATGCGAAAAGGTCAACGACACCTACATCCTGCGCGACGGTGCTTCCGGTCTGTTCCTGGCAGCCAGCCAGTTCCCGAAAAACCGCGAGACCCGCGCTCCGCTGGTCATGGAAATCATCCCGCACAAGGATGAGATCGATCCGAAGTACCACTTCCTGTGTGAAGCACCGAAGAAAGATCCGGATGGCCTCCCTGCGGTAATCCGTTACAGCCGCAAGACCAAGGAGCAATACGTGCAGACGGAAGTCGACGGAAAGCCGACAGGCTGGAAGGCGTACTACGACGGCGGCAAGTGGACCGTTGAAGACAAGCGTCCGGCGAAGACTGCCAAGGCTTAAAACTGTAGGAGCGAGCCTGCTCGCGAAAAACGCAAGGTAACGCGGGCATTCAGACAGCCCGCGTCATCGTTGACGTCAATCGCGAGCTTGCTCGCTCCTACAGAGGTGCAAAGGCCGCATGAGAACCTTCGGGTTTTCATGCGGCCTTTTTGTTTTGGGCTTGCGGTGGACTTGGGTGATCCACGACACTGTCTGACCTGCGTGAAGCATTATTTCGTTGTGGAGGCTGCCGTCATGGCCCACGAACTCTATACCCGTACCAACCAGAAGATCTATTTCGCCGGCCTGTCGCTGGAAGCACTCGGCAGGGCTGAGGAGGCGCGGGCGATGAATTCCCTGGCGCTGATTCAGGCCGGCCGCGAATCGGCATTGTTTCATCTATACGGGGCGCTACTGGGGCTGTGCCATGAAATCGCCGGTTTCTATCGGTTGCCTCAGGCCAATGCGTCCCGGGCCGAAACGCTGCTGACTCGGGAAGTGCTGGAAAGTATCGCCATTCCTGAAATGGCCGAGATGGTCGAACTGGCCAACAACCCGGAAACCTGGCTGGCCAAGCTGCTGGCGGCCCACGCAGCACTGTTTCAACCGCCACGGGCACCGCGCAAACCGAAGGGTGACGTGACGCAGCCGCTGATTCAGGCGGTAAACCTGGACGAAGAAGAGGTGCCTGAAGAGCTGAGCCGTGAAGAGCTGGAGGGCTGGCGTCAGAACCTCAAAAGCCTGGCGATTCGCTTTCGCGAAGGCTTGAACGAGTGCTGAAGGACTGAACCATTTAACGGACGACACGGAAGGCTGTCCGTTCAGGGAAGAGTGTTGTCAGACATTTCTCTTCGTGATGGCATCTTGTCAAGATCCCGAGCGAAGCCTGGCCGATGCCTATATAATCCCCGCCTTTCGTGGAGAACAAACCTTTATGCCAACGTCCTTTCTAGAAATTGTCGAGTTACCAGACGGCCGTATCGAGCTGCGCAGGGCTGAGGACGAGGGTTCTCTGGTTACTTTGGATTTCTCCGAGGACGCCAAAGCATTTCTGCAAGGCCAACACGTAGAAGTCGCCAAAGCGATGTTGAGCGTCGGTGTTCAGATGGCAGGCCGCCTGGTTGAGGGCGAATTCGAAAAGGAAGAGGGGCCGCGGGTTCTTCACTGATACCCGTTCGTCGTTTTTTCGAATACCGCTAGAGATTGGCTTCTCTGTCCCTGGAGAAGCCCTGCACCGTATTTGTGTTAACCCAATCGAATATTCAGGCTTTGCGCGTCCCCGGTCCGGGCGGCGCTGATCAGCTGTTGCCGTGAAGTTGTACTCAGCGGGTTGAGCCAGCTGACAACCGTGTGACTTCGGCCAAGGCGCAGGGCTTCACAGGTCAGTTGCTGGGCGCTCTGGGTACCACGTGGCTGGAGCAGCAGGATGCGCTCGCGATTGAGTCCTGCGTCCCGTAACCAGGCCTGGGTCAGGCTGGCGGGTGGGGCGATCAGTGTCAGCCAGCGTGCGTCCTGATCCTGGCTCAACTCCCGCAGGATCGGTGCCAGAAGGTTCAGGCAGTTCCCGGTTGCACCACGCAGAGACAACTCACTGAAGACCTCGGGTTCGGCGCTCCAGGGCGACTCGACCACTTCCTTCAGGATTGGCGCCAACGGCTGCGCCAGGAATGCCTCGAACAGCAGTGGCAGTTGGGCTTGCTGTGATGTGTGTGGGAACTGCATAAAGCCTCCTTTAGCGGCGAATGACGCCGACACTCAAGCCTTCGATCACCAGTTCCTGATCTTTAAGGTTTACTTCGATAGGGGCGAATTCAGGGTTTTCGGCAATCAGCCAGACCTTGCTGCCGTCACGCTTGAAGCGCTTGACGGTCACTTCGTCACCGATACGTGCCACCACGATCTGGCCATTACGGGCCTCGCGGGTGGTATGGACGGCCAGCAGGTCGCCATCGAAAATACCCACGTCCTTCATGCTCATGCCATGCACTCGCAGCAAATAGTCGGCGCGTGGATGGAAGAATGCAGGGTTGATGTTGCAGGACTCTTCGACATGTTGCTGGGCGAGGATCGGCGCGCCGGCCGCTACCCGGCCAATGATGGGCAAGCTGGCGTCATCGGCCTTGGCTTCGAAACCGGGAATGCGAATCCCGCGGGACGCACCAGGCGTCATTTCGATTGCGCCTTTGCGGGCCAGCGCCTTGAGGTGTTCTTCCGCCGCGTTGGGCGATTTGAAACCCAGTTCCTGAGCGATTTCCGCACGGGTCGGCGGGTAGCCGTTGTCTTCCAGGCAGCGTTTGATGAAGGCCAGAATCTCGGCTTGGCGTGGCGTCAGCTTTAGCATATTGATCGCTCTGTTTTTTTATACAGTGACTGGGATTATATACAGTGGAACGGTCTTGGCAATGCCCGTGTTTCTGCCAACCGCCGGACGGTCTTTCAGCCTGCTGATTGAAGCTTTGCGGTTGTATGGTTAAATGTCTGACCGACCATTCCCAAAACGAACTGCCAGACTTGACAATGCACAGACTGAAACGTATGTTTCAAACAAGTGTTTGTCAGGCGGAGTAGCCATGGCCCAGTCGGAAACCGTTGAACGCATTCTCGATGCTGCCGAGCAGTTGTTCGCGGAAAAAGGTTTCGCTGAAACCTCGTTGCGTCTGATCACCAGCAAGGCCGGTGTCAATCTGGCAGCGGTGAACTATCACTTCGGATCGAAAAAGGCGCTGATTCAAGCGGTCTTTTCGCGTTTTCTCGGGCCGTTCTGCCTCAGTCTCGATAAAGAGCTCGAGCGGCGCCAGGCCAAGCCTGAAATCAGGCCCACGCTCGAAGAACTGCTGGAAATCCTCGTCGAACAGGCCCTGGTGGTACAGCCACGCAGCGGCAATGATCTCTCGATCTTCATGCGTTTGCTGGGCCTGGCCTTCAGTCAGAGTCAGGGGCATTTGCGTCGTTATCTGGAAGACATGTACGGCAAGGTGTTCCGCCGCTACATGATGCTGGTCAACGAAGCTGCGCCGCGCATCCCTCCCATCGAACTGTTCTGGCGCGTGCACTTCATGCTCGGAGCGGCTGCGTTCAGTATGTCCGGCATCAAGGCCTTGCGTGCAATCGCCGAAACCGACTTCGGGGTAAACACCTCCATCGAGCAGGTCATGCGTCTGATGGTGCCGTTCCTCGCGGCCGGCATGCGTGCCGAATCCGGCGTCACCGACACGGCCATGGCCACCGCGCAATTGCGTCCGCGCAGCAAGTCGACATCGGTCGCCGCCAAGGTTTGACCGCGCACGGGTGGGCGCGGCAGCTGACATCCGTTAAGCTAGCCGCCCATGCCGACTCTCGTTCTGAATCCATTTCCCATTGATATCGCCGACCTGCCGGGCATTGCCCTCGGTGGCGAATTCGTGCGGGCTGGATTCATCGTTATCAAGGAATCTCTATGACTGCTGGCCTGCAAGGCTCGTTGATGGTGGACGTCGCCGGTACCTGGCTGACGGCCGAAGATCGCCAACTGTTGCGCCAACCCGAAGTGGGCGGCCTGATCATTTTTGCCCGCAACATCGAACACCCGCGTCAGGTCCGGGAGTTGAGCGCCGCGATTCGCGCCATTCGTCCCGATCTGCTATTGGCGGTGGATCAGGAGGGCGGGCGGGTTCAGCGTCTGCGTCAGGGCTTTGTACGGCTGCCCGCGATGCGTGCGATTGCCGACAACCCGAACGCCGAATACCTGGCCGAGCAGTGTGGCTGGATCATGGCCACCGAAGTATTGGCCGTTGGCCTGGATCTGAGCTTCGCTCCGGTACTGGATCTCGATTATCAGCGTAGCGCTGTGGTCGGCACCCGTTCATTCGAGGGTGATCCGGAGCGTGCAGCACTGCTGGCCGGTGCATTCATCCGTGGCATGAACAGCGCCGGCATGGCCGCCACCGGCAAACACTTCCCTGGTCACGGCTGGGCCGAGGCGGATTCCCATGTGGCGATCCCGAACGACGAACGCAGCCTCGAAGAAATCCGTGCCAATGACCTGGTGCCGTTCGCCAGATTGAGCAAGCAACTGGCCGCCGTCATGCCGGCCCATGTGATCTATCCGCAGGTCGATGCCCAGCCCGCCGGCTTCTCCCGCCGCTGGCTGCAGGACATCCTGCGTGGCGAACTGCAGTTCGATGGCGTGATTTTCAGCGATGACCTGTCCATGGCTGGCGCTCATGTGGTGGGCGATGCCGCCAGCCGCATTGAAGCGGCGCTGACCGCCGGTTGCGACATGGGCCTGGTGTGCAACGATCGTGCGGCCGCCGAGCTGGCCCTGAGCGCCGCGCAACGCATGAAGGTCAAGCCGTCACCGCGTATCGCGCGGATGCGTGGTCAGTCGCATGCGCGCACCGACTACCGTCAGGATCCGCGCTGGCTGGCAGCTGTCGGCGCGCTCAAAGGCGCTCAATTGATTGATTAAGGACGGTTCGTTATGACGGTTTACGCGATTATCGGTGGTACCGGCCTGACTCAGCTTGAAGGCCTGAGCATTCGTCAGTCACTGGCGGTCGACACCCCTTATGGCACGCCTTCGGCCGAGGTCCAGATCGGCGAGTATGCTGGCAAGGAAGTGCTGTTCCTCGCCCGTCACGGTCATCCGCACCGGTTCCCACCACATCAGGTGAACTATCGCGCCAATCTCTGGGCACTGAAGCAGGCCGGGGCCGAGGCGATTCTCGCGGTCAATGCCGTGGGGGGGATTCATGCCGCGATGGGTACCGGACATTTCTGCGTGCCGCATCAATTGATTGACTACACCAGCGGTCGCCAGCACACCTATTTTGCCGATGACCTGGAGCAGGTCACGCACATCGATTTCAGCTACCCGTACAGCGAACCGCTGCGTCAGCAGTTGATTGCAGCGCTGGCGGCTGAAGGCGTTGGCTACAGCAGCCATGGCGTGTATGCCTGCACCCAGGGCCCACGGTTGGAAACAGTGGCCGAAATCGCACGCCTGGAGCGTGACGGTTGCGACATCGTTGGGATGACCGGGATGCCGGAAGCGGCCCTGGCCCGTGAGCTGGAACTGGATTATGCCTGCCTGGCGCTGGTGGTGAATCCGGCGGCGGGCAAGTCGACGGCAGTGATTACCATGGCCGAGATCGAACAGGCGTTGCATGACGGGATGGGCAAGGTGAAGTCGACGTTGGCGCGGGTGCTGAAAGGCTGAGCCAGGCTTTAGATCTGGTTGACCCCATCGCGGGCAAGCCTTGCTCCCACAGGTTTAATGTTGATCACATACTGAGTGATCGACTCAAAACCTGTGGGAGCAAGGCTTGCCCGCGATGGCGATCTGTCTGGCAACGCAATTTTCAACGCTTCTCCAATTTATCCGGCAACGGCGCAAACAACGCCTCGATGTCATCGCTCTGCAGTTTCCAGTCCCCGGCCTGACGCCCATCCAGTACGCCGGCCGCGAGGTCGGATTTTTCTTTCTGCAGGTGCTGGATTTTCTCTTCCACCGTGCCTCGCGCGATCAGCTTGTAGACGAACACCGGTTTTTCCTGGCCGATGCGATAGGCGCGGTCGGTTGCCTGATTTTCCGTTGCCGGGTTCCACCAAGGGTCGTAGTGAATCACGGTGTCTGCTTCCGTCAGGTTCAAGCCAACGCCACCTGCCTTCAGGCTGATCAGAAAGATCTGACGTTTGCCGCTCTGGAAGTCCTTCACAGGTGCGCGCCGGTCGCGGGTTTGTCCGGTCAGCAGCGCGTAAGCCACACCGCGCTTGTTCAGTTCGTCCTCAATCAACAACAGCATTGAAGTGAATTGCGAGAACAGCAAAATTCGCCGGCCTTCTTCGAACAACTCTTCGAGCATTTCCATCAGGCTATCGAGCTTGCCCGAGGTGCTGCCGCGAGCCGGCAGGGCGGCATCGTTGACCAGGCGCAAATCGCAGCACACCTGACGCAGTTTCAGCAGCGCCTCAAGGATGATGATCTGGCTGCGGGCCACGCCCTTGCGGGTGATCTCGTCGCGGACTTTCTTGTCCATGGCCAGGCGCATGGTTTCGTACACATCACGCTGCGCCTCGTTGAGTTCGACCCAATGAATGATTTCGGTTTTCGGTGGCAGCTCGGTGGCGACCTGTTCCTTGGTCCGGCGCAACAGGAAGGGTTTGATCCGACCGTTGAGGTGCTGAAGTCTTACTTCGCTGGTGCGCTTTTCAATGGGTACGCGGTAATCGCGGTTGAAGCTTTTCACATCGCCGAGCCAGCCTGGCAAGAGGAAGTGGAACAGTGACCACAACTCGCCCAAGTGGTTTTCCAGCGGCGTGCCACTCAGGCACAAACGCTGTCGGGCGTTCAGCTCGCGAGCGGCCTGTGCGGCCTTGCTGTTCGGATTCTTGATGTATTGCGCTTCATCCAGTACCAGCACGTGCAGCGGCTGTGCTGCGAGGCGGTCGACATCCTTGGGCAGCAATGCGTAGGTGGTCAGGATCAGGTCGTAATCAGTCAGGTTTTCAAAATGCTTTTTGCGACTGGCGCCGTACAGCGCCAGCACTTTGAGTTGCGGCGTGAAGTGGGCGGCTTCGTCGAGCCAGTTCGGGATCAGGCTGGTCGGCATCACCACCATGCAGGGACGATCAAGACGTCCGGCGTTTTTCTCACTGAGAACATGCGCGAGGGTTTGCAGGGTTTTACCCAGGCCCATGTCGTCCGCGAGAATCCCGCCGACCTCCAGTTGCCGCAGTGACTGCATCCAGCTCAAGCCTTCCAGCTGATAGGGGCGCAGTGTTGCGTTTAAGCCTTCCGGCACGCTGGCGGTGTAGTCCTTGATGTCGCGCAGGCGCTGGGCAAAGGTGCGTATCTGCTCACCACCTTCCCAGAGGAGAGGCAGGTCTTCGAGCGGGTTCAGGCGTGTGGCGTCGGCCTTGCTCAGGCGTAATGTGGTTTCACCGGGCTCTTGCAGGTAGAACTCGCCGAGGGTCGCCAGCACGGGCTTCAAGCGGCCGAAGGGCAGGGCGACTTGCAAGGGGCCGTGCTCGGAGTTCGGTCGATGGGGGATATTCACCAGGATCAGTTCGTCGTCGCGACGTCGGGCCAGGCGTTCGGGGTTGAGGATTTCGGTGTGCGAGCGCATCAGGTTCAGCAGGATCGGCAGCAGGCTCAGACGTTCGCCGTTGACGATGATCCCAAGTTCCAGGTCGAACCAGTCACGCTCCGGTGCCTGTTCGACCGTAGCGTACCAGTCGTCCACCGCGGTCAGGTCGAAGCCAAAATCTTCGTTGATCTGCAACTCCCAGCCCTGGGTACGCAGCTTCGGCAGTTCATTGAGGGTGAAGGTCAGCCAGGCGCTGTCGTTGACCATCTCGAACAGTTCGCCGGCGCTTTCTGGCAAGGCCTTGCTTTGTCGGGTGGCGACTTTGAAGCCGAGAATCCGTAGCTGTTCCCGGTAGGACTGCTCCACTTCCGGATGGCGTTTTATCCGCAGTGTCTGTGTTTCCTGGCGAATCAGGATGTCGGCATTTTTCTGCCCGGAAACGTATTCATCCAGATAACTGAAGGACAGCGCGGCGCGGTGCTGGATGTAGCGCTGCATCCGGCCATTGCGCGGTTCGAAGGCACTGAACTCGATGCTCGCCAGCCACAGGCGCGGAACCGGTTGGACATTGTCCACCAGCAATTGCGGCAAGGCTTTAGGGCTACGGTTTTCCAGCACGGCCTGGAGTTTTTCAAGTAACTCGGCGTCTTTGGCGGCGGCGGGGTAGTCGAGGGTTTCCTGCACCTGCAGCAATACCGCTGCGCAGTGTTTGCAGTTGCTGTGGACCGGGCAGGAGCATGTGGCGTCGATCATCAGCAAAGTGCCTTTGGCTGACTCTCGCAAGCGAATGGTCTGACGGTAAACGTTACCGCCAGAACCCTCGCACGCCGCTATGATCGTTGCATCGCCGGCCTCGACGATCCTCACGCGATTCTCCAGCGCGTAGCGGCGGCCACGCTCCAGGCTCTGTTCCTTGAATCGGCTGACCCAGGAAGGTGCCAGGGGTTTGCTCAGGGTCGCGGACATAGGGGATCAATCAGTCCGGAATTTCTTCGGGGACTGGCCGAGGCGCGGGGGCTGTCAGCGAGGTGATCTTGATCAGCAGGCCGAGATGACCGGCATCGAGGAAGTTCAGCTGCCCGTTTTTGGTATGGCTTTCGGTCTTCAGGCGTTCACTGGCAGTGACCAGGCCATCGGTGTTGATCTGGTTGACCCAGAAGTCGGCGTCGACGTCGGTGAAACGCCCCAGTTTCATGTTCAGCGTGCCCTCGATCGGGAACTGTCCGAATTGTTCCTTGCCGTCGCTGATCGCGACTTTGGTGGCTTCCTCGCCAAGGGTCTGTTGCCAGGTCTTGTGCAGCAACACCTCGTATTGATTGCTGGCAGTGAGTTTTTCCACCTCGCCGTTGAGGCTCGGCGAGCGCAGGCTGTCGGGGTTGATGCGTTGGGCGCCGGCGTCCCAGTCTTCCGGCGCGGCACGGGTGACAATTGCCGGCACGGCATTCTGCCGCACCAGAATCATTTCAATCTGATACAGATCATCGGCAAACACCGAAGGTGCGACCAGCGTTATCAGCAGGGTCAGTGAGCGAAACAGGCGCATGCGGCGTCCTTCAAGCAGTTTTCGGGATGAGGCGCTCGAACAGCGCCTCTACAGTATTAAAGCGCTCTTCCGGGCGCTCCATCGGGACCATGAACTTGAACATCGTGGCGCCTTCGAATTTGTAACGTTTGGGCTGGCTCTGGATCAGCTTGATCAGGGTCAGCGGGTCGACCGGGGTTTGCGTCGCGAACTCGACCCGGCCGCCTTGCGGGCCGCCGTCGACTTTCTTGATGCCCAGCAACTCGGCCTGCAATTTCAGGGCGGTGATGCGCATCAGGTTCTTGGTCGGCTCGGGTAGCAGGCCGAAACGGTCGATCATTTCCACTTGCAGATCCTTGAGGCCTTCCTCGTCCGTGGCCGAGGCGATGCGCTTGTAGAGAATCAGGCGTGCGTGGACGTCCGGCAGATAGTCTTCGGGAATCAACGCCGGTACACGCAAGTTGACTTCCGGGCCGCCGCCCAGCGGTTGATCGAGGTTCGGCTGTTCGCCCTTGCGGATCGATTTCACGGCGCGCTCGAGCATTTCCATGTACAGCGTGAAACCGACGGCCTGGATCTGCCCGCTCTGCCCATCGCCGAGCAGTTCGCCGGCGCCACGGATTTCCAGGTCGTTGGTGGCGAGCACGAAGCCTGCGCCGAGGTCCTGGGTATTGGCGATCGCTTCCAGGCGCTTTTCGGCGTCCGGGGTGATTTGCTGGCGCGGCGGCGTCAGCAGGTAGGCGTAAGCCTGGTGGTGACTGCGCCCGACCCGGCCGCGCAACTGGTGCAGCTGCGCCAGGCCGAACTTGTCGGCACGCTCGATGATGATGGTGTTGGCGCTTGGCACGTCAATGCCGGTCTCGATGATGGTCGAGGCGATCAGTACGTTGAAACGCTTGTGGTAGAAGTCGCTCATCACCTGCTCAAGTTCGCGTTCGCGCATCTGCCCGTGGCCGATGCCGATCCGCGCTTCCGGCACCAGTTCGGCGAGGTCGGCGGCGCATTTCTCGATGGTTTTCACGTCGTTGTGCAGGTAGTAAACCTGGCCGCCACGCAACAGTTCACGGAGCAGGGCTTCCTTGACCGTGCTTTTGTTCTGTTCCATGACGAAGGTCCGCACGGACAGGCGTCGGGCCGGTGGCGTGGCAATGATCGACAGGTCGCGCATGCCCGACACCGCCATGTTCAGCGTGCGCGGAATCGGCGTGGCGGTCAGGGTAAGGATGTCGACTTCGCTGCGCAGGGCCTTCAACTGTTCTTTCTGGCGCACACCGAAACGGTGCTCTTCGTCGATGATCACCAGGCCCAGGTTTTTGATTTTCACATCGTCCTGCAGCAGCTTGTGGGTGCCGATGACGATGTCGATCTTGCCTTCGGCCAGATCCGCGACCGCCGCGTTCACTTCCTTGGCCGACTTGAAGCGGCTCATCACTTCCACAGTCACCGGCCAGTCGGCAAAGCGGTCGCGGAAGCTGTTGTAGTGTTGCTGGGCGAGCAGGGTGGTCGGCACCAGAATGGCCACCTGACGACCGCCGTGTACGGCGATGAACGCGGCACGCATGGCCACTTCTGTCTTGCCGAAACCGACGTCGCCGCACACCAGGCGATCCATCGGCTTGGGCGCGAGCATGTCTTCGCGCACGGCTTCGATGGTGGTCTGTTGGTCGGGGGTTTCTTCGAACGGGAAACCGGCGCTGAAGGTGGCGTAGTCGGCTTTCGGATCGGCAAAGGCGTAGCCTTCGCGGGCAGCACGGCGGGCGTAGATGTCGAGCAGCTCCGCCGCGACGTCGCGCACCTGTTCGGCCGCCTTGCGCTTGGCTTTCTGCCAGGTTTCGGAGCCGAGGCGGTGCAGCGGGGCCAGTGCATCGTCACTGCCGGTGTAGCGTGCGATCAAATGCAGGTTGGCCACCGGCACATAGAGCTTGGCGCCCTCGGCGTATTCTAGGGCGAGAAACTCGGCGGCCTGGTTATCGATTTCCAGCGTCGCCAGGCCGAGGTAGCGGCCGACACCGTGATCGATATGCACCACTGGCGCGCCTTCGCGCAGCTCGGTGAGGTTCTTGATAACGGCGTCGTTGTTGGCGTCGGCGCGTTTTTCGCGACGACGGCGTTGCATGACGCGCTGACCGAACAGCGGGCTTTCGGCAACCAGTGCCAGGGCCGGATCATCTAGCAGCAAGCCTTCATCCAGCGGCGCGATGGTGATCGCCAGACGGTCCTTGCCAGCGACGAAATCCGGCCAGCTATCGACGGTCTTCGGCCGCAGTTTCAGGCGTTCCAGCAACTCCAGCAGCACTTCGCGCCGACCCGCGGATTCGGCGGTGAACAACACGCGCCCGGGGAATTCGTCGAGGAAACCCGAGAGCGCCGCCAATGGCTGGGTGGCCTTGGCTTCGATGGCCAGGTTCGGCAGTTCGCGCGCGGGGAAACGCTCACGGCCGGCACCGGTTTCCACGTCCTGTTGGCTGGCCACTACACGAGGCCAGTTTTTCAGGCGTGCGAAGCAGTCTTCCACCGGCAAAAACAATTCGGTGGGTGGTAATAAAGGACGTGATGGATCGACACGGCGCTCTTCATAGCGATTGCGTACATCGTTCCAGAAGTTCTCCGCGGCCTGCTCGATGCCCGGCAACGAGAACACCTGGGTGTCCTGGGGCAGGTAATCGAACAGCGTCGAAGTTTCCTCGAAGAACAGCGGCAGGTAGTACTCGATACCGGCCGGGGTAATTCCGCTGCTCAAGTCCTGGAAGATCGGGCAGCGACGGAAGTCGACATCGAAGCGTTCGCGAAACCGTGCCTTGAAGCGGGTCACGGCTTCTTTTTGCAGCGGGAATTCTTTCGCGGGCAACAGCTTGACCGAGTCGACCTTGTCGATGGAACGCTGGTTCTCCGGGTCGAAGGTGCGCAGGGTTTCGATTTCGTCATCGAACAGGTCGATGCGATAAGGCAACTTGCTGCCCATCGGGAACAAGTCGATCAGCGAGCCGCGCACGGTGAATTCGCCATGCTCGTACACGGTATCGACATAGCGATAACCGGTGGCCTCGAGCCGGGTGCGCATCTGCTCGACGTCGAGCTTCTGGCCGACATCCAGCACCAGGCTGCTGCCGAGCAGGAATTTGGTCGGTGCCAGGCGGTGCAGGGCGGTGGTGATCGGCACCACCAGCACGCCGTGACTCAGCTCCGGCAATCTATAAAGTGCCGAGATGCGCTGGGAAATAATGTCCTGGTGCGGTGAAAACAGATCGTAGGGCAGGGTTTCCCAGTCCGGGAAATGCAGCACAGGCAAATCCGGGGCGAAGAAGCTCAGCTCCTGTTCCAGCCGTTCGGCACTTTGGCTGTCGGCGGTCAGCAGCAGGGTAAAGCGCTTGGCAGCGCTGGCGGCCTCGGCGATGGCCAGGCTCAGGGACGCACCGGGCAGGTTGCCCCAATGCTGTTTACCTGCCGCGGCAGGGAGATGCGGTAGACGCAGAACGGGCACGGAAGGTCGAGCTCCAAGCGTTGCGACAAAGTCGGTAATTGTAGCGGTCCAGGGTGCCGGCTGTCAGTTGCAGATGTGTCTAATACGCGGGTGAGGCGAAATGTAGTGGTAATGACAAAATCGGGCCGTTTTTTAACGGAAATTAGTGAATATGTAGTGGCAAAATGAGGCGGTGTTACGGATGGTTACGGACAAGGCAGCGCTGTCCCCAAAAAATTGACGACGCTGGAAGCCCCGGTTTCATTGGGCTTCAGCGAAGCGTAATTTTTTTGAACAGGATTTTGTTACGGGCAGTGCGACAAGCGCGCATTGCTACGTGAGGCGCGGAGCGGCATAATGTAGCCCCTTTTTTCTGCCCCTACATGTGGAAGGTTCCCGTGACTCAGAAGCCCGACCAGTGTCTTGGTGAATGGATCGACCGTGAAGCACTCGCAGAAGCGATGATTCCGCTTATCGGTCAGCTCTACCGCAATAACAACGTGGTGAGCTCGATCTATGGCCGCAGCCTGATCAACCGCTCGGTGATTTCGATCCTCAAAGCGCACCGCTTTGCCCGTCATCGCCAGACCGACGAAACCGAACTCTCCGTCCACGAAACGTTCCCGCTGCTCAAGGCGATGAGCGAGCTCAAGCTCGGCGCCGCCTCGGTAGACCTGGGCAAGCTGGCGGCCAAATTCAAGGCCGAAGGCAATGGCCGTACTGCCGAGCAGTTCGTCCGTGAAGAAATGGCCGACGTGGTTGGCCAGCAAAACGCTTCCGCCCGCAAAGGCACCGACGTTGTCCTGTACGGCTTCGGTCGCATCGGCCGTCTGCTGGCGCGCATCCTGATCGAGAAAACCGGTGGTGGCGACGGCCTGCGCCTGCGCGCCATCGTCGTCCGCAAGGGCGCCGAGAATGATCTGGTCAAACGTGCCAGCCTGCTGCGCCGTGACTCGGTCCATGGTCCGTTCGATGGCACCATCACCATCGATGAAGCCAACAACACCATTAGCGCCAACGGCAACCTGATCCAGGTGATCTACGCCAAGAGCCCGAGCGAAGTCGACTACACCCAGTACGGCATCGAAAACGCCCTGATCGTCGACAACACCGGTGTATGGCGTGACGCTGACGGCCTGGGCCAGCACCTGGCCTGCCCGGGCGCTGCCCGCGTGATCCTCACCGCACCTGGCAAGGGCGCGCTGAAGAACATCGTTCACGGCATCAACCACGGCGACATCAGCCCTGACGACAAGATCATCTCGGCGGCTTCCTGCACCACCAACGCCATCGTGCCGGTGCTCAAGGCTGTCAATGACAAGTTCGGCATCGTCAATGGCCACGTCGAAACCGTTCACTCGTTCACCAACGACCAGAACCTGATCGACAACTTCCACAAGGGCAGCCGTCGTGGCCGCGCCGCGCCACTGAACATGGTGATCACCGAGACCGGTGCCGCCACCGCAGCCGCCAAGGCGCTGCCAGTGCTCAAGGGCAAGCTGACCGGCAACGCGATTCGCGTACCGACGCCGAACGTGTCGATGGCTATCCTGAACCTGAACCTGGAAAAGGCCACCACTCGCGAAGAGATCAACGAGTACCTGCGCCAGATGGCCATGCACTCGGATCTGCACAAGCAGATCGACTACGTCAGCTCCCAGGAAGTGGTTTCCACCGACTTCGTTGGCTCGCGTCACGCCGGCGTCGTGGATGCTGAAGCGACCATCACCCAGGATAACCGTGTTGTTCTGTACGTCTGGTACGACAACGAGTTCGGTTACAGCTGCCAAGTGGTTCGCGTGATGGAAGACATGGCCGGTGTAAACCCGCCAGCATTCCCGCGCTAAGCCTTAGCTGCACATGAAAACGCCCCGACTTTGGTCGGGGCGTTTTTGTTTGTGCGGTGTGTCAATTGCAGGTGTGTTGCCTGGACCGGCCTCTTCGCGGGCAAGCCTTGCTCCCACAGATATTGCGCTGCCCTTGTGGGAGCAAGGCTTGCCTGCGATGGCGATTTATCAGGCGCCGCCTGCTACCGCTGCCTTCGCCGTCCGCAGCTCATGCTTGTTGCCACGGAACAATACCAGCGTCGCAATCAACCCCAACACCGCCGCCGCACTCAGCCAGATCCCCGGTGCTAGCTGCCAGGTGGTTCGCGTGATGGAAGACATGGCCGGTGTAAACCCGCCAGCATTCCCGCGCTAAGCCTTAGCTGCACATGAAAACGCCCCGACTTTGGTCGGGGCGTTTTTGTTTGTGCGGTGTGTCAATTGCAGGTGTGTTGCCTGGACCGGCCTCTTCGCGGGCAAGCCTTGCTCCCACAGGTATTGCGCTGCCCTTGTGGGAGCAAGGCTTGCCCGCGATGGCGATCTATCAGGCGCCGCCTGCTACCGCTGCCTTCGCCGTCCGCAGCTCATGCTTGTTACCGCGGAACAACACCAGCGTCGCAATCAACCCCAGCACCGCCGCCACACTCAGCCAGATCCCCGGTGCCGCTTTGTTATCCAGCACATGAATCAGATAAGTACAGGCCGCCGGTGTGAAACCGCCAAAGGTCGCCGTCGCCAGGCTGTAAGCCAGGGAGAAACCGGTCGTACGCACTTCCACCGGCATGATTTCGGTCAGGGCCACGACCATGGCGCCGTTATACGAGCCGTAAAGGAACGACAGCCACAACTCGACGATCAGCAGATGGCTGAAGCTCGGGTTCGCCACCAGCCACGACAGCGCCGGATACGCCGTGAGGATCGCCAGGATGGTCGCCGCCAGCAGCAGGGGTTTGCGCCCGATTTTGTCGGACACCGAACCCATCACCGGCAGCCAGAAGAAATTCGATAGCCCGATACACACTGTTACCAGCAGCGCATCCATGTCCGATAAGTGCAGTTCCGCTTTGCCGAAAGTCGGGGTGTAGGCGGTGATCAGGTAGAACGACACCGTGGTCATCACCACCAATGCCATGCCGGCGATGACGATGCCGAAGTTCTGACCGATCGAACGGACAATATCCTGCAGGGTGGGGCGATGTTTACGTGCCTGGAATTCAGGCGTTTCTTCCAGAGAGCGACGAATCACGAAGATCACCGGCACGATCATGCAGCCAATCAGGAACGGCACGCGCCAGCCCCATTCACCCATTTGCTCCGGACTCAGCCAATGGTTCAAGCCCACGCCCAGCAACCCGGCGAACACCACGGCTGCCTGCTGGCTGGCGGACTGCCAACTGACGAAGAAACCCTTGCGGCCCGGTGTGGAGATCTCCGCCAGATACACCGACACGCCGCCGAGCTCCACACCCGCCGAGAAGCCTTGCAGCAGGCGACCGAATAGCACAATCAGTGGAGCGGCAACGCCGAGGGTGGCGTAACCGGGCACGCACGCAATCAACACTGTGCCGGCAGCCATCAGGGCCAGGGTGATGATCAGCCCTTGGCGACGGCCGTGGCGGTCAATGTAGGCCCCAAGAAAAATCGCTCCCAGCGGGCGCATCAGGAAACCGGCACCGAAGGTGGCCAGCGACAACATCAAGGAAGCGAAAGCGCTGTCGGCGGGGAAGAAGGTTTTGGCGATGGCCGTGGCGTAAAAGCCGTAGACCATGAAGTCGAACATTTCGAGAAAGTTACCGCTGACAACGCGAAAAATCGCTTTGCCTTTGCCCGTATTGGAGGACATTTGAACGTACTCGCTTTTAGCTGTCTTGTCGGAAATCCTTGATTTAGACGCGTCCCTCTTTGTCGCTCGGGACGTCAGGTATCCTTGGCAACAGTTTGTAACAATATGTGTGGAGAGATAGATAGGCAACAACTAGTTAGCTTGCTGCTTAAACGTTTTTGCCATTTCACGGTACGGAATTAGAACCCTGTAGGAGCCGGCTTGCTGGCGAAGGCGGCGTGCATCAATCGTGATGGCGTCTGACGCGCCGCTTTCGCCGGCAAGCCGGCTCCTACAGGTTGTGCATAATGGCGGGCCTTGGCGTTGTGTCAGGGTGGCGATGGAGGTGGATTTGTTGAGCTGGCGACTGGCTGGAATAGTAATGCTGATGGGCATCCTGTCAGGCTGCGGTAATGGCGACTCCCTGGAAACCTTCGGCGGCCCGACCATGGGCAGCACCTATTCAGTCAAATTCGTACGTCACGCGGGTCTTCCGGCTCCCGCACAAGTTCAGGTCGACGTCGAAAAAATCCTGGCTGAAGTCGACCAGCAGATGTCCACCTACCGCAGCGACTCCGATATCGCACGCTTTAACCAATTACCCGCCAACCGTTGTCAGAACATGCCCGCGCCGATCCTCGAATTGGTCCGCGTCGGTGAACAGCTGTCAGAGCAAAGTGAAGGTTCCTACGATTTGACGGTGGAACCGCTGCTCGATCTCTGGGGCTTCGGCCCCCAGGCTCGCGAAGAAAAAGTCCCGACCGCCGAAGCGCTTGCACAAGTGCGCCAACGGGTGGGCCACGCACATTTGCGCATAGATGGCGATCAGCTGTGCAAGGACGCCGCCGTCGAAGTCGATTTCAACAGCATCGCCGCCGGCTACGCGGTCGACAGGATCGCTGCAAGGCTTGAAGCACTGGGCATTCAAAACTACCTCGCCGAAGCCACTGGCGAGCTCAAGGCGGCCGGCAAGAAGCCCGATGGCTCGCCGTGGCGTATTGCCCTGGAAGAACCTCGCGACGACCAACAAGTGGCCGAGCGCATCATTGCCGTCGACGGATACGGCCTGTCCACATCCGGCGACTACCGAAATTTTTTCGAGCAGGGTGGGCAGCGTTATTCCCATACCTTCGATGCCCGTACCGGTGCGCCGGTCGCGCACGCGCTGGCGTCCGTCACGGTGATTCATCCTTCAGCGTTGATGGCCGATGGCTTGTCGACGCTGTTGCTGATTCTCGGCCCGGAGCGCGGATGGGACTACGCAGAAAAACACGATATAGGCGCATTTTTTGTGATTCGTGCCGATACAGGTTTCGTCACACGCACCAGTCACGCTTTTGCACGCCTCAGTGGCGAAAAAACCGAGTGATTGCGGCGATTCAAGCATTGAAAACTGGCGTTGTAGTGCAGGCAAAAGTAGCCTACGACGCGACCAAGGGTTAATGTGCGCGGCGTTGACGCTTCTATAGACTGTGTCCGGGTTCTGCACTGGCCCCAAATTGTTCCTTCACGCCACAGATCGGCGTGATTTAGCCGCAGGTGCCGATGGCGCCACGGCCTGTTCTGAGGAGTACGCATGGCTGTCTACAACTACGACGTGGTGGTGTTGGGTTCCGGCCCGGCGGGAGAAGGCGCGGCAATGAACGCCGCCAAGGCAGGGCGCAAGGTGGCGATGGTCGATAGCCGTCGTCAGGTCGGCGGCAACTGCACCCACCTGGGTACCATCCCGTCCAAGGCACTGCGTCACTCGGTCCGGCAGATCATGCAGTTCAACACCAACCCGATGTTCCGGGCCATTGGTGAGCCGCGCTGGTTTTCGTTTCCGGACGTGCTGAAAAGCGCTGAAAAAGTCATCTCCAAACAAGTCGCTTCGCGCACCGGTTACTACGCCCGCAACCGCGTCGACGTATTTTTCGGCACCGGCAGCTTCGCCGACGAGCAAACCATCGAAGTGGTTTGCGCCAACGGCGTGGTCGAAAAACTGGTGGCCAAGCACATCATCATCGCGACCGGCTCGCGTCCGTATCGTCCGGCCGACATCGATTTCCATCACCCGCGTATCTACGATAGCGACACCATCCTCAGCCTCGGTCACACCCCGCGCAAACTCATCGTTTACGGCGCCGGCGTGATCGGTTGCGAATACGCATCGATCTTCAGTGGCCTGGGTGTGCTGGTGGAACTGGTGGACAACCGTGGCCAGTTGCTGAGTTTCCTCGACTCGGAAATTTCCCAGGCCCTGAGCTACCACTTCAGCAATAACAACATCACGGTTCGCCATAACGAAGAATACGACCGCGTCGAAGGCGTGGACAATGGCGTGATCCTGCACCTCAAGTCCGGCAAGAAGATCAAGGCCGACGCCTTGCTCTGGTGCAACGGCCGGACCGGCAACACCGATCAGTTGGGCCTGGAAAACATCGGCGTGAAGGTCAACAGTCGTGGCCAGATCGAAGTCGACGAGGCCTACCGCACCTGCGTGCCGAACATCTACGGTGCCGGTGACGTGATCGGCTGGCCGAGCCTGGCCAGTGCTGCCCACGACCAGGGGCGTTCGGCCGCTGGCAGTATCGTCGACAACGGCAGCTGGCGTTTCGTCAATGACGTGCCGACCGGCATCTACACCATTCCGGAGATCAGCTCGATCGGCAAGAACGAGCAAGAGCTGACCCAGGCGAAGGTGCCGTACGAAGTGGGCAAGGCGTTCTTCAAGAGCATGGCGCGTGCGCAGATCGCCGGCGAGCCGCAAGGCATGCTGAAGATCCTGTTCCACCGCGAGACCCTGGAAGTGCTGGGCGTGCATTGCTTCGGCTATCAGGCGTCGGAGATCGTGCACATCGGCCAGGCGATCATGAACCAGCCGGGTGAACAGAACACTCTGAAGTACTTCGTCAACACCACGTTTAACTACCCGACCATGGCCGAAGCCTATCGGGTCGCGGCGTACGACGGCCTCAACCGGCTTTTTTGAGCGGCTCCGGCCGGTGGCCTGAGCCGGCCGGGGAGACCGATTTCAGCAATTCTCGAGCGTGGCGGTGGCCAAACCGGGAAAGTCTGTAATCAGGCTGTCAACGCCGAAGTCGGCGAGTCTGCGCATCAGCGCGGGCTCGTTGACGGTCCACACCGACACATGCAGCCCTTGCCGCTGCGCCCTTTGCAGGCGTTCCGGCGTGCACAGGGTCCAGTTCAGCGCCAGAATTTCACAGCCATAGCTGGCCGCGACCTTCAATGGGTCGAGCCAGGCGTACTCGGCCACCAGCCCACGGGACACGTCCGGCACCAATTCCAGCGCGGCTTTGAGCACTTCGCGGGAGCTCGAGGTGATGGTCACCTTGTCCATCAGGCCATGACGCTGGACCATTTCGCGAATCGCCAGCACGGTGGTCGCGGCACGCGTCCGTGACGCGCTTTTGACTTCCAGCTGCCAGTGATCGAAGTCGCATTTCTCGAACAGTTCTTCCAGCGTCGGAATCGGGCAGGGTTTGATCCAGCCCGGGCCACCCTTGCGTGCGTCATACGTCACAAGTTCGGCTGCCGTGTGTTCGACGACCTTGCCGCGACGGTCAGTGGTGCGCTTGAGTGTCGGATCGTGGATGACCATCAGTTCGCCATCTCTGGACAGGTGCAGGTCCAGTTCGCAACGGCGAACGCCGTGCTTGAGACATTCCTGAAAACTGGTCAGGGTATTTTCCGGTGCTTCGCCCTTGGCGCCGCGGTGGCCGTAGATAAGGGTCACGGTTCTTCCTTAAATTAATTGCCTGATTCGAGTAGTTCGCGGGCCTGGCGTCGTTCCTGGGCCTGCTTCTGCAAGATATAGCGGGCCAGCAGTTGCCGCTGGGCATCGGTCAGGTGTTCGAACTCGGTGCCGACGTCGTAACCATCGCCCTTGCGATCGCAATGGGTGACGCGGGCGCGCAGCAACAGGCCCAGGGCTTGCGGCATTAGCACAAGCTTGACCGACAGGCGTGCGCCGGCGGCAATCGGGACAGGGTGCTGGAAGTCGATGCCGCCTTCGGAAATGATCACCGGCTGCGGTTCGCCGATCTGCCCGAGTACGGTGAGTGCGATCACCTGGCTGAGCAAATCGATGCGTTTGTTCTGGGATTTCAGAAAGGCCGAGAGGGTGCGGTCGCGCTCGCTGATCTGGCGCAGCAGGTGTTGCGACTCGAATTCGCTCAGGTGCAGTTCGCTGAGCAGGTTGAAGAGTGGGGAAGCATCCTGCAACACTTCCTGACCTGCGGCTTCGGGAGCGGACAGGGGCCGAATTTCCAGTGCGATCGTGTCCTCGATACGGTAGTATTCGCGGCGATCTTCTTCATCTAATGTCGACATGGCGAACCCATGGTAGCGGCGGTGGTCTGAGTGTAAAGCTGGTTATCGACCCCCGCCACAAGGACGTTCCTTTTCCCTCCGAACAAGCCCCGACATGTTCAGACCTCTCTTCGTATTTATCGGCACGCGTTATACCCGTGCAAAGCGTCGCAATCATTTTGTGTCCTTCATTTCCCTGACGTCGATGATCGGGCTCGCCCTTGGCGTGGTCGTGATGATCGTGGTGCTGTCGGTCATGAACGGCTTCGATCATGAGATGCGTGCCCGCGTGCTGGGCATGGTGCCCCACGCGACCATCGAGGCTGGCGAGCCGATCAGCGATTGGCAAGACCTCGCCGCGAAGGTCAAGCAGAACCCGCAGGTGACGGCCGTGGCGCCCTTCACCCAGATGCAGGGTTTGCTGACCAATAACGGCAAAGTCTCAAAAGTCCTGCTCAATGCCATCGACCCGGCGCTGGAGCGCCAGGTGTCGATCATCGATAACTTCATGCAGCAGGGCCAGCTCGATGACCTCAAGGCTGGCGAGTTCGGCATCGTCATCGGCGACAAGGCGGCAGCCAAGCTCGGCGCGGCGGTCGGCGACAAGCTGACATTCGTGGCGCCGGAGGTCACCGTGACCCCGGCCGGGATGTTCCCGCGCATGAAGCGCTTCACCGTAGTCGGCATTTTCCATGTCGGCGCCGGCGAGATCGACGGCTACCTGGGCATCACCAATCTTCAGGATCTGGCGCGGCTGCATCGCTGGAAGCCGGATCAGGTCCAGGGCATCCGCCTGAAGTTCGACGATCTGTTCCAGGCGCCGCGCACGGCGTGGAGTATCGCTCGGGAACTGGGCGAAGACCGTTACTACGCCCGTGACTGGACCCGCACCCATGGCAACCTGTACCAGGCGATCCGCATGGAAAAGGCCATGATCGGCCTGTTGTTGCTGCTGATCGTCGCCGTTGCCGCGTTCAACATCATTTCCACGCTGGTGATGGTGGTGAACGACAAGAAGGGCGACATCGCGATCCTGCGCACCCTCGGCGCCACGCCGGGCACGATCATGCGTACGTTCATGGTGCAGGGCACGGTCATCGGCGTGGTGGGTACGGCCATCGGCGCGGTGGTCGGAATCTTCGCCGCGCTGAATGTCAGCGCCGCGATCTCGGCGCTTGAAGGCCTGATCGGGCACAAGTTCCTCAACGCCGACGTGTATTTCATCGATTACCTGCCGTCGCAGGTGCAGGGCCAGGACGTATGGATGGTCTGCTCCGCGGCGTTGGTCCTGAGTTTCCTCGCCACCCTGTATCCAGCCTGGCGTGCCGCGCGCACCCAGCCTGCGGAGGCGCTACGTTATGAGTGAGTCGGGCATGAGTGATAAAGCAATCTTGAGCTGCCGCAACCTGGGCAAATCCTACGAGGAAGGCCCGGAATCGGTGGAGGTCCTGGCTAATTTGCAGCTGGAGCTGCATCCGGGCGAGCGCGTGGCGATTGTCGGCAAGTCGGGATCGGGTAAAAGTACCCTGCTCAATTTGCTCGGCGGCCTCGATACACCGAGCAAGGGCAGCGTCTGGCTCGACGGGGAAGAACTCTCGGCGCTGAGCGAGAAAAAGCGCGGCCTGCTGCGTAACCGTGCCCTGGGCTTCGTGTACCAGTTTCACCATTTGCTGCCCGAGTTCACGGCGCTGGAAAATGTCTGCATGCCGCTGCTGATCGGCAAGACCGCAATCCCGGAAGCTCGCAAGCGAGCAACCGCCTTGCTGGAGCGGGTAGGGCTGGGCCATCGCCTGGAGCACAAACCGGCGGAACTGTCCGGTGGTGAACGCCAGCGCGTGGCCATCGCCCGTGCCCTGGTGAACAATCCGGGCCTGGTGATGCTCGACGAGCCCACCGGTAACCTCGACTCCCATACCGCCGAAGGCATCCAGGATTTGATGCTGGAACTCAGCACTTCGATGCGCACCGCGTTCCTGGTGGTGACTCACGATATGAACCTGGCCCGCCAGATGGATCGCGTCCTGCACCTGCAGGAAGGCTGCCTCACTCCCATCTGATTGGCTGAAACCCGATGCCTGAAAAGGTGTCGGGTCTTTTATTTTTATACGGTGCCCCAGCGAATGTTCAGACCGTTATCGATCTTTATCGGCACGCGCTATACCCGCGCCAAGCGCCGCAATCGCTTTGTTTCCTTCATCTCGATGACTTCGATGATCGGCCTCGCCCTGGGCGTGCTGGCAATGATCGTGGTGCTGTCGGTGATGAACGGATTCCAGCGCGAAATGAGCTCGCGCATCCTCGGCATGGTGCCCCACGCGACCATCGTCGGCGTCAACCCGATTGACGACTGGCAGCCGGTTGCCGCAGCCGCGATGAAGAATCCGCAAGTCACGGCAGCCGTGCCGTTCACTGAAATGGAAGGCATGCTGTCCTACAAAGGCACGATGCAGCCGATCCAGGTCAGCGGCGTCGATCCGGCACTGGAAGGCCAGGTGTCGATTGTCGCCAAACACATCGTCCAGGGGCGGCTGGATGCCTTGAAGCCGGGCGAGTTTGGCGTGGTGATCGGCGAAATCACGGCGCGCCGCTTTCGTTTGAACGTCGGCGACAAGATCACCCTGATCGTGCCGGAAGTCAGCAACGCACCGGGCGGCATTACCCCGCGCATGCAGCGCTTGAATGTGGTCGGCGTGTTCAAGGTCGGCGCCGAACTGGATGGCACGATGGCGCTGATCCACATGGCCGATGCCGCGCAGATGCAGCACTGGGAGCCGAATCAGGTGCAGAGCGTGCGCCTGGCGGTGAAGGACTTGTATGCTGCGCCACAAGTGTCGAGCGACATCGCCACGGGACTGGGCGCCGCCTACAAGGCTGACGACTGGACCCACACCCAGGGCAGCCTGTTCAGCGCCATGAAGATGGAAAAAACCATGATTGGCCTGTTGTTGCTGATGATCGTCGCCGTGGCAGCGTTCAACATCATCGCGACCCTGATCATGGTGGTGAACGACAAGGGCGCGGACATCGCGATCCTGCGCACCATCGGCGCCACGCCGCGGGAGATCATGGCGATTTTCATGGTGCAGGGCACCGTGATCGGCATCGTCGGCACCTTGATTGGTGGTGTGTTGGGCGTGATCGCTGCGTTGAACGTCAGCGAGATGGTCGGCTGGATCGAACGGGTCAGCGGGCAGCACATCTTCAGTTCCGATGTGTATTTCGTCAGCAACCTGCCGTCCGAGCTGCAGGGCGGGGATGTGCTGTTGATCTGTTCGGCGGGGTTCATCATGAGCTTTCTGGCCACCGTCTACCCTGCCTGGCGGGCGGCGAAAATCGAGCCGGCTACCGCTCTGCGGTATTCGTAAACAGATAGACCGTTTTCGCTGGCAAGCCAGCTCCCACAGGATTATGAGTCGTTCACACAATAGTGTTTCAACTCGGTCATTGTGGGAGCGGGCTTGCCCGCGAAGAGGCCGGCCCTGCCAGCCTCAGTCTCCTTTTGGTAACTCGATCACAAACCGCGTCCGCCCCTGCTCCGATTCACAACGTATCTGCCCACCATGTGCCCGGATGATCGACCGGGTAATCGCCAATCCCAGCCCCGCATGCTCACTGCTGCCTTCATGACGCGCCGGATCTGCCCGGTAGAAACGGTCAAACAGGCGCGGCAGCACATCCTCGGAAATCCCGTCACCGCTGTTTTCGACTGTCAGGCGCAAGCCTTTGGGCTGATCGACGATTCGGATCAAAATCTCACCGTCGGCCGAGGTGAAGCGCAGCGCGTTGTCCAGCAGGTTGGACAGCGCCCGCCGTAACATGCTGCGGTCACCTTCCATGCGTCCAAGGCCTTCGCGGCTAAGCGTGACCCGGGCGTCTTCGGCCAACGGTGCAAAAAACTCCAGCAGCACGTCCACGTCCTCGGCCAGTTCCAAGGGTTCGCGCGAGGGCATCAACAGCCCGTGGTCGGCTTTCGCCAGATAAAGCATGTCGTTGACCAACTGCGCCATCCATTGCAGTTCTTCGAGGTTACTGTGCAGTGCTTCGCGATAGTCCTCGATGGGGCGCGGGCGGGTGAGGGTGACTTGGGTATGGGTCAACAGATTCGACAGCGGTGTGCGCAACTCATGGGCTATGTCGGCGGAGAACGCCGACAACCGCTGAAAGGAATCGTCCAGGCGTCCGAGCATGGCGTTGAAGTGGTGGGCCATTTCCGCCAATTCCGGCGGCATGTTTTCTTCTGGCAGGCGAGCATTGAGCGATTGCGCCGAAACACCGCTGGCCACGGCGCTCATGCGTCGCAATGGCCGCAAGCCACTGCGGGCTGCCCAGGCTCCCAGCAGCGCGGTGGCCAGGGCCGACAAGCCTACCGTCAGCCAGATCAGGTGCTGCATGCGTTGCAGGAAATGCTGGTGATGGGTGATGTCCAGCAGCAGGGTCAATTGTGGAGAGCCGGGCTTGTCGGTAAACAGAGGGGCATTGAGCACCCGGTAATCGGCCCCGTCGTTGTTGATCGTCGACAAGCCTGGCTTTTGCGGGAGTGTGTCGGGCAGGTTCGCCGAGCTGTCGTACCAACGCTGGCCATCGCTGCCAGTAATACGCAGCGACAGATCGGCTTGTCGGCTCAACTCGTCGGCCAATTTGACTTCGCTGTCGCGCGATTGAATGTCGTGCAACGCCCGCCGCAGGCCAATCAACTTGCCATCGAGCAGTTGCTGATCGAGCTCAATGAAGTGTGCCTCGCTGGCGCGGCTGAACAGGACCCCGGCGAACAGCGACACCACCGCTGTACACGCCGCAAACAGCAGTGCCAGGCGACTGCTTAACGAAAGCCGCTGCATCAGGCGCAGCGCTCTTCTAGTACGTAACCCATGCCGCGCACGGTGTGGATCAATTTGCGGGGGAATTCATCGTCGATTTTCAGGCGCAAACGGCGGATAGCGACTTCGATGACATTGGTGTCACTGTCGAAATTCATGTCCCAGACCTGGGAGGCAATCAGCGATTTGGGCAGTACTTCACCCTGGCGGCGCAGGAGCATTTCCAGCAGGGCGAATTCCTTGGCCGTCAGATCGATGCGTTGGCCGCTGCGCTCCACTCGGCGGCGGATCAGGTCCAGGCGCAGGTCGGCCAGTTGCAGGCTGGTTTCCTGGGGCGCTGAGCTGCCGCGGCGCAACAGGCTGCGTACCCGGGCCAGCAGTTCGGAAAAGGCGAAGGGCTTGACCAGGTAGTCGTCGGCACCGAGTTCCAGGCCGTGAACCCGATCCTCCACGGCGTCACGAGCGGTCAGAAACAGTACCGGCGTGTCCAGGCCCGCGCTGCGCACCGCTTGCAGGATCTGCCAGCCATCGCGACCGGGTAGCATGACATCGAGAATCAGCAGGGCATATTCGCCGCTCAACGCCAATTGCTGGCCGGTGCTGCCATCAGCCACCAGTTCGGTATTGAAACCGGCCTCGGTCAGGCCCTGGCGCAGGTAATGGCCAGTTTTCGGTTGGTCTTCGACGATCAGCAGTTTCATGGGCGACTCGGGTTTCTTGATGGAACGAAGGCTTTATACCGTGGGCGATGGCGGTACAGGCCAACCTGACAAAGTTGTAATCTGGCTGTCAGGTTACGGGCAGCGGTGGCAGTTTAGAGTTTTCCACAGGCTGAACCTTATTTTGTTGGAGTACGACGATGTTTTTGCGCAAATCCGTGATGCTGGCCGCCTGTGTGTGGGTATTGAGTCCGCTGGCATGGGCGTCAGGAACGCACAGCTATGACTTCGGTCAACCGGCGCCAGCGGCCAAGGCAACTCGCAGTGTTGAAGTGGTGATGGGTGACATGTCGTTCACCCCCAAGACAATCGACGTCAAGGCCGGGGAAACCGTACGCTTCGTGCTGGTGAATAAAGGCCAGTTGCTGCACGAATTCAACCTGGGGGATGCGGCGATGCATGCCAGGCATCAGCAGGAAATGCTGCAGATGCAGCAAAGCGGCATGCTCACGCCTACAGGCGTGAAAGAAATGGACCACAGCGCGATGGCCGGTATGGATCACGGCGCCATGGGACACGAGATGAAGAGTGGCATGAAGCACGACGACCCCAATAGCGTGCTGGTGGAGCCGGGCAAAACTTCCGAGCTGACCTGGACCTTCAGCAAGGCGGCCAATCTGGAGTTTGCCTGCAATATTCCCGGTCATTATCAAGCCGGTATGGTCGGCAAACTGACAGTCAGTCAGTAAGCACTCAAAGGCGGGAGCAAAGGCTGTTAGAATCCGCTGATTCTTCAGTCAGGTTTCCGCCATGCATCCCGCAGCCGAACACTCGCCGCTGGGCAAATCCAGCGAATACATCGCCACTTACACGCCGTCCCTGCTGTTCCCGATCCCGCGTACCGCGAAGTGGGCCGAGCTGGGCCTGACGGCTGATACGCTGCCGTACAAGGGCGTGGACTTCTGGAACTGCTTCGAACTGTCGTGGCTGTTGCCGTCGGGCAAGCCAGTGGTGGCGATCGGAGAGTTCAGCATTCCGGCGGATTCGCCGAATATCATCGAATCGAAGTCGTTCAAGCTGTACCTCAACTCCCTGAACCAGACGCCATTCGCCGACACGGCGAGCCTTGAGGCGACACTGGTCAAGGACTTGTCAGCCGCTGCCGGCAAGCCGGTGGGCGTGCGCATTCGCAGCCTGAAAGATGTCGAAACCGAAGGCGTCGTGGCATTGCCGGGCGTGTGCATCGACGATTTGGATATCAGTGTCAGCAACTATGAACATCCACGTCCGGAACTGCTGCGTTGCGACGAATCGCGCATTGTCGAGGAGAGCGTGCACAGCCATTTGCTCAAATCCAACTGCCCGGTGACCAGTCAACCGGACTGGGGCAGCGTAGCGGTGGAATACCGCGGCGCGGCGCTGGATCATGCCAGTTTGCTGGAGTACATCGTCAGCTTTCGCCAGCATTCGGACTTCCATGAACAGTGCGTGGAGCGGATTTTTCTCGATCTGCAACGGTTGCTGAAACCGGAGAAACTGACGGTGTATGCGCGTTATGTGCGCCGTGGCGGGCTGGATATCAATCCGTACCGCAGTACTGAAGAAGTGCAGTTGCCGAACCATCGCCTGGTCCGTCAATAGCGATTTCCTGTAGGAGCGAGCTCGCTCGCGATGGTCTCAAGAGCACCGTGTTTAGCCAGTAAACACGCGTTTTCGTTAACGACCATCGCGAGCAAGCTCGCTCCTGCATTGTATCCAGCGGGGTCAGATCCCCATGCTGTGCAGGGCCTGGCCAATTTGGCGCAGGGTGCCGGCGAGGGTGGGGTGTTCGAGTTCGAAGCGTTCGACGGCCAGATTAACGTTATCGGCGAGGTTGACATCCTTCGTCTTGGTTTCGAGCTCAAGTTCAAGTTCGATCTGTTGCATCAGCGCGTGCAGGTCTGCGCGCTCGGCTTCGGACAGCGGAGGATTCTGCTCCAATTGCTCGCGCAGGGCATTGAGCTGTTCTTGCAGTTCGCGGGCAGGCATGGCGTTCTTCCTTTTCTCGAATGGCACTGGCATAGACCGCGGCGGTACGCCAAAGATCTATGGCTTCCCTTAGATTAATCCACTCGCGGCCAACCTGCATGCCTTCGTAGGTGTGAGGCGGCGATCAGGGCTTTTCGCCTTTGAGCCGGCGCAAGTTGATATCCGCCAGGCAGGTGTCGAGTTCACCCAGGTGATCGATGACCGAATGCACGCCAAGGCCAAACAGCTGTACCGTTGCCTTGCCGCGACGGGTGTCCCGTTCCTGTTGGGACAGTGCTTGCCATTGCGTGGGCGAGAGCCCGCAAAGTGAGCCGCAGGATGCCAATCCGATCGTCCACAGTCCGGCGTTTAGCCCCGATTGCAGCAAGCGCGGTTCGCCGCTGACCAGCACACAGCCATCCAGACGCGAGACATTCAGCGTCATTAGCGCTTGCCAGCACGCATTCGGTGCCGGCCAAGGGCTGATTGTTGCGGGGTGTTGCGAAGGTTTGATCCATTCCGGCAGCGCGCCGGCCAGGGAATGGCTGAGGGCAGGGGGCAGTTCATCGAGCCAGGCGCAGGGTATTTGTTGGCGCTGCAAGCTGTGCACACTGTCGAGGGCACCAGGCGTTACTTCGGCGTATTCGGCCGAATGGTCGCCAGTCAGGCGCGTACGCGCGCCGAAATCCACCAGGCAGCCACTGAGGCCGAACAACACGGCGGTCAGGTTTGGCGCGGTTTGAGGCGAAGTTTCGGCATGCGGCATGTCAACGTCCCTGAAATAGCTTAAAGGCTAGGGATCGTCGATGACAGTTGCGTGACATGGGTGTGAATCGCTCACAATCGACAGGAATCATCCGCACGCATGCGGGTGCAATGCTGCCTAAAATGGCGTTTCCGACTTATACTAGGTGTCTTTGCGTCGAGCCAAGCGCCCGGCGATGGTATGAACCAAGGAGTTTTTCTATGCGCTGGAGCAATCATCTCGCTCAGCTTTGTGTATGTGCCAGTGCGATGCTGGTTCCGTTTGTTGCCCAGGCAGCTTCGGAAGACGACCCTTGGGAAAGCATCAACCGCCCGATCTACAAATTCAACGACGTGATCGACACCTATGCACTGAAGCCTTTGGCCCAGGGCTACCAGTTCGTGACGCCGCAGTTCCTCGAAGACGGCATCCACAACATGTTCCGTAACGTCGGTGATGTAACCAACCTCGCCAACGATATCTTGCAGGCCAAGCCAACGGCAGCCGGTGTCGACACCGCACGTTTGATCTTCAACACCACCTTCGGCCTCCTGGGCTTCTTCGACGTCGGTACCAAAATGGGCCTGCAGCGCAACGATGAAGACTTCGGCCAGACCCTGGGTTATTGGGGCGTGGGCAGCGGTCCGTACGTGATGCTGCCGCTCCTGGGCCCAAGTACCCTGCGTGACGCGCCATCGAAGTACGTCGATAGTTACACCGGCCCGTACCGCTACATCAATGACATTCCGGTGCGCAATTCGGCTTTCGGTCTGAACATCGTCGATACCCGAGCGAGCTTGTTGTCCTCGGAAAAGTTGATCACTGGCGACAAGTACACGTTCATTCGTAACGCTTACCTGCAAAACCGTGAATTCAAAGTGAAGGATGGCCACGTCGAAGACGATTTCTGATCCTGGCCGGTAGAACGAAAAAGGCAGCCTTCGGGCTGCCTTTTTTCGTCTGGTACGGGGTTACTTCATCTTGAGGATTGTAAGGCCAAGTTTCTGGCCGCCCTCGTGCTGTTCCTTCACCCACACCACTTCGGTATCGGCTTCGAGCCCTTTGAGCGCAGCGTGCTCGGATTCGATACGCACTCTGAGCCGATCACCTGACTCGAACAAGCGCGGCGCCTGCAGTTGCATGCCGCTGCTGGAAAGGTCTAGGCAGACAGCTGGCACCTCATCCCCCTCATGAATCAGCGACACATCGGCATCGACCCGCATGCGGATGAAGTCGCGCTTTTCGCTGTAGTCCCGACTGGTTTGACTCATGGCTATGATCCTTCCGTTGAGTTACGGTTTTGATGGTTCTTATAACTCCTGGTGCTTTGAGGAGTGTAGACGTCAAGCGACCATCGGCGTGAGCTTGAAACGCCTCGCGGATGGGAGTACCGTCTGCGCCTTAGAAGGGCACCTCTGGTGTACATGTGTGTAGGGCAAATGCTCGAAAACGGTGCGACAGAGAGGCTAGAAAGCGAATCCAGTAGTATGAGCCGGGCCAAAACCCGAGCCGCTACGCCAACCTAATTCTGGCGCCGTTTGCCCACATGCCAAAAACCAGTGCCACGCTGCTGATAATCGATGATGACGAAGTAGTGCGCGCGAGCCTCGCCGCCTATTTGGAAGACAGTGGTTTCAGCGTCTTGCAGGCCAGCAATGGCCAGCAGGGTCTTCAGGTATTCGAGCAAGACAAGCCCGACTTGGTCATCTGCGATCTGCGCATGCCGCAGATGGGTGGACTCGAACTCATTCGCCAGATTACCGAGCTGTCGCCGCAAACGCCGGTGATCGTGGTGTCCGGGGCCGGAGTGATGAATGACGCGGTCGAGGCGTTGCGCCTCGGCGCGGCGGACTACCTGATCAAACCTCTCGAAGATCTGGCTGTGCTCGAGCACTCTGTGCGTCGGGCCCTGGATCGCGCGCGCTTGCTGCTGGAAAACCAGCGTTACCGCGAGAAGCTGGAAAAGGCCAACCGTGAGCTCGCCGCCAGCCTGAACCTGCTCCAGGAAGACCAGAACGCCGGTCGACAGGTGCAGATGAACATGCTGCCGGTCAGCCCTTGGGCCATCGACGAGTTCAAGTTTGCTCACCAGATCATCCCGTCGCTGTACCTGTCGGGTGATTTTGTCGACTATTTCAGGGTCGACGAGCGTCGGGTTGCGTTCTACCTGGCGGACGTTTCCGGACATGGCGCTTCTTCAGCCTTCGTCACCGTGCTGCTGAAATTCATGACCACGCGCTTGCTGTTCGAGTCAAAGCGCAGTGGCACTTTGCCGGAATTCAAGCCTTCAGAGGTGCTTGGTCATATCAACCGGGGCCTGATCAGTTGTAAGCTGGGCAAACACGTCACAATGGTCGGTGGAGTCATCGACGAGGAGACAGGTTTGTTGACCTATAGCATCGGCGGTCATTTGCCGTTGCCTGTGTTGTACACACCCGACAGTGTTCGTTATCTGGAAGGGCGTGGACTGCCGGTAGGCCTCTTCAATGAAGCCACCTACGAAGACCACGTGCTGGAGTTGCCCCCGACGTTCAGCCTGACGCTGATGTCTGATGGCATTCTGGACCTTTTGCCAGAACCCACACTCAAAGAAAAAGAAGCTGCGTTGCCCCAACGGGTCAAGGCAGCGGGCGGCAGCCTGGATGGTCTGCGGCAGGTTTTTGGATTGGCCACGCTAGGGGAGATGCCGGATGATATCGCCCTGTTGGTGTTGAGCAGGAATCTTTAATGAGTACCGGTAGAATCCAGTTCGCCGAGCAGGACGGCACCTTCGTCCTCAAGTTCGTCGGTGAAGTTCGCCTGACCCTGTGTTCGGCGTTGGATGCGACTATTGAGAAAATCTTCACCGCGATGAATTTCAACGCGATCGTGATTGATTTGACCGAAACCCGCAGCATCGACAGCACCACCCTTGGCCTGCTGGCCAAGCTGTCGATCCTGTCGCGGCAAAAGGTCGGCCTGCTGCCGACCGTCGTCACCACCCACGAAGACATCACCCGCCTGTTGCAATCCATGGGCTTCGAGCAGGTGTTCAACATCGTTGACCAGCCTGTGGCATGCCCGGAGTGCCTGGACGACTTGCCGGATCAGGATCAGTCCGAAGAAGTGGTGCGGATCAAGGTGCTTGAAGCGCACAAGATCCTCATGGGCCTGAACGATTCCAATCGCGAAGCGTTCCATGACCTGGTGAATGCGCTGGAGCGGCATTGATCCCAATGCGAAGTTGGCTGTACTCGCCTCTTCGCGGGCAAGCCCGCTCCCACAGGTCCTTCGTTTGACTATTTAACCTGGCAGCCCACAAATCCCTTGTGGGAGCGGGCTTGCCCGCGAAAGCGTCAGCCCAATCTCCACATCTCCCAGCGCGAAGCCAACCCATCGCGCAGCAGACACAAAAAAGGGCGAACCCACCAGGGTTCGCCCTTTTTGCATTTCCGGCTCAGATCACAGCTTGGCCTGCAGCAACGCCTCAAGCTTCTCCTGGTCCCGGGCAAACTGACGAATCCCTTCAGCCAGCTTCTCGGTCGCCATGGCATCCTCGTTGGACAACCAGCGGAACTGCGCTTCGTTGAGATTCAAGCGCGCCTCACCGGCATGACCCGGCACCAGTTTGCGTTCCAGCTTGCCGGTATCCGCCGCCAGCTTGTCGATCAAGTCCGGGCTGATGGTCAAGCGATCGCAACCGGCCAACTGCTCGATCTGGCCCAGATTACGGAAACTGGCACCCATCACCACGGTTTTGTAATCGTTGGCCTTGTAGTAGTTGTAGATGCGCGTCACCGACTGCACGCCCGGATCGTCCGCGCCGGTGTACTCGTTGCCGGTGGCCTTCTTGTACCAGTCGTAGATACGGCCCACGAACGGCGAAATCAGGAACACCCCGGCATCAGCACAGGCAGCGGCCTGGGCGAAGGAGAACAGCAGGGTCAGGTTGGTCTGGATGCCTTCCTTCTCCAGGATCTCGGCAGCACGGATGCCTTCCCAGGTGGAAGCAATCTTGATCAGCACGCGGTCGCGACCGATGCCGGCCTTTTCGTACAGCTCGATCAGACGATGCGCACGCTTCAATACGGCGTCAGTGTCGAACGACAGGCGCGCATCCACTTCCGTGGAAATGCGACCAGGGATCACCTTGAGAATTTCCTGCCCCACCGCGACGCCAAAACGGTCGCTGGCCAGACCTACATCGCCCTTGCAGTCGCTGACACAAGCATTCAGCAACTCGGCATACCCGGGAATGGCCGCTGCCTTGAGCAGCAAAGAAGGGTTGGTAGTAGCGTCCACCGGTTTAACACGAGCGATCGCTTCGAAGTCACCGGTGTCGGCAACCACGGTGGTCATTTGTTTGAGTTGTTCCAGCTTGGAAGTCATGGGCGTGCTCTGTCCTATGGGTCTGATGACATTACCCGAGCGCTGACAGCCGCTCAAGGGTGTGTGCGTGTATCGGTGGCTCCGGGGGCAACTACCTGAAAACAGGTGTTTGAATGGCGAAGCGCGGTATCCGTAGATAGGAACCCAATCGGGCGATCAGGTTCAACTCATCTGACGGTTAGCGCCCGGCACAAATTATCTGGCTCCAGGATTCTTTTCGAACTTTCGCAATAGTTACTTGTTTTAGCGATATTGTTAAAGTTTAACTAGTTTGGTAGCGGTCTTGATAATTGTTATAAAAAGTCGATTAAGTTGCCGGTGACAAGTCAGTGCGTAAACATATGTTATTTGTTGAGGGTGTGATCGTTAGAATACGTCCAATAAAGGCATCGGATAAAGTGTAATGTGATAATAGTAAGTGTCTGCTTGGTAGAAACGACTTCACAAAGTGAAGAGGTATATGTTTTTGGATGCGTTTGATGATTTGATGCTTGGCTACGCACTAAAAAAGTTAACCGACGTATTTGAAGAGGTAATGGAAAACTCGAAAAGCACTTCTTCAGATAAGACAACGGGCGTACTGGACAGCAGCCAAACTAAAACCGCAAAAAGACTTCCCGTCTGGCTGGGGCGCGTGCGAGTCAATACGCCCTATCAAGTGACTCATGTATTGATCGATCAGATGCACGCTTCTCGAAAGCTCAACCGCGACCAGCGCTTCGCTGCACAAGTTGCCTTGCTTGAGGCGCTGGTGGAGGAGGGGCTGGCGATGCACGTCGCGAGTTATTCGGTCGCCATCGTTGAGAAACGTCTAAAGTGCTTTTTGGATCGCTGAATTTTTACCCCCTGAGCACCTGCTCCTATTCAAACACTAGAAGTCTGCATGAGGCGTGAGGAAGTAGATTGGAGTCAAAATTTTACATCGCTCAATACGCCGGCATCACCGTCATGTTGCCCGCAGCGCTGGTTGTCGCCGGTTGGTTATGGTGCACAGCATCAAGAAAACTCGCCCTCCTATGGCTAGGTGTGCTGTCCGCAGCCTATTTCGTCGTCGGTCTCAGTAAAGTGCTTTTCAAGGGCTGGGGAATTGGCCTGGAAAGTCTGGATATCGCAGTCATCAGCGGCCACGCGATGAACGCCTGTCTGGTGTCGACCGTTGTCCTGAGTTTGCTTTTGCGCCAACTGGATCACCGCCTTCGATGGTTGGCACTGGGTGCGGGTCTGCTGTCGACCTGGTGGTTCAGCGTCCAGTATGTCGCGCAGTCGATCCATCCTCTGTCGGAAGCTGTTGCGGGAGCGGTTGTCGGATCAGCAGCGGCCTGTGTGTTTCTTTACAGGCTGGAGAAAAAGCAAGTCCGTAAAATCCCCCCGCAGGCCCTGGTGCTGGGGCTAGCGATCATCATGTTGAGTACGAGCATTCCAAAGTATACGGCTGAGGGGGCCTTGAACTCGATTGCTGTGGCTCTGTCGGGGGCGGAAAAGGCGGTTATACAGCCTCATTGGCGCACTTCTGCCAAGGCCTCACGGTTGTAAAGTTCAGCTTGATAGCGACTCCTGGCAAAAGGGCGGTATCAGAACTCACTACTGCTTTTCTCATCAATCCGAGCCAGCAGCTCTGCCGTCTTCAACTGCATCAGCTCAACATCGCCACGACTCTCTACGTTCAGCAGGATTTCCGACCGCGTCTGCGAGATATGAACCTTGAAGCGCCATTCTGTGAAAGTCAGGCTGAGGCCGTCAGTTTCGTCCGTGTCCAGCGCTTTACTGGCATACAGCGACCGAAGATGCTCCAGTGCGGCAATCGGATTGGCGGTCGCACATCGAATCCACCCCGAGGAAGGAAAAAGCCCGATGCGCTCCACCAACAACCTTGGTTGTGGTGAAGAGGAGGAGGGAGCTCTTTCGTAAGTCCGCAACCAGGCCATCAATCCACTATTGCCCTCGGTGAGCTTCTGCCCCAAAACCATATTGCCGGGTGCAAAAGGGTCCAGCGATTTATAGACAACGTCGATGGGTGATCTGGAAGCGTTCATAGTGGTCTGCCTTGCAAAAGGTTTATGGCCGCTCAGAAACGCGGCACCCAAGAGCTGAGAAATACCGTTTACAGGCCTTTCTTATACAAATTCTCAAAACAGAAATTGGTTGCGTCGATGTAGCCTTCCGCGCCACCGCAGTCGAAACGATTACCCTCGAATTTGTAAGCCAGCACACAGCCACTCTGTGCCTGCTTCATCAACGCATCAGTAATCTGGATTTCCCCGCCCTTGCCAGGCTCGGTATCGGCAATCAAGTCAAAGATGTCGGCCGTCAGGATATAACGACCAATGATCGCCAAGTTAGACGGAGCATCTTCCGGTTTAGGCTTTTCAACCATGCTGTTGACCCGATAGATGCCTTCGCGAATCTGCTCACCAGCAATAATCCCGTACTTGTGCGTCTGATCGTTGGGCACTTCCTGGATCGCCACGATCGAACAGCGGAACTGCTTATAAAGCGCAATCATCTGAGACAGCACACCATCGCCGCCGAGGTTCAAACACAGGTCATCAGCCAGGACCACCGCAAAAGGTTCGTCACCAATCAACGGACGGCCAGAGAGAATGGCATGCCCAAGCCCTTTCATCTCTACCTGGCGGGTGTAAGAGAAGGTGCACGTCTCCATCAGCTCGCGAGTGCTCGACAGAAACTTTTCCTTATCACTGCCGCGGATCTGATGTTCCAGCTCGTAGCTGATATCGAAGTGATCCTCCAAAGCCCGTTTGCCACGACCGGTAACGATAGCCATGTGCTGAAGGCCTGCGTCCCGAGCTTCCTCTACGCCGTACTGGATCAGCGGTTTATTCACAACCGGCAGCATTTCCTTGGGCATTGCCTTTGTGGCAGGCAGGAAGCGAGTGCCGTAGCCAGCGGCGGGGAATAGGCATTTACGGATCATGAGAAAGTCCTGTATTAAAAATTTCGGTATAAATTGAATTCAACAATCAGCCACCAAATGAGTAAATTTACTTGGGGGCAAAAAACTGATGCAGCTTGCATACAAATTTATACTGTGACAAAGAAAAAAACATAAATAGTTATTTATTGTCGTGATTTCGCATGTGATGTTATTTGCGACGCGGAAATTGATTTGAGTTGCGTGCCTAGTGATTGGCGATCATTTCGGGGGAGTACCAAAAACGTCAATATATGATTATCCAATCGATTAATCATGGCTAATTGGCTAAAATTTGGCGGGATCAGGTGTCGAAGGATGGCAGTTTTAAAAGAGATTCCAAATAGTGTGTGATTATCACGATAAAAATCACTGTTAATTACGAGAAAGTAGATTTTTTTTAACATTCATGAGCCTATTGCATGATTTGCCAATATGATGTACGTAAAAAGCAGGCGCAATCGAACAGCAAACGCGAAATTTCTGATCTAAAGATATGCTGGATGAGGCTTGGGATGTAGAGAAGTGTGAATGCATTGAAATGTGCTGCTTTGAAAGCAAATATGATAGTTTGAAATGTGGAACATCTGAGAGGCAGTTTTGTGACTCGTGTTTAAATGACAGATTGCAGAAACTATTATCCGTTATCGGCCTCGGATAAGCACTTAAAATCCATTTCATTGTGATTGTCGGGAAATAAAATGATCGCTGAAAAAACAATCGATAAACTCAAGGTTGGAGATGTTCATCCAATGGATCAAGAGCTATTAGATGTGAAGAGTTTCTTGGTTCAAGAAGGCATCTGGTTCAAAGAAAATTACGAGATAAAATACGATACATATTTTAAGTCCGGTGGTTTGGTTAAGCTTTTTATCTGCCCTCAATCACGAGAGAAGATGAAGTTGGCAGTTGGAAAATTAATTGGAAAAAAGGTTGCGTATAAAGTTATTGGGTTCACATCCAATATACTTCTCTTTGATGAGATTGAGTATTCTGTAATTTTATCCACTAAAAATCTAACCAGTATTAGAAAGTGTGAAGGTGTCGTCGAGGTCGATAGCGGCTATTCATTGCAGGATTTTGTTCGTATTGCTGTGCTTGAAGAAGCAGACGGTTTTGAGGGGCTGGAAGGAATCCCAGGAAGTATCGGCGGTGGGGTGTGCATGAATGCTGGTGCATACGGATATGCAATATCTCAGAATATTATTTCAGTAGATTGCATAGATGAAAATGGAGAGCTAATAACCCTAACAAAGGAAAATTGTGAATTTAGCCATCGAAAATCTCGCTTTCAAAGTAATGATTTTATAATTCTTTGCGCTCGATTTAAGTTTGTTAAGGGGAGAGTAGAGGAGATAGCAGATAATATTGAAACATTCCATATTGCACGCCACTCGTATCAAGAGTTTGTGTACCCTAATCTAGGGAGTATGTTTTCAATTGGAGGTGATCCATATGGCGCACTATTGAAGCACGACGGAAGGTTAGAAAAAATCATCTACTATGCATTTAAGTTGCTTTATAAAAACCCGTTGATGAAGTTTGTGAACAGAAAAAAACCTAGAAATACAGCAATGAACAATTTGTTTTTGGATAAGTTCAAGCATACTCAATATACCCCGTCCAATAAAAGTCTGAATATATTGATTAACGATGGAAGAACCTCGGTTGAGTCGCATCTGAAATATATTCTAGAATTTGAAAAACGACTGGGTGACCGATTTAGTATAGAAAACGAAATGATTGTCGGGCCCGCATATCGGGTGGCTGATGATTTTCAGTCGAATCACCAAAAGATAACCAGCTACTTAAAATTTAAATGCCTTCAATGATCTATAGGCCGGGCATCTCGAGCCCGGCATTACTCGTTAAAGGTGGATTTCCAAAAAACTTCAGTCGCATTTTATTATTTTAGATATTTTTTAATTCCCTCCAGGTATCTAAATTGGTATTTTTTTGTTGGTTCGATATATGATCCTTCTCCGTATTCATTCCAGCAGCAAATAACAACTGAGTTTAGCGTCTGATTGGGGTATCTATTTAAAGTGCTCTTAGCTTTTTGTAAGTGCTCATAAAAATTCTCTGGTGTGCTTACTGACCGATCATGGATTGGATCGGCACTACCACCCCATGGGGATCTGTCCCAACCTGAAGTCAGTGGTAAGATGTAGGGAATACTACTTTTGCTTATAATTCGCTTCCATGATTGAGCATAACCAGCGGCAAGATCTGGATAGCTAGTAGATAGCTTTCTTCTGGCGCTTTTTTCAGCGGATCCAAGGTGGTAGTTGTAAGCGGATAGAGCATCATAGGTATTCCCTAAATCTGTGAAGTCCAAGCGTTTTTTATCCGCTGACGCAGAACCTACGAAATATATACCTTTATACCCGGCTTTAACTGCTGCCGCACGGGCCCGCCTAAGCAACTCTTTAGGTGTTGCGCCAAACGTTTTTGCGTCAGCGCTTAGTCGATCATGGGAAAACACATAAACAACCGGTGTATCATTGATTCTTTTATATCGTTCGTTGCTAAAATAATGAGTGATCCAGTAGTTTATGATTTCGTCGAATTGCTTGTAGCTAACAGGTGTGCCGGAGTGATTAGCCCAGAGTAGAGAAAACTCAATCGAGGAAGGGCTTGAATTTCTCATAAACGAGTCAATCGCATAAGTGGTGTCCTGTACACCGCCATTCTTTTCCCAGTACCAGTCATAAATAACATAATCAATTCCATATTCTTTCATCCATGCAGTATACGTTTTTGTATATGTGTCAGTTCCTTCCTTGTACCACCCCAGTAATGGTTCTCTCTCTGGATAGGGTTTGATTTTTCCCCAAGAGTCAACGGTCGTTTTGTTCCATCCAGGGTAATAGAAAACACCGACATCTGTCGCAAAAGTAACATTGGCGTATAACATCAAAAAAAAGGATAGTGTCAGGACGGGATATTTCATTACGGTACCTATAAGATAGTCTTACTAAAATTTTGACAAAATAACCAAGTCGATACCACTTGCAAATGTAGACAAAGACTAACGTGTGGTATGAGTTACAATTTGAGTAGCCAATATTTGGTACTTACGTTCTTTTTGCATTGTCAGGTACGTGCAAAATTTGGTGTTCGTTGTAATTATTTGATAAGTTTAACTGTGCTATCAAGACCTATGCGCTCAATTATGACGTTTGAAAATATCTCCTGCTAGGCAAAAATGTTATTTACAAGTCCAGCATGTAAAGGAGGAGGCTGTGGTTAACGTTAGAATGTTATTTTTGGTCACGTACAATTTCTCGCGTTATGCATAATTCCATGATAATAATTGCAATGCTTTTGGTTGCTGAAAACTTTCTTTGTTTTGCGATCCGGAAGTGCTGAGTGCTAACTGTCTCTAGTTGGTAGTCAAGTGTCTTGCAGTTTAAGGTACATGGTTATGGTGTTTTGTTTGTGATGAAAATGTTATCAAAAAGACGAGGGTGATGAACTTGTTTAAGCGAATTCTAATCGTCTGCATCGGCAATATTTGTCGAAGCCCTACAGCGGTAACCCTATTCCGTGAGGCGATGGCTGGAACGGAAATAAAAATTGATTCGGCCGGGCTAGCTGCCGTAAAAGACCATCCGATGGAAGCGCTGGCTAAAGTTGTGCTTGAGGAGCATGGGCATACTCCTATTGATCATTTTGGGCGTCAGCTAACGAAGGAAATTGTCGCAGAATCAGATCTAATTTTGGTGATGGAGAAACATCATCTTGATGGGGTATTTAGCATCTCTCCTGAGGCCCGTGGAAAGGTTTTTCTTTTGGGCAAATGGCAGAATGATCGTGAGATAGCTGACCCTTATCGTCAAGGCAAGCCCGCGTTTGTGCATACCTATGCACTAATAAACGAAGCGTCGCATGCATGGGCTCTACGTTTTGCACGTTAATTGTTTAATTTGAATTGAACTAGAGGCATAAAAGCAATCTTATGCAGCAACAAGCACCGATAATCCAAGTAAAAAATGACGAAAATGATGAAATTGATCTTCTTGGTCTTATTGGTAGCCTCATAGACCATCGATGGTTGATTGCCGCGATTACCGGCACGTTTATGGTTGTTGGGATCGCTTACGCATTTTTAGCCGTCCCAATTTATCAAGCGACTGCGATGCTGCAGGTTGAAGCAAAAAAGAATGACGTTTTAGGGTTTTCCGATGTCAGTAGTATGCTTGGAAAGGAATCACCCTCAGCGACAGAAATTGAGCTAATTAAGTCTCGTTCGATAATTGGTAAAACTATCGATGATTTAAAACTTGATATCATAACTGAGCCGAATTATTTTCCAGTATTTGGAGAGTTTCTCGCGCGGAAGTTTCGCAGTTCTAATCCTGGACAACTATCCCCGGCTCTATTCGGTCTCAATAGCTTCGCTTGGGGTGGGGAGACATTGAAAATATTTAAACTGGAGCTTCCTGATGATCAACTAGGAAAAAATTTAACTCTGGTTGCAGGAGAGAGTGGCAGTTTTACTCTGTTTGATGAAGATGACAATGTGCTAGCAGTGAGTGAGGTCGGAAAGGACTTCGATCAACATGGTGTAAAAATTCAAGTTGAAGAAATGCGCGGTAATCCTGGCACTCAATTTTGGGTGACTCGCAATCCCAGGCTTACGACAATCCTCGACTATCAAGACGCACTTGATGTGGCTGAACGTGGGAAAGATTCCGGAATTATCGGACTTTCCCTAGAAAGTAAAGATCCAAGTCTAGCCATTCTCACGCTAAACAAAGTTACTGACTTGTATGTATTGCAGAATGTTGAACGGACCTCAGCAGAAGCTGCCCAGAGCTTGGAGTTTCTTAAAAAACAGCTTCCTCAAGTTCGTAAGGATTTGGATAGAGCAGGAGACGCGCTAAACAAGTATCAGATCAGGCAAAAGTCGATAGATATCACTTTGGAAACAAAGGCGATTTTGGATCAGATTGTCTCTATAGATACAAGTATTTCGGAGTTGAAGTTGCAGCAAGCGGAGATGGATAGAAAATTTACGCCACAACATCCTGCTTATCGCGCTCTTCTATCTCAGCTGGCTGAACTTAATGAGAAGAAAAATGGGCTAGCAACCAAAGTAGAAAATTTACCTGCGACTCAACAAGAGTTGTTGAGCCTCACGCGGGATGTAGAAGTCGGGACTGCTATATATACTCAGCTTCTGAATAAGTCCCAAGAATTAGATGTAATGCGTGCGGGTACAGTTGGAAACGTCCATGTTATCGACACTGCAGATGTGAATTTGCGTAAGCCGGTTAAACCTAAGCGGTTGCTAGTTGTAGTAGTTGCAACATTGGCCGGTGCCTTTATTGCAATTTCAATAGTGCTCGTTCGTAGATCCCTAAACCGGGGATTAGAAAATCCTGAATCAATTGAACAATTTGGTCTGCCGGTATATGCGTCAATTCCATTTAGTATCTTGCAGAAGACGGAAGAAGATAAGTTTTCGCGATCAGCTGATCGTTCATCAAGAAAAGCATCATTGCTCGCCTTAAGTCATCCAACAGATCTTTCTATTGAGGCGCTTCGCAGCTTGCGCACAAGTTTGCACTTTGCAATGTTGGAGTCCAATAATAATAGACTAATGATATCTGGGCCAAGTCCCCAGGTTGGCAAAACATTCGTGTCCGCAAACTTGGCTGCAGTCATTGCTCAGTCAGGGCTGAGAGTATTGTTAATAGATGGAGATATGCGTAAGGGGTATCTGCATAAAGTTCTTGGATGCACTGAAAAGGATGGGTTATCAGATCTGTTAATCAAGAGATGTGATTTAGCGAAAGCCATTAGAAAAACCGCGTCAGAAAATTTTGATTTTATCAGCCGCGGGGAGATTCCTCCCAATCCCTCAGAGCTTTTAATGCATCAAAATTTCACCGATCTGTTGGATAGTGTCGGAAGCTTGTATGACTTAGTAATAATTGATACGCCGCCAATATTAGCTGTGACTGATGCTGCTATTGTAGGTCGTCAATCTGGCACTAGCTTGATAGTTACGCGCTCTGGGCTGACGTCGGCTAGGGAGATTGATTTGACGGTGAAGAGATTTGCACAGAATGGTACATCGGTTAAAGGTGCAATTTTCAATGGTGTTCAGAAAAAAGCATCCGATAAGTACGGTTATACTAATTATGGATATTATCATTATCAATACACTTCGGATGGTGCTTGAAAAGTAAGGAGGAGAGAAAAGACAAGAAGGATAGTCAACCATGCGGGTTGTCAGTGTAACAATAACCCGCTAGGTGTGTGTTAGTGAAATGCACAAGTGCAGTGGTGTAATAACTAAATTTATGGCTCTCTTCACGCCCTCAGGAATATGTCGTTAAATCCTGGGGCGGTAGCGTGGTGTAATAGTATTATCACGATAAAATCACAAGTCCTGATCGAGTGTCAGGCATTTTGCAAGTTGAGATTTGATCGGTCGTTAGATAGCCATGACTATTGAGATATTTATTAACGCTGTTCTTGTTGAATTGAAAACACGATGATGAAAAAAAATGCAATTAAAGCAATATCTCTTTTATGGATCGGATCATTATCAGGTGCAGGCTTTGCATTTTTAACTCAGGTTTTGCTCGCGCGTGGCCTAGGTAGTGCGAGCTTCGGTATTTTTTTTTCCGCACTAAGTACAATTACCCTTCTTGCTCCTTTAGCGGGATTCGGAATATCTCAATTCTGGTTGAAGGCATTTGGGGCGGAAGGTTGGGCAGCAGTTAGATGGATAAAGCCATCAATCAAATTTGTAGCGGTTAGTACGATTATATTAATGCTTATTATAATCTTTGGAGCTGGTACTTTTAGTCACGATTCTGAGTCGCAACACATTTTAATGGTTCTTTCGTTTTATATCCTTGGTCAGTTGTCAGTTGAATTGGTAAGTAGCAAGCTGCAATTGGAGGAGAGATATACTAAGTTGGCACTGTGGCAATTACTTCCGCATCTCTTGCGATTTATAATCGTCTTGGTAGCAACTACGGTTTATATTGAATATATTAGCGTTGAAGTGTATGCATTGTTTTACGCTGCTGTTGCTATAGTTTTTTTTATTTTTGCACTCCCTGAGCTGTCAGCGATGAAAAATGGAGTTCTTAAATTAAAAGGGCATGCGCATAATTCTTTGGGGGGGGATCGTACTAATCCGACGGCTCTAACTGCAGCTAGTGAAAGCTGGCCGTTCGGGATGGCTGCGTTTTCCTATTTGATCTACTTTCAAAGCAACATTGTGTTGCTTAAGTATATGTCGGGAAATCAAGAGGCCGGAATATACAGTGTTGCGTTTACAATAATGACCGCCGTGTATTTATTACCTAGTGTTATTTATCAGCGCTTTTTGACACCGAAAATTCATCGGTGGGCAAATCATGAGCCTGAAAAGTTTTATCAAGTTTACCGTACGGGGAATTGGGCAATGCTCGTGCTGGGCGCTGCGGCTATGATAACGATATATATTTCAGCAGATTGGGCTGTGCCGTTATTTTTTGGAGAGCAGTACAGGGCCTCTGCGGGAATCTTGAAAATTCTTTCACTATCTGCGCCGATAATTTTTGTGGCATCCAGTGCAGGTGCAACATTAGTAACTCAGCAGCACATGAAAATCAAAGTAAAATATATGATGAGTGTGGCGCTGATAAATCTTGTGCTTAATTTACTGTTGATACCAAAATTACACACTACAGGTGCAGCAATAGCAACTGTGATTAGTAATGCAATATTGTTGGCGTTCTACATGTATGGTGCTAAAAAATTTGTTTTCCAATCTGCGAAGGCTAGATCTTAAGTGCACGTTTTTCAGAGATAATTAGTTTGCAGGGCGCCATGTGACTTTTATAGTATGAAAGTTTTAAGGCGTTGATTCCGGTCATGAGTTCAATGTCATAAATAAGTACATAGCCCAGGCCTTCAGACGCGGGTGAAGCCACCTTCAGAGGATTCAATATTTTGAAAATTGCACTAATTACTATCCATTATGCTAACAGCTATGGTGGCACTCTACAGGCTCTAGCGAGCCAAAAAGTATTAAGCGCTTTTGGTAATGTTGAAATTATAGACTATAAAAGCGATGAGTTGAGAAACACCCTTAAACTTATTCGTGTAGATGGCAGTGTGCGTAGCGTTTTAAGAGCTGGCAAAGACTTGTTTAGACTAGTACCAAGAAGACGTCTCATAAAAAAGTTTAAGCTGTTTATTGAAGGTAATTATAGTTTGACCGAGGAGTGTAATAGTTTTAAAGAACTCCAGGATGTTTCGAAGCAATTTGACTATGTGGTTTGCGGAAGTGATCAAATTTGGAATCCCAAAATCACGGGAAAACTGGACCTGAACTACATGCTTGAATTTGCCACAGAGGCAAAAAAAATCTCATTTTCGTCAAGTTCAGGATCATACACATATACAGAAGCCGAAGCTCTCGATGTTAAAAGAAACCTCGCGACATTCCATAGTATTTCCGTAAGGGAAGAAGATACTGCGGTAAAGCTTAAATATTTACTTGATGGTAAGGAGATCCACCATACGTTAGATCCCACACTGATGCTTAACAAGCAGGAGTGGTTGCAAGTGATCGGCGGGAAAAAATCTCAAAATAAGAAAATTGATAAGTACATACTTGTATATACCCTGAAGAAAGACCCATTGACGAGAGAAGCTGTAAACAGAGTAAGAAGTATATTGGGGCTAAAAGTTATCGCGATTGATCAGGATCCTTATCTTGGGTATCGGGCGGATCATCATATAATGGACGCTAGTCCATCTGATTACATTTCGCTTTTTTCAAATGCATCTTTTGTGGTTACTAACTCGTTCCATGGGACCGCATTTTCTGCGAATTTCGAGATTCCATTCATAACAACCCAGCCAGAAAGTGGAGCAAATAGAATAAAAGGTTTGCTTGATAACCTAAGTTTGTCGAAGCAATTCATCCAATCTTTGTGCGATATTGATAGTGTGTTAAAAGAAGATGCTGATTTTGTACAAAGTAGATCAAAGTTAGAAACCATGCGCATGTCCTCCTGGAATTACCTTCATAATGCCTTTTCAGATAATTTAAAAAGTGAAAACTCAGGAGTATTATGACCTCGCTACACACCTATGGTATTCCCATATCAAGATTGTCTACTCGGTATGTACTAGCTCTTATAATAGGGTTTACGGTAACTTTTAATAATATAGAGTGGTCGTTTGGTGGTAATACTTTGACTTTGGAGCGGATACTGTCCGTTCCGCTTTTTTTGACCGTATGTATGTTGTTACTTGGTTCAAAAGTTTCGTTTAGACTTCCTCAGACTGGAATTATTCTAGTTGTATGGGTCGTACTCACTTTTTTTTCTTCTGCAACTGGTCCAGTCCCCGCCTGGTCTCTTAAAATGTTCTTGGGGTTACTATTTGCAATTAGTTTCTATTATGTAACTATTTGGCTAAGGGCTAATCCATTCACTATATTTAGGTCGAAGTTGTTTTTGCTGTTGGCTTGGTTTTGTGGGCCATTCCTTTCTATAATCTATGTGGCTTCAGTTCTTCATGTTCAGCTTCCTGATATTGCTATTCATTGGCTTCAGGAAGGGAGTGGCGGAACACGAATTAGAGGAGGTATTACTGAGGCTAACTTGTTTGGTGTCTTTGTTTCTCTAATAACGCTGGTTGTCGTTGCACTTGGAAGAACTAGAAAGATTTGGTGGTGGGTTTTAGTTTTAGGATTGCATACTTCGCTTTTGTTTTCTTTTTCTAGGGCACCATGGGTTTCCTATGTGTTGTCTGTTGGGATCTATTATGCGCTAATCAAGCGAAGCCGTTATAAGGCAAGGGGCTTCGTCTGGTATACACTTGCGGCATTATTGTTGGTTGCGGTTATAGGTGCGGCATCTTATTTTGTAATGGCCGAATTTGGAGAGTATGAAATAGTAGGTAGAACGCACTCTGTTAGGACTAGATTTATTATGTGGGGACTTGCAGCAGAGTCGATACTTAAGAACCCGTTTTTGGGGAATGGTATCTACAGCTTTAGCGAAATATACTCATTTGCGCCAGAACTAGTCGGTTCGGATAGCCATCGTAGCGCATGGATATCAAACCTACCTTTAGCACTACTACATGATACTGGTATTTTTGGGCTGCTACTTTTCTTCTTTTTCATGATTTCAGTAATTCGGCGCGGCTTAGTAGCTGTTCGAAGGTTGGCAGTAAGTAAGGTGGCTGATATTAATCAAGTGAAAGTCGGTGCAGCTCTTGTAGCATTCTTGATGGCAATGGTTTTTTCCAGTCAGTCAATTCCGGCACACTCTATTGCGATTTTTTGGGTTTGTATTGCCCTTACTGAGCGCTTTACTACATTAAGTAATACCTTGCCATTGAAGGGCTAATAAATGAAGCAAAGGAAAATTGTTTTCTTCCATCTCTTTAATGATCGTAGCGGTAGTCCAAAGGTGTTATCGCAAATAATAAAAATTGCCAGCAAAAATGATAATAAAACTGAGGTGGTCACTAGCGATCATTCGGATGGCTTTCTTTCGGGGTTGGGTGATGCTCAGAGGATACTTTTCTACAGACGATCGGAGAACAAGCTAGTAACTCTTTTGTATTACGTGTATTCCCAGGTTTCTCTATTTTTTCAATGCCTGAAATACAGTCGCGGTGATACTGTATTTTATGTGAATACAATGATGCCGTTTGGGGCGGCTATTGCGGGAAAAATTAAGGGAATACCAGTTTACTATCATGTGCATGAAACATCGATAAAGCCTAAGCCACTTAAGGTTTTCCTGCGGTGTATTATAAAAATCGCGGCTGAGAAAGTAATATACGTATCGAAGTACTTGAGGCAGGTTGAGAGTTTCAGTGGGCTGAAGTATGAGATTGTACATAATGGTTTGGATGGTTTTCCAGTCGTAAAGACTAAAGAAGTCGTCGGTGAGTTTCGGGTTTTGATGGTTTGCTCATTGAAAAAGTACAAAGGTGTTTTAGAGTTTGTCGAAATAGCTAATCTATGTAGAGGGTATAAAGAGTTAAAGTTCACTCTTGTATTAAATGCTACTTCTGAAGAGATTGGTACATTTTTTGAAAAAATTGAGCTTCCATCTAATTTAGAAATTCATGCGCGACAACAAAAATTGGCGGAGTTTTATGAGCGCTCGCACCTGTTACTGAATTTGTCTAAAAGAGATGGGTGGGTTGAAACATTTGGTTTGACAATACTGGAGGGTATGTCCTTTGGACTGCCTGTTATTGTTCCTCCTGTAGGAGGCCCAGCAGAAATTATTCGAGATGGAGTCGAGGGTTATTTAATCGATTCAAAACATACATTGCTTATTCGCGACACTATATATTCGCTTTCTAAGTCGTCTCAAAACTACCAAGAATTTTCGCATAGGGCTCTAATGCGGTCTCGCGAGTTTAGTTTGGAAAGGTTTGAATCTAAAGTTATCCGCTTGTTAAATGAGATGGCTTATTCTTCGTGAGTTATTTTTCATAACTCATGCAAAGATTTACATGCTAATCCGTTTTTTCTGTTTTTGGGCGGGATTGAAATCTGTCTATCGCGTTACGCGTTAATATTTTGTGAAATGTGCTTAGATTCGCAAAGCGCAGGCCATATTGTTTTTTTCAATATGTAGTAACTTTCATTTTTCGTTTTGGTTTTTATTTGGTGTTATGGCTTTTCGAGGTTTTTTTGAACAACGAGTCTCGTCGTAAAAATATCATCGCTAACTGATGAGTTCGTTTGATATGTGGCGAATATTACTAACTATAGATTGCAGAGTCCGATGAAAAAATTATTTATCCTTGGGATCCGCGGAATCCCAGCAAGACATGGCGGATTCGAGACGTTCGCGGAAAAACTTTCACTGTATCTGACAAGAAATGGCTGGGAAGTAACAGTCTATTGCCAGGAAACTGGTGAAGGTGAGGTTTCAACCAGTCAATGGAATGGCATCAACAGGATACATATTCCCGTATCCCGCTCTGGTGCTGGCGGTACTGTTGTATTTGACTGGAAAGCCACAACGCATGCTCTAGGTCAAAAAGGCTTGTTTCTTACCCTCGGTTATAACACGGCCTTATTTAACGTGCTTCAAAGAGTTAAAGGCCAAGTAAATGTAATCAACATGGATGGGATTGAATGGAAGCGAGATAAGTGGGGAGGAATCGCAAAGGCTTGGTTTTGGCTCAATGAGAGAGCTGGATGCTGGGTCGGCAATCATTTGGTGGCAGATCACCCTCTTATCAAGTCGCATCTTGCTACCAGAGTTTCAGAGTCGAAAGTGACAATGATCCCTTATGGTGGTGACGAAGTATTGGATGCCGATGTAACTTGTTTGGACCGATACGGGTTAACAGTCGGTGGATTTTCAATCGTCATTGCTCGACCCGAACCTGAAAATTCTTTTTATGAAATAGTCGATGGGTTCAGTAAAAAAAATCGTAATCATAAACTGATTGTGCTGGGTAATTTTACTCCTGATAAAGTTCCATATCATAAAAAAGTAATGGAAGCTGCCAGTGATGAAGTTATCTTCCCAGGTGCCATATACGAACAATCAGTCGTGCGGGCATTACGATTCTACAGTAGGTTCTATATTCATGGTCACCGCGTGGGTGGGACGAACCCATCGCTCGTTGAAGCATTAGGCGCCAGTTGTGCGGTTATTGCGCACGACAATCAATTTAATCGTTGGGTGGCAGGTAATGCCGCGGTGTACTTCAAAGACGAGCAGGACTGTGCCGCTTTGTTTGATAAGTACCTGCGCGACGACCACAACTTTTTGCGAGTGACAATGAAAAATGAAAGCACTCGCCGATTCAACGAGAACTTCACATGGGAAAACATCCTTTCCCAATATGAACAACTACTGATTCAGTGGTACCCCAAGGAGCGCAGCAAGTGACCAGACGTATTATTGTTACCGGTGGTGCCGGCTTTATCGGCTCAGCCGTAGTACGCCATTTGATCGCGAATACCGATGTTGCTGTCTGCAACATCGACAAGCTCACTTATGCTGGCAACACTGAGTCCTTGGCATCGGTGTCCGATAGCGCGCGTTATGAGTTCCAGCAAGTGGATATCTGTGACACTGCTGCGCTACATGAGATTTTTGCCTGTTTTCAGCCGGATGCAGTAATGCACCTGGCAGCAGAATCCCATGTAGACCGGTCGATCGACAGCCCGTCGGACTTCATTCAAACCAATATCGTCGGCACCTACAGCATGCTGGAGGCTAGCCGGCGCTATTGGTCGACATTGACGTCGGAGCGGAAGCAAGATTTCCGTTTCCACCATATTTCAACGGATGAAGTGTATGGCGACCTGGAGGGGACTGATGATCTGTTCACCGAAGCCACGCCTTACGACCCTAGCTCGCCTTACTCGGCATCCAAGGCAGGTTCCGACCATCTGGTTCGCGCCTGGCATCGTACCTATGGCCTGCCGGTGGTGGTAACCAACTGCTCGAATAATTACGGGCCGTACCATTTCCCGGAGAAGTTGATTCCCCATGTAATTCTTAACGCCATTCATGGCAAACCACTGCCGGTATATGGCGATGGTTCGCAGATTCGTGACTGGTTGTTCGTGGACGATCATGCCCGGGCGCTGTTCGAAGTGGTTTCTCGCGGTGAAGTCGGTGAAACCTACAACATCGGCGGCCACAACGAAAAACGCAATCTGGAAGTAGTCGAAACAATCTGCGAGTTACTTGATGAACTGCGGCCCCGGGATGCGGAGCTTGGCTCTTATAAAGAGCTGATTACATTCGTGACTGACCGCCCTGGCCATGACCGCCGATATGCCATCGACGCCGCCAAAATTCAACGAGAGCTGGGATGGGTACCGAAAGAGACCTTTGAAAGCGGGATCCGCAAGACGGTGCTCTGGTATCTGGAAAACAGCCTGTGGTGGCAGGACGTGCTGAGTGGCAACTATCGCCTCGGCCGACTTGGCGAGCACGCCTGAATTTCTGTCCGTGATTTTCCCGTCTCAGTGAAGGAGTAATTTATATGAAAGGTATCATTCTGGCCGGTGGCTCCGGTACGCGCTTACACCCGATTACCCGTGGCGTGTCGAAACAACTTTTGCCCGTGTACGACAAACCGATGATCTATTACCCGCTGTCGGTGCTGATGCTGGCTGGTATCCGCGAGATCCTTATTATTTCCACTCCTGAAGATCTGCCTAACTTCGAGAAGCTTCTGGGGGACGGATCGTCTTACGGGATTGAACTCAGCTACGCAGAACAGCCTAAACCTGACGGTTTGGCTCAGGCATTTATCATCGGTGAATCGTTCATTGGCGACAGTAATGTTGCGCTGGTGTTGGGCGATAATATTTTCTACGGGTATGGTTTCAGCGCTAGCCTGCAGGAAGCTGCCAAACGCAAGTCCGGTGCCACAGTCTTTGGCTACCACGTGGCTGACCCCGAGCGTTTCGGTGTGGTTGAATTTGATGAAAACGACAAAGCCATTTCCATCGAAGAAAAACCCAAGCACCCGAAATCCAATTACGCAGTCACCGGCCTTTACTTCTACGACAACGATGTGGTGCAGATCGCGAAGAAGGTGAAGCCTTCCCATCGCGGTGAGCTCGAAATTACTGACATCAACAACGCTTACCTGCAGCGCGGCGATTTGCACGTCAGCGTATTGGGTCGTGGCTTCGCCTGGCTGGACACGGGTACCCATGATTCATTGATGGAAGCTGGGCATTTCGTTCAAACGATCGAAGCGCGTCAAGGGTTGAAGGTAGCGTGCCTGGAAGAGGTTGCCTTCAACCAGGGCTGGTTAAGTGCTGCGGAGCTCGACAAACTAGCCACCGCTCTCCACAAAACTGGTTATGGCCAATACCTCGCGGGTCTGCTGGCAACGAGGTCTTCTAAATGAATGTCATCCAGACCCAATTACCTGGCGTGCTGATTATTGAGCCCAAGGTGTTTGGCGATGAGCGCGGCTTTTTCGTGGAGTGCTACCAGGAGCCGCGCTATCGTGACGCCGGAATTGAATTGCCGTTTGTACAGGACAATCACTCGCGGTCTCAGTTTGGCGTACTGCGTGGTTTGCATTTCCAGCGTAATCGGCCTCAAGGCAAGTTAGTACGTGTTACCCGTGGAGCCGTCTACGATGTAGCGGTCGATATCGACCCTGAATCTCCGACCTGCGGAGAGTTCGTAGGCGTTGAACTGACGGCAGATAATCATCTTCAACTGTGGATTCCACCGGGTTACGCCCATGGATTCTGTGTGTTGAGTGATATCGCCGACTTTCAGTACAAATGCACTGATCTGTACTATCCGGAGGAAGAGGGCGGCCTTATCTGGAATGACCCTGATGTGAATATTCCCTGGCCAGTGGATACACCAAAACTTTCGGAGAAAGATCTGCGTAACCCGAGCTTGCGAGCTCTACTAGGCGGAGAATGACTATGCGTGTTCTTGTCACGGGCGCTCAGGGGCAAGTCGGATACGAGTTGCTTCAGCGGGTGCCAGATGGTTTTGCTGTGTTCGGTTATGGTTCCCAAGATCTGGACATCAGCAATGCAGATCAGGTCCGTGCAGTATTTAAAGCGGTTAAGCCAGAGTTGGTCATTAACGCAGCGGCGTATACCGCAGTAGACAAAGCCGAATCAGACGCCGAGCGTGCCTATGCGGTTAACTCGGACGGAGTGGGACTGCTCGCGGCCGCTGCGGAAAACCTGGGTATTCCGCTCCTGCATATCTCCACGGACTATGTGTTTAGTGGTGATGGTGATAAGCCGTACACCCCCGAAGACGTTACCCACCCTACCGGTGTATACGGGTTGAGCAAGTTGGCTGGCGAGAAGCAACTGTCGGAGCAGTGCTCGCGACATCTGGTCCTACGGACCAGTTGGGTATTTGGTGCGCACGGTAATAATTTCGTCAAGACAATGCTTCGTCTAGGAAGTGACCGGGACACATTGTCTATCGTTGCCGACCAACATGGGGGACCAACTTCTGCGGGCAGCATCGCCGAGACGTTGTGGGCATTGGCTTCGGTTTTTCGACGCGACGGTCGTCTGGGCTGGGGGGTGTATCACTACAGCGGTGCCCCTGCTTGCAGCTGGTATGACTTTGCCAAGGAGATTTTCACTCAGGCTGCCGACCTTGGTCTGCTGGAAAAATCCCCGAATGTAAACGCAATTACCACCGCTGAGTACCCGACACCCGCGAAGCGCCCTATGTGGTCTGTGTTGGACTGCGAGAAGCTGGTCGACGCACACGGATTGGTGCCTAAGAACTGGGTGCAAGAACTCCAGACAGTTCTTCGGCAGTTAGGGGAACGACAAAGCGTTTGATGTCTTAGAGCCTCGAATATAAGTCCGACCATTAATAACATTTGTCGAGACTATCAAACTGTCTGCATCAAACACTACCCACTCAAAAGCCTCTGAACGCGCTGAGTTTACTGGCAAATCCAAAAACGTTAGAAAAATTGTAGCCATTAGCTATATAGCTTGCCATCGGCCGAGTAACGCGTAATCAGTGGCATAGATGTTCTGTCAGTGACATGATCTACAGAAGGTAAAGGGGGAGTGGGCACGGTCATTTGACGCTTTTTTTGTCGGTGTCTGTTCAGTCTTTCGCTTCTTGGTACTTAGTATCAAACCTGTATATCGAGAAGGAGTCTGATATGAAAAAGCTATTTGCAGCCACGTTATTGGGTCTTTTGAGTACCGCAGTCATTGCGGCAGAAGAGCCGCTGACTCTGAGTACTCCTCTGGTCGGTTCGGTCACTGTGGGCACAAGTCTGTTGGTCGGCGCTGCAGTGGTTGCGGGTGTGGTAGCCGCATCCAACAGTGGTGGTAGTTCTAACGGCGGTGGGGGTACTTCGGGTACAACCGGTACTACCGGTACCACTAGATAACATAACCGTCGATGTTTTGGACAAGGTCACACAGGGATGCCTGGGTGGCCTTGTTTTTTTGGATGTGCTCTCAACTAGCGTAGTGCCAATATGATTCGTAATCTTTCTGTTGCCATACTGGCAAGTATTACTTTGCAAGGCTGTATGTTTTCCCCCGGTCAACATATGGACACTAGTCAAGTCGTTCGTGATGGAACACCCGAGAGCAGTCGTGTTGAACTGATCCCTATCACTCCCAAGTTGATCGCGATGAACGCGGCCACTGAGGTGGGCGAGGCCATTCCGTCAGAGCTTTTGAGCTACTCACCGGGAAGTTATAGGATTGGTGCCAATGATTTGCTGTTTATTACCGTTTGGGATCATCCAGAGTTAACAGCTCCTTCCGGGCCACAGCAGCAAATCGATGCGAACGGGCGTCTCGTCCGTCCAGACGGCAATCTTTTTTACCCCTATATAGGCAATGTCCTTGCTGCAGGTAAAACAATTGAAGAGCTGCGAGACCATATTTCCAGCCGTCTATCGCAGTTTGTTGAAAGTCCACAAGTGGACATCAGTGTTTTGCGGTTCGCCAGCCAAAAAGTCGTTGTTTCTGGTGCAGTCATCAGGGCAGGGCAACAGCCACTCACCACAACACCGCTGAGCGTCGTCGAGGCTGTTGGTTTCGCTGGCATCGATCCTCTGAATGCTGACCTCTCAAACCTGACCCTCACCCGTGATGGTCGCCAATACAAACTCGACCTGGACGCTTTGAACCATCAGAGCGACTCCCAGTTGCCGAACGTGTATCTCAAGGCCGGCGACCAGTTGTATCTGCCTTACAACGATCGCAAGCGAATCTATGTCATGGGTGAAGTTACCCAACCCCGGGCTTTGAGCTTCAAAACCAAAACCATGAACCTGTCCGATGTGCTGGGGACAGTGGGTGGCTTGAACCAGACGACTTCCAATGGCAATGCCGTTTATGTGATCAGGGGTGTCGAAAACCTGGACAAGGAGCCAGCGAAGATTTTCCAGCTGGAGGCCGAATCGCCTTCTGCCATGGCGTTGGCCACTCGCTTCGATGTGCAGGCGCAGGACGTGGTTTACGTCGGTCCCGCCAACATCACCCGTTGGAACCGTTTCATCAGCCAGTTGGTACCGTCCGCGTCCATCGTGGGTATAGGCGCAGCTGCAAGAAACGACATGAGCGAAGCCGGCAGCAGATAAGGGCAAATTCTACCCGTGAATATTTTGCGCAGCAGCGCCTGCTTGGCGATGGCTTTCATGCTGTGTGGGTGTAACCCACTGATGAAGGCCTCTTTCGATACCCTTAAAGCGTCCGCCGTGGGGCCCGACTCTCTGGAGTTGACCCAGGCTCAGGTGGACGCTGTTCCCTTTCCTCAGATCAAAGTCACCACGTCCTCCAGCGAGGGCGTGATGGCAATGATTCGCCAGCGTGGCGACCTGCAGTTCTGGGTCGCTTCCGGTAAGCAGGTGTTGTTGATGCGCGACGGTTTGATCGTGCGCAGCGTCGGGCTCGGTATCAACCTCGATGGCACCCGCTGGGAGGGTGAGTCGCCGTTCAAGCGTGGACTGCATCGGCTGCCCGACGGCTATAGCAGCACCCGCTGGATCGATATCTATGACGGCTACCACGTCGGGATTGCCGTGAGCAGCCGGTTTACCCAGGAAGGCATCGAGGACGTCAAGGTGATGGACAAGACGTATGCCTTGGTCCGTGTTGATGAGCGCATTGATGCGCCTCAAATAGATTTCCATACGGTCAATCGTTACTGGGTCAGGCCACAGGATGGTTTCGTCATTCAGAGCGAACAGCATCTAACGCCTCAAATTTCCCTGAAGTTCATTCAGTTGCGTTCTCAGCAGGGAGCTATTCATTGAAGCGTCTGAATATAGTGTTTGCCGGCTTGCTATTAGCTGGCTCAGGCCTGGGCCATGCCGACGTCACTGTCAGTGGTGATGTTCGCAGTCCCGGCCCATTCAAGATCCAGCCAGGCGCCCGTTTGCTGGATGTTATGACCGCTGCACAACCCAATGCTGAAAGTTACTGGTTGGCTGCCGCCTGGTTACGCCAGCCTTTGCTGGAAGAGCAGCGCCGGTTGAAAGTCGGCGTACTGTTTGATCTGAAAGTACTGCAGCGTGGTGCCTTGTTGTTTAACAAGCCTGCCCGGGCATCCTTGGCCGACCAACTCTATGAGGAGGTCGCTCGACTACCGGTCACGGGTCGCCAGGTTGCAGTGCTTGACCCTGTTGCGGTCGAGGTCGGGTTTGCCCTCAACGATCGCATCGATGATGGCGACCATCTTGTCTATCCACTTCGTCCAGATACCGTGGAAGTGTTGGGCGCTGTCGCGAAACCTTGCCGGCTGCCTTATCGCGCAATGCAGGAAGCCCGTGACTATCTGCAGGCTTGTCAGTCCTCCGCCGATGCCGAGATGGACTACCTGTGGATTATTCAGCCCGATGGCCACACCCAGCGGATAGGCATTGCCTTGTGGAATCGGGAGGAGGGGCACTGGCCCGCCGCCGGCAGCAAAATCCTCGTGCCGATCAAGAACGATGATCTTGACCCGCCTACACCCGAACTCAATCAGCAGTTGGCCGAATTCCTCGCCACTCAACCTGTGGCTGAGGTGGCCCCTTGAAGTTACGTTTTGCAGCCGTTCTGTTGTTACCTTGTGGTTTGGCTCATGGAGAGCCGCGTTATACCCAGAATGATTTCGGTGGTGTGGGCTTGTTGCAGACACCCACCGCACGCATGGCGCCTGCCGGTGAGCTGAGTGTCAATGCCAGTCGAACCGACCCCTACAGTCGTTACAGTCTCTCGCTGCAGCCTTTTGACTGGCTTGAAGGCTCGTTTCGATATACCGCCATCACCAACCGTGCATACGGCCCCGAGTCATTAAGTGGCGACCAGAGCTTCAAGGACAAGGCTATCGATGCAAAAGCCCGGCTCTTGAAAGAAACCCATTGGTTGCCAGAAGTTGCCCTGGGCTTCCGGGACATTGGCGGTACCGGGTTGTTTTCCAGTGAATATTTCGTAGCAAACAAGCGTGCTGGCGACCTTGATTTCAGTCTCGGAGTCGCCTGGGGCTACATCGGCAATCGTGGCGATTTCACAAACCCGCTTTCTGTGTTTGACGACAAATTCGATGATCGCCCGCAGAGCTCTGCTGCAGTTGCTAGAGCGGGCGATGTGAATACGGATTCCTATTTCAGAGGGTCCCCCTCCTTGTTTGGCGGTGTGTCTTACCAGACACCTTGGGCGCCGCTCAGTCTGAAACTCGAATACGAAGGTAATGACTATAAAAACGAGCCACTCGACAACCCGATCAAACAAGACACGCCCATCAACATCGGCGCCGTGTACAAACTGACAGACTCGATTGACCTCAGTGCTGCCTGGGAGCGCGGCAATACCGCCATGTTCGGTATTACCCTGCACACCAACTTTGCCAGCCGCAAGACGCCCACGAAGACCTACGACCCGCCGGCGGAGCCTCTTCCCGCTCAAACGCCTGCTACTCCCCCGGAGCAGGTCGATTGGGCCAACGTGTCCCAACGCCTGCAAAATAATGCCGGCTATAAAGTGGAGCGCATCACTCAGCGTGGCTCTGAGTTGTTGGTGTATGGCGAGCAGTCCCGTTACTTCTATTCGGCGAAAGCCGTCGGCCGGGCCAGCCGAATCCTGGATAACAGTGTCAACGACGATATCGACTGGTTCACCTTGGTGAACAAGCGGTACGACATGCCTCTGGAAGAAACCAGTGTGCCCCGCGAAACCTTCCGCGAGGTGGTCAAGAACGAAGAGCCTCTACAAGACCTGCATCGCGCAACCGACGTCAATGCCGCGGTACCGCACACCGAGACCACGCTGTATACCGGGGTGCGGGATCCTTTCTCTTATGGGCTGGGCCTGGGGTACAAACAGAACATCGGTGGACCTGATGGCTTGCTCTATCAGGTCACTGCCGATGCCGACGCTGAATATCGCTTCACCCGTAATACCTGGTGGAGTGGTTTGCTGAGCGTCAACTTGTTGAATAACTATGACAAGTTTACCTACGACGCACCGAGTGGATTACCTCGAGTACGCACAGACCTGCGCAAGTATCTGACGACCTCCGACGTCACCATGCCGACGTTCCAGCTCAACCACGCCAAGCAGTTGGACAAGGATCTTTATGGCATGGTCTACGGGGGGTATCTGGAGTCCATGTTTGCCGGGGTCGGCGGTGAGGTACTGTTTCGCCCGGCGGGCCAGCGCTGGTCCGTCGGTGCCGATCTGAACTTCGTTCGCCAGCGTGACTTTGACCAGGGCTTTGGTCTGCGTGACTACTCGACCGTCACGGGGCACGTCACCGGCTATACCGACTTGCCTTTCGAAGCACAGGCGGCTGTCAGCGTGGGCCGTTATCTGGCCCGGGACTGGGGCACTACGATCGACCTGTCCCGTGAGTTCCGTAACGGCGTGCGATTTGGTGGCTGGGTCACGCTGACCACGGCGACTAAAGAGGAGTATGGCGAGGGTAGTTTCGACAAGGGAATCTACATCTCCATTCCTTTCGACGAGTTGATGAGCATGTCGACGATGCGTCGTGCCAACATCGTCTGGGCGCCTTTGACCCGGGATGGTGGTGCGCGGCTGAATCGTAGTTACTCGTTGCACACGATGACCGATAGCCGCGACAGCGATTTGTTCTATCGCAACTTCGAGAAGATTACCGAGTGATGATTGGCGATCTGCAAGGTGGGTATGCCTTGCAGATCGCCCTGAGGTTCCTACAGCCTGGTGACACTCGACAGCGGCAGGTTAATACGCTGCTCGCGTTGCAAAAAGTTCATCAGCAACACAACCCGCTCATCGCCATCCATCGCTAGAAAAAGCGCTTCCAGCTCCGCAAAACTCCCTTGGTTGATACGCACCAGGTCGCCCTGTGTCAGCAACGATTGTGCCGACGGTTCGCGCTCGCGCAGTTGAAGATGCCCAATCACATCATCAGCAATCGCTACAGGCTGACCGCCAAAACTGACTGTCCTCAATACGCCTCGCGTCGAACGCAGGGGTGCCCAGTTGTCGTGTAAGCTGAGCTGGATAAACAGATAGCCGGGAAACAGCGACTCGCAGAGTGTCTGCCGCTTGCCCCGCAGGAGGCGTTCGCGACGATAAGTCGGGCGATAGCATTGGTAACCCTGACGCTGCAGATTTTCCTCGGCGCGCTCATCCTGGTTGGCTTTGCAGTGAATCAGGTACCAGGCGGGTTTGGCATATTGTTTACTCGCGATCATCCGAGTCTTCCTTACTTGGCGAGTTGTTTAGTCTTGAGTTGCACCGGACCAAGCGAAAAGGGGACTTTCGTCCCCTGATTAATCCGCTGGCGCACCATCAAATTGAGGCTCGCCGTCAATAAATGTCTTTTGACAGCAAGGTGAATGGCGTCTTCACCAGGATTTTCAGATCCAGCCACAGCGACCAGTTGTTGATGTACTTGAGGTCGATCTCGACGCGCTTCTGCATCTTGTCGATGGTGTCGGTCTCGCCGCGGTAACCGCTGATTTGAGCCAGTCCGGTGATACCCGGTTTGATTCGGTGACGAGCCATGTAGGCGAGAATCTTGCCGGAGTAGTAATCATTGTGAGCAATGGCATGCGGACGAGGCCCAACAAGAGCCATATGGCCTTGCAAGACATTGAACAACTGCGGCAACTCATCGATTGAAGTGCGGCGGATAAAGCGTCCGATCGGCGTTATCCGCGAGTCATTACGACTGGCCTGCTTCACTTCGTGGTCATCGTGCACGCGCATCGAGCGAAACTTCCAGACCTGAATGACCTTGCCATTCCAGCCATGGCGATCCTGCTTGAAGAATACCGGACCCTGGGAGGTGAGTTTGACCGCAAGGCCAATCGCCAACAACAACGGACTCAGAACGACAATGGCCATCAGCGCCACGCTTTTATCGAGCAGGCTTTTGCTCAGGGCGGCGGTGGGTTGGCTGGTCAGCGGGCTTTCATTCAAATGGATCGCCGGAAGGCCATCTACATCACTGACCGAGTGATTGAGCAGCGTCAGGCTGTTCAAGTCCGGTACCCAGACAACATCGACGTGGGCATCCAGCAGGTCGCCATACATGGCCTCGATCTGTGCTGCTTCACTCAACGGCAGTGTGATGTACAGGCGGCGGATATCGTGGGTCTGGATCAGTTCCAGCAGTGCCTCCTGCGGGCCTACAACAGGTGGCGCACCCTCAGTCATCAAGGGCGTGGCGTCCGAACTGACCAGGCCGACCAATGGGAAATGCTCAAGGGTACGAAGCTTGTTGGCCAACCCCAATGCCAGATCGCCAGTACCGACAATCAGCGTTTTCCGCTCTCGTTGAAGTGAGCGTTGGTAGTATTTCGAGAAGCCATGCAACGGGACATATAACAACGCCTGCCCGATGTAACTGCAGATGGCCCAGATCAGAATGATCTGACGGGAAAACAGCTCATTGGCCTTGCAGAGAAACGCGACAATAGCTAACGCTGCCAACGTCATTGACCAACCCATCAGGAGTCTTATCAAACCTTCCAGGTAATTATCTTGCTTTGCATAGACGCCGCACCAGGTATAGGCGGGCACGGATGCAAGTACAGTGAGTGTTGCGCATACTCGATAATAGAATTCTACGTTTCCATTCTGGTAATAAACCAATAGAAGTAACAGGGCGACAACAAAGCCCTGACCCATTGCCCACTGTCCCCAGAAGGTCAATCCTTTGAGAGTGGTATTTCGATTGATACGAAGATTGTTAACCATGCGATATCCCCAAAATACGTTCATTTCCGTGTCGACAGACAAGAACCAAAGTTGATCTGGCATGTATTATTGTTTTTATTAGATAGCCAACCGTTGACGAACTGAAACGCCAAGGGCGGCGCTGTCGCCAGTAAATAGAGTAAGTGATTGGTTTGAATGCTGTCTGACGACTTTTAACGATGGGGGGTGGTATGTTTCGGTTGATATATTGGGCAAGCAAGGCGTGTTAGAAATGGTCGATAAACCGGTTTTGTGGGGTGGGGTTTATAGAAGAGAAGAGGCAGATGGGGAAGTGAGGCGGTGTGCTTTTTTATTGTTGTAGTGCACTACCTGGGATGGCCGTTTCATTAACTCAGGTCAGGCCTTTCCCTCGGGTGATTTTTTGTATCAGGCAATACCCTCGGTTGCGGACTGCACGAAAAAGACGCTCGCCATTGCTGGCGCTTTTGAACTTTTCCTGGAGTCGGCTCAGGCACATTTCGAGACCGCGATAATGCTCGGGTTCTCTGCCGATGCTGCGAATAAGATCGTCCTTGCTGACCACGCGATCATCATGATGCAGCATTGTCTTGAGCAGGGTGGCCTCCAGTCCAGTCAAGACAATCTCTACATCATCCTTGATCAGTACGCCGTTGCCATTGCTTAATCGCCAGGTTTCGTTAAAAGGGTTGCATTGTTCGGCCGAGTTGGAGACGCAATCCCTGGTGTCATCCCCGGCATCATCTGCGAAGCAGACGATGTTATCGAATTGAGTGTCGGACTGGGCCGCTTGCCACTCAGACTTGAATGTCGAAAGAACGCGCTGTGTATCATGCTTGATAACAGGCGAAACCATTCTGTCCACGTGCGGGAAAATAAACTCCATTAGTTTTGGAGCGGAGGAAGGAGGGGTTACGCTTTCCACAAACATTTTTGCTTGTGACGTACCGAACGAGTTATATCGCTTGCTGGAGAGTAGTGCCTCCAGCTCCAGCTGTAGTGCGGGGTTATGGGTTACCACAACAAAGTATTTTCTGAGGAGGTTTGTGCTGCTATCCATGGCTCTCTCCTGATGTGCACGCCTGGTAATGGGATTAAAGGTTTTCGGCAGGGGAGTAATGGCTCCCTTGGAAATAGTCAAAGGGCAACGCTCGCGCCAGCACATGGCTGGCAGCATGCTCGACGCTGTCCGCTATAAAGCAGACTTTATTATTGTGCGCTTGCAGGATCATGCGTTCGTAAAGTCGGTTGAAAAGGTCTGGGTTACCCGTGAGCTTAAGATCCAAGTCTAAGGTCGAAATGGAAATCTTTATATAGTCGAATAGATTCAGGGTTGTGTATGTTTCGATACTTTCGTCGTAGATATCGAAGCCATCGAATGCGATTTCTATGCCGTGATCTTTTAATTGAAATACGTTGTGGAGGACATTTTTTTTGTCGGTAAAACTGTCCATCGACACAGGCAGCTCGTTTAGTGCGATCACCAGCGTCTGACCAAAACCACGCAGGATGTCGCTGCACCGGATCAAGTCTTCAGTGAGCTCGGCATGGGTGAGCGCAGACTGTTCTACACACACGAATCGGCGGCTCAGATGTTTGTTTTCGCTAGCGCTGTTGCGGTTTTTCAACGAAAAGGCGCTCAGCCGGGTCTGCATCAGTACTTCGCTGTAGATGCCACCCATCTGATGCGCTGCTGGTGCGCCAGAGTCAATAGCGGACAGAATCAGACTATCGTCGGATTGTATTCTGATCTCGCTGGCAAATGGGTAGCCATCGCGTGTAAGAATCAATTGCCGAGAAAAGTGTTGATCCGCGCGGTCGAAGCGAGGCACGCATCCGGTTGCGTTCATAATGCAAAAACTCCGTTGCACATAAATAATCAGGTGGTAGAAATCAAACCCCTGATTAAACGATATCCATACCCACGAATGCTTTGAATGGCGTTGGTGCCATACATGCCTTTTATTTTGCCGCGAAGGCGGCTGATCGATTTTTCCAAGGCTCTTGGGTCATAGAAATTTATATTGAGCCCCATGACTTTGGCGATTTCATCATGGCTCAATATCTGGGTTTTCGTTTGAGAAAAGGCTTCAAGAATTTTCATTTCTGCAAACGAGACATCAAGCTTTTTATAGTCCCCGATGAGGCACATGCGAGTCGGGTCCAGGAGCAGATTGTCTTTCTTCTGCCATTCCGGGCTACTAAAGACCTCGGAAAACACCTCGGCGCTATCATCAGGCGTTCTATTGAACTTTATGCAGTAATCGGCGCCGGCAAGATAATATTTCATCTTGTTGTAGGTGCCTGAGCCCGTGATGGCTGCAATAATTATTGACGCCAAATTGTCGGCACGAAGGCCTTCAATCAAGGCAATACTTTCATCAAGCGCCTGGGGGCTATCAATGACGACAAAAACCGCCCGATACAAATCAAGGTGCTTGTTTCTATTGAACGAATTGCTGTAGCACGCTGCATCAACGGTTATATCGGTCCCTGCATGGCTGGCGACTAATTCCCTGAAACCCTCAGCTACGATATGGGTCCGTCCGATGGTGAGAATCCCTGTCTGCTCCTTTGCGTGGCTGTGAATTGAAGTCGTTTTGGTCCCTGTAAGCATCATGCTTTGACTCGGCTGGGTGCAGACGTTTGGATGTTAAAGCACCAATTCTCATTTGTGACTGACAATTGGTAACATTTCACCAAAATTTGATGCGGTAGACACGTTTTTTTTAACATTGCCGAACAATCGGACGTGATCGTTGGGTGTGGACAGCCGAATTGTCCAGGAATCCGCAGAGGTTAGCACGGTATAGCATTGTGCCATCTTTTTGCATGGGCATCCTGATTTTCCGAACCGATAAGCTGTGCGTATGACTGAAGCGTGAATCGTTTTACGCTTTTTCCTGGAGGATCAATTAGCCCTGAAAATTAGTTGCCTGTAGAGGGCGTTTACCGACGGTTTTGGTAAAGGTATATCCAATAATAACTGATATATAACTTCTGTTTGTTAGTGTTGGTGGTGGACATTTGATAACAGCCAGTTTTAATGCGATCTCTAATGCGTTTTAATCTCGCGTTCGCCAAATGGTAATCATCGGATTGAACTAAGGTCAGTCTGGATGTTTGGCTTTTTCCGGAATGAGCTTCGTTGCGAAAATTCCAATCGTTCGAGTAGTCATCAGTCCCCTGACGCGCGTGCTGCCAGGGGCTAACGGGGAGTTTATGGATTTTTGGACGACCATCACGGTGTTGATCCTGGGGGCGGTCGAAGGGCTGACGGAGTTCTTGCCTATATCAAGTACCGGGCACCAGATTATTGTCGCGGACTTGCTCGACTTCGGCGGCGAACGGGCAATGGCGTTTAATATTATTATTCAGCTCGGCGCCATCCTCGCGGTGGTCTGGGAGTTTCGTCGCAAGATCCTCGAAATCGTCAGTGGTTTGCCAACCCAGCGCAATGCGCAGCGTTTTACCTTGAATCTATTGATCGCCTTTATGCCGGCCGTTGTCCTGGGGGTATTGTTCGCCAACAAGATTCACGAATACCTGTTCAACCCGATCACTGTGGCGATGGCATTGGTGGTGGGTGGCGTGATCATGTTGTGGGCCGAGCGCCGCGAACATGTGGTGTGCGTCGATCATGTCGACGATATGCGCTGGACGGACGCACTCAAAGTGGGTTTCGTGCAATGCCTGGCGATGATACCGGGCACTTCACGCTCAGGATCGACCATTATCGGTGGATTGCTGTTTGGACTGTCGCGCAAGGCTGCGACGGAGTTTTCGTTCTTTCTGGCCATGCCGACCATGGTTGGCGCCGCCGTCTACTCCGGCTACAAGTATCGAGACCTGTTCCAGGCTGGCGACCTGCCGGTTTTTGCCTTGGGTTTCGTGACGGCGTTCGTATTCGCCATGATCGCCGTTCGTGGCTTGCTCAAGTTCATCGCCAGCCACAGTTACGCGGCATTCGCCTGGTACCGGATCGTATTCGGATTGCTGATCCTGGCGACATGGGGATTTGGCTGGGTCAACTGGACTGAAGCGGCGCACTGAACACCAGCACCAGGCTGCGGGATCAGCAGCCTGGTATCGGGTAATGCTTAACGCCCTTCAAGCAACTGCGCCGCCTGATCCAGCAAGGCCAACGGCTCTTTGGCCTTGTGGATATCCACCGACAACAACTGCCGAAACTTGCGTGCCCCCGGAAACCCGGTGCCCAGCCCCAGCACATGCCGCGTGATGTGGTGCATCGAACCGCCTGCATCGAGGTGTGCGGCGATATACGGCCGCAACTGCGCCAGCGCCTCGGCGCGCGTAATCACCGGTGCGGTGCTGCCGAACAGCTGCTGATCCACTTGCGCCATCACATAAGGGTTGTGATACGCCTCTCGGCCCAGCATTACCCCGTCAAATGTCTGCAAATGCTCGTGGCAGGCCTCCAGCGTCTTGATCCCGCCGTTGAGAATAATCTCCAACTCCGGAAAATCCGCCTTCAACCGTGCCGCCACGTCATAACGCAGAGGCGGAATGTCACGGTTCTCCTTCGGCGACAACCCCTCCAGAATCGCAATCCGCGCATGCACGGTAAAACTTGTGCATCCGGCCTCGCGAACCGTACCGACGAAATCACACAACTCTTCGTAACTGTCGCGCCCGTTAATGCCGATGCGATGCTTCACCGTCACCGGAATCGACACCGCATCGCGCATCGCCTTCACACAATCGGCCACCAACTGCGGATGCCCCATCAGGCACGCGCCAATCATATTGTTCTGCACCCGATCACTCGGGCAGCCGACGTTCAGATTCACCTCGTCGTAACCGTGGTCCTGGGCCATGCGTGCGCAGGCAGCCAAGTCCAGCGGCACACTGCCACCGAGCTGCAACGCGAGCGGGTGCTCGGCTTCGTTGTGGCGCAGGAAGCGTTCGTGATCGCCGTTGAGAAGCGCGCCGGTGGTGACCATTTCGGTGTAGAGCAGGGCGTTTTTCGACAATAGGCGCAGGAAGAACCGGCAGTGGCGGTCAGTCCAATCCATCATGGGCGCGACGGAGAAACGGCGGGAGAGCGGGGCGGGTGTGGCAATGGTTACGGGCATTGGGGATCTGGAATCGGTGAGGCTGGGAGGTGGGGGAGTTTAACAGGTATGGGGGTGTGGGGCTGAGGTGGCTTTTAGCCTTGACTTGAGACCGGCTAACGGGTGTCCCCATTTTGCACGGTTGGCAACAGGCGTCATCCCCGGTTACCTGCTATTAATCAATGGGTGTTCGAGTGCAGGTCCTATAGGGAGCGCGTAATGAATCCACTTATTCGCATCGGCATTGTCGACGATCATCCGCTGTTGCGTGAGGGCGTTGCCAATACATTGAAAAAACGGGCGGATCTTCACGTCGTCGAGCAGGGCGCCAATGCGGACGATGCCAGGGATATTGCCCAGAGGACGCGTCCGGACGTGATGTTGATGGACGTCAATATGCCGGGCGATGTGTTCGCCGCGGTGCGGTTCATTTCCACGCAGTTGTCGGTGAAGGTGCTGATGCTGACGGTTTCAGAATCCGAAGATGACGCCTTTTTGGCACTGGAGGCTGGCGCGCGTGGGTATGTGTTGAAAGGTGTCAGCGGACCGCAACTCGTCCAGGCGATCAGGTCGGTTGCCAAGGGTGAGACCTATATCACCCCCGAGGTTGCCAACAAGCTGCTGAGTAACATCAAGGAACACGAAGCGGAAATTCGCACGTTGGATCTGAGCCACCGCGAGGAGCAGGTCATCCGTGAAGTTTCAACGGGGCTGACCAATAAGGAAGTTGCGTCAAAGCTGTTGATCAGCGAACAAACCGTCAAGAACCACATGAGCAGTGTGATGCAGAAACTGCACGCCCGAAATCGTGTCGAAGCGGTCGCTGCCCTACGGCGTTATTGGGAGCGCGAAGCGGTCGGGCGGCTTCATCCTGGCGTGGGAAAAAACCAAATGGATCCCCGGAATGGCTCCTGACTAGAGTTTGAACTGTGCATTTACCGAGGTACCAGAGGCGCAGGAATCGATACTGAATAACCCGCCCAGAGACTCAACGCGATAACGCAATCCGGCGAGCCCCAATCGGGTTCTGCCGGATTTTTCGAGCAGCATGGCATCCGCCGCCATGCCTGGACCACTGTCCCTGACGCTGATGTTCAATACTTGATCACTGTATCGCGCGTGAATGACCTGTCCCTCGCCGTTGGCATAACGGTAAGCGTTGTTGAGGGCTTCTTGCACAAAACGGTACAAACAGAGTTTGAGCGGCAGTGGCGCGAACTTCGGCAGCCGCGCCAGGTTTAATGTGACCTTGGTGCCAGTGCGTTGCTCGTGCCGTTGCGCCACCAGTTGCAACTCTTCCACCAGGCTCAAGTCGTTGATTTCCGGAAGTGCCAGACCTCGGGACAAATCGCGGACTTCACGCAATGCGTCGGTGGCGGCGCCACGAATGGTTTCCAGCGATTCCTGGTCGACAGCGGAGCAATTTTCGACCAAGTCGTCGAGCCGGATCAGAATCAAGGTCAATAACTGCGCCGGCCCATCGTGCAGGTCTGCACCAATGCGCCTCAAGGTGAGTTCGTTGACACGGGAAAACTCCTGGGTCGCCGTCGCTATCTTGCGCTGGAGTTCGGCATTGCTGATGTGCAATCGGGTTTGCTCCTGCAGCCGTAAGCGCAGTGCCACTTGTTGTTGTTGGATAATCTTGTCACCGCGCCGCACGATGAAGAAAAGCAACGTCAGCATGGCCAGCGTCGCGGCGCCAACGACCACCCATACCTGCTCCCGGACCTGATTGACCTCGCGTTTCAGGCTATCGGCCTTTTCATAAAACTCGCCCACCGCGATGATTTTTCCGGAACTGGAGTCCCGCAGGGGCGCATAGATCTCATAGAGCGGCAGGTTGAGCTCACGTTCGAACTCGTTCTCATCCTCGTCCAGGTCTTTAAGGTCGGTGACCACGTTGCCTTTGAGTGCCTCCCTGATCTCATCCAGTGGGAATTTGTGGTTGGTGATGGCTTTGTTCGTGCTGTAGACCACCGTGCCATCCGCTCGCCAGATCTTGATCGAGACAATGTGCTGTTTCAGCGAACGACTTTGTGTGAGGCGGTCCAGGGACTGGACGCTTGCAGCCGAAAGGCCATTGTCCCGGCTCATCTCCTGAACATAGGGCTCCAGGAATGTATCCATGTACTGAGCGCCTGCTTCTGCCGCGCTTTGTACCGCGGCATTTTCTATGCCTACGCTTACCAGATTGCCGACGAAGAACATGGTCAGTCCCAGGATCAGCGCGGCGGCAATGACAAACTGGGTCGAGCGACTCAGATCGCGCGCCTGCGCCGTGATCCGGGTGCGCCAGATTCCGTTGCGGGCCGCACCGGAAACCGGGGCAGGTCCGATCAAACTCTCAGTCTCCTGCGCGATAAAAGTCGCGTTTTTTGATTCGACGTCTGCATTTGCCATCTGCCTGGTTCCCTGAACGTGATCAGTCGGTTGGAAAACCTTGCAACTCAACGGACATCTGGAAAATGCCGGGGCGGGCGTCCCTGTAGGCGCCACGCCCATGACTGACAGTAGTTCACTGTAGAGCGATCCGACAGCTTCACGGGTGGACGGAGGCGGGGGCGGTCAATAAGACATGGTGGCCGTGGCGACGCCGGTCTTGCGCCGGGTATATCCCATGGAGCCTGCCTGCCGCAGTCGAGACTAATGCCACAACGGTATTTTCGGTTATTCAGTTATGCAATTTCTGGCGGACAGAAAAAACCGGCCAAGTGCCGGTTTTGTAAGGCTTCAAAGGTCATCCAGGTCAAGGCAGTGAACCTGTCCAACAATCCAGGGCTCTACAATCTCGCTACGTATCGTACGTAGGAACGAACCCCACTCGATACGATTGTGAGCATCCGGGCCGGTAACCGTGAGCAGCAAGTACTCATCTCTGAAGTCGTCATAGGCATAAACGAGCCAAAAGTCATTTTCGGGATCGTCTATAAGGGTGGTGCGATAATACTGACGGCTTATTTTTGCCCAGCGAGTTTGCATCTGTTCTGTACTGGCGAGATGGATATGGTGCATATCACTCAGGTCGAGTTTTTCATCTCTGCCAAATATGGCAGGCAGATCGCCGAACAATTTATAGTTGTAGAACTGTGCGGCAATCGTTTCCCAATGTTTTATTTGTCGAAAAACTTCTGCGATTTTGACCGCTGGCATCCAGACCTACTTCGATATAGGAAGCTTGCCAGAGATCACAAAGGTATCGAATATCTTCTGCCCGTCACGCGCTGCTTCCCGAACATCCAGGAATGTCAGTTCTTTGTGGATGACCTTTTTGCGGGGCTTCACGGTTTTTTTAGTGGTGGCCATTGGGGCCTCCAATGTATGTGTATTCATGCTGACCAGCTTATTGGATGAATGGGATCCGGGCAAACCGTGTGGACGGCACTCGGGGCTAATTTTCGAGTCTCCAAACCCGACTACCGGGAGGGCGTGGGTCGGACTATAGGTCTCGTGGCAAAGGCGTAGCAATGGCGGAATGTACGGACGATTCCTATCGTGGTGTAGGACGCAGCTGTTTTTGGCTGAGTGGCTGATTTTTCAAGAACCCAACGCCCCTGAACCAACGCTGTCACCCCGCAAAGTTTCATCATTCCCGCCGGGCGAAAGGCCTAGGATAAAAGCACAAGGTCAACCCATCGCACCCCCACCCAACAGGACACAAAAAATGATCTCAAACGTCATCAAAGTCGCACTCGTCACCAGTGCTGTGCTGTTGAGCGCCTGTTCGGGAGTGAGCACGACAAACCGCTATTCCGAAGAAAGCGTGCCGTCAGCCGGCTTCGGTCCGGGGCCCACCAATAGCCCCAACAAGATGAATTTCCACGGCAGTGCGCTCGGCAACAGCTTCGGTGAGTACAGCTCGGGCCTGTTGCACGATGACTGATCAGTAACAAATTACCCGACATCCGCAATGAAAAAGGGCGCTCCTGAAGAGGGGGCGCCCTTTTTGCTGTTCGAGGTAATGTTCTGTCATTTAGCTTCGGGTGTCGCTATCCACTGCCCCAATACCTTCTGGTAATTCCCCGTCACCTTGGCCAAATGCAGCCACTGATCCACATACAACTTCCACGTCATATCATCACGCGGCAGCAGGTAAGCCTTCTCCCCATACTGCATGTACTGCGTCGGATTGACCGCACACAACCCCGGTTTGAGTTTCTGCTGGTACAGCGCTTCCGAAGCATCGGTGATCATCACGTCAGCCTTCTTGTCCAGCAGTTGCTGAAAGATGGTGACGTTGTCGTGCAGCTGCAATTGCGCCTTGGGCAGGAACGCATGGACAAAGGCTTCGTTGGTGCCGCCGGCCGGTTCAACCAGGCGAACCGTGGGTTGGTTGATCTGGTCGATGGTTTGGTACTGCGTCTGTTCTTCGCAGCGCACCAGCGGGATTTTGCCGTCGACATCGAGGGTGGTGCTGAAGAAGGCTTTTTTCTGCCGTTCCAGGGTGACGGAGATGCCGCCCATGCCGATGTCGCATTTGCCGGCGAGCATGTCGGGCATCAGGGTTTTCCAGGTGGTGGGCACCCACTCGACCTTGGCGCCGAGGCTATCGGCCAGGGAGCGGGCCATGGCGATGTCGATGCCCGAGTATTCGCCGTCCTCGGCTTTGTAGGTATAGGGTTTGTAGTCGCCCGTGGTGCAGACGCGCAGTTGGCCTTGTTGAATGACGCTGTCCAGGTGTGAAGGGCCTTCCTGAGCCTGGGCGCCAAGTGAAAGCGCGAGCAGGCCACCGAGCATCAGGGGGGTGTTGATGTTTTTCATTGTTGTCGGGCTTTTGTGATGGAGTGGTTTTGAACGGGGGAGTGTAGTGAAACTTTCTGGCGTTAAAAAATGAACGATCCCTGGCGTTCGCAGATTTCTGTCTGCGGACGCCGTGTCCAAAATCCCCCCCCTTCATCTGACAATCAATGGATTCAGAACCACATCCATACACCGAGAACCAGGCGTGCCTCGCTGTGCTCCTCGCCTTCGTCGGAGGCAAAATCGGCGGTTTTGCCGTAAGTGCGGTTCCAGGTCACGCCGATGTAAGGTGCGAATTCCCGGCGGATTTCATAGCGCAGGCGCAGGCCGGCCTCACTGTTGGACAGCCCGGAACCGATACCGCGTTGCGGGTCGGTTTTGCCGTGAAAGTTGAGTTCGGCGGTCGGCTGCAGAATGAGTCGATTCGTCAGGAGGATGTCGTAGTCGCCCTCCAGACGCGCAGCGGTCTGGCCGCCTTCGCCAAGGAAGGCTGTGGCTTGGGCTTCAAAGTTGTACAGCGCCATGCCTTGTACGCCGAAGGCGGCCCAGGTTTGCGGGGGGCCGGGTTTGAAGTCCTGGCGCACGCCGCTCACGAGGTCCCACCACGGCGAAATGGCGTGGCCCCAGAGTGCCTGGATTTCGGCATCTTCGGTCTTGCCGTTGGTGCGTTCGCCCCCGGATCGCAGCCACAGGCGATCGACGTCGCCGCCGATCCAGCCCGACAAATCCCAGGCCAGGGTGCTGCCGTCGTTGGCGTCCTGCCACTCAAGTTTTTCGGCGAGCAAGAGTGAGTTGAGTGCGCTGTCATGCACGGTGTGGCCCTTGGGGCTTGCGTAGACGGCGGCGCGATCGGCATCAGTCAACGGCGGGATGGGCGTGCGGCTTTCAGTCGGTGCAGCGGGCTGCATCTGGCCGTGATCCATGGGCTGCATCTGGCTATGGTCCATTCCGGTCATCTGGCCGTGGTCCATGCCCTGCATATCATGGGTCGCTGCAATCGCCGACGAAAGCGTCGGCCCGAGGGTGACGAGGGCCAAAGCGATGGGGGCCAAGGCTATAGGGGGGAGCCTGATCATGGGTAGCGCCTCATTCTTCCACGCGAACTTCACGGAACATGCCCATTTCCATGTGGTACAGGAGATGGCAGTGATAAGCCCAGCGACCGAGCGCATCGGCGGTGACCCGATAGCTGCGTCGGGAGCCTGGTGGCATGTCGATGGTGTGTTTGCGCACCCTGAAATCGCCGTTCTCGTCCTCGAGGTCGCTCCACATGCCGTGTAGGTGGATGGGGTGCGTCATCATTGTGTCGTTGACCAGCACCACCCGGACGCGCTCGCCATATTTGAGAAGCAGCGGCTCGGCGTCGGAAAATTTCACGCCGTTGAACGACCAGGCGAACTTCTCCATGTGCCCGGTGAGGTGCAACTCGAGGGTGCGGCCGGGCTCGCGGCCATCCGGATCGTCGAAGGTGCTGTGCAGGTCGGCATAGGTCAGGACCCGGCGACCATTGTTTCTCAGGCCGAGGCCTGGGTCGTCGAGTTTGGGTGAAGTGGACATGGCCTGCATGTCGACCAATGGGTTGTCGTTTTCCGACGCGGGATGGGCTTGCATGCCGGGCATGGCCATGGCGCTGTGGTCCATGCCGGCCATGCTGCCATGGTTCATCCCGCCCATGCCCATGTCATCCATGGTGACCAGGGGACGCGGATCCAGGGTTGGTACAGCCGCCGACAAACCGGCCTTCACCGCCAACGTGCCACGGGCATAACCCGTGCGATCCATCGATTGGGCGAACAGGGTGTAGGCGTCGAGGGTCGGCTCGACGATCACATCGAAGGTCTCCGCCACCGCGATGCGAAACTCGTCGACACTCACCGGTTTGACGTAGAGACCGTCGGCTGCGACCACGGTCATTTTCAAGCCGGGAATGCGCACGTCGAAGTAGGTCATCGCGGAGCCGTTGATGAAGCGCAGCCTCAGCTTCTCACCGGGGCGGAACAGGCCCGTCCAGTTGGCGTCCGGCGCCTGGCCGTTGATCAAGTAGGTGTACGTGGCGCCACTGACGTCGGCCAGATCGGTGGGGTTCATCTTCATCCCGGCCCACATCTTGCGATCGGCGATCGTCGCGCCCCAGCCGTTCTCGCTGACGTCGTGGATGAAGTCGCCCACGGTGCGTTTGTTGTAGTTGTAGTAATCGGATTGTTTCTTAAGGGTCTTCATCAGGCTGACCGGATCTTCGTCGGTCCAGTCGGTCAACATCACCACGTAGTCACGGTCGTACTGGAAAGGTTCCGGTTCCCTGGCATCGATCACCAGTGGTCCGTAGACGCCGGACTGTTCCTGCAAGCCGGAATGACTGTGGTACCAGTAGGTGCCGTTTTGCCGGATCTTGAATTGATAGACATACAGGCCGTTGGGTTCGATGCCTTTGAAACTCAGCCCCGGTACGCCGTCCATGTTGGCGGGCAGCAGGATGCCGTGCCAGTGAATGGAGGTGCTGTCCCTGAGTCGGTTCTTCACCCGCACTGTCACCGTATCGCCTTCACGCCAGCGCAGGAGAGGTCCGGGCAGGCTGCCGTTGATGGTCATTGCGGTGCGTGGGTTGCCGGTGATGTTGACCGGGGTTTCGCCGATGAACAGCTCGAAATCGCTGCCGGCCAGCACTTGTGGTTCGCCGGGGCTGGTAATCGCCCAGACCGGCGTGCGCCATAACCCGAGGCCGCCAAGCAGTCCGCCGGCGGTCAGCCCTTTGACGAAGGTGCGTCTTGAAGTGTTGGAGCGCATGCCGTTTTTCCCGTCAGCCTGGTGAACGTGTCGACGAGGCTAACGGGCGGTGCCTTTCAGCAGGCTGAGGCGGGGATTACAGTTTTGACAGGCGGGGCGTTGGTTACTGACGCGTCGTAGTCTTTTCGGATGACGCTACCGTGCCGCTCCCACAATTAATGTATGAAGAAGACTTCAGCCAGCGTTGATCGGGATAGTAGGAAAACAGCAACTGCCCGTCCTTCATCGAGTCGATCAGCCGATGCGCAATCGCCGGCCTTACTGCAGGGCAGCCGAGGCTTCTGCCGATTCGGCCGTTGGCACGTGCCAGTACCGGACTGACGTACGGTGCGCCGTGGATGACGATTGCCCGGTCAAAGGCGTTATCGTTGAAGCCTGGCTCCAGGCCTTCCATGCGCAAGGAATAGCCATTTTGGCCGCGATAGCTTTCCTGGGTGCGGAACAGGCCGAGGCTGGTGGCGTAGCTTTCGTTCTGGTTAGAGAATTGGGTGGCCATGTTCTCGCCGCTGTTGCGGCCATGGGCGACGAGTTCGTGGAACAGCAATTTGCGCTTTTTCAGGTCGAACACCCATAACCGTTGCTCGGTCGAAGGCAGGGAGTAGTCGATCACTGCTAGTCTTTGTGCCGGGGCCGCGCCCAGGGCGCGGGTGCATTGGGTGGCGCGTACCGCCAGGGCGATGACCTTGGCATTGGCATTGGGGGCAGCTTTGGCCAGCGCGACTTCAAGCGAATCGGCGTAGGCTGTGGGTATGAAGGCCGACGTCAACAGCAGCGCTGTGAGTAGAAAGCCAAAGCGATGTAGCGCCATAAGTAAATCTCATCAGGAATATGTCGAGTCTAGCAGCGAGTGGAACGCTAGCTTTTTGATTTGCGGGAGATTAAGGATTATCCATGGTGCAATTAACAAGGTTATTCGTCATAAGCCGCGTATTTTTTATGGTCTTTCTGATCAGCGGCACTGCTTTTGGTGAAACTTCGCCGATCGTGCAGGTATCTCCTCCAGTTAGCACAGTGTCCGCGGCGCCTGACGATGTGGTCGGCCAGGCGATCCAGGCGGTGCTGGAACCTCTGCAATCGGCGTTCCCGCCACTGCTCACTTCTCGCAAGCACCAGCGGACGGACATCAACCGCGTCGTCCTGGATTTCTATTCCCATCGCAACTATCGTGCCGCCTGGACGAATGGGCGCGATGTCACCCAATTGTTCAAAAGCCTGAACGAGACCGCAATCGATGGCTTGAACCCTGCGGATTACCGGGGCACTGAGCTGCTCCAGGCGCAACTGGCAATGCAAGCCAGCGCGCCAACGCCGGCGCAATCGGCGGCTTTTGATATCGGGTTGACCCGCACCTATATCACCGCGCTGCTGCAATTGCGGCGCGGTAAAGTCGATCCGTCCCGGCTGGATTTTCACTGGAATTTCGACCCGGTGGGGGTTGATCCCCGTGAAGATGTGAACAGTTTCTTCGTCGCCCTCGATGATCACGATGTGGCAGGCGCGTTTGCGCAAGCTCCGCCGCAAGAAGCGGTTTATCGCAGCATGCGCGAGGCGCTGGCGCAGTTGCGTCAGGTTCGGGATGCGGGCGGTTGGCCGAAAGTCGCCGAGGGGCAGTCGCTCAAGCCGGGGATGGACGGTGTAGCAGTCGCCCAGTTACGGGCCCGACTGGTGGCCGGGGGGTATCTGGAGCCACATAAGAGCAAACGCAGCGATTACGACGATAAAGTCATCGCGGCGGTGAAGAAATATCAAGTCGAACAGTACCTGGGCGCGGATGGGGTGGCAGGGGCGACGACCCTGGCGGCGCTGAATGTGCCGGTCGAGGCCCGGATCGATCAGGTCCGGGTGAACATGGAGCGGGCGCGGTGGTTGCTGTACAAGCTTCGGGGCACTTTTGTCGTCGTCGACATTGCAGGCTACAAAGTGGCGCTGTACCGCGACGGTCAACCGATCTGGCGTTCCCGGGTACAGGTCGGCAAGCCGATTCGCAGTACGCCGGTGTTTCAGTCCGAGATCACCTACGTCACCTTCAACCCCACCTGGACCGTACCGCCGACGATTCTGGTCAAGGATATGCTGCCCAAGATTCAACAGAACCCGGATTACCTGGCGGCCAACCGGATCAGAGTCCTGGATCGCGATGGCAACGTGCTCGATCCGGCGACTGTCGATTGGTCCAACGCCCGCGGTCTGACACTGCGCCAGGATGCCGGTCCTGATAATTCATTGGGGCAGGTGGCCATTCGCTTCCCCAACGACTATGCGATTTATCTGCACGATACGCCCCATCGCGAGTTGTTCGCCAAGTCCGTACGTGCCACCAGTTCCGGCTGCATTCGGGTGGAAAACCCGCTGCAATTGGTCGAACTGTTATTCAACGACCCGGCACGCTGGAACAGCGAGGGCATTCAAAAACAGTTGGCCAATGGCAAGACTGAAAACATCAAGCTCCCGGTCAGGGTACCGGTGCTGTTGGCTTACTGGACGGTCGACCTGAGTAAAGAAGGGCGGGTAACGTTCAAACCGGACGTTTATGGTTACGACACTCCGGTGCTGCAGCAGTTGAACTTGCCTTCGAAACTGCCGGCCCTGGAAATACCGCAGGCAGAAAACCCACTGGTGGTGACAGGGAAAGGCGAGCAATAGTCGTCGGAAAAAAAGTCCGGATGCTTTCCGATGAAAACTATCGCAATGAAAACGAGTCACAGATGATCGTTCGGCATGGATAGGGAATTCAAAGATGGTCGTTGCGCATAAAAACTCGTCATTCACCAAAGGTCAGCCTCGTGTGCATGGCCTCGATGAGTGCCGCAACATTCAAAAAGGTTCAGTGTTCATCATTGCTTCAGGGGCATCGGCCAAAGATTTTCCTTTGCACAAGTACGCAGATGTTCCAATGATTACCATGAACGGTGCCATCTCGAAATTTACCGGGACAGGTATCAACCCTTTTTTTTATGTGTGTACCGATCAGGGTTTTTCCGAACAGCAGCCAGATCTTTTTACGGAAGCCATGCGTCTCAGCGAGCGGGTTGCACTATGGGAAAGCCATGTCTGGCATACCACGCTCAAGCCCCAGGGCGAGCTGTATCTGCTGAGGCGGGCGCCGAAACTGACATGGCGAGATCTGTTCCGTAGCGATGACGAGCTGATCAGAAGCCGTAAACTCGGCAATGGCCGCAATAAAACCCTGGGTTTCAGCAAGAATCTCAAGCGCGGTTTCTTTGATGCTCGCACGGTCGCTTATCTGGCATTACAACTTGCCTATCACGTGGGGTTCAGCAAGGTATTCCTGGTGGGAGTCGATCTGGACCCGTCGGTGGGCCGCTTCTACGAAGTAGCAGGCAAGTTCACCTCTCCCTGTGTGCTCGATGAGCATTTCATTACGAGAATCCTGCCGTCGTTTGAGATTTTGTCGAAATACGTCATGAACAAGGATTTTCAGGTCTACAACTTATCCGCTAACTCAAGGATCCCTACAAATCTGGTTCCTCGAGTGACGCTCGATGAGCTTGACAGGCTCATCTGACTCCCGTCCTTGATCGGTAAACAAACAGGCGCTTTTTTTGTTTATGCCTGGCTCTATTTCACCCGCCAAAACTCCAATAGCGCCCATTGTGTTCTGCTTGATGCGCGATCAGGCAGGGGGCGACCACAACGTATCTGAATCGCTTGATCGGGGGCTCCCATTTATCCCCGATAACCCCGTAGACTACGCGCACAAAAATTAAGGGCTTTTGGGCCGGTGCCCAGGCGTTGCCCTTGAAGGATGAGCTTTTTTGCCCACACGCTTTCACGACCCGCACCCCACCCCCGGCGTTGCATTGAAACGCATACCGCTGCGCAAGGCAGCGGTATTGTTTATTGCCACGGTGTGTCTGTGCCTGTGCGCTTTGCTTTATCTGCAACTGGAGCAATCCCGGCGTCATGACCTGAGCCAGGCCCAGGTCGCCTCGTCGAACCTGACGCGGGCGATGGCGCAGCAGGCCGAAGATACGTTCATGAAGGCCGATCTGGTGTTGACCAGTCTGGTGGACTGGATCCAGGTCGACGGTTTCGATGCGCCTCTGAGGCCCCGCCTGCAAAAAACCTTCGCCCGGCGGGTGCAGGCGCTGGACCAATTACACGGCATCCTGCTGTTCGACCAGAAGGGCCAATGGGTCGTGACCTCGTTCGAGAGTCTGCCCCGTGGTCCCGGCGTGGCGGATCGCGAATACTTCAAGTTCCACCAGCAGAATGTGTCGTCTGTGGCGCACATCGGCCCGGCGATTCGCAGCCGGGAAAATGGCGAGTGGATCATTCCGGTTTCCAAGCGGGTGAACGACAGGAACGGTCAGTTCCAGGGGGTGTTGCTGGCCGGTATCAAGATGTCGTACTTCGACCAGTTCTTCAAAAGCTTCAGCATTGATGACAACGGTTCGATGTTCGTCGCGTTGACCGATGGAACGCTGCTGGCGCGGCGGCCGTTCGTGGAGTCGCAGATCGGTACGTCGTTGGCCCAGGGCGAAATCTTCCAGAACCTCCTGCCCCAGGCGCCCTCCGGTAACGCGATGTTTACTTCGATGGTGGATGGCGTCGTGCGGTTGTTTGGCTACCGGCAGCTGGAGGCTTACCCGTTAGTGGTTTCGGCGGCAACGTCCAGGGATTCGATTCTGGCGGGTTGGTACGACACGGCGTTTCGTTCCAGCGTCATTGTCGCGCTGGTCATGCTCGGCGTCGGTCTGTTCGGTTGGGTCTTCATCCGGCAGGTGCGTGTCGGTGAGCGGGTCGAGGCGGATCTGCGCGAGGCTCAGCAAGCGCTGGAGCTCATCGCCACCCATGACAGCCTGACCGGTCTGGGCAATCGCCGGTTGTTCGAGCGGGCGCTGGAGATCGAGTTCGGACGCGGCGCACGACAGCAAAGCTCGCTGAGCCTGATCATGCTCGATATCGATTACTTCAAATGTTACAACGACACCTATGGCCATGTGGTCGGGGATCATTGCCTGGCCCAGGTCGCGAGGGCAGTGAAAGGTTGCTGTCATCGCAAGGCCGATTTGGCGGTGCGTTACGGCGGTGAAGAGTTTGCGGTGTTGCTGCCCGACACTGACATTCATGGGGCCATGACCATTGCCGAACAGATTCGCCGCAGTGTCATGGGCAAGAACATCAGCCACACCGGATCGCCCATTGGTTATGTGACGGTCAGCCTGGGTTGCTATTCGTTCGTGCCGACGGGGCAGGACAGCATGGACGTGTTCGTTCAACGGGCGGACGCGGCGTTGTATCAGGCCAAGCATTCTGGGCGCAATCGTTCGGCCGTGCTGTCGATGGAGGGTGGCGTCGAAGCGCTGATGCGTTCGGATCGTTGAAGCGCTTGCCCTGTTGTTTCACCTGCGCAACACCCTGTGTAAGCCGGTCGTCCGCCTGTCAGTTCCTGTCCATTTGATCGTCTAGAGTTCCGTTAGCGCTGCCGGCTTCGGCAGGTGTTCCCACCGCACGGACGATCGCTAACATGTTGATAACCCGAGCATTGACAGCCGTAGCTCTCACCCTTGCAGCCTCCGCTATCTTTCCGCTGGCCAGTCACGCGCAATCGAAAATCACTTCCGAGGAAGCCCACGCCATTGGCGTTGAAGCCTACGTTTATTTCTACCCGCTGCTGACCATGGACATTACCCGCAAGCAGTTCACCAACATCGAGCCGGGCAAGGAGTTCGGTAAAGGTCCGATGAACATGTTTGTGAGCGTGCCGCAGTATCCGCCCGCGAGTTTCAAAGGGGTGGTGCGCTCGAATTTCGACACCCTGTATTCGATCGCCTGGCTCGACTTGACCAAGGAACCGCTGGTCATCTCCGCGCCGGACACCGCCGGGCGTTTCTATTTGCTGCCGATGCTCGACATGTGGAGCGACGTGTTTGCCTCGCCGGGCTGGCGCACCACGGGCACCGACGCCGCGCAGTTTCTGGTGACGCCACCGGGCTGGAGCGGCACGGTGCCTGCCGGGTTGAATCACTTGCCGGCGCCGACGCCTTTTGTCTGGGTCATCGGTCGTACCAAGACCGACGGCGAGGCGGACTACGCGGCCGTGCACAAGATCCAGGCGGGCTACACCGTGACGCCGCTGTCGCGACTCGGTAAAAGCGCGGAACCGGTCAGTGTCCAGATCGACCCGGCCGTGGACATGAAGACCCCGCCGAAGATCCAGGTCGACACCCTGCCGGCGGCCAAATACTTCGCTTATGCCGCCGAATTGCTCAGCGTGCATCCGGCCCACAGCACCGATCAACCGATGCTGGCGCAGATCAAGCGCATCGGCATCGAGCCCGGCAAGCCGTTCGACATGGACGCGCTGGAGCCTGAAATCAAGGCTGCGCTGCAAACCGTGCCTGAAGAAGCGCAGGCGTTGATGAAGTGGAAAGTGGAAACCCTGGCACGGGTAGTCAATGGCTGGTCGATGAACACCGATACCATGGGCGTCTATGGCAACTACTATCTCAAGCGCGCGGTCGTCGCCCAGGTGGGGCTCGGCGCCAACCTGCCCGAAGATGCGATTTATCCATTGAACATGGGCGATGCAAACGGCAAGGCGCTCGACGGTGCGAACAAATACGTGCTGCATTTCCCCAGGGGGGAGGCGCCGCCGGTGAACGCGTTCTGGTCGATCACCCTGTACGATCCCGAAGGCTTTCAGGTCGGCAATGGGCTCAACCGTTTTGCGGTGAGCAGCTGGATGCCGTTCAAGAACAACGCCGATGGTTCGCTGGACCTCTACTTCCAGAAAGAAAGCCCTGGCAAGGAACTTGAGGCTAATTGGCTGCCGGCACCTGAAGGACCGTTCAACCTGACCATGCGCCTGTACGGGCCGAAGGCGGAGGCGTTGAACGGCAAATGGAACCCGCCTCCGGTCAAGCAGATGTAGGTATCAGGTAATAGAAGCAGCCGACGACAGTTCACCATCGGTCGCCTTTACGCGTTCAGGTGCCTGTCCCACCGCCAGCACCTCCGGTTCCACCGCCTGCCGACCCGGTGCCGCCACCGGCGCCCGAACCAGAGCCGGAACCGCTGGCGCCACCGGCACTGCCGCTTGAGGACCCGGTTGCACCGCCATCACCGGCATTGCCACCCGAGGGCGAGGCGGGGGTGTTGTCGGGCGGCATGACGGGCCCGCTGGTTGCGCGGGATTTGGTGCCTGTCGCACCCGCGTCATCGCCCGATGCGGCAAAGGACGCCAGCGACGTTGCAGACAGTAATCCGGCGAGTAAGAGCGAAATGAGTTTGATGTTCATCATGGTCCGTCTCCCAAAAATGAGTCGTTACCTGATGTTGGTGTGAAGGGCGGGCGGGTTGGTGCCGGCAGGATGACGAGTGGCGTGCGTGAAGTAAAAAGGCAAACCTCCAACCCTCGCAACCACCGTCAGGCATCGAGGTCACAACCTTGACACCCGGCCAAATGGAACGGCGACCATGAAAAAATTGCGGATTGCGACCTTCAACGTCAACGGCATGCGTGCCAGGCTGCCGAACCTGCTGGCCTGGCTTGATCGCGAGCAGCCGGACATTGCCTGTTTGCAGGAGCTCAAGTCGGTCGACAGCGCTTTTCCCGCCGCCGAGCTTGAGGCCATCGGCTACGGTGCGATCTGGCAGGGCCAGGCGTCGTGGAACGGGGTGGCGATTCTGGCGCGGGATGCGCAGCCATTGGAGAGCCGGCGAGGGTTGCCGGGCGATGAGGGCGACAGCCACAGTCGCTATCTGGAAGCCGCCGTGCACGGGGTGGTGGTGGGCTGCCTGTACCTGCCCAATGGCAATCCGCAACCGGGACCGAAATTCGATTACAAGCTGGCGTGGTTCGAGCGGCTGATCCGCTATGCGCAGGTGCTGCAAAGCAGCGAACATCCGGTGGTGCTGGCCGGTGACTACAACGTGGTTCCCACCGACCTGGACATCTACAACCCGCGCTCCTGGCTCAAGGATGCCTTGCTGCAACCGCAAAGCCGCGAGTGTTACCAGCGTTTGCTGGATCAAGGCTGGACCGATTCCTTGCGATATTTGTATCCGGAGGATCGGCTCTACACTTTCTGGGACTACTTTCGCCAGCACTGGCAAAAGAACTCCGGGTTGCGCATTGACCATCTGCTGCTCAATCCGGCGTTGAGCCCTTACTTGCAGGACGCTGGCGTCGATGCCTGGGTGCGCAACGAACCCCATGCCAGTGATCATGCACCGACCTGGATTCAACTGGACTCGCGAAAGCGTCGTTGATGTTACCGGCGGGGCGATTGGCTAAATCAATTGTCGGCGACAGCGGTTCGTCCCTTATACATAACGCCCATTGGCGGAACGATCCGTCGACTGCGTGCATAAGGACTGAACGATGAGCGAGACACGCCTGACGAGCCGTGGACTGTACCTTCAACGCCTGGGCTTCAATGCGCCCCCGGCGCCGACCCTGGAGACTTTGCGTCAACTTCAACTGCGCCACACCGGCGCCTTTGCGTTTGAAAACCTCACCACGCTGTCGGGCGAACCGGTGCTGATTGACTTGCCATCGGTAGAGCGCAAGGTCCTGCACGAAGGGCGCGGCGGGTACTGCTACGAACTCAACAATCTGTTCCTCGCCTTGCTTCAAGAGTTGGGTTTCGATGCGCGCGGCATCAGCGGCCGCGTGGTCATGGGCCAGCCCGAGGGTGCATGGACTGCCCGAACGCATCGCTTGAGCCTGGTGACCCTGGACGGTGTGCGCTACATCACCGATGTCGGCTTCGGCGGCATGGTGCCCACCGCACCCCTGTTGCTCGATAGCCGGGCTGAACAACTCACTCCTCACGAACCCTATCGCATCGAGCAGCACGCCGACGGCTACACACTGCGTGCCAAGGTTGGGGACGAGTGGCGAGCGATGTACATCTTCGATTTGCAGCGCCAGGAAGATATCGATTACTCGGTCGGCAACTGGTACGTCTCGACCCATCCCGAATCATCGTTCGCCAGGCAACTGATGGTGGCGCGGACCGGGGAGGGGTGGCGACGCACCCTCAACAATGGCAATTTTGCGATCCATCGCATGGGCCGCGACAGCGAACGCCGGCAGGTGGCTGATGTGCAGGAGCTGACCGCATTGCTGGAAAACGAATTCGGCATCCGGGTGTCGGCCAATGAGACATTGATGCGTACGCTTGAGCGCCTGATCGAGCCGCAATAAGCACGTCATCACGCACACAAAAACGGGGCGGATTGAAACAATCTGCCCCGTTTTGCATCAGGCCTAGGGCCTGGCTTCAGGCTCCATCACGCGATGAATTTCCCTGAGGGCTTCCGAAAGCTTTTTCTCCAGGGTTTTCAGCTCGGAATGCGTGATCCCCTTTTTGAGGTGTCCGACTGTGTCTGATTCTGCGATTTTGCTTTGATCAGTCAGCAGTACCCGGCGCAGGGTGTTGTTGATTGCGGTCTGGTAGCCATACCCCTCGCTCTCTGCCAGGGCGCGTGCAGCCTCGATGACGACATCATCGAGCATGATGGTGATTCGGGTTTTGCCTTTGCTGGAGGCAACGGCCCCACGCTTGGCATGGCTGAAGTCGTACTCGTCTTTCATGGGTCAAGCCTCCCGATACTGACGGCGCTCGTTTTTGCTGGCGAGGCGCGCGGAAATAATTCGAACGAAATTTGGATCACGCCACGTGTACGCAACCACCAGCAAACGACCTTTGCCATCAAGGCCGATGGTGATCCAGCGCTGTTCATCATGGTGATCGTCCTGAAGGGTCAGTGCGTACTCATCATGGAACACCGGTTCTGTCTCGGCGAGGCTGATGCCTTTGTGCTTGAGTTTGTTGGCTGCGTTCTTTGCCTTGTGATACTGAATTTCGAATGGCTTCATTATGCATACTTTATATGTATATGAAAGAGGGCAACCATGCTCGATGGTCGCCAGGAGCTCAAAAGACTAGCGGGCGCGGGAGAGAGGACCGGGAGGATGTATTTCAAGGTTTATGGGGCGATGGCACACAGCCTGCATGACCAACTGTTCATAATTTGAATGGCAAGTTGTATACAACTCTATAGACATTTGTCCTGAGTCTTGCATACAGTGTGCGCATAACAAAAACCAGGGAACCCCCTAACATGAAAACGCCCCATGTTTCACACCAACGGCCCGAAGACGAAAATCTCGGGGTCGGCGCGAATATGGCTTACGGCCTGCAACATGTTCTGACCATGTACGGTGGCATCGTCGCGGTGCCTTTGATCATTGGTCAGGCTGCCGGGCTGTCGCCGGCGGACATTGGTTTGTTGATTGCTGCTTCATTGTTTGCGGGGGGGCTGGCCACGTTGCTGCAAACCCTGGGCTTACCGTTTTTCGGTTGTCAGTTGCCGCTGGTGCAGGGCGTGTCGTTCTCCGGCGTTGCGACAATGGTGGCGATTGTCAGCAGCGGTGGGGAGGGCGGGTTTCAGTCGATTTTGGGGGCGGTGATTGCGGCGTCCCTGATCGGGTTGCTGATCACGCCCGTGTTCTCTCGAATCACCAAGTTCTTTCCACCGCTGGTCACGGGGATCGTGATCACTACCATTGGCCTGACCTTAATGCCGGTGGCCGCACGCTGGGCCATGGGTGGTAACAGCCATGCCCCGGAATTCGGCAGCATGGCCAATATCGGCCTGGCGGCGGTGACACTGGTGCTGGTGCTGTTGCTGAGCAAGATCGGCAGCGCGACGATCTCCCGCTTGTCGATCCTGCTGGCGATGGTCATCGGTACGATCATCGCGGTGTTCCTCGGCATGGCGGATTTCTCGTCCGTGACCCAGGGCCCGATGTTCGGTTTCCCAACGCCCTTCCATTTTGGCATGCCGACCTTCCACTTCGCCGCGATCCTGTCGATGTGCATTGTGGTCATGGTGACCCTGGTGGAAACCTCGGCGGACATCCTGGCGGTCGGTGAAATCATCGGCACCAAGGTTGACTCCAAGCGCCTGGGCAACGGATTGCGCGCCGACATGTTGTCGAGCATGATTGCACCGATCTTCGGCTCCTTCACCCAGAGCGCGTTCGCCCAGAACGTCGGGCTGGTGGCGGTTACCGGCATCAAGAGCCGTTATGTGGTGGCCACCGGAGGCCTGTTCCTGGTGATTCTGGGCTTGCTGCCATTCATGGGGCGGGTCATCGCCGCCGTGCCGACCTCCGTCCTTGGCGGGGCCGGGATCGTGTTGTTCGGTACCGTGGCCGCCAGTGGCATTCGAACACTGTCCAAGGTCGACTACCGCAACAACGTCAACCTGATCATCGTCGCCACCTCCATCGGCTTCGGCATGATCCCGATTGCCGCACCGAACTTCTACGACCACTTCCCAAGCTGGTTCTCCACGATCTTCCACTCGGGCATCAGCTCCTCGGCCATCATGGCCATCGTGCTGAACCTGACCTTCAACCACCTCACGGCCGGCAACTCCGACCAGCAGTCGGTGTTTGCGGCGGGGACCGAGCGGGTCTTGCGTTATCAGGATCTGGCGGCCCTGCGCGAAGGGGATTACTTCAGCGATGGCAAACTGCATGACTGCGACGGGAAAGAGATTCCGGTGGTGGAAGTAGACCACGGGCATGGAGAGCCGCGGGCGCTGCATGCCAAGAGCAGTGAGCATGTCTGACAGGTTCTAACCGGAAGATTAAAAGATCGCAGCTTGCGGCAGCTCCTACACAGGATTGATGTACACCTGTAGGAGCTGTCGCAGGCTGCGATCTTTTGCATTTGTGATCGCCACAAAGTGCCCAGCTACGCGACAAACAAAACCTTATTAATCAAGGTCTTTCAGTCTTCCAGCGAGCGGGCGCCAGTAAAGCGACACGGGCCGCTGCCGCTTGCCCCGACGCCAGTTACTAAATGTTTCCCGGATCCCTAAAGTATCAAATGGCCATGTCGATAAACTCTTCGAACATGGCACAGACTCGTGGATTCGTTTTGCGGCGATGCGAGAGTGATTAAGGGTGCCAGCAACTCAATTCTTCCCAGGAACGTTAACCCTATGACCTCCATCGTCACGTCAATGTCAACGGCTCAAATCGCCGTTTTGTCAACCAAGCAGATCGCGGCACTGTCGACTTCCGATATTGCCGCGCTCAGCACTGCGCAGGCTGCGGTCCTGACCACCAGCCAGATTGCCACGCTGTCGACTGCCGACGTTGTCTCGCTGAGCACAGCCGCCATCGCAGCCTTTAATGCCTCGCAGCTGAATGCGCTGAACACCCAGGATGTCGCCGCACTCGCTACTGCCCAGGTTGCCGCGCTGACCACCACTCAGGTGGCTGCGTTTTCCACCACCCAGATCGCCGCCCTGACCGCTACTCAGGTTGGTGCACTGGCCATCAACATGACCACTGCCCAAATCGGCACACTGTCGGCGACGCAGGTCAAGGGCTTGTCCACCACAGTGCTGGGCGCCATGACAGCCACTCCAGTGGCAGCATTCAGCACCAAAGCCATTGCGGCGCTGACGACCGCCCAGATCGGCGCACTGTCGACCACGGCCGCCAGTGCAATGACCACCGCTCAGGTCACCGCGCTGACGACTGCCCAGGTCGGCGCCGTTGCCACCAAGCTGTCGACCGGCCAGATCGGCACACTGACCACTGGTCAGGTCTCGGGCCTGACCACCACCGCACTGGCGGGCCTGAGCACTGCTCAGCTGCAGGCGATCTCGACCAAGGACATTGCTCTGCTGTCGACTGCACAGGTATCGGGCCTGTCGACTTCCGCGTTGGGCAACCTGACCACCGCTCAGCTGCAAGCCATTTCGATCACGGACGTTGCCGCGCTGTCGACCACTCAGGTCGGCGCCCTGTCGACTGCCCAGGTTAACGCGCTGACAACCATCCAGGCGGGCGCGTTGACCGGTACCCAAGTCAGCACCCTGGCCGCCAAGCTGACCACCACTCAGGTCGGCGCACTGTCGGTTACGCAGGCAACAGGCCTGAGCACCACGGCAATGGCCGCGCTGTCCACCACTCAGCTGGCGGCCATTTCGACCAAAGACATCGTGGCGCTGACCACTGCCCAGCTGGGCGCCATTGCCACCACAGACGTCGCTTCCCTGACGACTGCCCAGGTCACGGCAATGACCAACACCCAGGTCGGCGCCCTGGCGGCAAAAATGTCGACCACTCAGATTGGCGTACTGACTGCCGCTCAAGCGGGCAGCTTGTCGACCACCGTTCTGGGCTCGCTGAGCTCGAACCAGCTGCAGGCCATCTCGACCAAGGACATCGCTGTTCTGTCGACGGCGCAGGTAGCGAGCCTGTCGACCACCGCGCTGGGTAACCTGACCACCGCTCAACTTCAGGCCATCTCGGCCAAAGACGTCGCCGTACTGTCGACCACTCAGGTCGGCGCCCTGACCACGGCCCAGGTCGGCTCGCTGGTGTCCACTCAGGTCGCCGCACTGACCAGCACCCAGGTCGGCACTCTGGCTGCCAAACTGACCACCGGTCAGATCGGTACGCTGTCCACGTTGCAGGCTGCGGGCCTGACGACCACCGCGTTGGCCGCCCTGAGCACCGCTCAGGTAGCCGCGATTTCCACCGCGGACATCGCGAAGTTGACCACCACCCAGTTGGGCGGTTTGACAACGGCAGGCGTCGCCGCTCTGACGACCGCCCAGGTCACGGCATTGACCACCGCCCAAGTCGGCGTACTGGCGACCAACCTGACGACCGGTCAGATTGGCGCGCTGACCGTCACTCAGGCAGCAGGTCTGTCGACCACCGTTCTGGGCTCGCTGAGCACCGCTCAGTTGCAGGCGATCTCGACCAAGGACATTGCTGCCCTGTCCACCGCGCAGGTGTCCGGCCTGTCGACCACGGCGCTGGGTAACCTGACGACTGCTCAGCTTCAGGCGATCTCGACCAAAGACGTGGCCGCCCTGTCGACCGCGCAATTGGGCTCGTTGACCACCGCCCAGGTCGGCGCTCTGGTCACTGCACAGGTTGCAGCACTGACCAGCACCCAGGTCGGCACACTGGCCACCAACCTGACCACTGGCCAGATCGGCACACTGTCGACCACCCAGGTAGCGGGTATTAGCACGACTGCCATGGCTGCCCTGAGCACTGCCCAGGTTGCTGCCATTTCCACCCGTGATATCGCGTCGCTGACAACCACTCAGTTGGGCTCTCTGGGCACAACCAGTGTCGCCGCCATGACAACTGCCCAAGTGGCAGCGCTGACGACCACTCAAGTCGGCACGCTGACCGCCAAGCTGACCACTGGCCAGGTCGCTGCACTGAACATCACCCAGGTCACCGGCCTGGTTGTCGGCAGCCTGAGCACCGCCCAGGTGGCAGCGGTTTCGACCGCTGATATCGGTGCATTGTCGACCACGCAGATGACGGCGATGTCGACCGCTCAGGTCGGTAGCCTGACCACCGGCCAGATTGCAGCCTTGAAGTACACCCAGGTCAGCTCGCTGGGCCAGAACTTCACCACCACCCAGCTCGGCGCTCTGACCACGGCTCAGGCCGCTGGTTTGACCACCTCGCTGCTGGCCGGGTTGAGCACCACTCAGTTGCAGGCGATCTCGACCAAGGAAATCGCAGCCCTGTCGACCACCCAGGTCTCGGGTCTGGCGGCTTCGGTGTTGAACGGCCTGAGCACCACTCAGGTTCAGGCGATCGAGGTAGCTGATATCGGCGCCCTGACGACAACTCAGGCCGGCGCTCTGGCAAGTGCTCAGGTCACCAGCCTGACCAGCAGCCAGGTCGCTGCCCTGAAGTACACCCAGGTCAGCGCGCTGGGTACTAACCTGTCCACCACTCAGGTCGGTCAGCTGTCGGTCGCGCAGGTAGCGGGTATCTCGACTTCGACTCTGGCGGCCATGAGCACCGCACAGGTTGCAGCGATCACTACCAAGGATATTGCTGCCCTGACCACCACGCAGGTGAGCTCGCTGACCACGGCGCAGATCGGTGCACTGTCGACCTCCCAGGTCGGTGCACTGACCCACACTCAGGTCGGCGCCATGACCTCCACCCAACTGGGTACGCTCTCTACAACTCAGATCCCGTATCTGACCCTGTAAGGACGCCACCCAGGCTCATGAAACGACGCTTGTCCATGCCGCGCATCAGCACGGCATGTTCAAGTGCCGGCGCATCGAGTGCTTTTGAAACGCGGGGGTTCGGCAGGCGACTGCCGGCCTCCTGCTTTCATCCCCTGGTTCTGGACGAATCCGGATGTGCCCATTTAGGATGAGCCGCTGCTTTGACTCCTGAGGTACCTCCCGTGGTCCGCCTGCCAGTTTTTTTTCCAACACCGGACATCGCCGGATGTCTTCGTCGCGACCTCGCGATCATTTCTTTCGAAAACCTGACCCTATGACCAATCCAGAAGGGCGTCTTGCGGCGCTACTCGAACAGATCACTGGCGGCCGTTCTGCCGAGGCCTTGCCCGAACTCGATCAATTGCTGAGCCAGCAGCCGGAACATCCCGCCCTGCTTGGGCTCAAGGCCGAAGCCTTGCGCCTGACCGGGAGCTTTGTCGAAGCGGTGGCGGTGTTCAAGCAAGCGGCCGAGAAGGGCGCCGGCGTGCGCAACTGGCTGGCCGCCGGCGTGTTGCTGGCCGCCATGCGCAGCACTGACGACGCCTTGCAGTGCCTGCTCAAGGCCCAGGAGGAAGCCCCCGACAGCGATGAAGTGCTGGACGCGCTGATCACCACGTACTTCAACGCCAACCGCCAGCAGGAGGGCATCGAGTTCGCCCGCCGCCAATTGACGGTCAGTTCCAACCCAAGGCTTTTGACCCACGCAGCCCTGCTCCTGCAAAGCAATGACCTTTACGCAGAGTCCTCCGGCGCCTTCAAGAAAATCATTGAGCTGGCGCCCGAAGACCCTGCGGTGGTGGGCGCGGCCCTGGTACCCGCGCGCTTCACCTGCGAGTGGGAATGGGTCGAGGCCCTGCAGCAAAAGATCGGTGCCTGGTACGATCAGGGCGTATTCGATGCGCCTCAGGAATACCCGCTGACACACCTGACCTGGTGCCCGGACGAAGCGCGTAACCTTGGTGTGACCAAGGCCTATGTCAAGCGCATGGTGCCGGCGGCCGAGCCTTTGCCGGTGCAGGCTGTCGCTCCGAGCCAGGGCAGGCGGATTCGCCTGGGTTACGTTTCCTGCGATTTTCGCAATCACGCGACCATGCATCTGATGGCCGGGCTGTTCGAGTCCCACGACCGTGATCGCTTCGAAGTGTTTGCCTACGATTACAGTGCTTTTGATATTTCCGAGTATCGCCAGCGTTTCATCAATGGCTGTGAGCATCTGGTCGCCATTCACTCCATGAGCGACCAGCAGGCCGCCGAGCGCATCGCCGCCGACCAGCTGGATATCCTCTTCGATCTGAAGCTCTACACCGGCGGTGGTCGTCCGGGCATCATGGCTTACCGGCCGGCACCGCTGCAGGTGGCTTACCTGGGCTATCCGGGCAGCGCAGCGAACAACGATATCGACTACATCGTCTCGGACCGCTTCGTTACGCCTGACAGCAGCACACCTTTTTATCCCGAAGCGTTCTGCCGCCTGCCGCACACCTACCAGTGCAACGATCGCAAACGCAGTGCCGCCGCTCAGCCGGCCAACCGCGCTGCCCACGGTCTACCGGACGACAAGGTGGTGTTCGGTGCCTTCAACCAGTCCTACAAAATCGATCGCACCAGCTTTACCGTGTGGCTGAGGGTATTGGCCGAAGTGCCGGACAGCGTGCTCTGGCTGCTGGGCCAATGCGACGAGGCGATTGCCAACCTGACCCACTATGCGCAGCTGGCCGGCGTTGATCCTCAACGCCTGATCTTCGCTCCGTTTGCCGCACCCCAGGATCACCTGGCCCGTCTGCAACTGGCCGACGCTGTCCTCGACACCCTGGTGTGCAACGGCCATACCACCACTTCCGATGCACTCTGGGCCAGTGTTCCGGTGATCACCTCGCGCGGGAAGCATTTCTCGTCGCGGGTCAGCGAGAGCCTGCTCAATGCCATGGAGCTGCCGGAGCTGGTGGGTGTCGACCATGACGACATGGTGCGCATCGCCAGGCGCATCGGCACCGATGCCGGGTACCGGACAGCGTTGCGTACCAAAGTTATTGCCAATCGCCTGACGACACCGCTGTTTGATACGTTGCGGTTTACCCGTAACTTCGAAACGGCGATCGAGATGATGACCCGTCAGCATCGTCCAGGCGAGAAGGGGGCCCATATCGATGTGCCGGACTGTGGGCCGGTCGAACCGCCGAGCATCGATCAAGCGAAAGTCGAGGCAGTCGCCACGCCACTGCAAGAAACCTATCCGGCCTGCCCGTTGTGCCAGGGCAGCAGCGAGGCGCTGGGGTTTGCCAACTGCACCGGGCATGAACTGTGGCATGCCGCTCTGCCGCCTTCTCTTGAGTGGATGAAATGCGCGTCATGCGGGCATGTGCATACGCGTCACCATTGGACCTCGGCGGGCGTTACCGAAGTTGCGCGCAAGGCCGACGCCAATCGGCTGGTCATTGCTGCCGATAACTACGACGCCAGGCGGACGGCCTGGGCGCCAGTGGTGGATAAGGTCGTGAATGTGTTGGGCGGCTACCGTGCAGTGCTGGGCTCGTCCCGCCAGCCAACCTGGGTGGATGCCCGTTGCGGCGACGGTTCGTTGCTCATGCTGGCGGCTGACTACGGTTTTGCCAGTGCAGGCCTGGATACACGCCAGGAGCCTGTCACGCGAATTCGGCAGTTGGGCTTCAATGCCGTGCATCAGGATTTCATGGTCCACCTGTTCGATTCCACCTTCGATGTCATTTCGATGATGGATATGCTGGAGCATGTGGCTTATCCACGGGAGGCGCTGCTCAAAGCCGCACAACTGCTGCGCCCGGGTGGTGTATTGGTACTTGGCCTACCGGATCTGAACTCTTCGAGCTGGAAAGTCATGGATGCGGCCGGCGCTAATCCGTATTGGCAGGAATTGGAGAACTTTCACCACTTCAGCCGCGAGCGCCTGATTGCCTTGCTGGCCGAATGTCATTTCGAGGTGGTCGACATGGCCATCCCGAATCGCTACAGGGCTCATATGGAACTGTACGCGCGGCGCAAATAAGCGCAGCGGTAATGCAAAACGCCCGGGGCATTGGAAATGCCTCGGGCGTTTTTGTTTATTCGCATGCTCCAGCCACAAAAAAGCCCCTGAACCTTTCGATTCAGGGGCTTTTCGGTATTGCTGTCTGGCTCCACGACCTGGACTCGAACCAGGGACCCAGTGATTAACAGTCACTTGCTCTACCAACTGAGCTATCGCGGAATGGCGCCTATGTTACTGATTCAAAAAGAGAAGTCAAGCATGTGATTGCAAATTGACGGATTCAATGGGACGGACGGTGGTTTATCGGTGATTGGCGGTTACCAGAATCGCTTCATGGGTCTACCATGACCGCCCGGAAGTGGTTGCACGCGCTACCGGCCATTCGCCGAAAAGGTACGCGCCATGACTCACTTGACCCCTTCAATGCCTCGAATCAATGAGGTGTTCCCATGAGCATCGCTCAGATCAGCCTGCCCAAAGGTGTCGGCCCTCACGCCGAAAAGCTGTTCGATGCAATCACCCAGGCCAGTACTGCTGAACAATTGAATCGCGCGGGTGGCAAGGCCGAAGGGTTTGTCCTGGGTCTTGAAAGCACCAAGGCGATCAAGAGCCAGGTCGCTGAATCGCTCTATGTCGCGTTTGACGATGCCGCCAGCCAGCGCGCGACCGAACTGGCTTAACCGCCGAAGGTGATCGTGCCGAGCATCAGCTTGGCGTACAGCGCAGTGGCGCCCAGTTGCACCAGCCACAGGGCCAGCCCGCCGAGAAACACGCCGGCAGCGACTTGCATCACCAGGTTATTGCCGCGTTTGGCCGGGGTGCGGGGGATGAAGTCATCCAGGTCGTCGCGGTCACCGCGATCAGCGCGTAGGTCATCGATTTTCATGTCGTTCTCGTCAGATTCTGGGTGTACACAAAACTTGTAGGAGCTGGGTTGCCAGCGAAGAGGCCTTAACGGTTAACGTTGATGTCGGCTGTTCGGCCGCCTTCGCTGGCAAGCCAGCTCCTACAGGGTAGATGTGTGCAGTTTAGAGGGCTTGGCAGGCGGTTTGAGAATTATCTGGGGCACAAAAAAACGGGAAGCCCAAAGGCTTCCCGTTTTTCGTCTCACAATGCGGTTCAGATCACCTGAACGATTGCATCCGTTACAACCTTGATGTTGCTCTGGTTCAGCGCAGCCACGCAGATGCGGCCGGTGTCCAGGGCGTAGATGCCGAATTCGTTGCGCAGGCGGTGAACCTGTTCGACGCTCAGGCCGGAGTAGGAGAACATGCCGCACTGACGACCGACGAAGCTGAAATCGCGCTGCGGGGCGTTTTGCGCCAGCAGGTCGACCATCTGAGTACGCATGCCCTTAATGCGCAGGCGCATTTCCGCCAGTTCGGCTTCCCACTGGGCACGCAGTTCCGGGCTGTTGAGCACGGCAGCGACGATGCTTGCGCCGTGGGTCGGCGGGTTGGAGTAGTTGGTGCGGATCACGCGTTTGACTTGCGACAGTACGCGCGCGCTTTCTTCTTTCGATTCGCTGACGATCGACAAGGCACCAACGCGCTCGCCGTACAGCGAGAACGACTTGGAGAACGAGCTGGAAGCGAAGAAGGTCAGGCCCGACTCAGCGAACAGACGCACGGCAGCGGCGTCTTCGTCGATACCATCGCCAAAGCCCTGGTAGGCCATATCGAGGAATGGTACGTGACCTTTGGCTTTCACGACTTCCAGTACGTTTTTCCAGTCCGCCGGGCTCAGGTCGACGCCGGTCGGGTTGTGGCAGCAGGCGTGCAGCACAATGATCGAGCCGTTTGGCAGCGCGTTCAGGTCTTCCAGCATGCCGGTACGGTTCACGTCGTGGGTCGCGGCGTCGTAGTAACGGTAGTTCTGCACCGGGAAACCAGCGGTTTCGAACAGCGCGCGGTGGTTTTCCCAGCTCGGATCGCTGATCGCCACGACGGCGTTGGGCAGCAGTTGCTTAAGGAAGTCGGCACCGATTTTCAGTGCGCCGGTACCACCAACGGCCTGGGTGGTGATCACTCGGCCAGCGGCGATCAGCGGCGAATCATTGCCGAACAGCAATTTCTGCACAGCCAGGTCGTAGGCGGCGATGCCGTCGATTGGCAGGTAGCCACGGGAAACGTGTTGAGCGGCGCGAATCGTCTCGGCTTCGACAACGGCGCGCAGGAGTGGAATTCGCCCCTCCTCATTGCAGTAAACACCAACCCCCAGGTTGACTTTGTCAGTACGGGTATCGGCGTTGAATGCTTCGTTGAGGCCCAGGATTGGATCGCGTGGTGCCATTTCGACAGCGGAGAACAGGCTCATTTTTGCGGCGGCTCTGATAGGGGAGTGGACGGACGTGTCGCGCTCCAGCCGAATGCACTAGAGCGGTGCACAAACGGGGAGCTAGTATAGAGGCCATCTGCGATTGATGGCGACAGACGATTCGGGTTTTGAGGTAAGTTTTTCGGATTATTTTTCGACCATTAGTCGATTGACTGCATCAAAGACTGCAAGGGATGTAGGACGTTTGCCTTGAAAGCGCGGGCAATCGACACCACATTGAGCACAATCCAGTTTTTTCCTCGGGCGACGTGTGTCGTTTGCGGCCTTTCTCGTTCCTGCCGGTTTGACTGCGCAGGCGCGATTCCTTGCTCCGAGAACCGAGAGGTATACATGTCTGAATTTCAGCTCGTCACCCGCTTCGAGCCTGCCGGCGATCAGCCGGAAGCCATCCGCCTGATGGTCGAGGGCATCGAAGCCGGGCTGGCGCACCAGACGTTGCTCGGTGTGACCGGCTCGGGCAAGACCTTCAGCATCGCCAACGTGATCGCGCAGGTGCAGCGCCCGACGCTGGTGCTGGCACCGAACAAGACCCTGGCCGCGCAATTGTACGGTGAGTTCAAGTCGTTCTTTCCGAACAACGCGGTGGAGTATTTCGTTTCCTATTACGACTACTACCAACCTGAAGCCTACGTACCGTCTTCCGACACCTTCATTGAGAAAGATGCCTCGATCAACGACCACATCGAGCAGATGCGCCTGTCCGCGACCAAGGCGCTGCTGGAGCGCAAGGACGCGATCATCGTCACCACGGTGTCGTGCATCTACGGTCTGGGCAGCCCGGAAACCTATTTGAAGATGGTTTTGCACGTGGATCGCGGCGACAAGCTCGATCAGCGTGAGTTGCTGCGGCGTCTGGCTGACCTGCAATACACCCGTAACGACATGGAGTTCGCCCGCGCGACTTTCCGCGTGCGCGGCGATGTGATCGATATCCACCCGGCAGAATCCGATTTCGAAGCGATCCGCATCGAGCTGTTTGACGATGAAGTGGAAAGTCTGTCGGCGTTCGATCCATTGACCGGCGAAGTGATTCGCAAACTGCCGCGTTTTACCTTCTACCCCAAGAGCCACTACGTGACGCCACGGGAAACCCTGATGGGCGCCGTCGAGGGGATCAAGGTCGAATTGCAGGAACGCCTGGAATACCTGCGTTCCAACAACAAACTGGTGGAAGCCCAGCGTCTGGAGCAACGCACCCGTTTCGACCTGGAGATGATCCTCGAACTGGGCTACTGCAACGGTATCGAAAACTACTCGCGCTACCTGTCCGGTCGTGAAGCCGGGGCACCACCACCGACCCTTTACGACTACTTGCCGGCCGACGCCTTGCTGGTGATCGACGAGTCCCACGTCAGCGTGCCCCAGGTCGGGGCCATGTACAAAGGTGACCGTTCGCGTAAAGAAACGCTGGTGGAGTACGGTTTCCGCCTGCCATCAGCGCTGGATAACCGGCCGATGCGTTTCGACGAATGGGAAAGTATCAGTCCGCAGACGATCTTCGTCTCGGCGACGCCGGGCAACTACGAAGCCGAACACGCCGGTCGCGTGGTTGAGCAGGTGGTGCGGCCGACCGGCCTGGTGGACCCGCAAGTGGAAATCCGTCCGGCGCTGACCCAGGTCGACGACTTGTTGTCGGAAATCAGCAAGCGCGTGGCGGTAGAGGAGCGGGTGCTGGTCACCACGCTGACCAAGCGCATGGCCGAAGACCTGACCGATTACCTGGCCGACCACGGTGTGCGCGTGCGCTACCTGCACTCGGACATCGACACCGTCGAACGGGTTGAAATCATCCGCGATCTGCGCCTCGGCACCTTCGATGTGCTGGTGGGGATCAACTTGCTGCGCGAAGGCCTGGACATGCCGGAAGTGTCGTTGGTGGCCATCCTCGATGCCGACAAGGAAGGCTTCCTGCGTTCCGAGCGCTCGCTGATCCAGACCATCGGCCGGGCGGCGCGTAACCTCAACGGTCGGGCGATTCTGTATGCCGATCGCATCACCGGCTCCATGGAGCGGGCGATTGGCGAAACCGAGCGCCGTCGCGACAAGCAGATCGCCTTCAACCTCGCCAATGGCATCACGCCAAAAGGGGTGTTCAAGGACGTTGCCGACATCATGGAAGGCGCCACTGTGCCGGGTTCGCGCAGCAAGAAGCGCAAGGGCATGGCCAAGGCGGCCGAGGAAAACGCCAGGTACGAAGCCGAACTGCGCTCGCCGGGCGAGGTCGCCAAGCGCATCAAGGCACTGGAAGAGAAGATGTATCAGCTGGCTCGCGACCTGGAATTCGAAGCTGCGGCGCAAATGCGCGACGAGATAACCAAGTTACGCGAGCGTTTGATTACGGTTTGATCTCTAGCGTCTGTTAGGGACTCATCGCGAGCAAGCTTTGCTCCCACAGGTTTATGGCGAACACCCTGTGGGAGCAAAGCTTGCTCGCGATGGAGGCAACTCGGTCTTAGTGTGCTTCCCCGGCCTTCAACCCCGCCGGCAGTTTTTTGGTCAACAACACCGCCAGCATGCTGATCCCCAACGCAATCCCGACAAAGTGAAACGCATCGTTGTAGGCCATGATCGACGCTTGCTGGTGGGCGATTTCGCTGAGTTTGCCCAGTGCCGCCGTTTCGTTGCCCAGCGTATTGGTCAGCGACGCCAGGCGTTCGGCCACCTGCGGGTTGCTCGGCACAATGGACTCGCGCAAATAGTCGAAGTAAACCTTGGTTCGCGCATCCAGCAGGGTAGCGAGGAGGGCGATGCCAATCGCGCCGCCGAGGTTGCGCAGGATGTTGAACAGACTCGATGCCGACCCCGCATCCTTCGGCAGGATGTACGAAGTCGCGATCAGCGAGATGGTGACCATGATCAGCGGCTGCCCCAGCGCGCGGATGATCTGGATCTGATTGAACTGCGGTCCGGCGAAGTCCGGGTTTAGCACGCCTGAGGAAAAACTCGCCAGGCCGAACAGGCCGAAGCCAATCGTGCACAACCATTTGGGCGAGACAACCTTCATCAACTTGGGCACCAGCGGGATCAAGAACAGTTGTGGCACGCCCATCCACATGATCACTTCACCGATCTGCAGGGCGTTGTAGTTCTGAATCTGCGCCAGGTACAGCGGCAACAGATAAATCGAGCCATACAGGCCGACCCCCATGCCGACGCTGGAAATGCTCGACAGGCCGAAATTGCGATTGCCCAGGATGCCGAGGTTGATCAGCGGATTGGGCTTGGAAAACTGCACGATGACAAAAGTGATCAGGCTGATCAGTGCAATGCTGCCGAGGGTCACGATCAAGTCGGATTCGAGCCAGTCCTTGCGATGGCCTTCTTCCAGGAATACCTGCAGGCAACCCAGGCCGACGCCGAGGGTGACAATCCCGGCGTAGTCGGTGCTTTTCAGCAATTCCCAGTGCGCTTCTTTTTTCTCCAGGCCGTACATCAGGCCGGCGATCATGATCAGGCCGGGAGGAATGTTGATGTAGAAAATGTATTCCCAGCCCCAGTTTTCGGTCAGCCAGCCGCCCAGAGTCGGGCCGATGGACGGGGCGAAAGTCGCGGTCATGGCGAACATCGCCATGCCTTTGGCGCGGTGATGCTCGGGCAGTTTGATCAGTGTCAGGGTGAACGCCAGCGGAATCAGCGCCCCGCCGGTAAAACCCTGAAGTGCGCGAAAAACGATCATGCTTTCCAGGCTCCAGGCCATGGAGCACAGTAGCGAGGCAACGAGAAATCCGAGGGACACCCACACCGCCAGGCGACGCGCCGACAGCAACTGCACCAGCCAGGCAGTCAGCGGGATCATGATGATTTCCGCCACCAGGTACGAGGTGGAAATCCACGAGCCTTCTTCCAGGGTGGCTGACAGCGCGCCCTGAATATCCTTGAGTGAGGAGTTGGTGATCTGGATGTCGAGTACGGCCATGAAGGCGCCGAGCATCACGCTCATCACCGCGATCCAGTCCCGGCGGGTCGGTTCCCCGACCGGTCGGATCAGTTGATCACCGGCCATCGTCAGGGGTGTCTTTGCTGCTTACCTTGGGCGTGACAGCTTCAGGCGCGTCCTTGATGTTCACTTTGGCAGTGACCGACATGCCCGGCCGGATCTTGCCACGCAGTGGATTGTCGGAGGCGAAGGTCAGTTTTACCGGTATCCGTTGCACGACTTTGGTGAAGTTGCCCGTGGCATTGTCCGGCGGCAACAGGCTGAACTGCGCGCCCGAGGCGGCGAACAGGCTGTCGACCCTGGCTTCGATCGGCGTATCGCCGTAGGCGTCAAAGATCAGTTCGGCTTTCTGGCCGGGCTGCATGTGGCCGATCTGGGTTTCCTTGAAGTTGGCCTGAATCCAGATGTCTTCATCGGGCACGATCGACAGCAAATAGGCACCGGCCTGCACGTATTGACCTTCGCGGGCCGCGCGCTGGCCGATCAGGCCGCTGATCGGCGCATGGATCTCGCTGCGAGTGAGGTTCAGTTCGGCCTGGGCCAGATCCGCCTTGGCATTGGCGATCTGCGCGTCGAGGCGTTTGATCTCGGCGGTCAGCGCGTTCACTTGCTGGCGCTGTCCCTGGGCGTCTGCCTGGGCTTTGCTCAGTTGTGATCGGGCGATGTGGGATTCGGCGGAGAGGGTGGTGACCCGTTCTTCCGACACGTAACCGGGTTTACGCAAGGTCTCGGCTCGGTTCAAATCAATCTGCGTACGGCCCAGGCTGGCCTGGCTGGAGGCTACCTGCGCATCGCTGGCGGCAATCAGGCTGGCCTGTTGGGTCAGTTTGCTCTGGGCTTGCAGGCGTTCGGCCTGGCGAGTGGCGAGGGTGGCGCTGGCGCGGTCGACGGCGAGGCGGAAATCGTCACCCTCGAGCCTGATCAGCAGCTGGCCTTTTTCGACGTGCTGGTTGTCCTGCACCAGTACCTGATCGATACGTGCGCCCAGCTGGCTGGACACGCGGGTGATCTCGCCCTGGACATACGCGTTGTCAGTGCTTTCATAAAAACGTCCCTTAAAGAACCAATGGGCAAAAAAGCCCCCGGCAATGAGCAGGACGATCAGCAGGAAAATGGACAGGCGACGCTTGAGTTGGGCAGGCATGGGGCAAACTGTAGTCGAGAATATGTAAGGAAAGTTACCAGCAGGGGAATCTGGCATACAGCCGATAAACGGTAAATGCCATCGGCTGATATTTGGCCATTCACCGCGGCATACGGGCGTTGTAGACGCAAACTTGGCTTAAATGCCCTGTTCACTGGAGCGGGGCGGGTTGCGCCTGTTACCATTCGCCCCCTGTTTAATCTTCGCTTTTTATTTTTCGAGACATGCCATGACCACCGTCCGCACTCGCATCGCGCCATCGCCTACCGGGGACCCCCACGTAGGTACCGCTTACATCGCATTATTCAACTACTGCTTTGCCAAGCAGCACGGCGGCGAGTTCATCCTGCGAATCGAAGACACGGACCAGTTGCGTTCGACCCGCGAGTCCGAACAGCAGATTTTCGACGCCCTGCGCTGGTTGGGCATCGACTGGAGCGAAGGTCCGGATGTTGGCGGCCCGCATGGTCCGTATCGTCAAAGCGAGCGCGGCGATATTTACCAGAAGTATTGCCAGCAATTGGTCGACCTGGGTCATGCCTTCCCGTGCTTCTGCACCGCTGAAGAGCTGGACCAGATGCGCGCCGAACAAATGGCCCGCGGCGAAACTCCGCGCTACGACGGTCGCGCGCTGCTGCTGTCCAAGGAAGAAGTCGCGCGCCGCCTCGCCGCTGGCGAACCGCACGTGATCCGCATGAAGGTGCCGAGCGAAGGCGTCTGCGTGGTTCCGGACATGCTGCGCGGCGACGTTGAAATCCCGTGGGATCGCATGGACATGCAAGTCCTGATGAAGACCGACGGCCTGCCGACGTACTTCCTGGCCAACGTGGTCGATGATCACCTGATGGGCATCACCCACGTGCTGCGTGGCGAAGAGTGGCTGCCATCGGCACCGAAACTGATTCTCCTGTACGAATACTTCGGCTGGGAACAGCCGCAGCTGTGCTACATGCCGCTGCTGCGTAACCCGGACAAGAGCAAGCTCTCCAAGCGCAAGAATCCGACCTCGGTGACCTTCTACGAGCGCATGGGCTTCATGCCGGAAGCCATGCTCAACTATCTGGGGCGCATGGGCTGGTCGATGCCCGACGAGCGCGAAAAGTTCTCGCTGCAGGAAATGGTCGACCACTTCGACCTGAGTCGCGTTTCTCTGGGTGGGCCGATTTTCGACATCGAGAAATTGTCGTGGCTCAACGGTCAGTGGCTGCGTGACCTGCCGGTGGAAGAATTCGCCGCACGCGTGCAGAAGTGGGCTTTCAACTCCGAATACATGATGAAGATCGCGCCGCACGTACAGGGGCGGGTTGAAACCTTCAGCCAGGTCGCACCGCTGGCCGGCTTCTTCTTTGCAGGTGGAGTGAACCCGGACGCCAAGCTGTTCGAATCGAAGAAGCTGTCGGGCGATCAGGTCCGTCAATTGATGCAGTTGATCCTCTGGAAGCTCGAAAGCCTGCGTCAGTGGGAGAAGGACAGCATTACGGCGACGATTCAGGCGGTGGTCGAATCCCTGGAACTGAAGTTGCGCGATGCCATGCCGCTGATGTTCGCGGCGATCACTGGCCAGGCGAGCTCGGTGTCGGTACTCGACGCGATGGAAATCCTCGGTCCGGACCTGACCCGTTTCCGCTTGCGCCAGGCGATTGATCTGCTGGGCGGCGTATCGAAGAAAGAAAACAAAGAGTGGGAAAAGCTGTTGGGCGCGATCGTCTGATCCTGCGCACCTGACCTTGTAGGAGCCGGCTTGCCGGCGAAGGCGACCTTGATGCTTGCATCGATCTTGCGGGCCTCTTCGCTGGCAAGCCAGCTCCTACGGTTGGAGAAACCCCCGGATTTTCGGGGGGAGGGTGGTAAGTGATTGTTATGTCGGCAAAAAATTTTAAATTTTTTGAAAAATAAGTTTGACAGCCTTTCGATACGCCCTTAAGATTCGCCCCGTCCTCAGCGATGACATCAACGATGAGGGGCTATAGCTCAGCTGGGAGAGCGCTTGCATGGCATGCAAGAGGTCGACGGTTCGATCCCGTCTAGCTCCACCAATTTACACTTCAAGGTCTGGCCACACCGGCCTTGAAGCGATCAACACTCAGCGTTGATCAGTTGTATAGAAGGGTTTGCGTCCCCTTCGTCTAGTGGCCTAGGACACCGCCCTTTCACGGCGGTAACAGGGGTTCGAGTCCCCTAGGGGACGCCAGTTTTACAGAAGCGATGTTGCAAGATGTCGCTCCGCCGCGAGGCGAAAAATCCGGGGCTATAGCTCAGCTGGGAGAGCGCTTGCATGGCATGCAAGAGGTCGACGGTTCGATCCCGTCTAGCTCCACCAATTTTACAGTTCAAGGTCTGGCCACACCGGCCTTGAATCGATCAGCTCTCAGCACTGATCAGTTGTATAGAAGGTTTGTGTCCCCTTCGTCTAGTGGCCTAGGACACCGCCCTTTCACGGCGGTAACAGGGGTTCGAGTCCCCTAGGGGACGCCACGATTACCCGCTCTGCGGGATTTTATAAGGGTCATTCAATTATTGAATGGCCCTTTTGTTTGTCTGGCGTTTGGCCAAATCTCCCTCTCTCTTTCAAACTGTTCTTCAGACCAGCGGTCACATCCACGACTTGCAGAATATTATTATGAGAATAATATTCTAGTCGTAATATTCGGAGGCATCGATGAACGATAAAAAAGCTCAAACCCGCGAACGCATCCTCAAGGCTGCCAGCGCAGCGCTGATTCAGCGCGGCCCGGCTGAGCCGAGCGTGGGCGAAGTCATGGGGGCGGCCGGCCTGACCGTCGGTGGTTTCTATGCGCACTTCGAAAGTAAGGACGCGATGATGCTGGAGGCGTTCAAGCAATTGCTGGGTCGTCGTCGCGACCTGATTGCCGATATGGACGCCGAGTTGACCGGAGAAGAGCGTCGTGCCCTGGTCGCTGCGTTCTATCTGTCGCGCAAACATCGTGATTCCAGCGAGTCTGCGTGCCCGATTCCGGCCTCGATCGGCGAGCTCGGACGTCTGCCGGAGACGTTCCGAATTGCACTGAACGAGCATTTGGAACTGATGGTCGCGCAATTGGCGGCCAGTCCTGAAGACACCGACAAAGCCTTGGCCGATATGGCCTTGATGGTGGGTGGTCTGGCGCTGGCACGGGCGCTGGGTCCCGGTGATTTATCCGATCGATTACTGCGCGCTGCCAAGTCGGCGGTGCGTTGACCTGAAGGCAGCAGCCTGAGGAAAGAGCGATGAGCACGTTGAAGTGGGTTCGTGGCGTTAATGGCACCTTGGGTTGGTTTGCTCCGCAACTGGTCGCAAGCAAAATGCGACTGGCGTTCATGACGCCGCGGGATTTTCCACCGCGTGATTGGGAATTACCGCTGCTGGCCAAATCCGAGCGGATAACCTTGCGTTTCGGCCTCTCGGCATTGCGTTGGGGGCAGGGGCCTGCGGTGTTGCTGATGCACGGCTGGGAAGGTCGGCCCACACAATTCGCCAGCCTGATCACCGCGCTGGTCGATGCCGGTTACACCGTGGTTGCCCTCGATGGCCCGGCGCACGGTCGCTCACCGGGAACCGAGGCGAATGTCGTGTTGTTCGCCCGCGCCATGCTCGAAGCCGCCGCCGAGTTGCCACCGCTCCAGGCAGTCATCGGTCACTCCATGGGTGGCGCCAGTGCCATGCTTGCCGTGCAATTGGGTTTGCGTACCGAAACGCTGGTCAGCATCGCCGCGCCGGCGCGGATCCTTGGCGTACTGCGCGGTTTCGCCCGCTATGTGCGATTGCCTCCCAAAGCCCGTTCCGCCTTCATTCGCCAGGTCGAGAAGGACGTTGGCATGCGTGCCGCCACGCTGGATGTCGCGCATTATCAACTGGACATGCCCGGGCTGATCGTTCATGCCGAGGACGACAATCAGGTACCAGTCAAGGAGTCGCAGCTGATCCACGAGGCCTGGTTCGACAGTCGCCTGTTGCGCCTGGAAGAGGGCGGTCACCAGCGGGTCCTTGCTGATCCCCGGATGATTGAGGGCGTGTTATCACTGTTGGCCGGTCGCAGTCTGCAATCGCGCCAATCGGCCTGAGCATCCGTTACACTGCGCCGGTCGAAATCATCTGACCGGGAGTGGGGCATGGGCTGGGATCGGGCAACGCCATTTATCATTGATCTGCAAGTGGGCGCCGAGGACATCGACGGCCTGGGGCACGCCAACAACGCGGTGTACGTGACCTGGCTCGAACGCTGTGCGTGGCGCCACTCCCAGCGCCTTGGCCTGGATCTGGTCGAGTATCGTCGGCTGGACCGGGCGATGGCGGTGGTGCGACACGAGATCGATTACCTGGCGGCGGCCTATGAAGGCGACGAACTGCAATTGGCGACCTGGATCGTCGATTGGGATCAGCGTCTGAAAATGACCCGTCACTTCCAGTTGAAGCGCCCCAGCGATAATTCGACGTTGTTGCGTGCGCAAACCACGTTCGTCTGCATCGAACTGTCCACGGGCAAGCCCAAGCGCATGCCGGCGGAGTTCATTGAGGGCTATGGCCCGGCGTTGCTGTCGCAAAATCCGGAAGCAGCCAAGATCTAATGTGGGAGTGAGCCTGCTCGCGATAGCGGTCTGTCAGAAACATTGATGTTGGATGTGCAACCGCCATCGCGAGCAGGCTCGCTCCCACAGGGGAATCTGCGATGTTCTGCAGATTCCTGCCGAAACCAGTAAACTGCCGCACGTTTTTCGTTGAGTGTGTTTTTCATGCAAATTGCCCTGGCGCCCATGGAGGGGTTGGTCGACGACATCCTGCGCGACGTGCTGACCCGAGTGGGTGGCATTGACTGGTGCGTGACCGAGTTCATTCGTGTCAATGATCAGTTGCTCACGCCTGCCTATTTCCACAAATTCGGCCCTGAATTGCTCAATGGAGCCCGCACGGCGTCCGGCGTACCGCTGCGCGTGCAGTTGCTGGGTTCGGACCCGGTGTGCCTGGCGGAAAACGCCGCTTTGGCCTGCGAGTTGGGTTCTGAGGTCATAGACCTGAACTTCGGCTGCCCGGCCAAGACCGTGAACAAGTCCCGTGGCGGCGCGGTGTTGCTCAAGGAGCCCGAGCTGCTGAACCGGATCGTCGAGCATGTCCGTCGCGCCGTTCCAGCGCATATTCCGGTGACCGCCAAGATGCGCCTGGGCTTCGACAGCCCGGACGGTTCGCTGGTGTGTGCCACGGCCCTGGCCGAAGGCGGCGCGGAGCACATCGTGGTGCACGCGCGGACCAAAACCGACGGCTACAAGCCGCCAGCGCATTGGGAGTGGATTCCCAGGGTGCAGGACGTAGTCAAGGTTCCGGTGTTTGCCAATGGCGATATCTGGAGCGTCGAAGACTGGCGCCGTTGCCGCGAGATCAGTGGCGTGGAAGACATCATGCTCGGCCGCGGCCTGGTTTCGCGCCCGGATCTGGCACGGCAAATCGCTGCGGCGCGCGCAGGTGAGGAAGTCGTCGAAATGACGTGGGCCGAGCTGATGCCGCTGCTCCAGGATTTCTGGCTGCAAGCCAAGGCGCAGATGACGCCACGTCAATCGCCGGGTCGCCTGAAGCAATGGCTGGCGATGCTGACCCGCAATTATCCCGAGGCGGTAGAGCTGTTCACCGTCCTGCGTCGGGAGACGGAGCCGGATCAGGTTTCGCGCCTGCTGGGTTTGCAGGTGGCCGAAGCCGCCTGATAAAAATCTGAAAAAAATCTCTTGAAAAGCAATCAGTGGTCCCTATCTAAGGGTTACGCGATGCCGAATTCGGGTCGCGGAGACAAAAAACCTTGCTGATTGTTTTCAGGAGATTTGAATCATGACTACTGCATTTTCCCTGGCGCCTCTGTTCCGTTCCTCGGTAGGTTTCGACCGTTTCAACGACTTGTTCGAAACCGCCCTGCGCAATGAGCCAGGCAGCACCTACCCACCCTACAACGTCGAAAAACACGGTGACGATCAATACCGCATCGTCGTGGCGGCGGCCGGTTTCCAGGAAGAAGACCTGGAGCTGCAGGTCGAGAAGGGTGTACTGACCATCAGTGGCGGCAAACGTGATGCCAGCGAAGGCGTGACCTTCCTGCACCAAGGCATTGCCCAGCGTGCCTTCAAACTGTCCTTCCGTCTGGCGGACCACATCGAAATCAAGGCCGCCGGCCTCAGCAACGGTCTGTTGAGCATCGACCTGCTGCGGGTTGTTCCGGAAGAGGCCAAGGCCAAGCGCATCCCGATCAACGGGACGCAAAAACCGGCTCTGCAACACTAAGCCGAAGCAACAAGAAGGGCGCCAATGGCGCCCTTTTCTGTGGGAGCAAGCGGGCGGCGATCCGACTTGCCCGCGATGGCGATCTCAAGGGCCTCATCGCGGGCAAGCCTTGCTCCCACATAAGGTTTTTTTTACGCCATCACCTCAACAGCTTTTGAAATTCCTCCACCGGCAACGGCTGGCTGTGCAAATACCCCTGGTAAAAGTGACAGCCCAACCCCTGCAAGAATTCAAGCTGCTCCGACGTCTCCACGCCTTCGGCAATCACTTTCAATTCCAGGCTGCGAGCCATGGCGACGATGGCGCGGATGATTTCGGCGTCGTTGGGGTCGGTGGTGGCGTCGCGAATGAACGACTGGTCGATTTTCAGGGTGTCGACCGGCAGGCGCTTGAGGTAAGTCAGCGAGGAATAGCCCGTGCCGAAATCGTCCATGGCAAAACTCACGCCGATTTTTTTCAGGCGACGCATTTTGCTGATGGTGTCTTCCAGGTTCTGGATGACGATGCCTTCGGTGATTTCCAGTTTCAGCAACGAGCAGGGCAGGCCGTAGCGGGCCAGGCTTTCTTCGATGCGCTCGACGAAGTCATTCTGGCGAAATTGTCGCGGGCTGATGTTCACGCACAGGCTGAAATCCTGCGGGTCCACCCGTCCGGTGGTGATCAGTTGCCTGAAAGCCTGGCAGGCTTCGTCGATGATCCAGGTACCGACCTCCAGGATCAGGCCACTGTCTTCCAGCACCTTGATGAACTCGGCGGGCGATTGCGCGCCGAGTTCCGGATGGTTCCAGCGCACCAGCGCTTCAGCGCCGACGATGCGGTTGTCCCGGGCGTCGAGTTGCGGCTGGTAATGCACGCGAAATTCACCCCGAGACAGTGCCAGGCGCAGATCAGTCTCCATGCGCAGGCGCTCGCTCGCGGCCTTCTGCATGGTGTTGTGATACATCTGCGCGGTATTGCGCCCCGAATCCTTGGCGCGATACAGGGCGATGTCGGCGCGTTTGAGCAGGTCGGTCGGCGTCGAGCCGTGATCGGGAATCAGCGCAATGCCGATACTCGGTGTCACTTGCAGGCGTTGGCCGTCGAGGAACATTGGCTCGGACAGCAATTCTCGTAACGTATCGGCCAGTTCGCGAACCTGGGTGCTGACCTCGTTGCGCGAACCTTCAAGGCCGCTGAGCAGGACCACGAATTCGTCACCGCCCAGGCGGGCGACCGTGTCTTCCATGCGCACGCTGGCTTCGAGGCGCGCGGTGATGATTTTCAGTACCGTATCGCCCACTGGATGGCCGAGCGAGTCGTTGATGTGCTTGAAGTGGTCGAGATCCAGGAACATCAGTGCGCCGCGCAGGTTATGGCGCTTGAGCAGGGCAATCTGCTGGCTCAGGCGATCCATCAGCAACGCGCGGTTGGGCAGGTTGGTCAGCGGATCGTGGTAGGCCAGGTGGCGGATCTGCGCCTCGGCGTTTTTCAGCAGGCTGACGTCCCGTGCGGTCAACAGCAGGCACGCGGTTTCATTGAGGGTGATCGGTTCCACCGAGACTTCGACGGTCAGCAATTCGCCGCGCTTGTTGCGCCCGAGCATTTCCTGATGATGGACCCGGCCCTTGATCTGCAGTTCGGCCAGCAATGCCGAGCGTTGCTTCTCTTCGGCCCAGATCCCGACCTGGTACACCGTACGACCAATCACTTCGTCTGCGCGATAGCCGGTCAGGCGGCAGAAGCCGTCGTTGACTTCCAGATAGCGGCCGGTGTCGCGTTCGGTGATGGTGATGGCGTCGGGACTGGAGTGAAATGCCTTGGCAAACTTCTCTTCACTGGCCTTGAGCGCCGCTTCCGAGCGTTGCTGCTGGGTGATGTCGCGCAGGGTGGTGACGATGCATGGCTGGTCGCCCACGCTGATCTGGCGGCTTGAAATCACGCAGGTCAGGGATTGCCCGTCCTTGTGCTGGACAAGGATTGCTACATTGTTCAGCGCCTGTTCGCGGATCACCTGTTCGATCCGTTGCAGGCTTTTCGCCGAAGCATCCCACAAGCCGATTTCGTCGGCGCTGCGCCCGATGACATCCGTAGCGCTCCAACCGAAGGTCTGGGTGAAGCTGGAATTGATCTCGATGAACTGCCCGGTGTCCTGGCGGGTCACGCAGATCGGGTCCGGGCTGACCTGGAACAGCGTGGCGAATTTCTCCTCGGAAGCTACCAGCAGTTGTTCGCGTTCGACCTGATCGGTGATGTCGAGCAAGGTGCCGGCCATGCGCAGCGGCAGGCCGTTTTCATCGCGGTAGAGCCGGGCCCGGCTTTCCAGGTAACGCGAGCTGCCGTCCGGCAGTTGAACCTGATAGGTCAGTTGATAGTTGCCGGCCGGGCCTTCGCGCAGAGTGCGGTAGGCATCGCGCATGGAGTCGCGCTCTTCGCCGGGCACGCCCTCGAAAAACTCTTCGAAGGACTCATGGAAGGGTTTCGCCTCCAGCCCGTGCAACTGTGCGGCGCGGGCCGAGCCGTAGAGCATGCCGCTGGGTATGTGCCAGTCCCAGGTGCCCAGTTGTGCCGAGTCCAGGGCCAGGTCGAGGCGTTCCTGGCTGTCTTTGAGGGCGTGTTCGGCGGCCTTGCGCTCGGTGGTATCGAGGAAGGTGCTCAACAGATACGGTTGCCCCTCGAGTTCGACCTTTTGCGCGCTGAGGATGCCATCGTGAATTTGCCCATTGCTGGCGCGAAATTGCACCTCCATGCTGATCAGCTCGCCTTTGGCCTTGGTGGCCTTGACCAGTTGCGCCCGCTGCTCGGGGTGCACCCACAGGCCCAGCTCCAGGGTGGTGCGCCCGATCGCGTCTTGCACCGGCCAGCCGAACAGGCTTTCGAAATACTGGTTGGCCTCGGTGATCAGGCCATCATCCTGGCGGGTCAGCAGGACCATGTTCGGGCAAAGATGAAACAGCGTGGCGAAGCGCTTTTCCGAGCTGCTCAAGGCCTGTTCGCGCTGGCGCTGGTGGGTGATTTCGCGGATTACGCCGATCATGCGTGGGCGACCGTGCTTGTCCGGCAGCAGGCTGCCATTGATCTCCAGCCAATGCAGGCTGCCGTCAGGCCAGCGAATGCGGTGGTGCATCGCTTGATCCAGCGGTGCACCGGCGATCACTGCGTGGAAGGCGCGAACGGTTTTCGCCCGGTCTTCCGGGGGCAGCAAGTCCAGGTACTCCAGATCGGCCGGCAATGGTTGGCGCGGGTCGAAGCCGAAAAGCGCCTGTGTACCCCGTGACCAACTGATTTGCCCGCGCTCGATATCCCAATACCAGGCACCCAAACGTGCGCCGTTCAGGGCAGCCAGCAATTGTGGGGCGCTTTCCCAGCTCTGCTCGGAACGCTTGGGGTCAAGTGCCTGAATACGCGGCATCGGCGGAATACGGTCAACAGATTTCGGCATTGGCAAGCCTTAGGCTGAAGTGGGCATTGGGCACAGGATTTCGCGGCTCTATAGGCGTAGCACAAGTTAGCCATGAGTCCCTGGCAGATCGATTTGGGCATCCAGCAAGGCCATGAAAGCCCGTGCTGCATTCGATAGCGTCCGTTCTGTGTGCAGGATATAGCCTAGCTGGCGAGACAGTTGTATGCCCGGCAGCGGTATTCGTGCAACTTGTTCATCAAGCATGGTGCGCGGCAAGACGCTCCAGGCCAGGCCAATTGACACCATCATCTTGATGGTTTCCAGGTAATTGGTGCTCATGGCGATATTCGGCGTCAGGCCCTGGGCCTCGAACAGTCGCTGGACGATATGGTGGGTAAAGGTGTTTCCGCCAGGGAACACCGCTGGATGGCGGGCGATGTCTGCCAGGCTGACCTTGCCGTTGTTGAGCAGCGAATGCTCCGGGGCGACCACGAAATCCAGCGGGTCATCCCACACTGGCTTGGCCTTGACCAGCGCGTGGGGCTCCGGTGCCAGGGTGATGACCGCCAGTTCGGCGCGGCCATGCAGGATTTCCTCGTAGGCCACTTCCGAATCGAGAAACTGAATGTCCAGCGCGACGTCAGGGAAGCGTCGTGTGTACTCCCTTAATAACGGTGGCAATCGATGCAGGCCGATGTGGTGACTGGTGGCCAGGGTCAGACGACCGGTCACTTCGCCGGTGAGGTTGGTCAGGGCGCGGCGCGTATCATCAAGGACGTTCAGGATCTGGTAGGCGCGGGGCAGCAGGGCGCGACCGGCCTCGGTCAGCCCCACCTCACGACCCAGTCGATCGAACAATCGCACCTTCAATTGTTGCTCCAGCCCGGCGATGCGTTTGCTGATCGCCGGCTGGGTCAGGTGCAGGCGTTCGCCCGCGCCGGAGAAGCTTCCGGTCTCGGCGATGGCGATAAAGGCATTGAGATTGGCCAGGTCCATGGATGTATTCCAGTTGGTTATTCAAAGCATAAAAAATATGAATTTGAGTTATTCAATGTAACCCCATAGGATCAGCCTCACAAGCCAAAGGGTTATTGAAATCGTCAAGGCCCGGGGCATAGAAACAAGCTGATGAGGAAACCGTCTGATGGCCGGCAAAACGCTCTACGACAAGCTCTGGGATTCGCATTTGGTCAAACAGCGCGACGATGGCTCTGCGCTGATCTACATCGACCGTCACATCATCCACGAAGTGACCTCGCCGCAAGCCTTCGAAGGCCTGCGCCTGGCCGGGCGCAAGCCTTGGCGCATCGATGCCAACATCGCGACCCCGGACCACAACGTACCGACCACCCCGGAGCGCAAGGGTGGCATCGCCGCCATTGCCGACCAGGTCTCGCGCTTGCAGGTCCAGACCCTCGACGATAACTGCGACGAATACGGCATCGTCGAATTCAAGATGAATGACGTCCGCCAAGGCATCGTCCACGTGATCGGTCCGGAGCAGGGTGCCACCTTGCCGGGCATGACCGTGGTCTGCGGCGACTCCCACACCTCGACCCACGGCGCGTTCGGTGCCCTGGCTCACGGTATCGGCACTTCCGAGGTCGAGCACGTGCTCGCTACCCAGTGCCTGGTCGCCAAGAAAATGAAGAACATGCTGGTACGCGTCGAAGGCCAATTGCCGTTCGGCGTGACCGCCAAGGACATCGTCCTCGCCGTGATCGGCAAGATCGGCACCGCCGGCGGTAACGGCCACGCCATCGAATTCGCCGGCAGTGCGATTCGCGACCTGTCCGTCGAAGGCCGCATGACCATCTGCAACATGTCCATCGAGGCCGGCGCTCGCGTAGGCCTGGTGGCAGCTGACGAAAAAACCGTGGCCTACGTGAAGGGCCGTCCATTCGCTCCAAAAGGCGCGGAGTGGGACTTGGCCGTCGAAGCCTGGAAAGACCTGGTGTCCGACGCTGATGCGAAGTTCGACACCATCGTTGAACTGGACGCGACCCAGATCAAGCCGCAAGTCAGCTGGGGCACCTCGCCCGAGATGGTGTTGGCTGTCGATCAGAACGTGCCGGATCCGGCGAAGGAAATGGACCTGGTCAAGCGCGGTTCCATCGAGCGCGCCTTGAAGTACATGGGTTTGACCGCCAATCAGGCGATCACCGACATTCAGCTGGACCGCGTGTTCATCGGCTCCTGCACCAACTCGCGGATCGAAGACCTGCGCGCGGCGGCGGTGATCGCCAAGGGTCGCAAAGTGGCATCGACCATCAAGCAGGCGATCGTGGTGCCGGGCTCGGGCCTGGTGAAGGCCCAGGCGGAATCCGAAGGCCTGGACAAGATTTTCCTCGAAGCCGGTTTCGAATGGCGTGAGCCGGGTTGCTCGATGTGCCTGGCGATGAACCCGGACCGTTTGGAAAGTGGCGAGCATTGCGCTTCGACCTCGAACCGCAACTTCGAAGGCCGTCAAGGCGCTGGTGGTCGTACTCACCTGGTCAGCCCGGCCATGGCCGCCGCCGCCGCTGTGAACGGTCGTTTCGTCGACGTCCGTGAATTGATCTAAAGGAGCGCAGCATGAAAGCTTTTACCCAGCACACTGGACTTGTCGCGCCTCTGGATCGTGCCAACGTCGACACCGACCAGATCATCCCGAAGCAATTCCTGAAGTCGATCAAACGCACCGGTTTCGGCCCGAACCTGTTCGACGAGTGGCGCTACCTGGATGTGGGTCAGCCGTATCAGGACAACTCCAAGCGTCCGCTGAACAAGGACTTCGTGCTCAACGCCGAACGCTATCAGGGTGCCAGTGTATTGCTGGCCCGCGAGAACTTCGGTTGCGGCTCCAGCCGCGAACACGCGCCGTGGGCGCTGGAAGAGTACGGTTTCCGCAGCATCATCGCGCCAAGCTATGCCGACATCTTCTTCAACAACAGCTTCAAGAACGGCTTGTTGCCGATCATCTTGAGCGACGCTGAAGTCGATGAACTGTTCAAACAGGTCGAGGCCGATCCGGGTTACCAGTTGCAGATCGATCTGCAAGCCCAGACCGTGACCCGTCCGGATGGCAAGGTGCTGAGCTTTGAAATCGACGCCTTCCGCAAGCACTGCTTGCTCAATGGCCTGGACGATATCGGCCTGACCTTGCAGGACGGCGATGCGATTGCGGCGTTCGAAGCCAAGCACCGTGCGAGCCAGCCCTGGTTGTTTCGCGACGCCTGAGGTTTATGTATTCAGGGCCGGCCCCATCGCGAGCAAGCTCAGCTCCCACAGATTATGTGAACGCCACAGACCCCTGTAGGAGCAAAGCTTGCTCGCGATGACGGCAGCCCAGACAACACAAGACTCAACCCCAAAAAGGAAGTCCCCATGACCAGCACCGCCCAGCACAGTCAGGTAGTCCAGAAACAATTCGGTGAACAGGCCTCGGCCTACCTGAGCAGCGCCGTCCACGCTCAAGGCGCCGAATTCGCGCTGCTACAGGCCGAATTGGCGGGGCAGGGCGATGCCCGCGTGCTGGACCTGGGTTGCGGCGCCGGTCACGTGAGTTTTCACGTCGCCTCGCTGGTGAAAGAAGTGGTGGCCTACGACCTGTCGCAGCAAATGCTCGACGTGGTCGCCGCGGCAGCTATCGATCGTGGCTTGAGCAATGTCGCCACGGTCAACGGTGCCGCTGAGCGCCTGCCGTTCGCCGATGGCGAGTTCGACTTCGTGTTCAGCCGTTATTCGGCGCACCATTGGAGCGATCTTGGCCTCGCGCTGCGGGAAGTGCGTCGAGTGCTGAAGCCGGGCGGTGTGGCGGCGTTCATCGACGTGTTGTCACCGGGCAGCCCGTTGTTCGACACTTACCTGCAAAGCGTCGAAGTACTGCGCGACACCAGCCATGTGCGTGATTATTCCGCGGGTGAGTGGTTGCGCCAGGTCAGTGAGGCGGGGTTGCATACTCGCAGTACCGCTCGTCAGCGGTTGCGTCTGGAATACAACTCCTGGGTCGAACGCATGCGCACACCGTCGGTGATGCGTGCGGCGATCCGCGAATTGCAGCAGTCGATGGGCAGCGAAGTGCGCGAGTATTTTGAAATTGAGGCCGATGGTTCGTTCAGTACCGATGTGTTGGTGCTGTTCGCCGAAAAATGAGCCCTGAACAGTAGACTTTTTCCGGGTGCGCCCAAGGGTGCACCGACTGATGACATGAGGAAAGCATGAGCAAGCAGATTCTGATTCTCCCAGGTGACGGTATTGGCCCGGAAATCATGGCCGAAGCGGTCAAGGTGCTGGAACTGGCCAACGACAAGTTCACCCTGGGCTTCGAGTTGAGCCACGACGTGATCGGTGGCGCGGCCATCGACAAGCACGGCGTGCCGCTGGCCGACGAAACCCTGGAGCGTGCCCGCACCGCCGACGCCGTGCTGTTGGGCGCCGTGGGCGGCCCGAAATGGGACGCCATCGAGCGTGATATCCGTCCTGAGCGTGGCCTGCTGAAAATCCGCGCGCAACTGGGCTTGTTCGGCAACCTGCGTCCGGCGATCCTCTACCCGCAACTGGCCGAAGCTTCCAGCCTGAAGGCGGAAATCGTTTCCGGCCTGGACATCCTGATCGTTCGCGAGCTGACCGGCGGCATCTACTTCGGCGCGCCACGTGGCACCCGTACCCTGGAAAACGGCGAGCGTCAGTCCTACGACACCCTGCCGTACAGCGAAAGCGAAATCCGTCGCATCGCCCGTGTCGGTTTCGACATGGCCATGGTGCGCAACAAGAAGCTGTGCTCGGTGGACAAGGCCAACGTACTGGCGTCCAGCCAGCTGTGGCGTGAAGTGGTCGAGCAAGTGGCCAAGGATTACCCTGAAGTCGAACTGAGCCACATGTACGTCGACAACGCCGCCATGCAACTGGTGCGTGCACCGAAACAGTTCGACGTGATCGTGACGGATAACATGTTCGGTGACATTCTGTCGGACCAGGCATCGATGCTCACCGGTTCCATCGGCATGCTGCCGTCGGCGTCCCTGGACACCAACAACAAAGGCATGTACGAGCCGTGCCACGGTTCGGCACCGGACATCGCGGGCAAGGGCATTGCCAACCCGTTGGCGACCATTTTGTCGGTGTCGATGATGCTGCGTTATAGCTTCAACCAGCAGGCTGCGGCCGATGCCATTGAAAAAGCCGTCAGCCTGGTGCTGGATCAGGGCTTGCGCACGGGTGACATCTGGTCGACCGGTTGCACTAAAGTCGGTACGCAGGAAATGGGTGACGCAGTAGTCGCCGCGCTGCGGAATCTGTAATCTTTCGGGCCCGCTGCAAAATTCAACCATGAAAGCAGCGGTCCACATTTCAAGAAGGTGTAGTTGCGATGAAACGTGTAGGTCTGATCGGTTGGCGCGGTATGGTCGGTTCCGTGCTCATGCAGCGGATGCTGGAAGAGCAGGATTTCGATCTTATCGAGCCGGTGTTTTTCACCACTTCCAATGTCGGTGGCCAAGGCCCGTCCGTGGGCAAGGATATTGCTCCGCTCAAGGACGCTTACAGCATTGAAGAGCTGAAAACCCTCGACGTGATCCTGACCTGCCAGGGTGGCGACTACACCAGCGAAGTGTTCCCGAAGCTGCGCGAAGCCGGCTGGCAGGGTTACTGGATCGACGCCGCTTCCAGCCTGCGCATGCAGGATGACGCGGTCATCGTGCTGGATCCGGTCAACCGCAAGGTCATCGACCAGCAGCTCGATGCGGGCACCAAGAACTACATCGGCGGCAACTGCACCGTCAGCCTGATGCTGATGGGCCTGGGTGGCCTGTTCGAGGCCGGTCTGGTGGAGTGGATGAGCGCCATGACCTATCAGGCGGCTTCCGGTGCCGGCGCGCAGAACATGCGTGAACTGATCAAGCAAATGGGCGCAACCCACGCTGCTGTTGCCGATCAACTGGCCGATCCGGCCAGCGCGATCCTCGACATCGACCGTCGTGTGGCCGAAGCCATGCGCAGTGATGCGTACCCGACTGAAAACTTTGGTGTACCGCTGGCCGGTAGCCTGATCCCGTGGATCGACAAGGAATTGCCGAACGGCCAGAGCCGCGAAGAATGGAAAGCCCAGGCCGAAACCAACAAGATCCTCGGTCGCTTCAAGAGCCCGATCCCGGTCGACGGCATCTGCGTGCGCATCGGCGCCATGCGTTGCCACAGCCAGGCGCTGACCATCAAGCTGAACAAAGACGTACCGATCGCCGATATCGAAGGGCTGATCAGCCAGCACAACCCATGGGTCAAGCTGGTGCCGAACAGCCGTGAGACCAGCATTCAGGAGCTGAGCCCGAACAAGGTCACCGGCACCCTGAACATCCCGGTTGGCCGTCTGCGCAAGCTGAACATGGGTTCGCAATTCGTCGGTGCGTTCACCGTCGGCGACCAGCTGTTGTGGGGCGCGGCCGAGCCGCTGCGTCGCATGCTGCGGATCCTGCTCGAGCGTTGATCGATTGATGCAATGAAAGAACCCGTGCCTTGAAAGAGGTGCGGGTTTTTTTATGGATTCGTGTCGTGAGCCAGACCGCCATCGCGAGCAAGCTTTGCTCCCACAGAGGCAAGCGCACCACAACCTGTGTGGGAGCAAAGCTTGCTCGCGATAGCGTCGGTTCTGTCACCACAGATCCCCATCGAATTGCCTGCATGCCCACCACCCGGTAAAGTGCCGCTCCCCCCGTTTCGCCAGAGGTAAAACCATGAGCCAGTCCTTTGATATTGCCGTGATCGGCGCCACCGGTACTGTCGGCGAAACGCTGGTGCAGATTCTCGAGGAGCGCGATTTCCCGGTCGGCGATCTGCACTTGCTGGCCAGCAGCGAATCCGCCGGCAGTTCGGTGCCGTTTCGCGGCAAGAACGTGCGGGTGCGGGAGGTCGATGAATTCGACTTCAGTAAGGTGCAGTTGGCATTTTTTGCCGCCGGCCCGGCGGTTTCGTTGAGTTTTGCTTCCCGTGCGACCGATGCCGGTTGCTCGGTAATCGATCTCTCCGGTGCCTTGCCGGCAGAAAAAGCGCCGCAGGTTGTGCCCGAGGCCAACGCTCAGGTGTTGGCCGGTTTGAAAAAACCGTTTCAGGTCAGCAGTCCAAGTCCTTCAGCTACCACGCTGGCGGTGGTGCTCGCACCGTTGATGGATTTGCTCGATTTGCAGCGCATCAGCCTGACCGCCAGCCTGGCGGTATCGGCCCAGGGCCGCGAAGCCGTGAGTGAGCTGGCCCGGCAAACCGCCGAATTGCTGAATGTGCGGCCACTGGAGCCGAAATTCTTTGACCGGCAGATGGCCTTCAATCTGTTGGCTCAGGTGGGCAAGCCGGATGAACAGGGCCATACATTGCTGGAAAAGCGCCTGGTGCGTGAGCTGCGTCAGGTCATGGCGTTGCCTGAATTAAAGATTTCCGTCACTTGCATTCAAGCCCCGGTGTTTTTTGGCGATAGCTTTAGCGTGACCTTGCAGTCGGCGAGCGAGATCGACCTGGCCAAAGTCAACGCTGCGCTGGAAGATGCGCCCGGCATCGAGCTGGTCGAAGCCGGCGATTACCCGACGCCGGTCGGCGACGCGGTAGGGCAGGATGTGGTTTACGTTGGTCGGGTTCGCCATGGTATCGACGACCTGTCGGAACTAAATGTGTGGCTGACGTCAGATAACGTACGTAAGGGCGCCGCGCTCAATGCTGTGCAGCTGGCCGAATTGTTGATAAAAGACCTGCTGTAAAAGATACTTGGCAACAAATTTTCGAATGGTTCCGGGTGGGCGTTATGCTTGGCCGGAATGCTGAAGGCGAGTCACCCTGCGGGGCTTTCCGGGGCATGCACGAAACAATCGCGCGCGACGACCCTTCGCCGCCGCGCGCCATGCCTTATGGCAGCGGCATCAACACCTTCTCGCTGGCCGAGGAATGTTCAAACTAAGGATGAGCTATGGTTCAAGTTCGCAAACTGGTGTTAGCAATAGCGGCCGCCTCGGCGCTGTCCTCCGGTATGGCGCATGCCCTCGGACTCGGGGAATTGACCCTGAAGTCGACGCTCAACCAGCCGCTGGTGGCGGAAATCGAGTTGTTGGACGTCAAGGAGCTCACCGCAGCCGAAGTGGTGCCGAGCCTGGCTTCACCTGAAGATTTCGCCAAGGCCGGTGTCGACCGCCAGGCATTTCTCAACGACCTGACTTTCACCCCGGTGTTGAACGCCAGCGGCAAAAGCATCCTGCGTGTGACCTCCAGCAAACCCCTCTCCGAGCCGATGGTGAAATTCCTGGTTCAGGTGATGTGGCCCAACGGTCGTCTGCTGCGCGACTACAGCGTGCTGCTCGATCCGTCCAAATTCTCGCCGCAAACCGCTGAAGCGGCTGCGCAGCCTGCACCGACCCAAGGTACAACGCCGGTCACCGGTGCGAGCAAAGCGTCCCAGTACACCACCACGCCGCGCGATACCTTGTGGGAGATCGCCGCGAAGGCACGTAACGGCGGGTCGATCCAGCAAACCATGCTGGCCATCCAGGCGCTGAACCCGGATGCCTTCATCGACGGCAACATCAACCGCCTGAAAACCGGGCAGGTGCTGCGATTGCCGGATCAGGCGCAGAGCACCAGCCTGCCGCAACCCAAGGCAATTGCCGAGGTCGCTGCACAGAACACTGCCTGGCGCCAGGGGCGTCGCTACGTCGCTAAACCGGGAACGGGTCAGCAACAGCTCGATGCCACCAACCGCGGCCGCGGTGAAACAATGTCTGCGCAAGCCGGTCCGGACAAACTGACCCTGGTCTCTGCCGAGTCCGCAAAGGGACGCGGCAAAGGTGCGGCAGGTGATGCCAAGGCCTTGAACAACAAACTGGCGGTCACCCAGGAAAGCCTCGATACGACTCGTCGTGACAACGCCGAACTGAAAAGCCGCATGGCCGATCTGCAAAGTCAGCTCGACAAGCTGCAGCGCCTGATCGAGCTGAAAAACAATCAGCTGGCCAAGTTGCAGGCCGAAGGCGCTGTGGATGCACCAGCTGCCGCTACTGCCCCGGCCGCTCCGGCGATGTCCGCTGAACTGGCGGCCAGCCCTGCACCAACGCCCGCCGAACCTGTGCCGGCAGTACCGACTCCGGCTGCGCCTGAGACAGCGGCGGCTCCGGTTTCGGCCGAGCAACCCGCCGAGCCGACACCGGCAGCTTCCGACGAACAGAAATTCAACGAATTGCTGACCAATCCATGGCTGCTGGGTATGGCCGGTGGCGGGGCAGTGGTGGTCTTGCTGTTGCTGTTGTTGCTGGCCCGTCGCCGCAAAGCCCAGCAGGAAGCCGAGAAGCACCTGCGTATGGCTCGCGCCCTGGCTGAAGAACAGCCATTTTCCGCTGATCTGGACCTGCCGGAAAGCAGCTTCGAAGGTCTGGAGGTTCCGCCGCCGAGCGTGAAGCGCGCCACTGTGCCGCCACCTGCACCAGCCCCGGCTCCGGCTCCGGCGATTGAGCCGGTTGTGGTGACGGCACCGATCGCTGCACCACTGGTGGCTCCGGCAGCGGAACGTTCCGGCGACGTGTTGGGCAAAGCCCAGTCGCACATCGACGCCGGTCGCCTGAATCAGGCTGCCGCGCTACTGGAAGAAGGTGTCAAGCTAGAGCCGCAGCGCAGTGATGTGCGCCTGAAACTGATGGAAGTTTATGGCTTGCAGGGCGACCGAGATGCATTTGTGGTTCAGGAGCGTCAGTTGGTGGCCAATGGCGACAATTTTGCCCAGGTCGAAAAACTGAAAAGCCGTTTCCCGGCCATGGCGCTGGTCGCTGCCGGTGGTATCGCCGCTGCGGCCGTTGCTGCCGAACTGGATGCGCAATACGTCAAGGACCTGCTGCTGGACGAACCGCAAACACCGGCCCCGGCTGCAATTCCAACCGATGACGATTTCGACAGTGCATTCGATCTGAGCCTGGATGATTTGGAGAACATTACGCCAGCAGCCGTGAGCCCGGCGCCGCAACCGCAACCGCAACCGGAGCCTGAGCCGGAAACTGCAACCCTGGACGAGCTGGAAGATTTCCCGCTGGACGACGACTTGAGTTTCGAGTCGGTGCTGCAACAGCAAACTGAAATCAAGGAAAACCTCGACGATCTGTCAGATTTCGATCTGGACATGGACCTCGGTGGTGAGCCTTCGCCAGCGCTTCTTGCTGAAGACGACTTCCTGCTGGATCTGGATCTGGATGAGGGGGTGAAGGATCTGCCTGTTGCTGAGGCGCCGGCAGTCCCTGAGGTGACATTGGACGATCTGGAGTTGCCCGCTGATTTCGACCTGTCCCTGGCTGACGAAATGGACGCTTCAAAGGCACCGGATGCGTTTGCCGCCGAGCTTGACGACGTCAACGCCGAGCTGGATCGCCTGTCCCAGAGCATCAGCGAGCCAACCTTCACTGTGGACGACGCCCTGGCGACCGTGGATGACGAGCCGGAATTCGATTTCCTGTCCGGTACCGACGAAGTCGCCACCAAGCTCGATCTGGCTCAGGCCTACATCGACATGGGTGACAACGACGGCGCCCGGGACATCCTCAATGAGGTGGTGACCGAAGGTGACGACGGTCAGAAAAGCGAAGCCAGGGAGATGCTTGCGCGTCTGGCTTGATGATATGGCTTTAAACAGGACGGCAGCCCGGTGAGGCTGCCGTTTTTGTTTCTGTCGATGGCGGGGTGGTGTTTGTGAAGGCCTCATCGCGGGCAAGTCGAATCGTCGCACCGCCGCTCCCACAGGTTTTGTGGGCGCCAAAGATCCTTGTGGGAGCGGGCTTGCCCGCGATGAGGCCGGAACAGTCAATGGAGATCCTTCTGGCATCCCCGCCCGACAACCTTATAATGCCCACCTTTGCGTACATCAGCAGGCTGTCCCTCCTTGGCAAACTTAGATAACCCGGCCGCCGAAATGGCGGCTGACGGCTTTTTCCGGATCGCATTGGGCGTTGAATACAAAGGCTCGCGTTATCGCGGCTGGCAGCGCCAGGCCTCCGGTGTGCTCACCGTGCAGGAAACACTCGAAAACGCCTTGTCCAAAGTCGCCGATTCACCGGTTTCGCTGCTTTGCGCAGGGCGTACCGATGCCGGCGTGCACGCCTGTGGACAAGTGGTGCATTTCGATACCCAGGTCGAGCGGTCGATGAAAGCCTGGGTCATGGGAGCCAACATCAACCTGCCGCACGACGTCAGCGTCAGTTGGGCCAAGGTCATGCCGGCGCATTTTCATGCGCGGTTCAAGGCTATCGCCCGGCGCTACCGCTATGTGATCTACAACGATCAGATCCGTCCGGCGCATCTCAACGAAGAAATCACCTGGAACCACCGTCCACTGGACGTCGAGCGTATGGCTGAAGCGGCGCAATACCTGGTAGGCACCCATGACTTCAGCGCCTTCCGCGCCGGTCAGTGCCAGGCCAAGTCGCCGATCAAGCAATTGCATCACCTGCGCGTCACCCGTCACGGCAAGATGATCGTGCTGGATATCCGCGCCAATGCCTTCCTGCACCACATGGTTCGCAACATTGCCGGGGTGCTGATGACCATCGGCGCTGGCGAGCGCCCGGTGGAGTGGATGAAGGAGGTGCTGGAGAGCCGCATCCGTCGTACCGGCGGGGTGACGGCGCACCCGTTTGGCCTGTATCTGGTGCAGGTCGAGTACCGCGACGAGTTCGAATTGCCCGAGCGATATATCGGGCCGCACTTCCTCACCGGTTTCTCCGAACTTGACGGCTGACGCCCTCGAGCGCTTTTGTTACCATCCGGGACTTTCCCGGATTTACCGTGAGGTTTTCTCGACATGTCAGCCGTTCGCAGCAAGATTTGCGGGATTACCCGCATAGAGGATGCGTTGGCAGCGGTCGAAGCCGGGGCCGATGCCATCGGTTTCGTGTTTTACGCCAAGAGTCCGCGGGCGGTGACGTTCCAGCAGGCGCGCGCAATCATCAAAGCCTTGCCGCCGTTTGTCACGACCGTGGGTTTGTTCGTCAACGCCAGTCGCTGCGAGCTGGGGGAAATCCTCGACGCCGTGCCGCTGGACCTGTTGCAGTTCCATGGCGATGAAAGCGCTGAAGACTGCGAAAGTTGGCATCGTCCGTACATCAAGGCGTTGCGGGTCAAGGCGGGTGACGATATCGCCGCCGCTTGTGACGCGTATCCAGGCGCCAGCGGTATCCTGCTCGACGCCTATGTCGAAGGTATTCCCGGTGGAACCGGCGAAGCGTTCGACTGGTCTCTGATACCGCAAGGCTTGAGCAAACCGATCATCCTGGCCGGTGGCCTGACTTCGGATAACGTTGCCGAAGCGGTGGCGCGGGTTCGGCCTTATGCCGTGGACGTCAGTGGCGGGGTAGAGGCGAGCAAGGGCATCAAGGATCACGCGAAGATCAAGGCGTTCATCAAAGCGGCACGCGGATGATGTGACGGCTGGCACACTGCCGCCGTCCACTGCACTGTACAAAACGGCTGAGGATTGATGAGTGGTACGCAGGTCACGCTTCACTGACCCGGCCATCCATCGAACATCGCCGCACACATGAATTTAGCTTTAGGGCATACGCGGGGCTGCGAACCAGAGCGTTCGGGCCGCCGGTACTGGAGAAAGAAAGCATGAGCAACTGGTTGGTAGACAAACTGATCCCTTCGATCATGCGTTCCGAGGTCAAGAAGAGCTCGGTGCCTGAAGGTCTTTGGCACAAATGCCCGTCTTGCGAGGCAGTGCTGTATCGTCCGGAACTGGAAAAGACCCTGGACGTTTGCCCCAAGTGTAATCACCACATGCGTATCGGCGCCCGCGCCCGTATCGACATTTTCCTCGACGTTGAAGGTCGTGCCGAACTGGGTGCGGACCTGGAGCCGGTCGACCGCCTGAAGTTCCGCGACGGCAAAAAGTACAAGGATCGCCTGACCGGTGCACAGAAGCAGACCGGCGAAAAAGACGCGCTGGTGTCCATGAGCGGTACGCTGCTGGGCATGCCGGTGGTGGTTTCTGCGTTCGAATTCAACTTCATGGGCGGCTCCATGGGTGCCATCGTTGGTGAGCGCTTCGTCCGCGCCGCTAACTACGCGCTGGAAAAACGCTGCCCGATGATCTGCTTCTCCGCCTCCGGCGGTGCGCGAATGCAAGAGGCGCTGATCTCCCTGATGCAAATGGCCAAGACCTCCGCGGTACTGGCGCGTCTGCGTGAAGAGGGCATTCCGTTCATCTCCGTGTTGACCGATCCGGTCTACGGTGGTGTATCCGCCAGTCTGGCGATGCTGGGCGACGTGATCGTCGGCGAACCGAAAGCCCTGATCGGCTTTGCCGGTCCGCGCGTCATCGAGCAGACCGTGCGCGAAAAACTGCCGGAAGGCTTCCAGCGCAGTGAGTTCCTGCTGGAGCACGGCGCCATCGACATGATCATCTCTCGTCAGGAGCTGCGTCCGCGCCTGGGCAACCTGCTGGCGCAAATGATGGGCCTGCCGACGCCAAAATTCGTCGCTGCACCTATCGAGCCGATCGTCGTTCCACCGGTGCCTGCCAACCTATGACCCAACGTACCCTTGGCGAGTGGCTCGCCTACCTTGAGCAGTTGCACCCTTCGGCCATCGACATGGGCCTTGAGCGCTCGCAACAGGTAGCGTCCCGCATGGGACTGGGCAAGCCGGCGCCTCGGGTGATCACGGTCACCGGCACCAACGGCAAAGGCTCCACCTGCGCGTTCGTGGCCTCGTTGCTGCGGGCTCAGGGCCTGAAAGTCGGTGTCTACAATTCCCCGCACCTGCTGCGTTACAACGAGCGGGTGCAGGTCAATGGCGTCGAAGCCACTGACGCCGAGTTGTGCGAGGCCTTTGCTGCGGTCGAGGCGGGGCGCGGCGACACTTCCCTGACCTATTTCGAGATGGGCACCCTGGCGGCGTTCTGGCTGTTTCAACGCTCCGGGCTTGATGCCGTGGTGCTGGAAGTTGGTCTGGGCGGGCGTCTGGATACAGTCAACGTGGTAGATGCCGACATGGCGCTGGTCACCAGCATCGGCGTCGACCATGCGGACTACCTGGGTGATACCCGTGAATCCGTGGCCTTCGAGAAGGCCGGCATCTTTCGCCGGGGCTCGCCTGCGCTCTGTGGTGACCTGAATCCTCCACAACCCCTGCTGGATAAAGCGCGCGAGCTCAATTGCCCGTTCTTCCTGCGTGGGCGCGATTTTGATCTCGGGATCACCGAGCACAATTGGCAGTGGCGCGGTATCGACGCCCAGGGTCGTGCGGTCGAATTGCACGATCTGCCCTTGCTCGATCTGCCGATGGAAAACGCTGCGCTGGCGTTGCAGGCCTATCTGCTGCTCGGTTTGCCTTGGGTGGATACGCAGATTATCCAGGCGCTGCAAGCGACGCGGGTGGTCGGTCGTCTTGATCGCCGGCAGTTTGACTGGCAAGGCAAGCGTCTGAATCTGTTGCTGGATGTGGGGCATAACCCCCATGCGGCAGAGTATCTGGCCCGGCGTCTGGCCAGTCGTCCGCCGGCCGGCAAGCGCCTGGCGGTGTTCGGGTTGCTGGCGGACAAGGATCTGGATGGTGTTGTTGACGAATTGAGTGCTAGTGTCGAGCACTGGGCTGTCGCACCGCTGGATTCGCCGCGGGCGCGGCCGGTTAGCGAAATGTACGAATCGTTGCACAGGCGCGGTGCTTCAGTTACGTCTTATGGCAGCGTGGCCGCGGCCCTGGAAGGGCAGTGCGCGCTGGCGACGGGCGACGACGAAATTTTGTTGTTCGGATCATTTTATTGTGTCGCCGAGGCCCTGGATTGGCTGGCCCGGCGCTCCACGGAGGAAGCGGCAGATGGCATTGCTGGATAAAGCCTATAAACAGCGCATGGTCGGCGCCCTGGTTCTGGTGGCGCTGGCCGTGATTTTCCTGCCGATGCTGTTTTCCCGTCAGGATGAGCAGCGTCAGGTGACGGTTGACGTCCCTGCTGCGCCACAAGCGCCTGCGATGCCGCAAGTGCAGGTCGAGCCGGTGGTGGTGCCTGAACCGCAAGCCTTGCCTCAGGAACCGGTGCCGAGCGACGACGAAATTGCCCAGGACATACCGGCAGTGCCGACTGCTCCGGCTGTGCCCGCTCCGGCGCCAATTGCCAAGCCGGTGACACCTGCTCCGGTTCCGGCGCTGGCCGCTAAACCGGCGACAGCGCCTGCTCAGCCGATCACGGCTGCGCCAGGCAAGCCCGACACCACGCAAAGCCGCGTGGACGCCAATGGCCTGTCGGTCAGCTGGTCGGTGCAACTGGCCAGTCTGTCCAATCGTGAAAGTGCGGAAAAACTGCAAAAAACCCTGCGCAGCCAGGGTTACAACGCCTATATCCGCTCTGCCGATGGCAAGAACCGGGTGTTTGTCGGGCCGCTGATCGAGCGTGCCGAGGCCGATCGTCTGCGTGACTTGTTGAACCGCCAGCAGAACCTCAAGGGGTTTGTGGTGCGCTTTCAGCCAGAGCGCGGCTAAATCTATCGCCCTGATTTGAAATGCACTGACAATCGCAGCTTACCGATCAGCATGGGCTCTGCTAAAATGCGCCGCCTTATCCGTCTGTAGGCTGCACTGTGCCATTTACCTGGGTTGACTGGGCGATCGTTGCAATCGTCGCCATCTCCGCATTGATCAGTCTGAGCCGCGGCTTCGTCAAAGAAGCACTGTCGCTGGTGACCTGGATCATCGCAGGAGTCGTTGCCTGGATGTTCGGTGGTTCATTGTCCGAGTACCTCGGCGGGTATATCCAGACACCTTCGGCTCGCGTGATCGCGGGCTGTGCCATCATGTTTGTCGCCACCCTGGTGGTTGGCGCAATGATCAATTATCTGATCGGCGAGTTGGTACGCGTCACCGGGCTATCCGGGACCGATCGATTCCTCGGCATGGCCTTCGGCGCCGCGCGTGGCGGGTTGCTGGTGGTCGTGGCGGTCGGGCTGTTGAGCCTGGGGCCGGTACAACACGACGAGTGGTGGCAACAGTCACAGCTCGTGCCAAAATTTCTATTGGTCGCGGACTGGTCCAAAAACCTGATTCTCGGGTGGAGCAGTCAGTGGCTTGCCAGCGGAATCAGCGTACCCGCTGATATACCGTTCAAGGAGCACCTCTTGCCGATGGCCAAAATGCCTCAGTGAGTTGTGTTCAGTTCAGATCCATTAAGTAGGGGTTGCGTCGCATGTGTGGCATCGTCGGTATCGTCGGTAAGTCGAACGTCAATCAGGCGCTGTATGACGCGCTAACCGTGCTCCAGCACCGCGGCCAGGACGCTGCCGGTATCGTGACCAGCCATGATGGCCGGTTATTCCTGCGCAAGGACAATGGCCTGGTGCGTGACGTGTTCCAACAGCGTCACATGCAGCGTCTGGTCGGCCATATGGGTATCGGCCATGTGCGCTACCCGACCGCAGGCAGTTCGACCTCGGCCGAAGCTCAACCGTTTTACGTCAACTCGCCTTACGGCATCACCCTGGCGCACAACGGCAACCTGACCAACGTTGAACAACTGGCCAAGGAGATTTACGAATCCGACCTGCGCCACGTCAACACCAGCTCCGATTCGGAAGTGCTGCTCAACGTGTTCGCACACGAATTGGCCCAGCGCGGCAAGTTGCAGCCGACCGAAGAAGACGTCTTCGCCGCCGTCACCGACGTGCACAACCGTTGCGTGGGTGGCTACGCAGTCGTGGCGATGGTGACCGGCTACGGCATCGTCGGTTTCCGCGACCCGCATGGCATCCGCCCGATCGTGTTCGGCCAGCGTCACACTGACGAAGGCGTCGAATACATGATCGCCTCCGAAAGCGTGTCCCTGGACGTGCTTGGCTTCACCCTGATTCGCGACCTGGCACCGGGCGAAGCGGTCTACATCACTGAAGACGGCAAGCTGCACACCCGTCAGTGCGCGACCAACCCGTCCCTGACCCCGTGCATTTTCGAGCACGTCTACCTGGCGCGTCCGGATTCGATCATCGACGGCGTGTCGGTGTACAAGGCCCGTCTGCGCATGGGTGAGAAGCTCGCCGAGAAGATTCTGCGCGAGCGTCCTGATCACGATATCGACGTGGTCATTCCGATCCCGGACACCAGCCGCACCGCGGCCCTGGAACTGGCGAACCACCTGGGCGTGAAGTTCCGCGAAGGCTTCGTGAAGAACCGCTACATCGGCCGTACCTTCATCATGCCGGGCCAGGCGGCACGGAAAAAATCCGTACGTCAGAAGCTCAACGCCATCGAACTGGAGTTCCGCGGCAAGAACGTGATGCTGGTGGACGATTCCATCGTTCGTGGCACCACCTGCAAGCAGATCATTCAGATGGCACGGGAAGCGGGCGCCAAGAACGTTTACTTCTGCTCCGCAGCGCCAGCCGTACGCTTCCCGAACGTCTACGGCATCGACATGCCGAGCGCTCACGAGCTGATCGCGCACAACCGTTCGACCCAGGACGTGGCCGACCTGATCGGTGCCGACTGGCTGATCTATCAGGACCTGCCTGACTTGATCGAAGCGGTCGGTGGCGGCAAGATCAAGATCGAGAAGTTCGATTGTGCGGTGTTCGACGGTCAGTACGTCACCGGCGATGTCGACGAGGCTTACCTGAACAAGATCGAACAGGCACGTAATGATGCCTCGAAGGTCAAGACCCAGGCGGTCAGTGCGATCATCGATCTGTACAACAACTGAGTTTCTACCGGCCCTGAGGGGCCGGTTTTGTATCTGGCTTTTAATTTACGAGAATAGGGAAGGAGTGACAGCATGAGTCAGGATTGGGATGCCGGTCGGTTGGACAGCGACCTCGAAGGCGTAGCGTTCGATACCCTGGCGGTACGTGCCGGTCAGCACCGCACGCCGGAAGGCGAACACGGTGATCCGATGTTCTTCACTTCCAGCTATGTGTTCCGCACCGCCGCCGACGCGGCCGCGCGTTTTGCAGGGGAAGTGCCGGGCAACGTCTACTCGCGCTACACCAACCCGACCGTGCGCGCCTTCGAAGAGCGCATTGCTGCCCTGGAAAGTGCCGAGCAAGCCGTGGCCACCGCCACCGGCATGGCGGCGATCATGGCCGTGGTGATGAGCCTGTGCAGCGCCGGTGATCATGTGCTGGTGTCGCGCAGCGTGTTCGGTTCGACCATCAGCCTGTTCGAGAAGTACTTCAAGCGTTTTGGCGTCGAAGTCGATTACGTGCCCCTGGCGGATTTGTCCGGCTGGGATGCGGCGATCAAGGCCAACACCAAATTGCTGTTCGTCGAATCGCCGTCCAATCCGCTGGCCGAGCTGGTGGACATCGCGGCTCTGGCAAAAATCGCTCACGCCAAAGGCGCGATGCTGGTGGTCGACAACTGCTTCTGCACTCCGGCGTTGCAGCAACCACTGAAAATGGGCGCGGACATCGTCGTGCATTCGGCCACCAAGTTCATCGACGGGCAAGGACGTTGCATGGGCGGTGTCGTGGCGGGTCGCAGCGAGCAGATGAAAGAAGTGGTGGGTTTCCTGCGTACCGCTGGGCCGACCTTGAGCCCGTTCAACGCCTGGATCTTCCTCAAGGGGCTGGAAACCCTGAATCTGCGCATGAGGGCGCATTGCGCCAACGCCCAGCAGTTGGCTGAGTGGCTGGAGCAGCAGGACGGTATCGAGAAAGTCCACTACGCGGGCCTCAAGAGCCATCCGCAGCATGAATTGGCCCAGCGTCAGCAGAAGGGCTTCGGCGCCGTGGTGAGTTTCGAGGTCAAGGGCGGCAAAGAGGGCGCCTGGCGCTTTATCGATGCAACCCGACTGATTTCGATCACCGCCAACCTGGGCGACAGCAAAACCACCATTACACACCCGAGCACCACCTCCCATGGCCGTCTTGCGCCGCAAGAGCGTGAAGCCGCGGGGATTCGTGACAGCCTGATCCGCATCGCGGTCGGTCTGGAAGACGTGGCAGACCTGCAAGCCGACCTGGCGCGCGGGTTGGCTGCCTTGTGATCGAGTTGTCCACGCCAACCGCCTCCAATGGCCGTGTAGCGCTGGTGACCGGCGCTGCGCGGGGCATTGGTCTGGGCATTACCGCCTGGCTGATCAGTGAAGGCTGGCAAGTGGTGCTGACGGATCTGGACCGGGTGCGAGGGTCGAAGGTGGCGAAGGTGCTCGGCGACAACGCCTGGTTCATCGCCATGGACGTCTCCAATGAGGCGCAGGTCGCCTTGGGTGTTGCCGAGGTGCTGGGGCAATTCGGGCGTCTGGATGCGCTGGTGTGCAATGCGGCGGTTGCCGATCCGCACAACACCACCCTGGAAAGTCTCGATCTGGCTTACTGGAATCGGGTGCTGGCGGTCAATCTCAGTGGGCCGATGCTGTTGGCCAAGCACTGCGCGCCATACCTTCGCGCCCACAGCGGGGCGATCGTCAATCTTGCCTCGACCCGCGCCGGGCAATCGGAACCCGATACCGAGGCGTATGCGGCAAGCAAGGGCGGCCTGTTGGCCCTGACCCATGCCTTGGCCATCAGCTTGGGGCCGGAAATTCGAGTCAATGCGGTCAGCCCGGGCTGGATCGATGCGCGCGACCCTTCAGTGCGCCGTGCCGAGCCGCTGACCGATGCCGATCATGCGCAGCATCCGGCGGGCAGGGTAGGGACGGTCGAGGACGTGGCGGCGATGGTGGTCTGGCTGCTGTCGAAGAATGCCGGTTTCGTCACAGGGCAGGAGTTTGTGGTGGACGGTGGCATGACCAAGAAGATGATCTACAGCGAGTAATCGGACAAGTAGCATTGATGTTGAATGTTCCGCCGCCTTCGCGAGCAGGCTCGCTCCCACATGTGTACCGCGTTCCCCTGTGGGGGCGAGCCAGCTCGCGAAGCGATCTGATGGTGGCCAGGCTCATGCGGAATGACACATTTTTGTCTTTTTCAGAAAAACTTCAATCCTGCTATTGACTTAGGTTCGTTACCTGCGTAAATTTCGCGGCCTCGGAGATGCAAACGGGTGATTAGCTCAGCTGGGAGAGCGTCTGCCTTACAAGCAGAATGTCGGCGGTTCGATCCCGTCATCACCCACCACTCCCGAGATACTTGCGAAAGCAAGAGGTAGGTTGAAATGCCTCCACCGACGCGCAGCGGTAGTTCAGTCGGTTAGAATACCGGCCTGTCACGCCGGGGGTCGCGGGTTCGAGTCCCGTCCGCTGCGCCATATTTTCCGAGTCAGGTTCGCCTGGTTCGAGATTGAAAAGCTACTGAGTTTTCAATCAAACGAGTTACTTGGGCGAAAGTCCAAAGCGATACGCAGCGGTAGTTCAGTCGGTTAGAATACCGGCCTGTCACGCCGGGGGTCGCGGGTTCGAGTCCCGTCCGCTGCGCCATATCTGCCTCAAGGCCCGCTGAACGCCTTGGAGCTACGAAGAGAGCCATCAGTGCTACTTCGAGTCGATAGCAAAGACCCTGGTCGAAAGACCGGGGTTTTTTGTTTCTGAAATTTGATTTTTCCCTCCTGTATTTTTCCTGTCAGTCCTTTCTGCATGTCTATCCTCAGATAGAGCCGTATTTGCGCGTAAGCGCGACGGGGCGAATCTTGTTTCGTTGTCTGCCGAAATCCACAGTGCGCCAAATAGTCGCGGTTTTTTGATCTTTTGGTCAGTTTTTAGTTTTCCGCAAGGTCGTAAATCTATAAACTTAACCCTTCAGTCAGCTTTGCACTGTCATTTCAGCCCTTGAACCGTCAAGAAGGGCTTCTGCAAGACTCGAGAATTCCAGTACATAACCAGAAGGGCGGACCCCATAACCGCCCAGAGGATGATCCATGTCCAACCGTGAAATATCCCGGCGTTCGTTCCTTCAGGGCGGGCTGGTGGCGGGTGTGAGCGTCACGCTTACACCGCTGAGCAGCCAGGCGCTGGCCGCCTTGATGGAAAACAGCGTGACCGTGCCGTCCGAGCAATGGCTTGGCAACAACGGCAAGGCGCGCGCCCGTAACGATGCCTTGTCCAAGGTCTGCGGCAGCAAGGTCTTTGCCCGCGACATCCGCGCCAAGGACATGCCGGGCTGGCCGCAGCAGCAAGGTCACGCCATGCTGCTGAAAACCATCAAGGCTGACCGTATCTACGACGGCTACGACCTGTCGTGGTTGGGCGCCGAGTTGCAGCCGGACCGCATCGTCACCGCCGAGGACCTGGTCAAGGACGGTATCGTCTTTCCGGAAGAACACGCCCCCGACCCACTGTTGCCGGCCGGCAAGGTGCCGATGTTCATCGGCCACCCGGTGGCGATCCTGATCTGGAACGACTTCGAGCGTTTCCGCAAGGCCAAGGCCCAACTCAAGTTCAACGACAAAGCGATCCGCTACGGTGCTCAGGTGCCGTTCTACGAAGGCGATCCCTACGGTAGCTTCCGCTACGTGCGTGTCGGCGGCGCGACCTCGGCAGACGAAGACGAGTTCGCCAGCCTCAAGGATTCGATCCTGTTCCCGATGCTGCGCAACCGCCGTCCGGTGTGGAATTCCCAGCCGAACCTGCACGGCAACCTGACCGAGCGCGGCCTGTTCTACGCTGAGCGCATGAAGCAGCAGATCGACACGCCGCCAGACAACTGGCTGGTGTTCGACGAGCGCTACAAGACTCCATCGATCGAACCAGCAGCAATGGAGCCGGACAACGGCAACGGCTGGTACGACCCGGCGACCAAGACCCTGCATTTTGTGGTGGCGACCCAGTGCCCGCTGGAAGCCGCGACAGAGACCGCGAAGATGATCGCGCCGTCGCGATTTGGCCTGGCCAACCTCAACATGCATCCCGGTTACACCGTCGGTTACGGCTCCAAAGACCACAACATTTTCGTTTACTACGCAGCGCTGGCGGCCTTGTACGGTGCCGGTGTGCCGGTGCGTCTGGCCAACGACCGCTACGAGCAGTTCCAGAGCGGCATCAAGCGTCATCCGTTCGACATCCGCTATCAGCTGGCGGTGGATAAGACCGATCACAGCTTCAAGATTTTCCGCGCCGAGATGAGCGTCGACGGTGGCGGCCGGATCAACTACAGCCCGTCTGTGGCTGCGGTTGGCGCCACGGCGGCGCAGTCGATCTACTACATGCCGCAGAACGACCTGCAGGTCACCGCCTACCATTCCCGTGCCGTGGAAGCCGGATCGATGCGTGGCTACGGCACCCTGCAGAGCATGGCGTCCACCGAGATGATGGTCGATGAAATCGCCGGTCGCCTCGGCATCGATGCCATTGAGCTGCGCCGCAAAAACGCCCTGCGTTCGGGCATGAAAAACACCCAGGGCGCGGTCCCTGCGGGTGCTTTGCGTTTGCATGAAATTCTCGACAAAGCCGCTGCACACGAGGTCTGGAAAAAACGCGACCTGATCAAGATGCAGCGTGAAGCGGCTGACCCTGATCACTGGTATGGCGTCGGTTTTGCCATCTGCCAGAAAGACTTCGGCACCGGTTCCGAAGCGCCGATGGCCAGTATCGAATTCACCGCGGAGGGGCGTATCAACCTGCGTCACATCGGCATCGAGATCGGCACCGGCATGTCCACTTCGCAAGCGATGGTCGTGGCCGATTTCCTCGGTCTGCCTGCGCATGAAGTGAAGACCGGTGAAACCGACTGGAAGGAAATGCAGCTGATCACCGGCGGCAACCCTTACATCATGAGCCAGGCCGAACAGGACAACTTCCTGCGCAACCCACGCTGGGTCGGCAAGATTGCATCGGCCTCGTCGGCAACCAACTCCGCCTACTACTTCAGTCACGCCACCCGTGAAGCGGCGCGTGTGCTGTTCAACCACGGGCTGTGGCCGGCAGCGCTGGAGATCTGGCGACAAGGCCCTTACGGCGGTCAGGCCAACCCTTATGTGGTGCGACGCGAAGACGCTCATTGGGTCGACGGCAAACTCACCGCCAACGGCATGGAACCGCTGCCTTTCGCGATGCTGGCCAAGCGTGCCCACGAGCGCGGTCTGGTGACCGGTGCCACCGTGCACGGTTTCAACCGTTGGAGCTGGGCCGAGGCCGAGTTCAGCATCGACGGCGTGCGTGAGCGTTTGCCGCTCGATGGACTGGCAGTCAAGTACGGCGACGGTGCACCGAAGGCGAAACTGGCACAGATGAGCAGCGGCGGTTTCCATTTGCTGGATCGCCAGAACATCGCCTACCCGGCAACCCAGCTGAACAACGCGGCGGTGACTTATTACAGTCCGGTCGCGACGCTGGTGGAAGTGAAGGTCAACAAAGGTTCGGCAGAAGTGTCGGTGCTCAATCATCACTCGTGGGTCGAGTGCGGTCGGGTGCTGGTGGAAGAACTGGTCAAGGGCCAGATCGAAGGCGGGATCGCCATGGGCATCGGCCACGCGCTGATGGAGGAAATGCCGCTGTACGAAGGTGGGCCGGGGGAGGGTGACTGGAACTTCAACCGTTACCGCTTGCCGATGGCGCGGCACGTGGCGGTATGGAAACAGACCGCGGAAATCCTGCCGCCGCTGTCGCCGAGCGATCCATCCAAGGGCATCGCCGAGGTGGTGATGATTCCGGTGGTGGGTGCCATCGGCAACGCCGTGGCCCACGCTATCGGCAAACGTGTCCGCGACCTGCCTATCACTTCTGCACGCATCAAGGAGGCCCTCAATGGCTAACCGTCCGCTTCAACTGACCCTCAACGGTCAATCCGTCGGCCCGGTGGACATCCCTGATGACCTGCCGATGATCGATTACCTGCACGAATACAAGAACCTCACCGGCTCGCGCCTGGGTTGCGGCCAGGGTATCTGCCACGCCTGTGTGGTGATCGTCGATAACCCGGATGGCACCAGCGAAGAAGTGCGCACCTGCATCACCGGCGCGCACTATTTTGAAGGCAAGAAGGTGCGGACCATCGAAGGCCACGCGACCCGCGACGAGCAGGGCAAGGTCACCGAACTGAACCCGATCCAGCAGCGCTTCGTCGACGAATTCGCCTTCCAGTGCAGCTACTGCGCGCCAGGATTCGTCAACGCCGCGACGGTGCTGGTGGAAAAGCTGCAGCGTCAGCCGATCGTCAAAAGCCAGCTGGAAAAAGTCATCGAGGACAGCCTCGGTCATCACATCTGCCGCTGCACCGGGTACGTGCGCTACTACAGCGCCACGCGCAACGTGCTGACGGATCTCGGCCTGGTCAAGGAGGGTTGAGCATGAAGCATCTACTGACCCGCCTTGCATTGGCGGTCGGCCTGGCTGCGCCTGTGTTGCTGGCGCAGGCGGATGATCAGGTCAAACGCGGCGAATACCTCGCCCGTGCCGCCGATTGCATGGCCTGCCACACCGCACCGGGCGGCGCGCCGTTTGCGGGCGGTCTGCCGATTGTCTCGCCGTTCGGCACGATCTACGGCACCAACATCACCCCGAGCAAAGAGCATGGCATCGGTTTGTATAACGATGACGAGTTCTTCGCCGCGCTGACCGAAGGTAAGCGCCGTGATGGTGCCAACCTGTATCCGGCGATGCCGTACACCTCGTATCACCTGATGCCCCGTGAAGACTCCGACGCGATTCACGCCTACCTGAAAACCATCGAGCCGATCGAACGTGCCGCGCCGGTGACCAGCCTGAGCTTTCCGTTCAATGTGCGCATGGGCCTGATGGGCTGGAACATGCTCTACGGTAAAGACGTGAAGCTGGCGCCGACCGAAGGCAAAAGCGAAGCCTGGAAGCGTGGCCAATACATGGTCGACGTGCTTGGCCACTGCGGCGAATGCCACACGCCACGGGGGCTGCCGGGGGCGATGCAGCAAGACAAGCGCATGACGGGCGGCCTGCTCAACGGTTATCTGGCGCCGAGCTTGCTGGCCACTGACCTGGCGGCTCGCGGCTGGAATCATCAGGACCTGAGCTCGTTCCTCAAGCACGGCATGAGCGCCCAAGGCACGATGTTCAACGAGATGTTCCCGGTATTCCACAACAGCACCCAGGGCCTGAATGATCCTGATCTGGCGGCTATGGCGACCTTCCTGCTCGGTGATCAGCCACCGGCGGCGAAAGTGCTGACGGACGTACCGTTGGATAAGCTCAGCGCAAGCGCCCAGCGCGGCCGTCAGGAATATTTGAATGTCTGTGCCGGTTGCCATGCGGTCGGTGGCGAAGGCAAACCGCACATTGCCGTGGCCATGCGCGGCAACACCACGCTGCGCCTGGAGGATCCGCGCAACCTGGTGCGGGTGATCGACGATGGTATCGGCGAGCAGAAATTTGCCGGGTTCGAACACATGCAGCCGATGCCGGGCTTCGCCGCAAAACTCAGCCACGAGCAGCTGACTGATTTGTTGAACTACCTGCGTCAAGGGTGGGGCGGTCAGGCGGGTGATCTGGCGGTGAACGAGGTGCAGACGCTGCGTGCGGATGCGCCGCCGCTCGAGCACAAGGCGCACTGACATGCAGCATCTGGATCTGCAAGTGGTGCGCCGGGCGTTGGAGTGGTCGGCGGGCGGACAGCGCGTCTGGCTGTGTACGGTCCTCGCCACCTACGGCTCGGCACCCCGTGCGCCGGGTTCGTTGCTGGCGGTGAGTGCCGACGGACAGTGGATCGGTTCGCTGTCCGGCGGCTGTGTCGAGGAAGACTTTCTCGAACGCGTCGCCGAAGGTGCATTCGAGCAAGCGGTCAGCGTCGTGCGCTACGGCGAAGGCGATGACCCGCGCTCGCGGGTCAGCCTTCCCTGCGGCGGCGTACTGGATGTGTTGGTCGAGAAGCTTGAGCCTGATTGCGACGTGCAGTCGCATTTGCGCGAGCTGGAGTCGGCACTGTTGGGGCGGCGTCGGTTGATCCGCGAAGTCGACCTGGTTAGCGGCGCACGCAGTCTGTTCGACGATCGCGAACAGGGCGTGCGCGTCGAGCGCGAGATCGACCGGGTTCGACTGCGCATCGGCGCGGCTCAGCGTTTGCTGTTGGCCGGGTACTCCAGCGTGGCGCAGGCTTGTGCGGAATTTGCCGTGGGCCTGGGCTTCGAGGTGATTCTGTGTGATCCGCGTGACGAGGTGCTGCAAGGCGTAGTGCTGGACAACGTGGAGATCCGCCGTCAACTGCCGTCGGTGTTCATCGCCGACGGTGGCTGCCACAGCGATACGGCAGTGGTCGCCCTGACCCACGACCCGCGCATCGATGACCTGGCAATGATGGAAGCGGTGCGCACCGAGGCGTTTTACATCGGTGTGATGGGCTCCATGCAGACTTCGCAAAAGCGTTTCGAGCGCTTGCGGCGAATTGGTGGACTGGGGGATGTCGAACTGGCGCGGATCCATGCGCCAATCGGTTTGAACCTGGGCAGTAAGACACCGGCGGAAATTGCCTTGGCGGTACTGGCCGATATCCTGCGAATTCGCACCGGCATCGCGCGGGATCGGCTCTAACTCCAATCTTTGTAGGAGCTGGCTTGCCAGCGAAGGCGACCTCGAGCCTTGCACCGCCAATGCGGACGCCTTTGCCGGCGGCCCGCTCCCACAAAGGTTTGTGTGTTGCTCAATAGCCGAACTTGTCCCGCAATCCGTAATACCAGGCGCCCAATGCCGCAAACGGTGTGCGCAGCAATTGGCCGCCGGGGAAGGGGTAGTGCGGCAGGTCTGCAAACGCGTCGAAACGCTCGGCCTGGCCACGTAGCGCTTCAGCCAGAACCTTGCCTGCCAGGTGCGTGTAGGTCACGCCGTGGCCGCTGCAACCCTGGGAATAATAGATATTGTCGCCCAGGCGTCCGACCTGCGGCAGGCGCGACAGGGTCAGCAGGAAATTGCCGGTCCAGGCGTAGTCGATCTTCACATCTTTAAGTTGCGGGAAGGCCTTGAGCATCTTCGGCCGAATGATTGCCTCGATGTTCGCCGGATCTCGCGCGCCATACACCACGCCGCCGCCGAAAATCAGGCGCTTGTCACCACTCAGGCGGTAGTAGTCGAGCAGGTAGTTGCAGTCCTCGACGCAGTAGTCCTGTGGCAACAGGCTTTTCGCCAATGCATCGCCCAAGGGCTCCGTGGTGATCACCTGAGTACCGCAGGGCATCGATTTGGCGGCCAGTTCCGGCACCAGATTGCCCAGATAGGCGTTGCCCGCCACGATGATAAATTTTGCCCGGACCTTACCTTGTGGCGTATGCACCACAGGATTCGCGCCACGCTCGATGCGCACTGCCGGTGATTGCTCGTAAAGGGTGCCACCCAGCGACTCCACGGCAGCCGCCTCGCCCAGCGCCAGATTGAGCGGGTGGATATGCCCGCCACTCATGTCTAGCATGCCGCCGACGTATTGATCGCAGGCCACCACTTCACGGATGCGTCGCTGGTCCATCAGTTCGAGTTGCGTGTGACCGAAGCGCTCCCACAGACGCTTCTGGGACTCCAGGTGGCCCATCTGTTTAGGGGTGATGGCGGCGAACACGCCACCGTCCTTCAAGTCGCACTGGATGTTGTACCTGGCGACCCGCTCACGAATGATCCGCCCGCCCTCGAACGCCATTTGCCCCAGCAACTGAGCCTGTTTGGGGCCGACACTGCGCTCGATCACATCAATATCGCGGCTGTAGCTGTTCACGATCTGGCCGCCGTTACGTCCCGACGCGCCGAAACCCACCTTGGCCGCTTCCAGCACCGTCACCCGGAAACCACTCTCCAGCAGGAACAGCGCCGCTGACAGTCCGGTGTAACCGGCGCCGATCACACAGACATCAGTCTCAACATCATCCTGCAGAGCCGGGCGCGGCGGCACCGCATTGGCCGATGCGGCGTAGTAGGACTCTGGGTAGGGGGTGTTCGCCATCCTGCTGCCTCTGTTTAATATATTTTACGAGTGTGTCGATCCTACCCGAGTTAAAAAACCACCGCCAGCCACCGGAAAATCTTCTTTGCAGCCGAAAAATTAAATATTTTGCATATTCATAGGGTTAGCTCGAAAAAAGGTGTTGACACCCCTCCGGAATTCCGTAGAATGCCGCCTCACAGCAGGCACGTAGCTCAGTTGGTTAGAGCACCACCTTGACATGGTGGGGGTCGTTGGTTCGAGTCCAATCGCGCCTACCAAACAAAATCCGCTCTGCTGGGCGGTCTAGAAGGGCTCACCGAAAGGTGGGCCCTTTTTTGTTGTCTGGTGTTTGGCAAAGCATTTGCCAAGCCCGGCTCATCCCCTTGAAGCGAATGCGACAACCTACTCAATATTTTTCAACTCCACCGTGTTGTGCGCCAATTCGCGGGTTCGCTGCCTCCCTCATAACCAAGGCGTCCCGGGCGCTGACTAAACCTGAAAATCATTATTGTTTTGGCGAAGCCTGGTCGAATGAAAACCAATTCGTTTTGATATTGAACTGATCGCACCGAATGGCATCCAACCTGAACACGTGACCAAGTGCTTCGCTGGCTTTTGTGCGGGAGACCAATATGGGGAGGCGAGGGATGATCAAGTTCTATGCGACTTATTTGTCCATTTGCCTTCTGCTTCAATGGATGGTGGTCAAGTCATCGTCGTGGATCGCGTCTCATGTTCTTCTGAAGTGGATTTTGTAACCCGATACACCAGTCACTGTCCTGGCAGGTCAAGCCGCCACAGTCACACCGCCATTCAGGCGTAGAATGGGCAGTACTACCTCATCTAAAGGAGTCGAACATGATCTCCGACCAAATGAACACGCAGTCATCCGAATCTAAAACCGTCTGGGATCAATACTTCTGCGCGGCGTTGATTGCCGAAAGCAATCTGACAGCACCGGTTGTCGGCGGCGCTACTCACGAAGACAGGCAGAACCTGTTGATCGAGAGGGCCAAAGCCCTCGCTGACAAAATGATGGAAAACAGAAAATAACCAGAGCCCAGCCATCGCGCTGGGCTCTTCACATCTGATACGCCTCACCGATGCTGTGTCGAGTCAGGCAATCAGCTCGACTTTACCGGTCGCCAGTCGATAGATGCCCCCGACTATTTTCAGTTTGCCGTTACTGAGCGCGTCGGTCAGCAGAGGCGTGGCCTTCTTGAGGCGGTCGACCGTGTCTTTGACATTCTGCACGGTTGCGTTTTCCACCAGGTCTCCGGGCTGGTTGATGACTGTCTCGATAGAGGGTTTGAGTGCGTCAGTCAGTTTCGGGATTTGCCCAGGGAACACGGTGTGCTCTTTTACGGCTTTTATACCGGCCTCGATGGCGCCGCAACTCTCATGCCCCAATACCAGGATGAGTGGCGCACCCAGCACGGCAACGCCGTATTCAAGACTGGCCAGACCTTCATCTGTGACGAAGTTACCGGCGACGCGTATGGCGAATAGATCACCTCGTGCGGTATCGAAAGCATACTCGGGTGCGATACGGGAGTCGGAGCAACTCAGTACTGCCACGAACGGATTCTGGCCGGAGACCAACGCTTCACGTTCGCTCTTGAAGTCGTGTTTCTTGGAGTTGCCACTGATATATCGCTCATTTCCCTTCATCAGCCGTTTCAGGGCTTCATCCGGGTTGATCACGTTTTTAGGTTTTGGCGCCGCTGAGGTTTTTTCTGCTGCCTGAAGGACCCGGTCGGGCAGGATACCGGCAAGTAGCAGGGCTCCGGCTCCTAGCCCGGCAACCCGAAGAAAATGGCGACGATCATTCATTTTTGAAGCAGAGTTTGAATCGCATGATTCACACATGATGTCGTGTACTCAGTTCAATTCGGTGGGAATGACAGCTGTTGGGGGTAGTGTCTGCAGGGCCCTGAGGCACTGGAGTGTTGAAGTCTAGCCGGTCTGCAACGTTATGTTTTCCGCAGCCTCCGGGAGCACGTCGACGGAGCGCAAACCCGTGAGCAGCAAAGTGCGAGGCGGGTGCAAACCCATGAGACATGGGCTACTACTGACAGGTTGATTCAACGACGTCCTGACAGGAGTTTCTCGATGCTGACTCACTGGTTTCTTGCGGCAGTGCATCTTTTGGCGTTTGCGCTTGGGTTCTGGGCAGTTCTGGTTCGCGGTACGAATTTTCGGCGTCTGGCAGTCGGCACGGGGGAGGCTCGCAGCGTGTTGATCGCGGATAACCTGTGGGGGATTTCTGCGCTCATTCTGCTGGTTACCGGTGGGATGCGAGCCTTTGGCGGGTACGAGAAAGGTACGGATTACTACCTGCATCAGCCGTTGTTCCACCTCAAGATGACGCTCTTCGTTCTTATCCTGCTGCTTGAAGTGACGCCGATGGTGACCTTGATCAAGTGGCGGGTGGCGCTGGCGCGTGGCGCGGCAATCGATACCGGGCGCGCGACGCTGTTTGCGCGCATCAGTCATGTCGAGGCGTTGCTGCTGTTGCTGATGGTGATCGCGGCCACTGGCATGGCACGCGGCGTGACGTTTGGCTAGTCGGGGATAGTCGGGTGCATCGGCGCTTGAATCTTTAGCCAGCCGTCATTCCGGGGTGAACGGGCTGGCTACTGACTGCATCAGAATTCAGGGAGTTTGTGGCTTGTCCGGGGCGGTCAGGCCAGCCTGAATGCGCTGATAGATCTCTTCGCGGTGCACCGCAACGTCTTTCGGGGCGTTGATGCCGATCCGGACTTGCTGACCGCTTACGCCCAGAATGGTGATCGTAATGTCATCGCCAATGTTTATGCTTTCACCGACTTTGCGGGTGAGTATCAGCATGGTCTTCTCCTTGATTGCTTTATGGGGCACCTGATTCGGACAGTGCAGAGGTCGGTGGTATGTATAGATTAGTGCGAAGTCTCACGGTTTGGGTGCCTCTTTCTGACGTGCAGATGCAGCATTAATTCCCAAGGCGTAACTATACAGAGGCCGCAACCATCATTCTCGTTGTTTTGAGCCCATTTTGCGGCACTCGGGACGTATACATGAGTGTTAAAATCTTCGCTTTAAGCATTCAGAGGGCAACGCTGTGCGCAAAATGGTCTTGGTAATGGCGGTACTGGCGCTGGCGGGATGTGGTGAAGGCAAGCGCGCTGACGCACCAAAGCCGCAGCCGGCAACGATCGCCGTACCTGCGCAGGCATCGGCGCCGCAATGGGACCTGGAAGTGCGGGGTGAATCATCCCAGGCAGTCAGCGACATCAGTGGCTGGTTGATCGAGCACAATTTCATGACCAATGTCGTCCGGGAGAATGGCAAGGTCCGAGTGCTGATGGGGCCGTTCAATTCAAAAGCCGAGGCCGAGGCCAGGCAGGCAGAGGTGCAGGCAGCCATCACCCGCGCGAAACAGCAGAACATAGAACTGCTGGTGCTGGAGCGACCGGTCGCTCAGTAACAACGCAATGGCTGTTTCGCGATTAAGCCAGGGCAGTGAAAGTGGACTTGTTAATCGTCGAGCCCACTGGAAACACAAAGGCNNGCCTTTGTGTTTCCAGTGGGCGTTTAACCGCAGGCTTTCATGTCCACAGGGCCGACAAACTCGTTGCCGCGTCCCATGACGCACGCCACGCTCTGGTTGCGTTGACGTTCCCAGGCCTGAACCGGATAGGTTTTGTCCCAGGCTTCATACAGTTGGCGATCCTGTTTCGACAGGCGCAATCCGTACTGCTTGCTCATGTAGAAATAAGTCCGGGCAATCATGCCGCGAATGGACGGGCGAGGCATGACCTTCTTCGCCTTGAAGTCGACCTGAGTCAGGCACGAACCATATTGACCCGATTGCTCCGGCAGCCAGCCGAAACTGAAGTTACTGCGATCGCCATTCACTTCACCGATGCTGGGCACCAGGTTATGCAGATCGGCCTCGGCCTTCTGATAGACAGAATCGTACCGCGTGCAATTCTTGCGTCCGCCTTCTTGCCAGCATTGGCGCTGATGACCAATCTGCCAGGCCGGAACAATGTGCTCCCACTCGATGCGCGCAGCTCGCTTGGCATTTTTGCGCGGCACATATCCGCAGGCCGCGAGGTTCACTCGGTTGCCGGTGTATTTGCAACCGCAATAAAACTCGGTGGATTGTGGTGCGTACAGCTTCCAGGCCACCTTCTTGGCTTCGTCGAAAGTGCGTGGCGCATCGGCCTGGGCGCCCATGGCGAACAACAGAAACAGCAAAGCAAAACAGCGGACACTCATTGACTCAATCTTCCTTCGGCACAACCCAGAAAATCTGCACACCACCATCGTCGCGATAGGCGAGGGTGACGTTGTCGTTCTCGTCGATCTCTTCGAGCAAGCGCTCCCACTCATCCACGGGCTCGTCCGGAAGACGGAAAATCAGTGCTGCCTTGGCTTTTTGAGCGGTGGGGGAGTTGATGATTTTCTGAACGCGCAAGCCCATGCGGACATAGGCGTCAGGTGAAGCGGAGGTGGTGTCCACGGAATTATCCTTATTAAGCTGTACGTGCATACAGTATTTAACTGTAGGCATTTTCGCAACTGCTTAAAACTCAAGAAAATCCTCTGACAGCCGTTTTTTCGTTTTGGCGTAGGGCGAAAGGAGATTTTTTTCGGCGGGAGGCGAGAGCCACTCGCCAAGGCTGGCGAGTGGTGAAATCAGTGCCTGACCGGAATCGTTCGGGCGAGGGCGAATCAGTACTCCCAGAACATCCTTTGCAACTCTTTACTGTCGTTGGTCTTGGTCAGGGCAACCATGGCCAGGATGCGCGCTTTTTGCGGGTTCAGGTCGTGCGCCACGACCCAGTCGTACTTGTCGTCAGGCTGCTCGGCGTTGCGCAGTACGAAGCCACCGGCGTTGACGTGGGAAGAACGAATGATTTGCACGCCGTCCTTGCGCAGGGCTTGCAGGCTTGGAACAACCCGCGAGGACACAGAGCCATTGCCGGTACCGGCGTGGATGATGGCTTTGGCCCCCGACTGAGCCAGTGCCTTATAGGCGGTGTCGCTGACGTTGCCATAGGAGTAGGCGATTTCAACGTCAGGCAGGCTCTTGATGGTCTTAATGTCGAATTCGGAATCCATGGTGTGGCGCTTGGCTGGCAAGCGGAACCAGTAGGATTTGCCTTCAACCACCATTCCGAGCGGACCCCAGGCGCTTTTGAACGCCTCGGTCTTGATGTTGATCATTTTGCTGACGTCGCGACCTGACTGGATTTCATCGTTCATGGTCACCAGCACGCCTTTACCACGTGCGTCTTTGCTGCTGGCCAGGGCCACGGCGTTGTACAGGTTGAGCATGCCGTCGGCAGACATGGCGGTGCCGGGGCGCATGGAACCAACGACGATGATCGGCTTGTCGGTTTTTTCCACCAGGTTCAAGAAGTAGGCGGTTTCTTCCAGAGTGTCGGTGCCGTGGGTAATCACGATGCCGTCGACGTCTGCGCTGTCGGCCAGTTCGGCCACGCGGTGACCTAGTTGCAGCAGGTTGTCGTTGGTGATGCTCTCGGATGCGATCTGCATGACCTGTTCGCCGCGAACGTTAGCCAACTGGCTCAGTTCCGGAACGCCAGCGATCAATTTGTCGACGCCGACTTTTGCCGCTTGATAGGTAGCGCTGTTGGCCGTGCTGGCACCGGCGCCGGCAATGGTGCCGCCGGTGGCCAGGATCACCACGTTCGCCAGTTTCTGTTGGGTTTCGACTTCTTTTGCCTGAAGGGCTGTCGGCAGGAGTAGCAGGAGGGCCAAGGCGCCCGGAACAAAAGTCTTGATAGCAGATGTCATTATTTTTCTCTCTAGTCGTGACGGTGCTGATGCAGTTTCATCTAGATGTGCCCCGGCGAATCTGAACGCTTGGGGTGCTGGAGAAGAGCAGGATCTGTACCAGTCATGTTTTGCGTTGAGAAAAACGTTTAACTTGTTGATTTGTGTAAATATTTAAACGCGTCATGCGAAGTGAGGACGCTTGGAATGTCCGGTTATCCGACCGTCTGGCGTTTTTGTGTTCGGCTCACCGAAAAGGATGGCTGTTGAACAGGTCCTTCTGGCGGCTCGTGAAACAGAGCTAAAGAAACCCGTGCACAGGTCGATCTTCTTCCTGAGGAATTTTTTATTCAGGGAGTTCATATGTCGTTGACTGTCGGTTTTCCAAGTGCATTCGTGATCAATATCGGCGGGAAATCACCGGCGCCCGTCGAGGCATCGACGGAGGCGGAGGGGGGCGAGAAAAAGGCAGTCAGCCCCGGTGATGTTCGCGGTTCTGAATCCGAAAGCGGCGACAGCCAAAGCATCGCGGTGAAGACACTGCTCAAACGCATGCAGGAGCTGCAACAGCAACTGCGCGAACAGCAGCAGCAATTGGCGGCCACGCAAGCCGCGGCGTTTCCAACACCGGACGCCAAGTCGACGGCAGTGATGGCGATTCAGGGCCAGATTGCCGATACCTCGGCCGCCCTGTTGCAAGTGACCGCCGCCCTGGTAAAGGAATTGACCAAATCCGCGAGTACGGGAAGCGTGATCAGTACGACGGCATGATAAAAAACAATCGGTTTTTATCTACGCTTCGAGCCTGTAAAAGGCATTTCCGATCGTTGACAAATTTTGACAAGGTTCGCATAGTTCGATCAACGCAAACGTTTGCGCGGCCATGACGGTGGACAAAATCCATCAATAGCGCCACGTAGCTTACGTCGGCGCAAGCGTTGCTCACAATAATCATAAGATCGGAGTGAACCCATGAAGCTGCCATTCGCTGGACGTCTTCTTGCTGTCGCTATGCTGGCCGCCGCTGCCGCCGCGTTACCTGTCTCTTCGGCGTTTGCCGAAACGCCTGCCAAGCCTAAAGTCGCACTGGTCATGAAATCCCTGGCCAACGAATTCTTCCTGACCATGGAAGACGGCGCCAAGGCTTATCAGAAAGACCACTCCAGCGAATTCGAGCTGATCTCCAACGGTATCAAGGACGAAACGGACACCGCCAACCAGATCCGTATCGTCGAGCAAATGATTGTTTCCAAAGTCGATGCGCTGGTCATCGCGCCAGCTGATTCCAAGGCCATGGTGCCGGTGATCAAGAAAGCGGTCGATGCCGGTATTACCGTGATCAACATCGACAATCAGCTTGACCCAGCGGTGGTGAAAAGCAAAAACATCAGCGTTCCGTTCGTAGGTCCGGATAATCGCAAAGGGGCGCGACTGGTGGGTGAGTACCTGGCCAAGCAACTCAAGGCCGGTGACGAAGTCGGCATTATTGAAGGCGTATCCACCACCACCAACGCCCAGGCCCGCACCGCGGGTTTCAAGGATGCGATGGAGGCTGCGCAGATCAAGGTGGTGTCCGTGCAGTCCGGTGACTGGGAGATCAACAAGGGCAACCAGGTTGCCTCCGCCATGCTCAGCGAATACCCGCAAATCAAGGCCCTGCTGGCCGGTAACGACAGCATGGCGGTCGGTGCAGTGTCTGCCGTGCGCGCCGCCGGCAAAGCCGGCAAAGTGCAAGTAGTCGGCTACGACAATATTAATGCCATCAAGCCGATGCTCAAGGACGGTCGTGTGCTGGCCACTGCCGATCAGTTCGCGGCCAAACAAGCGATATTCGGTATCGAGACCGCGTTGAAAATGATCAAGGGCGAGAAAGTCGACAGCGCCAACGGTGTGATCGAGACACCGGTAGAGCTGGTTACAAAGTAATCCTCTGGCGATACAACAGTGCTCGTCCGCCCGGGCGGGCACATGGAGAGTTTTTATGTCCGTTCGCGCCCCGAACGCTGTCCTGTCGGTCAGCGGTATCGGCAAGACCTACGCCCAACCGGTCCTGACCGGCATCGACCTGACGCTCATGCGCGGTGAAGTGCTGGCGCTGACCGGTGAAAACGGCGCAGGCAAAAGCACTCTGTCGAAAATCATGGGTGGACTGGTCGCGCCGACCACTGGCCAGATGCAATTTCAGGGGCAGGATTATCGTCCTGGCAGCCGCACTCAGGCGGAAGACCTGGGCATCCGCATGGTCATGCAGGAACTCAATCTGTTGCCCACCCTGTCGGTGGCGGAAAACCTGTTTCTCGATAACCTGCCCAGCAACGGCGGCTGGATCAATCGCAAGCAATTGCGCAAGGCCGCGATCGAAGCCATGGCTCAGGTCGGACTCGACGCGATCGATCCGGACACACTTGTCGGCGAGCTCGGCATCGGCCATCAGCAAATGGTCGAAATCGCCCGCAACCTGATTGGCGATTGCCACGTGCTGATCCTCGACGAACCGACCGCGATGCTCACGGCCCGGGAAGTCGAGATGCTGTTCGAGCAGATCACGCGCCTGCAGGCGCGTGGTGTGTCGATCATCTATATCTCCCATCGCCTCGAAGAACTGGCCCGGGTCGCCCAGCGCATTGCAGTGCTGCGCGACGGCCATCTGGTGTGCGTCGAGCCGATGGCCAATTACAACAGCGAGCAACTGGTCAATTTGATGGTGGGCCGAGAGCTCGGCGAACACATCGACATGGGGCCGCGCAACATCGGGGCTCCGGCGTTGACAGTCAAGGGCCTGACCCGTGCCGACAAGGTTCGTGATGTGTCGTTCGAGGTACGCGCCGGCGAGATCTTCGGCATTTCCGGCCTGATCGGGGCAGGGCGCACCGAATTGCTGCGCCTGATCTTCGGCGCCGATACCGCGGACAGCGGTACGGTGGCGCTGGGCTCGCCGGCGCAGGTCGTCAGCATTCGTTCTCCCGCGGATGCGGTCGGTCACGGCATCGCCCTGATCACCGAGGACCGCAAGGGTGAAGGCCTGCTGTTGACGCAGTCGATCAGCGCCAACATCGCGCTGGGCAATATGCCCGGTATCTCCAGCGGCGGCTTCGTCAACAACGGCGACGAGACCTCCCTTGCCAAGCGTCAGATCGATGCCATGCACATTCGCAGTTCCGGTCCGGCGCAATTGGTGTCCGAACTGTCCGGTGGCAACCAGCAGAAAGTGGTCATCGGTCGTTGGCTGGAGCGCGATTGCTCGGTGCTGCTGTTCGACGAGCCGACCCGGGGCATCGACGTCGGTGCCAAGTTCGACATTTATGCACTGCTCGGCGAGTTGACCCGTCAGGGCAAGGCACTGGTGGTGGTGTCCAGCGACCTGCGTGAATTGATGCTGATCTGCGACCGGATCGGCGTGCTGTCGGCGGGCCGTCTGATCGACACGTTCGAGCGCGACAGCTGGACTCAGGATGATTTGCTTGCTGCTGCATTTGCCGGCTACCAAAAACGTGATGCGCTGCTCAACGAAGCAGCGCCTAGGGATCTTCCATGAAAACCGCATCTTTAGCCGGCAAACCCAGCGGCAATTTTTTTGGCCTCGGCACTTATCTGGGCCTGGCCGGTGCCTTGCTGGCGATGGTGGTGCTGTTCTCGATCCTCAGCAGCCATTTCCTGTCTTACGACACTTTCAGTACGTTGGCCAACCAGATTCCGGACCTGATGGTGCTGGCGGTCGGCATGACCTTCGTGTTGATCATCGGCGGCATCGATCTGTCGGTGGGGTCGGTGCTGGCGCTCGCTGCGTCGACAGTCAGCGTGGCGATTCTCGGCTGGGGCTGGAGTGTCCTGCCCGCGGCGTTGCTCGGCATGGTGGTGGCTGCGCTGGCCGGAACCCTCACCGGTTCGATCACTGTGGCGTGGCGCATACCGTCGTTTATCGTCTCCCTCGGCGTGCTGGAAATGGCCCGCGGCGTGGCGTACCAAATGACCGGTTCGCGCACGGCGTACATCGGCGATGCTTTCGCCTGGTTGTCCAACCCGATCGCCTTCGGCATTTCGCCGTCCTTTATCATTGCGTTGCTGATCATTTTCATCGCCCAGGCCGTGTTGACCCGTACCGTGTTCGGTCGCTACCTGATCGGCATCGGCACCAACGAAGAAGCGGTGCGACTGGCGGGGATCAATCCGAAACCCTACAAGATCCTGGTGTTCAGCCTGATGGGGTTGCTGGCGGGGATCGCGGCGTTGTTTCAGATTTCGCGCCTGGAAGCGGCGGACCCGAACGCCGGCTCCGGCCTGGAGCTGCAAGTGATCGCCGCGGTGGTGATCGGTGGCACCAGCTTGATGGGGGGGCGTGGCTCGGTAATCAGCACCTTCTTCGGCGTGTTGATCATTTCCGTATTGGCGGCCGGCCTGGCGCAGATCGGCGCAACCGAACCCACCAAGCGCATCATCACCGGCGCGGTGATTGTGGTCGCGGTGGTGCTCGATACTTACCGTAGTCAACGCGCAAGCCGGCGGACCTGAACCATGGCAACGATCAAGGATGTGGCAGCACTCGCGGGGATTTCCTACACAACGGTTTCCCACGTGGTGAACAAGACCCGGCCGGTCAGTGAAGAAGTTCGGATCAAGGTCGAAGCGGCGATCAAAACCCTGGACTATGTACCCAGCGCCGTGGCCCGGTCCCTCAAGGCCAAAACCACGGCGACCATCGGTTTGCTGGTGCCCAACAGTCTTAACCCGTACTTCGCCGAACTGGCCCGGGGCATCGAGGATTGCTGCGAGCGCAACGGTTATTGCGTAATCCTCTGCAACTCTGACGATAACCCGGATAAGCAACGCAATTACCTGCGGATGCTGCTGGAAAAACGCATCGACGGGCTGATCGTCGCATCGGCGGGTGGTGATTGCGGGTTGGCGCAGGGCTTGTCCGGCGTACGCACGCCGATGGTGATCGTCGACCGCGGGCTGGAAGGCGTCGATGCGGACCTGGTGCGCATCGATCACGAATACGGTGCTTACCTGGCGACCCGGCACTTGCTGGAGTTGGGGCATCGTGACATCGCCACCATCAGCGGTCCGGCAACCACCCGCGTGGCGCAGATGCGTCTGGCCGGTTTCCGCCGGGCACTGAAAGACGCAGGCATCGAAGTGCGCGGCGAGCGCATGCTGGAAAGTGACTTCACCAGCACCGGTGGCTACAACGCTGCCGCGATCCTGCTGGAGCGCAACCCGCCCACCGCCATCTTCGCCGCCAACGACATGATCGGCATCGGCGTGCTGCGAGCCGCTGCCGAGCGCAATGTGCGTGTACCGACGGAGCTGTCGGTAATCGGCTTCGACGATATCCAGATGAGTCGTTATGTCTATCCGGCGCTGACCACTGTAGGGCAGTCGATCCTCCAGCTTGGCGAGATGGCCGCCGAAGTGCTGCTGCGCCGGATCGCCGCGCCGGATCTGGCGACCGAGCAGCGGATCGTGACGCCAAGCATCGTTATGCGTGAATCGACCGCGCCATTGGCCGGTGTGTTTGCCGAATACCGCTAAAACTGATTAAACGAGTAGTGATGAATGCCAGCAAAAGTAGTGGTTATAGGCAGCCTGAACATGGATCTGGTGACCCGGGCCCCGAGGCTGCCGCAGGGTGGTGAAACGTTGATCGGCCATTCGTTTACCAAGGTCTGCGGCGGCAAGGGTGCGAATCAGGCCGTGGCCGCCGCGCGATTGGGGGCTCAGGTATCGATGGTCGGCTGCGTGGGTCGCGATGCCTATGGTGAAGAGCTTCGCGCGGCCCTGTTGGCCGAGCAGGTCGATTGTCAGGCGGTCAGCACGGTGGACGATTCCAGTGGTGTGGCGTTGATTGTGGTCGATGACAACAGCCAGAACGCGATCGTGATCGTCGCGGGTGCCAACGGCGCACTGACGCCGGCAGTGGTTGGCTGCTTCGATTCGGTTCTGCAGGCTGCCGATGTGATCATTTGTCAGCTGGAAGTGCCGGATGCCACGGTGGGCCACGCGCTCAAGCGCAGTCGGGAACTGGGCAAGATCGTGATCCTCAATCCGGCGCCGGCCAGTCGCCCGTTGCCAGCGACCTGGTATGAGAACATCGATTACCTGATTCCCAACGAGAGCGAAGCGTCGACGCTGAGCGGTTTGCCGGTGAACTCTCGGCAAACCGCGCAAGCCGCTGCAAGCCGCCTGATCGAGTTGGGCGCCGGCAAGGTGATCATTACCCTCGGTGCCCAGGGTTCGTTATTGGCCGATGGCCAACACGTCGAGCATTTCCCTGCGCCGACCGTGAAGGCAGTCGACACCACGGCGGCCGGCGATACGTTCGTCGGTGGTTTTGCCGCTGCGCTGGCGGGCGGTAAAGGTGAAGCCGAAGCGATCCGTTTCGGCCAGGTTGCCGCAGCGTTGTCGGTCACCCGAGCCGGCGCGCAACCCTCGATTCCCACTCTGTCCGAAGTGCAGGCGTTCAAGACACCATGAAAAAGACACCCTTGCTCAACGTTGCACTGTCGAGGCTGATCGCATCCCTGGGGCATGGCGACACCGTAGTGATCGGCGATGCGGGTCTGCCGGTACCGCCCGGTGTCGAGTTGATCGACCTGGCCTTGACCCAGGGTATTCCGGATTTCATCGGCACCCTGAAAGTTGTTCTCAGCGAGATGCAGGTTGAAAGCCATGTGCTGGCCCGGGAAATCCTCGAGAAAAGGCCATCGGCACTGGCTGCTCTGGATGAGCTGAGAGGCGAGGGTGCCCTCGGGCAGCGTGATCTGCTCAGTCATGAGCAATTGAAGGTCCTTAGCCGACAGGCCCGGGCGATTGTCCGGACCGGCGAATGCCAGCCGTACTGCAACATCGTTTTGGTCGCCGGGGTGACGTTCTGACAGGTTTTTATGCTCTACCCTGCACAAGGAGTGCGCCATGTATCGTTATGCCCGGAAACTGCCTCATCTGCTTCGGAGTCTGCTGCTTTTGTCCCTGATTACCGCTAACGGCGCCCACGCGGCGGAAAAAATCGACTTGATCATCGACACCGACCCCGGTGCCGACGATGTGATTGCCCTGCTGTTTGCGCTGGCATCGCCGCAGGAGTTGAGCATCCGCGCATTGACCACCGTCGCCGGCAACGTACGCCTGGACAAGACCTCGCGTAACGCAAGGCTGGCTCGTGAGTGGGCGGGGCGTGAGGACGTACCGGTTTATGCTGGAGCGAAGAAGCCGTTGATGCGCAAACCCATCTATGCCGAGGACATCCATGGCAAGGAAGGGCTATCGGGCATCACTGTCCATGAGCCGAAGAAAGGCCTGGCCGAGGGCAATGCGATCCAGTACCTGATCGACACCCTGCTGGCGGCCAAGTCCCATAGCATCACCATTGCCATACTCGGACCACAGACCAACCTGGCCCTGGCACTGATCCAGGAGCCGGAAATCGTCCGGGGCATCAAGGAAGTGGTGATCATGGGCGGTGCGCACTTCAACGGCGGCAACATTACGCCCGTGGCAGAGTTCAACCTGTTCGCCGATCCGCAGGCAGCCGAGGTGGTGCTCAAGAGTGGTGTGAAGCTGACTTACCTGCCGCTGGACGTGACCCACAAGATCCTCACCAGCGACACCCGTCTGCAGCAGATCGCGGCATTGAACAACAACGCGAGCAAACGGGTGGTCGACATTCTGAATGAATACATCAAGGCCGATATGGAGCACTACGGCATTCCGGGTGGCCCGGTGCATGACGCAACGGTTATCGCCTATCTACTCAAGCCGCAGCTATTCAGTGGTCGTGAGGTGAATGTCGTGATTGATAGTCGCGAAGGGCCCACGCTTGGCCAGACCATCGTCGATTGGTACGACGGTCTAAAGGCGCCGAAAAATGCCTTCTGGGTTGAAAGCGGCGATGCCCAGGGGTTCTTCGATTTGCTGACCGAGCGCCTTGCGCGCCTGAAGTAGCCCTCGGACTGCAGGTACTTGCCGGCGGGTTTTTACGCCTTGCCGGTATGGGGGGCACCCAAGTGATTGATTTCGTATTTTTCGAATATTTGCGCGATAAATTGCTGGGCTGCTTCGGTTCCCAGTCCTTTGACCAATAGATCGATACCAATGATTGCCAGCTCTTCCGGACTGCCCGGACTGTAGGAGCTGTGGCCTTGTGGCCACTTGACAGTGATGTTGGCGTCGATGCTTACGGTGGTCATGATGGCGCTCGTGCAGTCGGAAAAGTCGAAGCGTCGAGTTAACCATTTTGCGGCGCTTTTGGCACTCCGACTTAGGCATGAATAGAGGGCTATGCGACACTGGGCCCTTGATGACTTTTCAAGGACTGTGCTGTGCAGATCGATCTGAACACCCCTGACGGCTTGACCCTTGACGCTGTGCGTCAGTTGCTCGCATCAGCCAGTGACGATGAGCACACGCAATTGCGTGTGACCAAGGGCGGCATCGCCTATATTTCATCGGGGGTCGTAGGCGGCACCGATATCGACGGATTGCTGTTCCGACTGGAAACCTGGGCCAAGGGCTCCGGTTATGTCGGGCGCGTCGCAGCCAGCGACGAGGTCTGGGTGATGCAGATTTTCAATGCGCTGAAACAGAACTGGCCGAAACCGGCCTTTGATTACATCGATATCTATTGAGCGTTATTAATATTCAGTCACGATTGAAGGGTGAAGTGCAGGGTGATGCTCAGGCAAACTCGCCGTTTGTCCGTAGTCAAAGGGCAGATCGTCAGTTCTTCCCGCGAAACCAAACGCCGGAATGGCGGTCGCACGATCTCAGCTTAACTCTCGAAAAAAGGAGGCTTCATGCCTTGGAAGCTCGCGTCATTGGGTACTTTGTTGGCCGTTGCCATGCTGGCCGGCTGCAGCACTGCCACCACCGAGTCGGCAACTGACCCTGTAACGACGACTGACACAGGTCACAGCCGTTGCGAGGCCAAAGCGGCCGAATTCACCATTGGCAAACAGGCTTCACCTGAATTGCTGGAGCAGGCGCGCACACGGGCCGGGGCGCAGAATGCGCGGTTCCTCCTGCCTACCGACATGGTGACGATGGAGTACCGCTCAGACCGCCTGAACCTCAATACCGATGCCAATCGGGTCGTCACCCGCGTCAACTGCGGCTGATCGTTCAGGCTTTTGCATTGCCCACAAAAAACCCCGTCACATGGACGGGGTTTTTTTAGTGCGCCTGGAAATTACTCTGGGCGAACTTGAGCAGCTTGCATACCCTTTTGGCCTTTCTCAGCCACGAAGGAAACGGTTTGGCCTTCTTTCAGGCTTTTGAAACCGTCGCTTTCGATAGCTTTGAAGTGTACGAACAGGTCGTCACCGCCACCTTGAGGAGTGATGAAGCCGAAGCCTTTTTCATCGTTGAACCATTTAACGGTGCCGGTTTGGCGATTAGACATGGTGTATCTCCAAGAAACATATATTTTCAGTAGTACTGTGCTGCTCAGGCCAACTGGGCACACCGGGGTATCATAGTCGAAATGTTCGCTTTGGGAGCCCCCCGCGGGTGCTGTTTGCCCTACAGTCGCACATTCTTTGTTGCCTGATATGGCTGAAAGCCCCGGTTTTAAAGGCTTTCAGTCGAAAGTAAAGGTGATAAAAAAAGCTGTAAAACCTGCATAAATCGTAGGAAAAAGCGATTTTCAGATGCCATTCATCAGCTGAAAGCGCTTTTTTACCGCCTGGCCAGGCTTATTTTTTCGCCGGGTTGGTGGCCTTGCACTTGGAAATCTGGGTCAGGGCCTGTTGCTGCAGTTCCGCGCTGGCTTTGTTCTCCATCAGGGATTTCAGGTCGCTGGCCGGGTACGATTTGAGTGCATCGGCACCACAAGCGCAATGGGCTTTTGCCGCGGCTTCACCGATAGTTTGTGCGGCCGCAGGTACGCATTGCGCCATGTATTTCTCGCGTTCGCCCTTTGGCCAGTCAGCGTGGGCGGCTAAAGGCAACAGCAGGGCGATGGGTGCGACTACAGCGAACAAGCGATTCAGACGCATGCTGGGATACTCCTTGTGGGTCAATGTGTAGTTATCTGAGGGGTAGACCGGGCTTCAAGTTCAGCACTCTGGCATAAAAACGGTTGATTTACCCCGTTGGAAAAGCTGTATCCCGCGACGACCGTTCATCTGTGTTAGCATGCTTGGCTCGCGTGTTTACAGGCATCGGTAGACCTTCAGTCCCGGCCGCGGTGAGCGCGCGAATAACCCTGATTTGAATCCCAGTCACTCTGGTTCGGTTTTCCGGTTGGCCGCAAGGCTCCTGCCGCTGTAAGGCAGGCGTTCGTCATTGAATGGCCTGGACCGGATCTTGTACTGGCTCATCCCAACCCACGTGACCTTTGGTAGGGGTCACCACTAGGAGAGGAGGCGCCATGCCAACTATTACTCTTCCCGACGGCAGTCAACGTTCATTCGATCACCCGGTTTCCATCGCCGAGGTCGCCGCATCCATTGGTGCTGGCCTGGCCAAGGCCACCGTGGCCGGAAAGGTCAATGGCAAGCTGGCCGATGCCAGCGACATCATCGACAGCGACGCTTCGCTGCAAATCATCACGCCAAAGGATGAAGAGGGGCTGGAGATCATTCGCCACTCTTGCGCCCACCTGGTGGGTCACGCGGTCAAGCAGTTGTACCCGACCGCCAAAATGGTCATCGGTCCGGTCATCGACGAAGGTTTCTATTACGACATCGCCTTCGAGCGTCCTTTCACTCCGGACGACCTGGCCGCCATCGAACAGCGCATGCAGCAGCTGATCGAGAAAGATTATGACGTGATCAAGAAAGTCACTCCGCGCGCCGAAGTGATCGAAGTGTTCAAGGCCCGTGGCGAAGACTACAAGTTGCGCCTGGTCGAGGACATGCCGAACGAGCAGGCCATGGGCCTGTACTATCACGAAGAATACGTCGACATGTGCCGCGGTCCGCACGTGCCGAACACCCGCTTCCTGAAATCCTTCAAGCTGACCAAGTTGTCCGGCGCCTACTGGCGTGGCGATGCCAAAAACGAGCAATTGCAGCGCGTTTACGGCACTGCATGGGCCGACAAGAAGCAGCTGGCTGCCTACATCCAGCGCATCGAAGAAGCCGAGAAACGCGATCACCGCAAGATCGGCAAGCGCCTGGGCCTGTTCCACACCCAGGAAGAGTCGCCGGGCATGGTGTTCTGGCACCCGAACGGCTGGACCCTGTATCAGGTGCTCGAGCAGTACATGCGCAAGGTGCAGCGCGACAACGGCTACCTGGAAATCAAGACGCCTCAGGTCGTTGATCGCAGCCTGTGGGAGAAATCCGGGCACTGGGCCAACTACGCCGACAACATGTTTACCACCCAGTCGGAAAACCGCGACTACGCCATCAAGCCCATGAACTGCCCTTGCCACGTGCAGGTGTTCAATCAAGGCCTGAAGAGCTACCGCGAGTTGCCGATGCGTCTGGCCGAGTTCGGTGCCTGCCACCGTAACGAGCCATCGGGCGCATTGCACGGCATCATGCGTGTGCGTGCGTTCACTCAGGATGACGCCCACATCTTCTGCACCGAAGAGCAGATGCAGGCTGAATCCGCTGCGTTCATCAAGCTGACCATGGACGTCTACGCCGATTTCGGCTTTAAAGACGTCGAAATGAAGCTCTCCACTCGTCCGGAAAAACGCGTCGGTTCCGATGAGTTGTGGGATCGCGCAGAAGCGGCATTGGCTGCAGCCCTTGACAGTGCTGGTCTGCCGTACGATCTGCAGCCGGGTGAGGGCGCGTTCTATGGTCCGAAGATCGAGTTCTCGCTGAAAGATTGCCTCGGCCGTGTCTGGCAGTGTGGTACCCTGCAGCTCGATTTTAACCTGCCTGTCCGTCTGGGCGCCGAATACGTCTCCGAAGACAACAGCCGCAAGCATCCGGTGATGTTGCACCGGGCGATCCTGGGTTCCTTCGAGCGTTTCGTCGGAATTCTGATCGAGCACTACGAGGGTGCATTCCCTGCGTGGCTGGCGCCGACCCAGGCAGTGGTGATGAATATCACTGATAAACAGGCAGATTTTGTTGCCGAAGTGGAAAAAACTCTCAACGAAAGCGGGTTTCGTGCCAAGTCTGACTTGAGAAATGAAAAGATCGGCTTTAAAATCCGCGAGCATACCTTGCTCAAGGTTCCCTATCTCTTGGTTATTGGGGATAAGGAAGTCGAGATGCAGACTGTCGCTGTGCGTACTCGTGAAGGTGCTGACCTGGGCTCGATGCCCGTCGCCCAGTTCGCCGAGTTCCTCGCGCAAGCGGTTTCCCGGCGTGGTCGCCAAGATTCGGAGTAATTATTATTAAGCGTGAAATGAGACAAGATAAACGAGCTGCACCGAAAGCCCCGATCAACGAGAATATCTCGGCACGCGAGGTTCGGTTAATTGGCGCTGACGGCGAGCAGATTGGCATCGTCTCGATTGATGAAGCGCTTCGTATTGCTGAAGAAGCCAAGCTTGATCTGGTAGAAATCTCCGCTGACGCTGTCCCGCCTGTTTGCCGGGTGATGGACTACGGCAAATCGATCTTCGAAAAGAAGAAGCAGATTGCTGCGGCGAAGAAGAACCAGAAGCAGATTCAGGTAAAAGAAATCAAGTTTCGTCCAGGGACGGAGGAAGGGGATTACCAGGTAAAACTGCGCAACCTGGTACGTTTCCTGAGTGACGGGGACAGGGCCAAGGTATCCTTGCGATTCCGCGGCCGTGAGATGGCCCACCAGGAGCTGGGGATGGAACTCCTCAAGCGAGTTGAAGGTGACTTGCTCGAGTACGGTTCGGTCGAACAGCATCCTAAGATGGAAGGACGCCAGCTGATCATGGTCATCGCCCCGAAAAAGAAGAAGTAATCAACAGGGCACGGCAGGCCTTCTGATTATGTTTATCAACTGAATGCGGAGTATCCGAACATGCCAAAAATGAAGACCAAAAGTGGTGCTGCTAAGCGGTTTCTGAAAACTGCTAACGGTATCAAGCACAAGCACGCTTTCAAGAGCCACATCCTGACCAAAATGTCGACCAAGCGTAAGCGTCAACTGCGCGGTAGCAGCTTGCTGCATCCGTCTGACGTGGCAAAAGTCGAGCGCATGCTGCGCCTTCGTTAATTTTAGTCAAGAATAGAGGAAGTAACTCATGGCTCGTGTAAAGCGTGGCGTCATTGCCCGTAAGCGTCACAAAAAAATTCTGAAACTTGCTAAAGGCTACTACGGCGCACGCTCCCGCGTATTCCGTGTTGCCAAGCAAGCGGTAATCAAGGCAGGCCAATACGCCTACCGTGACCGTCGTCAGAAAAAACGTCAGTTCCGCGCTCTGTGGATCGCTCGTATCAACGCTGGTGCTCGTATCAACGGTCTGTCCTACAGCCGTTTCATCGCCGGCCTGAAAAAAGCGTCCATCGAGATCGACCGTAAGGTTCTGGCTGATCTGGCAGTGAACGAAAAAGCGGCGTTTGCTGCGATTGTCGAGAAAGCTAAAGCCACCTTGGCTTAAGTACCCCCGACAGTCACCCGGCCTCACCTCTGTGGGGTCAGGTGTTAAACGTCATAAATAGGGGAAGAGCCTTCAAGCTCTTCCCCTATTTTGTATCTGGAGTCTGTACATGGAAAACCTGGACGCGCTCGTCTCTCAAGCTCTAGAGGCTGTGCAAAGCGCTGAAGATATCAATGCCCTGGAGCAAATCCGGGTTCACTACCTTGGCAAAAAAGGTGAATTGACTCAGGTGATGAAGACCCTGGGGAATTTGCCGGCAGAAGAGCGTCCGCAAGTCGGCGCGCTGATCAACGTTGCCAAGGAGCGTGTCACAGAGGTTCTCAATGCGCGCAAGGCGTTGTTCGAGGAGGCTGATCTCGCGGCCAAGCTCGCCGCCGAATCCATTGACGTGACCCTGCCTGGCCGCGGCCAGACCTCAGGCGGTCTGCATCCGGTTACCCGGACTCTGGAACGTATCGAGCAGTTCTTCACCCGCATCGGCTACGGCATCGCCGAAGGCCCTGAGGTCGAAGACGACTACCACAACTTCGAGGCGCTCAACATCCCAGGCCATCACCCGGCCCGGTCGATGCATGACACCTTCTATTTCAATGCCAACATGTTGTTGCGCACCCATACCTCGCCGGTACAGGTCCGCACCATGGAATCGAAACAGCCGCCGATCCGCATCGTCTGCCCAGGCCGTGTGTATCGCAGCGACTCCGATATCACCCACTCGCCGATGTTCCACCAGGTCGAAGGCCTGCTGGTCGACCGCGACATCAACTTCGCCGACCTGAAGGGGACCATCGAAGAGTTCCTGCGCGTGTTCTTTGAAAAAGAACTGGCCGTGCGCTTCCGTCCTTCGTACTTCCCGTTCACCGAGCCATCCGCTGAAGTCGACATGGAATGCGTGATGTGCAGCGGTAAAGGCTGCCGTGTCTGCAAACAGACTGGCTGGCTGGAAGTCATGGGTTGCGGCATGGTTCACCCGAACGTGCTGCGCATGTCCGGGATCGACCCGGAAGAGTTTTCGGGCTTTGCCTTCGGCATGGGCGTTGAGCGTCTGGCCATGCTGCGTTACGGCGTGAACGACTTGCGTCTGTTCTTCGACAACGACTTGCGGTTCCTCGCGCAATTTCGCTAGTCGTAACGAATTCTTAGGAGAGCAGGATGAAATTCAGTGAACAATGGCTGCGTGGCTGGGTAAGCCCGCAGGTAAGTCGCGACGAGCTGGTTGCTCGTCTGTCGATGGCCGGTCTTGAGGTCGATAGCGTTACGCCGGCCGCCGGTGTTTTCAGTGGCGTGATCGTGGGTGAGGTGCTGAGCACCGAACAGCACCCTGACGCCGACAAGCTGCGTGTTTGCCAGGTCAGCAATGGCTCGGAGACGTTCCAGGTCGTTTGCGGTGCACCAAACGTGCGCCCGGGCCTGAAGATCCCGTTCGCCACCATCGGTGCCGAATTGCCGGGTGACTTCAAGATCAAGAAAGCCAAGCTGCGTGGCGTTGAGTCCAACGGCATGCTGTGCTCGCAGGCCGAGCTGCAGGTGGGTGAGGGCAACGATGGTCTGATGGAGCTGCCGGCGGATGCGCCGGTCGGTCAGGACATTCGTGAATACCTGAACCTGGACGATGCCAGCATCGAGGTCGACCTGACCCCGAACCGCGGCGACTGTCTGTCCCTGGCGGGCCTGGCCCGTGAAGTTGGCGCACTGTACGCCGCTCCAGTGACCCGTCCGGTGGTTGCTTGCTTTCCAGCCGTGCACGATGAAGTGCGTCCGGTTGAAGTGCTGGCACCCGCTGCCTGCCCGCGTTACCTGGGGCGTGTGATCCGTAACGTCGACCTGTCCCGGCCAACGCCGCTGTGGATGGTCGAGCGTCTGCGTCGTGCCGACGTGCGCAGCATCGACGCGGCTGTCGACATCACCAACTACGTGATGCTGGAGCTGGGTCAACCGCTACACGCCTTCGATCTCGCCGAAATCAATGGCGGTATCCGGGTGCGCATGGCCGAAGAAGGCGAGAAGCTGGTATTGCTCGACGGTCAGGAAGTCAGCTTGCGTAGCGATACGCTGGTGATTGCCGACCATACACGTGCATTGGCCATCGCTGGCGTCATGGGGGGCGAGCACAGCGGCGTCAACACCGCGACCACGCGTGACATCTTCCTCGAAAGCGCGTTTTTCGATCAGATCGCCGTCGCTGGCAAGGCCCGCTCCTATGGCCTGCACACCGACGCTTCGCACCGCTACGAGCGTGGCGTGGACTGGCAACTGGCCCGTGAAGCCATGGAGCGCGCCACTGGCCTGCTGCTGGAAATCACTGGCGGTGAAGCCGGCCCGATCATCGAGACCGTCAGCGAACAGCATTTGCCGTCGATTGCGCCGATCACCCTGCGTGCCCAGCGCATCACCCAGATGTTAGGCATGGAGATGGACTCGGCTGAAGTTGAGCGTCTACTCAGTGCTTTGGGTCTGAAGATTGCTGCCGATGGAGCAGGGCAATGGCGCGTAGAAGTGCCAAGCCATCGCTTCGATATCAGCCTGGAAGTCGACCTGATCGAAGAACTGGCCCGTCTGTACGGTTACAACCGTCTGCCGGTTCGCTACCCGCAAGCGCGTCTGGCGCCCCAAGCCAAGGCTGAAGCACGTAGCGATCTGCCGGAACTGCGCCGTCTGCTGGTGGCTCGTGGTTATCAGGAAGCAATCACCTACAGCTTCATCGATCCGAAACAATTTGAGCTGTTTAATCCGGGTGTTGAACCACTGCTGCTGGCCAACCCGATTTCCAACGACATGGCTGCCATGCGCTCGTCGCTGTGGCCTGGCCTGGTCAAAGCACTTCAGCACAACCTGAACCGTCAGCAGGATCGTGTTCGTTTGTTCGAAAGCGGTTTGCGTTTCGTCGGTCAGCTCGAAGGCTTGAAGCAAGAGCCGATGCTGGCGGGTGTGGTTTGCGGTAGCCGTCTACCGGAAGGCTGGGCGCAAGGTCGCGATGTCGTTGACTTCTTCGACGTCAAGGCTGACGTGGAAGCAGTGCTGGGCTTCGCCGGTGCACTGGATGCATTCACTTTCGTGCCGGGCAAGCACCCAGCGTTGCACCCGGGTCAAACCGCGCGCATCGAACGTGAGGGCCGACTGGTCGGTTTCGTCGGCGCCATCCACCCGGAACTGTCGAAAACCCTGGGTCTGGATCGCCCGGTATTCGTTTTCGAGCTGGTTCTGGCGGAAGTGGCGTTGGGCAAAATGCCAAAATTCCACGAGTTATCGCGCTTTCCTGAAGTGCGTCGTGATCTTGCCCTGATTGCGCACAAAGACGTCGCAGCCGCGGCAGTACTGGACGTAATCCGTGAAAATGCAGGCGAATGGCTGACAGACCTCAGGCTATTTGACGTGTATCAGGGTAAAGGCATTGATCCTGATAGAAAAAGCCTCGCAGTCGGCTTGACCTGGCAGCATCCATCGCGCACTCTTAATGACGATGAGGTGAATTCCACGACGCAAAACATCCTCACCTCGCTCGAACAAAGGTTGAACGCCACGTTAAGGAAGTGACGTATGGGGGCTTTGACGAAAGCTGAGATGGCGGAACGTCTGTACGAAGAGCTGGGCCTGAACAAGCGGGAAGCCAAGGAATTGGTTGAACTGTTTTTCGAGGAAATCAGGCACGCTCTTGAAGACAACGAGCAGGTCAAATTGTCCGGTTTCGGCAATTTCGACCTTCGGGACAAACGCCAGCGGCCTGGCCGCAACCCGAAAACGGGTGAAGAAATCCCGATCACGGCTCGCCGTGTGGTCACCTTTCGTCCAGGGCAGAAGTTGAAGGCCCGAGTTGAGGCTTATGCTGGAACCAAGTCATAACGACGAGCTTCCCGTCATCCCAGGCAAACGCTACTTCACCATTGGTGAAGTCAGCGAGCTGTGTGCGGTTAAACCGCACGTGCTGCGTTATTGGGAGCAGGAGTTTCCTCAACTCAACCCCGTCAAACGCCGCGGAAACCGTCGGTATTATCAGCGCCAGGACGTGCTGATGATCCGGCAGATCCGCGCGCTCCTTTACGATCAAGGGTTCACCATCGGCGGCGCACGACTGCGCTTGTCGGGTGATGAAGCCAAAGACGACACCACGCAATACAAGCAAATGATTCGCCAGATGATCGCTGAGCTCGAAGATGTTCTGGTGGTCCTCAAGAAATAAATTCTGCTTTTAAATACTTCCAGTTTTCAAAAGCTTGCGATATATTCTTGAGCGTTCCTCGAGAAGAGGAACAGGTTACACGCCTAGTCGGGGCGTAGCGCAGTCCGGTAGCGCACTAGCATGGGGTGCTAGGGGTCGAGTGTTCGAATCACTCCGTCCCGACCATTTATTTTTCAAGAAATCCAGTCACTTAGCTGTGACTGGATTTTTTTATGGCTCATCGTTTTTTCGCGGCGCTGATTTTTGCCCCACTTTTTGCCCCACTGAGGATTTAGATCATCCACTGGTCGGGTGGGAAGGGAATTAACGTAGAATGGTCCTTAGCGGGGTGTTCAAGAGCATCGGGTTGCGAGGCGTGCACGATTGCAACGTTAATAAGGCGTTTTCCTCTTCGGGTAAGAAACTCCACGTATCCGCCACATATCTCCAAGTAGAACCCATAAGGGACTGGCTCAACCGTTGCTGATAGTTAGTGGTGCCCCATTTGGCCATAAACTTTTGTTGGCAACTCCACGTGGAAGGGTGTCAATTGCATCAACACGTCTCACCTCATGGCCAAATTGCAGAAGACAGCACGGGGTCGATTACTTCAATTCGCAACCTGCAGCTTTTCACATGGCTGTTTGCGAAAGGCTGCTTTTGGCTGATTGTGGGCTCTTGCGAAGGGCGGCAGTCGACCGATTCTGTTGAAAAAGTCGACCATGGTTTCCGCAGCAGAAAAGTATGCGTCCGAGATTGAAATCTTTACTTTCGGCAGAGGCTTCCGGACTCAGATTTCACGTAGCAGTGTGCAAAAAAGGCGTTTTAACCAGTCAATGACCAGGCTGTTTGGGCGAACCGACTTTTTCAACAGAATCGACCCTTTATAGATAGTCCGTCCCACCTTCATCGATACTGGTAACGGTTGGCAGGTAGCTGTCAGCGAGGGTGGAACATGCACCTGTAGACTACGAATAAAACGACCCAAACGCATGACGTTTGCAGCTTTAGTTCCGAGTCTACAGGTGCGCTTGCGCTCGATAACGAATACTCAGGGTTCGCCGTCGCACCGGCTCACTATATTGCCTTCGCTGAACGCAAGCATGCATGTCCCTAGCAGCTATTTTATCGCTTGCGGAGGTTCACGTGACAGCGTCCTTGAGTCAGCACTTCACAGCCTATGTCGGCATTGATTGGGCAGATACCAAACATGATATTTGCCTACAGGCTGGGGATGACAATCATCGTCAGTTCGACTGTATTCCGCACCAGGTTGATCGCATTGATGAGTGGGCCAAGGCATTGCACCTGCGCTTCGGTGGCCCTATCGCTGTAGCTCTGGAGTTGGCCAAAGGGCCTATTGTGTCGGCTCTGCTGAAGTATGACTTTTTCGTGCTGTTCCCGATCAATCCCTCGACGCTTGCCAAATATCGCGTGGCGTTCAAGCCGAGTCGCGCCAAGGATGATCCCACCGATGCGGAGTTAGCACTCGATCTACTGCTTCGCCATCCTGAACGGTTCACCGCGCTCAGGCCGCAGAGTGTGGCCATGCGTTCGCTGCTTAGCCTGATCGAACAGCGCCGGGATCTGGTCAACGACAAGACGCGTTTTACCAACCGTTTATGCAACACCCTCAAGCAATATTACCCGCAGGCACTGGAATGGTTCGAGCAGCGAGACACTCTGTTGTTTTGCGATTTCCTCACTCGCTGGCCGACACTCCTGTCAGCCAAACGGGCGCGTAAAACCACGCTTGAGGCGTTCTTTTATGCCCACAACGGGCGTCGCGCCACATTGATCGAGGCGCGTTTGGCGTCGATTCGTGCGGCATCTGCGCTCACAGAAGATGCCGGCATTATCGAGCCTTGCCGCTTACACGCCCTCGCGTTGGTGGAGCAACTACGCACCGTCCTCACGGTGATCGATCGCTTCGATAAGGAAGTCGAGCGGGTCGCTTCTGCACTACCGGATTACGCATTGTTTCGTGGCTTGCCGGGCGCAGGCCCGCATCTAGCGCCACGTTTACTCGCAGCCTTCGGAGAGCAACGTGAGCGTTTCCATGGCGCGGACGAGTTGCAAAAATACTCAGGCATTGCCCCGGTGACGGAACGGAGCGGTAAGAAGAGCTGGGTGCATTGGCGCTGGCAATGTCCAACATTTCTTCGTCAGACCTTTGTGGAATGGGCGGGGCAGACCATCAATAAATCCTTTTGGGCTGGAGCTTTCTACCGGCAGCAACGCGCCAAAGGGAGCACCTATCAAGCTGCTGTACGCGCACTCGCGTTTAAGTGGATTCGGATTCTATATCGGTGCTGGCAGACCAGGACGCTCTACGATGAAACGACCTATTTGAATGCCTTGAGGAAGCGCGGTTCACCGCTCCTGAAGAACCTCGATTTAGGTTGACTGACTTCCTCAGGGCGTGAAGCTGCCGGTCAACAGCGGCAAAGAACGACCAATTGCAGCCTCTCAGGCTGAGCGATGGTCGGCCAAAAGCGGCCAATCACCAAGGTTTGCTTTAGGCCAATTCGCGATAGGCAGGTTCGGATTGAGCGATGGCCCCGGTCGCATAAATTTGAAATGCACGGTATTGCCCGACAGAAATATACTTCGCAGACGCCCAGGTGAGTGGTGAGTGGTGATCTGGTGATCATGAGTTGGGAGCCCGCTGCCTAAGGCGGACTGTTTTAGGAAGTCAGATTTTTCTATACAGTGCCCATATCCATCTCTGGGCTCAAGGTTCCAAGCCAAGCGACAAGGCACACTATGATTATTGCCACTGTGAGCTCCAGGGCCATACTGCGCCGCAAAGCATTAATGGCACCAGTGTACTCTCCGCTCTGGATTGATCGCGCTAAAAGTGGGCTCAAGTGAAACCGGTTCATCGTGGCTAATACGAGCATCGCTGCGAATAGTAAAATTTTCAAACAAAGCAGCGCGCCATATGTGCTAAACATCACACCCTCAAGTGTTGGGCCAACAATAAACAGATAATTCACTATGCCGGTGATAACGAGGCTCACTACGATCAATGCACCCGCTGTCTCAAAGCCGGTAAGCACTCGAGAGAGAGTTCGCACCTCTTGTTCGCCATTCAGTATTTTCGTACGCAGCAATAAAGCGAATGCCGCCAGGGCGCCGAGCCAGCCTCCTGCGGCCAACAGGTGGAAGATGTCGCTGGCGAAATGTATGTAACGCTTATCGCCTTCGTCCATAGCACCATGCCCAGTCCACGCGAGGGTGGCTAAGGCTACGGCACCGCACAAGGTAACTATCCACAAACTGAGGGTCGGAAAGCGTTTGTTTAGCGTCAAGCCGATACCCGCTAAGACAAGGGCTGCTATGCGGACCATCCACATGAGCCCGACATCGGTCCCCATCAGCACCATTTCGAAAATATGGCGCTGAAGTTCCATAAGTTCGGAAACACCACTCATTGCCTTGGCAAGTAACAACATGGCTGCGAGAGACAGAAGTACGCCAATAACGACGGTGCCGAAAACTAGCG
>NZ_WTFT01000029.1 GCF_009861505.1 Pseudomonas izuensis | reverse complement strand
GGCACCGAACGACAGGGGCAAGAGCGCTTGGTTACTTGGCGCTTTTCCAAGTGACTCGCCGTAAGGGCGAAACCGCCAGCCGCCGTTACCGCAGAATTGGATATGTACACCAATGAACAATACATCGCCTGACACGCCGCCTTCGCGAGCAGGCTCGCTCCTACAGGGATTGGCGCTTATCATGGCGGGCATGATTAACCCCGCCTTCACGAGACCGCGCATGACTTTCGATTTTGATCAGGTGTTCGACCGCCACAACACCGGCAGCACCAAATGGAGCCGCTACCCGGCCGATGTGTTGCCGATGTGGGTCGCCGACATGGATTTTGCCGCGCCGCCGGTGATCATCCAGGCCCTGCAAAAGCGCCTGGAACACCCGATGGTCGGCTACAGCGTGGCCCCGGACAACTTGCGCGAAGCCATCGTTGCCGACCTGTGGAACAAGTACGCCTGGCGCGTCGAGCCGCAGGAGTTGATCTTCCTGCCGGGGGTTGAATCGGGCTTCAACATGGCGCTCAAGGCGCTGGTCCAGCCACAACAGAATGTCGTGGTGCAGGTTCCAAACTACCCACCACTGCGCCATGCGCCGGGCCATTGGGGCCTGAACAAGGTCGAGCTGAATTTCGACGCGCAGCCGGACGGCACCTACGCCACGCCGTTGCAAACCCTGAGCCGGTCGCTGCAAGGTGGCGGCGCCCTACTGCTGAGCAACCCGCACAATCCGCTGGGCAAGGCATTCCCCCGCGAGGAACTGCAAGCCATCGCCGACATCTGCCAGGAGCACGACGCCTGGATCATCTCTGACGAGATCCATGCCGAGTTGTGCTTCGATGGGCGCAAACACATTCCGATGGCGACCCTGAGCCCACAAGTCGCCCAACGCACCATCACCCTGATGTCGGCCAGCAAGGCCTACAACATCGCCGGGTTGAAAACCTCGTTCATGATCATCCAGGACCGCCACCTGCGCGAGCGGGTCAACCACGCCCGTTGTGGCATGGTCGACAGCGTCAACCCGCTGGGCCTGGAAGCCACCCGTGTCGCCTACAGCGAAGCCGGGCCCTGGCTGGCCGAGCTGAGCGCTTACCTGCAAGGCAACCGCGATTACCTGGTCGACGCAGTGCGCACCCGCCTGCCGGGCATCACCATGAACGTGCCGCAAAGCACCTACCTGGCATGGCTCGACTGCACGGCGTTGGGGCTGGACAACCCGCAGCAGTTCTTCCTCGAACAGGCCAGGGTCGGCTTGAGCCCCGGTGTGGATTTCGGTGATGACTGCAAACAGTTCGTGCGCCTGAATTTCGGCTGCCCACGGTCGTTGCTGGAAGAAGGGATTGCCCGCATGGAGCGCAGCTTGCGTCACCTGAAGGCCTGATCCACCACGTTGATGTACCCCCTGTAGGAGCTGGCTTGCCAGCGAAAGCGGTTTGTCGGTCAACGCTGATGTTGGCTGTGCCGCCGCCTTCGCTGGCGAGCCAGCTCCTACAAGGGATTTGTGTGTTGCAAATCCAACCGAACTCACGCCAAAACACCACGGTCAACCTTTTGAATCCTCCTTGAGCCCGGAGATTGAAAATGACCGACTATCCAAAACCACCCTTCCCCAAACAACACCAGCCTGTCCCCGGCTCGCAACGAAAAATGGACCCTTATCCCGACTGTGGCGAACAAAGCTACAAAGGCTCGGGACGCCTGGAGGGCAAGATTGCCCTGATTACCGGCGGTGACAGCGGTATCGGCCGTGCAGTCGCCATCGCTTTCGCTCGCGAAGGCGCGGATGTCGCCATTGCCTACCTCGATGAGCAGGACGATGCCGAGGAAACCGCGCGTTGGGTCGAGCAGGCAGGCCGGCAATGCCTGCTGCTGCCCGGTGACCTGGCGCACAAGGTGCATTGCCGCGCACTGGTGGAGAAAACCGTCGAACGCTTCGGTCGTATCGACGTGCTGGTCAATAACGCCGCGTTCCAGATGACCCACGAGACCCTTGAAGACATCTCCGACGAAGAATGGGTGATGACCTTCGACGTCAACATCACCGCGATTTTCAGAATTTGCCAGGCTGCGTTGAAACACATGAAGCCCGGCAGTTCGATCATCAATACCAGCTCGGTCAATTCGGACATGCCCAACCCCACCCTGCTCGCCTATGCCACCACCAAAGGGGCAATCGCCAACTTCACCGCGGGCCTGGCACAAATGCTCGGGCCCAAGAACATCCGCGTGAACAGCGTGGCGCCGGGCCCGATCTGGACACCCCTGATTGTCTCGACCATGCCGCAAGAAACGGTACAGAACTTCGGCGGCAACACGCCGCTGGGGCGCCCTGGCCAACCGGTGGAAGTGGCGCCGATTTATGTCCTGCTGGCCTCGGACGAAGGCAGCTACATCACCGGCCAACGCTTTGGCGTGACCGGGGGCAAGCCGATTCTCTGACGCCGCATCAAAATGGAACCCGCGGACAGTTCCAGCGCTCCACAGCTTATGAGCCCCGCCCTGGCGTAATGCTGTTTCTGTAGGAGCGAGCTCGCTCGCGATGGACTCAAGAGCGCCGCGTTTAGCCAGTAACCACGCGTATTCGTCAACGACCATCGCGAGCAGGCTCGCTCCTACAAAAGCGCATTACGGCCTGGGCGGTCCTTTGATATCTGGAGGTCGTCATGTCCGCACAGCTCTTCAAACCGTGCACTCAACCAACTTCGCGCGGACAGATATCCGCATGGAAGAAGAAGTGACGCCGGAGTATCTGTGTGATGCCCCCCGGCCATGAGCTTCATTGCCTGGGTCGCGGTGTTGGGTGCCGTGTTGCTGACACTGGCACTCACCTCGTCATACCTGCGCTGGCTGCCGGTGACCACGTCGGCCGTGTGCCTGGCGCTCGGGGTGGCCATCGGGCCGGCAGGTTTGGCCTGGCTCAGGCTGGATATTCAGGACGCCGCCTTCTGGATGGAGCACCTGACCGAAGTCGCTGTGCTGTTCTCCTTGTTTGTCTGTGGACTGAAACTGCGCCTGCCGCTCAGGGATCGCAAGTGGCGGGTGGCGTTCGGTCTGGCGGGGCCGGTGATGCTCCTGACCATTACCGGTGTCTGCCTGCTGCTGCACGTTGCCTTCGAGCTCCCATGGGGACCGTCGTTGCTGATCGGCGCGATTCTGGCGCCCACTGACCCGGTGCTGGCTTCGTTGGTGCAGGTCAACGACGCCAAGGATGACGACCCGGTGCGTTTCGCGCTTTCGGGCGAGGCGGGGCTCAACGATGGCATCGCCTTTCCGTTTGTCATTCTCGCTCTACTGTTCCTGCAACAAGGCAGTGGTTCCTCCAGCGCCTGGCTGGATGACTGGGCACTCAAGCGCCTGTTGTGGGCCGTGCCCGCCGGTCTGTTGATCGGTTACTGCATGGGGCGCGGTATCGGCCGCTTGACCCTGTCGATGCGTATCCGCAATGCCGACAGTACCTTCTCCCCCAATGATTACCTGACATTCGCCCTGATTGCCCTGGCCTATGTCGCGGCGGAATCGGTACACGGCTACGGCTTTCTCTCGGTATTTGCCGCGGGCCTGGGCCTGCGGGGAGCTGAGGTCAATTCGACGGGAGATGCACAGCCGCCCGCCGAGCATCTGGTGCAACCGGTTGTCGGCCACCAGAATGTCGAACCTGACGATGCCGTGCACGGCGATGTGGAACACCTGGAGGACACGCAGGTTGCCGCCGGGATCATGATCGGCGACATGTTGTCTTTTGGCAGTCTGGTCGAACGGGCCATGGAAGTGTTTCTGGTGACCTTGCTCGGGGTGGTGTTGGTCAGCCACTGGGACTGGCGCGCGCTGGCGATTTCCCTGGCGCTGTTCTGCGTGATTCGTCCCCTGAGCGTCGCACTGGTGCCATGGGGTCGTTTGCTGAACGGCCGGCAACGATTGTTGATCGGTTGGTTCGGGATTCGCGGCATCGGTAGCTTTTACTACCTGTTCTACGCCTTGAATCACGAGCTTGCGCCAGCGCTGGCCAGCCTGTGCACCGACCTCACGCTGTCAGTGGTCGCGCTGAGCATTCTGCTGCACGGCATCAGCACCCAGCCAATGCTGGCGCGCTATGAGCAGCACAACCGTCGGCTCACTTCATCGTCGAGGCAATGATTTCCACCAGGTTTTTTTGCGTAAAGGGTTTGGACAAACGCGGAAGTCGGGTCGCAAAGCCATCCAGCCGCTCCGCAAAACCGGTGGCGAGGATGATCGGCAGGGTTGGGTTCATGATCTGGATGGCTTGTGCCAGTTGCGCGCCGTTCATTTGAGGCATGGCCATATCGGTGATGACCAGGTCGAAGTGCTGCCCGCTTTCAAGCAACTGCAACGCCTGGGCGGCGGATTCCGCAATGCAGACGTGGTGTCCGAGGTCTTCCAGCAACAGGCAGGTACTGGTCAATACCAGGCTGTCGTCATCGACCACCAATACATTCAGCCGTGGAACCTGCGGTGCTGCCAGCTCCGTGCCCTGCCGCTCGGCCACCGATCCGACCCTGGCCACGGGCAACCAGAGTTCGGCGGTGGTGCCTTTGTCCTTCTCACTTTTGAGTATGAAGCGCCCGCCCATTTGTTCGATAAAGCCATGCACCATCGACAGCCCCAGGCCAGTCCCCTTGCCGACGCCCTTGGTGGTGAAAAACGGGTCCGTCGCCGAAGACAGCGTGACGTCGTCCATGCCCATCCCTGTATCGGTGATGGAAAAACACACGTAACGCCCTGGCGCCAGCGTTGTATGCGGCTGGTCGAGGACCACTTCCGAGCGGGTGCCAAGCACGATGGTGCCGCCCTTGGGCATCGCATCGCGAGCATTGGTCGCCAGGTTGAGAACCGCCAGTTCCAGCTGATTGACGTCGGCCAGCACCGGCTCGGGCTCTGGCGTAAAACAGGTTTCGATTTTCACCGTCGGCCCCAGGGAACTGCGCAGCAGACCGGTGATGCCCTCCACCAGCTTCGGTATTTCGATGGGTTCGGCCTTGAGTTCCTGCCGTCGGGCAAACGCCAACATGCGCTGGGTCAGGGATACACCCCGCAAGGCGCCCTGGGTGGCGTTATCCAGCAAACGGGTCAATCGCGGATCGTCGCCTATGCGTTTGCGGACGATTTCCAGATTGCCCAGGATAACGGTCAGCAGATTGTTGAAGTCGTGGGCAATACCGCCACTGAGTTGGCCGATGGCCTGCATTTTCTGCGCCTGGAACAGCGCCTCGCGGGTTTTCTCCAGGGCCTGCTGCGCTTGTGCGGCCTCGGTGATGTCACGGGTGATCTTGGCGAAACCGAGCAATGTGCCGGTATCGCCCCAGATCGGGTCCACCACCACATGGGCGAGAAACCGCGTACCGTCCTTGCGCAGGCGCCAGCCCTTGTTTTCGAACCGCCCTTCGCGCGTCGCGATATCCAGGGTACGAAACGGCTCGCCGGCTGCGCGATCCTCAGGGGTGTAAAACATCGAAAAGTGCTGGCCAATGACCTCTTCGGGCAAGTAGCCCTTGATGCGCTGGGCGCCAGGATTCCAGTTGGTCACGCGGCCATCGGGGCCCAGCATGTAGATGGCGTAATCGGTGACGCTTTGCACCAGCAAACGAAATTGCTGCTCGCTTTGCTTGAGGGTTTCTTCGGCGGCCTTGCGATCGGTCAGGTCGCGGGTGATCTTGGCAAAACCCAGCAGCCTGCCCTCTGGATCGCGGATCGGATCGATCACCACATGGGACCAGAAATGCGTGCCATCCTTGCGCACACGCCAGCCCTCGCCTTCGAAACGCCCCTCGCGAATCGCCGTGTCCAGCGCCCGTTGCGGCAAACCGGCCTGGCGATCCTGTTCGGTGTAGAAACGGGAGAAATGCTGGCCGAGAATCTCGGCTTCCTCATACCCTTTGAATCGCCTGGCGCCCGCGTTCCAGCTGGTGATGATGCCGTCGGGATCAATCATGTAGATCGCATAATCGACCACCGCATCGATCAGCAGGCGAAAGCGCGTTTCCTCGCTGACGCCCACTTTGCTTCGATCCTCGCTCATTGAGTTCTCGCATCAGAATTGTATGTCTGGAGTATGCGACAGATTAGCCGTTTGGACAGCCGGGCAAGCGCTATCGATTGACGTATTTGACGATGTAGGCGTTCAGCTCGTTATAGACGAAGTCCGGAACTTTCTCGGCATGAATCGCCGCCTGGAACAGTGCCAACTGGCACTCCTTAATCATTTCATTACGATCGCTCACCGCGAAAACGTGGTTCTCGATAATGCTGGAGTAGGCGTCGTACGAAAAATCGACCTTGGTTGTCGTAGTGGTGACTTTACCGTCTGCGGCTTTTGAATACGTGCTCTGGGCAACTTGAGTCCGCTCCTTCAACGCCCCGAAACCGCGCTCGTACAGGTTGATTCGGGAGCCACTGATCGCCTTCGCCGCATTTTCCAGGGCAACCAGAATCGCTTTGGCATGGCTCATGCTCGCATCCAGCTTCGACACGGAGAGAAACCTTTCCATTTCATTGTTTTCCAGACTTTTGAGCGCCCTTTTGAAACTCGACACGTGGGCAAACTCCTGAGTACAACCAACGATGTGAGTCTCGAATTGATATCCGCTGGCCGTCGCCAAGGGCGGAAAGGATACGAGGTCGATAGTGTCGAAAGCCGACTCCATGATGATGTTGTATTTGCCGGTGAAGGCCTTGGTGAAGATCATTCTGCAGACTTCCCGCACAAACGATTCCGTGTGTTCATAAGCATGCAAGACGCCCTCTTTGATCATTTCCTCATATTGGGGGTGTTTCTTGCGGTATTGCGGCAGGTACAGACGAACGTAATTGGTGTAGCGCTGCGTTGGCAGGAGGTTTTTTTCAAGCAGGTAGGTTTTACCTGAAGATTCCAGCCCGACAACAGCCAGTAGCTTGGGGATGGGTTCCACCGTTTTGCCGTTGAACAGTGTTGCGCTTATTTCACTGAATGCAGCAGTGACCTGGTCAGCGGTGTACGTGTATTTCGATGTTTGCGACATGGGTTGATTTCCTTATCAAAAAGTTGGGTGATCCGATCACCAGCCCTATCAATAAAGTGTGCTTTCGCTATTTGATCAAATGAATGAACTTCTCAAGATATGTCGATGTTTTTTAAAGTAAATATTCCTACGTCGCCGAATGAAAAAGCGTCTGCTCGATCGACCACCAGCGCGGCAACAATTGCCTGACCTTGCTCTCGCCAAAGCGATCATCGATCAGCATCACCACCCCTTGGTCCTGTTGCGTACGAATCACCCTTCCGGCGGCCTGCACCACCTTCTGCACACCGGGAAACAGGTAGGTGTAGTCGTAACCGGCACCGAAGATCGCGGCCATGCGGCCTTTTATCTGCTCGTTGACCGGATTGAATTGCGCCAGCCCCAGGGTGGCGATGAACGCTCCGATCAGCCGTGCGCCGGGCAAGTCGATGCCTTCGCCGAATGCCCCGCCCAATACCGCAAAACCGATGCCCTCGCCGCCTTCGGTGAACCGGTCGAGAAATTCCTGGCGTTGTGCTTCTGCCATGCCTCGGGACTGCGACCACAGGTTGATCCCTGGATGACGTTCGGCCAGTGACTGCGACACTTGCTGCAAATAATCAAAGCTGCTGAAAAACGCCAGGTAGTTGCCGGGGCGCTGGCTGAACTGGTTGGCGATCAACTCGACAATCGGCGCCACGGACGCCTGGCGATGAGCGAACCGGGTGGAGATCCGGTTGACGATATGCACTTGCAGCTGGTCGGCGTCAAACGGCGATTCGACGTCGATGCACACCGTATTCGCCGGTGTCCCCAGCAGATCGGCGTAATAGTGACGCGGACTGAGTGTCGCCGAGAACAGCACGGTGCTACGTGCCGCTGTCAGGCGAGGCCCGATGAAGCGGGCTGGCACCACATTGCGCAGGCACAGCTGCGAGAGTTGTCGTTTGCGCTCGAGGTCGCGTTTGCTGATATCGAACAGGAAGTGTTCGTCGAAGAGCTCGGCCACGCGGCTGAACTGCAACAGGTCGAAATAAAAGCCCTGGAGCGTGCTGTCCAGTCCTTGGGGGTGATCGTTGAGGTAGTCGCCGATGTTGGCACTGCAGGATGACAGCGCCTGGAGCAGTTTTTCCGGGGCCTTGTCATAAGCCTGATAGGTGCCCTGTTGCTGATCATGCAAGGCATTCCATTCGCGATTGACCCGTTGCAAGGGCTTTTTCAACGGCTCGGGAGCGTTTTTTCGGACGGCATTGAGGGTCGCTTGATCAAGACTGGCGCTGTACATCTGACGGCCGCGCTCCACCAGGTTGTGGGCCTCGTCCACCAGTACCGCGACTTTCCATTGGTTGGCCTGTGCCAGCCCGAACAGCAAGGCGCTGAAGTCGAAGTAATAGTTGTAATCGGCAACCACCACATCGACCCAGCGGGCCATTTCCTGGCTCAGGTAGTACGGACATACTCCATGGTCCAGGGCGATCCGGCGCAATGCATCCTGGTCAAGCAGGTTCACTTCACTGGCGGCCTGACGTGCAGCCGGCAGGCGGTCGTAGAAACCCTGGGCCAATGGACAGGACTCCCCATGGCAAGCCTTGTCCGGATGCTCGCAGGCCTTGTCCCGGGCAATCATCTCCAGCACGCGCAAGGGCGGTGCATCGGCACTTTCAAGGATCACCTGTGCCGCGTCCAGTGCCAGTTTGCGCCCCGGGGTTTTCGCCGTGAGGAAGAACACCTTGTCCAGTTGTTGCGGCGCGAGGGCCTTGAGCATCGGGAACAAGGTGCCAACGGTCTTGCCAATCCCCGTCGGCGCCTGGGCCATCAGGCAGCGGCCGGTGCTGACGGCCTTGAACACCGATTCGGCGAGATGACGCTGGCCCGGTCGAAAGCCGGCATGGGGAAACGCCAACGCTTGCGCCGCCCGATTTCGCCCCTCGCGATGGACCATTTCCTGCTCGGCCCAATTCAGGAACAGTGCGCAATGCAGCTCGAAGAATTGCTGCAACTGTGTGGCGCTGAAGGTCTCGACCAGGCAGGTTTCCTTTTCACTGACGATGTCGAAGTACACCAACGCGAGATCGATCTGCGCAAGCTCAAGTTTGCGGCACATCAGCCAGCCATAGATTTTCGCTTGAGCCCAGTGCAGTTGGCGGTGATTGGCCGGTTGTTTGCTCAAATCGCCACGGTAGGTTTTGACTTCTTCCAGGCAGTTTTGCGCGGGATCGTAGCCATCCGCCCTGCCCTTGACGGTTAGATTCTGGTACAGGCCTTCCAGCGCCACTTCGCTCTGATAGCCCTCGCTGCGCCGGGAGGCCACGGTGCGATGCCCGACGATGCCCTCCAGGGCGGTCGGCGAGGGTGTGAAGCGCAGGTCGAGGTCGCCAGCCTTGGCGGTGAACTCACACAGTGCCCGCACCGCGATGCTGTAGCTCAAGCGCCCTGCTCCGCCCATTGCACGTAGCACACGGCAATCGGCATGTGGTGTTCATGACAGAACTCCAGCCAGCGCAGCTGGTTGTCCTGCAGGCGATCCCCCGGCCCCTTGACTTCGATCATGCGGTAGGTCTTTTGCTGCGGCCAGAACTGAATGAGGTCCGGCATCCCGGCGCGATTGGCCCTGATGTCGAGCAACAGCCGGTTGAACCAGTGCTTGAGGTGCTCGGCCGGCAGGCAGTCCAGGGCTTGTTCCAGCAATTCGTCGTTCAGTACGTTCCAGAATACGAAGGGTGACTGTACGCCCCATTTTTCGACGTAACGCTTTCGGATGGTTTGTTGGTAACGCCCATCGTCGAGCTCGGCCAGACAGGCCTGGAACAACTCAACCCGTCGCTCATGGAAATCCTCGTTGAGCAGGTCCGCCGGGCCGCGCTGGAACGGGTGGAAAAAGGCCCCCGGCAGCGGCGCGAAAATGGCTGGCCAGCACAGCAGGCCGAACAGTGAGTTGACCAGGCTGTTTTCAACGTAATGCACGGGTGCCGAATCTTCGGCCAGATGCGCCTGAACGTAATACTCCACCGACATCACCGGGTCGGTCCGGGGCAATTGCAGCTCCAGACGCAGCATTTCCCGCGCAGACGCGCGTTTCACCGGCGGCCCGCCCAGTTTGCGTCGCAACCGGGGCAAGATGCGCAACACCTGCTGATGTTCGGCGGCGCTTTGTGGCGATTGTTCGGCCTGGGTGGCGAGCTCCAGGGCCAGTTCGTATTCCTCGCAGCGTTCCAGCACGCGGATCAACCGCTGGCGTGCACCGGGGTAGGCGCATTGACGGTACAACGCCAGCGCCGTGGAGAAATCCGCCAGGCGTTCGCAGTGCTGGGCGATCTGGAACAGCAGTTTCTCACGACGCCTTTGCAGCCACGGATTGCCCAGTGTCAACCCGTTGATCTGCTCGACGATCCCGGCCACCGCCTCGCCGGCCTCGAAGTGCTGTTGGCATTGGTGAAGGAACAGGCAGGCATCCACGTCCTCGCGACTGCGTAATCCCCGGGAATCGGCGCAGAATTCGACCTTTTCGTAGGTGAAGATCCCAAGATCGGCCAGCACGAACTCGGACCAGTCCTGGTAAAGATTGCCGAAAAACATCAGGCGCAAGCGATCGCACAGGTCCATGATGGTCAAACTGAACAAGCGGTCGTTCAGCGACGGGCACCATTGATCAAAGCTGCGCGTCTCGGGAAAGTGCTCGATCAGCGCCGGTAACCACTCAGCCTTTTTGCCCTTGGGCTGGTCGATGGCGCTGCCCAGGCATTCAACGATTTCGGCCTTGAGCAATACCTCGAACAGCGCCTCGACCGACAATGGCGATTGCTCATCGAGCCAGCCCAGTGCCACGAGGGGTTCGGCGGCGCTGGCGATGTCACCGATTTCGGCGTAATGCAGTTTGCTGCGCCTGAAATGAATGCCCTTGCGCATCACCATCCTGACCAGTAGCGCCCGGGATTCACGGGACAGGTCATTGAAGCCGCCAATGAACCGTTTCTCCTCGACGCTCAGCACATCGCCGTAACGATGCTCAAGCCAATCAAGCACTTGCATGAAATTGTTGAGGTAATAGAACGGATCGTCGAGAGGATTTGCAGTCACGGGTAAATGGACCATGGCGAGCGAGTACTGGTTATGCGTACAGATACCAGCAACACCCTGCCCGGCGCAATCGGAAAAGGATGGGTGGAGGGGGCTGTCAGTTAATTTTTTCGATCCATCGAACTTTCTGCGCTTACGTGGCACCAACCGCAATAGAGGTGCTGTCGTGCGCGACAGTCGCAACGAATTTTTGAAGTGTTTTAGAGGCGGTTATGAACATCAAGACTCTGGGTTATCCCTTGGCAGCAGCAGCGTTCATGATGCTGACCGGCTGCTCGACGCCAACCGTTGTGACCCTGCAGAACGGCACCCAGTATTTGACCAAGGACATGCCGAAAACCAAAACCAAGGATGGCTTCTTCGAATTCGAAGATATTTCCGGGGCGAAGGTCAAGGTCAAGGCTGACGAAGTGTCCACGATTCGCAAGGAAGACTGAATACCGCATTTTCGTTCTTCGTCGGAACGCCGCCCGGAGCAAGCCCGCTCCCACAGGTCATCACCGGCCTGTGGGAGCGGGCTTGCCCGCGAAGAGGCCCTTACAGGCGCCCAATCACCCTCAGGCGATCACAATTCCCGCCCCCGACAAACTGTCCAGTCCAACCCCGACCAACGTTACCGAGTCATTGCCAAAGCTCAGCACGGTATCCTGCCCCACTGCCGTGGCATGGGCCCGCACATCGTCGTTCGGCGTCACACCCTGCACCCCGAGAAACACCAGTTTGTCATTCGCCTGATAGCCCAGCACCCGATCGTGGCCAAACGCGCCGCTGAACAGGAAGGTATCGATCCCGCCCCCCGATTCCAGCAGATCGTTGCCAGCCCCGCCGACCAGCACGTCGTTACCTTTGCCACCGATCAAATGATCATTGCCGTCGAGACCGAACAACCAATTGCCGTCCGCCTGTGCCTTGAGCGTATCGTTTCCCGCGCCCCCCTTTACCGACGACACGTACTGAGTCAGCTGGTTGCCGGCCGCCAGTCCGTTGGCGGTGACGCTGTGGGTCACGTCATCCTTGAGCAGCCCCCATAAAAAGCCCGGTTCCTTGCTCACGATGCTGCCGATGTCACGGGTAATGCTGATGCCGCCATTGGCATCGCGGATGTACAGGTTGCCGGCGCCGTCGTTGGCAAAATCGAAGTTCTTCACCGATTGCTGCAAATCCAGCACGTTGTGGCCCTTGCCGCCCGACAGGATGTTGTAGCCACCGGCATCGCGAAAGGTGTCATTGCCATCGCGGCCTTCCAGATAGTCGTTGCCCTTGCCGCCCTGGATCAGGTCATTGCCGTCGCTGCCGATGATGAAGGTGCTGCCCTTGTGGGTCTCGGCATTGCGGTTCAGGTCCTGGACCCAGGTGTTGGCCCGTGCCGGGTCCGAGAGGTTGGCAACGATGATGGTCGAGTCTTTGCTGGTGAGGTCATAGAACCCGGACTCCAGCACCCGGGTCATGCCATCGCCGTAACCGGTCGGCAAGTGGGAGATCCAGGTCGGGATGTTGAGGATGGAAAACGGTAGCAGATTCCAGGCGGTCGACGCGTAGTGGTCATTGAAACTGACGATGTTATTGGTGGCCGAGGCTTGATTGGCATCGTGCACGCCGACCGATGACAGGTTGAATGCCGAGCCATCCAGTGCGCGGAACACCGGATCGTTTTCGTAGCCGACGTTCAGTACCTTGTCGCTGCTGCCCTGCGTCGGCGAGGCATAGGCGATGTAGTTGGAATCCTGGAAGAAACCGCCCCATTTTTCACCACTCAAATCCGCCAGGCTGTTGACCGCCAACCCGCCAAGGCTGTGGCCGCTGACCAGCACATCCTTGCCGGACAGCCCGTTGGCCTGGGCAAACGCCGCGAGGTCGGCGAACAGCTTGCCGAACGCTTCACCCGCATAGTTTTTTGCGTAATCCTTTGGGCCCAATGCCGCCAACAGGTCATTGATGACATCGCCGATGGAGTCACTGATCTGGCTTTCACGAGGGCCACTGGTGCCGCGAAAGGCGACGCCGATTTCCGTGAGATGCCCCTGGGCATCGTATTTGCCGAGGATTTCCACCTGGGCACTGGTATAGCCGGCCTTTTCGCCGAAGAAGGTTCCCCGGGCATCGACTTTGCCGTCGTAACCCAACTGTGCGGCGGTGACAGGTGTCCAACCGGCTTTCTTCACGGCGTCCAGTGCGGCTTTCTCCGAGTCGGGGTTCCAGGGAATGCCGGGAATCGCCCCCTGGGAGTCGGTGCCACCGATCAGCGCCGTCACCAGCGTGGCGGGCAGGCTCAAGCCGAAACCATTGTGCTGGTAACCGGTGGCGAAGCCGTTATCGAGGTTGTGATAGGAATACAGCGTGATTGCCATCGCGTCGGTGAACAACGCTTTGGCGTCTGCTGTACCAAGGTTCTTGTAGTCGTACACACCCATGGGTATTGCCTCTCTCTTTGTTGGAATTGTCAGAGATAGCTCACAGCCGGAACCCCTCGATCGCGAGGCGCCCCGGAGCCTCCAGTGCTCAAATCTGTTGCGCGGATACGAACGCTATCGGGTTCCCGGCCCTTGCCCGAATGCTTCATCAACCCTGGCCAGATCCTGCTCACTCAGGGTCCCGGCGAAGTAATGCAATTTGGTCCAGGCCATCAGATAGTCATAACGGGCCTGGGCCAGGTCGCGGCGGGTGGTGAACAGTTGTTGTTCGGCGTTCAGCTCATCGAGGTTGACCCGCTCGCCGCCGAGGATGCTTTGCCGGGTCGAGACCACCAGCGCTTCGGCGGAGACCAGGGCTTTCTGGTAGGCGCGCAATTTGCTCACGCCCGACAGGCAGGCGCTGAACTGCCGACGCAACTCGATCAGGGTTTGCCGGGTCTTGCCGTCCAGTTCGTACTCGGCTTGCTCCATCGCACGGCTAGCCTGGCGGGTCGATGCCGAAACACCCCCGCCGGCGTACAGCGGTACGTTGATTTCGATACCGATGGTGTTGGTGTCGTAGCGCTGGTTGTAGGTGTTGCCGCTTTCCGATTCGTTCTGGCGTACCGTGGCGTAGGCGCTGACTTTCGGCAGGTGCCCGGCCCGATTGCGCTCGACCTCGTAGCGCGCCACTTCCAGCGCCTGGCGCTGGGACGCGAGGTTGGGGTTGTTGGCCACGGCCATCTCATGCCAGGTGTCGTAATTGGCCGGTTGCAGGGTGAAGGTCTGGAAGTGTTGATCCAGCGGGGCCAAATCGGCAATGTCGATCGCCGGCACGCCGATCAGCGCACCGAGTTCACGCAGGGAGGCATCCTGTTCGTTGCGCGCTTCGATTTCCTCGGCGGTGGCCAGTTCGTAGCGAGATTCGGCTTCGAGAATGTCAGTGCGCGTGCCCTCGCCCTGGCGGAACATTTGCTCGTTCTGCCGGAATTGCTGTTCGAAGGCTTTTTTCCTGGCCTGGGCGATGTCGATCTGGTCCTGGGCGAACAACGCCTTGGTGTAGCTGTCCAGCACCCGCACCAGCAATTCCTGGCTCTTGCCGCGAAAGTTTTCGTCGGCAAACAGCGATTGCGCGACACCCTTGCGATACGCCGCATAAGCCTCGTAGTCGAGCAACGGCTGTTGCAGGGTCAGGCTGGAGCCGTAACTGTTGTAATGGCGGTCATCACTCTGGTTATTCCCGCGCTCGTTGAGGTAAGTGGCCTTGGAGCTGTTGCGGCCCTTGTTGTAGTTGTAACCCAGTTTCGGCAGCAATCCGGCACGGCCAATGACTCGGTTCTCGAGGCCTGCATCGCGTTCCTTGATGGCCCCGAGGTACACCGGATCATTGCGTATTGCCTGTTCATAAATCTCGAACGGCCCCATGGCCGCCACGGCCGGGTTACCCGCGAGCAGCATCAATGCGGCCCCGAGCAAGGAAAGCTTATTCATACAGCCGAACATCCTTATTCCTCGGTCAACGCGGAGCCTGCCCGGTCGAGCAGCGGTTTGAACAAATAGTTGAGGAGCGAACGCTCACCGGTGCGCACGAACATTTGCGCCGGCATGCCGGGCTTGATCACCAGGCCATTGAGTTTTTCCATGGCCTGATCGCTGACACTGCTGCGCAGCACGTAATAGGGTGCGCCGGTTTTCTCGTCGACCATCTGATCGGCTGAGACCAGGCTGACTTCGCCCGGTACACGCGGGGTGCGGCTCTGGTTGAAGGCGGTGAACAGGATGTCCACCGGCAGGTGCGGACCGACCTTGTCGACGAGGTTGACCGGCAGGCGCCCTTCCACCTCCAGTCCCGTGTCCTGAGGCACGATCTCCAGCAGACTTTCCCCCTGACGCACCACGGCGCCCACCGTGTGCACACCCAGATTCACCGCAACACCGTCAGCCGTGGCGAGGATCTCGCTGTGCTGCAGATCGAAGCCGGCAGAAGTCAGTTGTTCTTCCAGTGTCACGCTCTTGAGCTGGGCATCGGCCAGTTGCGTGCGCACTTCTTTCTGGTACTCCTCTATGTGCTGTTGCAGCTTGAGGCGGGATTCGATAATCCCCTGCTCCACCCGGCCGCTTTCACCAAGGTTTTCCGCCAACTGTTGCTGCACCTGCGACAGTTGCCGCTGGTACTCCATCAACCGGTTACGCGGGATGTAGCCGTTTTCCGCCAGTGGCGTCAGATTGCTGAGCTGTTGCTGCAGGGAGTCGGCCTGGGCGCTCAAGTCGGTGCGGGCACGGCGCATGCCGGCCAGTTGCGCCCCGGCGCCTTCGATGCTGGCGCGCAAGGCGGCCTGCTCGCGGGCAACGGCATCGCGGCGGCTGCTGAACAACTGACGCTGACCGTCCAGCACCAACGCCAGGCGCGGGTCGGGATCGTTGCTCAGCTCGGCGGGGAAATTCACCTGCTTGAGGTTGTCCCGCTCGCTTTGCCATCGGGCAAGGCTGGCCCAGGCCATGCGGTACTGCGCCTGCAGTGATTGCACGTCTGCGCCGACCTGGGTCTGGTCGAGCCGGAACAACGGCTGACCCTGTGTCACCCATTGACCTTCACGTACCAGAATCTGGCTGACCACGCCGTTGCTCATCGACTGCACGGCCTTGCGCTTACCCGACACCACCACCGTGCCTTGCACCGGGATGCCCTGATCGAGGGGCGCCAGACTGGCCCAGGTAAAGAAACTGCCGGCGCCGACGATCACCAGTAGCCAGCCAAGGCGGACGAAGTAACGGGCGTCGCGTTCAGGCCGTTCGGCCAGGTAGCCCTGCTCCATCGTCGTTTCGTTTTGAGGGATCAAGTGGGTGCTGCTCATACGCCGGAACTCCTTGTCGTCGGCTGAGACTGCCAGCTCATGCTGAGCCCGCCCGACACTGGCGCGGGTCTTTGCTGTTGGGACTGCTGAGCCCCCGAGAGCGCCTTGAGCACCTCCTGGCTCGCACCGAACGCCTGCAAGCGTCCGTCGTTGAGCACCAGCAACCTGTCAGCCTGGGCCAACGCGGAGGAACGATGGGTCACCAGTATCACGCTGGTGCCCTGGGCCTTCATCTGCGCGATGGCGCCGGCCAGCGCCGCTTCGCCTACGGTGTCGAGGTTGGAATTGGGCTCATCCAGCACCACCAGGCTCGGCTGGCCGTACAGTGCCCGCGCCAGCGCCACCCGTTGTTTCTGCCCGCCCGAAAGGCCTGCGCCGTTATCGCCAAGCACGGTGTCGTAGCCTTGTGGCAAGCGCAGGATCAGTTCATGAACCCCGGCCTGCTGCGCGGCGGCAACGACTTTTTGCGGATCGGTTTCCCGGAAACGCGCGATGTTTTGCGCGATGCTGCCGCTGAACAATTCGATGTCTTGTGGCAGGTAGCCGATGTAAGGCCCGAGGTCGTCGCGGTTCCAGCGATGGATGTCCGCACCGTCGAGCCGCACCGTCCCGCCGAGCGTCGGCCAGACACCCACCAGCACCCGCGCCAGTGTCGATTTGCCCGAACCCGACGCACCGAGCACGCCCATCACCTCACCCGCGGCCAGGCTGAAACTGACCTGGTGCAAGGTCGCCGCCCGTTGTCCCGGTGGTCCCGCGCTGACCTGTTCAAAGGTGATCTGGCCCTTCGGCGCCGGCAGCGCCATGGCCTCGTCGCTGGACGGGTAAGCTTGCAACAAAGCATCGAGGCGCTGGTAAGCGAGTTTGGCACCGCTCCATTGCTTCCACACGGCGATCAATTGATCGATAGGGCTCAGCACGCGGCCCATCAGGATCGAACCGGCAATCATCATGCCGGCGCTCATGTCGCCCTTGATCACCAGCAACGCGCCAAGGCCCAGCACCAGCGACTGCAGGCATAGACGCAGGGTTTTGCTCAAGGAGCTGATGACCGCGCCGGTGTCGCTGGCCTGATTCTGCAGGCCGAGGAAGCGGGAATGCACCTGAAACCAGCGGTTGCGCAACGCCCCCAGCATGCCCATGGCCTGAATGGTTTCGGCGTTGTGCAAGTGGCTGGTGGCAAGTTGGCTGGATTGCTGGGAACACACGGCAGCTTCGCCCAGCGGCTTTTTGGTCATGGATTCATTGAGCCAGGCCAGCGCAATCAGCAGCAGCGCCCCTGCCGTGGCAAAGACGCCGAGCCAGACGTTGAACAGATAAATCACCAACAGGTACACCGGAAACCACGGTGCATCGAAGAACGCGAACAACGCCGGGCCGGTGACGAACTGACGAATATGCGTCAGATCCCCCAACGCCTGTCCGGCGTGACCTTCGCCCTTGAACAGGTTGCGCTCGAACGCCGCCCGATACACCCGCAGGTTAAACCGCCGCTCCAACTGACTGCCGACACGGATAACAATGAAGCTGCGAACCGCCTCCAACAAACCGATAAAGGCAAAGAACCCAACGATCATCAGCGACAACATGACCAGCGTGGTTTCATTTTGAGAAGACAGTACCCGGTCATAGACTTGCAGCATGTAGATAGAGGGCGCCAACATCAGAATATTGATCAGGGCGGTAAAACAACCAACGCTGATCAAGAGGCTCTTATAGTCTCCCAACGCCTTGATTAATGGTGCGGTGGCTTGGGCCTTCGCCATCTTCATGGGTTATTCCTGAGCTGATATTCATCGCCACGCCTGGGCGAAGTTCCAATGGTTTGTCCGCACACGGTCGATACAGTGTCTGGTTATATATAACCCCCACTGTTTGGTGATCGATAAAGTGTCGGGAGTTACCGATTAACCCGTTAAGCGGTTAATGCGTCACCCGCTCGAAAGTAATGCGCTGACCTGATTGCAACATGCCTTGATATAACCCTTCGTGCTGGCGGCTGAAGAACAGGATTTTTGAGCCTTCCTTGCCGGTTATTGCAATGCCGTCCGGTTCGGGGAACCAGCCGGTTACCTGCTCACCAAGCCAGGCGGCAATGCACGGCGCGCCAGCGCCGAGCGTCCGGTCTGGCCGAAGGTCGATCGAGCATTCATTCGACGCACCGACGGGCAATGCGTCCGGGCCTTGCGCGGCATCCAACGTGGCCAGCCACGTGCCGGCCAACGCCGACGGATCCGCCAGTTTAAGAATGCTTGCCATGGTTGCCTCTTCAGAAAAAATCATTAGCGCTGCCAGTAGCCATGCGCTTGCCTTGGGGGAACAGACTCTGTGCGTCATGGGTTTTGTACTCCGGGCCGCGAGGGAGAAAGAGCGGCGCATCGAGCGCCGCCCTCCTTATTCACCTCACATCAAGCGACGATGTCCGAGTACGCCGCCTGGCCCACGGTGCTGACCAGGAAATCAGCCACGCCATGCCCGGAGAAGTCGATAGACAACAGGCTGTTGCCGCCCGACGTGCTGAGCACCGCGTCGCCCACCGCCCCGGTGAAGGCGCTGACAAAATGCAGGCCCGAGCCGTTGGTGATGCCGGTCAGATCGATCTTGTCCAGGCCGCTGGCAAAGTCGAGGATCTGGTCGACCGCACCGGGTTTGGAGTCACTGCTGGCGGCAAACACGAACGTGTCCGAACCTGCGCCACCCCACAGTTTGTCGGCACCGCCAGCGCCGAAAAGGATGTCGTTGCCGGCACCGCCTTTCAGCTCGTTGGACAGGTTATTACCGATCAGCAAATCATTGCCCGAACCACCCATGGCATTCTCGACGGCGACGCCCTTGGCGATGGAGACATTACCCACCAGGCCGCCAACGTCGGAGAACGATGCTTCATTGAGGTTGATCTTCTGGTTCTGGGTAAACCCGGAAAAATCCAGGGTGTCCTTGCCGCCTGCATCCCAGACCGAAAACACCACTTTGTCCGCTGACGAAGATGCGCTCAGGAAGTCGCGGCCGGCATTGGAATTGAAACCGTAGGTGGTGTCGCCGGTGCGGGTCGTGGTGTTGGCACCGTAGAGCTGCTGGATGGCCGCGATATCGTCCATCAGCGGGCCGGACGAATAGGCTTCGACGCCACCCTTGCTGAAGTTCTGGCTGGTGTTGCTTTCACTCCAGTAGCTCATGACGCTGTAGCCGCGGGTGTCTTGCCCGTAGGACGCATCATTGTAGGTCGGCGCGCCCTCGCCGGCGTTGTAGTCGCCGGGGTGGGCCAGGCCAAGGGTATGGCCGATTTCATGGGTCAGGGTTTGCCGGCCATAGTTGTTCAGGTCCGGCGTCTTGTTGGGCGTGTAGCTGCTGTTGATCAGGTACCAGGACGTCCCGTCGTAACCCGCCCCGGTGCCAGGCAGGTAGGCAAACGCCGCCGCGCCGTCCTGGCCGCCGCTGTAGTTGCCGAAGGTCATGTGGCCGTCGCCGCCGCTGGCTTTCTCGGCGAAGGTGACATTGGCCACATCGGCCCAGGATTGCATGGCAAGCACGGCCTGGGTTTTCTGCTGCGCATTGAACTGACTGAACCCGGTAATGCCGTGCTTGTTCATCGTGCTCGATGAGGCCGACGTCAGGAACGTATAGGTCAATTCGATTTTGCCGCTACCGTCCTTGTCCTGGTAAGCAGCGCCGTCGCGCAGCAATTGATTGGCTGCCTGGTCGACGGAGAACGAGGGTTTGCCATTGACCGTGAGGTTGCCGCCCCGATCATACTGGTGGCTGAAGCCATTGATCTGATTGAATGCAGAACTGCTTGCCGCCAAGGCGGACAGCGGCAAAAACGCCTGTTCGGCGGAATCAATAACCTGGTCTTTTACTTTCGACATAAACACACTTCCTTGTTTAGCTATGGAACAGTTTTTTGTTTGATAGCGACAATCCCTGGCGAGATCGTCCTATCACTCGCCCATTGAAGGCGAATGAAAGCTGACACATTTCGAAATCAAACGTCCACTACTTTTTTGGCGTCAAATTTAGTGTGTTTTGGGAAGTGGCCGGAAACATTAGGCGCACTGAGAAAGTCTTGGATTAAAAAATATTGTGAGAGCGTTATTGTCGGACAATCGACAATTTAATTATTAAATAAAGATAAGTTATTCACGGCGATAAACGTCTGACTATTTATGTTTAATCCAAAGAAGTAAGCCCCCTGAGAACCGAGTTATCGTTCTTCGCGGGCAAGCCTTGCTCCCACAGGGACCAAGGCGTTCCCTATTTTTGTGCACGACACGGATCACTGTGGGAGCGTGGCTTGCCCGCGAAGAGGACCTCACAGACACCCAACCACTATCAGGCGATAACGGCTGCGGTGTGGCAGGTTTCGCACACTGCCTTAAACTGCGATACAGCCCGGTGAACTAACGACGGGCCTCACGAAATGATCCGGGTGAAGCCGACATGAAAAAGGTCACGCCCCTTTTGACCGCTCTCCTCGCCGCCACCGCGTGTGCGGCGACGAGCACCTGTGCCAATGCCGGGACTGTTACGGTACTGGCCACCAGCTTCGACTGCGCCAGGGCCAGCGCAACCATCGAGAAGCTGATCTGCCGCGACCCGCAACTCAAGCAGATGGAGATTGAAATGACGCGCCTTTATCGCCTGGCGCTCACGGACGATCATTCGGTCCCGCCCCCCGACAAGGTCGAGATCGACCAGCGCTTCTGGGTCATCGCCCGCAATCAATGTGCCACCGAGGCAGAGCCCAAGACCTGCACGATCCGCAGTTACGCCGAGCGTGCACACCAGCTTCGCCAGGGTTCGGCGATTGTGCGAACCAAGGATCCGCACAGACTCACCGATGGCCCCGTCGCCTTTCGTTGCGCAGGGCTCAACGCGTTGATTGCCGCCACGTATTTCCATGTCGAGCCGCGTGTCCTGTACCTGAAATGGGCGAACACTTCAGTCACCCTTGTCCAGGTGTCGAATGTTTCCGCCACCCAATACAACGGCAAGGACTTTCGGGGTAATTACAGTTTCTGGCAAGACGGCAACGATGCCTGGCTGCAGACGCCAGGTTCGGGGCGAATGACGTGCACGGCCGAGCCGGTCAGTTGAAGACGCAACGGGACATCCTGTCCCGATGGCCTGATGCAGCCGGTCAGCTGCCGGTGCGAATCTTGTTCCACGCCCGGGTACGAACCCGGTCGATGTTCAGCGGCATCGCTTCGAGCGCGAACAATTTGCCCATCATTTCCGGGCTCGGGTAGACCTTGGTGTCGCTCTTGATGGCCGGGTCGATCAAGCTGTCCGCCTGTTCGTTGCCATTGGCGTAGTGCACATAGTTGCTGACGCCAGCCATCACGTCCGGGCGCAGCAGGTAATCCATGAAAGCGTAGCCGGCTTTCTCGTCCGGGGCATCGGCCGGCATGGCGACCATGTCGAACCAGATTGCCGCGCCTTCCTTGGGAATCGAGTAGCCGATGTCGATGCCGTTGTTGGCTTCTTTGGCACGGTTCTCCGCTTGCAGGATGTCGCCGGAGAACCCGACCGCCACGCAGATATCGCCGTTGGCCAGGTCGCTGGTGTATTTGGACGAATGGAAGTAGCTGACATAAGGCCGGACTTTCATCAGCAGCGCTTCGTCCTTTTTGTAATCTTCCGGATTTTTGCTGTGGTGCGGCAGTCCCAGGTAGTTCAGGGCGGCGGGCAGCAGTTCCGGACCATTGTCGAGGATGGCCACACCGCACTTCTGCAGCTTTTGCATGTTTTCCGGTTTGAAGATCAGGTCCCAGGAATCCACGGGGGCGTTATCCCCCAGCACGGCTTTGACCTTGGCGATGTTGTAGCCAATACCGGTGCTGCCCCACAGATAAGGGAAGCCATGCTCGTTGCCCGGATCGTTGGTCTGCAAGGCCTTGAGCAGCACCGGATTGAGATTCTTCCAGTTCGGCAACTGGCTCTTGTCGAGCTTCTTCAGCGCCTTGCCTTCAATCTGACGCGCCATGAAGTGGTTGGACGGGAACACCACGTCGTAGCCGGATTTTCCGGTCATCAATTTGCCATCGAGGGTTTCGTTGCTGTCGTAGACGTCGTAGGTGAAGGCGATGCCGGTTTCTTTCTGGAAGTTCTTCGTGGTGTCCGGCGCGATGTAATCCGACCAGTTGTAGATCTTGACGGTTTCCGCTGCCTGACTGATTGAAGCGGCGAGCATCAAGGGTGCCAGGGTCAGTGTCTTTCGGAGCATGAGTCGATTCCTGTATGGGTTATTTTTGTTGGCAGGCAATCAAGGGATCGGTTTTAAAAGATCAAAACGTAGGTCTTGCGCACGGTCTCCTGGATATCCCAGATCCCGAGAGTGTTGGCAGGCAACATCAGTGCGTCGCCGGCTTCTATGTGCAGGGTTTCGCCCTCATCCGGGGTGAAGGTGCAGCGGCCCTGGATGAAGTGACAGAATTCCTGGGCGACGATCTGCCGCCGCCAGCGCCCGGGAGTGCATTCCCAGACGCCGGTTTCGACGCCGTCATTGCGTTCCACACTGGTGGTCGAAGCCACCGCCACGGGCGTGCCCAATGGCACGGCGACCGGGTTCGATTCTTCCAGCTTCAGGGTTGCGGTGTTCTTGAATTGCGTGATGCTCATGGGATTACCTGTCGATGACAGCCTATGGATAGAGTGCGCGCCGCTTACTGCATGAAACCTTCCATGAACCCCGCGACTCCGCTGGCGAGCTGGCGTCGCCAAGGGGCGGTACCCGGATTGGCCAGGGTCTGGTCTTCGTGGACGAAGCTGCGAATGATCGCGTTGTAACCGAGCCAGCGGCAGGGTTCGGGTTCCCAGGCCTTGAGTGCGTCGAGGCCGCCCTGAGGGATGACCCACGGCTGGCGAACCAGCTCGGTGTCCCGTTCCAGGATCAGGTCTGCCAGGGTTCGTCCGCCCAGGTTGCTGGCGCCGACGCCCTCCCCGCCATAGCCGCCGGACAAGGCGATGCCGCTGGCCCGGTCGCACAGCATGTGCGGTTTGAAACGCCGGGACATGCCCAGGTTGCCGCCCCAGCCGTGGGTGATCCGCACGTTCTTGAGTTGGGGGAACAGTTCGCCGAACAGATAACGGCGTAGCTCGATTTCGCTGCCGGTCAGGTCGAAGTCATGGCGCAGCCGGCCGGCAAACTGGTATCCGCCCCGTGCGCCGAAGATCAGCCGGTTGTCGGCCGTACGCTGGCCGTAAGTGACCTGACGGCTGCTTTCACCGAAGGCCTGGCCATGGCTGAGGCCGATCTCGTCCCAGGTGGCGGCGGACAGTGGCTCGGTGGCGACGATCAGGCTTTGCACCGGCAGCTGATAACGCCCCAGCGGTGGCAGCGTGACCGCATAGCCTTCCACCGCCGGCACCACCCAGCGGCTGCGCACCGAGGCTTGTGCCGTGCGCAGGCTGCCGGATTGCCACTGGGTGACCGGGCTGTTTTCGTAGATGTTGACACCCATGCGCTCGACCGTGCGTGCCAGACCACGGGCCAGTTTCGCCGGGTGCAAAGTCGCGACGTGGGGCGCATGGATACCGCCATAGGGTTTGGCGATCCGGATCTGTTGCGCCAGTTGTTCCGGATTGAGCCAGCGGTAATCGCTTTCGTTGAGGCCCTGACGGTAGAGCTTGTCCAGGTACTCGCGAAGGCTGGTTTCCTGTTCGGGGTAGCGGGCGGCGCAATACAAAGCGCCGCCCTGGCGCAGATCGCAGTCGATGCCTTCACGTTCGAGCACGATTCGCACTTCATCAGGAATGTTGTGCAACAGATCGTAGGACGCCCGGCGCTGCTCCGGTGAAAGGTCGGCCAGTAGTCGGTCTTCGCCCAACAGATTGCCCATCAACCAGCCGCCATTGCGCCCCGAGGCGCCAAAACCGGCGGTTTGCGCCTCGATGATGGCAATGTTCAGCTCCGGTGCCTGACGCTTGAGGTAGTACGCGGTCCACAGCCCGGTGTAACCGGCACCGATGATCGCCACGTCGATATCCAGATCCTGTTCCAGCGCTGCACGCGCCTGAAGCGGCTCGTCGAGTTGGTCCATCCACAAACTGATAGTGCGCCACGCCGGCATGCAAGACTCCGCCACTCAAACTTCGATGGCGTTGATCCTAGTGCGTGGCTTTAGAGGCTGTCTTGCGCGCGTGCACGCAAAGAAATTTGTTTGGCGTAGGCCTTGGGCGACTGACCGGTGTGCTGGCGGAAACAGCTGTAGAACGCCGACAGTGAATTGAAGCCGGCGGCGAATGCCAGTTCGTCGATGCGCACCGGTGGCCTGGCATTCTCCAGCGCGGCGAGCAGGTGTTGCAGGCGAGCCTGGTTGACGTAGCGATAGAAGCTTTGGCCGAGCACCTGGTTGAGCAGATAGGAAATCTGATTGCGGCTGTACCCGGATTCCTTCGCCACCCGCTGGAGGTCGAGTTCAGGGTCGAGATAGGGTTGCTGGCGCTGGAAATACTGCTGTAGATCATCGGCCATGAAACTCAGCTGGCGCGGCGACAAACCGAGGCGACTGACCGCCGGACGCTGGGTGCCGGGAGTTTTGCGGGTCGATGGCTCATGCACCAGCGACGCGTACTCGTTGACCCGCCAGATCAACCCGTCCCGCACGGTGATGGCCTCGCTGGCGCGAAACGACACCAGGCCTTCGCCACCGCGCAGGGTTATCCGGTACTGAATGAACGCGGTGTTGCCATCCAGGCGAATGCGGTCCGAATGTTCCAGCGCTTCATCCGGGTCCCGAGGCATGCTGCTGCGTACGTATTCGCGTAATTCGTCCAGGCCCATCACGCGGTTCTGGAAAAAGTCGTTGTACTGGATCTCGGGGTGATACAGCGCCATGACACCGTCCAGATCCCGGTGCTTCCAGCGCAGGTGATAACGCATGACCGTTTCGCCCGTGGCCTGGGTTTGCAGCGGGCCATCATCCTCGGCGTGCATAAAGGTCTCGACGAAAAAAACCGAGCTTGCCGAAGTTTCCCCGCGCCTTCAATGGCTACCGGGTCGAGAGCCGCACTCGAACAGTGACCTGAATCAAAAAAATGGCAGCAATCGCTAAACGGCCTGAAAAGAACACATTTTTTTCACACGTGAGTGCTACTGTTAAAACTTGTCACTGGTTGAACCAATGAAGGTTCTTCCCTCCTACCATGAGCTAACGGAAGCGCTCGATGAAGAAGGCGGGCAACACATGAATAGAGGGTTTAGCAAGGTCACTTTTCCAAATGCCTGCCAGCTGATGCGCTGGCATTTTCATCCCATGGGATTCGAGGCGAGCATGGATGCCCCGGGCAGCATGATTGCCCGTTTGTTTGATCGGGCCAGTGGCGAGACCATGATCGCCATTGCCGGTATTCCCTGTGCGACGGTCATGAATGCCGCCGATGTCGAACGAATAATCGAAGCGGTGGAGGATGAGCTGGAAGCGTTCGTTCCACCGATGGCCCTCAGGAGTTATGCCTGACAGCCGGATAGCCAACTAAAAGCCCACACCCTGTGGGCTTTTTTACGCCTGACACAAAAACCTTGTAGGAGCAAAGCTTGCTCGCGATGGCGGCAGTTCAGTCAACAATGATGGCGCCTGATACTCCGCTATCGCGAGCAAGCTTTGCTCCCACAGCAAGCTCGCTCCTACAGGTGATTTACGCCGATGTTTTGCTTTGTCGATGATCGGCAAAAAACGCCTTGCCCTTGCCAATTCGATCGGATGCCTTGGGCATATTGGCGGCCTGGGAATCCTGCCCATCGACATACCAATAGCAGTGACTCACTGCCCGGGTAATGCCCACGTACGCCAGACGCAGAATTTCGTCTTTCTGCGCAGTATCGTACGGCTCACTGTCACCGGCCTTGCCCAGACCTGCCATGCGATACACCTGGTTTTTGTAAGGCGAACTGGTCAGGTGCTGACAATCACCGAGCAGAAAAACCGCATCGGCCTGCAGCCCCTTGGCGCTGTGATAGGTCAGTTGCTTGAGGCGCCGGGCTTCGTGCGGCAAGCTCGAATCAACATTAACTACTGACTGAATATGCTCTTCAATCAATGACTTATCGCTACTTTTTCGATAAAGCATCAAGATTGAATCGCCCTTGCGGTAGTGCTCGATCAGGCGTTTGGCCATGCCTTGGTCGTCGCGGTCCAGTACGTTGACCGGGAGCAGCTCCCTCGGCTCGCCACAGGCCTTGGCCTTCTTGCCGGCAATTGCCGGGGCGGCGCGCACGATGTGTTCGGCAGCATCGATGATGTGCTGGTGACTGCGGTAGTTGTCGCTGAGCATGACTTTGGTGGTGCTCGGCGAAGAAAACTCTTTGTTGAACTCAATGAAGTAACTGGGCGAACTGCCGCGCCAGCCATAGATCGATTGCCAATCATCCCCGACGCAGAGCAACGATGAACGCTGGGCACCGCGCCCTACATGCATGGCCGGGCCACGGCTGCGGATCTCGGCCAGGCTGGCGCGGATCCAGGAGACGATCTGCGGCGATACGTCCTGGAATTCGTCGATCATCAAGTGCGAGAGCGGTCGTAGCAGCTCATCACTGAGCAGTTTGAGGTTTTCCGGGGAGTGCTCGCTGAACAGGGCAAACATCCGGTTGTAGGTCATGATCGGCGGTTTCTGGTCGAGCAAATGATCTTCCAGCGCTCGCCAGTACAGACTCAGGGCCTCGAAGAAAAACCGGTCCGGGTCGTCCTTGGCGAAACTCATCTGACTGACGGCGTTCGGCACGTCCAGGCCGAGGTTTTCGATAAACCCGGCAGCCGCGACAAAACAGTCCAGCAACGGTGCGGACGCCAGTTCGCCCTTGACCTTGTAATCGAAGCCCGGTCCCGCGCTGGCATCACCGGCCAGTGACGCCAGAACACGTCGCGAAGATTCGTAACTATCCAACCATATCAAAGGCTTACGACAGAAAGCTTGAAACAGGGTGCGTTTCACGGCCCACTCTGCGCGTACCGTCAGCTTGGCATTCGGACGGCTGACCTGCGGGTTTTCCCGGGGATCGAAACCCAGCACCACCCAGGCGTCCAGGGATGGAATATAACCATGGCAATGGAAGGTGGCGCCGTTGATATCGAAGGTCTGGCGCTTCGGCTCGATGCCTTTGATCGGCCAGGCCCCCGCGCGAAACCACAGATCTTCGATGGTGTCGCACAGTTCTTCATCGCGCCTGGCCGCCAGTTCGGTCACGGCCACGCGCTTCTGCACGTCCGGGTGATCGCGCTCCAGCTCCTTGAGCTGCAAGGCGTGGCGCGACAAGGGCTTGATCAGTTCGCGAAAGCGCTCATCGCGGGTATGCAAGGCGTAATAACAGGCATTGAGTTGCTGGCGCTGGGCGTCGTTGATGCGCAGGTCGAACGGGTTGCTGTCCACCTCTTCATCGCCGCCTGGTGCGCGCAGGCTAAGGTTTTCGAAGGCCTGCAGGCGTTCGAAGCCCGGCAGGCTGCGGACCATGGGTAGAATCCGCGAATGGAAGGTGCGCACCAGATCCCGTGCATCCTTGAAGCCGAGCACCCGGCCCCAGAGCGCGAAGATCTCGATCAGCTTGTTGATGAAGTCCTTGCGTGACTCGCGGGTGAAGGTCACCACGGTCATCGAGCTCAGCTCGAATCCCAGATAATGCGTCAACAGCACAATGCGCAGGACCAGCGTCGTCGATTTGCCGGCGCCGGCACCGGCGATCACCGAGGTTGAAGGTGTATCGCTGAAGATCATCTTCCATTGAGCGACGCTGGGTTGCGCATGGGCCGGCAGCAGCCGGGCGACGTCGGCCTTCATGCGTTTTTTCAGCTCTGCCGTCAGGGGCAGGCGCCAGTCGTCGAACAGGTGATCATCGATGTTCGGTGGCCGATGCTCGGTGCAGCGCGAGTCGCGAATCAGCAGCACCTGCCGACCTTCTTCCAGACCCTCGAGCTTGCCTTCCTTATAGCCATACTCCACCCCGGCAATGTGCCCGCTGCGAAAACCATCCGCCTGGCCATGCAACCAGGACGCGCGGTGTTGCGCGCGCAGGCGCGTCAGGCCGTGGCCAAAGAAACGCGCGGCCAGCCGCTTGAGCAGCGGCATCTCGGCCAGCGGACGAAGTTCAGGGGGAAGATCGGGGGTGTGTTGCGACACGCGGACGGACTCCAGGGTGTGAGGCTGTTGAGGGCTATGGTGTCTGCATTTGCCTTTGAGTTCTAGTGAAATGCTTATGACTCATTGGCTTATGCGCTGTATTGAAGGCTGGATGAGATTATCCATGGGGTGCATCGCATCAAATTGCTCGATAGGTATGAAGCATTTTTTACGCTTTTTATCGATGATTGCCTGAAGGATGATGCCCTTCATCAACTACCGGTCTCGTTTCATGGCTTACGCGTCCTGCCCATGACGAACCTTTCCAGGAGACGATCATGCTCGAACTCAGACCTTTCAAGTCACTCGGTGGCGCGCACCACGGCTGGTTGGACGCCCATCACCACTTTTCGTTCGCCGAGTACCATGACCCCAAGCGCATGAACTGGGGCAACTTGCGGGTGTGGAACGACGACGTGATCGCCCCCGGCACCGGTTTCCCGCAGCACCCGCACCGGGACATGGAGATCATTACCTATGTGCGTGAAGGCGCCATTACTCACCAGGACAACCTTGGCAACAAGGGTCGTACCGAAGCGGGTGATGTCCAGGTCATGAGCGCTGGCACCGGCATCGCCCACAGCGAATACAACCTGGAGGCAACGCCGACCAAGATCTTCCAGATCTGGATCATCCCCAATGAATCCGGCCTGGCACCGTCCTGGGGCGCCAAACCCTTCCCTAAAGGCCAGCGCGAAGGTTTTGTGACCCTGGCCAGCGGCAAGGCGGGCGACGATCAAAGCCTGCGCATTCGTGCCGATGCACGGCTGGTGGCAGCGAACCTGAAGGCCGGCGAAAGCGCCGAATATCACCTGGACAGCGGCCGTCGTGCGTACCTGGTCCCCGCCACCGGAGTCATTGAAATCAATGGCTTACGTGCACAAGCTCGAGACGGTGTTGCAGTGGCCGATGAGCAGGTGTTACGGGTGACGGCCATCGAAGACAGTGAAATCGTGTTGGTGGACCTGGCGTGATCCGGTAAAGACCGGGCAAAAAAAAGGGGCGACCGTAAATGGTCGCCCCTTTTTTTTGATTCGAGATTTGCGTCGCGTATAGCACCGTCATCGCGGGCAAGCATTGCTCCCACAGGGAATGCGTTCAACTGTGGGAGCAAGGCTTGCCCGCGATGGGGCCCTCAATCACTTCGCAGAAATCGCGCCATCCACCAATGTCTGAGCCTCAGCCACCAACTGCTTCAAATGCACATCGCTGACAAAACTTTCCGCATAGATCTTGTAGATATCCTCGGTACCCGACGGACGCGCCGCGAACCAGCCGTTTTCGGTCATGACCTTCAGGCCGCCAATCGCCTGGTCGTTGCCCGGCGCGTGGCTGAGGATGCGCTGGATCGCTTCGCCCGCCAGTTCGGTCGAGGTGACCTGATCCGGTGACAACTTGCTCAGCAGCGCTTTCTGCTCCGGATTGGCCTTGGCGTCGACCCGTACCGAGAACGGTTCTCCCAACTCATCGGTCAGGGCACGATAGGCCTGGCTTGGGTCACGACCGGTGCGGGCGGTCATTTCGGCTGCCAACAGCGCCGGGATCAAGCCGTCCTTATCGGTGCACCAGACGCCACCGTCCTTGCGCAGGAACGACGCGCCAGCGCTTTCTTCACCGCCAAAACCCAGAGAGCCATCGAACAGGCCGTCGGCAAACCACTTGAAGCCGACCGGCACTTCGTACAAACGACGACCCAGGCGCTTGGCCACGCGATCGATCAGCCCGCTGCTGACCACGGTTTTACCCACGGCCGCATCGGCACGCCAATGCGGACGGTTCTGGAACAGGTAATCGATGGAGACCGCCAAGTAGCTGTTCGGTGCCAGCAGGCCGCCGGACGGAGTGACGATGCCGTGGCGGTCGTGGTCAGGGTCGCAGGCAAACGCCACATCGAAACGTTCCTTGAGACCGATCAGGCCCTGCATGGCGTGAGTGGACGATGGATCCATGCGGATCTGGCCATCCCAATCGACGGTCATGAAGCGGAACGTCGAATCGACCTGCTTGTTCACCACCTCAAGATCCAGGCGGTAGTGCTCGGCAATTGCCGACCAGTAGCGCACGCCTGCCCCGCCCAGCGGATCGACACCCAGACGCAGCTTGGCGTCACGGATGGCGTCGAAGTCGATGACGTTGATCAAGTCGGCGACGTAGGTGTTCACATAGTCGTGACGATGGGTGGTGCTGGCTTTCAGGGCCTGTTCGTAGCTGATGCGCTTGACGCCGGCGAGCTTGTTGGCCAGCAACTCGTTGGCCTTGGCTTCGATCCATTTGGTGATGTGGGTATCGGCCGGGCCACCGTTGGTAGGGTTGTATTTGTAACCACCACTTTGCGGCGGGTTGTGGGATGGCGTAATGACGATGCCGTCCGCCAGACCCGAGGTGCGCCCGCGGTTGTAGCAGAGAATTGCATGGGAAATGGCCGGGGTCGGCGTGTATTCGTCGCCTTCGGCAATCATCACCGTGACGCCGTTGGCGGCCAGCACTTCCAGGGCGCTGGCGCCTGCCGGGGTCGACAGCGCGTGGGTGTCGATGCCGACGAACAGAGGACCATCGATACCTTGGGCTTCGCGATACAGGCAAATGGCCTGACTGATCGCCAGGACGTGCCATTCGTTGAAACTCAGGTCGAAGGAGCTACCTCGGTGCCCGGAGGTGCCGAAAGCCACGCGCTGGGTCGAGATGGCGGCATCAGGCTGGCCGGTGTAATACGCCGTTACCAGTCGCGGGATGTCGACCAACAATTCTACCGGTGCCGGTTTGCCCGCAAAATGACTGAGTGTCATGCAAAACCTCTGGAATAGAGTGGTTCAGGAATTGGAACGCAGTTTACTGGCAGTTTGACCGCTGCGCGACGTTATCGATCCCGACCCGACTCAAGCGCACTGTTATAAACCTCGGGCAGACCGATTCAGTCAAGTGATTCCAGGCGCAATGCCTCGCCCAACAAGCCCAGTGCGGTGGTGAGGTCGTGATCGCTGCCGAAGCTGTGGCTCAAGCGCAGATGTTGGGTATGCAGCCCCTGGAGACTGAACAACTCGCCCGGTGCAATGACCACCTGATGCTTGAGCAGGCGCTGGAACACCTGTCGCACATCGACCCGGCGCATCGAACGCACCCAGATCGTTGCGCCACCTTCAGGCTCGACGAACTGCAGCGCATCGCCCAGGCGTTCGCACAGCAATTGGCTCATCTGCGCCTTGCTGTCCTTGAGCCGGCGTCGCAGCAGTTGCAAATGCTGATCAATGCGACCGTTGTTGTACAAACGGGCAATGGCTTTCTGGCGAATCGAAGACGGGCGAAAGGCGCGCAGCAAAAACTGCCGCTGCCATTCGTTGCTCAGATGGCGCGAGAGCAAATAACCGTACGGGGCTTCCGGACCGATGACTTTTTCGAACGTGGAAAATACCAGCAGCCGGTTCGGGGCCAGCAGATCGCGAAACCGCAGGCTATCCGGCTCGAATCCGAGCTCACCGTAACAGTCGTTTTCCAGCACCCAGCAGTCATAGCGTTCCAGTAACTGCGCGACGGCTTGCCGGTTATCGTCCGGCGCCCGGCTGCCTCGGGGCATGTTCAGCGCGGATGAAACCATCACCAAATGCACGGGCTCGGTTTCCAGCAACTCCTTCAGATGTTCATGGTGCAGGCTGCCATTGGCCATCAGCGGCCATTCGATCACTCGCACACCCGCCGTCTGAAACAGGCGCAATATCCCCCAATCGCAAGGCGACTCCACCACCACCGTGGCGTCCTTGAGGCACAGCACGGCGATCAGGATTTCCAGCACACCGCGAAGGTCGGCACCGATATAAACATCATCGGCGTGCCAGCAGCGCACCGGCGACGTGGTATAGCGCGCGGCCAAGGCCATGCGCAGCTCCAGTTCGCCACAGGGTTGTGAATGGGGTTGCGGCTGGCGTGGGTACTGGCGCAGCAGCTCTCTTTCCAGCAGCAACAACGGGCTATCGATCGGCTGCAGCAATGCCGGCTCGTCGCCGCTCAGCACCAGCATGCCAGGCCGGCGAGCATTGACATACACGCTTTCGAGCAAGTCGTTACCGCTGTAGAGCGTGCCGATGGCCGGTGTCGGCAGCGCGTAATAACCGGACTTGGCCACCGAATACACCCGCCCTTCTTTCTCCAGCAGTGAGTAGGCGTACTGAATGGTCGAAATCGACACGTTGAGACGCTCGGCCAATTGGCGCAACGAAGGCAGGCGCAGGTGTTCATCGCCGGCGGTTTCGCCGATCAGGCTGATCAGGTAACGGTAGACTGCCTGGTAGGCGAAATCGGTTTCGCGGGGGCTTTTCATGGCAGATGGCCGCGGGGGTGACAACGCTTGTCGTGCGATGCCCGAGGGGCTTTCGGTCCGTGCATTTTCAACGACCTGCCGACCGTTCACCCATCATGACAGTGTTGTCGTTGCCCTCGCCGGCCTGGACTTCCATATCCGGATCGCCAGTTGCCGATTCAACGGCCCTGCCCTGATTTACAGGCACCGGCCCCATGCGATAGAGCTGGCCAATAAGATTGACCGGCAGGCCGCTGACATCGACCATCCATTGTATGACCTGATCCGCGACCGGATACCCCTGCATGGCCCGGTGCAATTCCGGCATGGCCACCAGCATGCCGGGGTGACACTGGCGCAGAAACCGTTCGAGGGTCGCGGCATTGTCACCAAAAGGCGCGAACAGCAGGCACACCATTTGCGCTTCGCTGAGTCCCAGGCTGCGCTGTGCCTCGGCCGCCGCCCGTACACGCAGATCCGCCAGCGTCGCCGGATTGCCGAACACTTCCTCCGCCAGTTCGCACAAGCGCTCCGGCAATTGCTTGCGACGCATCATCACCAAAGCTCGTTGCAGGTATTCGGCGACACCCGCCTCGTAACTGCGGCCTTGCACGAAGCAGGCTTGCAGCCCTCGCAGGTGTGCCGCAACCGGAAGGCTGACGTACTCGTTGTCACTGAGTTGCGCCGCCAACTCGTCTGCCTGAAACCCGAGAAATTCGGTGAGTAATGGCCAGCGCTCCTTAAGATTGCTCACCAGCATGTCGTGGATATCGATAAACGTTGTGCGGCGACAGGTTTCAAACTGTTCGGCCGGGTGCCACGGTACCAGGTCGTCTTCGGTGTAGAACCGCCGAAAACCTGCGCTGCCCAGTTCATCGAGTAACGCGAACAACCCGGCGTAGCCGGGCTCAGGGTAGTCCGCAGACTGAAGCCCGGCCTTGGCGACCGCGCGTTTCAAACCCTCCATGAACTGCTTCTGCTGCCGAGGTGTATCGCTGCTCACCAAGGCATCGACGCCATGGTTCCAGCGGGCGATTTGCCCGCAGAACTCACCCATGGACAGATAACTGTCATCCCACAGATCAAGCGGCCCATCCCAGACCCGGCGATGTCCCAGCATCAGCAGGTTCGTCCGATTGGATTCGTACCCGGCCGGGGAAACCGGCGCCGCATGGTTGAACGCCAGGATTTCCCGGTTATCGGCCATCAGCACTTCAACCCGTGGATCGTCATAGACGAACAGTGCATTGCAAGTGCGATGGATATTTTCCAGAGCCGTCGGATTGCTGCCGTGCACACGCAAGGTCGCCACCCGCAACTGGAATGTCGCCGGCGCCCGGCTGGCAATGGTCAATTGAGCAGCGCGCAGTAACGCCAGGGTGTAGCAACTGTCACGGGAACCTGACTGGATCGCCAGCACCTTGAACTCGCCCATTCGTTCCATGCCTCCGGCGGCAACCCCCAGGCGTTGAATCAACAACTGCAGTGCCGTGCGTTCGGCACGGGAAAAGAAACTCAGCAATCGTTGCAGCACTTGTTGGTAGACATAGTTCATCGCTTGGTCATGGATGTGGGTCATCTTTATTTACCTGATGCTTGTAAGTTCGATATTGCGCTAACAACGGCATGCACAGCGCAGGGAATGGCCTGGATATGAGTTGATGAGTGGATTTTATTGCCGAATGCTAGCACTGAAGTTTTCAGCCAGACATTTCAGACAGTGGGCGGGTGTAGCCAGCCTCGAGCACACACAGGCAGCAGAAAGCCCCGGCCTGCCGGGCTTTCTGCGCCAACACCCGACGTCCTAGGAAATGCCCTACAGAATCCCACAGATGTTTAATACAAGAAATACAGAAAGAAGTTGCCGACAATTGTTCTGCAACTGCGTAAGAGTGCGCTGTTTGTTCAATAAACAAACGTGCAGCGCATTGAAAAGTATCGATCCGATACCCGCCCATGACTCATTCCTTGAGATGAAAGTAATCATCCAATTATCAGGGCTTAGTTGAGCAATAGAAGCTACAGATCGAGCGCAAAAACCAGTTCAGTTGCTGGATTGCCCACATATGCAATGTGGGGAAAACGAAAGAGTCCGTATGAAACGGACTCTTTGAGGGGGGACGTCGAGGGGTGAATCAGGCCGGTTCGACCTGCAGCGCCACCCTTTCGCGGCAAGGGCATTCGCCCATGTAGCGATGCGCTTCGATAAACTCGGCAAACGGGAAGACCCGAGTCTTGAGTGGCAGCAGAACGCGATCGGCAGTCAGCTGGTTGATGTCACGCAAGGCACGTTGCAGCGCGACCTGGTCCTGGATGATGCCCAGTTCCGGCTTGCCGGTGAAGTTGCCGATGCAGTGCACGAAAAACTGAATGTTCTTCTGGAACGCCGCGCAGGCCGGGAATGGCGTCTGGTTGCCACCTTGCAGGCCGTACAGGACCAGGCTGCCGCGTGGTGCCAGTACATCGCCGAGCAGCGACATCTGCGGTCCACCCAAACCATCGAACACCACGTCTACACCGCGGTTGTCGGTGATCTTGTTGATCCGCATCAGCAGATCTTCTTCTTCGGTGACGATGACTTTCTCGGCACCCAGCGACAGCAGGTACTCACGTTCCTCCGCCGTCTTGGTAGCGGCAATCACCCGGACACCCAAGGCTTTGCCCAGTTGTACGAACGATGGACCGGCGCAGTGGCTGGCATCGGTGACCAGGGCGAATTGCCCGGGTTTGACCCGCGCCAGATCGATATAGGCGAAATAGGCGACCAGCAGCGGCGTGTAATGCACGCTGGCTTCGATCGGGCTAAGCACGTCCGGGTAACGGGTCAGCGACGTACGCGGCAGGACAATCTGCTCGCCGTAGACCGGATAATCGTTCGGGCTTTCGGCCGGGAAACTGGCGACCTTGTCACCGACCGCCAGGTCATCGACCCCCTCACCGACAGCGGTGACGATGCCGGCCATTTCCTGGCCGAGACCTGAAGGCAGACGAGCATGGGAAGACGCCAGGTTCTGACGCCAGAGAATGTCGTACCAGCTGATGCCAATGGCTTCGACGCGCACCTGCACTTCGCCCGGTGCAGGCAGAGCCGCCGCATGCTCTTCGCATTTGAGCACCTCGGCTGGACCAAACTTGTGAAAACGGATCGTGCGGGACATCGCAAACCTCGCCAAATGAACCTCTAATGCCATGAACTCTAGCTGGGCTTTCAACCCAACACTATCAGTGGCTATTAATAGTCGACATGCCTGTCATTGATTCGGCAGCATCGGAAACATCGTCTAACGACGTACGGCACCAAATCCTTCCTTTGTAGGAAAACTGAATTACTCGGTGCAGAGTACCAGCCTTTCCCCGTAATATTCCTGCTGGCCATTGTTCCCATATGGCCGCTCACGTCAAGCTTGCTGACTCTGCCAGGACTCCAGATGAATCGTAATGACCTGCGTCGTGTCGACCTGAACCTGTTGATCGTATTCGAAACCCTGATGCACGAACGTAGCGTGACCCGCGCCGCGGAGAAGCTGTTCCTCGGTCAGCCGGCCATCAGTGCGGCGCTCTCGCGCCTGCGCGGGCTGTTCGATGACCCGTTGTTTGTGCGCACCGGCCGCAGCATGGAGCCGTCCGCGCGCGCCGTGGAAATCTTCGCCCTGCTCTCTCCGGCGCTGGATTCCATTTCCACCGCGGTCAGCCGTGCGGCCGAATTCGACCCGGCCACCAGCACTGCGGTGTTTCGCATCGGGCTGTCGGACGATGTCGAATTCGCCCTGCTGCCCATGCTGCTCAAGCGCCTGCGCGCCGAATCCCCGGGAATCGTGCTGGTGGTGCGGCGGGTCAACTACATTCTGATGCCAGGGTTGTTGGCGTCTGGGGAAATTTCCATCGGCGTCAGCTACACCACCGACTTGCCGGCCAATGCCAAGCGTAAAGTGCTGCGTCGCAGCCAGCCGAAGCTTCTGCGCGCCGACACGGTACCGGGGCCGTTGAGCCTGGATGATTACTGCGCCCGCCCCCACGCGTTGGTGTCGTTTGCCGGCGACCTCAGCGGCTTCATCGATGAAGAGCTGGAAAAATTGGGGCGCAAACGTCATGTGGTGTTGGCCGTGCCGCAGTTCAACGGCTTGAGCACCCTGCTGTCCGGCACGGACATTGTGGCCACGGTGCCGGATTACACGGCCGATGCACTGACGGCGGCAGGTGGCGTGCGGGCCGAAGATCCGCCGTTGCCGGTGCGCAGCTTTGAATTGCACATGGCGTGGCGTGGGTCGCAGGACAACGATCCGGGTGAGCGCTGGTTGCGGTCGCGGATTCAGATGTTCTTTGGGGATCCGGATAGCCTGGCCTGATCCAGATCATGTATCGAGGCTGATGGCCTCTTCGCGGGCTAGCCCGCTCCCACAGGGATTGTGGCGTTTCAAATAACCCTGTGGGAGCGGGCCCGCCCGCGATTGGAGCCCACTCGGTTCCAGGCCAGACCTTTGCAATTCTGGAAACACAGAATTGCCATCGACCTCGTTGATCGTCTCTTGGCAAAAGGCGCAGGCTAGAGAGCTGCCTTGGGTCTCATATCATTCCGAATGATAGTTACCTTTGCCCCATTCGATTCGTGAGATACAAACCCGCCGCGCATCATTCGCCAATCTCAACACATTGGCGGATGCATCCATGGAACAATCACTCAAACATTTGCGCTTCCCGTTGGCCCTGTTGGCCGTAGTGGTGATCAGCGCGTGCGGCAAAGCACCGCAAACGGCCGCAACCATGCCCGCAGCCAAGGTCAGCGTGGCCAAGGTGCTCGAGCAACCGGTCAACGAGTGGGACGAATTCACCGGACGCCTTGAAGCACCGGAAACCGTCGAGATTCGCCCACGGGTCTCCGGTCAGATCGATGAAGTGGCTTTCACTGAAGGCGCGCTGGTCAAGAAAGGCGACCTGCTGTTCCAGATCGACCCGCGTCCGTTCCAAGCCGAAGTCCGCCGCCTCGAAGCCCTGGTTGCCCAGGCCCGCGCCAATGCCACCCGCAGCGAAAACGAAGCCCAGCGCGGTGAGCGCCTGCGCACCAGCAACGCCATTTCCGCCGAGCTGGCCGATTCGCGTACCAGCGCTGCCCAAGAGGCTCGCGCCGCAGTCGGTGCCCTCCAGGCTCAACTTGATCTGGCGAAATTGAACCTGAGCTTCACCCGCGTTACTGCGCCGATCAGCGGCCGCGTCAGCCGTGCGGAAATCACTGCCGGCAACCTGGTGACCGCCGATACCACCCCGCTCACCAGCGTGGTCTCCACCGACAAGGTCTACGCCTACTTCGACGCCGATGAGCGTGTGTTCCTCAAGTACACCCAGCTCGCCCGCCAGGGTAAACGCGGCGCCACTACCCCGGTGTACATGGGCCTGTCGAACGAAGACGGCAACCCGCACCAGGGCCAGATGAACTTCGTCGACAACCAGGTCAACCCCAAGACCGGTACCATCCGCGGTCGCGCCGTGTTCGACAACAGCGACGGCAGCTACACCCCGGGTCTCTATGCACGCCTGAAACTGGTGGGCAGCGGCACCTACAACGCCATGCTGATCAACGATGAAGCGGTCGGCACCGACCTTGGCAAGAAGTTCGTGCTGGTGATGGATGCCGACAACAAGACCGCTTATCGCGCGGTCGAGCTGGGGCCGAAAATCGAAGGGCTGCGCATCGTGCGCAACGGCCTGAACAAGGACGACACCATCATCGTCAAGGGCTTGCAACGGGTCCGTCCTGGCTCGCCAGTCACCCCTGAAGTGATCCCGATGGCCAGCGAACAAACTCTCGCGGCCCTGGCACAACAACGACAAGCGCTGGAAGCCAGCAACCTGCCACAAGTTGCGCCTGCCAAGGTCGCGCCGGGCACGGTTGTGAAACTGGCTGCTGCGAACCCACGCGGTTAAGGGATAACGACTCCGATGAATTTTTCCCAATTCTTCATTTCACGGCCGATCTTCGCAGCGGTGCTATCGCTGCTGATCCTGATCGCCGGCGCCATCTCGCTGTTCCAGCTACCGATCAGCGAATACCCGGAAGTGGTACCGCCGACTGTGGTGGTCCGCGCCAACTTCCCGGGTGCCAACCCTAAAGTCATCGGTGAAACCGTGGCTGCGCCGTTGGAGCAAGCCATTACCGGCGTCGAGAACATGCTGTACATGTCTTCGCAGTCGACCGCCGACGGCAAGATCACCCTGACCATCACCTTTGCCCTGGGTACTGACCTGGATAATGCCCAGGTGCAGGTGCAGAACCGCGTGACCCGGACCGAACCGAAGCTTCCCGAGGAAGTGACGCGCATCGGTATCACCGTGGACAAGGCCTCGCCCGACCTGACCATGGTCGTGCACTTGACCTCGCCGGACAAACGCTACGACATGTTGTACCTGTCCAACTACGCGATCCTCAACATCAAGGATGAGCTTGCGCGTCTGGGCGGTGTCGGTGATGTGCAGCTGTTTGGCATGGGCGATTACTCGCTGCGTGTCTGGCTCGACCCGAACAAAACCGCTTCGCGCAACCTGACCGCCACTGACGTTGTAACGGCCATTCGTGAACAGAACCGCCAGGTGGCCGCCGGTGCATTGGGCGCTCCCCCTGCCCCAAATGCCCAAAGCTTCCAGCTGTCGGTCAACACGCAGGGCCGTTTGGTCAGTGAGGAAGAGTTCGAGAACATCATCATTCGCTCCGGCGATAACGGTGAGATCACCCGCCTCAAGGACATCGCTCGCGTTGAACTGGGCTCCAGCCAATACGCCCTGCGTTCCTTGCTGAACAACCAGCCGGCGGTGGCGATCCCGATCTTCCAGCGTCCGGGCTCCAACGCCATCGAAATCTCCAACGAAGTTCGGGCCAAAATGGCCGAACTGAAGAAGGGCTTCCCGGAAGGCATGGATTTCAGCATCGTCTATGACCCGACGATCTTCGTGCGCGGCTCTATCGAGGCGGTGGTTCACACCCTCTTCGAAGCACTGATCCTCGTGGTGCTGGTGGTGATCCTGTTCCTGCAAACCTGGCGCGCCTCGATCATTCCGCTGGTGGCGGTGCCGGTGTCGCTGATCGGTACCTTTGCCGTGATGCATCTATTCGGCTTCTCACTGAACGCCCTGTCGCTGTTCGGCCTGGTATTGGCCATCGGGATCGTGGTGGACGATGCGATCGTGGTGGTGGAAAACGTCGAACGTAACATTGAACTGGGGCTCAACCCCTTCGACGCGACCAAAAAGGCCATGGGTGAAGTGACCGGCCCGATCATTGCCACGGCGCTGGTGCTGTGTGCGGTGTTTGTTCCGGCGGCGTTCATTTCCGGCCTGACCGGCCAGTTCTACAAGCAGTTCGCCCTGACCATCGCAATCTCGACTGTGATTTCGGCCTTCAACTCGTTGACCCTGTCGCCAGCGCTGGCGGCGGTATTGCTCAAGGGCCATGACGCACCGAAAGACCGTTTCTCCAAGGTGCTCGACAAGGTATTCGGTGGCTGGCTGTTCCGCCCGTTCAACCGCTTCTTTGAAAAGGCCAGCCATGGTTACGTCGGCACCGTTGCCCGCGTGATCCGCTCAAGCGGTATCGCCCTGCTGCTGTACGCCGGCCTGATGGTTCTGACCTTCTTTGGCTTCTCCAGCACCCCGACCGGTTTCGTACCCGGCCAGGACAAGCAGTACCTGGTGGCCTTCGCGCAATTGCCCGATGCCTCGAGCCTGGACCGTACCGAAGACGTGATCAAGCGCATGTCTGATCTGGCGTTGAAACAGCCTGGCGTGGAAAGTGCGGTGGCCTTCCCTGGCCTGTCGATCAACGGCTTCACCAACAGCCCGAACGCCGGCATCGTGTTCGTGACCCTCAAACCGTTCGATGAGCGCAAAGACCCGAGCATGTCCGCCGGTGCGATTGCCGGCGCGTTGAACGGCCAGTACGCGAACATCCAGGAAGCCTACATGGCGATCTTCCCGCCACCGCCGGTACAAGGCCTGGGCACTATTGGTGGTTTCCGCCTGCAAATCGAAGACCGGGGCAACCTGGGCTACGAGGAGCTGTACAAGGAAACCATGAACATCATTGCCAAGAGCCACAGCGTTCCGGAACTGGCCGGCCTGTTCACCAGCTATACCGTGAACGTGCCGCAGGTCGATGCCGCCATCGACCGGGAAAAAGCCAAGACCCACGGCGTGGCTGTCAGTGACATCTTCGACACGCTGCAGATTTACCTGGGTTCGCTGTATGCCAACGACTTCAACCGCTTTGGCCGCACCTATCAGGTCAACGTTCAGGCCGAGCAGCAGTTCCGCCTCGAATCCGACCAGATCGGCCAGCTCAAAGTGCGCAACAACAAGGGCGAGATGATCCCGCTGGCGACTTTCATCAAGGTCAGCGACACCTCGGGCCCGGACCGCGTGATGCACTACAACGGCTTTATCACCGCTGAAATCAACGGTGCGGCAGCCCCTGGCTACAGCTCCGGCCAGGCCGAAAAAGCCATCGAGAAACTGCTCAAGGACGAACTGCCCAACGGCATGACCTACGAATGGACCGACCTGACCTACCAGCAGATCCTGTCCGGCAACACCGCGCTGTTCGTGTTCCCGCTCTGCGTGCTGCTGGCGTTCCTGGTACTGGCGGCTCAATACGAAAGCTGGAGCCTGCCACTGGCGGTGATCCTGATCGTACCGATGACCCTGCTGTCGGCCATCACCGGTGTGATTGCCTCGGGCGGTGACAACAACATCTTCACCCAGATCGGCCTGATCGTACTGGTAGGGCTTGCCTGTAAGAACGCGATTCTGATCGTCGAGTTTGCCAAGGATAAACAGCTGGAAGGCATGAACCCGCTGGCCGCCGTACTGGAAGCCTGCCGCCTGCGTCTGCGGCCGATCCTGATGACCTCCTTCGCCTTCATCATGGGTGTGGTGCCACTGGTGTTCTCCAGCGGTGCCGGTGCCGAGATGCGTCACGCCATGGGTGTGGCGGTGTTCTCCGGGATGCTCGGGGTGACCTTCTTCGGTCTGTTGCTGACGCCGGTGTTCTACGTGTTGATTCGTAATTTCGTGGAGCGCGGCGAGAAGCGCAAAGCGGCCAAGACCCTGAAGCTGGAGTCGCACTGATGAGTTTGAAAGCCTTTTTGCCGAGCCTGCTGGTCCTGGCGCTGAGCGCCTGTGCCGTCGGCCCGGACTACAAGACACCAGCTACTGAACCCGCCAACATCACCACAGCCACCGATGGTGCGGCCGGCCAGAAGAACTTCGACCGTTCGCGCTTCGAAGGCATCTGGTGGCAGCAGTTCGAAGACCCGACCCTCAACCAGTTGGTGACCGAGTCCCTCAAGGGCAACCGTGATTTGCGCGTCGCCTTTGCCCGTTGGAAAGCGGCGCGGGCGATCAGGGATGACGTCAGCAACGACGCCATGCCGACCATCACCAGCCGCGCCAGCAGTGACCTGGGCAAGGGGCAGATTCCCGGCCAGGCCACCAACCGGGTCAATACCGAACGCTATGACCTGGGCCTGGACATGGCCTGGGAGATCGACCTGTTTGGCCGCATCCAGCGCAACCTAGAGTCGGCCAACGCCGAGCAACAGGCGTTCGAGGCCGACCTGTACCAACTGCAAGTCACCATGATTGCCGAATTGGTGGATTCCTACGGTCAACTGCGCGGCGCGCAGTTGCGGGAAAAAATCGCCTTGGCCAACCTGGAAAACCAGCGGGAGTCGCGCAAGATCACCATCAGCCTGCGTGATGCCGGTGTCGGCGACCAGCTCGATGTGGAGCGCGCCGATGCCCGTCTGGCCTCGGTCGAAGCCAGCGTGCCGCAATTGCAGGCCGAACAGGTTCGGCAGAAAAACCGTATCGCCACCCTGCTGGGCCAGCGGCCGGACAAGTTGACCGTGGACCTGAGCCCGAAAGACTTGCCGGCGATTGCCAAGGCACTGCCGATCGGCAATCCGGGCGAGCTGCTGCAACGCCGTCCGGACATCCTCAGCGCCGAACGCCAACTGGCTTCGGCCACGGCGCGAATCGGCGTGGCCAAGGCTGATCTGTTCCCCCGTGTCAGCCTCAGCGGCTTCCTCGGCTGGACCGCCGGGCGTGGTTCGCAGATCGGTTCCTCGGCGGCCAACGCGTGGGCACTGGGCCCAAGCATCACCTGGGCGGCGTTTGACCTGGGTAGCGTAAAAGCCCGCATACGCGGTGCCGATGCCGATGCCGAGGGCGCGCTGGCGACCTACGAGCAGCAAGTGTTGCTGGCCCTGGAGGAATCGGAAAACGCGTTCAGCGACTACAACAAACGCCAACAGCGTCTGATTTCGCTGATTCGCCAGAGTGAGTCGAGCCGTTCCGCAGCAGACCTCGCCGAGATCCGCTACCGCGAAGGCACCTCGGACTTCCTCGTCCTGCTCGATGCCCAGCGTGAGCGTCTGGCGGCAGAAGACACCCAGGCCCAGGCCGAGATCGACCTGTATCGCGGCATCGTCGCGATCTACAAGGCCCTCGGTGGCGGCTGGCAGCCGGAGACGGTCGCCAGCAAATAACCGCTTTCAAGTGCTCCTTTGGTTGGCCGCAACCAACCAAATTTTTTGCCCCGCGCCTCATTCGGTCGCGGGGCTTTTTTTTACTTTTCAAAAAGCCAGGGTAAATCCCTGTGATGCATCAAGGCGCAACGAATCAAGGTGCAAGTTGCAGCAATACGTAGTCATCCTTGTCGAAACGACCTTCCAACACCCGCGGCAGTGGCAAGACCTGCGATGGCGGGAGTTTCCGGTAAGACGCTTCACTCATGACTATGTAGGCGGGGGCTTTGACCGCCTCCAGCTGTTCGGACGTCTCGGTGAAAATCGGTCGAACGTCAGTATCCGCATTGACCATGAACTTGATTGCCTTCGCGTCCTTGCCCAGGCCATGCAGCACCAGCGGTACGGAATCATTGTGCACCCGGTCAAGCACCGCCAGAGAGAACTGGCGCGTGTCATACGCGCCGCGTTGAATGGGTTCAACGTACAGGATGTAGACCGACCACACCGCCAACACCGCAGAACACGCCAGACCTGCCACTCTCAACGCTGGTTTGAACAGCGAGACCAAGGCGACGATCTGCAGAAAAACCAGCAGCCCAAGGATCAAACCGATGGAGGGCAATGATTCCGGTAGCCGATGATGCGCAATCAGCACAACACCAAACAGCACGCCCGGCAGCACCAGCCAGAGCCCTTGTATCAGCAGTCTCAAGCCGGCAAACAGACGACCGCCTGCGGCCTGGAACGGATAAGCCGCGACAATGGCTGCCATCGGCAACATCGGCAACAGATAGCGCGCTTTCTTAGCCTGGGGAATCGAAAGCCCGATCAGCACGATCAGACCTGCAGCCGCGCAAAACATCATCAATCGCCATTGTGGCCCGCGATCATTTCTATCGCCGGCCAGCACGCCCACCAATGTCAGCAATGCAAGTGGATAAGCCAACGCATAATTGCCCAGGGAACTGGTGAAATAGAACAGCACATTGCTGGAGCCTTCGCTGCCATCGATGCGCCCCGTCACCTGCATGCGAATAACATCCCGCACAAAGGCTGCATCGCCGCTGATATCGGCCAGCCACAAGATCAATCCGATGCACAGGCACAGCAGCGCCAAGGCAACCACACCAAAGCCAAGCATCCGCCTGTATTGACCGCTGAACAGGTAATAACTGCATAGCATGCCGGTAGGCACGATCAGGCCGATCGGCCCGCGAATGGCAAAGCCCAGCATCAACAACGCAAACAGCCCAGCGAGACGCCTGCGTGCATTGAAGTGATCTGCCGCATAGGCCAGGTAAAAAACCGCGAATGAAACCGCCGCCAGCATCAGGTCCAGCGATACAGCCCTCACCTCACTGATGAACGTCACACTCAGCAACATCAACGCAATACTGACCAGCGCCCACTTTGATGAGTACGGCGCGAGCAGGCGATACATGAGCGTCACAATCACCGCGGCGGCAATCGAGGAAGGCAGCCAGGCCGTGAAGCTCGTCACATGCCCGAAAGGCAACGAAAGTACATAGATAAAAAACGTCGACATCGCACTGTAGTCGGCGTAAGGCTCACCGTAGGTCGTCGGGAAAATACTCGGCCCATGGCGCAGCATTTCCTGGGCGAACATCACAAACCGCGAGTCGAAGCCAATGAACGACTGCTGATTGCTCACCATCACGAACAACAGCAGCGTCAAGATACCCAGAACGAACGAATGCAGGCGCATGGCCATGGACGGCTGGAGGGTTGAAGGGGAAGACATGTAGTTGATCCCTGAATTGAATGCACGCTGACTAGCGTGAGCTGTACGCTTTCAATGACGCCGCGCTACGAACAAATCCAGGGAAACCCTCTCCACCCGAGTTGATCATATTCCGTTGCCAACATTGCGCAGTCTGGAGCGAGAAGTCTGGAGTGCTATTTGTTAAAAAGAAGTGAAAGTTTGGTGAAGACATTTACATTTATAAGACATGCACCCTGACAAATTACAACAAGTTATTTTTCATGTTGTAAATCACAGCTTTATGTCAGTTTTTATGGCAAAAAATTTAAATCAGAACTAATGGATTATTCGCAATCTACTGACAATATCATCACATTTCGCCGGATAGCTTAATGTTCCAGCGGCTTCCCGCTTAATGCGAAATAGTCATGAACAATTCATTTATCAGGTTTTTGAAAAGTGACCAGGGTGCGCTGCTGCTTCTGCTTGGCGTATCCGCGCTTCTATTGCTATTCGGGTTGGGGGCCAGAGAGCTTTGGGGTGCAGAAACGCGCTGGGCAAACATCGCCCTGCAAATGCTGCAAACCGGTGACTATTTCGACCCTTACCTCAAAGGCATGCCCTATTACGACAAGCCCCTGCCATCCTATTGGTTGATTACGGCCACTGCCCACCTGATGGGTGGCCTCGGTCACTGGTCACTACGCCTGTCCTCTGTCATCGCTGCCTGGCTGAGCATCTGGCTGGTCTACCTGATCGGCGGGCAGCTATATAACAAAGGCACCGGTCTGTTGGCCGGCTGGTTCCTGGCGACGACGTTCTTTTTCGTGTTCTGGGCGCGGGTAGCCACGGCGGACATCCTGACGGTTTGCGGGGTACTGGCAGCTGTCTGGTGGTATTGGCGCGGCCCGGATGACACGCGACTGAGTCGGTACAGCGTATTTTTCCTGATCCTGGCACTGACGTCGCTGTTCAAGGGCTTGATCGGATTCATCCTTCCGGGGTTGATGCTGCTGCCACATCTGCTTGGCGAGGGACGCTGGAAAAACCATCTCAATCGACGCATGTGCCTGGCGATGCTGGTAGCGGGTGTGTTCTACATGGTGCCGTTCATGTTGTCGCAGCGCTATGGCGCACCTGCTTATGGGGAGAGCGGGCTCGGACTGGTATTCCGGGAAAACGTCGTTCGATTTTTCAAGCCCTTCGACAACATAGGCCCGATCTATACCTACCTGCTCTATCTGCCGGTCTATACCCTGCCGTGGGCGCCCTGCTGGATACTCGGCCTGTGGGTGGCGTTGCGGAACTGGAAGCACACCGAGCCTAACATTCGCTGGCTGATCCAGGGCCTGGCGTTGCTGTTCCTGTTTTTCACCGCCAGTGGCAGCCGGCGTAGCTACTACGTCTTGCCTCTGGTGCCATTTGCCCAGTTGCTGGCAGCCTGGTGGGTCACCCGCCGAATGGCCGAGCGCCAGGCTGCCGGTAACGTCAGTGGGCCTGGTTGGACAAAGGGTATTGCCGGGGCAGCAGGTTTTTTGTTTCTGATACTTGGCATTGTCTATCCCTGGACCAACGGTGGCGGTGGCGGTGTCATGCAGTTCAGCCGGGATGTACGAGCGCAAGCCATCAAAACCGCACCGTGGAACGAATGGCGCATGGTGCTGGTGGATGTCGACAATAAACTGCCCATGTACCTGCAAAACCATGGTTCACCGTTCTACTACGTGGCCCCGGATTCGGACATTCCACAAACAGGTGACAGCGCGGCATTGATGGCGTGGCTGGAGAAACAAAGTGGCGAGACCTGGAATCCTGAACGCACGATCATCGTGGAGCAGTACGAAGACATCAAACAATTGCCCCTGGATTACCTGACTGCCGACCATCAGCTGATCACCACCAAGCCAAACAACGGCGCCCGGTTGTTTCACGCCCATGAATCCGGCAGCGCCGCGTTCATTCCCAACGTGAAAAATGACGGGTAAAACAGACGCAAATCCCCTGTAGGAGCTGGCTTGTCGGGTCGCCGCATCGCAGCGAAGACGGTGGCACAGCCCGCATCAATGTTGACTGACACATTGCTTTCGCTGGCAAGCCAGCTCCTACGGGTTCGCGTGTTGTCCAGAAATGTGTGTAAGCCCTTAACGTTGCTCTTCAGTTTTTTGGGTTTCCCGAACAGTCACCGTAGCCGTAGTCCCCGCCCGCAAGTTGTCTTTCCCGGCATAATCCGGATCGATCCGTATCCGCACCGGCACGCGCTGCGCCAGTTTGATCCAGGTGTAGCTCGGGTTGATGTTGGCCAGCAGTCGACCGCCAGGCAGGTTTTCCCGGTCGGCGATGGCGAAGGCGATGCTTTGCACGGTGCCGCCGAAGCGCTCGCCACTCATCAATTCAATGTCGACCCGATCCCCCTCCCCGATTCGCGGCAGTTTGGTTTCTTCGAAGTAGCCGCTGACATAAAACGAGTTACTGTCCACCACCGCCACCAACGGACCACCCGCCGTCGCGTAGTCGCCCTGGCGAGTCAGCAGATTGGTGATGTAGCCACTGACCGGGGACTCGACCCGGGTGCGCTCCAGGTCGTGCTCGGCCTCGGCCAACGCGGCAATGGCCAGTTGCACGTTGGCCTGGGCGAAGCCAAGGTTGGCCTGGTTGCGCAGCAGATCGGCCTGGGCCACCGATACCTCGGTGCTGGACTTTTCCCACTCTTCACCGGAAATCGCCGAGCGTTCCTTGAGAGTCCGACGGCGGTGCTCCTCGCTTTGACGCTGGCGCAACAGCGCCTGGCTGGCGACGATGGTCGCTTCCGATTGCCCCAGCGCGGCCTTCGCCACTTCCACGGACTGCTTGGCATGCTGCACCGCCAGGGTGTAGCGCGAGGGATCGATTTCCAGCAGCAACTGCCCCTTCTGCACATGCTGGTTGTCCTGCACGCCGAGGTTGACGATGCGTCCCGCGACATCGGCGGACAAGGTCACCACATCGGCCCGCACCCGTGCATCCCGGGTCCAGGGTGCGCGGGTGTAGTGTTCCCAGGCAAACCAGCCGAGCACGAAGGCCAGCGCGACCACCGCCAGGGTTGTGAGTTGAGCAAGGATCTTCTTCAAGGCATCAGGCTCCCATCACCAGAATCAACGTCGCGCACACGCAGGCGTACAACGCGCCTTCGAACAAGGCTTCATGCCAGACGAACTGCAACACGCCGAGGCGCCGCAGGAGCCAGTCCAGCACCATGAAAACCGGCAACCCCAGCAGCAGCGCCTGGGCAATCGGCGGCAGGTAGACCCCGCCTATTTCAATATCAATGGGCAAGCGCCGGTACTCCTTGCAATGGGACGGCTTCAAAGTGGCCACGGTGCCGCTCCAAAAATGACACCACGATCAACAACGCCACGCGCATTCGAAAAACAGACCACAGGTGCTCGTGGACACTGGAGTGCAGCGCATCCAGCTCATCACCCAAGGTATGCAGGTTGTCGAGCACCTGATCGACATCGATGTCGGGGCGCCCGGCGACCAGTCGCCCGGTATCCCGAACGGTGGCCAACAGCCGGGTTTGCGTCGACGGGCTCAGCAGTACGTTGTTCTGCCCCTGCTGCCGGAGCTGGTTCAAGGCGGTGCCCAGGGCCAGGCAGGCGAGGCTGACCTCGAACAGCTCGCGCGATGGCTTGTCCGCAATCGCGGGCAACAGCCCCAGCATCGTGGTCAGGCGGTCGACCATGCGGCTTTCGAAGGCAAACTGGTTTTCATCGGTGGCCGGCATTTTCAGCAAGGCATGGACCTGCTCACAGTTCTCCTGGTGCAGCCGGCGAATGCGCAGTACGGGCCTGAACGGAAATATCAAGGCGTACACACTCAACGCCAGCGTGGCGGCGCAGACGTACGCGCCAGCAAATTCGAACCACTGGATCGCACTGTTCTGTCCAATCCCGGTGTTGGTAGGGCCAAGCAGCAAAAACGTCGACAGCCCCAGACCAATCCCGGTGCCCGTGGTGGGCGGGCTCGACAACCCCACCGCAACGGCATAGAGCAAGGGCGCCAGTAGCACCGCCAGCATTTCGAAGTTGCTGATCATCGGCACCAGCGCGAACTGCAGCAGCGCCGACACCACCAGCGCCAGCCCCAGGCCCCGGGCATAGCTCTGGGCTGCCAGCAGCGGCCGGGGAAACGTCGCCATCAGCGAGCAGAGAATCCCGGCCACAATCATCCCGCCCCGGGCACCGTCCCAGCCGGTTTCGATCCAGATCATTCCCGCCACCATCAATGCGCAGTACGCGCGGATGGCGTTCATCGCCGCCAGGGTGAAGTCCAGGTGCAAGGGATTGGCCTTTCCGCGAAACATGCTGCTGGCCTTGCGTCCGCTCTGGATCGCATCGCTCAGATCCAGAATGGTTTCCATCTGTTGCAACATCCGCGCCTGTTCCCAGCGCAATGACCATGACAGAGAGCGCAAGGTGGCCTTGAAGGGCTCGGTCAGTTGTTCCGAACGGTAGGCCAGTGCATCGAAACGCTGTCGCAACGCTGCAAACTGGTGCCGCTGCTCGCTGGACAATGCGCGCCCTTGCCGGGCCAACTCGTCGAGAAAGACCAGTTCTTCGCTGAGCAATTGCTGTATTTCAACAGGTATTTCGCCCTCCCAGCGTTCGAGCAACAGCTCGCGCTGGTGGCGCAAGGCGGTGAGCCGAGCCGTCAGCAGCAACAGTTGGTTGCCGAGCAGCTGCACCAGATCGTCGGCACTGCGCAACCGCGGCGCGTCGTAATACAAATGCCGACGCACCCCTTCCAATGCGCTGATCTGCCCAAGCAACTGCATCTGCCGAGCGTGGAAGTCCGCCTCGCTTTCCTCGGTACGAATCACGGCACTGGCGTGGGTCGCCAGCAGTTTGATCACCTGATCGATCCTGGCGAAGTAATCCTTGGCCACGGCCTCCGGGCGCGCGGTCAGCAGGCTGACGACGCACACACAGGCCACCGCCAGCAGCGTTTCGGTGACCCGGGTCACCGCCAGCAGGAAGGTGCCGTCCTGATCCGGGACGGCCAGCAGCCCCACCACCACCGCCGTGTAGCCGCTGAGCACAAATGCCTGGGAACTGGTGTAGCGCAACAAGGTGCCACCAGCAGTACACAGCGCCAGCCACAGCGACAGCGTAATCAGGAAAGGCACCGGCGCCTGGGGAAAGATCGCCATGATCACCACGGCCACAATCGCGCCCAGCGTGGTGCCGATGACCTGACCAAAGCTGCGGGCCAGGGTCATGCCCGCCAGTGGCTGACTGACGATGACCACGGCCATGATCGACCATTTGGGCTGTTCGAGGTCGAACACAAAAGCCAAGTACAGGGTCAACAACCCGGCGGCGATGGTTCTCAAGGCGAAAAGCAACACCCCGGGGCCGGGGTGGAGGATGGCCTTGAAGTATTGCAGCAGTGCTTGCATCGGGAAAGCTCTTGGCGGGCTATCCAGAAAGCGTAGTCAGTGTTGTGGGGCAAGGCAGGTTTCGCCGGTAACGAAACCTGTCAACCCATTCTATTCTTCGCTCCCCTATGCCAATGATTTACAACGGCCTGAAAGATGCCGTGGTTGCATTAGCCGGTGGAATGAATGATTTGGCTGGCCGGTAGACAATATCGCCGTTCAGTTGAATGGGCTTGCTGGCTTCAATACTGTTTTTGAGGGACGCGGGATTTGGGATGAATTTGCCCTGTTTGTCATAACAGCCGAGCACTGCCGAAGCCGGGATGTCCTGGCCATAATTGACTTCATAGGGGCGCATGCCCAACGTCGAGGTCGGGTATTTTTTCCAGTGATCATTGGCGTACAGGTGATATCCCCTCATCTGTCTGGCATCGACGACATAGGTGTATCCGCCTCGACCACCACCATATTGATAAGCACCGGCACCACTGTGCTTGTAGTAAGGCGAAGTGGATATACCCATGCCATCCATGTCCAATGCGTTTTTACCCCCTCCAAAACCTCCGCGCATTCCATTGACCTGATTGACATCCGTAATGGGGGTACGCAACTTGAAACCCTTGTCGAACACCACGTGAGGCGGCCGCATATCGCCGCGCATGACAACCCCCTGGTAAATGTAGCCTTCCGTGGGGCCGGAAAAATACACCGTCTTAGTGTCTTTAATAAGCATCTGTGCGAACTCTGGCCCTCTATCCAGGTTCTGCAATTGCCTTACAGTTTTATGACTTCTGAATTTCAACCCCAACCTTACTGTCAGCGCCTGCGGATCTCTTACAAGGGGCGCAATCCATTTGACGGGCTTGGGCAGCTTATGAATCATGGAGTTGATTCGTCTGAATACTGAACGCGCGATTTGCGTAGCGATCGATTTCTCAAAGACCCGGCCTAACAACCTTCCCGCCAGCGGACCTGCAAACTCCATGATAAAACCGCGATAAGCATTGGCTCGAAATCCTGCAGCCGCTGTTGGATCATCGGCCATTTCGCCCCGTATCAACTCTGTCGTCGATGCGCTGGCGCCGAACAAAAAGGATGCCGCCATACGTGCGCCCTTTGTTGCAAGAACCGTGGCCCCCGGAACTATCGATACGATCGACATTGCCGTCAGCAGCTTTCCGACTGCCGCGACCAAGCCATCCGTAAAGCGCTCCTCGTCGGTTGAAACCAGGGTATCAATGTCCGATAACACTTGGGTCAGTTGCCTTTTATATAACTCGCTTACAGCATCAGCGGTCATATCGAACAGAACCGGCGCATAACGCGGATAGAAATTGAATAGCGTAAAAACAGGATCGACAAACTCGAAATCACTGCTTTTTCGTGAAAGCTTTTCATAAAGAGGAATGCGATCCAGCAGTTTTTCCTGGAGTTGCTTATTGCTCTCGATGACGATCTTCCTTTGCGCACTCGCGGCGGGCAATTCGAAAACGGCGTTGTCTCCTCCAAGGAACACAAACAACCCAAAACCGTCGGAATCGCCCAAATACACAGCATTACTGACTTTGGCAGGTGTATTTTCTCGAGGGTTGTTTAAATAGATAATCTGCGGTCGTGTTTTCCCAGCCAGGAATTTTTTGACGAGACTTATGCCGTCTGGCGAAGCAGTGCCAAGGTTTTCATAGGACTCCAGTGCAGTCTTTAATTCGTATTCCTTGGCCAGCTTCCATAATTCTTTAACATCGGGACGTTCGAATGTTGACTTGACACTGTCCTTGTACGCTGCCTGCAAATCGACATTACGAATAGTGTTCTTGAGTGCTTCCGAAAAATATGACGGCCATTGGATGTTGAACTCTTCATTACTGGCCTTTACCCGCAAGTGGTAATCGGCACAGAGTTCCGCAAGCGTGAATGTCATTCCCCTCTCACGACGTGGAAGCGCGTTACCGAACTTATCACGCAAGGTAATTTCCTTGAACGTGACGTCAAGGGTCGAAGTGGAATTCAGGGTTCGCTTCAAGTCATCGGGCAAGCTGGATTCGCTGATGATTGTGTCCACGCTGTTTTGTATAAATGTCAGTGGGTCAACGATGGCCTCTGCACTTTTCAAAGCGTCAACGACCTTGTCCGTGGCTATTTCGATGGTGATTCCCGGGGCGACTTCCGGCGCCGCCCCAGCCCTATCAGTCACCTTGGGTAGCATTTTGTTCTCACGCACACGTTCAATAGCCCAATGCACACCAGGTACTGAATTCGTCGCCGCAGTACTGTCCAGCACCTCTCTGGCCGCGCTGCGTGCTTTGCGCATCAATGGTTGGAACACTGCCAACGGTGCGGGCAGCGCTTCGGCAGACGGGTAATCCTCAATCTCATCGCCCTCATCGACTTCTGATAACCGGATAATTTCTTCTATGAGTTCAAGATAACTGACACTGGAATCAGCGGCAGAAGGCTGCCGGAGCAGTATGTCGATATCCTCTAAAAGTTGAAGGTCGAGATGAGGCTCAACGTAGATGGATTGATCAACCCGCTCCTCGAGTGCCAACGCGAGTTCGGGGAACTCCTCGAACATAAACACCAAATCATCCAGAATGTTTTCTCTGATTTCGGATGCCGGATCGGAAACGCCGTACCAATCGGAACTTTGTTCGGCGGGAACGATGATGGGGGGCGCTTCAGGGGAAAACCAATAGGCATAAAAGTTGCTGACCGCTACATAAGCCGCGAAAGCACCCGTGGTACGACCTGGATTACGCTCAAGCAAGGCACCCGCACTGCTCAAGACAGCCGCGCCGTTGCTGACCAGATTGGCGGCCATCCGCTCAAGTAATCCGTTTACCTGCTCCCTGACAACCACCACAGCAGACGGCTGGTCGTTCAATATTGCTGTTGTAGCTTTGTAAACCGGTTCCAGTAACTCCTCGATCTTGATCTCTACATTCTCCGGTACAGCACCCACACTGTTCCATGGCACTAAATTGCGTGTTAACCATTCATCCGCTTTTGCAATGGCCTGTGTGAGCGTGGTCAAAGGTTCAGTGCAGGTGGGAGGTTGCGGCTGCCCCGCAGCCGGCTCGAACGGCGATTCAGTAAAATCGGCCGAACCATTTTTCCAGGCCCTGCTGCTTGGCTGTGGAACGGGCCTGCTGGTTGAAATATGGCGGCTGTCTAACCTCAAGACTCCAAACGTATCCATTACATTGCAGACGAGCAAAACTTTGCCAAGCAAGGTTTCCGGCTTGTGCGTTCCTGCTGTATTGATGTGCGAATAAAAGTTTGTGTGCCGCTCAAAGGACTCAATACGCTCCAGTAACGTCGGTGCAGAACTGTGTGGCGTCGGCGGATTGAAAAATCTCAGTGAAATGAGTTCTACCGGTCGCTCTTTCGCTGGTTCGGACGACGCGCCTCGAAACCCGGGATCGAGCTGATCGCAGACAGCCTGAACCTTATCGATAAATTTATCGTTCCAACGCTTACGCTCTCCACTGTTACGCAGTCCAGCGATTAACCTGGACAGATGTTCTTGTGCTTCCTTGGGCGAGGGACGCCGCTCACAGTCCTCCTTGAGCATGTCCCATGCATCGCGAACGTCGAAATCACTGGAACGTACATATTGCCTGGCGTCTCGGATTATACCTTTGATGGCGTCCCACTGAGAGTCGGAGACCAACTGCTTGTTCGCAATTTTCTTGTCCAACTCAATGGCTGACAACTCCAGCTTGGTCTGGATGAAATTCATCAAACCCGCAGCGTTTGGAGCACTCGTAAACCTTACAGTTTCTCCAAGCGCTGCTTGCCATTGACTGGGCGGCAAATCGCAGAGTGCATCCAGAATCTCTTTTACTTTTGCTTGACTAAGCGTCCCATGCGACCGGATCGAGCGCTCTATGGCATCTTTGAGTAGTTCGCGCAGGACCTTGCCTGTTTCCTTTTGGAGAATGCCACTGCTGAATACATCGAGTATTTCCTGCTCAGAGAGCGTCGCACTCGTTAAGTACTCTTTGAGCGCTCCCCATTGCTGATCCAGCTCCGCCTGATCTTTAAATTCTGGCTTGAGCGCATTTATAGAGCAGTCAAGAACTGGTGGGGAAATGTCAAAATCCAGCCCTGTCCGGGTTGGCGCTACGCTTTCCGACAATCGCAGGTGTTGAGTGCTATTGCTGGTCGTCAATAGGTCTCTGGAGAGGGAGCTTTGCGATTGTGGTTCGACATGAAACTGCGATGTCGTCTGTGCGCCTGTCGAACCGGACACATTGAAGGCGGGGGACATTACTTTTGATTTCCGTCCTGATCAAACGGTCAAGCTTATTTAAACGCCAGAAACCTCTCTTTCATAAACAGCTCAAGGTTTGACTCACGGCCCCACCTGACCGAAGCTTGCAGCTCTGCAAAACTTGCCAGCCCCCCGGATCCTGCATGCCCAAGTCCCGCCGTTACCTGCTCATCAGCCTCAGCGCCCTGCTTGTCGTTGGCCTTGCGTGGTTTTTCATGCGCAGCACCACCCCCGTGGTGCCCGAGGCGATCAAACGCGGTTATAGCGAAGCGCTGACTCAGGCCCGCAACGGCCAACCTGGTGCGGCGCGGGTGCTTTACCAGCAATTGGCCCGCCCGGACATTTCGCCCAAAAGGCGCGTCTGGCTGCATGCCGAACTGCCCAACTACCCCAGCTCCGTGGCCCTGAAGCTGGCTGATGCAGACTTGCAGCACGAGGCGCCCGAGGTGCGCATCGCGGCGATCAAAAGCATCAGCGGGTTGGTGTCCAGCGCCCAGCGCAGTCTGTTGCTGGGGCCGTTGCTCGATGACAGCGATCAGAACGTCCGGCTGGCGGCGGTCAATGCGCTGCTGGGTCTGTCACCGGACGATCTGGGTTTGTATTTCGGCCCGCTGGAGCAGGCCATCGATGCCTGGCAACAAGTGCTCAAAAACGCCCCGCAAAGCGCTGACAACCACTATCAATTGGCCCGCCTGCATTTGCACAACGCCGAGTTGAAAGAAGCACAACAGGAACTTGAACAGACCTTGCAACTGGCGCCCGACAATCTGCCGGCGCTGGTGATGCAGATCGAGGTGCTGGACCGGCAGGGTCAAAGCGAAGCAGCCCAGGAGTTGTTGGCCAGGCAGCTGAAGGCACAGCCCGATTCCGCTTACTTGCAACACGCCCTGGGGCTGTGGTTGCTGCATCACGGTCAAAGCGAGTTCGCCCTGCTTGGGCTGTCCAAGGCCGTTGAGCTTGAGCCGGACAACAAGGATTACCGCTATGACCTGGCGACCACACTGCACGGTGAGCAGGAGCTGGAGGCCGCGCAAAAGCAATTGCAGGAAATCGTCCAGCGCCACCCCAATGATCGCAAGGCCCGGGTGTTGTTGATCAACTACTGGAAAGAAAGTGGACAGTTGCAGAACGTGCAGATTCTGTTGGCGCAACTGGAACAGCTCAATCCAGACGATCCAGCGCTGCAGCAGGGGCTGTAGGAGCCGGCTTGCCGGCGAAAGCGGTGTGTCAGGCGACATCAATGTGGGTTGATACGCCGCCTTCGCTGGCAAGCCAGCTCCTACAAAGTTGCATGTAACAAAGGTTGAACGCTCATCGCGGCTCAGGGTCAAGTGAAGAGGCAGCACGTTCAGGCAATTAGCGCCTGCGGCCTCGTTCCCCCTAGTCATGAGAGGGCATTTCTTGTCTACAGCCAACGAATTGATCAGCGTAAAAGCCGCCACCGGTATCGAAGGGCTGGATGACATTCTCGATGGCGGGCTGTCCCGCGGCCATGTGTTCCTGCTGGAAGGTGAGCCCGGAACCGGCAAGACCACCGTCGCCTTGCATTTCCTGTTGGCCGGCGCCCGGGCTGGCGAGCGCTCGTTGTACATCACCCTGTCCGAAACCGAGCGCGAACTGCGTCAGGGGGCCCGGTCCCATGGCTGGGAAATGGACCAGAACGTTTCTATCTTCGAACTGACGCCGCCGGAAAACCTGCTCAACGCCGAGCACCAACAGACGCTGCTGTATTCATCCGACCTCGAGTTGGGCGAAGCCACCAAACAGATCTTCGAAGCGGTCGAACGGGTCAGGCCGACCCGCGTGGTCCTGGACAGCCTGTCCGAGATCCGCTTGCTGGCACAGAGCTCCCTGCGCTATCGCCGGCAGATCCTCGCGATCAAACACTACTTCGTGCGTTACGACGCCACGGTCCTGCTGCTGGACGACCTGACCACCGAATCCCTCGACAAAACCGTGCACAGCGTGGCTCACGGGGTGATTCGCCTGGAGGAACTGACCCCCAACTACGGCGCCGAGCGACGGCGTATCCGTGTGGTGAAGTACCGCGGCCAGAAGTACCGGGGCGGCTTTCATGACTTCACCATCATGGGTGATGGCGTGCATGTGTTCCCACGCCTGGTGGCGGCCGAACACCGCGGTACCTACCTGCGACAGCAGTTGACCAGCGGCATCCGGGAAATGGACGCCCTGCTCGGTGGCGGCATCGAGACCGGTTCCAGTACCTTGATTCTCGGCCCGGCCGGCACCGGCAAATCCCTGATTTCGATGGTCTTCGCCGCCGCGGCGGTGGCTCGGGGGGAAAAAGCCGCGCTGTTCATTTTCGATGAAGAACTGGGATTGTTGTTCGAGCGCATGAACAACATGGGCATCGACCTGCAGGCGCTGCAAGACACCGGCAATCTGTTGATCGAACAAGTGGACGCCGCCGAATTGTCCCCCGGAGAGTTTTCCTATCGGGTACGTCGTTGCGTCGATGAGCGCGACATCAAGACGGTAGTGATCGACAGCATCAATGGCTATCAGACGGCGATGCCGGAAGAAAACGCGCTGGTGCTGCACATGCACGAATTGCTGCTGTACCTCAACCGCAAAGGCGCCGCGACCTTCATGACCGTTGCCCAACATGGCCTGGTCGGCGACATGCAAGCCCCGGTGGACATTACCTATTTGGCCGATACGGTCATTCTGCTGCGCTACTTCGAAGCGCTGGGCAAGGTCCGCCGGGCCATTTCAATCATCAAGAAGCGTACCGGTAGCCATGAGTCGACCATCCGTGAATACCGGATCAGCTCACAAGGCATGACCATCGGTGAACCGCTGGAAGCCTTCCAGGGCGTACTGCGCGGGGTACCGACCTATCACGGCGCGAGCATGCCATTGCTTGGGGATGAACACCCGTGATGCTTCAGGAAGCGACGTCCGAGCGCGCGATCATACTCGCGCCGCTGGGTCGCGACAGCCAGATTGCGCTGATGATGCTCAATGAGGCGGGTTTCGACGGGGTCATCAGCCGGGATCTGCACGGGCTCTGCAGCGAGCTGGAGCAAGGTGCGGGATTGTTGCTGGTGTCCTCCGAAGCCTTGCTGGGCCAGGATCTTGAACCGCTGCTCAGGCTTATCGAACAGCAGCCGGCCTGGTCCGACCTGCCGATTGTATTGTTGACGCACCATGGCGGCCCGGAACAGAACCCCGCTTCACGTCTCGGTCCGCAACTGGGCAATGTCACGTTTCTCGAGCGCCCCTTTCATCCAGTCACCTTGATCAGCCTGGTGACCACCGCCCTGCGCGGACGCCGACGACAGTACGAAGCCAGGGACCGGCTGATCGACTTAAGCCAAAGCGAACTGCGCCTGCAAAACACCCTGGAAACCCTGGAGCAGCAGGTTGAAGAGCGCACCGCACAGCTGCGCCACAACGAGGAAGTGCTGCGCCAGTCGCAGAAAATGGAAGCGGTCGGACAACTCACCGGCGGCATTGCCCACGACTTCAACAACATGCTGACCGGCATCATCGGCAGCCTGGAATTGCTGCGCCGGCGCCTGGCTCGGGGGCGCATCGAGGATCTGGACAGCCTGATCGACCTCGGCGTGACTTCCGCCAATCGCGCAGCGGGTCTGACTCACCGCCTGCTGGCATTTTCCCGCCGACAGTCGCTGGACTCCAAGCCCGTGGAGATGAACAACCTGGTGGTGTCCATGGGCGAACTGCTGCAACGCAGCATCAATGAAAGCATTCTCCTGGACATGCAACTGAGCGAGCAACTGTGGGTCGCCGAGGCGGACCCCAATCAATTGGAAAGCGCCCTGCTCAACCTGGTGATCAATGCCCGTGACGCCATGCCCGATGGCGGCAACCTGGTGGTGAGTACCTCGAACCGGCATCTGGACGCAGACTTCACTCACCCCCACAGCAACCTCGATCCGGGCGATTACGTGGTGCTCAGCGTCACCGACAATGGCTGTGGCATGCCGCAAAGCACCATCAACCGCGCTTTCGACCCCTTCTTCACCACCAAACCCATCGGCCAGGGTACGGGGTTGGGGTTATCGATGATCTATGGCTTCAGCAAACAATCGCGCGGTCACGTCGCCATTCAAAGTGAAGTGGGCGAAGGCACCACAGTGAGCCTGTACCTGCCACGTTTCGCAGGCGAAGTGCCGCAGGACCAACCCGTCGGAAACCAGCATCCGCTGTTTGCCCGTCATGGTGAGACGGTACTGATCGTCGAGGACGATCCAGCCGTGCGGGTTTTGGTCAGTACGGTGCTGAGTGAGCTGGGCTATGCCTTTGTCGAGGCCGGCGATGCGGACAGCGCGATGCCGATCCTCGATTCGGCGCAGCGGATCGATCTGATGATCAGCGACGTCGGGCTGCCCGGGATGAATGGCCGGCAACTGGCAGAAATAGGCCGGCAACACCGGCCTGATCTCAAGGTATTGTTCATTACCGGCTACGCCGAACACGCGGCCGTGCGCGGTGGATTCCTCGATTCAGGGATGCAGATGATCACCAAGCCGTTCACCTTCGACCTGTTGACGGCGAAGGTGCGGGAGATGATCCGGGTCTAATACTCCTACAGGGAAATGCGGTCAATTGTGGGAGCGAGCCTGCTCGCGATGGACGCCAACGATGACGCGCACTGTCTGGATAAACGCGGTGCACTCGAGATCATCGCGAGCAGGCTCGCTCCCACAAGGTTCTTTGCCAGGCTCGCGGCCCTTACGACAACATGTCCTGCATGATTTCCTGCAACACATCCAGATCGAATGGCTTGGCCAGGATCGGCGCGGTGCGGGTGATCGGGCTGTCGGTCTCGCGGATTTCCTGCGGATAGCCGCTGATGAAAATCACCTTGAGCTCCGGTCGCAGCTTCACCGCAGGTTCGGCGATCTGCACGCCGGAGATACCGCCCGGCAGGCGGAAGTCAGTGATCATCATGTCCAGGTGCGGCTTGCTGGCGAGGATCTCGAAAGCCTGTTCGCCATTTTCCGCCTGCAATACCCGGTAGCCTTCCCCCGACAGATAGGCCGACAGTACCATCAGGATCGAGGGGTCATCTTCGACGATCAGTACGACATCTTGTGCATCTTCACTCATGGGAAGCCTTTGTTCGGTCAATAGCGTCTGATACGACCGTGGGGTCGACCAGAGGTTGCGTCAATCCGGCTGTTTTCCTACAGCGGCAGACAAACGCGAAACAGGGCGCCTTCGCCAATCCGGCTTTCGACGGTAATGGTACCGCCATGGGCGGTGACAATCTGTTCGGAAATAAACAATCCCAGGCCCAGTCCAGCGACAGCTTGCTTGGCCGACACCCGTTCGAACTGCTGGAAAATCCGCTGCTGGTTTTCTTCACTGATGCCGATCCCGAAATCACGGACTTCCACCCGTGCCTCACCGTTGTCACTGTACACCTTCACGGTGATCGGGCTCTTGGCGCCGTAGCGCAGGGCGTTGGTCAGCAGGTTGGAAATCACCTGTTCAATGCGGAATTCGTCCCAACTGCCGATCACCGGTTGCTCGGCTTCGAGGGTCACGGAAGCCTCGTCGGCCTCGATCTGTTGGGAAAAATTTTGTAACACACCGCGAACCAGCGCCGACAGATCGAAGCGGGTCGGCCGGATCGACAGCTTGCCGGTGCGGATGCGCGAGACATCGAGCATGTCTTCGATCAGGCGGATCAGGCTTTTGATCTGCCGCTCGTCGCGGTCGACCATGGCGTGCATCTTGTCGAGAGTAAACGCGGAGGCGTTATCCCGGGCCAAGTGCATCTTGCGCAGTTGGGTCTCGAGGATCAGGCCATTGAGCGGCGTACGCACTTCGTGGGCGACGATGGACATAAAATCGTCGCGCATGCGCACCGCCTGCTCCAGTTCCCGCTGCGTGCTCTGTAACTGCGCCAGCAACGCCTCCTGCTCGCGGCGGCTCTGCTCCAGCGCTTCGACCTGTTGTTTCATGGCCTTGCTCTGGCGATACAACTCGACAAATACATTGACCTTGCTCTTGACCGCCTGGATATCCAGCGGCTTGTGCAGGAAGTCCACGGCACCGCTTTCATAACCCTTGAACGCATAGTTCAGCTCGCGGCCAGCGGCGCTGACGAACACGATCGGAATGTTTTTGGTCTTTTCCGTACCACGCATCAACTCGGCCAGTTCGAAGCCGTTCATGCCGGGCATCTGCACATCGAGAATGGCCATGGCGAATTCGTGCTGCAGCAACAGCGACAAGGCTTCATCGGCCGATTGCGCCTTGTACACGGTACGGTCTTCGCGCTTGATCAGCGCTTCGAGTGCCAACAGATTCTCCGGCAGATCGTCGACGATCAGCAGTTTGGCCTGGATATTACTTAGCATGCGATTCGTTCCAGCTCGACAAGCAGACGGCCGATGCCGCGGATAGGGAGTATGTGGTCTGGCTGATGAAAATCCAGCGCAGCCTTGGGCATGGTCGCGACCTGGGCCTCGTCCGGATCTTGCACGATGGTCAGGCCACCCCGCGCTTTGACATGGGCCAGGCCGCGCGCACCATCACGGTTGGCGCCGGTCAGTAATACGGCGGCGAGGGTCGGGCCATAGGTGTCGGCGGCCGATTCGAACAGGTAGTCGATGGCAGGCCGGGAATGATGCACGCGGTCTTCCAGGCTCAAGGAAAAGCTGCGGTCCTGCTCCACCGACAAGTGATAACCCGGGGTGGCGAAATATAACGTTCCGGCTGCGACCGGGGTTTTGTCGCCGGCTTCCAGAACCGGCAGGCAAACCCGTCGGGCGAATACCTCTGCAAGCTGGCTGCGGCGCTCGTCCGGCAAATGCAGCACCACGATGATTGGCAATACGAAACCCTTACGCAGAGGGCTGAGAATATTCAGCAACGCCTCCACCCCGCCGGCCGACGCGCCGATCACGATCGCTTCTATCGAAGGCAAACCCGTTGCGCTGTTCATGATTTGCGGTAGATCCGTTCTTGTTTCACCAGCGGCTCGAATTGCTTGCCGAAGGCGGAAAAATCCGGGGTTTCCTTGCTGCCCAGCACCAGAACCCCTCGGTGGCAAAGCGACTCATGAAACAATCCGAACGCCCGATCCTGGAGGCTTTTATTAAAGTAAATCAACACATTACGACATGAAATTAACTGTGTTTCTGAAAAAACACTGTCGGTTGCCAGGCTGTGATCGGCAAAGGTCACGTTCTCGCACAGCGACTTGTCGAAAATCGCGTAACCGTATGCCGCCGTGTAGTAGTCGGCGAACGAGCGCTGACCACCGGCCTGCTGATAGTTAGAAGTGTAGGCGCGGACGTTATCCATGGAGAAAATCCCTTGCTTGGCTTTCTCCAGCGAGCGCGGATTGATGTCAGTGGCGTAGATGATGGTGCGATCGAGCAGGCCTTCTTCGCGCAGCAGGATGGCCATCGAATAAACCTCTTCGCCCGTGCTGCAACCGGCGATCCAGATTTTGATCGACGGGTAGGTCTTGAGTAGCGGCACCACTTCCCGACGGATCGCCAGGAAGTGCGAAGGGTCGCGGAACATTTCACTGACCGGAATCGTCAGCAACTGCAGCAGCTGCATAAACGCGGCCGGGTCATGCAGGACTTTTTCCTGAAGCGCCGAAATGGTGCCGCACTCGAACTGGCTCAATGCGTGGATGACCCGGCGCTTGATTGACGCCCCGGAGTAATCGCGAAAATCGTAGCTGTACTTGAGGTAGATCGCCTCGATCAGCAAACGCAGTTCAATCTCGGTATTTCTTTCCACTTAAATGCGTTCCATTTTCGGCAACCACACTCGAATCAGCGAAAACAGGCGATCCAGGTCGATGGGCTTGGCCAGATAATCGTTGGCGCCGGCCTGCAGGCAGCGCTCCTGATCGTCCTTCATGGCCTTGGCCGTCACCGCAATGATCGGCAGCTTGCGCCAGCGCGGGTCCTTGCGTATTTCAACAGTGGCTTCGAAACCGTCCATCTCCGGCATCATCACGTCCATCAACACCAGATCGATGTCTTCGACTTCATTCAATCGCTCGATCGCTTCACGACCGTTTCGGCCGATGACCACCACTGCACCCTTTTGCTCCAGCGCACTGGTGAGGGCGAAGATGTTGCGTACGTCATCGTCCACCAGCAGCACCTTGCGCCCCTCGAACACCTTGTCGCGGCTGCGGGCGGTCTTGAGCATCTTCTGCCGGTCATGGGACAACCGGGATTCGACTTTGTGCAGAAAGAGTGTCACCTCATCCAGCAAGCGCTCCGGCGAGCGCGCGCCCTTGATAATGATCGAGCGGGAATACTTGCGCAGTTCGGCTTCTTCGTCCCGGGTCAGGTTGCGTCCGGTGTAGACGATGACCGGCGGAAACGAGCAGATTTCCTCGGTGGACATGCGCTTGAGCAGGTCGCCGCCGAGCATGTCCGGCAGCTTGAGGTCGATGATCATGCAGTCGAATATCGTCGTGCGCAGCAGATCGAGTGCTTCCTGGGCAAAACCGACCGCGGTGATTTCGATGTCATCGTCACCGATCAACCGGGAAATGCTGTCGCGCTGCAAATCATCGTCTTCCACGAGCAACACGCGCTTGACCTTCTGGGTCAACTTGGCTTCCAGGCGCGCAAACACCTCCTTGAGCTCTTCACGGGTGGTCGGTTTGACCGCATAGCCGACGGCGCCCATGTGCATGGCCGCTTCCACCCGGTCTTCGACCGAAATCACATGCACTGGAATGTGCCTGGTCTCGGCGTGCTCCTTCAGGCGTTGCAGCACGGTCAACCCGGAATGGTCCGGCAGGCGCATGTCCAGCAGGATCGCATCGGGAATGAATTGACGGGCCAGGTCGTAACCTTCGTCGGCACCATGGGCCACCAGGCAGCGATAACCCAACTCATGGGCCAGGTCGAAAAGGATATGCGCAAAGTTCGGTTCGTCTTCCACCACCAGGATGCAGCGGGTGGTGAACGGTGCCTTGTCGCGGTCATCGTGGAAGCGCGGGATATCGACTTGGGCAATCAATGGCTTCAATGAACTTTCAGCGACACTGGATACGGGTGTCACCGGCAGGTCACGCATCGGCCCGACAGGCGCCTGCCCCGGCCCAACGTATTGCCGGGGCAGGATCAGGGTGAATGCACTGCCCTGCCCCGGAGTACTGGTCACGCTGATGGAACCGCCGAGCAGCGCCGCCAGGTCGCGGGAAATCGACAGCCCCAGCCCGGTGCCGCCATAACGGCGATTGGTGGTGCCGTCCGCCTGGCGGAACGCTTCGAAAATGCTTTGCTGCTGATCCTGCGCAATGCCGATCCCGGAATCGCGGACGATAAAGGCAATGGCGTCGTTCGGCGCCCTGGCGACGCTCAGGCTGATCCGGCCCCTTTCGGTGAATTTCACCGCGTTGGACAGCAGGTTCTTGATCACCTGCTCCAGGCGCTGGCGGTCGGTGAACATCAGGGCCGGCACATCGTCCTGCAACTCGACATCGAGCTGCAGTTGCTTGTCCGCCGCCAGCGGCTCGAACATCCCGCGCAAGCCGTCCACCAGACGTGCCACGCTGGTGTTTTCCGGGTGGATTTCCAGCTTGCCGGCCTCGACCTTGGAAATATCGAGGATGTCGTTGATCAGGTTCAGCAAGTCGTTGCCGGCAGAGTAGATCGACTCGGCGAACTTGACCTGTTCGGCGCTTAGGTTGTCCTGCGGGTTTTCCGCGAGCAACTTGGCCAGGATCAGCGAACTGTTCAACGGCGTGCGCAACTCGTGGGACATGTTGGCGAGGAATTCGGACTTGTATCGGCTCGAGCGCTGCAACTCTGCGGCCCGTTCTTCTAGCTGGACCTGGGCCTGATTCAGTTCGGTGTTCTTCAGGTCCATGGCGTCACGCTGTTCGGCCAGGATCCCGGCCTGCTCGGCCAGTTGCTCGTTGGTCTGCTCGAGCTCGACCTGCTGGGTCTCCAGGTGCGCCTGGGACTCCTTGAGAATCCGCGACTGCTCTTCGAGTTCTTCGTTGGCGGTCTTGAGCTCCTCCTGCTGAACCTGTAGTTCTTCGTTGAGCTGTTGGGTTTTGGCCAGCACTTCCTGCAAGCGCTGGCGATAGCGCGCGGCTTCGATGGAGGTGCCGATGTTGCCGGCAATCAATTCGAGCAATTCGATATCGCGATCTTCCAGCGGACGCAGGAAGCCCAACTCGATGACACCATTGACCCGATCATCGTCACTGGTCGGCGCCACCAGCACGCTGCGCGGCAGACCTTCGCCGAGGCCGGAACTGACTTTCAGATAATCGCTCGGCACATTATCCAGGCGTATTAGCCGCGCCTGCTGCGCGACCTGACCAACAATGCCTTCTTCGCTATAGATCTGTTGTTCGAGGGCTTCCTGTTCACGGGACAAGCCGTAAGACGCTATGCGCCGCAGACCTCCGTGATCCTCGCGGACATAAATCGCCGCCACGGCGCTGCCCAGGTACTGTGCGCAAAATTGCAATATGTTGCGTCCCAGCAAGTTCAGGGACAGTTGCCCCAGCACTTGTTCAGCCAGTTCGGTCTGGCCGTTGCGCAGCCAGGCCTGGCGCTCCAGCCGTTCGGCGCTGGCCCGCTGCCTGGCAAGATTGGCGCCATACTGCTCGGAAAGATTGATAAGGTCGCGCCGGCCAACATAGGCCAGCAAGCCACTGATCGCAGCGATGAACAACAGATAAAGGGCGATGCTCCAGATCGTCGTGCGGCGCACTTCCTCGTTGCGCGCCGCGCGCAACTGTTGCTCCATGTCGATCACGTCTTCGAACTGCTTGCGGATCTCGTCGGTCAGGCGCTTGCCCTTCCCGGCCCGGACCACGCTGCGGTAGTCACCGCTGCTGCGCTGCAAATCGATCATGGTTTGCGCGTAAGCAGCCCATTCCCCCTGCAAGGCTTGCAGGCGGTGCAGGCGATCGGTCTGCAGCGAATTGTCAGCGGTCAACTCCAGCAAGGTATTGAGCACGACCTCGATTCGCGGCTTGGCCGTTTCATAGGGTTCAAGGAACTTCTCGTCACCGCTGAGCAGGAAACCGCGCATCCCGGTTTCCAGGTCGACCGTCAACTTGACTGCCTCATTGGCATTATTGATCACCCGGTCCGTGTGCTCGACCCACTGGATCGTCGACAGCAGATAAGTAATCAGCGACACGAAAAAGACCGCACTGATGGCGCCGACACCCAGCGGCAGGCTGATGTTGCGGCTCAGGAGTTTGCGAAATCGTTGCTCATCAACCGAGGACACTGAGGTCATAATCAAGCCTTGTTGAACGGGTGCAATCCAAGGAGTTTGCCCCAAAACCGGCGAACCCATCCATTTTTCTCACAGGCTTTGGCGCAAAGTCCTACATTCCGATGCTACCTCGCCAGAGGAGCGGTTATCCTTTCCCCTATTCTTTTTATAGCGCGTTGGGAACTTGTCGGGATCCGCCACTTACTCATGCAATAGAGCCGGCGATTCATTCGACCGGCAATCGCCCACCCTATCGAGACTCCCACTATGTCCGCCAATGCCTCCATCATTCTGGTCGTCGAAGACGATTCCATCGTGCGCATGCTGATTGTCGATGTGCTGGAGGAACTGGAATTCAAGGTACTCGAGGCCGATGGCTGCGAACAGGCGCTGGAAATCCTCAAGGACCTGAACCAGCACATCGACCTGATGATGACTGATGTCGGCCTGCCGATCATGGATGGGCGGGAACTGGCCAACGTGGCTCATACCCTGCGCCCTGCTTTGCCTATCCTGTTTGCCAGTGGTTACGCCGAAAGCATTGAAGTGCCTGAAGGCATGCATGTGATTGGCAAGCCGTTTTCCATTGATCAGTTGCGGGATAAGGTCAAGGGTATTCTTGGCAGGTAGCCCTGGCTGCCTTCCCCTCGAGAATCTGCAAATACTCTCATCATTTTTAAGAACACCGGATCACCTATCTTTGCGCGTTTGATGCCTTCACTGCCTGATTCAGGGTGGTAAAGGGCTTTCGTTTACTCGCGCATCGATAAGACCTCCCATGCCATCTTTCAACGCTACTGCATTGGCTTCCCGTCCCGTTCCGAATCCGCTCCGGACTGTGTCACCCCCACCGATCAACAGGCTTTCCGACATCAGGACACGCAATTGTCCGACGCGCGGACTCCCTGAGGTATTGCCGGATCAAGCCGTGCATGGACGTAACTCGGCACGCGGCGATTTAAAAGAGCCTTTCTCGTGCCCGGTGTACAGCGCAATCCTGACACCCGATAGTCCCGAAGCTGCGGACGGCGCGATAGTTGATCAAGGGTCGCTTGAAACAGCATGGGTTTACATCGTTTCTCGACTACGAACCGAGGCCTTGTCCGAAGAAGACGTTTTACAAACGCTAAAGTCCGGCATGTTGCAATCCGACACCGGAAAAACGCTGGCCCCGCTATTCGTGGACGCTATCCTGCGGTCGATCAAACCCCTGGAAGGTTTCACGCCGGAACGACTGCGGGAGTTTGTCGAGGTCATCTGCCACCTGCCCCCGAATCAATGGGCGGATGCATTCGGCGAGAACGTCAACTTCCCTCGGGGTCGTAATGGGGAAGGCGTGCATGAATTTATCCAGACCCAGCTCGAACATTCACGCTTGCAACGAGAGCAGCGAGTTGCCGATGGCGAACTGCTTGATGATGGCACGTGGAAAGAACTGCGTGAATTTACCCAATACGCGCTTAAATTCGTTCGTAACTCTTCCGATGCTCCGTTCGACCGCCATGTACGCCAACTTGAAGATTACCTTCATGTCAGGCCATCGCCCAAGGATGCCCGAACGCTTGCGACCCTGCTCGTCAAAGCGTTCAATGATCCCGACTCGAATGAACGCAAGCGCTGGACGAAGAACTTTGAACTCACGGCCCAACAGTTCAACGCTCGTTTAGAGTCGGTCGAGATTGTCGATAATCGGCCAGAACTGAGTGAAGCACTGCGAGCGACATTGTCGAAGATCGCGACGCCGATAAACACAACGCTCACCAAACTGGGCGCTATGTCCCTTAAGGACGCTGGGGAAGAACTCAAAAGTGCGGTGAGCATTGGGTTAACCAAAGCAGGTAGTTATTTTGTCTTCGGCGGCGAATCGGAACCCGTAGCCGAGCAACAGACCGATAGGTCACCCGCCAAGTCACCGCTGCTGCTGGCACTGCAAGAGATTGAAAACAAGTCGAGTTTTTTCGACGAAGTCATTACCACAGGCCCTCGGTACGCCGGAGGACTCTGGGGGAAAGTACTCTATGTCGCCAATGCGCTGGACACGGTCGGAGTGCTTGGTGTCGCGGAAAAAGTTCGCCCGCATCTACCCGCTGTTCCGACGTCGGCGGCTGTTGTCATACCGCCGGAAGCGCCTGAAGTCCCTCCTCTTTCCGTTGCAGATTTGCGGACCAAAGCAGAGGCGACGGAAAAGGAGGTCAACGATTTCTTTGAATCCCTTCCACCCACTTCAGCAGCTGGCAAAAGCGAAGATGCCGGCGCCAGTCCGATACCTCTGCAAGACTCGCAACCGACCTCTTCGACAATGGACAGTCTTGACTTTGAACACATAGCGCAGGCGTTCGGCGACGTCTTGAGCAGGATCGACAATGCACTGACATTTCCGTCGGCTTCGGCTAATGAACTTGAAGAGCTGTTGCAGCAGCTGGAGGAAACGTCAGAGGGCCTCGAAGCATTGGCGCAATTTGAGCCTGTCGGACCTCTACAGGTAACGCCGGTTTCATGGTGGGAACCGATTGCACAACAATTAAAAAGCGTACTACTGCGAATAACCACGGCGCTCGCCCCCTACACGCCGGTGGCTGCCTCTACAGCCTGGCAACTGATAAAGGATAATCCCCGGGCAAGTGTCACGGCCGTCTTCGCTGCCGCGGCACTGTATAACGATTATCGCCACACCCTTCAGGATCCGACAGCACCCGGCACTGCCCTCCCCCCGGAAGCCGAAAGCCCGGCACTGCACCATGAGCGGCTGGAGAACGATATAGAGCAAATCCTGGGAAAACCCGTGGCGGCGGGTGAGCCTGCCCTTTCCCAGACGATTCTCAAGCTCATGTATCAGTCCACGGAACATGACTTGCTCGACGACGAACAACTCATCGAGGACGTTGCGCAAGCGCTGCAACAACCCAGTCCACAAGATCCGGCAAAAACCTACCTTGAGTTGATCCACGAGACGCAAGCAGCGAAGCATGCCGGGCACACCTTTACTGAGCCTGTGTCGGATGCTCATCGTATTCGCAAGCGAGATACCGCAGCGGTTGACGCAAGCGTTGTGTCACTGGGTACCCTGTCGCAAGGCGTTGAACCGACGCCCGATATCGAAGAAAGCGAATCGGAGAAAGTGGCGGCCCTCACCCATTACCTCAACACGATGGATGAGCTGGAAAGTGTTGCCAGCGCGACTGACGAGGTGATTGACGACGGCCCTGAGGAATCGGCGACCGATACCGCCAGGCAAGTGATCCGTTTATTGCGCCACAGGCGCGCCGCGATCTGGACCGATGCTTCGCGGGGCGATGGTGACAAGCAGTTGGTTGAACGTTATGCCGGCGCATTGACCAAGTATGCCGAAGGCAAGGTCAGTTACAGTGCGGCGACTGTCATAGTCCCCATGCATTCAACCTTTGGCCAGTGCTGGCTGAACTTTGTCAACGCCTTCAAAAACCCGTTCTTTATTGATTGGGCCCGGCAGGCAAACCTTGACCTTGCCACAGTGAAAATCCGTACAGCGGACAACACGCTGACCGGCAAGGTCAAGGGCGTCGAAACGACGTTCACCCTGAATGACAATAGCGGCTGGGCCAATGTCGCCGGCCCGCTACTCAGAATGGCTCACATCGTCGATCCAACCTACATTGGCGTGGCTTATCCGACCAGTTCGTCAATTCCTCTTGCGCTGATCAGCGGGTTCCATGGTGAACCCTCAGCGCCAGGCCAGCCTCAAGCACGCCAGCGTGCCCAGCAATTGGCTACTGACCAGGCATTTACCCAAATCCAACCCGACGACCCACTCAGACCACTGCAATCAAGATCCGAAGCTCAGGCTGAAAAACAAAGACAACGCCTGGGTGACCTCTACACCCATCACGCACTGATAACGGCACTGACCGACCTCATCAACGACAAACCCGATAGCGCATCGGTAAATCTCAACGGCGGAACCTTAGCCGCCCACAAGGATTCGCTGTTTGCCATCAAACATCCGCAAGAAGCCCGGCGCATGGTCACTGCGCAACGGTTCATCAGCGCCATGGGCTGGAACGTACCGAAAACCGTGGGAGAAATACGTAACTTAATCAAGGTTATATCCTTTGTTTTGCCCGAGAGCGCTGAAAGGGCTGACTACAAGGGTGCCTTGGGTTACGGGCGGCCTCTGACAGCCACTCATATACGAACGATCCGGGAAACCGTTCAGAGCTTCGAAACACTGGTAGCCGGCGGCCTGCTCAATACACTCTTGCAGCACAAGACAGTAACCAGCCCTGTGCAAGGACTGGATCTCGCCCTCAACAGTGATAAAGCCATTCAATTGGGCAAGTCACTTGAGTCGAAACTCAATGCTGTCACTACCCCTGGCAGTGCGACCGAGTGGGTCATGGCGGCCATGTTGCTCGACCTTGATCCCACGCCCGGACAGCCTCGCAACCATGTGGTCGGTTACAACCTCACGCAGTCGGCCAACTGGGGAGCCAAGCCTTCGGCAGTCGTCAGCCGACTCCAGGCTCACCTCGTGGCCGGTGGAAAAGTCTCGGCCACTACCGCGCCTGTCGCCGCCTACCACTTGCTGTCCGCCTTCGCGCCAGAGTTTCTGGTTCGCGATATGCCCGACAATCTGGTCTGCGGTAGCCACACATGGACAAGCTTCAGAATAGCGGTCGCCCGCATCGAACAAATCGATCCTGGAGCCACCAGGCAGATGACTTTCGAACAGGTCATGAACTATGGCAGTACGGACCCCATTACCGCGGGCCAGGAAATAGCCGCGCAATCGGCCTCGGTCGATCCACTGATCGACTGGGCAATAGCCAATGGGGTCCTCGTGGCGAATGCCACCGATACCTACACAGCGGCACAGTTGGATATCGCCCGAGAGAAATTCAACGGCGTCAGGACAGAGATGGCCGGGGCTCGGGATTCTTTGACGGCGGACATGCCGACCAGAGAGGGACTTGCCCTTGCCGAGCTGGAACGGGTTTTCGGTAAAGGCTTGCCGTACGAGGACCTGTGCCTTCGTCGTAAAAATATCCCGTACGGCGTACAGGCTACGATGTACTCACTGCTGGACCTCTATATTACCGGCCAGTTGGAGCCTGGAATCTGGAGTTCTTACAACGACCAAATCCCTATCCGCACACTTGAAAAGAACTTCAAGCAACTAAAACCCGTCGAATCACTTTTCAAGGCAACCTTCACAACTTACTTCGACAACTTGCGCAGCGGTTCAGAGTCGGTATTCAAGTATTTGATATCGCAATTACCACTTGAGGATCGACAAAGCCTTGAATATGGCAACCAGAAGTTTTATTCGGTGCGCAGTGCGATCGATAAAAACAGATATCTCCAGACGCCAGAAGAGAAAGAAGCGCACAAAGGCCGTCACGGCATTTTGATTCGATCGGAATACAGGGGAAAGATCACTTACTACGAAGTATTTCCTGGCTCGGTGGAGATTCGAAAGAACACAAAACTTCCAGTCGACCTGAAGCTGAACGGCGAGATTAAAACTTTTTCCGGCATCACCGATCCGAAGGGTGGTGTAGAAAAGCAATGCGCCACACCACAACCCATCGATTGGGATGCCTATGAAAAAGGTTTGGTGCCACGCAACGACGTCACGTCTGACGTCATCATCGAAGAAATAAAACCCATCACCCAGCACGTCACGTTCTACCCTGCCGGATACAACTTCGACAGAGTGCCTGACGCCTTTTCCCCAGGCTCACGGGTTAACTATCTGGCCAAGGTCGTCGTTGATGAGCACTTCGTGGTGGGGCGAGACAAACTGGAAAGCCTGGCCCGAGGCTCAACGAATTCGGAGAATGAAAAAGCATTCAGGATCAAGGTATTAGACTTCTTCGCCAGCCTCGTACCGTTCAAATCCTGTATCGACAACATCAGCCAGGGCAACGTCGGCTCAGCAGTGTTCGACTGCGTATTGGACGCAGCGGGCTTCGTCATACCCGGCGGTGTGGCAGCAGGCCAGGCTGTCAAGGTGGCAAAAACGGCAGGCAAATTCGTTCCCAAGGCACTGAGAATGACCTGGATCATGTCCAGCAGCCTCGTCTCATCCGCCAACCCGCTGGATGGCGTGGGTGATGTGTTCAGGTTCGGGAAGAACGTTGTATGCAAGTTGGGAACCACAGCTTACCGAGCCGCTGGCGTTGGCATCGATCAGATCAAGAATCTTTATGGCACCACCAAAGCCATTGACCATGCGCAATTACTTAAACGCGCCGATATTGCAGAAGGTGTTGTCAGCACGGGGACAGCAGGACTGACCAGTCCGGTCACGGCACTGTTCAAGGACGGGAAATGGTATGCGTTTGACGCAGCCCGCAATCGGCCGTGTGGCCCGCCTCTCGATAATTTCAGGCCCGCCAGCTCTATCGCGTTGGAGCCTACGACGTTCAGCGACGGGTCTATCGCACTTACGCCGTCGCGACTTTTCGATACCGAGCCTCACACGATCCAACGCTTGTCCGGAGACGTCGACGTTGTCGTTGGCGATAACGTTTATCGATTCAATCCTGAACAACCGCAAACTCTAACAGACCTGACTTCACCCGCATATTCCGGAGAACTTGAAGGGTTCGATGCGGTATGCAACGTGGGGGGTAAGTCCAAGAGAGGCGTGACATGTCTCTCAAAATACATAGGCGACACCGCAACGCACGATCAAAAACGCGCACAAGCGCTTGAACACAAGCGTCTTTGGCCGTCAAAGGGTGTAAATGCTCGGGTCATACATGAGCGACGTATATTCCATTTCGATGGCATTAAAGGAAAAGCTAATGCTGCACCTTCAATAGAGCCCCTGGAGTTCAAATCCGAGACAACAGGCAGTATTATCAAAGACCAAAATTTCGGATTCCTGACCAAACAAGTAGATACTGAAATTGAAAAAAACACCTGTACTGTAAGAATCAACGCCATTGTTAACGGCGTTGATGACATGCGCGACGTAAGAGCATTTAAGGTTGGTATTCCAGGCTACGTCTGGGGCAAATACGAATACTTGGTCGCAGAAGTGGACACTGGCCTTTTTTACTATTGCGTCTATAACAAGAAGAAAACCGACAATATCCAATTCATAAAAATCGATTTTTCTGACGACGCTCTAGCCGCCGATTTAATCAAAGGTTACCACCGGCTTAAAGACCCTTTTCTAGTCGCAGGAAAGGGTTCGCCCAGCCGGCCTTTCATGGCATTACCAACGCTGGACAATTTATACAGCACACTCATAGACAAAAAAGGCTTCACAACTGAACAGATTGAAGAGCTGACAAAGAAAGTCGAGATATTTTCAGACGTGGCCAAGCGCGAATTTCTTATTGATGTCTGGAACAAAAATGACATTCGAGATATTGAAGTTTTCATCATGCCAATAAATATCAACATAGCCACTAAGCAGCCGGGATTCGATAAGCTTTCGGAGCACAGTAAAAACAGTTTTTACGCGAGCGCTGCAAAAACCCAAGTAGACACCCAAATACAGGCCACAGGACTAGGCTCCTTCAATCAACAACTGCCGTATGACTCCCTCGATGTGCAAAGAGCAGAACTCACTAAACCCGTTGTTTTGTGGGAATACTCCAGGGTTGGCGCCCCCAACTATGCCCAAACAATATTGAAGACCGGCGCGGGTAACTGTGACCAGTTGGCCTATGTCAGCGCTGAAGTCGCTATCCGTAATGGAGCTCATGCAAGCCTTTGGAATATGCCGGGGGCACACGCTTTTACAGTCATCGGGATACCGATGGGAACACATCATTCAACTATCGATTTTAGTGAGCCTGAATATATCAACGCATGGGTCGTCGATGCATGGGCAGATATCAGTTGTCCGGCCTCCCAATATATGCAAAAACTCAAAGACCAAATGGCTAAATGGAGCGCGGAGGGGAGAAAGATTATTGCCACCGACTGGAAAGCCACCCCCCCGGTTGTTCGATGGATGGATCCGATGGATAAGGCCTGGATCGAAAAGGTCATCGATGGACCAAAAGAAGTGAATTCGAAAAAAAAACCTGAAATCAACGCCTGATTCAGGCCAGATCCGACGCTCCCTGCCAGGGAGCGTCAACCTCTTCGACTCACTTCATCGCACAATACCGATCAAACCACCCCGCCTTCCACAGCGCCTGTGATTTAATTGCCTCCCTGCCCGTTCTGCCCTGCCCGACTCAAGGAAAAGCCCCCTGATGAATCCTCCCCGCGCAACCAAAGTCCTGATCATTGGTTACGTCTGGCCCGAGCCCCGCTCTTCGGCGGCTGGCGGGCACATGATGCAAATCCTCGAGAGCTTTCTGGGGCAAGGCTGGGACATCACCTTCAGCAGTCCGGCCCGTAGCGGTGAGCATCGCGCAGACCTCGGAGCGCTGGGCATTGACGAAGTGCCGATCGAGTTGAACGACAGCAGCTTCGACACCTTCATCGGCGAACTGGCACCGGATGTGGTGTTGTTCGATCGCTTCATGATGGAAGAACAGTTCGGCTGGCGCGTGGAAAAACACTGCCCCGATGCGCTGCGCATACTTGAGACCGTCGACCTGCAAAGCCTGCGCGATGCTCGGCACCAGCGGCTCAAGCAGCGTTTAAAAGCCAGTGACGATGCCAATGACTTCAGCGACCTGTTTGCACCGGCGCTTCGCGAAGAGTTCGAGTTCATGGCCGATACCGATGTGGCCCAGCGGGAGATCGCGGCGATTTATCGCTGCGATTTGAACCTGATGATCTCCGAGGTGGAAATCGAGTTGTTGGTCGAGCAGTTCAAGGTGCCACGCGAGCTGCTGCACTGGTGTCCGTTAATGGTCGATTTACCGACCCATCCACCCCGATCGTTCGAAGAGCGGGCGCACTTTCTGCACATCGGCAACTTTCGTCATGCGCCCAACTGGGATGCAGTGCTCTGGTTGAAAACCACCGTCTGGCCACTGATTCGCCAGCAACTGCCGGGTGCTCAATTGCACATCTACGGCGCTTACACACCGCCCAAGGCAACCGCCCTGCATAACCCGGCGCAAGGCTTTCATGTGATGAACTGGGCCGAAGATGCCTTGCAGGTCATGTCGGCGGCGCGGATATGCCTGGCGCCGTTGCGTTTTGGTGCGGGTGTCAAAGGCAAGATCGCCGATGCGATGCTCTGTGGCACGCCCAATGTCACCACGCCGATTGGCGCAGAAGGCATGTACGCTGAGGAGGCATGGCCCGGCGCGATTACCCGCACGGCCAGTGAGTTCGCTGACAGCGCCGTGCAGCTCCATCAGGACAAAACCCGTTGGCTGCGAGCACAAGCGCAAGGCTTTGAACTGCTGGCCAAGCGTTACCAACACACTGTTCATGGTCCGGCATTGGTCGCCCGGATCGAGCAATGCCTGCAAAACCTGCCCGCCATCAGACGGGACAACTTCACCGGCAACATGCTGCGCCACCACCATCACAAGAGCACGCAGTACATGTCGCAGTGGATCGAAGCGAAGAATCGTTTGTAGGAGCGAGCCCTGCTCGCGAAAAACGTCTGGGCAACGCGCTCATTCAGACAGCACGCGTTATCGTTGACGTCCATCGCGAGCAGGGCTCGCTCCTACAGGGATGCGGCCTATGGCATGATCAAGCAGCGATTACAACAAAAGCGCCCTGACATGACCCGTACTACCAGAGTCACCGACCCTTCCTACGAGCTGATGGACGATCACAACGGGTTGTCCATCATCTATCGCCAGCATGGTTTCCCCTGCCCGCTGGTGCGCTGGCATTTCCACAAGGAATACGAACTGCACCTGATCGTCGCCAGCTCCGGCAAGGTGTTCATTGGCGACTACATCGGCAATTTCTACCCCGAAACCCTGTTCCTCACCGGCCCCAACCTGCCCCACAACTGGATCAGCCAGGTGGCCGAGGATGAAGTGGTGCCCAAGCGCGACATGCTGGTCAACTTCACCGATGAACTGTTCGACAGCGGCTATCAGGTGTTCGCCGAACTCAAGACCCTGGCACCGCTGCTGGAACGTGCGCAGTACGGCATCGAGTTTCGCTGTAAACATTCGATCCGCAAGGCCATGGAGCTGATGCAGTGTGTCGCTGATACGACCGGCATGACTCGCCTCGGGCATTTTTTCATCCTGCTGGAATTGCTCGCGACCTGCGACGATTACCAGTTGCTGTCCGGCGCGACGACGCCGCAACTGGCGGACGAAAACAACATCGACCGCACCAACCGGGCGGTGGATTACATCTTCGCCCACTACGCCCGGGACCTGACACTGGAGGAAGTCGCCGAGCATCTGGGCATGAAGCCGACCTACTTCAGCCGGGTGTTCAAACAGGCCACGGGGCGTAATTTCATCGAGTTCGTCAATCGCCTGCGCATCAGCAAGTCCTGCGAGTTACTGGCCGATGGCGACAAGCCGGTGACCGACGTGTGTTTCGAGTCCGGTTTCAACAACATTTCCAATTTCAACCGGCGCTTTCAGCAGCTCAAGGGCATGACCCCGACGCATTACCGGCGGTTGGTGGTGCAGCGTCTAACCGAGCAGAACCACGGATAAACATCTCAATCGCTTTTTTGTGGGAGCAAAGCTTGCTCGCGATGGCGCCCTCAAGATCGCCATCGCGAGCAAGCTTTGCTCCTACAGATCAACTGCGTTGCCGAAAAACCTGTACGGATCCGATAACGCCCCATCGCTGAAAACCCCTTCCCTGTGTTTCTCGCCCAAAACCCCAGTGCAAAATAGTATCAATCCAAGTGCGACGGATGATTTGTTTCGCCCTCAATTGAACGTTGTAATCAGCACAGATTCTTCCTACATCCGGAAGACAAAAAAACAATAACTGTCCTTCTGTACCCCACCGGGTGCAGAAAAGGAGTGCTCGATGCAACCTACTGCAAAAGCTCTGCTAGCCCTCACCTGCATGACCCTCAGCAGCGTCAGTCTCGGCGCCCAGACCCTGACCATCGCCACCGTCAACAACAGCGACATGATCCGCATGCAAAAGCTCTCGAAAACCTTCGAGTCCGAGCATCCGGAGATCAAGCTCAATTGGGTGGTGCTCGAAGAAAACGTCTTGCGTCAGCGCCTGACCACCGACATCGCGACCCAGGGTGGACAGTTCGATGTGCTGACCATCGGCATGTACGAAGCGGCACTCTGGGGTGCCAAGGGTTGGTTGGAGCCCATGAAGGATTTGCCGGCCGGTTATGAACTCGACGATGTGTTCCCCTCGGTGCGAGAAGGCCTGTCGGTCAAGGGTTCGCTGTATGCCCTGCCGTTCTACGCCGAAAGCTCCATCACCTATTACCGCGCCGACCTGTTCAAGGACGCCGGCCTGACCATGCCCGAGCGCCCGACCTGGGCGCAGATCGGCGAATTCGCCAGCAAGCTCACCCACAAGGATAAGGAACAGTACGGCATCTGCCTGCGCGGCAAGGCCGGCTGGGGCGAGAACATGGCGTTGATCACCACGGTCGCCAACGCCTATGGCGCGCGCTGGTTCGATGAGAAATGGCAGCCCGAATTCAACGGCCCCGAGTGGAAAAGCGCGCTGAATTTCTATGTCGACACCATGAAGAAATCGGGTCCGCCGGGGGCTTCGAGCAACGGATTCAATGAAAACCTGGCGCTGTTCAACAGCGGCAAATGTGCGATCTGGGTCGATGCCAGCGTGGCCGGCTCGTTCGTCACCGACAAAACCCAGAGCAAGGTCAGCGACCACGTCGGCTTCACCTACGCGCCCCATGAAACAACCGACAAAGGCTCGGCCTGGCTGTACTCCTGGGCCCTGGCAATCCCCACCAGTTCCAAGGCCAAGGATGCGGCGAAGACCTTCAGTGCCTGGGCCACGTCGAAGGAATACGGCGAGCTGGTCGCCAAGACCGATGGCATCGCCAACGTACCGCCCGGCACCCGGGCCTCGACCTACAGCGAGGCCTACATGGATGCCGCGCCGTTCGCCAAAGTGACGCTGGAGTCGCTCAAGGCAGCGGACCCAAGCAAGCCGGGGGCCAGACCGGTGCCATACATCGGTATTCAACTGGTGACCATTCCCGAGTTCCAGGGCGTTGGTACACAGGTTGGCAAGTCCTTCTCTGCGGCGCTGATCGGCCAGACCTCGGTTGACCAGGCGCTGGTGGCGGCCCAGCAAACCACCGAACGCGAGATGAAGCGTGCAGGTTATCCAAAATAGCCCCACTCACCACTTGTAGGAGCAATGCTTGCTCGCGATGAACGATAACGCGGTTCATCCGAGAAACCGCCGCGCGGCCATCGCGAGCAAGCTTTGCTCCTACAGGGGATCTTCATCGTTTGTTGCTAATGGGTTCTTAACGCCATGAATACTTCAACTGTCAACGTTCACATGGAAATCCCCCAACCGCTGCGTAAAAGCCGGTTGACCAACCCTGGCTGGTTTCTGGTCAGCCCTTCGGTGGCCTTGTTGCTGCTGTGGATGATCGTGCCGCTGGGCATGACGCTGTATTTTTCGATGATCCGCTACAACCTGCTCTATCCCGGCGAAAACGAATTCGTCGGGCTTGAGAACTTTACCTATTTTCTGACCGACTCCGGGTTTATGCCCGGCGCCACCAACACCCTGCTGCTGGTGGGCAGCGTGCTGCTGATCAGCGTGGTGCTGGGGGTGTTGATCAGCGCGTTGCTGGAAGCCAGTGAGTTCCTCGGTCGCGGCATCGTGCGGGTGATGCTGATCTCACCCTTCTTCATCATGCCCACCGTCGGCGCGCTGATCTGGAAGAACCTGATTTTCCATCCTGTGTCGGGGATTCTCGCCTACGTCTGGAAACTGTTCGGCGCGCAACCGGTGGATTGGCTGGCGCACTACCCGCTGCTGTCGATCATCATCATTGTCTCGTGGCAGTGGCTGCCTTTCGCGATCCTGATTCTGATGACCGCCATGCAGTCCCTCGACCAGGAACAGAAGGAAGCGGCGCGCCTGGACGGTGCCGGACCGGTCTCGATTTTCTGGCACCTGACGTTGCCGCACCTGGCGCGCCCCATCGCGGTGGTGGTGATGATCGAAACCATCTTCCTGCTCTCGGTGTTCGCTGAAATCTTCACCACCACCAACGGCGGCCCCGGCTACGCCTCGACCAACCTCGCCTACTTGATCTACAACCAGGCGCTGGTGCAGTTCGACGTCGGCATGGCCTCCGCGGGCGGTTTGATCGCGGTGGTGATTGCCAACGTCGCGGCCATCGTCCTGGTGCGGATGATCGGCAAAAACCTGACCGACAAAGCCTGAGGCACGCGCCATGACCCTACAACAATCCCGTCGTCTGCAAAGCCTGCTGCTGGGCACCCTGGCCTGGGCCATAGCGATCCTGATTTTCTTCCCGATTTTCTGGATGGTGTTGACCAGTTTCAAAACCGAAATCGATGCCTTCGCCACGCCGCCGCAGTTCATCTTCACCCCGACGCTGGAGAACTACCTGCACATCAACGAGCGCAGCGATTACGCAAGTTTCGCCTGGAACTCGGTGGTGATTTCGTTCAGCGCCACGGCCCTGTGCCTGCTGATCGCGGTGCCGGCGGCCTACTCCATGGCGTTCTACGAAACCCAACGCACCAAAGGCACGTTGCTGTGGATGCTCTCCACCAAGATGCTGCCGCCGGTGGGCGTGCTGATGCCGATCTACTTGCTGGCCAAGAGCTTCGGCCTGCTCGACACGCGCATCGCGCTGATCGTGATCTACACCCTGATCAACCTGCCGATCGTGGTCTGGATGGTTTACACCTACTTCAAGGACATTCCCAAGGACATCCTCGAAGCCGCCCGGCTGGACGGCGCCACCCTGGCGCAGGAAATGCTCCGGGTACTGCTGCCGATTGCCAAGGGCGGCTTGGCATCCACCGTGCTGTTGTCGCTGATCCTGTGCTGGAACGAAGCGTTCTGGTCGCTAAACCTGACCTCGTCCAAAGCCGCGCCCCTGACCGCATTGATTGCCTCGTACTCCAGCCCCGAAGGCTTGTTCTGGGCCAAGTTGTCAGCTGTCTCGACCCTGGCGTGCGCACCGATCCTGATCTTCGGCTGGATCAGCCAGAAACAACTGGTGCGCGGCCTGTCGTTTGGCGCCGTGAAATGAATAACCGAACCCTTGTAGGAGCGAGCCTGCTCGCGATGGTCGTCAACGATGACGCTGGCTGCCCGAAAAAACGCGTTGCCGGTGAGTCCATCGCGAGCAGGCTCGCTCCTACAGAAAAGCATGCCCGGTTCAACTGAATAAGAACTATTGGAGGCCCATCACCATGGCCAACCTGAAAATCAAGAATCTGCAAAAAGGCTTCGAAGGTTTTTCCATCATCAAGGGCATCGACCTGGAAGTGAACGACAAGGAGTTCGTGGTGTTCGTCGGCCCCTCGGGCTGCGGCAAGTCCACCCTGCTGCGCCTGATCGCCGGCCTTGAAGAAGTCAGCGGCGGCACCATTGAACTCGATGGTCGCGACATCACCGAAGTCAGCCCGGCCAAGCGTGACCTGGCGATGGTGTTCCAGACCTACGCCCTGTATCCGCACATGAGCGTGCGCAAGAACATGTCGTTCGCCCTCGACCTGGCGGGCGTGCCCAAAGCCGAAGTCGAGAAAAAAGTCGGCGAAGCGGCGCGCATCCTGGAACTGGGGCCGATGCTCGAGCGCAAACCCAAGCAACTGTCCGGTGGCCAGCGTCAGCGTGTGGCGATCGGCCGGGCCATCGTGCGCAACCCGAAAATCTTCCTGTTCGACGAGCCGCTGTCCAACCTCGACGCCGCCTTGCGGGTACAGATGCGGCTGGAACTGTTGCGGCTGCACAAGGAACTGCAAGCCACAATGATCTACGTGACCCACGACCAGGTCGAAGCCATGACCATGGCCGACAAGGTCGTGGTACTCCATGGCGGCAAAATCGAGCAAGTCGGCTCGCCCCTGGACCTTTATCACCAACCGGCCAACCTGTTTGTCGCGGGTTTTCTCGGCACGCCGAAAATGGGCTTTCTCAAAGGAAACGTCACCCGGGTCGACGGCCAGGGCTGTGAAGTGCAACTGGACGCCGGTACCCGTATCAGCCTGCCGTTGAGCGGCGCCAATCTGAGCGTCGGCGGCGCCGTCACCCTGGGTATTCGCCCGGAACATCTGGAACTGGCCAAGCCGGGCGATTGCACCTTGCAAGTGACTGCCGATGTCAGCGAACGCCTGGGCAGCGACACGTTCTGCCATGTACGAACCGCTAGCGGCGAAGCCCTGACCATGCGGGTTCGCGGTGACCTGGCCAGCCGTTTCGGCGAAACCCTGAGCCTGCACCTGGATGCCGGGCACTGCCATTTATTCGATGCCGATGGCGTGGCGCTGACCCGCCCGTTGCGCGCTGCCGCCTGACTTTCGAGTGTTTGTGATGAAACTGAATAAACAAAACCTCAACCGCCTCGCCCCCGAGGTGGTCCTGCCCGCCTACACCCTGAGCGACACCCGCCAGGGCATCGCCCATATCGGCGTCGGCGGTTTCCACCGCGCCCATCAGGCGTACTACACCGATGCGTTGATGAACCTGGGCGAAGGCCTCGATTGGGCCATTTGCGGCGTCGGCCTGCGCACCGAAGACCGTCGCGCCCGGGACGATCTCAAGGAACAGGACTGCCTGTTCACCTTGTTCGAACTGGGTGATACCGATGGCACCGAAGTCCGGGTGATCGGAGCGATCCGCGACATGCTGCTGGCCGAGGACGGCGCTCAAGCGCTGATCGACAAACTCGCCGATCCGCAGATCCGCATCGTCTCGCTGACCATCACCGAAGGCGGCTACTGCATCGACGACAGCAACGGCGAGTTCATGGCCCATCTGCCGCAGATCCAACACGACCTGGCCAACCCGGACACGCCGAATACCGTGTTCGGTTTCCTCTGCGCCGCACTGGCCAAGCGCCGGGCAGCGGGTACGCCGGCGTTCACCTTGATGTCCTGCGATAACCTGCCGCACAACGGCGCGGTGACCCGCAAGGCGTTGCTGGCCTTCGCCGCGCTGCGAGATGTCCAATTGCGCGACTGGATCGAGCGCAACGTGAGCTTCCCCAATGCCATGGTCGACCGCATTACACCCATGACCAGTACCGAACATCGCCTGCAACTGGCCGACAAACACGGGGTGGACGATGCCTGGCCGGTGGTCTGCGAACCCTTTGTGCAATGGGTGCTGGAAGACAAATTCGTCAACGGCCGCCCGGACTGGGAAAAGGTCGGCGTGCAGTTCACCGACGACGTCACGCCTTACGAAGAGATGAAAATCAAACTGCTCAACGGCAGCCATCTGGCCCTGACCTACCTGGGCTTTTTGAAGGGCTATCGTTTTGTCCACGAGACCATGGACGATCCGCTGTTTGTGCGCTTCATGCGCGACTACATGGACCTGGACGTGACCCCGCAGTTGTCAGCAGTGCCGGGGATCGATCTGACCGAGTACAAGAACACGCTGGTGGCACGTTTTTCCAACCGGGCGATCGCCGATCAACTGGAGCGGGTGTGTTCGGACGGTTCGTCGAAGTTTCCGAAATTCACCGTACCGACCATCAACCGCCTGATCGCCGATGGCCGGGAGACCAAACGTGCGGCACTGGTCGTGGCGGCGTGGGCGTTGTATCTGAAGGGCGTGGACGAGAATGGCGAGACCTACTCGATCCCGGATCCGCGGGCGGCGTTCTGTCAGGCCTTGGTGGCGGATGATGCGTTGATCACCCAGCGTTTGCTGGCCGTCGAGGAGATTTTTGGCACGGCGATACCGCATTCGGCGGAGTTTGTCGCGGCGTTCGAGTGGTGTTGCAACAGTTTGCGAGAAGTCGGAGTGACGCGCACTTTGCAACGCGTTCTGATCTGAGATCGTGGTGAATCCACCACCGTCATCGCGGGCAAGCCTTGCTCCCACAGGATTAGCGCCAAACCAGCGAACGACTTGAAACCTGTGGGAGCAAGGCTTGCCCGCGATGGCCGCACTGATAAGTATCTGACACACCAAGGATTTGCCATGGCAACCCAACAACTATTCCTCGGCATCGACTGCGGCACCCAAGGCACCAAAGCCCTTGTCCTCGACGCACTGAGCGGTCAGGTCCTCGGCCAGGGCGCCGCCGCACACACGCTGATCAGCGGCGCCAATGGCCGTCGCGAGCAAGACACCGCGCAATGGCTGGACGCGTTCACCCTCGCCACCCGCCGCGCCTTGTCGGCGGCCAACGTCGATGGCCAGGACATCCTCGGCATTGGCGTCTCAGGCCAGCAACATGGCCTGGTGCTGCTCGACGACCAGGGCCAGGTCCTGCGCCCGGCCAAGCTCTGGTGCGACACTGAAACCACCTCGGAAAATGACCGGCTGCTCGAACATCTGGGCGGTGAAAAAGGTTCGCTGGAACGCCTCGGCGTGGTCATCGCGCCGGGTTACACCCTGTCCAAACTGCTGTGGACCAAAGAACAGCACCCCGACATCTTTTCCCGCATCGCCCACATCCTGCTACCCCACGACTATCTCAACTTCTGGCTCACCGGCCGAAGTTGCAGCGAGTACGGCGATGCATCCGGCACCGGCTACTTCAATGTGCGCAGCCGGCAATGGGATGTGCAGCTGCTGCGCGACATCGACCCCACCGGGCGCCTGCAAGCGGCATTGCCGGAACTGATCGACGCCCACGCTGCGGTCGGCACCGTGCTGCCGGCGATCGCCGAACAACTGGGCATCAACCCGAAGGCATTGGTTTCCAGTGGCGGTGGCGACAACATGATGGGCGCCATCGGCACCGGCAACATCCAGCCCGGCGCGATCACCATGAGCCTCGGCTCATCCGGTACGGTGTATGCCTATGCCGACTCGCCGAAAGTCAGTACCGATGCGGCGGTCGCGACCTTCTGTTCTTCCAGTGGCGGCTGGCTGCCATTGATCTGCACGATGAACCTGACCAATGCCACCGGCGTCATTCGTGAACTGTTCGAACTGGACATCGAGCGTTTCAACGAACTGGTGGCCCAGGCCCCCATCGGCGCCGAAGGGGTGTGCATGCTGCCCTTCCTCAACGGTGAACGGGTCCCCGCCCTGCCCCACGCTACCGGCAGCCTTCTGGGCCTGACCATGACCAACCTGACCCGGGCCAACCTGTGCCGCGCAGTGGTCGAAGGCACGACCTTCGGTTTGCGTCACGGACTGGACCTGTTGCGCCACAATGGCTTACAAAGCCGCAGCATCCGGCTGATCGGCGGCGGCTCGAAAAGCCAGGTGTGGCGGCAAATCATCGCCGACACCCTGAACACACCCGTGATTTGCACCGAACACAGCGAAGCCGCCGCCCTTGGTGCGGCGATTCAGGCGGCGTGGTGCACGTCCCGGTCGAACGGGCATGAGGACAGCCTGGCAGATCTGTGCGAGCGTTGCGTGCAACTCGACCTGACCAGCGAGACCCTGCCGAATGCAGAAAACGTGGCGGCCACGCAACAGGCCTATGAACGCTATCAACAGCATGTCGCAACCCTTTAAAGAGTGAACAACTATGTATCTGGTGTGTGGCGAAGCACTGTTCGATTTCTTCAGCGAAAACGATGCCAGCGGTCTGGCTTCCAAAGTGAATTTCAAGGCCATTGCCGGCGGCTCGCCGTTCAATGTGGCGGTGGGTTTGCGCCGTTTGGGCGTGGACGCGGCGCTGTTTGCCGGGTTGTCCACCGACTACCTGGGGCGGCGCCTGTTGCAAGTGCTGCAAGATGAGGGCGTGTGCACGGACTATCTGCTGGATTTCGCCGCGCCGACCACCCTGGCGATGGTTGCGGTCGGTGCCAATGGTTCACCGCAGTACAGCTTCCGGGGTGAAGGCTGCGCCGACCGCCAGTTGAGGCTGGAACATCTACCGACGCTCGGACCTGAGGTTCGCGGTCTGCACATCGGCTCGTTCTCGTTGGTCGTGCAACCAATTGCCGACACCTTGCTGGCGTTGGTACAGCGAGAAAGCGGCAGGCGCCTGATCAGCCTCGACCCGAACGTGCGGCTCAATCCTGAACCCGATATCGATCTGTGGCGTTCGCGGATTACCACCCTGGTCGAACATGCCGACCTGATCAAGGTCAGCGATGAGGATTTGAGCCTGCTGTATCCCGGGCAGGACCCTGCGCAGATCATCGACGGTTGGTTGCAGCATCGCTGCCAGTTGGTGTGCCTGACCCGTGGGGGTGAAGGTGCGACGGTATTCAGTCGCGCTTTTGGTTCGTGGTCGGTGCCGGCCTGTTCGGTGCAGATCGCCGATACCGTGGGGGCTGGAGATACTTTTCAAGCGGCATTGATTACCTGGTTGACCGAGCAGCAGCTGGATTCGGTTGAGGGCTTGTGTCAGCTGAGCCGCGAGCAGATCGATACGATGGTGCGGTTTGCGGTTCAGGCGGCGGCGTTGACATGCGGCAAGACCGGGCCGGATTTGCCGTATCGGCACCAGTTGGATCTTTGCTGATTTCGAGGCCCTCATCGCGGGCAAGCCCGCTCCCACAGGTTTCAGGTCGTTCGCAAATTTTGCGTTCACCCAAAATCCTGTGGGAGCAGGCTTGCCTGCGATGGCATTCTGTCAGGCGCTACAGGACTGAAAAGTTGTAGCTGACGATCAACCGGGTCTCATCCACATCCCGGGCAAACTGCTCGTAGTTGGTGCGATACGTCGCATTACGCAGTCGCAGGCTGACGTCCTTGAAGGTCCCGCTCTGCACCACGTATTTGAGTTCGCTGTCGCGCTCCCACTCCTTGCCTTCCTGATCGCTGCCCGGCACCTTGATGTGGTTGCCGTTGACATAGCGGGTCAGGAACGTCAGCCCGTTGAGGCCGATGGCCTTGAAATCATAGTCATAGCGCAGTTGCCATGAGCGCTCCTGCGCGGCGGCGAAGTCGTTGACCTGCACATAGTTGACCAGGTACGGGTTGGTGCCATCCAGGTACGGCATCGAGTTGTCGCCGTTCATGCGCTGCCAACCGGCACTGAACGTATGGCCGCTGATGGCGTAGGCGAGCATCCCGCTCAGGGCGCGGTTGTCGATGGAGCCGGCACGGGCAGCGCCGCTGTCGGCACTCTTGAGCACGCGCAAGTCGGCCTTGAGCACACCGCCGCCCAGCGGCTGATTGGCCAGCAACCCGATGAAATGCTGGCGATAGATGTCTTCGAGTTCAGCGTAGTGATATTGCGCGGTCAGGCGCTCATTGATCCTGTAGTCAAAACCGTACATATCGAAGTGGTCGGCGGTGATGTTGCAGGCATAACGCTTGTTCTTGCAGTGCACGCGGATGTCCTGGGAATCGGTGGAGTCCCGGGCGGTGTATTTGTCCAGGCGCGCGGCCATGAAGGACAGGTCCTTGACCTCCTTGGAAGTGAGCATCGCACCGTTGAACATCGTTGGCAGCAGACGCCCGTCGTTGTATTTGAGCAACGGTACATCCGGCAACAGCGCGCCGTACTTCAACACGCTTTGCGAAACCCGGACTTTGCCCGTCAGACCCAGCTTGGCGTACTGATCTGCCGATCCACGCGGGTTACTTCCGCTGGACGGCAGCAGACCGCTGTTGCTGCTGTCAGGGCTGGAGTCGAGCTTGAACCCGAGCATGCCCAGCGCGTCGACACCGAAACCCGCCGTGCCTTCGGTATAGCCCGATTGCAGGTTGAGGATGAAGCCCTGGGCCGACTCGTCGCGCTTGGAAGCGCCCTGTTCGGTCGAGGAATGCCCGTCACGAAAATCGCGATTGAAATACACGGTGCGCGATTCGATGTTCGCCTGAGTGTCATCGATAAAACCGCTCGCCCGGGTCGGTCCGGTAAAACCGGCACACAGGACTAATGCGCCGAAGCCCAATGACTGGCGCGCGGTGATCAAGGTAAAGGGGGAACGCATGAAAAACTCCAACAGCGCTGCGTTAACGCCAAGGCGCACGCAGCCAAAAATAGCCTTCACCCGCACCAGTGACTGGACGGGAGAAGTGAACACGCGGGGGTGAAGGGCAATGATGGCAGAAGGCTTTATTTCGTTGCAGACGACTTTAGTCTGAATTTTCAACGTAGGAGCGAGCTTGCTCGCGAAAGGCTCGAGGGCGCCACGGGGGAACTGGTTTTACGCGTTATCGTTCACGTCCATCGCGAGCAGAGCTCGCTCCTACAGGGAAACCGTCGAGCGGTAGTGGCAAAGCGACAGGTGGCGTTCAGGCGGGTTAACCAATGCTTAATCGTACAGTCCAACACTTACTGGACCGCACGCCCTCAGAGTCCTCTGACGCCCAGTGCGGCAGGTTCGACGATACCTCGAACTCATTTTCGCCTGCATTGGAGATCACCCCATGAACTCGCGCGCCCTGCTCGTTTCCGTTGCCCTTGTCTGTGCCCCGTTTGCCGGTATGGCCCAGGCCAACGACACCGCTTCCTCTCAAAACGTGCCCTCCTACCACTACGGTATGCCGCTGCACATCGGCAAGGTCATTTCGCTGACAGAACCTGCCACCATGGACTGCGAAGTGATCACCGCAAAAATGAAGTACATCGACGATCAGTCAGGCAAACCCGCCGAACTCGCCTATAGAAAACTTTCTGACGCCTGCAGTTATCAGAACTGACTGAAAAGTCTGAAATAACACCTTGCGGTATTCGCGTGAGGGATCTGACGCTATGCTTTAGCGCCTTCCCTCACTGCCGCAAGGATTCGCCATGCAGTTATCGTTTCGCCTGTTGTCGATGTTCACCGCCGCGCTATGTCTGTTCCTGGCGCTGGTCTGGGGTCTTGTCCCCGACTGGATGCTGGCCACCTGGGATATCGAGTATTCGCTGGCAGTGGGGTTGATCGCACGACGTACGGCGGTGCTGTTTGCAGTGTTGGGGGTAGTGTTTTTTCTTGTGCGCAACGAGGCGCCATCCGCCACCCGCAGTGCGCTGAGCAACAGCTTCATGATCGGCTGCTGGGGGCTGGCCATACTGGGCTTCGGCGAATGGCTAAACGGCCATGCCGGTCCGGGCATTTTGCTGGCTGTTGGGGTCGAACTGGCGCTGGGCCTGGCTTTTTTCCAGACCCGGCGCACTTCAGTGGAACTCGAAACCGCGGCTTAAAGTGCTTTGCGCACCGTCTGGGAGTGCCCGGGTTCCACGTAGTGATGCTGAAGATCGGTACGCAGTACTGCGATCAGTTCGTTGATTTCCCGACAGCCATTGAGGCGTTGTGCATTGATACCCGTTTTCAATAGATCCAGCTGATCGGTTTCCCCGTCTGCATACACTTTTACGGTCATCGACAAATCCGGAGACAGCGTGCACTGACAGCGTTTGGGCAGGAAGCTGCTTTCAATGATGTTGCGAAGTTCCAAGGCAGAAAGAAACATTGCGACCCTCTCCTTTGTAATGCTGCTAAACAATCATCGACACTGACTCGTTTGCAATCCCGGCCAGCTTAAGAACAGCTACAGCATAAAACATGCCTTGAATTACGCTCGGCAGCTCATCGGTAATTCAGGAAGTTAGCTAAAAGCCAGGATAAACCGGTCATGCAATTTGCGAAAAAGATCATGGGGCGCCGTGCAATTTGCACACAATTGCCTGTTTGCATTCGTCGTCAACGGCGGTAAAAATCCCAACCCCCACATTAGTACATATGCAAGGAGGCAACATGAATTCCATAGCCTTTAACACGACCGTCGGGCTGATCGTCGCCGGGCTGTCGAGCGTCGTACAGGCCGCAAATCTCGAAAAAGTCGCACCCTACCCCCAACCTGAAAGCGGATTTACCCGCCAGGTCATCAACCTCACCCCGCAAACCCGGGAAGACGACTTCAAGGTGGAAATCCTCGCCGGCAAAACCCTGACCGTCGACTGCAACCGGCAACGTCTGGGCGGCACGCTTGAAGAAAAGAACCTCGAAGGCTGGGGTTATCCGTTTTACCGCCTGGAAAAAGTCATGGGTCCGGCAAGCACGCTGATGGCCTGCCCGGACGGCAAGCGCAAACAGGATTTCGTGCCGGTCATCGGTGACGGTTTCATGCTGCGCTACAACAGCAAACTGCCGATTGTGCTTTACGTGCCTAAGGACGTAGAGGTGCGCTACCGGATCTGGTCGGCGTCGAGCAAGGTCGATAGAGCAGTGTCTGAATAACGAAGCCTCACAAGAAGCCTGATCCTGAATTTTCAGCGCTGTTGGTATTGCCATCGCGAGCAGGCTCACTCCTACATTGGATCTTCGGCGTTCACAGAACCTGTGGGAGCGAGCCTGCTCGCGATGGCGGTCTGACAGGTGCCAAAATCACTTCGCCAAGCGCTTGAGCCCAAGCACCATCACCCCCGCCCCCACCATCATCGCCGTCAGGAACAACGGGTAAGACACCCACCACGGCGTACCCGCCGTCATCATGCTGAACTCGGACATGCCGCCAATACTCGCAATCAGGTTCAATGGCAGAAACACAACGTTGATCAGCGTCAGTTTGCGCAGCAGGTTGTTCATGCTGTTGTTCATCAGGTTGCCCCGCGCGTCGATGAGCCCGGAAAACACCGTCGAGTAGATTTCTGCCTGTTTGTAGCACTGGTTGTTTTCAATGATCAGGTCGTCGATCAGGCCAATGGCGTGAGCGTCGAAGTGTTCCTTTTGCGCATGATTGCGCAATCGGGTCAGGACCGCGCCGTTGCTGTGGATAGCGTTGATGTAATAGATCAGGCTTTCGCTGAGGTTGAACATCTGGATCAGGTGCTGGTTCTGCATCGAGGCGTTGAACTTCTGTTGCAACTCCCGAGCAACCAGTTTGATGACTTTAAGGTGGCCCAAATAATGGTGGATGTTGTTGAACAACAGATCGAGTAACACATCCTGCGGCGTATTGAGTGCCTTACCCCTGCCGAGCCCGCTGAGCGGTGCGTCGTCGGTGGCAATCACCAGCAAGCGGTCCGGGCAAAACAACAGCCCGCAGGACGACACCTCGAAAGACAGGCTGCCGGCACCCGAATAATTTTCCGGGCGCTTCCAGATCAGGAACAGGTTGTCGGGGTGGAACTCGATGCGTGAGACCTCGTCCGGGTCAAGCGCCGAGGCCAGGGCATGCTCATCGAGCTTGAAGTGACTGTGCAGAAGCTCGCGCTCGGCGGCATCGGGGTTGCTGAACAGCATGACATCGGCGTCCAGCCGTTCAACGCCATGCAATGCGCCGTGAACCAATTCGAAACTCTTGATCATCGTCGGCTCACCAGGCCTGGCCGCGACGTTTGAGTTCCAGGCGGCGAACGAACTCTTCCAGCACCAGTGAATACAGATCGTCCTGCAGGTACGCGTCTTCGATGCCGGCGTCCATGTTCGGGTTGTCGTTGACCTCGATCACCACCACTTTGTCGCCGGATTGCTTCAGGTCGACTCCGTAGAGGCCATCGCCGATCAGGTTGGCCGTTTTGACCGCCAGCTCCACCACCGCAGGCGGCGCTTCGTGAACTGCCAGGGTGCGGCATTCGCCGTTGATGTCCTGGCCCTTGGCCTTGTGGTTGTAGATTTGCCAATGGCCCTTGGACATGAAGTATTGGCAGGCAAAGATCGGTTTGCGGTTGAGTACACCGATGCGCCAGTCGTACTCGGTATAGAAGAACTCTTGCGCCAGCAGCAGCACCGAATGTTCGAACAATTCGGCGGTCGCTTCGAGCAGGGCCTGCTGGCTTTCAACCTTGATCACCCCTCGGGAGAAACAGCCGTCGGGGATTTTCAACACCAACGGAAACCCCAGGCGCTCGCCAACCCGCTCGAAGTCTTCCGGTCGTTCCTTGTAGAGGATTTCGGTGGCGGGCATGCCCAGTTGATGGCTCTTGAGCAGGTCGGTCAGGTACACCTTGTTGGTGCAGCGCAGAATCGACGTCGGATCGTCCATCACCACCAACCCTTCACTCTCGGCTTTCTTGGCGAAGCGGTACGTATGGTTGTCGACGCTGGTGGTCTCGCGTATCAACAAACCGTCGTATTCGGCAATTCGTGAATAGTCCTTGCGCTCAATCAGCTCGACATCGATGCCCAGCGTCCTGCCGACCCTGACGAAGTTATCCAGTGCCTTGGCATTCGACGGCGGCAAGGCCTCCTGGGGATCGTGCAGGATGGCCAGGTCGTATCGAGCCAAGCGTCGTGAACGTGGCATGCGCCAGATCTTGCGACTGAAACTGTCAAAGGAGTGGGCAAACTGATCTTCCTGATCTTCGCGCAACTTGTGTAGCGCACCGGACTTGATACCTTCGATGTGCCAACCATTAGTTCGGCGAAACTCAACCAGCAATATCGGACAGGCAAACACTTCAAATAACTGCCGAGCCAAATCCTGCAACGGCTCGATATTGGTCTTGCCGAAATACAACGTCAGGGTAAAACCTTCAGTGTCGCTATAAACATGGTGACTGAGGGCTTTTTCCAGGGTTTTGTCCAAATCTTCCAGTGCCAGTCCGTATAGGGATTTGCGGGTCAATTCACTGATGGTTCGTACCGACGGAATGACCTTGTGTCCACGGGCTTCAGCCAACAGGGAGCAGTAATAACCATGCCCCAGGTACTTGTAGCTACGGCACAGGTTGATGACCTGCACACGCTTGCCCTGCTCATTGTCGCGGGTTTGTTCCAGGTATTCCTGGGCCGTGACGATGTCCTCGCTGGGAAAGTAGGAAGCCCAGTCCTCCTTGCGTTCGACGATGATAATCAACTGGCTCGAAGTTGTATTAGTGTCATTTAAATAAGTTGCTGTCGGCAAAATTTGCTCGGATACTTCGCGCCAATGACCTTGTACCGCTGACATAGTGATTGATCCGTTGGAGAACAAGACCTTTCCTATTAAGCACGAACTTTTTCGAAAGTCCCGTTTCGTTACGCAACTTTTACGGCGGTCATATGAATACGCTTTTTCGTTTGGCGGTAATGGAAGATTTACCCGCGCTATTGCAACTCGAAGAGCAATGCTTCACCACCGATCGACTCAACAGCCGCAACTTTCAATGGATGATCAGCCGCGCCCACGGCCAACTGCTGGTGGCCCAGCGCGGTGAGGATTTGTTGGGTTATGCCCTGGTGCTGTTCCATCGGGGTACATCACTGGCGCGCCTGTATTCGATTGCCATCGCGGCCCAGGCTCGCGGCAATGGCTTGGGCAAGCAGTTGCTCGATCGTGTCGAAGCCAGTGCCCTGGAACATGATTGTGCCTATTTGCGGCTTGAAGTGCGTATCGATAATCCGGCGGCGATCGCCCTGTATGAGCGCAACGGTTACCGACGCTTCGCCCTGATTCACGACTATTACCAGGACCATGCCGATGCCCTGCGCCTGGAAAAGCGCATCCTCCAGCACCGCGACTCGCGCAACATTCAAGTGCCTTACTACCCACAGACCACCGAATTCACCTGCGGCCCGGCGTGCCTGCTCATGGCCATGGGCGCGCTGCAACGGGACCGGTTGCTGGAGCGTCGCGAAGAACTGCAGATCTGGCGCGAGGCAACCACCGTATTCATGACCTCCGGCCACGGGGGTTGCAGCCCCCAGGGTCTGGCACTGGCTGCCTGGCGCCGCGGGTTTCGGGTGCGCCTGCAACTGAGCATGCTCGGGCCGTTGTTCCTCGACGGGGTACGGGACGAGCATAAAAAAGACGTAATGCGCCTGGTGCACGAGGAGTTCACCGCGCAGCTGCTTGCCAGTGACGTCGAGCGTGAGATTGGCGGGCCACTGAATCTGCCGCAACTGCTGGAGCATGGTGGGCAGCCGTTGGTGCTGATCAGCAGCTATCGCCTGACCCGCTCCAAGTCGCCGCACTGGGTGATCGTCACCGACTGCGACGCCGACTTTGTCTACCTGCACGATCCCGATGTGGACCACAGTCAGCATCGCCAGGCCATGGACTGCCAGCATCTGCCGGTCAGCCATGGGGAGTTCGAGAAGATGTGCAGCTTCGGGCGGGACAAGTTGCGGGCGGCGGTGATTCTCTACCGTCGACCCTGACCTGTGGCGAGGGGATTCATCCCCGTTCGGCGGCGCAGCCGTCGCAAGACCTGTTTTGCACGATTTGCCTGAAAGAGTGCTTGGGGCCGCTTCGCGGCCCAACGGGGATGAATCCCCTCGCCACAGGTTTGTTTTATTTCAGGCCTACTTTAAAAAGCCCCCCATCTTCTTCATCGGTCAACACGTACAAATACCCATCCGGCCCTTGCCGTACATCGCGAATGCGCTTGCCCAGTTCACCCAGCAAGCGCTCTTCGTGAACGACCTTGTCGCCGTCGAATTGCAGGCGGATCAATTCCTGGGTCACCAGCGCGCCGATGAATGCGTTGTGCTGCCAGGCCTTGAAGCGATCGCCGTCGTAGAACGCCATGCCACTCAAGCCGGGGGATTTTTCCCAGACATGGCGTGGCCCGACGGTGCCCTCGGCGGTTTTGCCGTGGGCTTCCGGAATCGGCTGCCCGGAATAGTCGATGCCATGGGTGGCCAGCGGCCAGCCGTAATTCTTCCCGCGCTCAATGATGTTGACCTCGTCACCGCCGCGGGGACCGTGCTCGTTTTCCCAAAGGATGCCGGTCCAGGGGTTGAGCGCTGCGCCTTGCGGATTGCGAACGCCGTAGGCCCAGATCTCGGGACGTACGCCGGCACGGCCGACAAAGGGGTTGTCGTCCGGCACCTTGCCATCCGGATAGATCCGCACGATCTTGCCTTGAAGCTTGTCGAGGTCCTGGGCAGTCGGGCGATCGTTGTTTTCGCCCAAAGTAATGAACAGATATCCCTCGCGGTCGAACACCAGTCGCGAACCAAAGTGGTTGCCGACCGACAACTTGGGTTCCTGGCGGAAAATCACCGTGAAATTCTTCAGGTTCGTCAGGTCCTCGGACAACTGTCCACGGCCGACGGCAGTGCCGGCCTTATCACCCTGACCGCCACCTTCGGCGTACGACAGATAGAGCGTGCGGTCCTGCTTGAAATCCGGTGACAACGCCACATCCAGCAAACCACCCTGCCCTTTGGCCCAGACCTTTGGTACGCCGTTGATGGGCGCAGACAGTTTGCCGTCGGCGGTCACGACTCGCAGGTTGCCGGGCCGCTCAGTCACCAGCATGCCCTTGCGGTCAGGAAGAAACGCCAGCGCCCAGGGATGTTCCAGTCCCCGGGCAATCGGCGTGACCTCCAGGGTGCCCTGTTCGCTGTCCAAGTCCCGGGAAGGACCCGCCAGGGCAGACAGTGTGGCGATCAGACAGGTGCTGGCGCAGACAGTGGCCAGGAGGGGCTTCAGGAGAGCTGGTCGCAACATGCACGGTTCCTATTGTCATGGGAATGTGTGACCGGACGGTTGCCTGTCACTCAATTACTGGTGTCTGGATCTCGAACAGGTGGGTTAGGGAGAAACTTGGGTGGATTGGCGGGCACTGATTGACTCTGGGGATAGCGATTGCCAATGCCGCCGTTATCCAGGGTCGGCGGCCGCGGCACCGGCACAGTGTTCGGGCCACGTATGGCCGGGGCGGCAGGTTGCGTGCCCTGCATGCTGTTGGGGTTGGCACGGCGGATCGGGCTGTTGTACGGATTGTTGTTGCCGCTGTTCGGCAAGCTCTGGGCGACCTGCAAGGGTGATTGCGCCGAAATGTCCTGCGCCTGGACCCACTGGCCCAAAACGCCGCTCAAGGCCAACAGAATGAGGCCGGGTATGCATCGGTTCATGGGGTGCCTCTCGACGTGGGCGTGTTCAAGGTCTTCGATAACACGCTACGCCCAGGGCTCGGATTTGTTAACCAAAACCTCCAGGGCGAGATGTAACACGAAGTTGATCCCCTGCCCCGGAAGGGCTGCAGGCCGCTGAAACTTTTGCGCGCAGCCGCAGGTCACCTGAACATCACTTTCGAGAACACGACCATGGCGCGGGCAATCTGGAAAGGTGCAATCAGTTTCGGGTTGGTGCATATCCCCGTCGCACTGGTCTCGGCGACGTCCTCGCAAGGGGTCGACTTCGACTGGCTCGATAGCCGCAGCATGGAGCCGGTGGGCTACAAGCGCGTTAACAAGGTCACCGGCAAGGAAGTTACCAAGGAGCACATCGTCAAGGGTGTCGCCTACGAAAAAGGCCGGTACGTCGTGCTCAGCGAAGAGGAAATCCGCTCGGCGCATCCGCTGTCGACCCAGACCATCGATATCTTTTCCTTTGTCGACAGTGATCAGATTCCGTTGCAGAACATCGACACGCCTTATTACCTCGCGCCGGATAAACGCGGCGGCAAGGTTTATGCGCTCTTGCGTGAAACCCTCTCAAAAACCAACAAAGTCGCCCTGGCCCGCGTGGTGCTGCATACCCGTCAGTATCTCGCCGCCTTGATGCCCATGGAATCGGCCCTGGTGCTGGTGAAACTGCGCTGGCCGGCGGAGGTACGCAGCCTTGATGAGCTGGCGCTGGGACCGGACGTGACCAAGGCCGAACTGGCCAAAGGCGAACTGGACATGGCCAAGCGCCTGGTGCAGGACATGAGCGCCGAGTGGTCGCCGGATGATTATCGGGATGAGTTCGAAGACAAGATCATGGCGCTGGTCGACAAGAAGGCCCATGAAGGCAAGATCGAGGATGTTGAAACGGGTACGGAAGAAGAGGCCCGTAAGACGGCGGATGTGATTGATTTGACCGAGTTGCTCAAGCGCAGTCTGGGGGGCAAGGGAGCAGGTAAGCCAGTATCCAAGCCCAAAGCGGCAAGCAAACCTGCGCCAAGGAAGAAAGTCAGCAAGTGATGTGCTGAACGTTGCGCCCCCATCGCGGGCAAGCCCGCTCCAACAGGAACTACACAAACCCTGTGGGAGCGGCGGTGCGACGATTCGACTTGCCCGCGATGGCATCAGCGGCCCTGAAACACTTCTCAGATCAGGACGAAAATCGCCAGCAAACCACCAAAAATCGCCCACTTTTCCAGGTAATAGAGCTTGCGATTGCGCTTTTTCAGCTCTTTGCCGCGCAGGCGAATCCTGTAGATCCTGCTGAACAGGCGATTGATGCTGCCGGTCTTGTCACCCGCCTCGTTCGGCGCGCCCGCGGCCGACATCACGGTGCGGCTGAACCAGCCATTGAACGCTGCCGCCCAGCGATATTTCATTGGGCGCTCGACATCGCAGAACAAAATGATGCGGTTTTGCTCCGTGGTGTTCTCGGCGTAATGAATGTAGGTCTCGTCGAACATCACCGCTTCACCGTCACGCCAGTGGTAGTTCTGGCCATCGACGTTGATGTAGCAGCCCGCATCGTTGGGCGTTTCCAGGCCCAGGTGATAGCGGTAGGAACCGGCATACGGGTCACGGTGACGCACCAGCCTGGAACCCGGTGGCAACTCGGCGAACATCGCCGCCTTGATCGAGCCGATGCCCTGTACCAGTTCGGTGGTGCGCGGGCAGAGCTTCATCGCCGATGGGTGGCTGTCGCCGTACCACTTGAGGTAGAAGCGCTTCCAGCCGGTCTTGAAAAACGAGTTGAAGCCGACATCGTCGTACTGATTCGAGCGCTTGATCTCACCGGCCCGCAATAGATTCTGGCCTTCGGCGCGGATTTCTTCCCAATGGCTTTGCAACGGCCTCAAGTCGGGAAAATCCGCCGGATCGAGAAAAGGCTTGTTGGGGATCTTCGAAAACAGATAAAGGAAGCAATTGATCGGCGCCAGAAAGGTCGAATGATCGCTTAGCTGGCGGCGCAGCTTGTGGCGCACGTGACCACGCAGGTGTACATACGCGATGGATACAACGTAGAGAGTGGCAATGATGATTTTCACGGAAATCGTCACACGTCAGAAGTAAACAACCTGCGCCCCCTGCCCACCCATGGTCTGCGGGTCTTGTGCAGCGTCTGCAAACGAAACAGTGGTCCGGGCGGCCATCCTTGAGCCGATGCCGTATCCCGGCATCAGAGAAAGATGGCATTTTAGCCATAGTTTGTAACCAATAGTTAACCTGAAACGGTGAAAATGTGTTCGCCGTAACGACCAATGCATCACCGCGGCCTCATTGCCCTATCGTTTAAAGAGCCAGACCAGTACAATCGCCGCCAAACTTTACGCGCCCCCCTTGGTTGATGACGGGAATGACCCCGGCCTCAGCGCACTTCGACTCGGGCCAAGCGCTCCACATGCAGCTGTCCACTTATTGCCAGATGGAACTTCCGCTTCTGACCGGGATGCATATCCCGTGATCCGAATCGTGGAAACGGGTACTGATTCGGTACTGCCGCACCCTAGCTACTCTGAATGCTTCGCAGGAAAAACCTTTGATTTCTACAGCTAACATCACGATGCAGTTCGGCGCCAAGCCGCTTTTCGAAAACGTTTCGGTCAAGTTCAACGGTGGCAACCGTTATGGCTTGATCGGCGCCAACGGTTGCGGTAAGTCGACGTTCATGAAAATTCTCGGCGGTGACCTCGAGCCCTCCGGTGGCCAGGTCATGCTCGAGCCGAACGTACGCCTGGGTAAATTGCGTCAGGACCAGTTCGCCTACGAAGAATTCACCGTGATCGACACCGTGATCATGGGTCACGAAGAGCTGTGGAAGGTCAAGGCCGAGCGCGACCGCATCTATTCGCTGCCGGAAATGAGCGAAGAAGATGGCATGGCCGTGGCCGAGCTGGAAACCGAGTTCGCCGAGATGGACGGCTACACCGCCGAATCCCGTGCCGGTGAGCTGCTGCTGGGCCTGGGCATTCCTCTGGAACAGCATTTCGGCCCGATGTCCGAAGTGGCTCCGGGCTGGAAACTGCGGGTATTGCTGGCCCAGGCACTGTTCTCCGATCCGGAAGTGCTGTTGCTCGACGAACCGACCAACCACCTGGACATCAACACCATTCGCTGGCTGGAATCGATTCTCACCGTGCGTAACAGCACCATGATCATCATTTCCCACGACCGTCACTTCCTCAACAGCGTCTGCACCCACATGGCCGACCTGGACTACGGTGAGCTGCGCCTGTTCCCGGGCAACTATGACGAGTACATGACCGCGGCGACCCAGTCCCGCGAGCAACTGCTGTCGGACAACGCCAAGAAGAAAGCCCAGATTGCCGAACTGCAAACGTTCGTCAGCCGCTTCTCGGCCAACGCCTCGAAAGCCAAGCAGGCCACCTCCCGCGCCAAGCAGATCGACAAGATCCAGCTGGCCGAAGTCAAGCCGTCGAGCCGCGTAAGCCCGTTCATCCGTTTCGAACAGACCAAGAAGCTGCACCGCCAGGCCGTGACCATCGAGCAGATGTCCAAGGGCTTCGACGGCAAGACCCTGTTCAAGAACTTCAGCTTTACCGTCGAAGCCGGCGAGCGCGTGGCGATCATCGGCCCGAACGGTATCGGCAAGACCACCTTGCTGCGTACGCTGATGGGCGAACTGACCCCGGACGCCGGCTCCGTGAAGTGGACCGAAAGCGCGGAGCTGGGCTACTACGCCCAGGACCATGCCCATGACTTCGAAGACGACGTCAGCCTGTTTGACTGGATGGGCCAGTGGACCCAGGGCGAGCAGATCATTCGTGGCACCCTGGGCCGCATGCTGTTCTCCAACGACGAGATCCTCAAGTCGGTCAAGGTCATCTCCGGTGGTGAGCAAGGGCGCATGCTGTTCGGCAAGCTTATCCTGCAAAAACCGAACGTACTGGTGATGGACGAACCGACCAACCACCTGGACATGGAATCCATCGAGGCGCTGAACCTGGCGCTGGAGAACTACCCGGGCACGCTGATCTTCGTCAGCCACGACCGTGAGTTCGTATCGTCCCTGGCCACCCGCATCATCGAGTTGAGCCCTAACGGCGTGACCGACTTCAGCGGCACCTATGACGATTACCTGCGTAGCCAGGGTGTGGTGTTCTAAGGGCAACTCGCCGCATTTGTAGGAGCGAGCTTGCTCGCGATGGACGTCAACGAAAACGCGTGCAACCTGAATGAACGCGTTATCCAAACGTTTTTCGCGAGCAAGCTCGCTCCTACAATTTGAATGCGTAACCTGTAGGAGCGAGCCTGCTCGCGAAGATGTCCTCAAAAGCAACGAATATAGTTAGCCTGCTTCCTTTTATCCCACCGCCAAGCCATCATGCAGGTCTCCCACCGCCGCCCGCGAACGAGTCCACATGTCTGTGCAGCAACAGCCACCGCAAAGCTCCATGGCGATCACTCTGCAGATCGTCTCCATCGTCTTCTATACCTTTATCGCCTTCCTTTGCATCGGCCTGCCCATTGCGGTGTTGCCGGGGTATGTCCATGAGCAGTTGGGGTTCAGTGCAGTCATCGCGGGGCTGACGATTGGCTCGCAGTACCTCGCTACCCTGCTCAGCCGGCCCATGGCCGGGCGCATGTCAGACAGCATCGGCACCAAGCGCGCCATCGTTTACGGTTTGTCCGGAATTGTGCTGAGCGGCGTGCTGACGCTGCTGTCGACCTTGTTGCAAAGCGTTCCATTGGTGAGCCTGCTCATCCTGATCGCCGGTCGCCTGCTGCTCGGGATCGCCCAAGGTTTGATCGGGGTCGGCACCATCAGTTGGTGCATGGGCCAAGTAGGTGCAGAACACACGGCGCGTTCGATTTCGTGGAACGGCATTGCTTCCTACGGGGCGATTGCCATCGGTGCGCCGCTGGGGGTGGTGATGGTCGATCGACTTGGCTTCACCAGCCTCGGGATCGCGCTGTCGGTGCTGGCGGCGTTGGCGCTGTTGCTGATCCGCAACAAACCCTCGGTGCCGGTGGTGCGCGGTGAGCGCCTGCCCTTTTGGGCTGTGTTCGGGCGCATTGCGCCTTTTGGTGCGAGCCTGAGCCTGGCTTCCATCGGCTACGGCACCCTGACCACCTTCATCACCCTGTATTACGTCAACCGTGGCTGGAGCGGTGCGGCTTATTGCCTGACGGTGTTCGGGGTGTGTTTCATTCTGGCGCGGTTGCTGTTCATTTCCAGCATCAGCCGCTTCGGTGGATTTACCTCGGCCATTGCCTGCATGACCATCGAAACCGTCGGCCTGACGTTATTGTGGCTCGCGCCTTCGACCGGCTACGCCTTGATCGGTGCCGGCCTGACCGGGTTTGGTCTGTCACTGGTGTACCCGGCGCTGGGCGTCGAGGCGATCAAGCAGGTGCCCAATTCCAGCCGTGGCGCAGGGTTGAGTGCTTACGCGGTGTTTTTCGATCTGGCGCTGGCGATTGCCGGGCCGTTGATGGGCGCGGTGGCGCTGAACCTGGGGTATTCGTGGATTTTCTTCTGCGCGGCGTTGTTGTCGGTAACCGGGCTCGGTTTGACCTTACTGCTCAAGCACCGGGCGATGGCCTAGGCTGATCGCGATCCATGTGGGAGCGAGCCTGCTCGCGAAGACGGTGTATCAGGCACCAATGATGCTGAATTTGACGCCCCTTTCGCGAGCAGGCTCGCTCCTACAATGGTTCCGAGTGAACTATTGATCCGCGGTCTGCATACCGGCCCGGGTCGCCTTGCCCAGGGTATGGGCGAAGAAGCGCCCGGCTTCGGAAATCAGGTTGCGATGAATGTCTTCACGATCGACACCATCGGCGTCGGTGCACAGTGCCGGCGTGATGACGATCTGTTCGTCGTTGCACGGTGCCATGAACACGAAATGGCCGGCACCGGCCAGTAATTTGAAGTCCGGCGCGACAGGCAGCTTGCGCGCCAGTGCTGCGGCGTTCTTGTCGAAGGCCACCAGTTTGTCGCCGTCACCGCTGTACAGCAGCACCGGTACATGCACGTCGGCCAGGGTATGACGGCCGAATTTAAGGCTGAGCGGCGCCATCAACAACAACGCATGGACGCGCGGATCGGCCACCGGTTGCAAATCATCGCGGTCGACGATCAGTTCGCCCTGGGTGTTGCAGGCATCCCGATCGTCCGGGCGTTCCTGACAGTAACGGCGCAGGCGGTCCAGGTCCGGCGTCGCCCCGGACAGTATCAACGCCGTCTCTCCACCCGCCGAATAACCGATGACCCCGACCTGATCGGCATTGACGAACGGCGCCAGCATGCGGTCGCCCAGCGTCGCGGTAATGGCTTCGGAGATCTGGATCGGCCGGCCGTACAGATTGCTCAGCGTGCCGAGTCGGCTGTGGTCCCTGGAGTTATCACCCGGATGAATCACCGCCACCACCACGAAACCCTTGCGCGCCAGCGACGTGGCCAGGTCATGCAGGGCCAGCGGGGTTCCGGTGTTGCCGTGGGACAGCATCAGCATGGGGAAGCGGCCCATGGCGACTTTAGTGTCTTCGCCGGCCTCGACCGTATAGCCCTCAAGCTTGCTGGAGTGCTCTTTTTCGCTGGAAGGATAAAACGCGATGGCACGCATCGGTTGCAGATCGAGAGGATCGAGAAAAGTCATCTCGTGGTAGCCGACGCTCCAGTGAGGATGCGGCGCAGGGGCGGCGTGCACTGAATTCAGGCTGCCGAACAGGCAAATCAGTAAGGTTGCACAAAGACGCATCATGGGATGCCCCACCTTGTTACCGGACCGGAGACGTTCACCCTTGACTGCATAACCCGGGCCATAACTTTACGAACGATATGAAACGGCCAGAAACAAAAAACTCCGTACCTGACCCTTGCGTGATCAGAATACAGAGTTTTTTGGGGATTGCCTGCGTCGTTTGACGTCTTTACGCAAGCCTTACGCGGCGGCGAACAATTGCTCGCTGATTTGCGCCTGGGCATCGGTCATCGCTTTGGTACGCACTTCGTCACCATAAGCCAGGCCGTGAGCGCGGACGAACTCGATGTCGGTGATGCCGATGAAGCCGAACAGCACCTTCAAGTACTCTTCGTGGGCGACGCCGGTTGCCTGGCCAGCATGCATGCCACCGGAGGTCGAAACGATCACGACTTTCTTGCCACCGCACAGGCCTTCAGGGCCGGCTTCGGTGTAGCGGAAGGTCTGACCGGCAACAGCGATGCGGTCGATCCAGGCCTTCAATTGAGTCGGGATGGTGAAGTTGTACATTGGCGCGGCAATGACCACGGCATCGGCTGCAAGGAATTCGGCCAGGGTCGAAGCGCTCAGTTCAGCTTCGTGCTGCTGGGCAGCGTTGCGCAGTTCAGCCGTAGTGCCCGCTGCAACCAGGGTAGTCGAGGAGAAGTGGCTGATGGCATCGGCAGCCAGGTCGCGGTAGGTCACCACGGCGCTTGGCTCGGCGGTTTGCCAGGCTTTCACAACTTCGCTGCTCAGCAGACGGGAAGCCGAGTTGTCACCAAGAATGCTCGAATCGATGTGCAGCAGTTTCATGTGGGATCTCCAGGTGAGGATCGCCGCCAGGGCGATCTGATGGAAACAATCCTACAGATGAAACCAATAGCTGATTAGACTGCAACAATGCGATAGTTTGTCCCACTGATAGAACAATCGAGAAGCCGCCATGCAAGACCTCAACGACCTCTATTACTTTGTCAAAGTCGTGGAGGCCGGTGGCTTCGCGGCCGCCGGGCGTACGCTGGGGATTCCCAAGTCACGACTGTCCCGTCGCATAGCGGAACTGGAGGAGCGCCTCGGCGCGCGACTGCTCCAGCGTACCACCCGCCAACTCAAGCTGACGGCCGTGGGCGAACGTTACCTGAGGCACTGCCAGGCCATGTTGCTGGAGGCAGAAATGGCCGATGAAGCCGTGGCCAGCATGTCCAGCGAGCCCCGTGGAAGACTGCGGGTTTCATCCCCTGTCGGACTGGCTCACGAGATGCTGCCCGGGGTGATCAGCAGCTTTCTGGAGAAGTTTCCGCAAGTGCAGCTGGAGGTCATGCTGGTCAATCGCCGCGTCGACCTGGTGACCGAGGGCGTTGACGTTGCCTTGCGCGTGCGCGAGCCGGGGGATGAAGACCCGTTGCTGGTCACCCGCCGCCTGCGCCAGGCGCAGATGCTCCTGGTGGCCAGCCCCGCTTTCCTGCACGGTCATGAAATCAATCATCCGGATGACCTGAAAAATCTGCCGACACTTGGCGCGCTCGAACCGGACCGCATGGTGCACATTCGCCTGGTCGATCGCCAGGGCAAACACTACGATCTGGCCCTTGAAGCTCGATTGGGCATTGACGATTTCATTGTCCGCAAGACTTGCACCCTCGCCGGCCAGGGTTTCACCACGTTGCCGATGATGTATTGCGAACAGGAACTGGCTAACGGCTCACTGGTGCAACTGCTGCCCGAATGGTCGATGCCTGGCGGCTGGCTGCAGGCGGTCTACCCTCATCGACGCGGTGTGATGCCCGCGGTACGTGCCTGGCTCGACCATCTGATCGAAACATTCAATGCCTGTGGGGACCGTTTGATATGAAGGTTGCACGCATGAGCGAAGCACAGGTCGCGGCCTTTTGCCTGGCGTTGCCCGGCGCTCGGGAAGATTACAAGTGGGGTGGCGTGCGGGTATTTTCAGTGGCCGGGAACAAGATGTTCGCCTTGCAGAACCTGCGTGGCGACTCTCTGGCGTTCAAGGTCGACAAGGACCTGTTTCTCGGTCACTGCGACCGTCCGGGCATTCACCCGGCGCCTTATCTGGCGCGGGCCCAGTGGATCATCATGACAACGCCCTACCCCCTCGGTGCCGAAGAGTTGCAAGGCTTGCTGCGACGCTCCCATCAACTGGTGGTCCGCAAGTTGCCCAAACGTACGCAGGTCGGATTGCTGTTGTAGGAGCGAGCTTTGCTCGCGATGGACGTGAACGATAACGCGTAAAACCAGATTTCCAGCGGCGCCCTGTAGTTTTTCGCGAGCATTCGAGCGTCGACCGGCTGTTCCTACAAAAAGATCATCAGAACAAGGCCAACAGGTTTGCACCAAGAAACAACTGGTCGATCCAGAACACCTGGTGCAGCAGCACGATCAGCCAGAACACCAGTTGAAACGAAACTTTGCGCGTCTTGTGCCGGAACACTTGCTGCGCCAACAAAGCGCCCGGCCAACCGCCGGCGAACTCCAGCGCATGCAGCACGTTTTCCGGAGTACGCCAGTGATCGGCACGCGCCTTGCGCTTGTCGCTCCAATACAACAGAAACGCCGCCACGCTAACGATGCCGTAGGCCGCCAGGGGAATCAGGGAAACCCCACGCAGCCACATCGACATCGAACCGAACAGCGGCAGCGCGCACAGGATCGCGAACACCAGCCATTTCAGCCGAAGATTGCGGATCTCTCCCCCGGCGTTGCGTCCGGGGTTGTTGCGCGCGCCGGAATCACTCATGGCTTGACCGCGGTCCAGTCAATCCAGCCGAACAACCAGGTCGCCAGGATCAGCAGGCCGAACGCAATGCGGTACCAGGCGAACACTGCGTAGCTATGGCTGGCGATGAACTTGAGCAAGCCCTTGACGGCAATCATCGCGAAAATGAACGCCGTGACGAAGCCGATTGCGAAGACCGGGAAGTCAGACGCCACGAACAGGTGACGGTACTTGTAACCCGAGTAAACCGCCGCTCCCACCATGGTCGGCATGGCCAGGAAGAACGAGAACTCGGTAGCGGTCTTGCGCGACAGGCCGAACAACAAGCCGCCGATGATCGTTGCACCGGAACGGGAGGTGCCCGGAATCATCGCCAGGCACTGGGCGAAGCCGACTTTCAAGGCGTCTTTCCAGGTGATTTCATCAACCGTTTCGGCATGCACTTGATGTTGGCGCTGCTCGGCCCACAACATGATGAAACCGCCCACGACCAGAGCGCTGGCCACCGTGATCGGATTGAACAGGTATTCGTGGATCAGGTCGGCAAAAATCACCCCCAGGACCACCGCCGGCAGGAAGGCAATCAGCAGGTTGGCAGTGAAGCGTCGCGCACTTGGCTGCGTCGGCAACCCGACGACCACGTCGAAAATCTTGCGGCGAAACTCCCACACCACCGCCAGGATCGCCCCGAGCTGGATAATGATGTTGAACGCCATGGCGCGCTCGCCACCGAAATTGAGCAGGTCGGCCACAATAATCTGGTGCCCGGTACTGGAAATGGGCAAAAACTCTGTCAGCCCCTCTACAACCCCAAGAATCAACGCCTGAAAGGCAGTCCAAAGATCCATCAATCCCCCAAAAGGCAATGCGTCAGCGCAGGCCTCGTCAGTATTTTTCAAAGCATTCAGCGTAGTTGAAAACCCGCGCGCACAAGATACCCGCAGGCCGTGGAAAATTCCGTGAAATATCAGTGTGCAGTCAGGTTTTTCCGCGAGGATCAGCTTGATCCTCTGTAGAAGCGAGCTAGCTCGCTCCTGCAGAGGTTACAATCCGCCCCCTCTTCGACTTCCCCCAAGGAACCTTCATGTCCGGGCTTGAACTGTTTGCCGCCTCCCTCGGCGTCATCGCCGTCTGGTTGACGGTCAAACAGAACCCTTGGTGCTGGCCGATCGGCTTGATCATGGTGCTTATATATAGCTGGGTATTTTTCGAAGTGAAGCTGTATTCGGACATGTTGCTGCAAGTGATCTATGCCGCCTTGCAGGTTTACGGCTGGTGGCAATGGACCCGTGCGGGCGATGCGCGACAGGGGCGCGAGGTCAGCCGGCTTGATGGCCAGACGGTGGTGTTCGGCCTGGTCATAGGTGCCATCGGCAGCCTGATGCTGGGTGCCGCCATGGCACACTGGACCGACGCGGCCCAACCCTGGCTCGATGCGGCACTCACGGGGTTCAGCCTTGTGGCGCAGCTGTGGATGGCGCAAAAACGGGTTCAGTGCTGGCCGTTGTGGATCGTCGTGGATGTGATCTTCGTCGGGTTGTTCGTCTACAAGGCGTTGTACCTGACCGCCGTCCTGTACGGATTATTCCTGCTACTGGCCGTGCAGGGTTGGCGTGAATGGCGCGCGGCCCCGGCGCTGCGCACATGAAGGTGTTGGTGCTTACAGGCCCTGAATCCAGCGGCAAGAGCTGGTTATCGGCACAGTTGCAAGCGCATTTCGGTGGAACGGTGGTCGACGAGTACGTGCGCTGGTTCATCGAGCAAAACCAGCGAGACACCTGTCTGGCCGATATCCCGGACATCGCCCGGGGCCAGCTCCGATGGGAGGATGAGGCTCGTGCGCGACGCCCACGGCTGCTGATCCTCGATACCCACTTGCTGAGCAACATGCTGTGGAGCCAGACATTGTTTGGCGATTGTCCGGCCTGGATCGAGCAAGCATTGCTGGCACGGCAATACGACCTGCATTTGCTGCTGAGCCCTGAAACAGTGGACTGGCATGACGACGGGCAGCGCTGCCAACCGCGACTGGCAGAACGCCAGGCGTTTTTCCAGGCCAGCCGTCAATGGCTCGACCTGCACCGCCAGCCCTACCAGGTCCTGCAAGGTGATTGGAAACAGCGCGAGGACGCGGCAATCGAGGCGGTGGCGCGCTTGCTCAAGGCCTGACCGGGCTAGCCACCCTGCGGATAATGTCCATTCCTGAAACACTCTCCCCGGGGCAAACCCGCGAGTTAAAGCACTTTAGGCACTCTGGCAAGAAAATGTTAAGTCGGTGATACAACCCGCCTTCAGGGCCCTTAGCGAGCAATGCCGCCAGCAGGGACCGCGATTTAGAGCGGTTCTGTCTCAGTGGCTTTACAAATTTTTTTAAACACTTCGACTATTGAAGCCAACCAACTGATTTCAAGAGAAAAACCAAAACCGGCACACCTTCTGCTCTATTCCTCGTATCGCTGATAAGGGCCAGCGTTTCAATACAGAAGGAATTGCCGCCGTGGGGAAACTCAATAAAAACTTTTATACCCTCCTGCTGATCGGATGCGCGCTGGGCTCAAGTGTTTGCCTGCCCGTACAGGCAGACAACGGCATCATTATCATCAAGCGTGATGTCCAACCGCGCATGGCAACGCGTCCGCCGGTGATTCCCGACCCGAACCCCACGACCGTCAATGCCAACCCGTCCCAAACCATCCTCAAACAAACGAACGAGTTGAGCGATGGCGACTTTGCCGGCGTCGCCAGTGGTGCAGGCATCTCCCGCCTGGTCACTCAAAACACCAACAACCTGGGCGGTAATATCAGCAACCAGTCCCAACTTTCCAATTTGCCTGCCGGACGTTCGGGAAATTCAGGCAATGGTATTGCCAACATGGTCAATTCGAGCGTCCAGCAAGGCCTGGGTGCTCTGAAAATCATAACGGGAGACCGTTAAGATGAATCGTACGCTGCTGATGATCGCCATGTTTTGCAGTGCATCGACCTTTGCCCAATCCCCCGTCATCGATAACGCCGAAATCAGCGGTTCGGGCGCTCAATACCAGGGCAACCTCACCGTCAACCAGGCGGCGGGCGATCTGCAACAACAAGCCAACGCCCGGGCCATCGCCGTGGGCCGTGACGCCAGCGCGAGCACCCAGATTCGCCAACGGCTGCGTACGATTGTCGACCCCAGGATCGATGCGCGGTCCAGCATCCAGGGCGACTCCTTCAGCCATGGCAGCGGCGCTCTGGGCGTGAACCAGAGCTCGGGCGCCAGCACTCAGCAAGCCAACGCACTGAGTATCAGCATCAGTGCTCAGCCGCAAAGTCTCGACGACAGCGTCCTCATGCAACAGAACGTGGCGCTGCTCATCAACTCCGATCCAACTGACTCTGCACCAGGCTATCGCCAGGTCTCTACCAGTGACCAGGCTTTCACCGGTAGCCGTGGGGTGATTCAGTTGAATCAGAGCGCCGGGGTGGGAAACCGAATGGCCAACACCCTGAGCGTACGGGTCGTGGATTGACCCAAACAGGTAATAACAACACTTAACCTAAAATAAAGTACGGAGAATCACCATGAAACCTTCGATGGCACTCAAGCCTCTGGTTTTCGCAATTGCTGCGGTCATGGCTGTAGCTGTACACGCTGGACAGAATGATGAGCACCACCACGGCCATCATAACAACCACCACACCCCACCTCCAACCAAGATCCCTGTTTATGCGACTGCCAATGCTACCGACAAGCAAAGCAGCACCAACAATCGCATCTACAACGAAGGGACTCAGAACAGCGCTGAGATGACCGACTCTGCCACCGGCACCAGCGGCAACGTCGGCGTCAACGTGGCTGCAGGCGACGGCAACCAACAAGACAACGCGGCCGCCATCGCAAACGCTGCATCCGACAACTCCGGTCGCGATAACAGCTTCGTGTTCGGTGATGCCAGTGCTACTGCCAAAGTCACGCAATACAGCAACAATAACAAGGTCTACAACTACGGCAGCACAGCCTCTGCTGTGATGAGCGGATCGGGTAATGGCGGCAGCGGCAACATGGGTATCAACATTGCTGGTGGCGACCTTAACCAACAGAAAAACACCATGGCAATTGCCAACTCCAATGCCCCACTCGGCAACGCAACAGCCTCCGCCTCTGCCAATCAAACTGGTCCTGGCCTGGTCGTAACCAACGAAGCCGATCGGACCTTCCGCCTCGATACGATCACGCTCACCACCACGAAGAGCGGCAGCGCTTCCTTCGATAAGTCTTTCGAAGCGAGCGGCAGTCAAAGCAATTCTTCGAGTTGGGCTGCTGCCGGTTCGAAGAACTCTAACTCCAGCAAGTCTGTTAGCGTTGATGTCAGCGGTTCAAAAAGCAGCCATGCCAGTGGTTCCAACGACAGCGCTGCGAGTGGTTCGAACAGCATGACTGCAAGCGGCTCCAACAGCAGCAGTGCAAGCGGATCTTCGAGTGCTTCTGTGAATGCTTCCCTGAACGCATCTTTGGACGCTTCTGCGGCAGCCTCGCAATCCAATACGTACGGCAATCACACCCGCAGCAGCAGTTCCGACAAGTCGCTTAACGTATCGCTCAACGCATCGCTTGACGCATCGATCGACAAATCGTTCGACAAATCGCACCAATCCTCGTTCGACAAATCGCGCGACTCCTCGTACGACAGATCGAACAGCTCTTCGTACGATAAGTCCCGCGATTCCTCGTTCGAAAAATCGTTCGATAAATCGGTCGAGAAATCGGCCTCTTCCTCGTTCGACAAATCGGGCAGCAAATCGTCCGAATCTGCGTACGACAAAGCGAAGAGCTTCAGCGAAAGCAGCTCGTTTGATCTGAGCAACACTGTTTCCTACCAAGTGCTGACTCCAACTGGCTGGGCCAACCCTGTGACCAACACTGCTACCCTGAGTGGATCGGTGAATGGCGGCAGTGGCAACCTGGGCGTCAACGTAGCGGCCGGTGTGGGCAACCAACAAAGCAACTCGCTGTCCATCGCCAACCAATCGTTCTAAATGCTGTCTGTTGAGGCCCCCGTACGGGGGCCTTTTTTCAACACAACCAGAAGGCGTCCCACATGCGCATTATCGCCTTGGCACTTTTGCTCTGCGTGGCCAGCGTGATCGAGGCTGCACAACTGCCGCTTTCCATCCTGCCGGGTGGCGCGGTGGTGTACAAACCGATCCAGAGCGTACGCGAGCGTAAATTTGCCGACCTGGTACAACAGAAAACCGACTTCAGTTGCGGCGCAGCTGCCCTGGCGACCATCTTGCGCCAGGCCTATTGGCTGGACGTGAATGAAGAACAGATTATCGAAGGCATGCTGGCACATTCAGATCAAAATCTTGTCCGCGTCCAGGGCTTCTCCATGCTCGACATGAAGCGCTACGTGGAAAGTATCGGCATGCGGGCCCGTGGCTACCGGGTAGCGACAGAAACATTGAAGGACATCAAGATTCCGGTAGTCGTCCTCATGGATATCCGTGGCTACAAACATTTTGTGGTCATGCAAAGAGTCCACAACGACTGGGTCTACGTCGGAGATCCGGTACTCGGTCATAAACGCTACAAAGTCGACGACTTCATCAAAGGCTGGAACGGCATCATCTTTGCCGTCATCGGCAAGGGCTACGACAAAACCAATGCGTTGCTCGACCCTCCCATGCCCCTGACCGCCAAGAACCGCATCAACAATTTCACCCCGGTGCCAGACGCACAGTTGTTGGATTATGGATTCATCCAAAGCGACTTCTTCTAATAACAATGGGAGCATGACGCTCCGGGAGACTTCAATGAAGACTTCAATCTGGCTGGCCGTGGTTTGCCTGACCGCCAGCCTGTCGGCCCAGGCAGAAATGTTCAAACCCATCGAACTGAAGGATCAGGAATTGGCGACCCTGCGAGGCCGCTATGTCATGCCGGGACGGATCATCAGTTTCGGCGTGGTCATGACCAGCGCTTGGCAAAATGCCAAGGGTGACATCATCGGGGCAACTTCCTCGTTGCAAGTTCAACAATCGACCAGCAAGCCACAGTTCTATGTGTCGATGATCGACGAAAAAGGTAATGGCTCGGCGAGTTCGCAAAACACCAGCACCGGCACCGGTACCGTCACTGGTGGCAACGGTCTCAACACTACCGAAGGCGTCACCCAAGTCGTGCGGGCTGCTGGCGACAACAATACGGCCTACAACAACGTCGACATCAACGTCACCAAGGCCAACCAGGCGCCCGCAACGCAACCGCAGGGCCAGGCATTGGCCGCGAACTCGACACTGGCCCGTTCCAATGACGCAGGTACGCTGAGTGTTACCTCGACCGGTAATGGCGTGCAACTCAACATCGTGGCCAACAACAACCAGGGCAGCACCATTCAACGGCTGGGCCAGGGCGGGCTGATGCAGAACACGACGTTGCTCGGCGCCAGCAACCAGGTCCGCAACCTCACCTCCCTCAATGTCGTGCTGCGTGACAACGTGTCAACAGGCGGGTCACTGAACGGCAACCTGGACCAACTCAAAGGTCTTCGCACTATCGGATTCTGATCTACGCTCAGTCTCATCATCTGTAGTCAGAAGGGACGGCTAACCCATGCATCGATCGTTAACGTTCAGAGCTATTGTCTGTTTGAGTAGCCTGGCCCCGGCAACATTGCTATACGCAGCACCGGATCCCCAGGTTGAAGCACTAAAACAAGAACTCATGGAGTTGAAACAACGTTACGAAGCACAACAGAACGCGCTGATGGTCCTCGAGCAGCGCGTTCGCCAAGTCGAAGAAGCACCGACGACACCTGCTCCCAAACGCCTGACCAAATCCCCTGCCGAAACGCCCAAGGGTGGCCAGACGGTGGCCACCGGTGCGCCCGGGACGACAGGCAGTTCCTACGGGCAGTCGCTCAAGGATGACTCGGAACCGGCACAAAGCGTTTCGAACCTGTACGACGAAGCCAGCGGGTTCTTCGGCGGTGGCAAATTCAGTGTCGAAACCGGCCTGACCTATACCCACTACGATACCCGCGCACTGACGCTCAACGGCTTCCTGGCACTGGACTCGATTTTTCTCGGCGACATCAACCTCGACCGCATCAAGGCCGACAACTGGACACTGGACCTGACCGCTCGTTACAACGTAGCACAACGGTGGCAGTTCGACATCAACGTCCCCGTAGTGTATCGCGAATCAACATATTCCTCCGGTGGCGCCGGCGGCGCAGGACCGGTGACATCGGACGCAACCGTTACCCGCGACCCGACCATCGGCGATGTGAACGTCGGGGTTGCCTACAAATTTCTGGATGAGTCGGTCAACCTGCCCGACGCGGTCGCTACGCTGCGCATCAAGGCGCCGACCGGCAAGGACCCTTACGGCATCAAGCTGGTCAACGATCCGAGCAACGACAACCTCTCGGTCCCCGAGGACTTGCCTACCGGCAATGGTGTCTGGGCCATCACCCCGGGTATCTCGCTGGTCAAGACCTTCGACCCGGCGGTACTGTTCGGCAGCCTTTCCTACACCTACAACATGGAGGACTCTTTCAGCGACATCAGCCCCCAGATCAATTCCAAAGTAAAAGGCGACGTGAAACTGGGTGATTCCTGGCAGGTCGGCGCCGGCATTGCATTCGCCTTGAACGAGAAGATGAGTATGTCGTTCTCGTTCACCGATCAGTTCGCTCGCAAGAGCAAGATCAAACCGGACGGTGGCGATTGGCAATCGATTACCAACAGCGACTACAACTCGGCCAACTTCAACATCGGCATGACCCTGGCAGCCTCCGATAACCTGACGATCGTTCCTAACCTGGCCATCGGCCTGACCGAAGACTCGCCGGACTTTTCCTTCAGCCTGAAATTCCCGTACTACTTCTGATCCCGCACCCACAAAAAAGCCCCACTGCGATTCAGGTCGCAGCGGGGCTTGTAGGAGCGAGCTTGCTCGCGATGGACGTGAACGAAAACGCGGGCCTCTTGAATGATCGCGTTGTCCTGACGTTTTTCGCGAGCAAGCTCGCTCCTACAGGTGTGTTTAACGGATCTGATGCTTGTGCAACAGACGGTAAAAGGTCGGCCTGGATATCCCCAGTACCTTGGCGGCGATGCTCAAATTATCGCTGTGGCGGTTAAGCACATCGCACAAGGCCTGGCGCTCTGCCCGGTACTTGTACTCTTCCAGCGTGCCCATAGGCGGGGCAACGCCCTGATGGCTGATCAGCCCCAGGTCTCGCGCTTCGATCTGCCGGCCTTCGGCCAGTACCAACCCGCGACGCACCCGGTTGGCCAGCTCACGAACATTACCCGGCCAGTCATGCTTGCCCATGGCAATCAAGGCGTCTTCGCTGAAGCTGCGCGGACGGCGGCCGGTTTCGTGGCTGTAGAAATGGGAAAAGTGGTTGGCCAGCATCGACAGATCGCCATTGCGTTCACGCAGGGGGGCGGTTGCGACCTGCAACACGTTCAGGCGATAGTAAAGATCTTCACGAAAGCGTTTCTTCTCGATCGCGGCCTCGAGATCGACGTGGGTCGCGGCCAACACCCGTACATCCACCGGAATCGGTTGACTGCCACCCACCCGTTCGATGTGCTTTTCCTGGAGGAAACGCAGCAGGTTCGCCTGCAGCTCCAGGGGCAGATCACCGATCTCGTCGAGAAACAGCGTGCCGCCGTTAGCCGCTTCGAGCCGCCCGATCTTGCGTTGATGGGCACCCGTAAAGGCACCCTTCTCGTGACCGAACAGTTCGGACTGGATCAGGTGCTCGGGAATCGCGCCACAATTGATCGCGACAAAGGGTTTACTGTGACGCAGCGATAGCCGATGCAACGTGCGGGCAACCAGTTCCTTGCCCGTCCCGCTTTCGCCGCGAATCAACACCGGCGACTCAGTGGGTGCCAGCTTGCTGAGCAGCTTGCGCAACTCACGTATGGGCTTGCTGTCGCCCAGCAGTTCGTGCTCGGGCTGATCGATATGAACCGTGCCCTGCCCGCGCAGGCGCGCCATGCCAAACGCCCTGCCCAGTGTGACCTGGACCCTGGAGACGTCGAACGGCAAGGTATGGAAGTCAAAAAACCATTCACAGACAAAGTCCCCGACATTTTGCAGGCGCAGGACTTCCTGATTCAGGACGGCGATCCATTCGGTTCCGCTGCGGCTGATCAGTTCCTTGACGGCGTCCGGGTGTTCGAGATGAAAAGGCTGCAGGCGTAACAAACCCACATCACAGGTTCGGTCGGAGGCGTTTTCCAGCGAACAGCTGTCAACATCCCAACCCACGGAGCGTAATCCCGGCAACACACGATGGCAGTCGTCGTCGGGATCAACCACTAATAGACGTCGTAAGGCTGGCGCTTCGCTCATGACGGTTCCTTGGCGCCAAATCCGGGGAAATTTTATTAAAAACAGTCATTTGGCGGACCTGGCTGTAACATTAGCAAGAATTTGACGTGGCCTTGTACCGTTTGACTATAGGGTTGTTGTGTAAAGAGTTATAAGAAACTGCATCGATAGTTACCTAACGAGTCTTTCCTTTCATTCAGCTTTCAAAACAAGTGTTTGCAATGGGCATCTGACAAAAAGTTGAAATTTCTTTTCATTGTGTGTGACCCGAACCCCGGTAGCGGGCATCAGTACAAGTAACCAGCCGAACGGTAAGCCCAACCGTCGGCACATCACTTGATTGGGCATACAGAGAGAAGATCCCATGAACGCCCCGCTCCGTATCAACGAAGCTCTTTTGATTGCCGACCGCGCATTTAAACCTTTCCAGTGCGTGGCCTGGGCCCCACAGGACGGTAACGGCGAACTCAGCCTCACCGTCATCGACCGCACCAACAACAGTATAGGTCGCAAGCAGATTCCGAGCAGCGCCTACACCGATCCCGAGCAGCTTCAACGCCTGCTTGAACAGGCCCGTGAAGAGTTGAGCCTGGAAGGTTACAAACTGCAGTCGTGGTCGATGCCAAATTAATAGTTTTGCGGATTACTGCGAGGTAATCCGCGCCCTCCTTCCCCTGTCGTTAGTTCCAGCTTTTTTACTGACCCAACGCACTTGCAATACTTCGTTATTTGAACTAGCGCACGTTTAATACTTTGCAAGCTTGCCAATGGTTCGAAAAGACACTGTTGTGGCGCACAACGACCCTCCGCCTGTTAGTTCTGTCAGTTGTGCATCCAGGCATTCAGGGATTGAATGTTCTTCTTATTAAGTCGCCACTCCCAACCCTTGGACCAGGACGACTCGCAAGGAGATGCGCGCATGTCAATCCAGTCCGTTCTAGCTTTCCCGACCGCGTTCACTAACGCCGGGAAACTCGATAGCAGCTTCGCCACTCACGGCAAAACCCAGGTGTACTTTGCCGGCAGTCTTTCGAGCATGGCGAACAGCGTCGCCCTGGATTCCCAGGGGCGTTTGCTGGTCGCGGCAAAGATCGGAACGGCGGGAGGCAGCCGCTTTGGCCTGGCTCGCTTGCTGGACGATGGTTCGGCGGATCTGACATTCGGCTACAAAGGCAGCGTCATCGGACAATTCGAACCGGGCTTCGAAGCCACGGCCGGCAAGGTTCAAGTGCTACCCAACGGGCACATTCTGCTGACCGGCCTGCACTATGAAAATGCCCATCGCACTCTTCCTGCCGTGGCGCTATTCGACCCGCAAGGCTGCCCGGTCCAGGGGTTTGGCGACAACGGCCGACGTGTCGTGCGACTGCCGGGCAATCTGTCCCACGGGATTCGCGATGCCTGGCTGCCTCCCGGTGTGCCGGGAGCCGAAGCCTGTGATGCCGGGATACAAGAGGACGGCCGAATCGTGCTGGTGGCCAACCATCATTTCGAACTGGCCGATCATGCCGGCCTGCTCATACGACTCGACCCTGATGGTCAGTTGGATAGCACCTTCAATGGCCGCGGATTTGTGATCGTCAGGCATTTGTTGATGAACACCTGGCTCAACAGCGTGAGGGTGCAACGCGATGGTCGAATCCTGGTGGGTGGATCGATCAACTTCCCCGAGGAAGGTTTGCTGGCCCGCTATCACGCCGACGGCAGCTTGGACGAGCGTTTTGCCGTAGACGGATTCATGAATTTCAAGGCTCAGGGGCAAAGTGCCCAAGTCAGCCAGATTGTCCAACTGGTTAACGGCGACCTGCAGTGTTTTGGCAGCAGCCGCGATCCGATGCGCTGCCTTTCCCTGAAACTGCACATCAATGGCCGCCCGGACAAGCATTGCAACGACGGCCAGGCACATTTACTTGAACTCGGACGCAGTGGTTGTCAGTGGTCCGCTGCACAGGCACAACCGGATGGCAGTGTAGTCACGGCCGGTGCAACCATTGGTGGTGTCGAGGCCGATTTTATTCTGGGCCGCTACAGCGACGGCCTTCTCGACCCTGGCTTTGGCAATGGAGACGGATGGGTTCGTACCCGACTCGGTCGCAGTCTGGATACGGCAACTTCACTGGCAGTCCAGGCCGATGGAAATATCGTGGTAGGCGGATATTCACTGGACGGTAACTACCGTGCGGTCGTCGCACGCTATTTGGGCTGATCCACCGACACTTTACTGCACTTGATCTTCTCTTTCGCTTACGGCAACTTGCGCGCTTCTTTTTACAAGGAGTAGCCGATGTCCGGTTCCATGACCCAGGCGTTCGCGCATAACTTTCTCGGCAACTCACCCCGCTGGTACAAAATCTGTATTGTTGGTTTTCTAATTATCAACGCACTGGTGTTTTGGAGCGCCGGTCCGGTCGTTGCGGGTTGGCTGTTGGTACTGGAGTTTATCTTCACCCTGGCCATGGCACTCAAATGCTATCCGTTAATGCCCGGTGGCTTGTTGCTGGTCGAAGCACTGTTGCTGAAAATGACCACGCCCCAGGCGCTTTATGACGAACTGGTGCACAACTTTCCGGTGATCCTGCTGCTGATGTTTATGGTGGCCGGCATCTACTTCATGAAAGACCTGCTGTTGTTTCTGTTCTCGCGCTTGCTGCTTGGCGTGCACTCCAAGGCCATGCTTGCGTTGATGTTCTGTTTTTTGTCGGCGTTTCTGTCGGCGTTCCTTGATGCCTTGACCGTGACCGCCGTCATCATCAGTGCGGCCGTCGGCTTTTATTCGGTGTACCACCGCGTGGCTTCAGGCACAGATCCGCGACAGGACAGTGAGTTCGGCGATGACCAATACCTGCCCACGCTCCACCATGACGACCTCGATCAATTTCGCGCCTTCCTGCGCAGCCTGCTGATGCACGGTGCCGTGGGTACGGCGCTGGGTGGCGTCTGTACGCTGGTGGGCGAACCGCAGAACCTGTTGATCGGCCATGAGATGGGTTGGCACTTCGCCGAATTCTTTCTGAAGATCGCGCCGGTTTCGCTGCCGGTATTGGGCGCCGGCCTGGTGACCTGCGTCCTGCTGGAGAAACTGCGCTGGTTCGGTTACGGCACGTTGCTGCCGGACAACGTACGGGCGGTGTTGGCCAATTACGCAGCCCAGGACGATATCGAACGTACCGCACGCCAGCGCGCAGCGCTGATCGTGCAGGCCGTGGCCGCACTGATCCTGATTGCCGGGCTGGCGTTTCATGTGGCGCAAGTGGGTTTGATCGGTTTGATGGTGATTGTGTTGATCACGGCGTTCACCGGGATTACCGACGAGCACCGTCTCGGTACGGCGTTCAAGGACGCAATGCCGTTCACCGCCCTGCTGGTGGTGTTTTTTGCCGTGGTGGCGGTGATTCACGATCAGCAACTGTTCACACCCTTGATTCAGTGGGTTCTGGCCCTGCCGGCCGATCAACAACCGGGCATGCTGTTCATTGCCAATGGCTTGCTCTCGGCCATCAGCGACAACGTGTTCGTGGCAACGATCTACATCACTGAAGTGAAACAGGCATTCGTCTCAGGGCACATGAGCCGTGAGCATTTCGAGACGCTGGCCATCGCGATCAATACGGGCACCAATTTGCCAAGCGTTGCCACGCCCAATGGACAGGCCGCGTTCCTGTTCCTGTTGACGTCGGCGATTGCACCGCTGATTCGGCTGTCTTACGGGCGCATGGTGTGGATGGCGTTGCCGTATACGGTGGTGATGGGGATTCTGGGGTGGTATGCGGTGAGCTACTGGTTGTAAAACCTGCAGGAGCGAGCTTGCTCGCGATGGTCGTCAACGATGACGCTGGCATCCTGAATGCCCGCGTCGTTCTCGTGTTCATCGCGAGCAAGCTCGCTCCTACAGGGCATCGATCATCCGAGGCCATGCCAGACGCGACCGTCGCGCGTCAGCAAGGCTTCGGCGGCCTGTGGTCCGTCTTCACCCGCGGCATAGCCCTGCACCGTTGCATCCTGTTGCCAGGCGTCGAGGAACGGCTGAACCGCACGCCAGCCGTTTTCGATGTTGTCGGCACGCTGGAACAGCGTCTGATCACCGGTCAGGCAATCGTAGATCAGGGTTTCGTAGCCGGTTGACGGCTGCATTTTGAAGAAATCCTTGTAGGCAAAACCCAATTCGATGTTGTCCATCTTCAGGGCCTGGCCCGGCCGCTTGGCCAGCAGATCGAACCACATGCCTTCGTTGGGCTGGATCTGGATACGCAGGTAGGTTGGCGCGAGTTCATCGACCTCGGTATCGCGGAACTGCGCATACGGTGCCGGTTTGAAGCAGATGACAATTTCGGTGTCACGCACACTCATGCGCTTGCCGGTGCGCAGGTAGAACGGCACGCCGACCCAACGCCAGTTATCGATCATCACCTTGAGGGCCACATAGGTTTCGGTGTTGCTGTCAGGCGCGACCCGCTCTTCCTGGCGATAACCCGGCAAGGTTTTGCCATCGACTTCACCCGCGGTGTACTGGCCGCGCACCGAGTTGGCCCGTGCCTCTTCAATCGACCACGGACGAATCGCGCCGACAACCTTGGCCTTCTCGCCCCGCACCGCATCGGCACCGAAGGCGGCCGGCGGCTCCATGGCCACCATCGCCAGCAACTGGAACAGGTGATTGGGCACCATGTCCCGCAGCGCCCCGGTGTTTTCGTAGAAACTGCCACGGGTTTCCACGCCGACGGTTTCGGCGGCGGTGATCTGCACATGATCGATGTAATGATTGTTCCAGAACGCTTCGAACAGGCTGTTGGAGAAGCGGCTGATCAGAATGTTCTGCACGGTCTCCTTGCCCAGGTAATGATCGATCCGGTAGATCTGCTTCTCTGACATGACCTTGAGCAAGCAGGCATTCAATGCCTCAGCGGTGGGCAGATCGGAACCGAAGGGTTTTTCGATCACCACCCTTCTGAACGCCTCGGGGCTCTCTTCGAGCAGCCCGCAAGCGCCGAGGCGGCGTACAACTTCACTGAAAAAACGTGGCGCGGTGGCCAGGTAGAACACCGCGTTGCCGGTGCCGCTGTCGGCGATTTTCGCCGCCAGCGCTTGATAAGTGCTGTCGTCCAGGAAATCACCCTGGACGTAGCTGATGCCTTTGGCGAGCTGGGCCCACAAATCCGGATCAAGGGATTGATCGCCCTTGCCGACTTTGCCGGCCACTTCGCTGCGAATGAAGTCTTCGAGTTTTTTCGCGAAGCCTTCATCGCTGATGGCGTTGTGGTCAACGCCGATGATCCGCAGTCCATCCCCGAGTAAACCGTCGCGCTTGAGGTTATACAGCGCCGGCATCAGCAGGCGCTTGACCAGATCACCATGGGCGCCGAACAGAAACAGCGTGGTCGGTGGCGCGGTTTCGGCCTTGGATTTTCTGCGGATCGCATGCGTCATTTTTTAGGTGTCTCCACGTGGCCGCCAAAGCCGAAGCGCTGTGCCGAGAGAATCTTGTCGCCAAAGGTACCCTGACCACGGGAACGATAGCGGGAGAACAGGGAGTTCGACAGCACAGGCACCGGTACCGCTTGTTCCATGGCGGCTTCGATGGTCCATTGACCTTCACCGCTGTCCGCTACGGAACCGGAAAAACCGTCGAGATCCTTATCACTGGCCAATGCATCGGCCGTCAGGTCGAGCAACCACGACGAGACCACGCTGCCACGGCGCCAGACTTCGGCGATGTCAGCCACGTTCAAGTCGAAGCGCTGGTCTTCCGGCAGGCGGGAGCTGGACTTGGTCTTGAGGATGTCGAAGCCTTCGGCAAAGGCCTGCATCATTCCGTATTCGATGCCGTTGTGGATCATCTTCACAAAATGCCCGGCGCCCGCCGGGCCGGCATGGATGTAACCGTGCTCGGCACGATCGTCGTCAGACTTGCGGTCTTTGGTACGCGGGATGTCGCCCATGCCCGGGGCCAGGCTGGCGAACAGCGGATCAAGGCGTGTGACGGTCTCGGCATCGCCGCCGATCATCATGCAGTAACCGCGCTCCAGGCCCCAGACACCGCCGGAAGTGCCCACGTCGATATAGTGCAGGCCTTTTTCCGAGAGGGTCTTGGCCCGGCGGATGTCGTCCTTATAGTGGGTGTTGCCGCCGTCAATGATGGTATCGCCGGCTTCGAGCAAGGTGCTCAGGGTTTCGATGGTGTCTTCGGTCGGTGCGCCTGCAGGCAGCATGACCCACACCGCTCGCGGTTTGGCCAGGCCAGCGACCAGGGCTGGCAAATCGGCAACGCCGGTGGCGCCTTCTTCGGTCAAGGTGTCGACGAAGGCGGTATTGCGGTCGTACACAACGGTGGTATGCCCGTTGAGCATCAGGCGCCGCGCAATATTACCGCCCATGCGGCCCAGTCCAATAATCCCGAGTTGCATGTGCTGATGCTCCCTACTACAAATAAAAGTGTGTCATTGGTTATAGCCCAACGCGACTATTGAGGTTAGTCCAGAGCGCTGGCATGAAGTTTCCGGGCATTGTGCCCGATCCAGACAGATAACGTCGGGAATCGTGCCGAAGACACAACGACACTGAAAAATAAAAAAGTTCCCTTCATGGGCAAAAGAAATCAAAATTGGCGCCGATAGTAATTCTGGCTCCGATGTCGGGGCGGATTTACAGTTGAGACACGCCATTTGCGAGGTGAGCAATGGGCACAGTACACAATGCACTGCCGGCACAAACCCTTTACGTCACGATCCGCCGCGAGGAATTGCGCCAGTTGAAAGACGAGCGTGAACAGTTGAGGCAGGAGTTGGCGCAACTGCGCGCGCTAATCCAGAATCAACAGCCCTTACCCGTGATCCAACGTGCTCCCCACGCCTGACCCCCTCGCTTGAATCGCAAGCAGCACAGCCTGCTTGCGCATCACCCAGGCCCGCCACCCAACCTGGCCATTCTCGAATTTTTTTCACACTTTCCTGCTGATACACCCTTCAAACCTGTGAGCGCGCTTGCTCCCACAGCTTCTGTGGTTGCAGGAAACTTGTGCCTGGACCGGGCAGAAATCTCCAGGCGCAGTTAATTCCCATTTAACAGAATCGGCGGATAATGAGGGTTCGATTTTGATTGATTGACTCATGGACGAAAGGCATCCGACATCTGTAAGTGGGAGGCACACCATGAAACGTACTACGCTGATTCTCGCGGTCCTCACGACGCTGGGCTCCGCTGGCGCCTTTGCCGAAGGCGGAGCCGAACGCATGAGGTACTACTACGAAACCTTGCGCTACAACCAGCAAGTGGCATTGGGCAACATCACGCAAAGCCAGACCCATGAACTGCGAGTACCGGACGATCAAACCGCACAAATGACCGAGTCTTACAGACCGAAATGATTGTTACGCCTCTGACTGCTGCTCTTCAGTCAGAGAAGACTATTGGGCGTCCTGATGGACGCCCTTTTTTATGCCCGGATCAAAGTGGCTTGATCCAGAACATCATGCGCCCGTGCGCCGGGTCGAATTCGCCAGGGGCAAAGCCGAACTTGTCATAAGACGCCTGTGCCACCGCATTGCCTTCCAGTACTTCCAGGGTGATTTTGCAGCAGCCGCGCTGACGGGCAATGTCTTCGACCTTTTGCAGCATTCGCTGGCTCAAGCCCAACCCGCGAAACTTTGGTACCACCGCCACATCGTGCACGTTGACCAATGGCCGGCAGGCAAAGGTCGAAAACCCTTCAAAGCAATTGACCAGCCCGGCCGGCTCGCCACCGACAAAGGCCAGGACGCTGAACGCATGGGCACGCTTGGCCAACTCACCCGGTAGCTGCTCCAGCACCGCGGCAGGCAAGGAATGACCGCCCCCCATCGGGTCCTCGGCGTAGCTGTTGAGCACCAGGCCGATCGCCTCGGCGTGCACCGGGTTGCTGTAGCTGGCTTGCAACACAAGTATTTCCGCGGAATCCATTTCCATCCTCGATCACATTGAATAGCCCCAGTGCGCAGTTCGCCCTGGAAGGCCTGGCGACGATATCGCGAGCGTGTCGGTGGCGACAACCATTGAAAATCAAAAGATTTCAATGTCCCCAGATCAGCGCTTCGGTCCACCCCAGCTCGGCAAAGTCCTCGGCCCGCAGATGCGACTCGCCGGAACAGAAAAACTCGTCCAATTGCGGCGGTTTCACCGACGTGCCGCTGAGCATGGCATGGGTCTGGCCGCGATGATGGATCTGGTGCTCGAACAGGTGCGACAACATGCGCAAACGGCTTTCATGTTGCGGCGTGTCCCGGGCGATGGTGACGACCTTGTGCAGATCCGCATCGCGCATTTGCTCGCAGTAGGCGATCAGTCGCCGGTCGACCTGAGCCTGCACGCGCTTGAGGTCCGGGGCATGGACGAACGGCTCGTCGTCGCGGAAAAACACGTAGCAATCGGGATGGGGATCGTCACCGCGCAACTCCCGCTCCAGGGCATCCACGTAAAACCAGTCGCAGGTCAGGATGTGATTGAGGGTCGCGCGAATACTGGGAAAGAAGCTGACCCGAGGAGCGGCCAGCTCCTGCGGACTCAACTGGCACCAGGCCTTGGCCAGCCGGTGATTGGCCCAGGCGTTCTGGTAAGCCATGGTCAACAAATGGTGTGACAGGGGCTGATTCATGCTGATGTCTCCTGAATACAAACCCTCAGAAGCTGATGGCTCCTGATGTTCAAACCTGCGCGAAACGTTCCAGCTGCATTTCCTGCAAGCGACTGAGGGTGCGGCGGAACGGGAATTCCAGGTAACCCTCGGTGTAGAGCGAATCCATCGGCACCTGCGCTTCGAGGTACAGCGGCACTTTGCGGTCGTAGCACTCGTCCACCAGGGCAATGAAACGCCGCACACCGTCGTCATGCACCGACAACTGCGGCAATTCCCGATCCCCGGCCTCGACCCGCGAAGCCCCGTCCTCAGTGCCTCGGGCGATACGCCCCGGACGTTTTTGCGCGCTCAAATTGGGTACGTCACTCAACAGGATAACGCCGAAGGTGTCGCACAAAGCCATGAAATCCATCGCGGCAAACGGTTGTTCGCACAGATCGGCGTAACGACACCAGAGCACGGTGTTGCTCACCCGCACCACATCCAGCGAGCGATAGCCGACCTTGATCGCTTCGCTGGATGCCCCTTGGTCGACGGTCAACCGCTTGAATACTTCATCCAGTGCGCTGGTGCGTCCGGGCTCGACTACCCAGTAACGCTGCAGGCCCTGCCCCGGATGCAGGCGATGATCTTCGCCGCCGTCCACCGCAATGACCTGCATATGCTGCTTGATCGCGATGATGGCGGGCACAAAGCGGTCACGGTTGAAGCCATCGGCGTACAGCTTGTCCGGAGGAAGATTGGAGGTGCAGACCACCACCACACCCTGCTCGAACATCACCTGGAACAAGCGCCCGAGAATGATCGCGTCACCGATGTCATTGACGAACAATTCGTCGAAGCACAACACCCGCACTTCTTCGCTCAATTCACGCGCCAGGGCCTTCAGCGGGTCGGCGGTGCCGGTGAGCTGAAACGAACGCTGATGCACCCAGCCCATGAAATGATGAAAGTGCTGGCGCCGGGCCGGAACCCGCAGATGTTGGTAGAACTGGTCCATCAACCAGGTCTTCCCCCGCCCCACCGGGCCCCAAAGGTAAACCCCGGCAATTGGCACACGCCCTTCATGCAAGGCTTCATGGCACTTTTGCAAGGCCCAGACGGCATGCTCCTGGGCTTCGTCCTGGACGAAACCCTTTTGTTCGATGGCGTGTTGCCAGGCACTGAGGGGGGAGTCGACATTCATGCGCGGCAGTATGCCACTAGTCGATGATGACTACACCGCTCCCTTTGCAGGAGCTGGCTTGCCAACGAACGCGGTGGGTCAATCGGCAAATTCATTGCGGGAAAGAACGCTTTCGCTGACAAGCCAGCTCCTACAGGGCGGCGGCTTAAAAGGACGTTGACGAATTAGATTATCTCCATCATATTTAATAAATGTTGTTGGTAATTTATATCCACCCAACCGCTTCCTTCAGGAGTCATCCCCATGCACTACAAAGTCTTTGGCCGCAAAACCGGCCTGCGGGTTTCCGAACTGGCGTTGGGCGCCGGCAACTTTGGCACCGGTTGGGGCCATGGTGCCGAGCGTGACGAAGCCAAGGGCATTTTCGACGGTTATCTTGAGGCTGGCGGCAACTTTATCGACACCGCCAACGGCTATCAGGGCGGCCAATCGGAAAGCATGCTCAGCGAATTCATCGCCGCTGAACGGGATCAACTGGTCATCGCCACCAAATACACCTTGGGGACGACGCCGGCAGCCGGTGTCTCCCACACCGGCAACAACCGCAAGAACATGGTTCGTGCCGTCGAAGAGAGTTTGAAACGGTTGAAAACCGACCACATCGATCTGTTCTGGGCGCACATGAGTGATGGCGTGACGCCGATGGAAGAAATCCTGCGTGGCTTCGACGATCTGGTACGGGCCGGCAAGATCCATTACGCCGGACTGTCGAATTTTCCGGCGTGGCGCATCGCCCGTGCCGACCTGTTGGCCGAGGTGCGCGGTTTTGCGCCCATTGCAGCGATTCAGGTCGAGTACAGTCTGGCCGAGCGCACGGCCGAGCGTGAGCAACTGCCGATGGCCGAAGCGCTGGGTCTGGCGGCAACCCTTTGGTCGCCGCTGGGTGGCGGTTTCCTCACGGGCAAGTACCGCCACACCGAGGGCGACAACCGCGCCAATAAACTCGGCGTGCTGGTTCACGCCGAGAAAAGCGCCCGAGAAACCGCCCTGCTCGACACCCTGCTGGCTGTCGCCGAGGAAGTGGCGGCCAGTGCAACCCATGTGGCCATTGCCTGGCTGCGCGAGCAAGCCAAACGTTCGACCACTGCACTGATTCCGATTCTCGGCTCGCGCACCCGTGAGCAGCTGGACGCCACCCTGGGGGCGTTGAATGTACAGTTGAATGACGAGCAATTGGCGCGCCTCAACGGCGTCAGCAGCGTAGCCAAAGGCGTCCCCCATGAGTCAATTAGCGGTTCCTTCGCACGATTTAGCGGTGGCGTGACCCTCGACCTGCCGAAAATCCCGGTGGCCTGATAGAGCATCGCGGGCAAGCCTTGCTCCCACAGGTTTTATGTCGTTTGCAAGTTATGTGTTCGACGAAATTCCTGTGGGAGCAAGGCTTGCCCGCGATGGCGTCAGCAGCGTGGCCAAGGGCGTGCCCCATGAATCGATTAGCGGTTCCTTCGCACGATTTAGCGGTGGCGTGACCCTCGACCTGCCAAAAATCCCGGTGGCCTGATAGAGCATCGCGGGCAAGCCTTGCTCCCACAGGTTTTATGTCGTTTGCAAGTTATGTGTTCGACGAA
>NZ_WTFT01000028.1 GCF_009861505.1 Pseudomonas izuensis | reverse complement strand
GGCTGCGATCTTTTGATCCCAAGCCCCGCAAAAATCCCGGCAACGTCCTACAAACATCGCACCGCCGTCCGATTGCGTCGTCGAGTATCCGATCTCTAAGCTCTTCCCCAGCTGAATATTCAGCTCTGGGTTTGGCGACCCGGATAGCATCCAGCGCATCGCGACCACGTTCGAACTTGGGAAGTCTTCCCTTCTCGAATTATGGCGGCTCTGCGTGGGAGACCTTCGGGTCTGCCGGTTTTTCCGGATGCACCGGTTCGCCAACCCGCGCGCAGCTGCCACCCTTTTCGTTTGGCGACGACTAGAGGCAGCTTCCTACATACGCATCCGGGAGCTGCACCATGGAAGAAAACTATCTAACCCCCCACGTCTTCACCCGCCACAAACTCCACCTCCACGCCCTCCTCCTGCAAAACCAACCCTGGTTCAGCGCCCGCGATTTGGGCCGAATGCTTCGCCTACACCTCGACGAACGAGCCGTTCGAAAACTCGACCGCGACCAACGCCAAGTCGCTCGCATGCTCATCCACGGCAGCATCGAAAACACCCTGTTGATCAGCGAATCTGGCGTCTACGCACTATTGATTTATCACTACTGCCCCGAATACCGAGGTCTGCGCGAATGGCTGACCCACGAAGTCGTCCCAGCCCTCAGAGACGCACACCTGCCAACCTCAACCGAACGCCCGATACTTAGCCTGCTGAACTGGCCGGAAATGTCGTTGAGTCTGCTGCATTGGAATAACCAGCCATGGATCCGGTTGCAGGATGTTCCGCAGATGCTGATTGATCACGAACCACCCCCACGTGGCATGAACGCGCCGTGGTGGAAACGAGCTTCACGGATGCTGCAATCGCTTTAAGCCCGTGACATTCAACCACGCTCAATTTGGGCTGAGCGCAAATCGTAGCTCGATTGCAGATTCAGCCAGAACTCGGGCGTGGTGTTCAGGTGGATGGATAGCTTCTTCGCCAAGCCAGCACTGACACCCCTCTGCTTGCTCACAACTTCGCTTACTTGAGCCTCAGGCTCGTTCAGCGAGCGAGCCAAATCCGCGACTGTAATCCCCAATAGCTTCAGAAACTCTTCGCTGAGAACTTCACCAGGATGAATCGGCCGCATTCCATTCCGGTTCATTTTCACCTCCTAAGGCTGCATAGAGCAGCGATCATAAGCGGCAACCTTAATCAGGCAAGACCATCCGAACCCTTTCATCGACGTCCTTCAACTATCTCGGCACGGTCCTACAAAAAGTAGCTCTTCGGACTGATTTATCAGCTCACACCCGCTCCTTTACGCTTTTGGTATTGATATTCGATAGATGAGGTATTTATGAGTCCAAAAAAGCGAAAGGCGAATCTGCTACAAATCGCTGAGTTTCACGCGGAAGCGCTTCGTTTGGCTGGAAATATATCGGCCAATCAACAACGTATTATTGAAGTTGCCATCGCACACGGCAAAGAACTTGAGTCGAGCGGTTTACTAGCCGGTGGCAGAAGCTAATTTTTAGTGTCTCGCCATCAGACAGCTTCTACAAGGAACATCAAGTGAAAGCTTGCCCCCTCAACTACCCCACCAGAGTCTCCTCCCCCACCTACCCTTCAAAAAAGCCGCAGGAAGCAGCCTCTGTCATTCCAAGGAGCGACCATGTCCCCCTCCATCGTCCACAACCGTGCTCAGGTTGGTGTGGACGCACTCGTTTTCACCATTGAAGCCCTTCTAGCCAAAGGCATGCTGTCGCTGACCATGGCCGGCCTGCTCGAGGCTGTGCTTAGCAAGCCATATACAAAAATGAAACTCAGGCATCACACCCTTTTCCGCAGGCGCTCCTACCGCTTGTCGTCTAGGTAAATAGAGCTATGCTAATCCCCAATCGGAGGTTTAACTTGAGGATGTGCGTCTGTAGAATGCGGGCCTGTTTTTGACCGTCACCACCTAGGGGATGAAGCCGAGATGAAAAAAACTGAGGAGTCAAACGTGCAGCAATCCACGAAGCTCGCCAAGGGCACCACGGATCAGCGCTCGAATGTGATCGGCTTCGCTCAGTTCAAAGAACGGCAGGCCTCCGAGGAGTACAGAAAGGCTCTTGAGATGGTTGTTGCCAACGCTCAGAAGGCCGATTGGTAATTCCTAAATATTTCAATGCTTCAAGGATCTGAAGATGGCCGCCCCCGCCCCCAAGGAACGACTTACTAAAAGTGCGGATGCCAAATCCTCCACGATGAGTATTCGTCAACGAATCGAAGGTCGACGTACAGATGAAATCGTCATCGCATTTTGTGGCCCGGTTGGCTGCAACTTGGCAGACGTCATTCGCTCCATCCGTCTTCAGTTCGAGGAATACGGATATATCACTGAGCATGTAAAAGTCAGCGATATCATCAAGGGGCATTTTAAAACTCACGGGCTTCCGCCTGAGTTGAAAACCCTCTCACTAGATGTTTCCTCAGGTAAGGAGCGGTACACAACGCTTCAAGACCTCGGCAACGAACTTAGAAAAAAGTATGACCCGCCGATCCTTGCAGCCTTGGCCATGCAGGAAATTGCAGTCAAGCGCACCATCGCAAAAGGCCCAGATGGCAAGGCTCCAAAAACTGTTTACATAATTGACCAACTCAAACACCCTGAAGAGGTCGAACTCTTCAAGCTTGTCTATGGAGACATTTTTTATCTAATAGGCGTCCTGAGCCCTGAAAAAATCAGATTCAACTATCTGACTCGCTCGGAAAGAATTCCTAAGCACGAAGCGCAGTACCTAATTGACCGTGACCGAAACGAGCTGAATGCAACCCATGGGCAAAAACTAGAGAAAACACTGCAGCTTGCTGACTTCTTCATTCGCAACAATCAGGACTCGGTATCGAACCTTACCGCTCCATGTCAGCGTTTTGCTGCGCTGGTCCATGGAAAAAATGGTATTACACCGACTGCAGATGAATCTGGCATGTACGCTGCGTATTCGGCCTCATTGAAATCAGCATGTCTTAGCAGACAGGTCGGTGCAGCCATCGTCAACAAAGAAGGAAACGTTATTTCTCTTGGCTGGAACGATGTGCCGAAATTTGGTGGTGGTCTTTACACATCGGACAGCACGAACGATCAGCGGTGTATCTTTCACGGTGGCAAATGCTACAACGACATACACAAATCTCATCTCATTGAAGATATTGTGGATATCGTCAGCAAGAAAGTTACTGTTACTCAAGAGACCAAAGACGAGCTTGCTCGGTTGATCCAAAAAGAGACAAGAGCTGGGTCAATCATCGAATTCTCCCGTGCCATCCATGCAGAGATGGAAGCGATTCTCGGCCTAGCGCGATCGCACGGGAACTCGACCGATTCATGTGTCCTGTACACAACAACATTCCCTTGCCATAACTGCGCTCGGCACATCATCGCCGCTGGTATCAAGCGTGTTGTCTATATCGAGCCGTATGAAAAAAGTCTCGCACTGGACCTGCATGAGGATGCCATCACCACCGATGCCTGGACTCCAGATAAAACTTTGTTCGAGACGTTTTCTGGCGTACCGCCTAGCAAATACGCAGCTTTCTTTATGTCTAGAGGCGATAAAAAGGACAAGACTGGTCAGGCCGTTGACATTATCAAGACGGATGCCCTACATATCGGAACTCAGTATCTTGACCCATACCAGACTATCGAAGGAAAGGTTGTTCAGGACTTGCTAAGCAAGGTAGGTGCATTCACACCGCCGCCACCATCAAATTCGGGAAGCATTCCTCTGGCGACTCCAGCGCGGCCGGCTCCAACCACGCCAAGCGGGCTAAGTGGACCATCTAATGCTTTTCCTTCAGGGCATCAATCGGCCAATGGACCCCAACCATCACCACCACCGGTTCCTTCCGCGCAGCGCCCCCCGCCCCCGCCTCCTCTTCCGCCTATAGTAGAGCCGCCTGAACCAGAACCAGCGGCTTGAAGGAAAGCCTCGCAAATAGCGGGGCTTTTTCATGGGCTTCACAACCTCATCCAAGTCGCCATGATTACGCTAAGCGCTAACGATGCAAACGGGGCAGATCCATTTAAAGCGTCCGCAATATTGCATCTACGATCAAACATGCATAACCTCAACACACGCGAGTGTATCCACTAAGGGTACGCAGGCCTTGGCGTCACCAAAGCCTGCAATCAAAAAACCGTCTTCTCAAGGCGGTTTTTTTTCGCCCGCCATTTTGGCCAAGGCATTCGCAACACCCAGTGATAGTTTCCCCGCGCAACCACTCCACCAATTTCCTCCTCCGCGTCTACCCTTCAAAAACCGCAGGAAGCGGCCCTCTACAACGCAAGGAACGACCATGTCCCTCTCCATCGTCCATAGCCGCGCCCAAATCGGCGTGGATGCACCCGCTGTCACCGTTGAAGTCCACCTGGCCAATGGTTTGCCGTCGCTGACCATGGTCGGCCTGCCTGAAGCGGCGGTGAAGGAGAGCAAGGATCGGGTGCGTAGCGCGATCATCAATTCGGGGCTGCAATTTCCGGCGCGGCGGATCACGTTGAATTTGGCGCCGGCGGATTTGCCCAAGGATGGCGGGCGGTTCGATCTGGCGATTGCCCTGGGGATTCTCTCGGCCAGTGTGCAGGTGCCGACATTGACGCTCGATGATGTGGAGTGTCTTGGGGAGTTGGCGTTATCGGGCGCGGTGCGAGCGGTTCGAGGGGTGTTGCCGGCGGCGCTGGCGGCGCGCAAGGCCGGGCGCTGGTTGATGGTGCCACGAGCGAACGCCGAAGAAGCGTGCCTGGCGTCGGGGTTGAAGGTGATTGCGGTGGATCATTTGCTTGAGGCCGTCGCGCATTTCAATGGGCATACACCGATCGAGCCTTATGTTTCCAATGGCTTGCTGTACGCCAGCAAACCTTATCCCGACTTGAATGAGGTACAGGGGCAACTCTCCGCAAAACGTGCCTTGCTGATTGCTGCCGCAGGCGCTCACAACCTGCTGTTCAGCGGGCCGCCCGGGACGGGAAAAACCCTGTTGGCGAGTCGTCTGCCGGGATTGCTACCGCCGCTGGCCGAAAATGAAGCACTGGAAGTGGCGGCGATTCAGTCGGTCGTCAGTTGTTCGTCGTTGAGCCATTGGCCGCAGCGGCCGTTTCGTCAGCCGCATCACTCGGCATCCGGGCCCGCGCTGGTGGGCGGAGGCTCAAAACCCCAGCCTGGCGAAATTACTCTCGCCCACCACGGTGTGCTGTTTCTGGACGAACTCCCGGAATTTGATCGCAAGGTATTGGAGGTGCTGCGCGAGCCGCTGGAGTCCGGGCATATCGTGATCTCACGGGCCAAGGATCGCGTGCGATTTCCGGCGCGCTTTCAATTGGTCGCGGCCATGAACCCCTGCCCCTGTGGATATCTTGGCGAGCCCAGCGGTAAATGTTCGTGCACGCCGGACATGGTGCAACGCTATCGCAACAAGCTCTCGGGGCCGCTGCTGGATCGGATCGATCTGCACCTGACCGTGGCCCGGGAAGCCACGGCGCTGAATCCGGCGCCTAAACCTGGGGATGACACGGCATCGGCTGCGGGTCAGGTTGCCGAGGCCCGCGAGCGTCAACACAAGCGTCAGGGATGCGCGAACGCGTTTCTTGATCTGCCAGGGCTGCGCCGTCACTGCAACTTATCCACAGTTGACGAAACCTGGCTGGAAACAGCCTGTGAGCGCCTGACGTTGTCGCTCAGATCCGCTCATCGATTGCTCAAGGTGGCGCGTACGCTGGCGGACCTTGAGAAGGTTGATGATATCGGTCGGGCGCATCTGGCTGAGGCGTTGCAGTATCGACCGGCGACGCAGTGAGTTCGCGATAATTGCCGGGATATCGCTCGAGGCCACGATTGCAGCAGCTTCTTCCACTCAGCTCAGATGCACGACATCCGGCAATTCCATGGATCGGACTTCGTTTTGCAAAAAGTCGCTGAGCCGGCGCATGCGTTCACCGCCCGGACGTGTTTTCGGCCAGACCAGATAATATTTCTCACCGCTGGCCACCGCCGTCGGCCACGGCAGGCTCAAACGTCCCTGGGCAACATCTTCCGCCACCATCAGCAAATCACCCATGGACACGCCATAGCCCCGGGCTGCTGCGATCATGCCCAGCTCCAGCGTGTCGAACACCTGCCCGCCCTTGAGCGACACCTGATCGGCCAGGCCCATGCGTTCCAGCCAATTGCGCCAGTCGCGCCGGTCCGGTGTCGGGTGCAGCAGTTCGGTGTTGGCCAGACGCGTGACGTCCCAAGGCTGATCGCTCGGCAGATTCGGCGCACCCACCGGAATCAACTCCTCGGGAAACAGATAACTCGCCTCCCAGTCCGGCGGGAAATGTCCGTTGCTCAGCAACACTGCACAATCGAACGGCTCATCGTTGAAGTCCACCGAATCGACATCCATCCAGGCGCTGGTCAGTTGCACCTCATTGCCCGGCTGCAAATGGCGGAAACGACTCAGGCGCGCCAGCAACCAGCGCATGGTCAGGGTCGACGGGGCTTTCATGCGCAGAATGTCGTCTTCGGCGCGCAAGGTATTGCAGGCGCGCTCCAGGGCGGTGAAGCCCTCGCGGATGCCCGGCAACAACAGCCGGGCCGACTCGGTCAGCTGCAGGTGGCGGCCACTGCGGTGAAACAAGCGGCAGGCAAAATGCTCTTCGAGCGTACGAATATGCCGACTGACCGCACTTTGCGTGATCGACAGCTCTTCGGCGGCACGGGTAAACGAACTGTGTCGCGCCGCCGCTTCGAATGCGCGCAGGGCATACAAGGGAGGAAGACGACGTGACATTGGGAAAGCTCCTACACCGGGATTCGGCCACCCTAGCAGAAACTGCCCAGCATGAGTTTGAATCATGCTATCCATCCTTTTTATCCCTTTGTGCAAACCCCGCAGAGCGCCGAGAATCGATGCTTTCCTGTTCACTCTGACAATCGAGCGTGATGACCATGCAGCATCCAGCGCGTATTGAACTCTGGGCCATCCTGCGGCTGGCGGGGCCGTTGATCGCCTCGCAGTTGGCGCACATGTTGATGGTCCTCACCGACACTTTGATGATGGCGCGCCTGAGTCCCGAGGCGCTGGCCGGCGGTGGGCTCGGCGCGGCAACCTATTCTTTCGTGTCGATTTTCTGCATCGGCGTGATTGCGGCAGTCGGCACCCTGGTGGCGATTCGTCAGGGTGCAGGCGATATCCTCGGTGCGACCCGACTGACCCAGGCCGGGGTGTGGCTGGCGTGGCTGATGGCGCTGGGCGGCGGGCTGCTGCTGTGGAACCTCAAGCCGGTCTTGCTGCTGTTCGGCCAGACCGAAAGCAACGTCCAGGCGGCTGGGCAGTTCCTGGTGTTCTTGCCCTTCGCCCTGCCCGGCTACCTGAGCTTCATGGCCCTGCGCGGCTTCACCAGCGCCATTGGCCGCGCGACGCCGGTGATGGTCATCAGCCTGGGCGGCACGGTGGCCAACTTCCTGCTCAACTACGCGTTGATCACCGGCATGTTCGGCCTGCCGAAACTGGGCTTGATGGGCATCGGCCTGGTCACCGCGATTGTGGCCAACCTCATGGCGCTGGCCCTGGCGTGGCACATCCGCCGGCATCCGGCTTATGACGCCTACCCGCTGCGTCAGGGCCTGCTTCGGCTCAACCGGCAATACCTGAAGGAACTATGGCGCCTGGGCTTGCCAATTGGCGGCACCTACGCAGTGGAAGTCGGGTTGTTTGCGTTCGCGGCGCTGTGCATGGGCACCATGGGCAGTACGCAGCTGGCGGCGCACCAGATCGCCCTGCAAATCGTTTCGGTGGCGTTCATGGTCCCGGCGGGGATTTCCTACGCGATCACCATGCGCATCGGCCAACACTACGGCGCCGGGCAACTGCTGGATGCACGACTGGCCGGACGGGTCGGCATCGCGTTCGGCGCGGCGGCGATGCTGTGCTTTGCGATGGTGTTCTGGCTGTTGCCGAATCAGTTGATTGGTCTGTTCCTGGACCACAACGACCCGGCTTTCCGCGAGGTCATCAACCTCGCCGTGAGCCTGCTGGCGGTGGCGGCGTGGTTCGAGCTGTTCGATGGCACGCAAACCATCGCCATGGGCTGCATTCGTGGGCTCAAGGATGCCAAGACTACGTTCCTGGTCGGCCTGGGTTGCTATTGGTTGATTGGCGCGCCCGCCGCATGGTGGATGGCGTTCCACTTGCACTGGGGCCCAACCGGTGTCTGGTGGGGGCTGGCGCTGGGACTGGCGTGCTCGGCGGTGAGCCTGACGCTGGCGTTTGAGTGGAAGATGAAGCGGATGATTCGGCGGGAACCATCCCCGCAGCATTTCGACGCCATCCAGGCCGAATGAAAACTCTGTAGGAGCTGGCTTGCCAGCGATGGCGATGGGTCAGACGACAAATGTGTTGAATGACAAACCGCTTTCGCTGGCAAGCCAGCTCCTACAAGGTCGCGGTGGCCGTCAGACCACCCCTTCCAGCGGCGGCTGCTGGCTACTGCCAAAGGTCAGGTACTCCACCAGATCGGGCAACGCCAACGGTTTGCTGATCAGATATCCCTGCACTTGATCACAGGCAAACCCACGCAACAGATCCAGCTGTTCCGCCGTTTCCACGCCTTCAGCAACGACTTCGAGATTGAGGTTGTGCGCGAGGTTGATCATCGCGTGAACCAGTTTGCGGTTCTCCTCGCGCTGTTCCATGCCGCCAACAAAGCTCTTGTCGATCTTCAGCAAGGTGATCGGCAAGCTGTTGAGGTGTACGAACGATGAGAACCCGGTGCCGAAGTCGTCGAGGGAGAAACGCACGCCCAGGCGCCCGAGGGCGTCCATGGTTTGCTTGACCAGATCACTGCGGCGCATGACCGCGGTTTCCGTCAGTTCGAATTCCAGCCATTGCGCCTCGACGCCACGCTCGGCAATCAGCCGGCTCAGGGTCGAGAGCAACTGACTGTCCTGGAACTGGCGGAACGACAGATTGATCGCCATGTGCAGCGGCGGCAAACCGCGCTCACGCAAGGCTTGCATGTCGCGCAAGGCCCGGGAAATCACCCAGTAACCCAGCGGCACGATCAAACCGCTTTGCTCGGCCAGCGGCACGAATTCGCTCGGTGGCAGCAAACCACGCTCAGCATGGCGCCAGCGCACCAGGGCTTCGAGGCCGACGATCTGCCCGTCCTCGAGATTCAGCCGTGGCTGGTAATGCAGTTCCAGCTCATCACGGCGCAACGCCCGGCGCAGCTCGGTTTCGAGGTCGGCGATACTGCGGGCATTACGGTTGATGCGTTCATTGAAGATGTGAAAGGTGCAGCCCTGGGTACTCTTGGCTTGCTGCATGGCGATGTGTGCATGCCACATCAACGGGTCGGCGCCGGCCTGGGCGCGGGCGTGGGCAATGCCCAGGCTGGAGCCGATCAACAGGCTTTCGCCATCGACCCAATAGGGCTCGGCCAGGGCTTCGGTGATGCGTTCGGCCATCCATTCGGCGCGCTGGGGGGCGCGGCGGGTGTCGATCAGCAGGGCGAATTCATCGCTGCCCAGCCGCGCCAGTTGATCGCCGACCTCCAGCTGGCTCTTGAGGCGCGCCACCACTTGCAGGATCAAACGATCGCCGGCCTGATGGCCGAGGGCGTCGTTGGCGTGGCGGAAGTTGTCGAGATCAAGGTGCCCCAACGCCAGGCCACGGCCTTCGTTTTCAGCCAGGCGCGCCGTCAGCAAGGTCTGAAAACCCTGGCGGTTGGCGATGCCGGTCAGCGGGTCTTGCTCGGCCAGGCGCTGCAGCGTGGTTTCCAGCACGCCGCGCTCACGCACATGACGCAGGCAACGGCGCAACATGCCGGGATCGAGATGATCGCGCACCAGCCAGTCGCTTACACCGTCGGGCGGGGTCAGCGGCTCATGTTCGAGCAGCAACACCGTCGGCAGACAGCAACGGCCTGGCGCCGGCTGGAGAGCCGGGATCGTCAATAACACCGCGCTGCGGTTGTCATCGAACAGACTGCTGACCGACTCCCAACTCGGCGCGCTGATGAGCACGGCCGAGCTCCCCATCGGAGCCAGACACTCGCGCAACAACGCTGCCCACGCTGGCTCTTCGGCCAATAGCAGCAAACGCAAGGGTTCGACAGGCGTAGACAAGCTAGCTCCCTAGACTCTGCAAAGATGTAGGCGACGGGCATTATGCCGTGCCGATAACCAATGACCAATGACATCAGTTATCAAACGAGGCCTCTGTATCCGGAAATACGAACATTAGCCGCAATTCCGTTGCGCATCCTGCGTGAAAGTAACAAAACCGGCAATTAGAGATCGCGTTGTACGTCACAAGTCGGAGAGAGCAGCACAAATTGCTGAGCCTGTTAAAATGCCGGCCCATTTCGTGACTGACTCCTGAATTTACCTATGTCCCGACTCAATCCCCGGCAGCAAGAAGCCGTGAGCTACGTCGGCGGCCCTCTTTTGGTGCTCGCCGGTGCAGGCTCCGGCAAGACCAGCGTGATCACGCGCAAGATTGCCCACCTGATCCAGAACTGCGGCATCCGCGCCCAGTACATCGTCGCCATGACCTTCACCAACAAGGCCGCGCGCGAGATGAAGGAACGGGTCGGCACCCTGCTGCGCGCCGGTGAAGGTCGCGGCTTAACGGTCTGTACCTTCCACAACCTGGGCCTGAACATCATCCGCAAGGAACACGTGCGGCTGGGCTACAAACCGGGCTTCTCGATCTTCGACGAGACCGACGTCAAGGCCCTGATGACCGACATCATGCAGAAGGAATACTCGGGCGACGATGGCGTCGACGAGATCAAGAACATGATCGGCGCCTGGAAAAACGACCTGATCCTGCCAGCCCAGGCCCTGGAAAACGCGCGCAACCCCAAGGAGCAGACCGCCGCGATCGTCTACACCCACTATCAGCGCACACTCAAGGCGTTCAACGCGGTGGACTTCGACGACCTGATCCTGCTGCCGGTGAAGCTGTTCGAAGAGCACGCCGATATTCTGGAAAAGTGGCAGAACAAGGTGCGTTACCTGCTGGTGGACGAATATCAGGACACCAACGCCAGCCAATACCTGCTGGTGAAAATGCTCATCGGCAAACGCAACCAGTTCACCGTGGTAGGCGACGACGACCAGTCGATCTATGCCTGGCGCGGCGCACGCCCGGAAAACCTGATGCTGCTCAAGGAAGACTACCCCTCCTTGAAAGTGGTGATGCTGGAGCAGAACTACCGCTCCACCAGCCGCATCCTGCGTTGCGCCAACGTGCTGATCTCGAACAACCCGCACGAATTCGAAAAGCAGCTGTGGAGTGAAATGGGCCACGGCGACGAGATCCGTGTCATCCGCTGCCGCAACGAAGACGCCGAAGCCGAGCGCGTGGCCATGGAGATCCTCAGCCTGCACCTGCGCACCGACCGCCCGTACAGTGATTTCGCGATCCTTTACCGCGGCAACTACCAGGCCAAGCTGATCGAGTTGAAACTGCAGCACCATCAGGTGCCGTATCGCCTGTCGGGCGGCAACAGCTTTTTCGGACGTCAGGAAGTGAAGGACCTGATGGCCTACTTCCGCCTGATTGTGAATCCGGACGACGACAACGCCTTCCTGCGGGTGATCAACGTTCCACGCCGGGAAATCGGTTCCACGACGCTGGAAAAACTCGGCAACTACGCCACCGAACGCAAAATCTCGATGTACGCCGCCACCGACGAAATCGGCCTGGGCGAGCATCTGGACAGCCGCTTCACCGATCGCCTGTCGCGCTTCAAACGTTTCATGGACCGGGTTCGCGAGCAGTGCGCCGGCGAAGACCCGATCTCGGCCCTGCGCAGCATGGTCATGGACATCGACTACGAGAACTGGCTGCGCACCAACAGCTCCAGCGACAAGGCCGCCGACTACCGCATGGGTAACGTCTGGTTCCTGATCGAGGCGTTGAAAAATACGCTCGAGAAGGACGAAGAAGGCGAAATGACCGTCGAGGACGCCATTGGCAAACTGGTGCTGCGCGACATGCTGGAGCGTCAGCAGGAAGAGGAAGACGGTGCCGAAGGCGTGCAGATGATGACCTTGCACGCCTCGAAGGGCCTGGAGTTCCCCTACGTGTTCATCATGGGCATGGAAGAGGAAATCCTTCCGCACCGTTCCAGCATCGAAGCCGACACCATTGAAGAGGAACGCCGCCTGGCCTACGTCGGGATTACCCGCGCGCGTCAGACCCTGGCCTTCACTTTCGCCGCCAAGCGCAAGCAATACGGCGAGATCATCGACTGCGCACCGAGCCGCTTCCTCGATGAATTGCCGCCGGATGACCTGGCCTGGGAAGGCAACGACGACACCCCGACCGAAGTCAAAGCCGTTCGCGGCAACAACGCATTGGCGGATATACGCGCGATGTTAAAGCGTTAGAATTGACCACTTTTACTTAGACCTTCGGCGCCACAAGCGCCATTAGAGGACAGCTTCATGGAAGCACTGCACAAGAAAATCCGCGAAGAAGGCATCGTGCTTTCCGATCAGGTCCTGAAAGTCGACGCCTTTCTGAACCACCAGATCGACCCGGCCCTGATGAAGCTGATCGGCGACGAATTCGCCACGCTGTTCAAGGACTCGGGCATTACCAAGATCGTCACCATCGAGGCTTCGGGCATTGCCCCGGCGATCATGACCGGTCTGAACCTCGGCGTGCCGGTGATTTTCGCCCGCAAGCACCAGTCCCTGACCCTGACCGAAAACCTGCTGTCGGCCACCGTTTACTCGTTCACCAAGCAGACCGAAAGCACCGTGGCGATCTCCCCGCGCCATTTGACCAGCAGCGACCGCGTGCTGATCATCGATGACTTCCTGGCCAACGGCAAGGCGTCCCAGGCGCTGATCTCGATCATCAAACAGGCCGGCGCTACCGTGGCCGGTTTGGGTATCGTGATCGAGAAGTCGTTCCAGGGTGGTCGTGCGGAACTGGATGCTCAGGGGTATCGCGTTGAGTCGTTGGCGCGGGTGCAGTCGCTGAAGGATGGCGTTGTAACCTTCATCGAATAACTCGCCGCACCGCAATCCCCCTGTAGGAGTGAGCCTGCTCGCGATTGCGGTGTATCAGTAGACATCTTCGGTGACTGATACACCGCAATCGCGAGCAGGCTCACTCCTACAGTTGTTTTGGGGTGGCCTGTTACTGCGCGGTGGCCTTGAGGCCGGTAAGCAGCAACCGTTGAAACAGGTCTTCTTTCAGGCCATCGGGATTAGTCAGCTGCATCCGCTCCAGATGCTTTGGAAATTCCGAAGCCTGCGGCGCATCCAGTGCAGCCTTGCCCAGCTCCAGCATCTCACTCAGTTTGAACTTGCTCTTCAGCCAGTTCAGCGCCCGCAGCAGATCGCGCTCCACCCCGGTGAAATCACATCCCAGCGGATACTCCGCAAACAACTGCGCATGCCGCGCCTGAATCGCCTGCAACCTTTGCGGATGGTTATCGATGAAACGCGGATCGAGACAGAAATCCCCGGGCAACTTGCCAACCTTTTGCGCCTGTTCGATCAAACCCTGCTGAAAGCGCGAGTCGCTGATATTCAGCAGCGCTTCGATCACCGCCGCATCGGTCTTGCCGCGCAGATCGGCAATGCCATATTCGGTGACCACGATGTCCCGAAGGTGCCGCGGGATCGTGCAGTGGCCGTACTCCCAGACGATGTTGGAGCTGACCTCGCCACCCGATTCACGCCAGCTGCGCAGGATCAGGATCGAGCGCGCGCCTTCCAACGCATGACCCTGGGCGACGAAGTTGTACTGCCCGCCCACACCGCTGAGCACTCGCCCGTCCTCCAACTGGTCCGCCACACCGGCGCCGAGCAGCGTCATGGTGAACGCGGTATTGATGAACCGCGCATCAAGACGCTGCAAGCGCTTGAGCTCTTCCTGGCCATAGAGTTCGTTGATGTAGCTGATGCGGGTCATGTTGAATTCGAGCCGCTTATCCTGCGGCAGGCCGCGTAAGCGCTCGTAGAAACTGCGCGGCCCAAGGAAGAAGCCGCCGTGAACGCAGATGCCGTCATTCTGCGCCGCTTCATCGAGGGTGCCGGCATTGGCCTGTTGTTGAGTCTGTACGTCCGGGTAGACCTTGCGCCGCACGATCCCGGCTTCGGCCAATACCAGCAGGCCGTTGACGAACATTTCGCTGCAACCGTACAGGCCCTTGGCAAAGGGTTCGAGGCCGCCTTCACGTTCGATCAGTTGCGCCCATTGGCTGAGATTTATGTCCGCGAGCAACGCCTTGTACCCCTCGTTATCCGCCTGGCGCGCCAGCAACGCCGCCGTCAGCGCATCGCCCATGGCGCCGATACCGATCTGCAAAGTACCGCCATCGCGCACCAACGTACTGGCGTGCAGACCGATGAAATGGTCCTGGAAACCCACCGGCATGTTCGGCGTGGAGAACAGCGTGGTGCTGTCCTTCTCGTCGATCAGCAGGTCAAAGGTATCGATGCCGACTTCGGCGTCACCGGGCATGTAGGGCAAATCGGCGTGCACCTGGCCGACCATCAGGATCGTCTCCCCCGCGGCCCTGCGCCTGGCAATCATCGGCAACAGGTCGAGGGTGATGTCCGGGTTGCAGCTCAGGCTCAAGCGGTCGGGATGCTCGCCATGACTGGCCACCCTTTGCGCCACCAGGTTCAAGCCTGCAGCGTTGATGTCCCGGGCGGCATGGCTGTAGTTGCTACTGACATAGTCCTGCTGCGCCGCAGCGCTGTTGAGCAGGCTGCCGGGCTGCATGAAGAATTGCTGAACATGAATATTGCCCGGCAGGTTGTCACGGTGCAGGTCGGCGAGGAAATCCAGCTCCGGATAATCACCGAAGACCCTTGCGATAAAGGGTTCGAGGAAGCGTTTTTGCAATCCGTCACCCAACGGAGGGCGACCCAGGCACAGCGCGGTATAGATCGTCAGCTGCCGCTGTGGCATCTGCGCGATGCGCCGATACAGCGCATTGACGAAAGGGTTGGGCTTGCCCAGGCCCAAGGGCAGGCCCATGTGAATATGCGCCGGCAAACGTGCCAACACCTCATCGACCGCTTGCTCGATAGAACACAGCTGCACCATCCGATCCTCCCATGCATTCCATGAAGCAGGTTGGACCGAGCTTGCCGGGTCTTTGCTTCGGCCGCCACAAAAAACCTTGTAGGAGCGAGCTTGCTCCGGGCGGCGTTCCGACGAAGAACCTGATGCTCCGCGGGGTGCCTGGCTTGCCGTGTCATCGTTGACGACCATCGCGAGCGAGCTCGCAACTACAGGGATCAGCGATCCTTTATCGGAATCGCAGGCACAAAAAAGCCGCTCGCAAGCGGCTTTTTTGCTGAAGATGAAGGCTATTTCAGACCCGACATCTTCTGGATCGCACCTTTGAGCTCGGCGTCTGCGCAATCGGCGCAGGTGCCTTTTGGCGGCATCGAATTGAGGCCGGTGATCGCCTTCGCGAGCAGACCGTCAACACCGCCTTCTTTCTTGGCGCGCTCGCCCCAGGCGGCAGCATCACCTATCTTCGGCGCGCCCAACAGGCCGGTGCCGTGGCAAGCATTGCAATGTTTTGCAATGACTTCGTCAGGCGTCTTGGCACCACCGCCGCCGCCGGCAGCAGAGGCCACTTCCATGCCCTTGCACTCTTGACCTTGAACACAGACCTGGCCGACTGGCTCAAGGCGTTTGGCGATTGCGTCGTTGGTCGCAGCTTGAGCGCTGACAGCCCAGAGGGCCAGTACGGTTGCTGGTACGGCCAGCATTTTCATAATTAGGTTCACGCGTTCACCCTCAATGGTGGCTAGTCACGCCTACGGCCACGGTTCGCAGGCGGGCGCAAGTATAGCGGTAAGCCCGCGACACTGAAACAACCCCAAAGTCGAAGGGGTCTTGTTGCGCAACGGAAAAACAGCTCGGGTACCTCCGCCGTGCTGGCAGGGCGCCTCTTCTCTTAAAAATTCGCGGGTGTAGCTGCGCTGATTAGTCGCGCCGGCGCATCGAACGGATTACGGAAACGGTGTGGCTTGGTACTTTCAAAGTAGTAGCTATCGCCGGCTTCGAGCACAAATGTTTCAAGCCCGACCACCAACTCCAGCCGACCTTCCACCAGAATTCCGGTTTCCTCGCCTTCGTGGGTGAGCATCTCGTCACCGGTATCGGCGCCTGGCGGGTAGATTTCATTGAGGAACGCGATAGCCCGGCTCGGGTGCGCCCGACCGACCAGTTTCATGGTCACGGCACCGTCGGAAATGTCGATCAGCTCGTTGGCCTTGTAGACGATCTGAGTCGGCTTTTCCTGCAGGATCTCTTCGGAAAAGAACTCGACCATGGACATGGGAATTCCGCCCAGCACTTTGCGCAGCGAACTGATCGAGGGGCTGACGCTGTTCTTTTCGATCATCGAAATGGTGCTGTTGGTCACGCCCGCGCGTTTGGCGAGTTCACGCTGGGAAAGCCCTTTGAGCTTACGGATCGATTGCAGTCGTTCACCGACGTCCAAAGCTTGCGCCTCCAGGAATCAGGGTTGTTGAAATATTGATCGTTATCATGGCGACAGCGTTCAGTATTTACAACACCTCGACCTGAATCCTGTTCAGTGAGGCGACTTCCGGTTCGTAGCGCCCGGCGTCAGCTACCGGAATAGAGCATTGGCACCCGGCGCAGGTTGCAGAAGATCTGGTAAGGAATAGTGCCCGCTGCGATGGCCACATCGCTGGCGAGGATGTTTTTGCCCCACAACTCCACGGTCGAGCCCAGGCCGGCTTGCGGAATATCCGTCAGGTCGACGCACAGCATGTCCATCGATACCCGGCCGATCAACTGGCTGCGTTGCCCGGCCACCAACACCGGGGTACCGGTTGGCGCCAGCCGTGGATAACCGTCGGCGTAACCCATGGCCACCACGCCAACGCGCATCGGCTTTTGGGTGATGAATCTGGCACCGTAGCCGATCGGCTCGCCGGCCGGCAGCTCACGCACGCTGATCACTTTTGATTCGAGGGTCATCACCGGTTGCAGGCGCGAGGCCACGGCGTTGGCTTCCTCGAACGGCGTGGCGCCGTAGAGCATGATGCCCGGACGCACCCAGTCGCTCGGAATTTGCGGCCAACCGAGCACCGCCGGCGAATTGCGCAGGCTGACTTCGGCTGACAACCCCTGACGCGCCGCTTCAAACACCGCGACCTGCTCGGCACTGGCCTGGCAGTTCAATTCATCGGCACGGGCGAAGTGGCTCATCAGCACAATCCTGGCCACTTTGCCGCTGGCCAGCAGCCGTTGATAGGCCGGCTGATAATCCTTCGGATGCAGACCAACCCGGTGCATGCCCGAATCGAGCTTGAGCCAGACCGTGATCGGTTTGCTCAGTGCCGCTTTCTCGATGGCTTCGAGCTGCCACAACGAATGCACCACGCACCAGAAGTCATGCTCGACGATCAGCGGCAGTTCATCGGCTTCGAAAAAACCTTCCAGCAGCAACACCGGCGCGCGAATGCCGGCGGCACGCAGCTCCAGGGCTTCCTCGATGCAGGCCACGGCAAACCCGTCCGCTTCGGCTTCAAGCGCCTGGGCGCAACGCACCGCGCCATGACCATAGGCATCGGCCTTGATCACCGCAAGGGCTTTGGCACCCGTGACTTCACGGGCAATCTGGTAGTTGTGGCGCAGGGCTTGAAGGTCGATCAGGGCACGGGCAGGACGCATGGCGGCAGACTTCTGGTCGGTCGTTGGGAAGAAAAACCGGCGCTGCGGGCGGCGATAACCGCCAGTAGCACCGGGAGAGGGATTTTGCGTTGTTGATTATCGCAGCGCGACTACCGTGAACTCACTGATGAGCCGGCGCCGGGCTGCCATGTTTTGCAGGCTCCGGCAGTTTGCTGCCATACCGGGAAATATCGAGGCCTTCGGCGCTGATCTGCGGCTTTTTCTTCGCCATCAGATCTGCCAGCAAGCGACCCGAGCCGCAAGCCATGGTCCAGCCGAGCGTACCGTGGCCGGTGTTCAAGAACAGGTTCTTGAACGGGGTAGCGCCGACAATCGGCGTACCGTCCGGCGTGGTTGGACGCAGGCCGGTCCAGAAACTGGCCTGGGCCAGATCGCCGCCCTGAGGATAAAGGTCGTTGACGATCATCTCCAGGGTTTCGCGCCGACGCGGGTTCAGCGACAGGTCAAAACCGGCGATTTCCGCCATGCCGCCGACACGGATGCGGTTGTCGAAACGGGTGATCGCGACCTTGTAGGTCTCGTCGAGAATGGTCGAGGTCGGGGCCATCGCCGGGTTGGTGATCGGCACGGTCAGGGAGTAACCCTTGAGCGGATACACCGGCGCCTTGATGCCCAGCGGCTTGAGCAGTTGTGGCGAGTAGCTGCCGAGTGCCAGCACGTAGCGGTCAGCGGTTTCCAGCTTGCCATCGATCCACACGCCGTTGATGCGGTCGCCGGCGAAGTCGAGGCGCTGGATGTCCTGGCCGAAACGGAATTGCACACCGAGTTTCGCGGCCATTTCAGCAAGCTTGGTGGTGAACATCTGGCAGTCGCCGGTCTGGTCGTTCGGCAGGCGCAGGGCACCGGCGAGAATATCGGTGACGCTGGCCAGGGCTGGTTCAACGCGGGCGATGCCTTCGCGGTCGAGCAATTCGAACGGCACGCCGGACTCTTTCAGCACGGCGATGTCCTTTGCGGCACCATCGAGCTGAGCCTGGGTGCGGAACAATTGGGTAGTCCCGAGGCTGCGGCCTTCGTAGGCAATGCCGGTTTCGGCGCGCAGTTCGTCGAGGCAGTCACGGCTGTACTCGGACAGACGGACCATGCGCTCCTTGTTCACCGCATAACGGCTGGCGGTGCAGTTGCGCAGCATCTGTGCCATCCACAGGTACTGGTCGATATCGGCGGTGGCCTTGATCGCCAGTGGCGCGTGACGCTGCAACAGCCACTTGATGGCTTTGAGCGGCACACCTGGTGCGGCCCACGGCGAGGCATAACCCGGCGACACCTGGCCGGCGTTGGCGAAACTGGTCTCCATGGCAGCAGCTGGCTGCCGGTCGACAACCACCACTTCAAACCCGGCACGGGCCAGATAATAAGCACTGGTGGTACCGATGACGCCGCTACCCAAGACCATAACGCGCATTTTCATATCCCTCATCGCGGCTGACCGCTGACGTGTGTAGTACAGAGCTTTAGATGTGCGCAGTGTAAAAAAGATTAGGCAGTGATTTTCACTATATAAGCGCCTATATTTGGCGACAATTCTCGGCAAAAACCCTTTTCACGGAGGCGCATCCCCTATGCGTACCAACACTCAAACCAAACGTGAGCTGGACAAGATCGACCGCAGCATCCTGCGGATCCTGCAAGCGGACGGGCGCATCTCATTCACCGAGCTTGGGGAAAAGGTCGGGCTCTCGACCACGCCCTGCACCGAGCGGGTGCGGCGCCTGGAGCGTGAAGGGATCATTATGGGCTACAACGCGCGGCTCAATCCGCAGCACCTCAAGGGGAGCCTGCTGGTGTTCGTCGAGATCAGCCTGGACTACAAATCCGGCGATACTTTCGAAGAGTTCCGACGCGCAGTGCTGAAACTGCCGCATGTGCTGGAGTGCCATCTGGTGTCAGGGGATTTCGACTACCTGGTGAAGGCGCGGATTTCCGAGATGGCCTCGTACCGCAAATTGCTGGGCGACATCCTGCTCAAGCTGCCCCATGTGCGCGAATCCAAGAGTTATATCGTGATGGAAGAGGTGAAGGAGAGCTTGAGTTTGCCGATTCCGGATTGACCATTTTGCGGTGCTTGTTCGGGCCCTATCGCGGGCAAGCCCGCTCCCACAGGTACGGCGTTGAACCTGTGGGAGCGGGCTTGCCCGCGATTGAGTCGACTCGAATCTACGGAAGTAACGCTTTCGGTTAAACCAATACCTGCCGGTTACTGGCCATGTACTCGAACACCTGCCTCTCCACCCGTGGATGAATCAACTCCACCGGCCGCCGTCCATTGGGGCATGGCAAGGTCTGGGTGGTGCCAAACAGTCTGCAAATCAACGGTCGCTCGTCATACACCGTGCAGCCATTCGGCCCCAGGTGCACGCAATTGAGTTCGTCCATCGCCGCCTCCTGCTCGGCCCGGGTCTTGCGCGGCAGGCGCGACATTTCTTCCGGCGAAGTGGTCACCGGGCCGCAGCAGTCATGGCAGCCAGGCACGCATTCGAACGAGGGAATCTGCTGGCGCAGTGTGCGGATTTTCTGGCTGTTGCAGCTCATCGTGGCGCTGACCGATAACGGGATAGGGCGTGATTCTGAGGCAAAAGCCGCGATCCAGACAGCGGCAACCGACCAATGTTGCCCGCCTGCGAAGGTCCGGCTTATCCTCCGTCAAGTTTTCTAAACATACGTATCAGGATGACGCCCATGAATGCCGGTGCCCAGCACGCTGCCTCCTACTACGCCGCCAGCAGCCTGCCGCAGCCAGATTATCCGGCGCTCACAGGCGAAATACTGGCCGACGTGTGCGTGGTCGGTGGCGGTTTCTCGGGATTGAACACGGCGCTGGAACTGGCTGAACGCGGCCTCAGCGTGGTGTTGCTGGAAGCCCGCAAAATCGGCTGGGGCGCCAGCGGGCGCAACGGCGGGCAGCTGATTCGCGGGGTCGGCCACGGCCTTGATCAGTTCGCAAACATCATCGGTGCCGACGGCGTGCGTCAGATGAAACTCATGGGTTTGGAAGCCGTGGAAATCGTCCGGCAGCGGGTCGACCGTTTTCAGATCCCCTGCGACCTGACCTGGGGTTACTGCGACCTGGCCAACAAGCCCCGCGACCTGGAAGGTTTTGCAGAAGATGCCGAAGAGCTGCGCAGCCTTGGCTACCGCTACGAAACCCGCCTGCTACAAGCCCATGAAATGCACACCGTAGTGGGTTCCGCCCGCTACGTTGGCGGGTTGATCGACATGGGCTCCGGGCATTTGCACCCGCTGAACCTGGCGCTGGGCGAAGCTGCCGCTGCGCAACAACTGGGCGCCAGGCTGTTCGAACAGTCGGCCGTCACCCGCATCGATTACGGCCCCGAGGTGAAGGTGCATACCGCCCGGGGCACGGTCCGCGCCAAGACGCTGGTGCTGGGTTGCAATGCCTACCTCAATGAACTCAATCCAGAACTCAGCGGCAAGGTCCTGCCCGCCGGCAGCTACATCATCGCCACCGAGCCCTTGAGCGAAGAACTGGCGCATTCACTATTGCCGCAAAACATGGCGGTCTGCGATCAACGGGTGGCGCTGGACTATTACCGGCTCTCGGCCGACCGCCGCTTATTGTTCGGCGGCGCCTGCCATTATTCGGGACGGGACCCTAAAGACATCGCGGCCTATATGCGGCCGAAGATGCTGGATGTTTTTCCGCAATTAGGCGACGTGAAGATCGATTACCAATGGGGCGGCATGATCGGCATCGGCGCCAACCGCCTGCCGCAGATCGGTCGGCTCAAAGACCAGCCGAATGTGTATTACGCCCAGGCTTATTCCGGTCATGGCGTGAACGCCACGCACCTGGCGGGCAAGCTGTTGGCTGAGGCGATCAGCGGACAAGAGAGTGGAGGCTTTGACCTGTTTGCGAAGGTGCCACACATTACCTTCCCGGGCGGCAGGCATTTGCGCTCGCCGTTGTTGGCGCTGGGGATGTTGTGGCATCGGTTCAAAGAGTGGGCCTGAGGGCCTCAGGGTGTCATTCTGGACGCCATCGCGGGCAAGCCTTGCTCCCACAGAACAGCGCGTATCCTGTGGGAGCAAGGCTTGCCCGCGATGAGGCCCGCAAGAACGCTGAAAAAATCAGATCCTCCAGAAAGGCTTCAGCCCCTCCTCCCGCGCCTGCTCACGGCTCAAGCCGACATCCTTGAGCTGCTCTGGCGTGAGGCTTAGCAATGCCCTGCGCGTGTGCAGACGATGCCAGAACAGATCCCAGCGACTCAAGCCACGCGGTGCATTGCGCATCTTCGCCCCGCGCGCACCGTTGTCTTGCCCTTTCGCCAGTTCCTGACTGTGTAACGTCAGCCGCACATCGCTCAAGCCGTTCATTTTGATTGCTCCTGTTTACTTGGGTAGCCAGAGCTTTCATGATGCGTGGACGACGAAAACCATTACAGATTCAACACAGCTGTATTATTTCCATACAGATTGCCCGCTCCAGACTCTGAATCCTTGATTTTTCATCCATCTGTACTGGTCAACCGAATCACCCACATCGAGACTGCACCATGACCCTTTACGTCAACCTCGCCGAATTGCTCGGCACGCGTATCGAACAGGGCTTCTATCGCCCCGGTGACCGGTTGCCGTCGGTGCGGGCGCTGAGCGTCGAACATGGTGTCAGCCTTAGCACCGTGCAGCAGGCTTACCGCATGCTGGAAGACAGCGGACTGGCTACGCCAAGGCCTAAATCCGGGTATTTCGTGCCGGTCAGTCGCGAGTTGCCGGAGCTGCCGGCGGTGGGCCGCCCCGCTCAGCGGCCCGTGGACATTTCCCAATGGGATCAGGTGCTGGAACTGATCCGCGCGGTGCCGCGCAAGGATGTGGTGCAACTGGGTCGCGGCATGCCGGACATCACCACCCCGACCTTGAAACCTCTGCTACGGGGCCTGGCGAAGCTCAGTCGTCGGCAGGACATGCCCGGTCTGTATTACGACAACATTCACGGCAACCTTGAACTGCGCGAACAGATCGCCCGGCTGATGCTCGATTCCGGCTGCCAACTGAGCCCCGGCGACCTGGTGGTGACGACCGGCTGCCACGAAGCGTTATCCACCAGCATTCGCTCGATCTGCGACCCGGGCGATATCGTGGCCGTGGATTCGCCGAGCTTTCATGGCGCCATGCAAACCCTCAAGGGCCTGGGCATGAAAGCCCTGGAAATCCCCACCGACCCGCTCACCGGGATCAGTCTGGACGCACTGGAACTGGCCCTGGAGCAATGGCCGATCAAAGCCATACAGTTGACCCCCAATTGCAACAACCCGCTGGGCTACATCATGCCGGAGTCGCGCAAACGCGCACTGTTGACGCTCGCACAGCGTTTCGACGTGGCGATCATCGAAGACGATGTGTATGGCGAACTTGCCTACACCTATCCGCGCCCACGCACGATCAAATCCTTCGACGAGGATGGCCGCGTCCTGCTGTGCAGTTCATTTTCCAAGACCCTCGCCCCCGGCCTGCGTATTGGCTGGGTTGCGCCCGGACGTTATCTGGAACGGGTACTGCACATGAAATACATCAGCACCGGTTCCACCGCGCCGCAGCCGCAGATTGCCATTGCCGAATTCCTCAAGAGCGGTCACTTCGAACCGCATTTGCGGCGGATGCGCACTCAATACCAGCGTAATCGCGATGTCATGATCGATTGGGTCACCCGCTACTTTCCCGCCGGCACCCGCGCCAGCCGTCCACAAGGCAGCTTCATGCTTTGGGTTGAACTACCGGAAGGCTTTGACACCTTGAAACTGAATCGTGACTTGCATGATCAAGGCGTACAGATTGCCGTCGGCAGCATCTTTTCTGCCTCTGGCAAGTACCGCAATTGCCTGCGCATGAACTACGCTGCCAAACCAACGGCACAGATTGAAGACGCCGTGCGAAAGGTCGGCACCGCCGCCATCAAGCTGCTGGCGCAAACCGATGGGCTGACCGACTGACCTTTCTGCGGAGATCAACGTCCATATGCCAACATCTGCCGCCAATCGGAACGATCCCAAGTGAGAGTCAGACAGCCGCTGCTAGCTCTTGTGTTACTTGCTTCGTTCCTCGGCGGCTGCACCAGCCTCGATGTGCAACGCGAGCCGAGTCAGGCGCTGCCGGCAAGCGCTTCGGCATTCGGCCGCTCGGTCCAGGCCCAGGCGGCGCCCCATGAAGGAAAATCGGGCTTTCGCCTGCTATCCGATAGCACCGAAGCCTTCACCGCCCGCGCCGAGCTGATTCGCAACGCCCAAAGCAGCCTCGACTTGCAGTACTACATCGTCCATGACGGCATCAGCACGCGCATGCTGCTGGAGGAACTGCTCAAGGCTGCCGACCGCGGCGTGCGAGTGCGCATATTGCTCGACGACACCACCAGCGATGGCCTGGACGTCACCATCGCCACCCTGGCAGCGCACCCACAAATTCAGATTCGTGTGTTCAACCCCCTGCATCTGGGTCGCAGCACCGGCGTCACACGCACCATGGGTCGCCTGTTCAACCTGTCGCGGCAACACCGGCGAATGCACAACAAGTTGTGGCTGGCCGACAACAGCATGGCCATTGTCGGCGGACGCAATCTGGGGGACGAGTACTTCGATGCCGAGCCCAAACTGAACTTCACTGACATCGACATCCTCGGCGTCGGCCCGGTCGCCGAACAGCTGGGACACAGTTTCGACCAGTACTGGAACAGCGCCCTGAGCAAACCGATCGATGCGTTCGTATCCAGCCAACCGACCGCTAAAGACCTGCAAAACACCCGGACCCGGCTGGAAGAGTCCCTGGCGCAATATCGCCAGCAGAATCACGCGCTCTATCAGCAACTGATGACCTTCAAAACCGAACCGCGCCTGGACATCTGGCGCAAGGAACTGGTCTGGGCGTGGAATCAGGCGCTTTGGGATGCCCCGAGCAAGATACTGGCCAAGGGCGACCCCGATCCGCAGTTGCTGTTGACCACCCAATTGGCGCCCGAACTCAATGGCGTCAGCAAAGAGCTGATCATGGTTTCAGCCTACTTCGTACCCGGGCAACCGGGATTGGTGTACCTGACCGGCCGCGCCGATGCAGGGGTCTCGGTACGGCTGCTGACCAATTCACTGGAAGCCACTGACGTACCGGCAGTACATGGCGGTTATGCACCGTATCGCAAGGCATTACTGGAGCACGGGGTGGAACTCTTCGAATTGCGTCGCCAACCCGGCGATGCAAGCGGAAGCGCACCTCGCCTGTTTTCCAGCAGCGCCTATGGCGATTCCGATTCCAGCCTGCACAGCAAGGCGATCGTTTTCGACCAGCAGAAAGCCTTCATCGGCTCGTTCAACTTCGATCCGCGCTCGGCGCTGTGGAACACCGAAGTCGGTGTGCTGGTGGACAACCCGGAACTCGCGAAACGTGTCCGCGAGCTGGCATTGGAGGGCATGGCGCCGCCCCTGAGTTATCAGGTACGACTGGAAAATGACCACATCGTCTGGATCACCGAAGATGACGGGAAAATGCACACCCTGACCAGGGAACCGGGCAGTTGGTGGCGGCGCTTCAATGCCTGGCTGAGCAATACCGTCGGCCTGGAGCGGATGCTCTAGGCCGGTTCGCCAACCCTACCGAACGCCCCTTGGCGCGACAGCAGAATCACCAGGCCAAGCGCCCCCGCCGCCATCAGCAACGGCAACGCATGCCCGCTGATCCATTGGCTGCCGGCACCGGCGATCAACGGCCCGAGCAAGCAACCGATCCCCCACAGCTGCGCAATGTGCGCATTGGCACGAACCAGTGCATCGTCGCGATAGCGCTCGCCGATCAGGATCAGGGACAAGGTAAACAAACCGCCGGCACTGGCACCGAACAGTACCCACAGCGGCCAGATCAGCAGCGTGTCAATCAGCAACGGGATCGCCAGGCTCGACACCAGCAAGACCATCGCGCAACCGGTGAACAAGGCGCGGCGCGACATGCGATCCGCCAGCGCCCCGATCGGCAATTGCAGCAAGGCATCGCCCACCACCACGGTGCTGACCATCGCCAGGGCGATTTCCGTGGTGAAGCCCTGACGCAGGCAATACACCGGCAACAACGTCAGGATCATCGCCTCGAATGCCGCAAACAGCGACACCGCCCAGGCGATCGCCGGCAGGCCACGGCAAAAGGTCAGCAGGTCGCCAAAGGTCACGCTGCAGGCTTCACTGCTGGGCGCGCCACTGCGACCCAGTAGCAGGAACGGTGCCGCCACCAACAATCCGACGCCGACCCAGAAGCCGTAATCGTGATCAGTGCCCAGCACACCCAATAAAATCGGCCCGGCCAACTGACTCAACGCGTAGCTGCTGCCGTATAACGCCACCAACCGCCCGCGCCATTCTTCGACCACCAGTTGGTTGATCCAGCTTTCACCGAGGATGAAGACAAGGGTCAGAACCACCCCGATCATCAAGCGCAGCACCAGCCAGATCGGGTAGCTCGGCAACAGTGCCAGCAAACCGATGGACACCGCCCCGCCCCATAGACACAGGCGCATCAGATTGGCGGTGCCGAGACGTGCCGCCAGGTGACTGGAGATCTTCGCCCCCAGCAGAACGCCAATGGCCGGCATCGCCGCCATCACACCGATGGCAAACGAGCCGTAACCCCAGCTTTCCAGGCGAAACGACACCAGCGGCATGCTGACCCCCAGGGCCAGGCCAACACTCAAGACAGACGCCAACACGGCGAAATACGTCGCCCAACGCATGTTCCACGCTCCTGTGGATATTTATTTTTACAGGCGACACAAAGCAAATGTGGGAGCGGGCTTGCCCGCGAAGAGGCCATCACATCCAACATCAATGTTGACTGTCATGGCGCCTTCGCGGGCAAGCCCGCTCCCACAAGGGATCTGCGTCGTTCAGGAGTCCGGGTTGTTACCGGACCCCATCACGGACTTACAACTTGATCCAGGTCGCCTTCAGCTCGGTGTACTTGTCGAACGCGTGCAGCGACTTGTCACGACCGTTGCCGGACTGCTTGAAGCCACCGAACGGTGCCGTCATGTCGCCGCCATCGTACTGGTTGACCCAGACGCTACCGGCACGCAGCGCCCTGGCGGTCAGGTGAGCCTTGGAGATGTCCGTGGTCCACACCGCCGCGGCGAGGCCGTAAGGCGTGTCGTTGGCAATCGCGACGGCTTCTTCGGCGGTATCGAATTCGATGACCGACAAAACCGGGCCAAAAATTTCTTCCTGGGCGATTTTCATCGCGTTGCTCACGCCATCGAAAATCGTCGGCTCAACGTAGGTGCCACCGGTTTCCTGGAGGGTACGCTTGCCACCGGCCACCAGTTTGGCGCCGTCGTTGTGACCGGATTCGATGTAGGACAGCACGGTATTCATCTGCTGGGTATCCACCAGCGCGCCGACGTTGGTCGCCGGATCCAGCGGATTACCCGGCTTCCAGGCCTTCAGGGCCTCGATCACCAGCGGCAGGAATTTGTCCTTGATGGAGCGCTCCACCAGCAGGCGCGAACCGGCGGTGCAGACTTCGCCCTGGTTGAACGCGATGGCGCCGGCCGCTGCTTCGGCAGCCGCTTGAAGGTCCGGCGCATCGGCGAACACGATGTTCGGGCTCTTGCCGCCGGCTTCCAGCCAGACGCGTTTCATGTTCGACTCACCGGAGTAGATCAACAGTTGCTTGGCGATCTTGGTTGAACCGGTGAACACCAGGGTGTCGACGTCGTTGTGCAGGGCCAGGGCCTTGCCGACGGTGTGACCGTAGCCTGGCAACACGTTCAGCACGCCTTTCGGGATGCCGGCTTCGACAGCCAGTTCAGCGATACGGATGGCGGTCAGCGGGGATTTTTCGGATGGCTTGAGAATCACCGAGTTACCGGTCGACAGCGCCGGGCCGAGTTTCCAGCAGGCCATCATCAATGGGAAGTTCCATGGGACGATGGCGCCAACCACGCCGACCGGCTCACGGGTCACCAGACCCAGTTGATCGTGCGGGGTAGCAGCGACTTCGTCGTAGATCTTGTCGATGGCTTCGCCGCTCCAGCTCAGGGCTTGCGCCGCGCCGGGAACGTCGATGTACAGGGAATCGCTGATCGGCTTGCCCATATCCAGGGTTTCAAGCAGGGCCAGCTCTTCGGCGTGCTGTTTGAGCAGGCCGGCGAAGCGGATCATGGTGGATTTGCGTTTGGTCGGCGCCAGGCGCGACCAGACGCCGGAATTGAAGGTGGCGCGAGCGTTTTCCACGGCGCGCTGGGCATCGGCAGCGTCACAGCTGGCAATCTTACCCAGCAGACGGCCATCGACCGGGCTGATGCACTCGAAGGTCTCGCCCGAGACGGCATCGGTGTATTCACCATTGATGTAGGCGCGGCCTTCGATCTTCAGATCGCGAGCCTTTTGTTCCCAATCGGCACGAGTCAGGGTGGTCATTCGAGTGTCCTCCTCTTATTGAATACGACACCCGCGTTCTTCGCGGGCGCTGTCAGGAATTCTGCCCGGCCAGCCTGCTTATCGGCCCAAGGCAACCACCACCCTAAACCAGCGACAGGTGAAGTTTCAATATATTTGACATAAGGCCGGCAAACGGCCTTGCGATGTTCATTTTAATAAACATAGACTTTGCCTAAACCAACCACTCGCGTCGCATTCACGGGGGAATACAACAATGAGCATCCAGAAAATCGTCGACTTCAGCCAGGCCACCACCGCAGCCGAGCGCTATCGCCCGGACCCGGCCAGAGTACTCAAGGGCGATCCTGAGCAAGTGGTTTACAACCACTACAACAGCCCGTGTGGCCAATTGAACGCCGGCGTATGGGAAGGGGCCGTCGGCCACTGGACGGTGAATTTCACCGAGCACGAATACTGCGAAATCGTGCAGGGTGTTTCCGTATTGCGCGACCTCGATGGTAACGCCAAGACTGTGCGCGCCGGCGATCGTTTTGTCATACCGGCTGGTTTTCGTGGCACCTGGGAAGTGCTGGAGCCTTGCCGCAAGATCTATGTGGCGTTTGAACAGAAGGCCTGAAGATTTGTGTTGTCAGGCCTGGCCTCATCCGAGCAGTCTCACTCCTACAAGGGGTCAGTGTGAACTCGGACAATGTAGGAGCGAGCCTGCTCGCGAAGGGGCCCTGACAGGCGCTGCATAACCCACAGGCAACAAAAAAGGCCCGTATCTCGCGATACGGGCCTTTTTCGTAAGTCGGGAAAAATCAATTACTTGATTTTGCCTTCCTTGTAGATCACGTGCTTGCGAACAACCGGATCATATTTCTTGATCTCGATTTTGTCCGGAGTAGTACGCTTGTTCTTGTCGGTAGTGTAGAAGTGACCAGTACCGGCGCTCGAAATCAAACGAATCAATTCACGCATGATTAGCTCCCTTAGATCTTGCCGGCTTTGCGAATTTCGGCCAGCACAGCAGTGATGCCGCGCTTGTCGATGATACGCATGCCTTTGGCAGATACGCGCAGACGCACGAAACGTTTCTCTTCTTCAACCCAGAAGCGGTGATGCTGCAGGTTCGGCAGGAAACGACGACGGGTTTTGTTGTTTGCGTGGGAAATGTTATTCCCAGTCACCGGACCCTTACCGGTAACTTGACATACTCTAGACATGCCTCAGCCCTCTAAAACCACATGCCCAACCCGGCATGGGTTGGCCGCTTAATCTCTAGTCATTGTGGCGCCAGGCGCCGCGATTCTTTAGAGGTCTTACCGGCTACACCTACAGTGAAGGAACCGGGCCCCTAGAAAAGAGCGCTGCTTTATACCAGAAAGACTGGAGAGCAACAACATTCGCTGTGCCTTGAATGGAGAAAACCCCGTTTTTTCACGCCTCAAGCGCTTTGGATAAAGGCTGTCGGCGATTGCGACCGCTCGTCGCAGAGAATCCTTGCGACTCGCAACTCCAAAGGTTTTCCACCCGACTACAGCAAAATCAATCGCCTATAGTCCTCTCAAAATGAAAAAGGGGATAGTCATTTGCAAAGGAGCCCACTAGGGTAGGCTTTTTCCAGACTGCACTTGCAGATGGGCCTTCGATCTGTAAAGGAATCCGACCATGCGCCTCGCTGCCTTACCGCTGTTGCTCGCCCCAATTCTGCTGAGCCCACAGGCCATGGCGGCCGCTTTGAGCGTCTGCACCGAGGCCAGCCCCGAAGGTTTCGACGTGGTGCAATACAACTCGCTGACCACCACCAACGCCTCGGCCGATGTGCTGATGAACCGCCTGGTGGACTTCGATACGGCCAGCGGCAAAGTGGTCGCCAGCCTCGCCGACAGCTGGGAAGTCAGCCCCGACGGCTTGACCTATGTGTTCAAGCTGCACCCGCAGGTCAAATTCCACCGCACCGAGTACTTCAGCCCGACGCGTGAGTTGACCGCCGAAGACGTGAAATTCAGCTTCGACCGCATGCTCGACCCGGCCAATCCATGGCACAAGGTCGCCCAAAGTGGCTTCCCCCATGCGCAATCAATGCAGTTGCCAGCACTGATCAATAAAATCGACGCTCTCGACCCGCTGACCGTGCGCTTCACTCTGGATCATCCGGATTCGACCTTCCTCGCGACCCTGAGCATGGGATTCGCCTCGATCTACTCGGCCGAGTATGCCGATACATTGCTCAAGGCAGGCACCCCGGAGAAGCTCAACAGCCAGCCCATTGGCAGCGGTCCGTTCGTTTTCACGCGCTTCCAGAAAGACGCCTCCATTCGCTACAAGGCCAACCCGGATTACTTCCGTGGCAAGCCTTCGGTAGACCCGCTGATCTTCGCCATCACCCCGGACGCCAACGTGCGCCTGCAGAAGTTGCGCCGCAATGAATGCCAGATCGCCCTGTCGCCCAAGCCGCTGGACGTACAGGCAGCACTCAAGGAGCCGACCCTGAAAGTGGAAAAGACTGACGCGTTCATGACCGCATTCGTCGGCATCAACAGTCAGCATCCACCGCTGGACAAGCCTGAAGTGCGCCAGGCAATCAACCTCGCCTTCGACAAGGCCAATTACGTCAAAGCCGTGTTCGAAGACACCGCCGAGGCTGCCAACGGCCCCTACCCGCCCAATACCTGGAGCTACGCCAAAAACCTGCCGGGCTACCCCCATGACGTGGAGAAAGCCAAGGCATTGATGGCCAAGGCCGGGCTCAAGGATGGCTTTCAAACCACGATCTGGACTCGCCCCTCGGGCAGCCTGCTGAACCCGAACCCGAGCCTTGGCGCCCAACTGCTGCAGTCCGACCTCGCGGAGATCGGCATTCAGGCCGAGATCCGTGTAATCGAATGGGGTGAGCTGATTCGCCGCGCCAAGGCCGGTGAACATGACCTGCTGTTCATGGGCTGGGCCGGTGACAACGGCGACCCGGACAACTTCCTCACACCGCAGTTTTCCTGCGCCGCGGTCAAGTCCGGTACCAACTTCGCCCGCTACTGCAACCCGGACCTGGACAAACTCATCAGCGCCGGCAAGACCACCGGCGAGCAAGGTGTGCGCACCAAGCTCTACGAACAGGCCCAGACGCAGATCCAGCAACAGGCCCTGTGGCTGCCCCTGGCCCACCCGACTGCCTTTGCCCTGACGCGCAAGGATGTCGAGGGTTACTCGGTCAGTCCGTTCGGGCGCCAGGATTACTCCAAGGTGACCTTCAAATAGCCAGAAAGTGACTTGTAGGAGCTGGCTTGCCAGCGAATGCGTCCGAAAGACCAATGCAAGACTCGAGGACGATTCGCCAGCAAGCCGGCTCCTACAGGGTTATGTGTTCCTCACCCCTCACATCCAGCCGTACTCAGCCATCGAAAGCGGATCGCCATCACCGATGATGAAGTGATCGAGCACCCGCACATCGATTAGTTCCAAGGCCTTTTGCAGGCGCTTGGTCAGCGATCGATCGGCCTGACTAGGGGTGGAGTTACCCGACGGGTGGTTGTGACACAAGATTAACGCAGCGGCGTTATGCGCCAGAGCACGCTTGACCACTTGTCGGGGATAGACACTGGTGCTGTCGATAGAGCCGCGAAACAGCGACTCAAAGGCCAACGCTCGATGCTTCGAATCCAGAAACAGGCAGCCGAATACTTCATGCGGCTCATGACGCAGCATTGACTTCAAGTAGTCGCGCACAGCCACGGGATTCTCCAACACCGAATTGTGCCGCAGGCGCTCAGCCAGATGGCGCCGCCCCATCTCCAGCACCGCCTGTAGCTGTGCAAACTTTGCCGGCCCGAGCCCGAGCTCACCACTGAAGGCCCGCAAATCCGCTTCCAGCAGATTGCGCAGGCTGCCAAACCGACTCAGCAGATGCCGCGCCAGGTCCACCGCGCTTTTGCCGGATACACCGGTTCGTAAAAAAATGGCCAGCAACTCGGCATCCGAAAGGCTTGCCGGTCCCTGCTCAAGAAGCTTTTCCCGCGGCCGCTCCGCCGCCGGCCAATCGCGAATACTCATAGCACCTCCCTGTCTGTGGGCGCCGCTGTTCCGTAGCGGTCGCTGTGATATCGTAGCCCATCTTTTTTGCGGGCGAATTCACCCTGGGGAGGGGGTTTCGCTACGTATGTCACTCACGAATTGAAAGGCAGGCCTATGCAGCGGCTGTATCGGAAACGCATTGTTCTGGGCGTCGGCGGCGGCATTGCTGCCTACAAGAGCGCCGATCTGGTTCGCCGCCTGATGGACCAGGGCGCCGAAGTGCGCGTGGTCATGACCCGTGGCGGCGCCGAGTTCATCACCCCGCTGACCATGCAGGCCCTGTCCGGGCACCCTGTGCACCTGGATTTGCTGGACCCGGCGGCCGAGGCAGCCATGGGCCACATCGAGCTGGCCAAATGGGCCGACCTGGTGCTGATCGCCCCCGCCACCGCCGACCTGATTGCCCGGCTGGCCCAAGGCATTGCCGACGACCTGCTGACCACGCTGGTGCTGGCCACCGACGCGGTGGTCGCGGTTGCCCCGGCGATGAACCAGGCCATGTGGCGCGACCCGGCGACCCAAGCCAACCTGCAAACCCTTGAAAGCCGTGACCTGAAAGTTTTCGGACCGGCCTCAGGCAGCCAGGCCTGCGGCGATGTCGGCCTGGGTCGCATGCTCGAAGCCACCGATCTGGCCCAACTCGCCGCAGACTGCTTCCAGCGCCAGGCGCTGACCGGCAAACACGTGCTGATCACCGCCGGCCCGACCCAGGAAAACATCGACCCGGTGCGCTACATCACCAACCACAGCTCCGGAAAAATGGGCTTTGCCCTGGCCGAAGCCGCTGTTGAGGCCGGCGCCCGCGTGACCCTGATCACGGGCCCGGTGCACCTGCCGACTCCGGATCGCGTCACCCGCATTGACGTGGTCAGTGCCCGCGACATGCTGGCCGCCTGCGAAGCTGCGATCCCTTGCGACCTGTTCATCGCCTCCGCTGCGGTCGCCGACTACCGCCCGGAAGTCGTCGCGCCACAAAAACTCAAGAAAGATCCTACGAACGGCGACGGCTTGTTGCTACAAATGGTGCGCAACCCGGACATCCTGGCCAGCATCGCCACGCGCCCTGACCGCCCGTTCAGTGTTGGTTTCGCCGCCGAAACCGAACACCTGCTCGACTACGCTGCCCGCAAGTTGAAAGACAAGAATCTCGATCTGATCGTCGCCAACGACGTTGCCAACCCGAGCATTGGCTTCAACAGCGAAGAAAACGCCTGCAGCGTGATCGACCGCCAGCTACACGCCACACTTTTCGCCCAGACCAGCAAGAGCAAGATTGCTCGCCAGCTGATCACCTTTATCGCTGAACGACTGAACCAGGTTTAATTTACATGCACGCTTTGCAAGCCAAGATCCTCGACCCACGCATCGGTACCGAATTCCCGCTGCCGCAATACGCCACACCGGGCTCCGCCGGCCTCGACCTGCGCGCCATGCTGGAACGGGACACCGTGATCAAGCCGGGTGAAACCGTGCTGATCCCTACCGGCCTGTCGGTCTACATCGGTGATCCGAACCTGGCGGCGCTGATTCTGCCGCGTTCGGGAATGGGCCATAAACACGGCATCGTACTGGGTAACCTGGTCGGCCTGATCGACTCGGATTACCAGGGCCCATTGATGGTTTCGTGCTGGAACCGTGGCCAGACCGAATTCACCATGCCGGTCGGCGAGCGCCTGGCACAACTGGTGCTGGTGCCGGTGGTGCAGGCTCACTTCGAGATGGTTGAAGAGTTTGTTGAAACCGAGCGCGGCACTGGCGGTTTCGGTCATACCGGTACCCGTTGATCCAGTCACGCTCTTTTGTGGCGGGGGGGCAAGCTNNCCCCAACCCCCCCCGCCACAAAATTCAAATTGTCATCTGCAAGGCTCAGCACCGAAAATCAAGGCGCTACCTGGCCAAACCCTTGCCCTCTGGGGCGTCATGGCCCTTTCACACCACGAACTCTCTGTGGAAAACGCCGTCATACCCTTCAGTTTGAACCTGCCGTCGAATGACTCGGCGTCCTGTCCAGCCACTTTCGAGATGGAGCATTTCCACAGATGAACACCCCGGCCAAAATCGCACCCAAGTTCCCCGACAGCATTTTCCGCGCCTATGACATTCGCGGCACCGTGCCGGAATTCCTGAACGCTGAAACCGCTTACTGGATCGGCCGCGCCGTCGGCTCGCAAAGCCTGGCCCAAGGCGAACCGAACGTGTCTGTTGGTCGCGATGGCCGCTTGTCCGGCCCGGAACTGGTCGCGCAACTGATCAAAGGCATCGCCGACAGCGGCTGCCACGTCAGTGACGTTGGCCTGGTGCCAACGCCTGCGCTGTATTACGCCGCCAACGTGCTCGCCGGCAAATCCGGCGTGATGCTCACCGGCAGCCACAACCCGTCGAACTACAACGGCTTCAAAATCGTCATTGCCGGCGACACCCTGGCCAACGAGCAGATCCAGGCCCTGCACGACCGACTCAAGAACAACGACCTGAGCAGCGGCAAGGGCAGCATCACCCAGGTCGAGATCCTCGACCGCTATAACACCGAAATCGTCCAGGACATCAAACTGGCCCGCCGCCTGAAAGTAGTCGTCGACTGCGGCAACGGCGCGGCCGGCGTGATCGCCCCGCAACTGATCGAAGCGCTGAACTGCGAAGTCATCCCGCTGTTCTGCGAAGTGGATGGCAACTTCCCGAACCACCACCCGGACCCGGGCAAGCCTGAAAACCTCGTGGACCTGATCAACAAGGTCAAGGAAACCAAGGCTGACATCGGCCTGGCCTTCGACGGCGACGGTGACCGCGTCGGCGTGGTGACCAACACCGGCAGCATCGTCTACCCGGACCGCCTGCTGATGCTGTTCGCCCGCGACGTCGTGGCGCGCAACCCTGGCGCGGAGATCATCTTCGACGTCAAATGCACCCGTCGCCTGATCCCGCTCATCAAGGAATACGGCGGCCGCTCGCTAATGTGGAAGACCGGCCACTCGTTAATCAAAAAGAAAATGAAACAATCCGGCGCCCTGTTGGCCGGCGAAATGAGCGGACACATCTTTTTCAAGGAGCGCTGGTTCGGTTTCGACGACGGCATTTACAGCGCCGCGCGGTTGCTCGAGATCCTCAGCAAGGAAAAATCCACCGCGGAAGAGCTGTTCGCCACCTTCCCGAACGATATTTCTACGCCGGAAATCAATATCCATGTGACCGAAGAGAGCAAATTCAGCATCATTGATGCACTGCACGACGCGCAGTGGGGCACAGGCGCCGACCTGACCACCATTGACGGCGTGCGAGTCGACTATGCCAAAGGCTGGGGCCTGGTTCGCGCCTCCAACACCACACCGGTGCTGGTGCTGCGCTTCGAGGCCGATGACGAGGCTGAATTGCAACGCATCAAGGACGTCTTCCATGTCCAGTTGAAGCGTGTTGCACCTGATCTCCAACTACCGTTCTGATTCACCCGGAGCCCTGAATGACCCTCGAACGCGAAGCCGCCGCCAACACCGCCAAGGTCCTGTCCGAAGCGCTGCCTTACATTCGCCGCTATGTCGGCAAGACGCTGGTGATCAAATACGGCGGTAACGCGATGGAAAGCGAGGAGCTGAAAACCGGCTTCGCCCGCGACATCGTGCTGATGAAAGCCGTCGGCATCAACCCGGTCGTGGTTCATGGCGGCGGTCCGCAAATCGGTGACTTGCTCAAGCGCCTGTCGATCGAGAGCCACTTTGTCGACGGCATGCGCGTCACCGACGCCGCGACCATGGACGTGGTAGAAATGGTCCTCGGCGGTCAGGTCAACAAGGACATCGTCAACCTGATCAACCGTCATGGCGGCAGCGCCATCGGCCTGACCGGTAAAGACGCCGAGCTGATTCGCGCCAAGAAACTCACCGTCACCCGCCAGACCCCGGAGATGACCCAGCCGGAAATCATCGACATCGGTCACGTCGGCGAAGTGGTCGGGATCAACACCGACCTGCTGAACCTGCTGGTCAAAGGCGATTTCATTCCGGTGATCGCTCCAATCGGCGTTGGCGAAAACGGCGAGTCGTACAACATCAACGCTGACCTGGTAGCCGGTAAAGTGGCTGAAGCGCTGAAGGCCGAGAAGCTGATGCTGCTGACCAACATCGCCGGCCTGATGGACAAGTCGGGCAAGGTCCTGACCGGCCTGAGCACGCAGCAGGTCGACGATCTGATCGCCGACGGCACCATCTACGGCGGCATGCTGCCGAAGATCCGTTGCGCGCTGGAAGCGGTCCAGGGCGGCGTGGGTAGCTCGCTGATCATCGACGGCCGCGTGCCGAATGCGATCCTGCTGGAAATCTTCACCGACACCGGTGTGGGCACCCTGATCAGCAATCGCAAGCGTCACTAAGCGCAAGCGCATGCAAAAAGACCCCGCTCAGCCTGGCTGAGCGGGGTCTTTTTGTGTTCGCTGTTCCTTGTGGGAGCAAGGCTTGCCCGCGATGAACGATAACGCGGTGCCACTGACACACCGCGGCGCATCAATCGCGGGCAAGCCTTGCTCCCACAGGTCCGCGGCTAAACGCCGAATTGGGCGCGGTACGCTTCGACGGCAGGCAAATGCTGCTTGAGCTGCGGATCGTCAGCCAGGAATTCCAGCACCTGGTTCAGCGAAACGATGCTGATTACCGGAATACCGAAGTCACGCTCCACTTCCTGGATCGCCGACAACTCGCCGTTGCCACGCTCCTGACGGTTCAGCGCAATCAACACGCCGGCAGCCTTGGCCCCGTCCTGGGAAGCGATGATCTGCATCACTTCACGGATGGCGGTGCCGGCGGTGATCACGTCGTCGATGATCAAAACGTCGCCAGTCAGCGGTGCGCCAACCAGACTGCCGCCTTCGCCGTGAGCCTTGGCTTCCTTGCGGTTGAAGCACCATGGCAGGTCACGGTTGTGATGTTCGGCCAGTGCCACCGCAGTGGTCGCCGCCAGGGGAATGCCCTTGTAGGCCGGACCGAACAGAACATCGAAGGGAATGCCGCTCTCGGCAATGGCTGCGGCGTAGAAACGCCCCAGCTGCGCCAGGGCCGAACCCGAGTTGAACAGGCCCGCATTGAAGAAGTAAGGACTGGTGCGCCCGGACTTCAGGGTGAACTCACCGAAGCGCAAAACGCCGCGATCGATGGCAAAACGAATGAAATCGCGCTGATACGCTTGCATGAAAAAAACCCCAAATACCACGGATTTAGCTAATTAGCTTGACGCCGTGTATCATACACGCACGCGATTTTTGGGGCCATTTATGCGGATCATCAGTGTGAACGTCAATGGTATTCAGGCTGCAGTCGAGCGAGGTTTGCTCAGTTGGCTGCAAGCACAGAATGCCGACGTCATCTGCCTGCAGGACACCCGTGCCTCCGCCTTTGAACTGGATGACCCAGCCTTCCAACTGGATGGCTACTTCCTTTATGCCTGCGATGCTGAAGTCCCTGCCCAAGGCGGCGTGGCTTTGTATTCGCGGTTGCAACCGAAGGCTGTCATCAGCGGTCTCGGTTTCGAGACGGCCGACCGCTACGGGCGCTACCTGCAAGCCGATTTCGACAAAGTCAGTATTGCAACCCTGTTGCTTCCATCGGGTATGAACGGCGATGAAGACTTGAACCAGAAGTTCAAGCTCATGGACGATTTCGCCAAGTACCTGGACAAGCAACGGCGCAAACGCCGCGAGTACATTTATTGTGGCTCGCTGTATGTGGCGCAACAGAAGCTGGACATCAAGAACTGGCGCGACAGCCAGCAATCCCCGGGCTTCCTGGCGCCTGAACGCGCCTGGATGGACGAGATTGTCGGCAACATGGGTTACGTCGATGCCCTGCGTGAAGTCAGCCGCGAAGGCGATCAGTACAGCTGGTGGCCGGACAACGAACAGGCCGAAATGCTCAACCTGGGCTGGCGCTTCGACTATCAGCTGCTGACTCCGGGCCTGCGCCGCTTCGTACGCAGCGCACGCTTGCCACGTCAGCCGCGGTTCTCGCAACACGCACCGCTGATCGTGGACTACGACTGGACGCTGACCATCTAAGCGTCAGATACAAAAAAGCCGACAGCAATGTCGGCTTTTTTGTGGACGCCTGTTTTCTGTAGGAGCAAAGCTTGCTCGCGATGAACGATGACGCGGTGTATCTGATGAACCGCGGCGCCTGGATCGCGAGCAAGCTTTGCTCCTACAGGACCGTGGTCACTATTTGATCAATCGCCAGGTGAACGGATAACGGTAAGGGAAACCCTCATTGGCTTTCACACCCGCGATGATGGTCAAGACCAGCGCGCCGATGGCAATCAAGCCAAACAGGAAGAACCCGATAATCACCACCATCAGCAGGAAGCAGATCGCAGACGCAATGGCGACGGTGATCTGGAAGTTCAGCGCTTCCTTGCCTTGAGCATCGATGAACGGGTCCATCTCGCGCTTCATCTGCCACAGAATCAAAGGGCCGATCAGCGTGCCGAACGGAATCCAGATCCCCAGCAAGGCGGACAAGTGACAAAACATCGCCCACTGCCGAACCTCTTTGCTTGGGGCGGGAAGCAGCTGTTGCTCGTCACTCATGGCGTCCTCCTTGTCCGTGGCAATCCGATCAGTCAGCCAGTGCAGCCTTTTGCAGATCGAAGATTTCGTTCATGCCTTTCTTCGCCAGTTCCAGCATGGCGTTCAGCTCTTCAGGCTGGAACGGCGCGCCTTCTGCAGTACCCTGGACTTCGATGAAGCCGCCAGTGCTGGTCATTACCACGTTCAGGTCAGTCTCGGCAGCCGAGTCTTCCAGGTAGTCGAGGTCGAGTACCGGCTCACCCTGGTACATGCCGACCGAAACGGCGCCGATCATTTGTTTCAGCGGGTCGCCACCTTTCAGGCCACCGCGCTTTTTGATCACTTTCAGGGCATCGACCAAAGCGACCATGGCACCGGTGATGGACGCGGTACGAGTGCCGCCGTCGGCCTGGATCACGTCGCAATCGACGTACAGGGTGACGTCGCCCAGCTTGGACATGTCCAGCGCAGCGCGCAGGGAACGGCCGATCAGGCGCTGGATTTCCAGGGTACGACCGCCCTGCTTGCCGCGGCTCGCTTCGCGCTGGTTGCGCTCGCCGGTGGCGCGCGGGAGCATGCCGTACTCAGCGGTCAACCAACCCTGACCCTGCCCCTTGAGGAAGCGCGGCACGCCGTTTTCGACGCTGACGGTGCAGATGACCTTGGTATCACCGAACTCGACCAGTACAGATCCCTCGGCGTGTTTGGTGTAGTTGCGGGTAATGCGGATCGAGCGGAGCTGATCGGCAGCGCGACCACTTGGACGTTTCATAAGGGATACCTGTACGGGGACGGAAAACTGCGGAGCATTATAGAGCTGCCAGCCGCGCCTGGGCACTTCTAAAAAAATCCTCCGACGACCGAGGGCTCTGAACAGCCCGTCGCCGACGGTCTGCAGCCCTTTGTCACACCGTGTGTTTGGGCGCACCCACGCCACTGCGCTACAATCCTGCGCCTTTGCTGCCAGTCGGCTTAAATTCATTGATATCGGGTTGCCGGAATGTCCGTTCCGGGCCGATCTGCATTGCGAGGTACCTCCATGGTGCACAGCATGACCGCCTTCGCCCGCGTCGAGAAAGCCGGCGTCCAGGGCACCCTGAGCTGGGAACTGCGCTCGGTCAACAGCCGCTACCTGGAACCCCACCTGCGTTTGCCGGAGTCCTTTCGCGACCTCGAAGGCGCTGTGCGCGAGGCGCTGCGCCAGGGCGTGTCCCGGGGCAAGCTCGAATGCACCCTGCGCTTCACCGAAGAAAACACCGGCAAACCGCTGCAAGTGGACCAGGCACGCGCCGCACAACTGGTCGCGGCGGCCGAGACTGTCGCCAGCCTGATCAAAAATCCGGCAGCGCTGAACCCGCTCGAAGTCCTGGCCTGGCCCGGCGTGCTGGTGGGCGACGCGACTGATCCGCAAGCCTTGAACGCCGAAGCACTGGCGCTGTTCAACCAAGGCCTGAAGGAGCTCAAGGCCGGTCGCGAGCGCGAAGGCGCGGAGCTGGCGCGGTTGATCGACGATCGCCTGACGTCGATTGAAGAAGACGTGGTGACCCTGCGCGAACTGGTACCGCAGATGCTCGCCACCCAGCGCCAGAAAGTGCTCGATCGCTTTGCCGACATGAAGGCCGAGATGGATCCGCAGCGCCTGGAGCAGGAAATGGTCATGCTCGCGCAAAAAAGCGACGTCGCCGAAGAACTGGATCGCCTGAGCACTCACATCATCGAAGTACGTCGGGTGCTCAAGTCCGGCGGCGCTGCCGGTCGGCGCCTGGACTTCCTGATGCAGGAACTCAATCGCGAAGCCAACACACTGGGCTCCAAAGCCTTCGACCCGCGCAGCACACAAGCGGCGGTCAACCTCAAGGTGTTGATCGAGCAAATGCGCGAACAAGTGCAGAATATTGAGTAAGGCATACCCGACATGACCCACAGCACTGGCACCCTGTACATCATTTCCGCGCCATCGGGCGCGGGCAAGAGCAGCCTGGTCAAGGCCCTGACCGACGCCGATCCGGAGATCCGCGTTTCGGTCTCCCACACCACCCGCGCCATGCGCCCCGGTGAAGTGGACGGCGTGAACTATCACTTCGTGACCCGCGAAGAGTTCGTGAAGATGGGCGAGCACGGCGACTTCCTCGAACGCGCCGAAGTCTTTGGCAACTTTTACGGCACCTCGCAAAGCCGCCTGCAGCAGACACTGGACGAAGGTCACGACCTGATCCTTGAAATCGACTGGCAAGGCGCCGAGCAAGTGCGCAAGCTGATGCCGCAGGCACGCTCGATTTTCATTCTGCCGCCGTCGCTCCAGGCCCTGCACCAACGCCTGACCAACCGCGGCCAGGACAGTGACGAGATCATCGACGGCCGCATGCGTGAAGCCGTCAGCGAAATGAGCCACTACGTCGACTACGACTACCTGATCATCAACGATGACTTCGCCCACGCCCTGCACGACCTGAAGGCGATTTTCCGCGCCAATCAGCTGCAACAGAAGCGCCAACAGGTGCGTTTCGGCAAATTGCTGGCTGAATTGCTCGGTTAATCAGCTCTTCCCAAAACCGTTGCAAGGGCTTTACATTGGCACTTGCAGCGCGTTGAAGGGCTTGGTCAAAAAATCAGCGCTTCCCTAATCGCTGGTGATTTTTTAAACTGTTGAGTCCGCTCGCCCATCCGGGCAGCGCGCATATTGCATTTGCTACGAGGAAGACCATGGCCCGCGTAACCGTTGAAGACTGCCTAGAACACGTGGATAACCGCTTTGAGCTGGTCATGCTCTCTACCAAGCGTGCCCGTCAACTGGCCACCGGCGGCAAAGAGCCGAAAGTAGCATGGGAAAACGACAAGCCTACCGTCGTCGCCCTGCGTGAAATCGCTGAAGGCCTGATCGACTACGCAGCTATCGCCGAAGCCGAAATCGTTGAAGATGAACCGCTTTTTGCTGCATTCGAGGACGAGTCCAACGAGGCCGTCTAAGCCTATGCCTGGTCGACGTAGCACGGCGCGGGAACAAAGCTTGTGGCAGGAGACATCATGCCGAGCATAGACGCCCTCGCCGATCGCTTATCGGCCTACCTCGGCAAGGACCAGGTCAATCTGGTCCGCCGAGCGTATTTCTACGCCGAACAAGCTCACGACGGCCAACGTCGCCGTAGCGGTGAGGCGTACGTCACGCACCCTCTTGCGGTGGCGAATATTCTTGCCGACATGCACATGGACCATCAGAGCCTGATGGCAGCCATGCTGCATGACGTGATCGAAGACACCGGTATTGCCAAGGAAGCGCTGCAAGCGCAGTTCGGCGAAACCGTGGCCGAACTGGTCGACGGGGTCAGCAAACTGACCCAGATGAACTTCGAGACCAAGGCCGAAGCCCAGGCTGAAAACTTCCAGAAAATGGCCATGGCCATGGCCCGCGACATTCGCGTGATCCTGGTCAAGCTGGCTGACCGCCTGCACAACATGCGCACGCTGGAAGTGCTGTCCGGCGAAAAGCGTCGGCGCATCGCCAAGGAAACCCTGGAAATCTATGCACCCATCGCCAACCGGCTGGGCATGCACGCGATCCGCATAGAATTCGAAGACCTCGGCTTCAAGGCCATGCACCCGATGCGTTCCGCGCGGATCTACCAGGCCGTCAAACGCGCCCGGGGCAACCGCAAGGAAATCGTCAACAAGATCGAAGAGTCCCTCAGCCACTGCCTGGCTATCGATGGCATCCAGGGCGAGGTCAGCGGTCGTCAGAAACACCTCTACGGCATCTACAAGAAAATGCGCGGCAAGCGTCGGGCCTTCAACGAGATCATGGACGTCTATGCGTTCCGGATCATCGTCGACAAGGTCGATACCTGCTACCGCGTGCTGGGTGCTGTTCACAATTTGTACAAACCGTTGCCGGGGCGCTTCAAGGATTACATCGCGATCCCCAAGGCCAACGGCTATCAGTCGCTGCACACCACGCTGTTCGGCATGCACGGTGTTCCGATCGAGATCCAGATCCGCACCCGTGAAATGGAAGAGATGGCCAACAACGGCATCGCCGCCCACTGGCTGTACAAATCCAGCGGCGACGAGCAGCCAAAAGGCACCCACGCCCGCGCCCGCCAATGGGTCAAAGGCGTGTTGGAGATGCAGCAACGCGCCGGCAACTCGCTGGAATTCATCGAAAGCGTGAAGATCGACCTGTTCCCGGACGAGGTCTATGTGTTCACGCCCAAAGGCCGGATCATGGAGCTGCCCAAAGGCTCCACGGCGGTCGACTTCGCTTACGCGGTGCACACCGACGTGGGCAATAGCTGCATTGCCTGCCGGATCAATCGTCGTCTCGCGCCGCTGTCCGAACCTCTGCAAAGCGGTTCCACGGTCGAGATCGTCAGCGCCCCCGGCGCACGGCCGAACCCGGCCTGGCTCAACTTCGTGGTTACCGGCAAGGCCCGTACGCACATTCGCCACGCGTTGAAACTGCAACGCCGCTCCGAGTCCATCAGCCTGGGCGAACGCCTGCTGAACAAAGTCCTCAATGGTTTCGACAGCTCGCTGGAAAAAATTCCACTCGAGCGCGTCAAGGCCATGCTCACCGAGTATCGCCTGGAGCTGATCGAAGACTTGCTGGAAGACATCGGCCTGGGTAATCGCATGGCCTATGTGGTGGCGCGCCGGTTGCTCGGCGAAGGCGAACAGCTGCCGAGCCCGGAAGGTCCGCTGGCGATTCGCGGCACCGAAGGCCTGGTGCTCAGCTACGCGAAGTGCTGCACACCGATCCCGGGCGACCCGATTGTCGGCCACCTGTCCGCGGGCAAAGGCATGGTCGTGCACCTGGACAACTGCCGCAACATCAGCGAAATCCGCCACAACCCGGAAAAATGCATCCAGCTCTCGTGGGCCAAGGATGTCACCGGCGAATTCAATGTCGAACTGCGCGTCGAGCTGGAACACCAGCGCGGCCTGATCGCCCTGCTGGCCAGCAGCGTCAACGCGGCCGATGGCAATATCGAAAAAATCAGCATGGACGAACGCGATGGTCGCATCAGCGTGGTCCAACTGGTGGTCAGCGTGCACGACCGCGTGCACCTGGCCCGCGTGATCAAGAAACTGCGCGCCCTGACCGGGGTGATCCGCATCACCCGCATGCGCGCGTAGCCCCCATCAATTACAAGGAGTCATCCATGACCAAGACTGTTATCACCAGCGACAAGGCCCCGGCCGCCATCGGTACTTACTCCCAGGCGATCAAGGCTGGCAACACCGTTTACATGTCGGGTCAGATTCCTCTGGACCCAAAAACCATGGAACTGGTCGAAGGCTTCGAAGCCCAGACCGTCCAGGTCTTCGAGAACCTCAAAGCCGTGGCTGAAGCCGCCGGTGGTTCGTTCAAGGACATCGTCAAACTGAACATCTTCCTCACCGACCTGAGCCACTTCGCCAAGGTCAACGAGATCATGGGCAAGTACTTCGACCAGCCTTACCCAGCCCGCGCCGCCATCGGCGTAGCGGCCCTGCCAAAGGGTTCGCAGGTTGAAATGGATGCCATCCTGGTCATCGAGTAATGTGTCCGGCGCAGCCTAGGGCTGCGCCGACTGCTCTGCTGTAAAGAAAGCTTGAAAGGATTCCACCATGCGCAAAGCGCTTGCTCTCTCGCTGCTCGCCCTGCTTTTGGGCGGTTGTGCCAGCAACCCTGCCGACCGAGATATCAGCGGCACCTGGATCAATCAGGTGGCGATCGATGCTGCCTCCAAGGGCGTCCCCCTGCGTGAAGCGCTCCAGGCCTATGGCCCGAACCTGGAGTGGGACGTCAACACCAAGGCCGGTCAGGCCCGTTACACCAATGGTTTTGAAAATGTCGACGGCAAGTTGCTGGGCGAAGAGTCCGGAGCCTGGAAAATCGACTTTTACGGCAGTTCCGGCAGTGAGCTGAAACGCGCTGGCAAACAATTGAACCAGGCTGCGAGCGAAAACGAGCCCGCCCAGGTCTTCGATCGCGCATTGATCCCGGTACCGGATGGCGCACCGATCGGCGCCAGTTTCGAACGTGCGCTGTACTCGGCCTACATGGGCGGTAGCTGGAAAGTCATCAGCGGCCCCGGCGAGGGCAATACCGTGCAGTTCCAGGCCGATGGCCAGGTGACCGGTTTGCCGGGCACCGACCGTTATGCCCTGTGTCTGGCGGGTGACTGTGCCTCGATGAGCGGTGGCAACGACAACATGTGGCTGCAACTCAACGGACAAGGAAATCCATGGATCTTTGCGCGCAAAGGCAAGGAGCTGGAAATCTTCCAGGTCGTGAATACCGCTTTGGCGGATGAAATGCCACAGTTCACACCGGGTGATCGCAAGTGGTTGCTGGAAAAGCAGTAACCCGGATCTAACTGCAAAGAAGATCCCATGTGGGAGCGAGCCTGCTCGCGATGGCGGTGTAACAGTCAACGATGATGTTGAATGTTATGGCCTCATCGCGAGCAGGCTCGCTCCTACAAAGTCAGCAGCGTCCTTCAAGGATCGCCGCATAGCCTTCGCGGAAGCTCGGATACTTAGGCACCCAACCCAACGCCTTTACCCGCGCATTGCTGCAACGCTTGCTCCCCGTGCGGCGCACGCTGGCGTCGTCTGCCCACTCAGTCACACCCAGATACTCACGCAACCAGCCCACCACATCCGCCAGTGCTGCCGGCGCGTCATCGACGCCAATATAGATGTCGTCCAGCGCCACGCCACGCCGATCCGCCTCAAGCAGGCACGCCATCAAGCCTGCCGCGTCGTCGGCATGAATCCGGTTGGCGTACAACGGTGGATCGACCGCCACGCGGTAACCCTGGCGCACCTGAGTCAACAACCGCTCGCGACCGGGCCCGTAGAGGCCGGTCAACCGCACAACGCTCGCCGGGATGCCGCTCTTCAGGGCAATCTGTTCGGCTTCGAGCATCACACGCCCTGAGTAGCCAGTCGCCACGGCCGGCGAAGTCTCGTCGACCCACTCCCCCTCTTGCTGACCGTAAACACTGCTGCTGGAAACGAACAGCAGGCGGTCGGGCACCTGCCCATAGTCGTCCAGCCACTCCAGCACATGCTGCAGACCCTGGATATAGGCTGCGCGGTAACCGGCTTCGTCGTGATCGGAGGCGGCCGCGCAATACACCAGGTAATCCACGGCACCGATTGGCCAGGTCTCTGGACAGTCTTTGCTGAACAAGTCGCCAGCCACGCCAATCACGCCTTCGGGCAGGCGCGAAACATCGCGCCGCAGGCCATGAACCTCCCACCCCGCAGCCAATAATTGCGTGGCCAGGCGGCTGCCGACATCGCCACAACCGGCGATCAAAACAGAAGGCGCGGACATCAGAAAACTCCCCTTGGAAACGGACAGACTAGCGCTGGCAATGGACGAGCGGCTAGCAATACAGGAAAAAAAGAGACTCTATTACTTTTGTTAACAAGAATTACTTGCAATAATGCGCCCCACTTTTGTTCTCGGGCTTCGAGGCCTGGAAGAACATATCAATCGTTTTTTTCTCTCAGGTCCGGCCCAGCATGACACGTAATCAACTCTCCGCTTCGCCAACCAAACGACGTCGCGCCTGGAGCGCGGTGGCCGCCTTGTTGCTCAGCTTGATGCTGGCACCAACCGCGGCGTTCGCTGACGCCCAAGCGCCTGCCACCCCGGCCGCCACCGCACCGGTTGCAGCTGACCACACCGCTCCGGCAGCGACCGCCCCGGCCCAGGCAGCACCTGCTCAGGAAGGCCTCGGCGCAGACGTTCCTGAAGTCCTCGAAGCCGACAACAGCCTGGGCATGGCGCACGACCTTTCGCCGTGGGGCATGTACAAGAATGCCGACATCATCGTGAAAATCGTGATGATCGGCCTGGCGATCGCATCGATCATCACCTGGACCATCTGGATTGCCAAAGGCTTCGAGCTGATGGGCGCCAAGCGTCGCCTGCGCGGTGAAATCGCCAACCTGAAAAAGTCCGCCTCCCTCAAAGAAGCCAGCGTCACCGCGGCGAAGGAAGGCACACTCGCCAACTTGCTGGTGCACGACGCTCTCGAAGAGATGCGCCTGTCGGTCAACAGCCGCGAAAAAGAAGGCATCAAGGAACGCGTCAGCTTCCGCCTTGAGCGCCTGGTGGCCGCCTGCGGTCGCAACATGAGCAGCGGCACCGGCGTGCTTGCCACCATCGGTTCCACCGCGCCGTTCGTCGGCCTGTTCGGTACCGTATGGGGCATCATGAACAGCTTCATCGGCATTGCCAAAACCCAGACCACCAACCTCGCCGTCGTGGCCCCCGGCATCGCTGAAGCCCTGCTGGCGACCGCACTGGGTCTGGTCGCGGCGATTCCTGCGGTGGTGATCTACAACGTGTTTGCCCGCTCCATCGCCGGTTACAAGGCGCAGGTGTCCGACGCGTCGGCCCAAGTCCTGCTGCTGGTCAGCCGCGACCTCGATCACCAGCCTGAGCGCAGCTCGCAACCGCACATGGTGAAAGTGGGGTAATCGGCCATGGGCCTGCATTTGAAAGAAGGGGCAGACGACGATCTGTCCGAAAACCACGAAATCAACGTCACGCCGTTCATCGACGTGATGCTGGTGCTGTTGATCATCTTCATGGTGGCGGCTCCGCTGGCCACCGTGGACATCAAGGTCGACCTGCCTGCGTCCACCGCCAAACCGGCGCCGCGGCCAGAAAAGCCGGTGTTCCTCAGCGTCAAGGCTGACCAACGCCTGTTCCTGGGCGAAGACGAAGTGAAAGCCGAAGCACTCGGCGCCACGCTCGACGCCAAGACCCAGGGCAAGAAAGACACGACGATCTTCTTCCAGGCCGATAAAGGCGTGGATTACGGCGACCTGATGAGCGTGATGGACAACCTGCGCTCGGCCGGTTACCTGAAGGTGGGTCTGGTCGGTCTCGAGTCGGCAGTCAAGAAATGATCACGACGCGCCATAAGCTGACGCGTTACAGCGGTAGCCTGGCCGTGGTGCTGGGTGTTCACGCGCTGGCCATCGCGCTGGCCGTGAACTGGACGGCCCGCCCGCCCATCCAATTGCCGCCCCAGGCAATGATGGTCGAGCTGGCACCGGTTCCTGCCCCGCCACCGCCTGCACCGCCAAAGGTCGTCACACCACCGCAGCCGCCGACTCCGGTAGAAGAACTGCCGATACCGAAACTCGCCGAAGCGCCGAAGGCCGAGATCGCCGTTCCGAAACCGGTCAAACCCAAGCCCAAGCCTCAACCGCCCAAGCCTGTGGAGAAAAAGCCCGAGCCGCCGAAGGAGAAACCGTCCGAGGCCAAGCCGAGCGAAGCACCGCCGACGCCAGCGCCAACCGAAAAATCCGCCGCGCCTGCGCCTGGCCCCTCTGCCGCCCAAGTCGCCGCCAAGGCCAGCTGGGAAGGCACCCTGCTCGCGCACCTGCAGAAGTACAAAAAGTACCCGGCCAGTGCACAGGCACGGGGCAAGGAAGGCATGAACCGCCTGCGTTTCGTGGTGGATGCCGACGGTAACGTCTTGTCATTCGAGCTGGTGGGCGCCTCAGGCACTGCCGATCTGGACCGGGCCACCCTGGACATGATCCGCCGCGCCCAGCCGCTGCCAAAACCACCGGCGCACATGCTCACCAACGGCTCCATCGAAATCGTTGCACCTTTTGTCTACTCCATAGACAAACACCGACGTTAAGCAACACCACTATCTCTTGTAGGAGCAAAGCTTGCTCGCGATAGCGGTATATCAGTCACCGAAAATGGTGAGTGTTATGGCTTCATCGCGAGCAAGCTTTGCTCCTACAGGTTCTGTGGCGGCTACAGGATTTCAGGAAGGCACCGAAAGGTGCCTTTCGCATATCTGCCAGCGGCAAACCCACATTGCCCGGTGTCACCCGACACATACCTTCTGATAACGTGCGTCTATCGATTGCAGCCGGTATGCTTGGCTCGCATCTTCATGGACGCTTTGCTATGACCCTCACAGAATTACGCTACATCGTTACCCTCGCCCAAGAGCAGCACTTCGGCCACGCGGCCGAGCGTTGCCACGTCAGCCAGCCAACCCTGTCGGTGGGCGTGAAAAAGCTTGAAGACGAACTCGGTGTGCTGATTTTCGAGCGCAGCAAAAGCGCCGTGCGCCTGACTCCGGTCGGCGAAGGCATTGTGGCCCAGGCGCAAAAAGTCCTGGAGCAGGCCCAGGGCATTCGCGAACTGGCCCAGGCTGGCAAGAACCAGCTGACTGCACCGCTGAAAGTCGGCGCGATCTACACCGTCGGCCCGTACCTGTTTCCACACCTGATTCCGCAACTGCACCGGGTCGCCCCGCAGATGCCGTTGTACATCGAAGAAAACTTCACCCATGTGCTGCGCGACAAACTGCGCAACGGCGAACTCGACGCGATCATCATCGCCCTGCCCTTCAATGAAGCCGACGTGCTGACCCTGCAACTCTACGACGAGCCGTTCTACGTCCTGATGCCGGCCCAGCACCCGTGGACGCAAAAAGACTCCATCGACGCCAACCTGCTCAACGACAAGAGCCTGCTGCTGCTCGGCGAAGGCCACTGCTTCCGCGATCAGGTGCTGGAAGCCTGCCCGACCCTGACCAAAGGCAACGACGGCGCCAAGCACACCACGGTGGAATCCAGCTCACTGGAAACCATCCGCCACATGGTCGCGTCCGGCCTCGGCATTTCGATCCTGCCGCTGTCGGCGGTCGACAGCCATCACTATGCGCCCGGCGTGATCGAAGTCCGGCCGCTGTCGGCACCCACGCCCTATCGCACCGTGGCCATCGCCTGGCGCGCGAGTTTCCCGCGGCCCAAGGCAATCGAAATCCTCGCTGACTCCATTCGCCTGTGCTCGGTGGCCAAGCCGTCCGCGCAGGTGGTGGCGGGCTAAGCAAGCGTCATGACCGAGTTGTCGCAAGTGTCCGTGACGGCACTCAAGGGTGTCGGCGAAGCCATGGCTGAGAAACTGGCCAAGGTCGGCCTGGAAAATCTCCAGGACGTACTGTTTCACCTTCCGCTGCGTTATCAGGACCGCACCCGCGTGGTTCCGATTGGCGCGCTGCGCCCTGGGCAAGATGCCGTGATCGAAGGCACCGTCAGCGGTGCCGACGTGGTCATGGGTCGGCGCCGTAGCCTGGTGGTACGTCTGCAGGACGGCACCGGCGGGCTCAGCCTGCGCTTCTACCATTTCAGCAATGCGCAAAAAGAAGGCCTCAAGCGCGGCACGCGGATTCGCTGCTACGGCGAAGCCCGGCCCGGTGCGTCAGGACTGGAAATCTACCACCCGGAATACCGCGCCATTACCGGCGACGAACCGCCGCCCGTGGATGAAACCCTGACCCCGGTGTACCCGCTCACCGAGGGCCTGACGCAACAACGCCTGCGCCAACTGTGCCTGCAAACCCTGACGTTGCTCGGCCCCTCCAGCCTGCCCGACTGGCTGCCGAACGAACTGGCCCGTGACTACCAACTGGCGCCGCTGGCCGATGCGATCCGCTACCTGCACAACCCGCCGGCCGATGCCGACGTCGATGAGCTGGCCCTCGGGCATCACTGGGCACAGCACCGTTTGGCGTTCGAAGAACTGCTGACCCATCAACTGTCCCAGCAACGCCTGCGCGAAAGCATGCGTTCGCTGCGCGCGCCGGCCATGCCGAAAGCGACGCAACTGCCGGCCAGATATTTGGCCAACCTCGGGTTCAACCCCACGGGTGCGCAGCAACGGGTCGGAAATGAAATCGCCTACGATCTGAGCCAGCGCGAGCCCATGCTGCGGCTGATTCAGGGCGATGTCGGCGCGGGCAAAACCGTAGTCGCCGCCCTCGCCGCACTACAGGCCCTGGAGGCGGGTTATCAAGTGGCGCTGATGGCGCCCACCGAGATTCTCGCCGAGCAGCACTTCATCACCTTCAAGCGCTGGCTCGAACCGCTGGGCATCGAGGTCGCGTGGCTGGCCGGCAAGCTCAAGGGCAAAAATCGCGTGGCCGCGCTGGAGCAGATCGCCAATGGCACACCGATGGTGGTTGGCACCCATGCGCTGTTCCAGGACGAAGTGCAGTTCAAGAACCTGGCGCTGGCAATCATCGACGAACAACACCGCTTCGGCGTGCAACAGCGGCTGGCCTTGCGGCAGAAAGGCGTCGGCGGGCGGATGTGTCCGCATCAGCTGATCATGACCGCGACACCGATCCCGCGCACGCTGGCCATGAGCGCCTACGCCGATCTCGACACCTCGATCCTCGACGAATTGCCGCCCGGCCGAACCCCAGTCAACACCGTGCTGATCACCGACACCCGACGGGTCGAAGTGATCGAGCGGGTGCGCAGCGCCTGTGCAGAAGGGCGCCAGGCCTATTGGGTGTGCACCCTGATTGAAGAGTCGGAAGAGCTGACGTGCCAGGCCGCCGAAACCACCTATGAAGACCTGACCGCCGCCCTCGGCGAGTTGAAAGTGGGGCTGATCCACGGGCGCATGAAACCCGCCGAGAAAGCCGCGGTGATGGCCGAGTTCAAGGCCGGTAATTTGCAGCTGCTGGTGGCGACCACCGTGATCGAAGTTGGTGTGGACGTGCCCAACGCCAGCCTGATGATCATCGAAAACCCGGAACGCCTGGGCCTGGCGCAACTGCACCAGTTGCGCGGTCGCGTCGGTCGGGGCAGCGCGGTCAGCCATTGCGTGCTGCTTTACCATCCGCCGTTGTCGCAGATCGGCCGTCAACGGCTTGGGATCATGCGCGAAACCAACGACGGTTTTGTCATAGCAGAAAAAGACCTCGAACTGCGCGGCCCCGGCGAAATGCTCGGTACGCGGCAGACCGGCCTGCTTCAATTCAAGGTCGCCGACCTGATGCGCGATGCCGACCTGCTGCCCGCTGTTCGCGACGCCGCACAAGCCTTGCTGGAACGCTGGCCGGACCACGTCAGCCCGCTACTCGACCGCTGGCTGCGCCACGGGCAGCAATACGGCCAAGTGTGAGCACCGTCGCAGTTTCTGGAGGATGGGTTTGAGCAAGCTGGGTATACTCCTGCAATTGTTTTAGTCCGGATACAGACCATGACCGAAGTTGCCCTCGCACCCGCCTCCCCGCACGCTCCGTCGGTTATTCGGCTGCTGCTGGGCAAACTGGGCATTGCCTTTGAAGAAGTCCTCGACCATCACGGCTTGAACCCGGCGCGCAAGGTCCAGGCGGTGCTACTCGATGACGCCGTCGGCGCGCTGATGGTGCTGTTCCCGCAGAGTCAGTTGCTCGACCTCAACCGCCTCACCGAACTCACTGGCCGTCGCCTCACCGCCGTGCCGACCGAGCGCCTGGTCAAGATGCTCGGCAAGCACAGCCTGAGCTTGCTGCCGGGTCTGCCCGCCCTCACCAGCTCGCCGTGCCTGTATGAAGAAAGCCTGCTGCGCGAGCCGACGGTGCTGGTCAATTCGGGCGAGCCGGGCGTGCTGCTGGAAATCACCAGCGAAGCCTTCAAGGCCATGCTCAACAAGGCCAGCGCCGCCAACTTCGGCGAAGCCCTGAGCAGCATCCGCCCCAACCTCGACCGCCCCGACGATGACCGCGAGGAAATCACCCAGGCCGTTCAAGCGTTCACCGCGCGGCGCATCCAGCAACGCCTGGAAGCGACCATCGAAATTCCGCCGCTGGCCGAAACCGCACAGAAGATCATCAAGCTGCGCGTCGACCCCAACGCCACCATCGACGACATCACCGGCGTGGTCGAAACCGACCCGGCGCTGGCCGCGCAAGTGGTGAGCTGGGCAGCGTCGCCGTACTACGCCTCGCCGGGCAAGATTCGTTCAGTGGAAGACGCCATCGTGCGGGTACTGGGTTTCGACCTGGTGATCAACCTGGCACTGGGCCTGGCCCTGGGCAAAACCCTGAGCCTACCCAAGGACCACCCGCAACACAGCACGCCGTACTGGCAGCAATCGATCTACACCGCCGCCGTCATCGAAGGCCTGACCCGCGCCATGCCGCGCACCCAGCGCCCGGAAGCCGGCCTGACCTACCTGGCGGGCCTGCTGCACAACTTCGGCTACCTGCTGCTGGCCCACGTGTTCCCGCCACACTTCTCGCTGATCTGCCGTCACCTGGAGGTCAACCCGCACCTGTGCCACAGCTACATCGAGCAACACCTGCTGGGCATCAGCCGCGAACAGATCGGCGCCTGGCTGATGCGCTTCTGGGACATGCCCGATGAACTGTCCACCGCACTGCGCTTCCAGCACGACCCGGGCTACGACGGCGACTACGCCGAATACCCGAACCTGGTGTGCCTGTCCGTGCGCCTTCTGCGCAGCCGTGGCATCGGTTCCGGCCCGGACGAAGACATCCCCGACGCCCTGCTCGACCGCCTCGGCCTGACCCGCGCCAAAGCGGAAGACGTCGTCAGCAAAGTCCTCGAAGCCGAAGTGCTGCTACGCGAACTGGCCTCGCAATTCAGCCAGCCCTAAAAGCTTCGCGGGCAGGCTCTCTCCCACAGAGGTTAGGTATTCCCTGTGGGAGCGAGCCTGCTCGCGAAGAATTCAACTCGGACTTACTGACAGTCCTTAAACCTTGGCTTTGGCCTTCTTCGGCTTCAAATACTTGGTCAGCCCCTGAAACCAGATCACCAGCGCCGGGTTGCCCTTGATCTGAATCGACTTGTCTTGAATCCCCGTCATGAACGCCAGCTGCTTGTTCTTCGCCTGCATCGTGGCAAAGCCATACGCGGCGTCTTTAAAGGCAATCGCAAACGCAGGCTCGGCATACACGCCTGACTTGCTGGTGATGCGCTGATCCTTCACCCGGAAATGCCGAGCCACTTTCCCGTCCAGGGTCTGCAGCTGAAACACCAACTCCTTGTCACCCAACTGCTGCTGAAACGCAGGATTGGTCCGACTGGCCTTGCCCATCAGCAAGCCCAGCATCCACAGCAGAAAACGAAATTTCATGCGCAAGCCTCAAAAGAAAAATGAACGGCTGGCGCAGTTTAGCGACTTAAAACAGGAACGCCACTAACGAGTTGCGTTGGAAGAAGATGGCTGTGTTTTTGAAGGTGTTGACTACCAAGTCATTGACTAAATATAAATTTTTACGGCGTTCGAGGCATACAGGTGATGATTTTACTCTGCATAAATCACCTAGCTGCCTCCTCTTTTGCTCCGACCTGCCTACACCCTTTTCCCACATTTTCGGCTGCCCTTTTTCAACTGACTCAACGTTGAGCAATACCAAGCAAGCGAGCAGAGTCCCTGGGTATCGTAATCAACCAGTTTTTAACGTACGACAACTTGCGCTGTTCGCTGCTCATTAGGTAATTTACCCAATCGGTACTAGCATTGAGCCAGCATATTGGGCGCCGATTTCTACGCTGCCCAAGAACTATTGATAACAAGGAAATCCGTCTCAGACGGCGAGATTCCAAGCAGGCCTTAAAAAGGCAACGAGATGGGATTCCATGCATATCGAATTCTGCAAATTAACGTTCACGGGTTGCGTGGATAGCACGACAACCCACCTTTTCACCGCTTACAAAACTCCAAGTACTCAGCGGACCAACTACCCAAGTCTCGACGCGCCTTGTCTTACCTCAGACACCTCAGAAGTTAAAAACTGGAATTTTAATCAAGGAATCGAATAATGCGAATTATACATATTTCCGACTTACATATAACTAATAGTGCCGACCACGCCCGCACAATTGATGCATTATGCAAAGACATAACAGCGGCAAATAACAAAATAAAGATCGATGCAATATTATGTACCGGAGATATTGCCAATAGAGGTGACACCTCCAAAGCAGCAATTTCAGCCCAAGAAACCGTCATAAAAAAAATAATAAACTCAACAAACTCAGCAGCCGAATTTTTATGCTGCCCTGGAAATCACGACATAAACCTTAAATCGAGAGAAGAAATATACGAGCCTATATTTTCAAGCATAAAAAGCTCTGAAGACGCAAACAAATTAATAGAAAGCCTAGTCAACAAGGGCTATACGGCGATCTGGGGGCATTTAGATGGATATATTGAACTCTCAAAAAAACTAGATTCATCAACATATAAAGACAACATACTATTCACCACAAAAAAGTTAAACATAGGTTCTGTGCAAGTAGGTATAGCTTCACTAAATAGTACATGGCGAACCACTGGTGGAGGCAGCAAAGATAGAAACAATCTATATGTTGGCGAACGACAGGTTGAACTATCACTAGAAGAAATACATGACTGCGATATAAAAATCGCCATGATGCACCATACTTTAGACTGGCTTGCACCCGATGAAAAAAATAAAATCCAACGAGTGATAGCGAGCAACTTCGATGCTCTATTATGCGGACACAACCATAACAATAACGCAGGCCATACAACATCGACGCTAGGAAACCTCTTAATTAGCAATACTGGTTGTATTTACGAGAGCAGAGAGCACTTTAATGGTTACTCCATAATCGACATTTGCCACGAAACCAATACATGGCGATTAGAAGCGCGCGAATACTACAATGAAAGAAATGTGTTTGATATTTCTCCAAGATTCGCCGAAAACGGTGTTTACGAAATAAATATATCGCAAAGAAATGGCACATCAAAGACTGCTATTTCCAGCACCGCGATAAATGCAGCGTTAGAGAAGGCCAACTCAAAACTTCTGTCTTTTTCGGCCTCCGAAGTTGCACCTAAACGCTTATCTTCAATTTTTGTTGAACCGCCACTTGCAAAAAAAAGCGAAAAAAATCTAGCCGCCAGCGAGAACTTAGATACGAAAGACAATGATGAGTTTGTGAGCCTGCACAGTTTATCCCAAGAAAAAATAGATATTTTATTTATTGGGAAAAGAGAGTCCGGTAAATCGACATTGCTCAATCATATTGCCGTTAACCAGTTCATGGAGTTCCACGGCAATGCTAGGGTAGGTCTTTTAATTGACATATCAGTACTACACAAGCTAACTATCGCAGCCATAATTACCCAAGCAATTGAATTTATAGGAAATGAAATCACCAAAAAAGACCTCATTAGCTTATTAGAAAACGGCGAAGCACTTGTCATTTTTGATAGCTTCAACATCCACAATGCAGCACATCGAAAACTAATCGAGGAATTTAGAGAGAAATATTCTGAACCACGCTACATATTAGCAACCAATGAAGAAGTACAAGACAATCTAAGCCTTGAAAAACTTCCCTCTCTTAGCAAAAATCCAACTCCTATATATATACACTCATTTAAGAGAAAACAAACAAAAGAACTAGTCCGAAAATGGTTTGGCGAACATGATCAAAACGCAGATGAGAAATTTACACTTATAAAAAAACTGCTATCAAAGCTAAATGTACCACAAACACCTTTTTTAGTTTCCATACTGCTTTGGGTCATAGAGCAACAGCCTTCAGCAAAGCTTATAAACCAAGCCTCAGCCATAGAGGCTCTAATTTTCGGCTTATTGGAAAAATTCACAGAGTCAAAATCACGCTCAAATTATGATTCGAATATTCAATCACATTTTCTCTCTGAGCTTTCTACAACCATGGATGAGGAAAGTGTCGAGCGGATAGATTCAAATGAATTTGAAATATTTGTCTCTTCGTATTTCAAAAAACGAGGCCTCGCGGACCCATCAAGAGGATTCACCGAGGAGCTGCTAAGAAAAGGGTTATTGTATGAGAGCAATCAAAAAATCATGTTTAAATTTGATTGCTTCAGAGCTTTCTTTTTAGCAAACAAACTCGCAGAAAACACAGAAAAATTAGCGAAAGTTCTCACACCGGCTTCCATTGCAAAATACACAATCGAGCTTGACCTACTAACAGGGTTGCACCGAGCTCGAAAGGACATTCTTATTAAGGCAAAAGAGTGCTGTGAACAGCTGTTAATATCATCCGAATTCGAAATTGACATAACACTATTTGAGGCCCACGGCAAAGAGCAGGGCATTTTTAACCAGGAAGAAACGCTCATAAAAATAGAGGATGATTTTTTAAATACACCGGTTGATGACAATCACAGAGCAAAATTTATTGAAGATGCAGAGATGCCATCAAAAGCTTCTATTGATCACGACCATGCAAGACAAAGGCATCCGGCGGCTCCACTTTCAACTCAAATGCACTTTATTGGCTCGTTAAAAACTTACTCAAACATATTGAGAAACAGCGAACTAATCGATGACGTCGAACTAAAAAAATCTTGCCTCAATGACGTACTTATACTATGGTCAAAAATTATTGTATCAACAACAAATTATCTTAATGAAACGGATCCAGACGACTTTCAGGGTGAACTTCCTACTCAATTTGGGTCGCTTACACCAACTCAATTTAAGAGCTTTGCAAAACTGATGATCCCACAACTTGTTGCATCATTAATGGCAGAGTCGTTAGCCACACCAAAACTTGAAAACTTCGTTCTGGCTGAAGCAAATAACTCGAGCCAATGCATTAGTTTTCTAGCCACAATGTTGACTATAGAGAACTTAAACAAACGCAGCATACTAGCAATACGCAAGCTACTCAAAGAAGCTGGTGCAAACAACATTATCACGCAAGCGATATTTATAAGGCTATTAACGCTGTACTACTTTGAAGCTCCAACTAACACTCTAGACGCGATAAGGGACTGTATAGGCGATGCATTCAATGTCCTCCGTGGATCATCGAATAGTGAGCGATCAGTAATGAAAGGAAAATTCCTACAGCATATAGATGAAAAACGAGCATCTAACCTCGAAGAACTAGACATCGCCTAGCCCAAAAAAAGGCGTCATGAACAAAGGGGCAGGGAAACTGCCCCTTTACCCATAGACGTCCATACCGCAGCCACAGATCAGTCCTGAGCGCTAGAAATTCGCTTGAAGCGTTTTGGCGAAAAATGTTTTAACCCCCACGCTAACTGCACTGTTAACGATTGCGTAACCCTAGAAAGACGTTGTATGTAAAGCTAATTTTTCGAGGCTTTCAGACAGCGTAGACCCCTCTCTCGTTAATTAAACACAATTCGACCGCGTTGTTTAACCGCGCTCAAAGTCATTTCCTGAAAGCTACAATTCCTTGCGCCGTTGCCTACGGTTGCGCCAGAATCCGCCGGCTTGTGCGCCTTGGAACCGCTCGGTAACTTGATTCGCATCACTGATTGTCGGTGATCGGGTTTAGTAGCCCACGGGTTGTTAGTAAGGTGCATGGCGCTCCCTTTAGTCAGGTATTCCTATACCTGCACTCATGGTGGCTGTGCGTAGGGCGCCTTCGGGTGCGCCGGTTTTGCTAACTCCCCCGGTCTACTAACCTGCGTACAGCCACCACCCTTCGTTTAGTAGCGAAGAGTAAGCGGCTCAATTTAGGGAGTTGAAAATCATGTTCAAAGTAACGCCCAACCCGCCGGAAAACGATCCGACATCGCCGTACGAAAGCATTGATTCAAAGAAGCTCCACGAAGCCGCCGAACGCGCACTCGACCATCACTTCCCTCCAACCGAAAAGAAACCACCGAAACGTAACGGCCAACTCTTCAGTGTCTGTCCGGACATCAACACTGAAGCACTTCTGGCCAATGCCTCGGAAGATCTGCTGTCCATCAGCGCCATCGCTGCCGACCTCGCCGACGATGTGGACGGTTCACGCCGCTCTATAGCCCTGGCGCTCAGCCGCATGGCCGACGGGGTGCAGTTACTGGTGGAACGAGCGCTGGATCATCTGGATGAACCGGAAATGGCGGCGATTCTCACCAAACAACAAAGCCGAACCTGCTAACTCGCCAAGCAGTAAACAAGCCCGATTGGTAGCACTAACAATCGGGCTTTTTCTTCGGATAAGAATCACATTGCTAGGCTACAAATCACAATGAAACACGCCGCAACTGTAGGAAAAATCCAAGCAAAAATATGACAAGCGTGCCGTTGCTCATTACCGACGCAACATTCCGAATTAGAGGGACGTTTCCGACCAAAGCAGGCGAGCTTTCCTACATCAACCCTTCCAATGCCTTGTTAGCGTGTTTCAGCATTTAACACAGCTTCAATCCCGACTCAGCAAGCGCCTCACGTTTCGTTTTCTCATTCGGCTCAAGGACGAGCCACGGAAAAGCAAAAGGATAAGCGTATGTTCGCTCCGGCCAATGCAGCCCATTTCACGCTCGAAATCCCTTCCGTTCACAACGATTTCAAAGTGCTGGCCTTTGAAGGCACTGAGACCATCAGTTCGTTGTACTCGATTGTCGTCGAGCTGGTCAGCGAGTACCGCGATATCGATCTGGAAGGCCTGCTTGGCCAACCAGCCTTTCTGCGGTTCGGACTTCATGGCGAAGGGTTGCATGGCCATATCGAAGGGGTGGGCGCCTATGAAGTCGGCCAGCGCCTGAGCCGCTATCGCGTGCATCTGGTGCCCGCCCTCCACTACTTGCAGTTCAGCCGCGATCAGCGGATTTTTCAGGACCTGACGGTGCCGCAAATCATCGCTCAGGTGCTAAAGCGGCATGGCATTCAGGCCGACACCTATCGCTTTCACGTGCGAACCAGTGCCAAACGCGACTATTGCACCCAGTACGGGGAAAGTGATTTCGAGTTCGTCCAGCGCCTGTGCGCCGAGGACGGCATCGCGTGGCATCACCAGCATTCCCGCGAAGGTCATCTGCTGGTGTTTACCGACGACCAATCTTATTTCCCCCAATTGAGCGAAACCCCGTTTCTGGATGACTCCGGCATGGTGGCGGAGCATCCGGTCGTCAGTCATTTCTCCCTGCGTTTCAACACGCGTACCAGCAGTACCACACACCGTGAATACGACCTGAAATGCCCGAGCCATTTGCTGGAAAGTCGCTATACCAGCGCACTCAATCCTGCGCTTGAGGACTATCGTTATCCGTTGTTCAGCGAGAGCGAAAAACACGGTAAACAGCTCGCCCGGCAGGCATTGGAACGGCACCGCGCCGACTACCAATTGGCCGAAGGCAAAAGCGACCAACCGAACCTGCGCAGCGGCCATCTTTTTGGTCTGACGCAACACCCACGAAAAACCTGGAACGATCTATGGCTGCTGATCAGCGTGACCCACACGGGTAAACAGCCTCAGGCCTTGGAAGAGGCATTCACCGGTGCCACCGAACCTGAGGACGGATTTACCCAGGGTTACCGCAACAGCTTCAGCGCCATCCCCTGGGACGTGTTTTATCGACCACCGCTGCATAGGCAACGAACACCGCTGGTTTGCCAGACCGCGCGTGTCACTGGGCCCGCCGGCGATGAGATCTACTGCGATGAGTACGGCCGCGTCAAAGTCGAGTTCCACTGGGACCGCGCCGAACTCAACAACGAACACAGCAGTTGCTGGCTTCGGGTTTCCACCGGCTGGGCGGGCCAGGATTTCGGCGCGGTGACCATTCCGCGCATCGGCATGGAAGTGGTCGTCACCTACCTGGAAGGCAATCCGGACTATCCATTGATCACCGGTTGCCTGCCGAACAAGCGCACGCCGGTGCCCTACCCCTTGCCCGCCAATAAAACCAAAACCGTACTGCGCAGCCACAGCTCACCGCACACCGGCGGCTACAACGAACTCTCCCTCGAAGACCGCGCCGGACAGGAGTTGATCCACCTGCGGGCGCAGCGGGATATGGAACAGAAGATTGGACACGACAGCCGGCTGGAGGTGGGCAACGAGCGTCGAGTCACCATCAAGGGCAACAGTATTACGCTGCTGGAGGCTGAAGAGCATCGCACGGTCATGTCGGATCGCAAGGTCGAGGTCAACGCCAACGACTACCTGCATGTCGCTGGCGACCGGCACGCGAGAGTCGATGGAACGTCGGTCGTCGAAGCCGGTGAGCACGTGCACATCAAGGCAGGTACACACCTAGTGATCGATGGGGGTGAGAGCCTTTGTATCAAGGTCGGCGGTCAGCACATCGTGCTCAGCGCCGAGGGTATTTTCAGCAGTACCAAGATTGATCTCGGTGGTGCTCCGGTGCCGGGTACGATTGCGCATACATTACTGCAAGGGGCAGCCGCGGGCGTGTTGGTATCCGTTGCGCCTGCGTCGGAGGAAGAGGAAGAGTCGGCTGAACTGGAGGAAGAGGAAGAAGAGGTCGAAGAAGAAGGAATTACGTTGCGAATCGGGGTGTTTTTTGATGGCACCGGGAACAACCGGTCCAACAGTGAGAAGGTGGCTGGGTGTTATGCGCGAGATGTGAATCTGCTGGAGGAGGCGGAGGATATTCGGCAGTTTTGCCAGGCGCATGGGTATGACGGTCAAGGGAATACGCCGGACGACAGCTATGGGAATGACACGACTAATGTGGCGAAGCTGTATGACCTGTACACCGATGACAGGGAGCGGCTATTGGCTGATAACGAAAACATCGGGTACATCCCCGTTTATCTGGAAGGTATCGGCACCAACAATGGTGAAGAGGATTCACGTTTTTCACAGGCAACCGGCGTAGGCGCCCATGGGGTATTGGCAAGAGTTACGCAAAGTCCAGCACAAATCCTTCGTGAAATCCGACTATTCGAACGGGCAAATCCCAACCGAAAAGTTGAGTCTATCGAGTTTGATATCTTCGGCTTCAGTCGCGGTGCCGCTGCCGCACGGCACTTTGCCAATGAAGTAATGAAAGGAAAACTAAGTCCATTGGCAAAGCTGTTGCCAGCCGACTCATCCCTATTCATCGAGAGTTTTGCCTGGCGCGCCCGCACCGATGTATCCATCAACTTTATCGGTATCTTCGACACCGCTGCCGCCATAGGCAGCATTGCTGACGGTGACTTTAGCGTCCACGATGCCAACAACCCTGGTCTCAACTTGTATCTGGCACCCAATATCGCAAAAAAAGTCGTGCATTTGGTGGCACGAGACGAACGCCGTCACAACTTCTCGCTCAACAGCGCCGACACTGCCGATATCGTGATGCCCGGTGTCCACTCTGACCTGGGTGGTGGGTACATCCCGAACTTCATTGAACGCGTCCTGCTTAGCAAGCCGCGCTGTAGCCGCGACTTAGATCTTTACGTGCCCTCCAGATCATCATTTGCCTATCACGAGACCCAGCAAGAACTGGGTCACCTTCAAGAACAGCTCAATTTGTATGGGCTGACACTGGAGGTGAAAACCTGGGCGGTAGAGTCTACTCGCAACGTCAAAGGCGATAGAGCCAAGTGGAAAAATGTCTACTCGGCGGTCCACAGCGAGCGAACTGTGCACAACGATCTGGCCTTGATTTACCTGCGCATCATGCGTGAGTTGGGCGCTAGGCACGACGTCCCGTTCAAGGTTATTGAGGAAAAGGATCAAAAGTACGCACTGCCGCTGGAACTGAAACCGATTGCCGAAAAACTGTTGGCTTATGCGCTGGGTGACACCCGCCACGCCGGCTTGAGCTTTGACGAAGAGGAATTGCTCTTTCGCCGTTACATCCATCTTTCTGCCAATTGGAATGCTGCCAAAGGCTGGAACAATAGCGATCTCAACATCGTGTTTATCAATCGACCTGCCGAAAACTATGTTCGCGTGGTGCACCCTAATGTGTAGGCGCTCATCCATGCTCAAGACAGGCCTTACAGTGTTGTTCGCGCTGTTTTTGGGAGGATGTGCTTATGGTGGGCACAGATCATTACCCTATGACGCTTGGAGTCTCAGATTTTTTTCGCCCGATTACATGGAGGTCTGGATCGAAACGTCGGATGTCGTTGATATCAATGAGCGTGTGTTTCGAGGTGCCGGTAGCGGAATCCCATCGACTGGTTATCCCCGAGGGCTAAGTAAAGGCATACCAGCTCACTTCAAGGGCGATGCAAAGGGATGGTTTGAGAATCCAACAGGAAAAGGTCGATTTGTAAGGGGCGCGAACCTACCTCGTTTAGTCTACGTACGCTGGCAGTCCATGGCCGAACCGCAGACTTATGAAGCGTACATAGAGATCCCAGAATCGGCGCGCAAAACCATGCTCAAGGGTGAGAGAACCTTTTGCCGTGCGGACGGTAAATGGATAACGGATTATCGAGACATGGTGGTAGTGGGCTTGGCGCCGGGAGGAATCGCCAAAGTATGGCTTGGCGGTCAATGCCTATTGCCGACCGAAGTCATCCGCGTCCAAGGCACGATCAATCCCAAAGGCCCCTACGGGGGCGCGTCCAATGGGAAACATCGACCACTTTCAGAAGAGTCCAAAGCCTATATCGAAAAATTCGGCATCCCCTTTGGAAGTTGGTAAGGAGTGCCAACACTACCGGTGCTGGGCACATAGCGGGAGCACATGAACGACCAGGCTCCTGGCAATAGTAGAAATCGACCAAGCGCACTCACTGACGCCATCGCCGGCAAGCCGGCTCCTACAGAGGTAGGGCGGTGTTTCAGGCACAAAAAATGGGCACCCAACCCTGGTTGGCGTGCCCATTCTTTTTCCCACTCCCCCGCTACGCGGGTTGGGGATAAGTATTACGGATTAACGCTGTCTTTCAACGATTTGCCTGGCTTGAACGCAACGGTGTTGCTGGCCTTGATTTTGACGGGCTCACCGGTTTGCGGGTTTTTGCCGGTGCGGGCGCCGCGGTGGCGTTGCAGGAAGGTGCCGAAACCTACCAGCGTGACGCTGTCTTTGCGGTGCAGGGCGCCGGTGATTTCTTCGAGAACGGCGTTCAGGACGCGGTTGGCCTGTTCTTTGGTGAGGTCTGCTTTTTCAGCAATTGCTGCGGCGAGATCTGGTTTGCGCATGTTAGTGAAGCCCCTTTGACGGTTTTTTGTTGTTATGTCCGTGCTGCTCTCTATGGAGCAGCGCCCAAAGCGCCGCAGGTGCTCTACTCTGCGGCAGACGGGAGTGAGGATGGCACGCACGGAAGAGCCGCGCCAGTATCGGCGCGGCGTTTATAACGTCAACATGGGGGTGATTCCGACAGAACGACCGGTATTTACGCCAGCAGTGCCGGAAGCTCTTTGTTCAGGGCCAGTTTTTCCATCACGGCCGTGCCTGTGAGGGCATAACCGAGCAGTTTGCCGCTGGCATCGCGGCATAAGACCTTGATGTCGGCACCCTGCCCTTCGACCGTCCAGACGCCTTCCGAACCCCGTGGCGGCGGGGACACCACCAGCGGGCACACCGGGGTTTTCACGGTGATAGGCATCGGGCCGTAAGTGACCGCCGTCGGGTTGCCGGCCAGGGTCTGGGCCAGCGCTCTCGCACAGCTCATCAGGGGCATCACGTACAACAGGTTCAGGCCATCGACCTCGGCGCAGTCGCCCAGGGCGTAGATGTTGGCGTGGGACGTTTTCAGGTGACGGTCGACCATCACACCACGATTGATCTGCAAGCCGGCGGCAGCGGCCAGGTCGATGCGCGGGCGCAGGCCAATGGCCGAGACCACTACGTCGCACAGGATGACCTGGCCGTCGGACAGGTGCGCTTCCAGGCCATCGGCGACGCGTTGCAGGCGATTGAGCACCGGCCCGAGGTGGAAGCGTGCGCCGAGGCTTTCCAGCCCGGCTTGAACCGCAGCGGCCGCCGCCGGGTGCAGCAGGGTCGGCATGACCTGTTCGCACGGTGCAACCAGTTGCACTTCATAGCCGCCCAGCGTCAGGTCGTTGGCGAATTCGCAGCCGATCAGGCCGGCACCCAGCAACAGAACCCGACGCTTGCCGGCCGCTGCGGCGCGAAAACGTGCGTAGTCTTCGAGGTCGTTGATGGGGAATACACAGTCCGCCGCATCACCTTCGATGGGCACCCGCACGGTTTCTGCGCCCCAGGCCAGGATCAGGTCGCGGTAATACACCGCTTCTTCACCTATCCAAAGGCGCTGGTGGCCAGGGTCGATACCGCTGATGCGGGTGTGGGTGCGCACTTCGGCCTTCAACTGCTCGGCCATCGCGCCCGGTTCGGCCATGCTCAGGCCGTCGGCGTCTTTGTTTTTGCCGAAGCCCGTGGAGAGCATCGGCTTGGAGTAGGAGCGCCCGTCATCGGCGGTAATCAACAGCAGCGGGGTTTCAGTATCGAGTTTGCGAAACTCCCGGGCCAGGTTGTAGCCAGCCAGGCCGGTGCCGACGATCACGACAGGTGCGTTCATTCCTTACTCCTCAGTTTTTAAGCGGCGATTTCAATCATTTCAAAATCCATCTTGCCCACACCGCAGTCCGGGCACAGCCAGTCTTCCGGCACGTCTTGCCACGGGGTGCCCGGTGCAATGCCGTCATCCGGCCAGCCGTCGGCTTCGTTGTAGATCAGGCCGCAGACCACACATTGCCACTTTTTCATTCAGGTACTTCCTCAGGGTTCAGGCTTCTACTGGCACGAACGGTCGATGGTTGCAGCGTTGTCGTCCGGCTCAGTGCGTTTTGTACTGATGGGGCCGGGCAGTTGCAAGCCTGTTCGGCGCAACGGGCGGCCCGATCACTCAAATTTATGAGCTGACATGTTAAGCTCGCCGCCTCCTTTGCTGCCAATAATGACTCATTGTGCAACTCTCAGAATCCCCCCGTTCGGCCCCGCCGTGGCGCTCTCAACGCTTGCTGACGCCCCTTCCTGACCCGTTTACCCTCGATTGGTTGTTCGACGAAGGATCGCTGACCCGACGCCTGACCCGTCTGTCGAATGACGGCTTCAGCGTCACGCCGCTGTTCGAAGGCTGGCAGACCTTGCGCGCCGATGAATGTGCCGCGCTGGACCTGGCCGAAGGCAGTGAAGGCTGGGTGCGCGAGGTGTATTTGCGCGGGCATGGCCAGGCGTGGGTGTTTGCCCGCAGCGTCGCATCGCGCAGTGCATTGCAGGGCGACGGCTTGCACATGGACGAACTGGGCAGCCGCTCCCTGGGGGAACTGTTGTTTTGCGACCACGCGTTCCAGCGCCGTGCCATCGAGGTTTGCCACTATCCTCAAGCGTGGCTGCCGACGGAAGTTCAGGCCCCTGAGCTGTGGGGCCGCCGTTCGCGCTTCGACCGTGGCACCTTGAGCGTGCTGGTGGCCGAAATTTTCCTGCCGACCCTATGGAGCACTGCCCGCGCCCACCCGGAGAACTGCTGATGTACCAGAGCCTGCTCAAGTCCTTGAACCGCTTGAACCCACGGGCCTGGGATTTCATTCAATTGACGCGCATGGACAAGCCGATCGGCATTTATCTGCTGCTGTGGCCGACGTTGTGGGCGCTGTGGATTGCCGGCAAGGGCTCGCCGTCGCTGGCCAATATCGTGATTTTCGTCCTCGGCGTGGTGCTGACCCGCGCGGGCGGTTGCGTGATCAACGATTGGGCGGACCGCAAGGTCGACGGCCATGTGAAACGCACCGAACAACGGCCGCTGCCGAGTGGCAAGATCAGCTCCAAAGAGGCGCTGGTGTTCTTTGCGTTGCTGATGGGCGTGAGCTTTCTGCTGGTGCTGTGTACCAACGCGGCAACGGTCTGGCTGTCGTTCGGTGGCCTGGCGCTGGCGTTCAGTTATCCATTCATGAAGCGCTACACCTATTACCCGCAAGTGGTGCTGGGCGCGGCGTTCTCCTGGGGGATGCCGATGGCGTTCACCGCCGAAACCGGCGAACTGCCGGCAGCGGCCTGGTTGCTGTGGATCGCTAACCTGATGTGGACGGTGGCCTACGATACTTACTACGCGATGACCGACCGTGACGACGATTTGAAGATCGGCGTGAAATCCACGGCGATTCTGTTTGGCGAAGCGGATCGGGCGATCATCCTGACCCTGCAAGGGTTGGCACTGGGTTGCCTGTTGCTGGCCGGCTCGAAATTCGAACTGGGTGGCTGGTTCCATCTGGGCCTGGCAGTGGCGGCGGGCTGTTTCGCCTGGGAATTCTGGTACACCCGAGGCAAGGACCGCATGCGCTGTTTCAAGGCGTTCCTGCACAACCACTGGGCCGGGTTGGCGATTTTTGTCGGGATTGTGCTGGATTACGCGTTGCGTTGACCGTTGGAAAAGATCGCAGCCTGCACCCGCTCCAACAGGGGGATGGAGCGACGGCAGGCTGCGAACTGTTTACGGCGCAGGCGAATCGCTTATTTGTGCTCGTGCACGACGTGCCAGACGTCTTTCATATTGTCGCCTACCATGTCACCGGCTTTTTTGTCCTTCATGAAGGTGTAAAGCGGCTTGCCGTCATAGGCCCACTGCATCTTACCGTCGTCACGCTTGATCGTGCTCCACTTGCCTTCGGGCTTGGCACCCGCCGGCGCCATCATTGGCGGCCAGTATTCAGCGCACTCGCCGTTGCACATCGACTTGCCGCCCGAGTCCTTATCGTACGTGTACACCGTCATGCCTTTGTGATCGACCATCATCCCGTCTTTCATCATCGCCGGCTCGGCAGCGAAAACCATTGTCGGCAGCGTTAGTGCAGCCGTAACGAGCAGAGCCTTCCAGGATTGAGCAATGTGTTTCATGGAAACCTTCCTTTGTGGTTGTCAGGATTCGGAGAATTAGAGCTTAGTTCAGGTTCGTGACAATCGCCGGGCGGCTAAAATACTGTCACACGACTGCAATAATTCCGTTATCTAATGCGGCGCAAGACAGTTAAATGACAAGAGGATTAAGGCATGGTTGGCAGGAGCATTCTGATCGTCGACGACGAAGCGCCCATTCGCGAAATGATCGCCGTTGCGTTGGAAATGGCCGGCTATGACTGCCTGGAGGCAGAGAACTCCCAGCAGGCCCACGCCATTATCGTCGACCGCAAACCGGACCTGATCCTGCTCGACTGGATGCTGCCCGGCACTTCCGGTATCGAGCTGGCCCGCCGCCTCAAGCGCGATGAGCTGACCGGGGATATCCCGATCATCATGCTCACCGCCAAGGGTGAAGAGGACAACAAGATCCAGGGCCTGGAAGTGGGCGCCGACGACTACATCACCAAACCCTTTTCCCCCCGCGAACTGGTCGCGCGCCTGAAGGCCGTGCTGCGCCGTGCCGGCCCGACTGATGGCGAGGCGCCGATTGAAGTCGGTGGCCTGCTGCTCGACCCGATCGGCCACCGCGTGACCATCGATGGCAAGCCCGCGGAAATGGGACCGACCGAATACCGTCTGCTGCAATTTTTCATGACCCACCAGGAACGCGCCTACACCCGTGGCCAGTTGCTGGATCAGGTCTGGGGCGGCAACGTCTACGTTGAGGAACGCACGGTCGACGTGCATATCCGTCGCCTGCGCAAAGCCCTCGGCGATGCCTACGAAAATCTGGTACAAACCGTGCGCGGCACCGGTTACCGCTTTTCTACGAAAGCCTGACCCGGACTTTCCCCGCTTTAGAAGTAGACAAGGACGCACGCTCAAGTGAACCAAAACTGGCATGGCACCCTGATTCGCCACATGCTGCTGCTGGTCACCGCCTGCCTGGTGATCGGTTTGATCACCGGCTACTACGGCTGGAGCCTCGCTGCGGGGTTGGGTCTTTACCTGGCCTGGACCCTCAAACAACTGCTGCGCCTGCACGAGTGGCTGCGCCTGCACAAACCCGATGAAGCGCCACCCGATGGCTACGGTCTGTGGGGCGAGGTGTTCGACAGCATCTACCACCTGCAACGCCGTGACCAACGGGTGCGCGGACGCTTGCAAGCGGTGATCGACCGCGTTCAGGAATCCACGGCGGCATTGAAAGACGCCGTGGTCATGCTCGACAGCGACGGCAACCTGGAATGGTGGAACCGCGCCGCTGAAACCCTATTGGGCCTCAAGACCCCACAAGACAGCGGCCAGCCGGTGACCAACCTGGTGCGTCATCCACGCTTCAAGGAATACTTCGAGCAAGACAGTTACGCCGAACCGTTGGAAATCCCTTCGCCGACCAACGACCGGATGCGCATTCAGCTGTACATCACCCGCTACGGCAACAATGAGCATTTGATGCTGGTGCGTGACGTGACGCGCATCCATCAGCTGGAGCAAATGCGCAAAGACTTCATCGCCAACGTGTCCCATGAGCTGCGCACGCCGCTGACGGTGATTTGCGGCTACCTGGAAACCCTGCTCGACAACGTCGAGGACGTGAACCCGCGCTGGAGCCGCGCCCTGCAGCAAATGCAGCAACAGGGCGGGCGCATGCAAACCCTGCTCAACGACTTGTTGTTGCTGGCCAAGCTGGAAGCCACCGATTACCCGTCGGACAACCAGCCGGTGGCCATCGATGGCTTGCTGCAATCGATCAAGAGCGATGCGCAGCAGTTGTCCGGGCAGAAAAACCAGCAAATTACCCTGGAAGCCGATCCGACGATTCTGCTCAAGGGCAGCGAAGCGGAATTACGCAGTGCGTTTTCCAATCTGGTGTTCAACGCGGTGAAGTACACCCAGGCCGAAGGCAACATCCGCATTCGCTGGTGGGGTGATGAGCAAGGCGCGCACCTGAGCGTGCAGGATTCCGGGATCGGCATCGACGCCAAACACCTCCCGCGCCTGACTGAACGTTTCTACCGCGTCGACTCAAGCCGCAATTCCAACACCGGCGGCACCGGGCTGGGCCTGGCGATCGTCAAACATGTGCTGTTGCGCCATCGCGCGCGCATGGAGATCAGCAGCGTACCGGGCCACGGCAGTACCTTTACCTGCCATTTCGCCCCTGCTCAGGTCAGTAAATCCCGGGTTATCAGCACTGCCGACTGATACCGGCCAGCACGCGCCACTAGGCAATCGCACAGTCAGCCGCTACATTGGCTGACTTGCGTCTGCTTTTTCAGGTGCACTTTTTTCTTTCCATTCGAATACACGGAACCCGCAAAACTCCATCATGGACCCTTCCCCTGGCTTGACCCTCGCAACAATATTCGCCGACTTCGGCATGATTCTTTTCGCTCTGATCCTGGTTTTGCTCAACGGCTTTTTCGTTGCGGCGGAATTTGCCATGGTCAAATTGCGTTCGACCCGGGTCGAAGCCATCGCTGAACAACACGGCTGGCGCGGGCACATCCTGCGCACCGTACACAGTCAGCTCGATGCTTACCTGTCGGCGTGCCAATTGGGTATCACCCTCGCCTCCCTGGGCCTGGGCTGGGTCGGCGAACCGGCGTTCGCGCACCTTCTGGGCCCTGTACTGAGTGCCGTGGGCGTGGATTCCGCCGAAGTGGTCAAGGCGATTTCGTTCTTCACCGCGTTCTTCATCATTTCGTACCTGCACATCGTGGTCGGCGAACTGGCGCCCAAATCCTGGGCTATCCGCAAACCCGAGCTGCTGTCGCTGTGGACGGCGGTGCCCTTGTACCTGTTCTACTGGGCCATGTACCCGGCCATCTACCTGCTCAACGCCAGCGCCAACCAGATCCTGCGCATCGCAGGCCAAGGTGAACCCGGCCCGCATCACGAGCACCATTACAGCCGCGACGAGCTCAAGCTGATCCTCCACTCCAGTCGCGCCAGTGACCCCAGCGACCAGGATATGCGCGTGCTGGCATCGGCGGTGGAAATGGGCGAGCTGGAAGTGGTCGACTGGGCCAACTCACGCGAAGACCTGGTCTACCTCAACAGCACGGACAAGCTGGAAGATGTGTTCAGCCTGTTCCGCCGCCACAAGTACAGCCGCTTCCCGGTGTTCGACGAGGAAACCGGCACCTTTATCGGCCTGCTGCACATCAAGGACCTGCTGCTGCAGCTGTCGTTGCTGGAGATGCTGCCGTCCAAGTTCAATCTGACCGAACTTCTGCACCCGCTGGAGCGGGTGACCAAGCACATGCAGCTGTCCAGCCTGCTGGAACAGTTCCGTCAGGGCGGCGCGCACTTTGCCCTGGTCGAAGAGGCCGATGGCAAGGTGATCGGCTTCCTGACCATGGAAGATGTGCTGGAGGCCCTGGTTGGTGATATCCAGGACGAACACCACAAGGCCGAGCGCGGGATTCTCGCGTATCAGCCGGGCAAACTGCTGGTGCGCGGCGATACTCCGCTGTTCAAGGTCGAGAGGTTGCTGGGTATCGACCTGGACCACGTCGAAGCCGAAACACTCGCCGGGCTGGTCTACGAAAGCTTGAAGCGCGTGCCGGAAGAGGAAGAGGTGCTGGAAGTCGAAGGCCTGCGGATCATCATCAAGAAGATGAAAGGACCGAAGATTGTGCTGGCCAAGGTGTTGATGCTCAATTGATACACTGATCTGAAACCAATTCGATCCCTTCGCGAGCAGGCTCGCTCCCACAGTTGAAATGCATACCATTGTGGGAGCGAGCCTGCTCGCGAAAGCGCCGCCCCAAACAACACCTCATTGTTTGCCCAACGCAAAGTTGGGCAATGCCCCCACCGGTTGATTGAACCGGTAGGGAATCGATACCAGTCCCATCCCGGTATTGCGCTGTACCACGAAGTGCAGATGCGGCCCGCTGCTATTGCCGGTATTGCCCGACAGCGCCAGCGCACTGCCCACCCCCACCCGCTGCCCCTCGCGTACGCAGACCGAGCCTTTTTTCAGGTGCAGGTAAACGCCCATGGTCCCGTCATCGTGCAGCACCCGCACGAAATTGCCCGACGGATCGGTGCCGCGGCCGGTCTGGCTGTTTTCGGTTTTCACCACGACCCCGCCACGGGCGGCAATGATTGGCGTGCCTTCCGGCATGGCGATGTCCATGGCATAACGGTTTTTCGGCCCGTAGTGGCTGTATTGGCCATTGGCCCCCTGACTCAGACGAAACGGCCCGCCTCGCCAGGGCAGCGGGTAACGATAGGCCATGGAGGTCCCTGACGGGTCACCCAGGGAGTATTCGAACCTTGGGGTATACACCAGCGGCTTTCCGGGCTTCGAGGCCTTGAGCAGCGCCAGGCGAATACTGCTGCGTGCCGGCATGACCCGGCGGATCGGCCGACTCGGTGCGCCGCTGACATTGTTCAAACCGGTGAAACTCAATTCGATCTCCACCGGCGCATACAGGTCGTTGCGTACAAACACACTGTCCATGCCTTTGAGCTTCTTGATATCGAGATACACCTGGCGCTCCAGGTGCTCGACCATGCGATCGCGAAAAACGAACACCTGCGAGCCCTTGGTGGGGCGATCACTGTAGGAGACCACGCCATTGGCATCGGTAGACGTGTAAATAGTCATGGCCACAGCCGAGGTGGAGGCCATGAAAAGACCACAGGAGAACAGCAGGCGCGGGAGCATGGGCAGGGTTCTGTCGAGTAAGGCCTGGGAATGAGCCTAGCAGTTGCAATTGACCCAAGTAGTCGGCAGATGTTTCAAGATGGGCGGATCAGGGTGATGTGTGGTGCAGGTGATGGCCCCTTCGCGGGCAAGCCCGCTCCCACAGGATTTTCGCTGGACCTGTGGGAGCGGGCTTGCCCGCGAAGGCGGACTGACAGGCGATACGTAATCAAGCGCCAGGAATGAAGTGCTTCTGCGCTGTCCCGCGTGCAATCAATCGCGAAATGTAATCAAGCTTCTGCGCGTCCTGATCGACGAAGCGGAAGGTCAGTTGCAGCCATTCGCTGTCGGGCTTCGGCTCGTGGGCAACGATGGCATGCAGGTAGCCGTTGAGGCGGGCGGTTTCGGCGTTGTCGCCCTGTTCAAGGTCGAGTACCGCGCTGTCGAGCACTTGCGGCAGGGTGTCGGCACGTTTGACCACCAGCAGCGCTTCCTTGAGGCTCAGGGCCTTGATCACGCATTGCTGAATGCCGTTCGGCAAACGCAGCTGACCCTGGCCACGCCCTCCCCCGGCTGCCGCAGCAGCTACCGGCGCCTTGACCGGTGGGCTGTTGAGCAAGCCACCACGGGCTGGGGCAGCGGGCGCAGCGACAGTAGGCGCCACCACAGGGGCCTTGCCGCCGGTCAACGCATTCAACGAATCGTTGGCGAACGCCGGGACGGTTTTGGTGCTGGCCGTGTTTATCAAGGCGTCGAGTTTGCCGACCTTGTGCAGCGCCTGCTTGACCTTGGTGATCAGTTGTTCGTTGGTGAATGGCTTGCTGACGTAGCCGGAGACCCCGGCCTGGATCGCCTGGACGACGTTCTCTTTGTCACCGCGGCTGGTCACCATGACGAACGGCATGCCCTTGAGACTGTCTTGCTCGCGGCACCAGGTCAGCAGCTCCAGACCGGACATTTCCGGCATTTCCCAATCACACAGGACCAGGTCGAACGCTTCCCGCGCCAGCAGGGCCTGGGCCTTTCTGCCGTTGACTGCATCTTCGATGCGCATGCCCGGGAAATAGTTACGCAGGCACTTTTTCACCAGGTCACGAATGAACGAGGCATCGTCCACGACCAACACACTGACCTTACTCATCCATAACCCCTTTAAAAAATCCCGGCAAGCATACCGCTTTGCTGATGGCACTTTGCCAAAAACCTTCAGTCACGCCGGCACTTTTCGTTCGCGGGTGCTGCATTTCGAATTCGTAAGCCACAAATAAAAACGCCCGGCCAAAGGGCCGGGCGCTTCTCTGGGGCAATCTTACTTATCGTCAGCATTGCCCGGAACATTAGCGTTTTCGCCGCTTGTTCCTTCAACTTCTTCCTTCATGCGCTTGAGGCCCAGGTGACGCACGTCAGTGCCGCGCACCAGGTAAATCACCAGCTCCGAGATATTGCGCGCGTGGTCACCGATACGCTCCAGCGAACGCAGCACCCAGATAATGCTCAAGACCCGCGAGATAGAGCGCGGATCTTCCATCATGTAGGTCGCGAGCTCACGCAGGGCGGTCTTGTATTCGCGGTCAATGATCTTGTCGTACTGCGCCACCGACAGCGCCAGATCGGCGTCGAAACGGGCAAACGCGTCCAGGGCATCACGGACCATGTTGCGCACCTGGTCACCGATGTGGCGCACTTCGACGTAACCGCGCGGCGCTTCGCCTTCTTCGCACAGCTGGATGGCGCGACGGGCGATCTTGGTCGCTTCGTCACCGATGCGCTCCAGGTCGATCACCGATTTGGAGATGCTGATGATCAGGCGCAAGTCGGACGCCGCCGGCTGGCGACGGGCCAGAATGCGCAGGCATTCTTCGTCGATGTTGCGTTCCATCTGGTTGATCTGGTCGTCGATCTCGCGCACCTGCTGGGCCAGGCCGGAATCGGCCTCGATCAGCGCGGTCACCGCGTCGTTGACCTGCTTCTCGACCAGCCCGCCCATGGCCAGGAGGTGGCTGCGCACTTCCTCGAGCTCAGCGTTGAACTGCTGGGAGATGTGGTGGGTAAGGCCTTCTTTGCTAATCATGTTGGCGTCCTTGGAGCGTCCGGTAAGGTGCGGTGGACCGCAGCGTCAGTTCAGTGAGCAACAACAGCTTCCTAGCCGTAACGACCCGTGATGTAGTCTTCGGTCTGCTTCTTCGCCGGATTGGTGAACAGGGTGTCGGTGTCGCCGAACTCCACCAGTTTGCCCATGTACATGAACGCCGTGTAGTCGGAAACCCGCGCGGCCTGCTGCATGTTGTGGGTCACGATCACGATGGTGAATTTGGATTTCAGTTCGTAGATCAGCTCTTCGACTTTCAGCGTCGAGATCGGATCGAGTGCCGAGCACGGCTCGTCGAGCAGCAGCACTTCCGGCTCCACGGCGATGGTGCGGGCAATCACCAGACGTTGCTGTTGACCACCGGACAGACCCAGTGCCGATTCGTGCAGACGGTCTTTGACTTCGTCCCACAGCGCCGCGCCTTTCAACGCCCACTCAACGGCTTCGTCGAGGATGCGCTTCTTGTTGATGCCCTGGATGCGCAGGCCGTAGACCACGTTCTCGTAGATGGTTTTCGGGAACGGGTTAGGCTTCTGGAACACCATGCCGACGCGACGACGCAGCTCGGCCACATCTTCGCCCTTGCGATAGATGTTGTTGCCATACAGGTTGATCGCGCCTTCGACACGGCAGCCATCCACCAGGTCGTTCATGCGGTTGAAGGTCCGCAGCAGCGTGGACTTGCCACAGCCGGACGGGCCGATGAAGGCGGTCACGCGCTGTTTCGGGATGTTCATGCTGACGTCGTACAGCGCTTGTTTCTCGCCGTAGAACAGGCTCAGGCCCGGCACTTCGATGGCCACGGTTTCCTGCTCGAGGTTCAGGCTCTGTTTGTCGCGACCCAGGGCCGACATGTTGATGCCGTGGGTATGTGCTTCGTGCTGCATGGGAGGCTCCCTGTGCTAACAAATTCGGTTCAATTGGCCGCTGGCATTAGGGCCTGCGGTAGCGCCGCTCTTGTGGGAGCAAGGCTTGCCCGCGATGACGTCATTGAAATCGCCATCGCCAGCAAGCTGTGCTCCTACAGGGAGCGGCGGCGTAATCAGCTATCCAGCGCCTTGTACTTCTCGCGCAGGTGGTTACGGATATAGACGGCCGACAGGTTCAATGTCGCGATCACCAGCACCAGCAGCAACGCCGTGGCGTACACCAGCGGTCGCGCGGCTTCGACGTTCGGGCTCTGGAAGCCGACGTCATAAATGTGGAAGCCCAGGTGCATGATCTTCTGGTCCAGGTGCAGGTACGGGTAGTTGCCGTCCACCGGCAGCGACGGCGCCAGCTTCACGACACCCACCAGCATCAGCGGCGCCACTTCACCGGCGGCGCGGGCCACGGCGAGGATCATGCCGGTCATCATCGCCGGGCTGGCCATCGGCAGCACGATCTTCCACAAGGTTTCAGCCTTGGTCGCGCCGAGGGCCAACGAGCCTTCACGCACGGTGCGAGGAATTCGCGCCAGGCCTTCTTCGGTCGCCACGATCACCACCGGCACCGCCAGCAGCGCCAGGGTCAACGAAGCCCACAGCAGACCCGGCGTGCCGAAGGTTGGTGCCGGCAAGGCTTCCGGGAAGAACAGACGGTCGAGCGAGCCACCCAGCACATAGACGAAGAAGCCCAGACCGAACACGCCGTACACGATGGCCGGAACGCCCGCCAGGTTGTTCACCGCGATGCGGATCACGCGGGTCAGGGTGTTCTGCTTGGCGTATTCACGCAGGTACACGGCCGCCAGCACGCCGAACGGGGTCACGATCATTGCCATGATCAGGGTCATCATCACGGTGCCGAAGATCGCCGGGAAAATCCCGCCTTCGGTGTTCGCTTCACGCGGGTCGTCACTCAGGAATTCCCAGACCTTGCTGAAGTAGAAACCGAGCTTGGTGAAGGTGCCCATGGCGTTCGGCTGATAGGCGTGAACCACTTTACCGAGGCTGATTTCGATTTCTTTGCCGTTGGCATCACGGGCGGTCAGGCTGTCGCGGTTGAACTGCGCGTGCAGATCACCCAGACGTGCCTCGATGTCCTGATAGCGCGCATTGAGTTCGGCACGCTCGGATTCCATGTCCGCTTGTGCGGCCGGGTCGAGCTTGCCTTCCAGTTCCAGCTTGCGACCATGTAGACGGATACGTTCAAGACCGGCGTTGATCGCACCGATGTCGGACTTTTCCAGGGTCTTGAGTTGGGTAGCCAGCTGGTTCACACGGTTGATCCGCGCTTGCAGTTCAGGCCATGCCGCTTCGCCTTCGGCGATAACCTTGCCGTCCTGTTTGACGTTGACCAGGTAGCCGTAGAAATTGCCCCATTCGCGACGCTCCAGCGCCATCAATTCGACTGGGGTTTTCTGGTTGGTCAGCCACTCGCCAACGGTCCAGGTGAAGTCGTTGCCGTTCAGGTCACGGTTGCCGACCTTGATCAGCTCGCGGGTCATGAATTCCGGACCTTCGTCCGGCACCGGCAGGCCAGCGCTTTTCAGACGCGCACGTGGCACTTCTTCCTTCTGCACCACTTCGCCGATGACCAGGTGATTGGCCTGGCCCGGCACGTCGTAGCTGGCGTGCATCAAATCCGCCGGCCAGAAGTGACCCAGGCCGCGCACGGCAATCACTGCCAGCAGGCCAATCGTCATGATGACCGCGATGGACACCGCGCCACCGCTGATCCAGACGCCTGGGGCGCCGCTCTTGAACCATCCATTCAGGGAGTTCTGTTTCACAGACTTCTACCTTTCTTAAAGCGACGAGTATTTCTTGCGCAGACGCTGACGAATCAGTTCTGCGAGGGTGTTCATGATGAAGGTGAACAACAGCAGCACCAGCGCCGAGAGGAACAGCACGCGGTAGTGGCTGCCGCCGACTTCCGACTCCGGCATTTCCACCGCGACGTTGGCGGCGAGGGTACGTAGACCTTCGAACAGGTTCATTTCCATGACCGGGGTGTTGCCGGTGGCCATCAGCACGATCATGGTTTCACCGACCGCACGGCCCATGCCGATCATCAGCGCCGAGAAGATGCCCGGGCTGGCGGTAAGGATCACCACGCGGGTCATGGTCTGCCATGGCGTGGCACCGAGGGCCAGGGAACCGAGGGTCAGGCCACGTGGCACGCTGAACACGGCGTCTTCGGCGATGGAGTAGATGTTCGGGATCACCGCAAAGCCCATGGCCAGACCGACCACCAGTGCGTTGCGCTGGTCGTAGGTGATGCCCAGGTCGTGGGAGATCCACATGCGCATGTCACCGCCGAAGAACCAGTTCTCCATGTACGGGCTCATGTACAGCGACAGCCAGCCAACGAAGATGATCACCGGGATCAGGATCGCGCTTTCCCAGCCATCGGGCACTTTCAGGCGTACGGACTCAGGCAGGCGGCTGAAAGTGAAACCGGCGACAAGAATGCCGATCGGCAGCAGCATCAGCAGGCTGAAGATGCCCGGCAGATGCCCTTCCACATACGGGGCCAGGAACAGACCGGCGAAGAAACCGAGGATCACCGTCGGCATCGCTTCCATCAGCTCGATCACCGGCTTGACCTTGCGGCGCATGCCCGGGGCCATGAAGTAGGCGGTGTAGATCGCAGCGGCGACGGCCAGTGGCGCGGCCAGCAGCATGGCGTAGAACGCGGCTTTCAGGGTGCCGAAGGTCAGCGGGGACAGGCTCAGTTTCGGTTCGAAGTCGGTGTTGGCGGCGGTCGATTGCCAGACGTATTTAGGCTCGTCGTAGTTCTCGTACCAGACCTTGCTCCACAACGCGCTCCACGACACTTCCGGGTGCGGGTTGTCCAGCAGCAATGGTTGCAGCTTGCCGCCGGCTTCCACGATCACCCGGTTAGCCCGTGGCGACAGGCCGAACAGGCCCTGGCCTTCGACCACCTGATCCACCAGCAAGGTGCGGTGCGCGGTGCTGTGGAACACGCCGAGCTTGCCGGATGCATCGAGGGCGACGAAGCCCTTGCGACGTTCTTCGGCGGTGATTTCAACGATCGGCGTGGTGCCCATCTGGAAGGTGCGAATCTGCTGCAGGCGCTGCTCGCCATCGTGATCGCGAGCCATGAACCACTGGGCCAGGCCACCTTTGGAGTCGCCGATGATCAGCGAGATACCGCCCACAAGCTGGGTGCTGGCGGTGACTTGGGCTTCACCGTCTTCAAGCAGTTTGTAGCGACCATTGAGGCTCTTGTCGCGCAGGCTGAACACGTCGGCCTGGGCGCGACCGTTAACCACGTAAAGCCACTGCTGGCGCGGGTCGACGAAGATGTTCTTCACCGGCTCGTTCATCTGCGGCAGGTCGATACGCTTCTGCTCGTTGGTGACTTCGCCGGTCATCATGTTTTCTTCGCTGGTCAGCGACAAAACATTGAGTTGCGAACCCGTGGCACCGACCAGCATCAGGGTCGAATCGTTGGCGTTGAGGCTGACGTGCTCCAGCGCACCGCCGGCTTCGTTCAGCGCAATCGGGGTTTCGCCGTAAGGGTATTCAACGGCCGGCGAGATGGTTTTCTTGCCGTCCGGATAGCTGACTTTATAGGTGTGACGGAACACCAGGGCCTGACCGTTGGACAAGCCCACCGCCACCAATGGGTGACCTGGCTGGTCCTCGCCAATGGACGTTACGGTAGTGCCGGCCGGTAGCGGCAGATCGACGCGCTTGAGTTCGGCGCCACTGTCGATGTCGAAGAACAACGCCTGGCCCTTGTCGGAAACGCGCATGGCGACCTGGTTCTGCTCTTCAAGGGAGATCATCAGCGGCTTGCCGGCGTCTTGCATCCAGGCTGGCGTGATGGCGTCCTTGGCGGTCAGGCTGGCACCCTGGAACAGGGGCGCGACGACATAGGCAAGGAAGAAGAAGATCAGCGTAATCGCACCCAGCACAGCAAGGCCGCCAACAAGGACGTACCAGCGGGTCAGACGATCTTTGAGCGCGCGAATGCGGCGCTTGCGTTGCAGCTCAGGCGTATTGAAATCAATTCGCTTGGGGGGATTAGTAGTCATGTTGGAATTGGCCAGATCATTCATTCGCACACCCTAGCGATCCTGTATGACAGAAAGATGACAGTGCAGTGACGCAACAAATCCGCCGCCGGCGTAACCAGCAGTGGATAAAGAATCAGAAGTGGATGGGGGCAGCTCCTGCCGCCCCCAAGGTGAGTCCGCTGGGGTTGCCCCCCGGACTCAATTTGTTACTTTTTTGCGACTTCAGCGCCGCCTTCCGCCAGACCCAGGTCAGCCAGTGCTTTTGCAACAACCTTGGCTGGCAGTGGGATGTAGCCGTCTTTCACTACAACTTCCTGGCCCTGTTTGGACAGAACCAGTTTCACGAACTCGGCTTCCAGCGGGGCCAGAGGCTTGTTCGGGGCTTTGTTGACGTATACGTACAGGAAACGGGACAGCGGGTACTTGCCGTTCAGGGCGTTTTCTTCGGTGTCTTCGATGAACTCGGTGCTGCCTTTCTTCGACAGAGCAACGGTTTTCACGCTAGCGGTTTTGTAGCCGATGCCCGAGTAACCGATGCCGTTCAGCGAGGAGCTGATCGACTGCACGACCGAAGCCGAACCTGGTTGTTCGTTGACGTTTGGCTTGTAGTCGCCTTTGCACAGGGCTTCTTCTTTGAAGTAGCCGTAAGTGCCGGATACCGAGTTACGACCGAACAGTTGAACCGGCTTGCTGGCCAGGTCGCCGGTCACACCCAGATCGCCCCAGGTTTTCACTTCGGTTTTAGCGCCGCACAGACGAGTGGACGAGAAGATCGCGTCGACTTGTTCCATGGTCAGGTGCTGGATCGGGTTGTCCTTGTGTACGAAGACAGCCAGGGCGTCCACGGCAACCGGGATAGCGGTTGGCTTGTAGCCGTACTTCTGCTCGAAGGCAGCCAGTTCGGTGTCCTTCATCTTGCGGCTCATCGGGCCCAGGTTGGAGGTGCCTTCAGTCAGCGCAGGTGGCGCAGTGGCGGAGCCAGCGGCCTGAATCTGGATGTTTACGTTCGGGTATTCTTTTTTGTAGTTCTCAGCCCAGAGGGTCATGAGGTTAGCCAGGGTATCGGAGCCGACGCTGGACAGGTTGCCCGACACACCAGTGGTCTTGGTGTAGCTCGGGATCGACGGGTCAACAGCGGCAACCGCGTTGGCAGTCGCAACGCCAGCAGCGACAAAAGTCATTGCCGCCATCAAACGCTTCAGTTTCATGCCTTACTCCTAGCAGATAGGGTGTGTTATTCGGGGCCAAGTATCAGCAGGCCGTGTGAACACTCTATGGCTGAAATATGACAATTGGATGAAAGGCCAGTATTCCGTGTTTCAACGTATTACCACGTTATCGTTCATCGCCAGCAAGCCGGCTCCTACAGCTGATCGTTGTCGTTACAACAACCCTTGTAGGAGCCGGCTTGCCGGCGAAGAGGCCGGAACTAGCGTCCCTTCTTCCAGAGGTAGCCACCCACCAGAATCCCGACCCCGCACAGCACCGCCACATAATAAGCAGGCCCCATCGGGCTTTCCTTGAGCAGCAGGCTGACGATCATCGGCGTCAGGCCACCGAAAATCGCGTAGGCGACGTTGTAGGAGAATGACAGGCCGCTGAAACGCACCACCGGCGGGAATGCCTTGACCATCACGTACGGCACCGCGCCAATGGTGCCCACCAGCAGGCCGGTCAGGGCGTACATCGGGAACAGCCAGTCCGGATGGTCGGCCAGGCTGTGGTAGAAGGTCCAGGAACTGGCCAGCAACGCGGCACAGCCGAACACGAAGACTCGCCCCGCACCAAAGCGATCCGCCAAGGCACCGGAAATGATGCAGCCAAAGCTCAACAACACAATCGCCACGCTATTGGACTGCAGCGCAGTCGTTGGCGAGAAATGGTAGACCGTCTGCAACACGGTCGGGGTCATCAGAATCAGGACCACAATGGCGGCGGAGAGCAGCCAGGTCAGCAGCATGGAAATGGCAATCGCGCCACGATGGTCACGCAGCACAGCACGCAGCGGCACCTCTTCGGCCAGTGCCTTGCGCAGTTGCAGTTCGGCGAACACCGGGGTTTCGTGCAGCCAGCGGCGCAGGTACACCGAGAACAGGCCGAACACGCCGCCCAGCAGGAACGGGATCCGCCAGGCGTAATCCGCCACTTCCACCGAGGTGTAGAGGCTGTTGATCGCCGTGGCGACCAGAGAACCCAGCAAGATACCCGCCGTCAGTCCGCTGGTCAGGGTGCCGCAGGCATAGCCGATATGCCGATGCGGCACGTGTTCGGAAACGAAGACCCAGGCGCCCGGCACCTCACCGCCAATCGCGGCACCCTGGATCACCCGCATCAGCAGCAACAGGATCGGCGCCCACATGCCGATCTGCGCATAAGTCGGCAGCAGGCCCATGATCAGGGTCGGCACCGCCATCATGAAAATGCTCAGGGTGAACATCTTCTTGCGCCCCAGCAGGTCGCCGAAGTGCGCCATCACGATGCCGCCCAGCGGCCGCGCCAGGTATCCGGCGGCGAAGATGCCAAAGGTCTGCATCAAGCGCAGCCATTCGGGCATGTCCGCCGGGAAGAACAGCTTGCCCACCACCGTGGCGAAAAACACGAAGATGATGAAGTCGTAAAACTCCAGTGCGCCACCCAGGGCCGACAGCGAGAGCGTCTTGTAGTCGCTACGGGTCAACGGACGTGCTGATTGGGAAGGCTGCGCGATACTCGAGGGCGCTGTGGTCATGGCAAGGGCTTCTCTTATAGTCAGGTCTGCCGCCCCAACAACGCTGGCAAGGGCTCGGGCAGGTCCGGCACGATAGCAAATTGTTCGAAAAAGCACATAGAGGCGCGTATTTGACAGTCAAAATGAGAACCGGGCGGTCGTATCGGAGTCTACCGACCGATATACTCGCAACTGTGCAATAGCTTGCAAGGGTTGCTGTGCGAAAACGCCTGTCAGGTTCATAGGCGATTTCGCAGAGTTTCCCTTTAGGCGCCTTACGAAAAACGTGACGAACGTAGTATGTTCGGGGCTGAATCGTTTTTCCGAGACGGCTATTCACCCGCTATATATATACGAAGAGTCACGGGTCAGAGGCACCCCCGGCATGATAGAGCTCGAACAAGAAGATCCGATCCCGCAAGGCGACCTGGCCCTGCAAATCACCGCACTTCCCCGCGAAACCAACGGCTTTGGCGATATTTTCGGCGGCTGGCTGGTGGCGCAGATGGATTTGGCGGGCACCGCGATGGCCAGCAAGGTCGCCGGCGGGCGCGTGGCCACGGTTGCGATCGACCGCATGGCATTCCTGGTGCCGGTGGCGGTGGGCGCTCAGCTCTCCTTCTATACCCAGGCACAGGAAATCGGCCGCAGTTCGATCAAGATGATGGTCGAGGTCTGGAGCGACGATCCGCTGTCGAGCGAATGGCGCAAGGTCACCGAAGCGGTGTTCGTGTTCGTGGCCATCGATGGCAGTGGCCGCACTCGCTCGGTGCCGCCTCGCGCCCGCTAAAGAGCCTCGTTAAACCCGGCGACCGTTTTACGGTCCATTGCAGTCCTGTTACTGATCGAGAGCTGTCCCATGAACACGCCCAACGTTGAAGCCGTGAAACTGGATGAACTGAACTGCTGGCGCATCCGTCACGGTCAGGCCGAATTGCTGGTGGCCCAGCAAGGTGCGCACATCCTCAGTTATCAATTGGCCGGCGAACCGCCAGTGATCTGGCTCAACGATGAGGCGGTGTTCAAGACCGGTAAAAGCATCCGCGCCGGTGTACCGGTGTGCTGGCCGTGGTTCGGCAACTTCGCGCGCAACCCGCAGAGCGTGCAGGCGATGCGCGTCGGCAACGAGCCGCCCAGCGCCCATGGGCTGGTGCGGGCGATGGACTGGGAACTGGGCGGGATTGAAGCCGAGGGCGAAAGCCTGAAGGTCGAATTCCTCCTGCCATACCCCGAAGGTGGCCTGCCAGGCTGGCCGCATCAGGTGGACTTGAAGTTGAGCATTCGTCTGGATGAGCAACTGCACATCAGCCTGACCAGCCACAACCAGGGCACCGATTCAGTCACTATCAGTCAGGCGCTGCACAGCTACTTCGCCGTCAGCGATGTGCGCAACGTGCATGTCGAAGGCGTGGATGGCTTGAATTACATCGAGACGCTGGACGACTGGAAAACCGTGACCCAGTCCGGCGACCTGCGCTTTACCGGCGAGACTGACCGCATCTACCTCGATCCTCCGGCGAAACTGAGCATCGTCGATCCGACATGGGAACGGCGGATCGAGCTGACCAGCAGCGGTTCGCGCTCGGCGGTGATCTGGAACCCATGGATCGACCGCGCCGCGGCATTCAGCGACATGGCCGACGATGGCTGGCAGCGCATGCTGTGCATTGAAACGGCGAATGTGATGGGGGATGTGGTGGTGTTGGCGCCGGGTGCGAGCCACACCCTGGGCGTGCGCATCGCCAGCGCCCCGCTCTAAGCAACACCGAAAACCAATGTGGGAGCGAGCCTGCTCGCGATAAGGCCATCACATTCAACATCCATGTTGACTGATAGACCGCTATCGCGAGCAGGCTCGCTCCTACAGTTTTGAATGCCTAAAGATCCGACTCTTTCACAACTCTGACTTTCGCCGCATCCAGCGCATACGCCGCGTCCGCCAGGTCGTTGCTGACCTTCTCGATCTTCAGCGTGCCAGTGACCCACAGCGGCGTGTAGATATCATTGAGCTTCAAGCCCTTGGGATAACGCACCAGCACCAGTTGATTCGGTGGCGGTGGCGGCACGTGGATGCAGGCGCCTGGATACGGCACGAGGAAGAACAACGTGCTGTGGCCCTTTGCATCAGTTTCCAACGGCACCGGATAACCGCCCAGGCGGATGTTCTTGTCGTTCATCGATGGCACGGTTTTGGTCGAATACATCACCGCCGGCAGGCCTTTGCTCTGCTTCATGCCGCCTTTATCGGTAAAGGTGCCATTGGCTTCGGGGGAGTTGTGGTCGATCTCGGGCATGGCCTCGAGGGCCTTCTGGTCCGACTTTGGCATCAGTTCGAGCCAGTCGGTTTCCGGCAGTTCGCCAGCGTGGGCAAGGCCCGCGCCCAGGAAAAGAAGCGGTAAAAGAAAACGGCGCATGGAAGTGCTCGGTAAAGGAAGGACTATTGATCGCCGAGCATTCTAGTCCTCCCGGACGGCACAGCCGAGAGGACTTCGTCGCTTGAGTCAGTTCTTTTTGATCAGGCCGTAGATCACCAGCAATATCACGGCGCCGACCAGCGCACCGATAAAGCCGGCCCCTTGACCCGCCTGGTAAATGCCCAGGGCCTGGCCGCCGTAAGTGGCCGCCAACGAACCGCCGATACCGAGCAGGATGGTCATGATCCAGCCCATGCTGTCATCGCCCGGTTTCAGGAACCGCGCCAGCAGGCCGACGATCAAGCCGATAAAGATGGTTCCGATAATTCCCATGGCATTTCCCTCTGAATGAAGTGGCTATGCGAAAGCCTAGTCAGACTTTCGCATCCTGCCATGAGAGAACGGCGGTCCCGCATTGGTTCCGCCGCTGCCACATGAAACTACTTATTCGGCAATGAGCGCTTCGACCTTGAGGATCTGCGCGGCCAGCGTCTCGCGGTCTGCACAACGCAGGTTGGCGTGACCGACCTTGCGGCCGACTTTGAACGCCTTGCCATAGTGATGCAGATGGCAATCGGCGATGGCCAGGACTTTCTCGGTCTCAGGCACTTTACCGATGAAGTTGACCATCGCGCTTTCGCCGACCTTGGCGGTCGAACCCAACGGCAGACCCGCCACCGCCCGCAGGTGGTTTTCGAACTGGCTGCACTCGGCACCTTCGGTGGTCCAGTGCCCGGAGTTGTGCACACGCGGGGCGATTTCGTTGGCCTTGAGGCCACCGTCGACTTCGAAGAACTCGAACGCCATCACGCCGACGTAGTCCAGCTGCTTGAGCACACGGCTGGAGTAGTCTTCGGCTAGGGCTTGCAGCGGATGGTCGGTGCTGGCCACGGACAGCTTGAGGATGCCGCTGTCGTGGGTGTTGTGGACCAGTGGGTAGAACTTCGTTTCACCATCGCGTGCACGCACGGCGATCAGCGAGACTTCGCCGGTGAACGGCACGAAGCCTTCCAGAAGGCACGCCACGCTGCCCAGTTCGGCGAACGTGCCAACCACGTCTTCAGCGGTGCGCAGCACTTTCTGCCCCTTGCCGTCGTAACCCAGGGTACGGGTCTTGAGCACGGCTGGCAGACCGATGGAAGCCACGGCGGCGTCCAGGTCAGCCTGGGACTGAATGTCGGCGAACGCCGGGGTCGGAATCCCCAGGTCCTTGAACATGCTCTTCTCGAACCAGCGATCGCGGGCGATACGCAGCGCTTCGGCGCTCGGATAAACCGGCACGAATTGCGAGAGGAACGCCACGGTTTCAGCCGGGACGCTTTCGAACTCGAAGGTCACCAGATCGACTTCATCGGCCAGCTGGCGCAGGTGATCCTGATCGCCGTAATCGGCGCGCAAGTGTTCGCCCAATGCAGCGGCGCAGGCGTCTGGCGCCGGGTCCAGGAAAGCGAAGTTCATGCCCAGCGGAGTCCCCGCCAGCGCCAACATGCGACCCAACTGGCCGCCACCGATTACACCGATCTTCATCGTCAACAACCTCAGGCGATGCGTGGGTCTGGATTTTCCAGGACGCTGTCTGTCTGCTCAGCACGGAAGGTTTTCAGCACTGCATGGAACTGCGGGTGCTTGGCGCCAAGGATACTCGCCGACAGCAGCGCTGCGTTGATCGCGCCGGCCTTGCCGATGGCCAGTGTGGCGACCGGAATGCCGGCCGGCATCTGCACGATGGAGAGCAGCGAGTCGACGCCCGAGAGCATGGCCGACTGCACCGGTACGCCCAGTACCGGCAAGTGGGTCTTGGCCGCACACATGCCAGGCAAGTGGGCAGCGCCACCAGCACCGGCGATGATCACCTCGATGCCACGCGCCTCGGCTTCTTCAGCGTACTGGAACAGCAGGTCCGGGGTGCGGTGGGCAGAGACCACTTTCACCTCGTAGGGGATGCCGAGCTTTTCCAGCATATCGGCGGTGTGGCTAAGGGTGGACCAATCGGACTTGGAGCCCATGATCACGCCAACCAGTGCACTCATCGTCGTGCCTCTTCTCTCTGGGCGCCCGCAGGCGCGTCAAAAAACAACAAGCCACGCATTGTGCGTGGCTTGATTGTACGAATTATGGCCGGATGAACCGACCGAAGGCCGCGCAGTATACCGCAATGAAGCCAATAAACAGCCCCCATTGCGACCATCTGTCATACGGCGCAAAGCACCGGTTTTATTGACCTGAAGGTCAGCCAGCGAACCACACAAATCCCCCTGTAGGAGCGAGCCCGCTCGCGATGGTCGTCAACGATGACGCTGGAAGCCTGATACCCCGAGGCGCTCTCAGGCTCATCGCGAGCAGGCTCGCTCCTACAGGGGTTTTCATCGTGTTCAAGCACCGGTTGTGCCCTGGGCTGCACCGCCCTCCAGCTTACGCCACAACAACCGCACATTCGCCTTGCGTACCAACGCGCAGCGGTACAGACGAATCTCCAGCGGCACATGCCATTGCGGACCGCCGCACACTACCAACTCACCCCGAGCCAATTCAGCGCGGACACTGAGCTGTGGCACCCAGGCAATGCCGAGCCCTTCCAGCGCCATGCTCTTGAGGCTGTCGGCCATCGCGGTTTCGTAGATGGTGGTAAAGCGCAGCGCCCGTTGGCGCAGCAGCATATTCACGGAACGGCCGAGAAAGGCTCCGGCGCTATAGGCCAGCAATGGCACGCTGCCCTCGCCCTCCAGATCGAACAACGGCTTGCCATCGGCATCCGCGGCGCATACCGGTAACATCTCGGTATGGCCAAGGTGCAATGACGGGAAAATTTCCGGGTCCATTTGCATTGCCGCATCCGGATCGTAAAACGCCAGCATCAGGTCGCAACCCCCTTCACGCAGCGCATGCACCGCGTCACCGACGTTGGTCGCCACCAGTCGCGTGGCAATGTTCAGGCCTTCGTTGCGCAACTGTGCAATCCAGCGCGGGAAGAATCCCAGCGCCAACGAGTGTGCGGCGGCTACCTGCATCACTTCGCCCTGCCCGCCTTCCAGATGATGAAGATGACGCAGCACTTCCCCCAGCTGTTCGACCACGGTGCGCGCAGTGACCAGAAACAACTGCCCCGCCGCCGTCAGCTCGATCGGGGTGCGCGAGCGATTGACCAGCGTGAGGCCCAATGCGGCTTCCAGGCTACGGATCCGCCGACTGAAGGCCGGCTGGGTTACGAAGCGTCGCTCCGCCGCCTGGGAGAAGCTGCGGGTGGCTGCCAGGGCACTGAAGTCCTCCAGCCATTTACTTTCCAGATTCATCACGTCCTCCCGGACACGCACCAATTTAGGTCACACGCTCGCCGCGAACGCGGCGTCACACGGGCATTATGCCGAATATGCATAGGCCAGTGTTTAACAGCATTGGCCCAAAATTCTCCACGAGCCTAGCATTTGCAGTGTTCCGGCACAGACCGGGTCCATATCGAGATGATTTCTATCATGTCCTCCGCTGCATCATTCCGCACAGAAAAAGACCTGCTTGGCGTACTCGAAGTACCGGCTCAAGCGTATTACGGCATCCAGACCCTGCGAGCGGTGAACAACTTCCGCCTCTCCGGCGTTCCGATTTCGCATTACCCGAAGCTGGTTGTCGGCCTGGCGATGGTCAAACAAGCCGCCGCTGACGCCAACCGCGAGCTGGGTCACCTGAGCGAAGCCAAGCACGCTGCCATCAGCGAAGCCTGTGCCCGTCTGATCCGCGGCGATTTCCACGATGAGTTCGTGGTGGACATGATTCAAGGCGGCGCTGGCACTTCGACCAACATGAATGCCAACGAAGTCATCGCCAACATCGCGCTGGAGGCCATGGGTCACCAGAAGGGCGAATACCAATACCTGCACCCGAACAACGACGTGAACATGGCGCAGTCGACCAACGACGCCTACCCGACGGCCATCCGCCTGGGTCTGTTGCTGGGTCACGACGCGCTGCTGGCCAGCCTCGACAGCCTGATCCAGTCGTTCGCCGCCAAGGGTGAAGAATTCAGCCACGTCCTGAAAATGGGTCGTACCCAGCTGCAAGACGCTGTGCCGATGACCCTGGGCCAGGAATTCCGCGCTTTCGCCACCACCCTGGGCGAAGACCTGGCACGCCTCAAGACACTGGCGCCAGAGCTGCTGACCGAAGTGAACCTGGGCGGCACCGCCATCGGTACCGGCATCAACGCCGACCCGCGTTACCAGCACCTGGCCGTTCAGCGCCTGGCCACCATCAGCGGCCATCCGCTGGTACCGGCAGCCGACCTGATCGAAGCCACCTCCGACATGGGCGCCTTCGTACTGTTCTCCGGCATGCTCAAGCGCACCGCGGTCAAGCTGTCGAAGATCTGCAACGACCTGCGCCTGCTGTCCAGCGGCCCACGCACCGGCATCAACGAAATCAACCTGCCGGCGCGTCAGCCAGGCAGCTCGATCATGCCAGGCAAGGTCAACCCGGTAATCCCGGAAGCCGTGAACCAGGTAGCGTTCCAGATCATCGGCAACGACCTGGCCCTGACCATCGCGGCCGAAGGCGGCCAGCTGCAACTGAACGTGATGGAGCCGCTGATCGCCTTCAAGATCTTCGACTCGATCCGCCTGCTGCAACGCGCCATGGACATGCTGCGCGAGCACTGCATCACCGGCATCACCGCCAACGAAGAACGTTGCCGTGAACTGGTCGAGCACTCGATCGGCCTGGTGACCGCGCTGAACCCGTACATCGGCTATGAAAACGCCACCCGTATCGCCCGCATTGCTCTTGAAAGCGGCCGCGGCGTGCTGGAACTGGTGCGCGAAGAAGGCTTGCTCGACGACGCGATGCTCGCCGACATCCTGCGCCCGGAAAACATGATTGCCCCGCGTCTGGTTCCGCTTAAAGCCTGACCCGACGCGTTACTCGTAGCACCGCTCACCAGGTCGAGGGACTAGACACCTCTCACCTTTTGAGGGCTTGGAGATCACTCTCCAGGCCCTTTTTTTTAACCCTTTTTGCTGCACCGTGACCTTTGCTCCCACAAGAGCAGCAACTCGCTTCATTGAATGCACCACAATCGTGCAGACGGACGGTACTGTCATCGGTATAGTGCCGCCCCTCTTCGCGTGAGCGGTCGTCGGTAGCGAGGCCACAACCCATGCGAAACCCGAACTAATAACAAACCCGCGAAATGAAACCGGGACGAACTTCGACCCACCTGTTGTGCCGTGCGCCAACTGGTGTAACTCGATGTGTCTGCCCGGCAGCATTTGCCTACACAAAAAACAGCGAGGAATAATCCATGCTCGAAGTCATTAACGACTTCCTCTCAGGGAAAGTACTGATCGTGCTCATTGTCGGGCTCGGTAGCTACTTCACGATCCGCTCGCGTTTCGTTCAATTGCGTCACTTCTTCCATATGTTCGCGGTGTTCCGCGACAGCCTCAAAGGCAGCGCCGGGCAACTCAGCTCATTCCAGGCCCTGATGCTCAGCCTCGCCGGCCGCGTCGGTGCGGGCAACATTGCCGGTGTCGGTATCGCCGTGACCCTCGGCGGGCCCGGTGCGGTGTTCTGGATGTGGGTAACCGCGTTGGTCGGCATGTCCAGCAGCTTCTTCGAATGCTCCCTGGCTCAAGTCTACAAGCGCGCCGATGGCGACGGCCTGTACCGAGGTGGCCCGGCCTACTACATCCAGCACGGCCTGAAGCTGAAAGGCATGGCGGTGGTGTTCTCCATCCTGCTGCTGGTCACCTACGGCTTCGCCTTCATTGGCCTGCAGTCCTACACCGTGACCCACTCGCTGCAGAACGCCTTTGCCTTCGACCCACGCCACACCGGTATCGTCCTGGCGGTGCTCCTGGCCATCACCTTCATCGGCGGCATCAAGCGCATCGCCTCGGTGTCCGACCTGCTGGTACCGGTCAAGACCCTGGCCTATATCGGCGTGACCCTATACGTGATCGGTACCCAGATCGAACATGTGCCAGCCATGCTGGAAACCATCTTCAAGAGCGCCTTCGGCCTCGACCCGGCCTTCGGCGGCCTGCTCGGCAGCGCCATCGTCATGGGCGTGAAGCGTGGAGTGTTCGCCAACGAAGCGGGCCTGGGCAGTGCGCCGAACGTGGCCGCAGTGGCCGCCGTGAAGCACCCGGGCGCCCAAGGAGTGGTCCAGGCCTTCAGCGTGTTCCTCGACACTTTCGTGATCTGCACCTGCACCGCGCTGCTGATCCTTCTGTCGGGCTTCTACACCCCGGGCTTCGAGGGTGACGGCATCGTCCTTACCCAGAACTCGCTAGCCGCCGTGGTCGGTGACTGGGGCCGCATGTTCGTCAGCGTCGCTCTGTCGCTGTTCGTCTTCACCTGTATCCTCTACAACTACTACTTGGGCGAAAATAGCTTGCAGTTCCTCAGCCGCAACCGCGCCCTGCTGATGGTTTTCCGCGGCCTGGTGCTGGCGCTGGTGGTATGGGGTTCGATGCAGGACCTTTCGACCGTGTTCGCCTTCGCCGACATCACCATGACCTGCCTGGCCTTCGTCAACCTGGTGGCCCTGGCGATGCTGTTCAAGGTGGGCCTGCGCGTGATGCGTGACTACGATGATCAGCGTGCCGCCGGGATCAAGACGCCAGTGTTCGACTCGAACAAGTTCCCGGATCTGGACCTGGATCTGAAGGCCTGGCCAGCCAATCCGCCAGCCGCTGCCGCCAAGGCTGAGCTTGAAGCGCAAGGCGCACCCGCAGCGCAACGCTGATCGGTTAAAGTGCGCAAAAACCTGTAGGAGTGAGCCTGCTCGCGATAGCGGTCTATCAGCCAGCATTAATTGCGCCTGACACGCCCTCATCGCGAGCAGGCTCACTCCTACATGGGTAAGCGACCCTCTCGGAGTATCTCCATGAATTCCTCGACCTACCCCGCCGCCCAGCACGTCATGGTGCTCTACACCGGTGGCACCATCGGCATGCAAGCCAGTGCCAACGGCCTGGCCCCAGCGTCCGGTTTCGAAGCGCGTATGCGCGACTACCTGCACAGCCAGCCTGAGCTGGTGGTGCCGCAGTGGCGTTTTCGCGAAATGGCACCGCTGATCGACAGCGCCAACATGACCCCGCTGTACTGGCAGCAACTGCGTGAAGCAGTCGTCGACGCCGTCGACGTTCAGGGCTGCGACAGCGTGCTGATCCTGCATGGCACCGACACCCTGGCCTACAGCGCCGCCGCCATGAGCTTTCAACTGCTCGGGCTGCATGCCCGCGTGTGCTTCACCGGCTCGATGCTGCCGGCAGGCGTGACCGACAGCGATGCCTGGGAAAATCTCGGCGGTGCGCTGGTTGCCTTGGGCCAAGGCCTGGCGCCAGGCGTGCATCTGTACTTCCACGGCGAACGGCTGGACCCGACCCGCTGCGCGAAGGTCCGCAGTTTCGGACGGCATCCGTTCAAGCGCCTGGAGCGTCAGGGCGGTGGCGTGAAGGCCACCTCTTTGCCTGCTGCGCTGAACTACAACCAGAGCAAACAACTGGCGAATGTCGCGGTGCTGCCGCTGTTCCCCGGCATCCGCGCCGAGATCCTGGATGGCCTGCTCGACAGCGGTATTCAGGGGCTGGTGCTGGAGTGCTATGGCAGCGGCACCGGGCCGAGTGATAACCCGCAATTCCTTGCCAGCCTGGAACGGGCGCGGGACAAGGGCGTGGTGGTCGTGGCGGTTACACAGTGCCATGAAGGCGGCGTCGAGCTGGATGTGTACGAGGCCGGTAGCCGGTTGCGCGGGGTGGGCGTGTTGTCCGGTGGCGGCATGACCCGTGAGGCGGCGTTCGGGAAGTTGCATGGGTTGTTGGGAGCCGGGCTCGATGCAACCGAAGTTCGCAGTCTTGTTGAACTCGACCTCTGCGGCGAACTGAGCTGACACTACACAAAACACCTGTAGGAGCGAGCCTGCTCGCGATGAACGAGAGATCGCCGCGGGGTGTCAGGCTGCCAGCTTCATCGTTCACGACCATCGCGAGCAGGCTCGCTCCTACAGTTTATGTCTCGGCATGTAACTTGCTGTGTTCCAGCCATCCCAAGGCTGGAAGTCCCCATGCTCCACTCCCACCTCACCACCCTCAACGCCGTTTCCCTGGTGCTCAACGCATTCAAGGACAAAGGCCTGTCCAGTGAAGCCTTGTTGGCTGGCAGCGGCATCAGCACGGCAGATCTCAACCGGGCAGACACACGCATCACCACCAATCAGGAAATGCAGGTGTGCGCCAACGCCGTCGCCCTCAAGCGCGACATCGGGCTGGAACTGGGGCGGCGCATGCACGTTTCCTGCTACGGCATTCTCGGTTACGCGTTGCTCACCTGTGCCACCTTCGGTGACGCGTTACGCCTGGCGATGCGTTATCCGGCGCTGCTGGGAACACTTTTCGAACTGAGCCTGGAGGACGACGGCGAGCGCATCTGGTTCGTCGCTGACGATTATCGGGAGAGCCCGGCACTGGCGGTGTTCAACGCCGAGTTCTGTCTGGTCTCGCTGAAAGTCATCTGCGACGACCTGCTGGGGCATCCGCTGCCGCTGCTGGCCGCACGCTTCGAGCATGCCGCCCCTGATTATGAGGCGACCTATGCCGAGCACTTCGACTGCCCGCTGCATTTCGGCGCGCAGGACAACGCCTTCGCCTTCGACAAGCAGTGGCTCGATCAACCCCTGCCACTGGCCGATGTCATCACCCATCAGGCCACGGCCGAACGCTGTCGCAAGCAGAACACCGAATTCACCGGACGCCAGGCATGGCTGGGGCGGATTCGCCAGTTGCTCAGCGCGCAATTGAATGCCGCACCCGGGCTGGAGGGCCTGGCCGAGCAGATGAACTGCTCGGCGCGCACCCTGCGCCGTCACCTCAAGGACCTGGGCTGCAGCTATCAGGAGTTACTCGACGAACTGCGATTTGAGCAGGCCAAGCAGATGCTGTGTGAGGATCAACTGCCGATCTACCAGATTGCCGAAGCGCTGGGCTTCAGCGAAACCGCGAGTTTCCGCCATGCGTTCGTGCGCTGGAGCGGCGTGGCGCCGAGCCAGTTCCGCCCGTAGCACGCGCCCATCCTTGTGGGAGCAAAGCTTGCTCGCGATGCGGGCACCGCGGTGTTTCTGTTAAAACGCGGCGATGCCATCGCGAGCAAGCTTTGCTCCCACAGGGGGCGAATTTCGGTCAAATGTTTTGGCCATATCGATCCCCTTTTGGCCTTTCCTGCCGTTCTCCAAAACCGTCTGCGCCGCAAGACTGTGTTCAAACCGAATCAGCCTGCGGAGAACAAGAAATGCTGACGATTTACTCGGATGATCACCACCTGCATCACGGCCGTTGCGAATTGATCGACGGGCAACTCAAGCCTTGCTTCGAAATGCCGTCCCGCGCCGACCATGTGCTGGCACGGGTGCAACACCAGGAACTGGGTCCGGTAGAAGGTCCGAAGGATTTCGGTCTCGATCCGATTGCACGCATCCACAGCCGCGACTACCTCGACTTTTTCAAGGGCGCCTGGGCCCGCTGGACCGAGTTCAACACCGACGGTGATTTGCTGCCTTACACCTGGCCAGCCCGCACCTTGCGCCGCATCAAGCCCACCAGCCTGCATGGCGAACTCGGTTACTACAGCTTCGACGGCGGCGCGCCGATTACCGCCGGTACCTGGCAAGCGGCGTACAGCGCGGCGCAAGTGGCGTTGACCGCGCAAGCGGAAATCCAGCGTGGCGCCCGCAGCGCCTTCGCACTGTGCCGTCCACCGGGACACCACGCCGCCGGCGATTTGATGGGGGGTTACTGCTACCTCAACAACGCCGCCATCGCCGCCCAGGCGTTCCTCGATCAAGGCCACAAAAAGGTCGCGATCCTCGACGTGGACTATCACCACGGCAACGGCACCCAGTCGATTTTCTACGAGCGCAGCGACGTGCTGTTCACCTCGATCCACGGTCACCCGGAAGCCGAGTTCCCGTTCTTCCTCGGCTATGAAGACGAGTTGGGCGAAGGCGCCGGTGAAGGCTTCAATTTCAATTATCCGTTGGCCGCAGGCTCAGGCTGGGACATCTGGAGTGCAGCGCTGGAACAGGCCTGCAAAGAGATCGAAAGCTACGGAGCTGACATCATCGTCGTGTCCCTGGGCGTCGACACCTTCAAGGACGATCCGATCTCGCAATTCAAACTCGACAGCCCGGATTACCTGGCCATGGGCAAGCGCATTGCGGCCCTCGGCAAACCGACGCTGTTCGTGATGGAAGGCGGTTACGCGGTTGAAGAAATCGGCATCAATGCCGTGAACGTTCTCGAAGGTTTTGAAAGCGCCCAGGGGAAATAACAACAATGAACAGACTCAAGCGTTTTATCGCGCCAGCGCTATGCGCGGCAGTGCTTAGTGGCGCCGCACATGCCGAAGAGCGAACCTTGCGCGTCTACAACTGGTTCGACTACATCACCCCCAAGGCCCTGGAAGACTTCAAGGCGCAGAACACCCAGACCAAACTGGTCTACGACATTTTCGACACCAACGAAGCCCTCGAAGCCAAGTTGCTGACCGGCAACTCCGGCTACGACGTGGTGGTACCGTCCAACGTGTTCCTGGCCAAGCAGATCGAAGCCGGGGTGTTCCAGCCGCTGGACCGCAGCAAGTTGCCGAACTGGAATCACCTCGACCCCAAGCTGATGAAGCTGATCGAGGCCAACGACCCGGGCAACAAATTCGCCGTGCCCTACATGTATGGCACCATCCTGATCGGCTTCAACCCGGACAAGGTCAAAGCCGCGCTGGGTGCCGATGCTCCGGTGGATAGCTGGGATCTGATCTTCAAGGAAGAGAACATCAGCAAGCTCAAGCAGTGCGGCGTCGCCCTGCTCGACTCGCCGTCGGAGATCCTGCCACTGGCCTTGCAACACCTTGGCCTGGACCCCAACAGCAAGAAGCCTGCGGACTACGACAAGGCAGAAGCGCTGTTGATGAAGATCCGCCCGCACGTCACCTATTTCCACTCCTCCAAATACATGGCTGACATCGCCAACGGCGATATCTGCGTCGCCGTTGGCTATTCCGGCAGCTTCTCCCAGGCCGCCAACCGTGCCAAGGAAGCCAAGAATGGTGTAATCGTCGACATGCGCCTGCCCAAGGAAGGCGCGCCGATCTGGTTCGATATGCTCTCGATTCCAAAAGGCGCGAAGAACCCGGAAGACGCCTACACCTTCATCAACTATTTGCTGCAACCGCAAGTGATTGCGCCGGTCAGCGACTTCGTGGGCTATCCGAACCCGAACAAGGACGCGACAGAGCTGGTCGATCCTGCGATCCGCAACAACCCGAACCTGTACCCGACCGAAACGGCGATGGGCACGCTCTATACCCTGCAACCGCTGCCGCGGGATGCCGAACGCGCGCGGACCCGGGCCTGGACCAAGATCAAGTCCGGTACCTGAAGCGCCGACAGTTTCATGACCCGCACACGCGGGTCTTTTTTTGCCCGCAATATTTATCTACCGCCTCGCGCGATGACCCGCTCTCTACCTTGCCCTGATCCGGCGTGCCTTTCGTGCGCCCCATGCTCAGACAAGGATTGCCCATGCTTGAAACTTCCCCACCCAGTGCCGTCGATGTGCTGACCCAATTGGTGACCGGTCCTTCATTGCAGGATGTCGCTTCGAAGGTACTGCGCCCGGCGCTCAAAATCCTGTACCCCAGCCTGGACCTCGATCCACAACTGTCCATCCTGGTGACCCCCACCTGGCAAGTCGAAAATGACCGTGTCATCCCCGGCCAGAGCCAATACGAATCACTCACCGATGTTCTGGTGCGCCTCGGTCTGTCCGGCACCCACGTGACCTGGATGGATGGCGAACACTTCCTGACCCGGCACCCGGAAATCGAAAGGCCGGTTCAACTGCCGGTGAAAGTCGACACGCTCGGAGCCCTGATCAATGAACTCGCGCCACTGCTGTTCGCGGCCTATCGGGAACAACAGATCGACTACTGGAACGAGTCCATCCCTCCCGCTCAGCCGCGCTGGTATCAGTTATCTGACGCCTTGCGCAGCCTGTGGAACTTCAACGATTCGGTTGACCTGGACGCAGATCAACGAGCCATGGCCCTCGCTGTTTTCACCTCCCCCGACAAATTGCAGCGACATCCCACCGACCCATACAAGACCCGAGCCTGCCTGATCGATGTCGATCAAGGCGATGGTGCAGACCGTAAGCACCTCAATGTGCTCGACATGGCCGTGCTGATGGGATCCCTGGCGGAACGTACTCTGATCGTCACCTATTCGCTGAGCAGGGGTTTCCAGAGTTTCGACTCGCTTGACGCCTTGGGCCTGGCACTGGGGGACGCCTATGCAAAAAACGCTGGCCAGGGGACGTTGAACTGGCGGCTTTTCGAACCCGAGGGCAACTTCTTCGACCAACAGGCCTGCACGCTCATCGCGTTGGAAGCGGACGTCATCGGTTCGATCAGTTTTTTCCCGTCCTCGGCCGAAACAGACTTCTACCCATACGTTGGAACGGTCGGCAATCCCTCAGAACCCCCTCCTCGACTCCAATCCCGATTCGATAGCTTGCGCCCCTTGCTGCCACCTTGGCTGGACAAGGCAACCGCCGCCGACCAGACCTGCTACAGCCGACACTTGCTGGATCTGGTGGTGATACAGCATCAAAACGCCGGGAAGACATTTCAGGGCGAAGTCCCCGATATCCACGCATTCGCGCTGGACGCTCTCACTAAACAGATACTCAAGGACCACCCGCAAGCGGGCGACGTGAAGGTCGACAACATCGAGATCAGCATCACCAGCCTGGTGGTCTGGGGTACCTTCGTGTTACCGGGCAATACTGAAACCCTGACGCTATCGCTCACCGAGCTCGCGCTGCAGAACCTCTCGGGACTGCCATTGGGTAACAGAATGGTGAGCCATAAGGACGGCACCCCGGTGCCTGACTGGATGAGTGTGAGTTACATGGAAAAGCTGGTGAACACCGTCGATATCGGTGCGACCTATCCGGCGATGCTGAAACAGAAACTGGTCGACGACGCAACCCGGGCCCTCGACCTGCAACAGCTCTACACCCGCCAACTGTCCGTGGAGCTGCCGTTGCTGGCGCTGCAACACAAGATACGCGGCGAAGCGCAACTGGAAGAGCAAGGCTACCGCTATGTCATCGCAGCGATCGCCGCTCGTGCAGCGGATCGACAGGTAGACGGGCAAGACATCGTGATTCGTCCGCTGGCGTTCACCCGCAACAACGCTGCACCCGACGAGGTCGCCAACATGTTCGTCATCGGCCCGCGCCAGACAGACAAGGGCCCTTGCCTGCTCTATCGACCGTTGCTCGACCCGCCTCTGATTCAATTCCCCAGCCAGACCAATTTGCTGTATGCGATCAATCATTCCCGCACCATCAGGGAGTCGGTATTGGCCTGGTTGCCAGACGCAGTCCGCTTCAACTATGCCCAGTATGTCTTTCCTGCAAAGCTGCCTTCGGTGTGGACGGTGCCGCAGTTGTTGGTCGATCCAACGGCCGCCCTCGACCTGTCCGGGTCCGTTGCGCTCGGAACACGGGTGATTGAAACGGACGTACTGGAAACACTGTTCAAGGCGAATGTGCAAGCCATGATCACCCAGGCAGACCGTCAATCAGTGTCCAATGCCGAGGCGCGTTGGGCGTCCCTCAAACGGGGTGGCTGGATGATTTTCAATGCGGCCTTACCGTTTCTGGGGCGTAGTGTGGGCACCGCTGCCTGGATCTGGCAGATCATGGATGACTTGCAGGATTTGAGTGACAGCGCCAATGAGGATCATGCCCGCATCGACTGGACGGCCATCGCCGATATCCTGTTGGCCCTGGGCATGGCACTCGCCCATCGGGCGGCTACCGGCAGCAGACCGCCACGGGAATCGACAGCGCCCCCCGAACACCCACGCCCGCTTCCCGCCAAGCCAGCCCCCAAGGAGATCAAGGTGCTGCAATTGCCGGATATCAGCGGCACCACACTTCCTGCGACCCATGAAATTTCGCTCAATGCCTTCGGCGCCCTGAACCGCTCGCGTCCGAGCCTGGGTTCGCTTCTCGATAGCCTCCAAATCCGTAAACCGGAAGGGCTTGGTAATCCGCAAGGCACAGGCCCTCACCAGCACCTCTATGCTCACGGGCAGAAATGGTGCGCGAAGGTGGGTGAGCGCTGGTTCGAAGTGATGCTCAATGACGAAGAACAGGTGCAGATCATCGACTCGCGTCAGCAATCCCCGCGCACCGGACCGCTACTGACTCACAACGCCAGCGGCCAGTGGTTTGTCGACCTGCGATTACGTTTGCGCGGTGGCGGCCTGCGCAACCGGCGAAAAAAACTGCAACAGGAAAACCAGGCACAACTGAGTCAGAAAAAAGCGGCGCTCGCTGCCTTCGATGCCACCTTGCAGGCCAAGCGGACACAACTACAGGGTGCCCGCAAAGCCATGCTCGAAGCTTCTGCCGAGACTCGCACAAGTGCACGCCAGACGTTCCTCGATACGCTGGATCAGCAGGTCGGGGAGTATGGCGTCCACATTCAGGAGCTCAAGGCGTTGAACACGCTGGAACCGGTGCCCAATTACCGCACCGCAATGCTCGACCGGTTATCGTTGCAGCTGTTTCTGATGCAATCCTGGCTCGATGAACAATCGTCGGAGTTTCGCAGCAGTCTGTCCACGACCCTGGCGTTGCTCGATGAGGAAACTCCAGCGCCGTCAGCGGAGCGTGCCGGGCCATTTGAAAGAATGACCGATCTGACCCAGGGAATGATCGACAAGGTCGAACTCGCCCGTACACGCTTCGAAGAACTCAGCTTGCTCGGCAGAGAGGCCGTCGAGGTCAGTCGCGTCTACAAGGCAAAACTCCCACCCTTTGCGCTCGATGACCTAAAACTGCTGCAAATCACCCTGGCACAGGAGTTGTGCCTCAAGGCCGGTCCGGAGGAAACCCTGGCTGACGCTCGTCTCGCCCTGGAAAACCTGATCGAGGACACCGCCTTGAATATCCAGAGTGCCCTTGACCTGAGTACTGATGAAAGCCTGAAAGATCTCGGTGAGCGAATTGAAACGATGAGCAACCTGGCCGAGCAGTTCACGGTCATCGACCAACGTTTTCTCGATCTCGTCAACGAATACCCGGAGCACATCGTGACAGAGCGCGTTGAGCAGGTACGTGCTCGTATGGCCGGGTTCAGCAAGGACACGGTGAACCAGCTGGCGAATTTGCTGCGCGAGAAACGACTGGTCGACCCCCTGCCCGGACCGTCCAGACCGTTAACGCCCCCGTCCAGAAAGGTCATCAAAACCCGGTTCAAAGGCACGCTGGTTGGCAAAACACGAAAGGACACCACAGGGCAGCCAACCGACCTGGTCGATGTGACGTCGCCGCTGACCGGCAAGGTCATCGCCACCTTCCACGAAAAAACGCCGGGGGTCTGGCTGGAAAGAGTCGCTCGCCGGGAGCCACCCACTCAGGCTAAACCTGACCTGGCCAAAAGCATTGAAAACGGTCAGGCATTGCTCGATGGCGTGGCAGCCTTTCAGCGGCGCACCGAGGCCCACGTCAACCGGGCACCACGCATTCCGATAGAGATTGAGGAGCTCTACCACCAGCATGCCGCACGCCTGCGCGATGCCATGGATGCAATCGATCATGCGTTGACCGCGAGCAACCTCACCAACGAGGGTGCGGCCAGCCTCCTGAACAAAAATCTCGACACTGCCGCCACCGCACTCTATGAAAAAGGCAGCAGCACCCGCATTCAGTTGATCAAACAGCAGCCTCCAACGGCGGCCAGGGTCGAATGGCTCAAGGGCAAAGGCGAAGTCGAGATCTCAAAAACCGCTGCTCGACGCCGACTCAAGGGACCTAACAAAGACTATCTGGACGAGTACGAGGTGCTCGATCACAAAACCCGCAAGGTGCTGTGGTATGCCCACTTTCACTACACCAATGTCGCCGATCCGGTGGCGTCATTCACCGCCGCACATTTGAAGACAGTCGAACAACGACGTTTGGGTGGATCATTCGATTTTCGCGACAAGAGCAATCAGGAACTCGTTGCCATTTACCGCAGTGAAATCAGCCGTACGCTGGCCGCGCCACTGTTCTTTACGTAACCCGCGGGGCGCTCACACCCGCCAGACTTCCCGCAAGCGTGCCAGTGCCAACTCGATCGCCGGCTCTGGCACCGCGGCGAAACCCAGCACCAGCCCGGCACGCTGATCGATTGGCACTGTCGAGTCCGGCAGCCAGTAACTGCTCAGGCCGTTGATTTCCACGTCCACTCCAGCGGCTTGCTCGATTAACTGTCGTTCCCGGGCCAGGTTGTCCACCGCAACTGCCAGGTGCAACCCGGCCGAAACCGCAGGCAGGCTGCCGACGCCCGCCACCCCTTGCGGCCAGCCGTTGAGCAACGTATTGCGACGACTGAGGGCGGCCCGGCGCATCCGCCGGATGTGCCGCTGAAAATGCCCGGCGGCCATGAACTCGGCCATGACCGCCTGGGTGCTCACCTCCGAGTGCCGGACATCCACCGCCCGGCGTTGCGAAAATGCGTCCACCAACCCCGGCGGCAACACCAGATAACCCAGACGCAACGCCGGAAAGGCGACTTTGCCAAAAGTGCCGACATACAGCACCCGCCCCTGCCGATCGAGTGCCGCCAAAGGCGCCAGGGGCGCACCGGTGTAACGGTACTCGCCATCGTAGTCGTCCTCGACAATCCAACCCTGGGTGCGTTCGGCCCAGGCCAGCAGTTCCAGGCGCCGGGCCAGGCTCATGACCACCCCGGTCGGGTACTGATGCGACGGTGTGACGTAGGCCACGCGGCAATCGCCGGATGCCGCCAATGCCGCGCAATCCATGCCCTCCGCGTCCACCGGTACACCCTGCAAACGACCACCCGCTACCGCGAACGCATGTCCGGCCGCACGATACCCGGGATTCTCGACGCCCACGCCATCGCCGGGCTCCACCAGCAACTGTGCACAAAGGCTGATTCCCTGCTGCGCACCACTGGTGATCACAATTTGTTCAGCCGTGCATTGCATGCCCCGCGAGCTGCGCAAATACGCAGCAATCAGACTGCGCAGGCGCGCATCACCGGCCGGGTCGCCGTAACACAGTTGCTGCATATCCGGTTTGCGCCAGAAAGCCGCGTTGAGCTTGGCCCAAACGTCGAAGGGAAACAGATCGAAGGCCGGAACACCCACCCGAAAAGCCCTCGGTGGCCCGCTTGGGGGTCGGGGCAAATGGTTGTTTTCCAGGCGCTGCAACGCACCACTGTGGATAACTTTACTGGATGAAACACCAGGTAAGTCAGCCGATTTTGTGGATAAGGCTGTGGGTAAGCCTGTTGAAAAGCCTGTGGATACTTTTGTGGATAATTTTTTTGCCTGAGGTAACTGCGCTACATAAGTGCCATCGCCGACCCGCCCTTCGATGAAGCCTTCGGCGTAGAGCTGATCGTAGGCACGCACCACACTGTTACGGGAGATCGCCAGTGCCGCCGCCAGGTCCCGACTGGCGGGCAGCCGCGTGCCGCTGGCGAGTCGCCCATCAAGTACGCGCATGCGCAACGCCTGATAGAGCTGGCGGCTCAAACCTTTACGGCGATCAAGCTCGATACCGGCCGGGTTGAATGGCAACGACAGTGTGGACGAGTCCGACATGGTAATGGACCTATAAAATTGCTCATTAATGGCTCTTACAACAGACCAATAGCCTGCCTAGTATGCAGGCATTCGCCAAGGAAATTTTCGCCATGTACACGCCCCGCGCTTTCGCCATCGATGAGCTGTCCCAGTTGCACGAACTGATTCTCGCCACCCGCCTCGCCATCTTGGTGACCCACGGCGAACACGGTTTGCAAGCCAGCCATGTGCCCGTGCTGCTTCATCGCGAACAAGGTCCGAACGGCACGCTGTACGGGCACCTGGCCAAGGCCAATCCACAGTGGAAAGACCTGCGCGACGGCGCCGAGGCCCTGCTGATTTTTTCCGGTGCCGATGCCTACGTCAGCCCGGGCTTTTACCCGAGCAAGGCCGAGCACGGCAAAGTCGTCCCGACCTGGAACTACGTCGCGGTACACGCCTATGGCCGTGCCGAAACATTCAGCGATGGCGGACGGCTGCTCGACATCGTCAGCACCCTGACCGATCGCCATGAGAGCGGCCGTGCCCAGCCCTGGAAGGTCGCCGATGCCCCCGCCGATTACATCGACGGCATGCTCAAGGCCATCGTCGGTTTTGCCGTGCCCATCGAACGCCTGGAGGGCAAGCGCAAGCTCAGCCAGAACCGTAGTCCCGCCGACATCGCCGGCGTGCGCGAAGGGTTGGCCGCCAGCCCCGATGTGCACGACCAGACGCTTGCCCAATTGATGCGTTAAGGAATGAACATGAGTCAGATCGAGATTCGCCCGGTCAGCGCCGACGACCACCCCGCCTGGCTGCCGCTGTGGCAGGCTTACCTGCGCTTCTACAACACCGAACTGCCCGAGGCTGTGACTGACAGCACCTGGCAGCGCATGCTCGACCCGAACGAGCCGACTCACGCCGCGCTGGCCTGGGCCGACGGCAAAGCAGTGGGCATGGTGCATTTCATCTACCATCGTTCGAACTGGGCCATCGAAAATTCCTGCTACCTGCAAGACCTGCTGGTGGCGCCCGAAACCCGCGGCACCGGCGTCGGCCGCAAGCTGATCGAATTCGTCTACAGCACCGCCAAGGCTGACGGTTGCAACAAGGTCCACTGGCTGACCCACGAAACCAACGCCACCGCGATCCAGCTCTACGAGCGCATCGCCGAGCGTCCCGGTTTCATTCAGTTTCGCAAGGCCATCTAAGGTTCAAGGAGAACAACATGTCGACTTCACTCGCGGACTGGAAAGGTGTTCCGGCGCCAACGGTCCAAACCATCGAAGGGCGTTTCATCCGCCTGGAAAAACTCGACCCGGCGCGCCATGGCGACGGCTTGTTCAAAGCCCTGCAAGGCCCCGGTGCCGACCCGAAGCTCTGGGATTATTTGCCATACGGCCCGTTCCCGGAACGCAGTGCCTTCAATGACTGGCTGAACAACCATGCCGCTAACAGTGACCCTTACTTCTTCAGCGTGATCGACCGCGCGAGCGGCGACGTGCAAGGCATCCTCAGCCTGATGTCCATCGTCCCGGCCCAGGGCCGCATCGAAATCGGCCACGTCACCTTCGGCGCCCCCATGCAGCGATCACCGAAAAGCACCGAGGCGATTTACCTGCTGGCCAGGGAATCCTTCGCCCTCGGCTACCGTCGCCTGGAGTGGAAGTGCAACAACGGCAACGGCCGCTCCAAATATGCGGCCGAGCGTTTGGGATTCAGTTTTGAGGGCGTGTTTCGCCAGCACATGGTGGTCAAGGGCCAGAACCGGGATACGGCGTGGTATTCGATTCTGGATTCGGAATGGCCGGCGATTGGGGCGGGGTTTGAGAAGTGGTTGAGTGATGAGAACCAGACGGGGTCGGGGCAGGTGAAAACGCTTGCCGAGTGCCGCGGCTGATCATCAGTGCCTGGACGTACGCTTTCGCGGACAAGCCTCGCTCCCACAGGTTTTTTGGTGTTCACACAATCTGTGCTTCCCCCGAAACCTTGTGGGAGCGAGCCTGCTCGCGAAGCGGTATTCCATTCACCAACTGCGCCGGCTGACACTCCGTCATCGTGAGCAGGCTCGCTACCACATGGGTTCGGCGTTTTCTCGGAGCAAAAAAAAGGGGAGCACATGCCCCCCCGAGGTTTAAAGCGTTGTGTCGAGGCTGTTATCTCAGCCTTCGATCTCGATCAGGATTTCGCCCGGATTCACCCGGTCGCCCTTGGCCACGTGGATGGCGGTGACCTTACCGGCAATGGCGGCCTGGACTTCGGTTTCCATCTTCATCGCTTCGGTGATCAGCACGGCCTGGCCCGCCTTGACGGTGTCGCCTTCCTTGACCAGCACATCGACGATGTTGCCCGGCATGGTAGTGCTGACGTGACCCGGTGCCGTGGCTTGCTTGCGCTTGCTGCTGCCACCGCTGACGAATTCATTGAGCGGTTCGAACACCACTTCTTCCGGCATGCCGTCGATGGACAGATAGAAGTGGCGCTTGCCTTCAGACTTGACGCCCACACCGGTGATGTCGACGCGGTAGGTTTCGCCGTGCACGTCGATGACGAACTCGGTCGGAACGCCTTCGCCGCCTGCCGAGGCGACGCCGCCGGCTTCAGGAATCGGCAACAACACTTCCGGTGTCAGAGTGCCCGCAGCGCGTTCTTCGAGGAATTTGCGACCGATGTCCGGGAACATGGCGTAGGTCAGCACATCCTCTTCAGATTTGGCCAAGGCACCGACGTCGGCGCGCAACTTGGCCATTTCCGGCTTGAGCAGGTCGGCCGGACGGACGTCGATCACTTCTTCGCTGCCAATGGCCTGGCGACGCAGCTGCTCGTTCACAGTACCCGGCGCCTTGCCGTAGCCGCCTTGCAGGTACAGCTTCACTTCGTTGGTGATGGTCTTGTAGCGCTCGCCGGCTAGCACGTTGAAGAACGCCTGGGTACCGACGATCTGCGAGGTCGGGGTCACCAGCGGCGGGAAGCCAAGGTCTTCGCGAACGCGAGGGATCTCTGCCAGTACTTCGCCCATGCGGTTCAGGGCGCCCTGCTCTTTCAACTGGTTAGCCAGGTTGGAAATCATGCCGCCCGGTACCTGGTTGACCTGTACGCGGGTGTCGACGGCGGTAAACTCACTTTCGAACTGGTGGTACTTCTTGCGCACGGCGTAGAAGTACAGGCCGATTTCCTGCAGCAGTTCCAGGTTCAGGCCGGTGTCGAACTCGGTGCCTTTAAGGGCCGCGACCATCGACTCGGTGCCTGGGTGGCTGGTACCGGAAGCGAAGCTGGAGATCGCGGTGTCGATGTGGTCGGCACCATTTTCGATGGCCTTGAGTTGGCACATCGCGGCCAGACCAGCGGTGTCGTGGGAGTGGATGAACACGGGCAGCGACTGCTCGGCTTTCAATGCCCGGACCAGTTCGCCAGTGGCGTACGGGGTCAGCAGACCGGCCATGTCCTTGATCGCCACGGAGTCGCAACCCATGGCTTCCATTTGCTTGGCCTGGGCCACGAAGGCATCAATGGTGTGCACCGGGCTGGTGGTGTAAGCGATGGTGCCTTGAGCATGCTTGCCCGCCGCTTTCACCGCCTCGATGGCCACACGCAGGTTACGCACATCGTTCATGGCGTCGAAGATGCGGAACACGTCGATACCGTTGACGGCAGCCTTGGCGACGAAAGCCTTGACCACGTCGTCGCTGTAATGGCGGTAGCCCAGCAGGTTCTGGCCACGCAGGAGCATTTGCAGACGGGTATTAGGCAGCGCGGCACGCAGTTGGCGCAGACGCTCCCACGGGTCTTCTTTCAGGAAGCGTACGCAGGCGTCGAACGTCGCGCCGCCCCAGCACTCCAGCGACCAGTAGCCGACTTTGTCGAGCTTGTCGCAGATCGGCAGCATGTCTTCGGTGCGCATGCGGGTCGCGAGCAGCGATTGGTGGGCGTCGCGCAGGATGGTGTCGGTGACATGGATTTTCTTGGACATTGTTCTATTCCTCACAGGCCTGCGTGGGCGGCGATGGCGGCGGCGATGGCCAGGGCCAGCTCTTCGGGTTTGCGCTTGATCGAGTAGTTGGTCAGTTCAGGGTGGCTTTCAACGAAGCTGGTGTTGAACTGGCCGCTACGGAATTCCGGGTTGCGCAGGATTTCCTGATAGTAGGCGGCGGTGGTCTTGACCCCTTGCAGACGCATGTCATCCAGGGCTCGCAAACCACGGTCCATCGCCTCTTCCCAGGTCAGCGCCCACACCACCAGTTTCAGGCACATGGAATCGTAGAACGGCGGAATGGTGTAACCGGTGTAGATCGCCGTGTCGGTACGTACGCCGGGACCGCCGGGTGCGTAGTAACGGGTGATCTTGCCGAAGCTCGGCAGGAAGTTGTTTTTCGGGTCTTCGGCGTTGATCCGGAATTGCAGGGCGAAACCACGGTGTTGGATGTCTTCCTGCTTCACCGAAAGCGGCAGGCCGGAGGCAATGCGAATCTGCTCGCGGACAATGTCGATGCCGGTGATTTCTTCGGTGATGGTGTGTTCCACCTGCACCCGGGTGTTCATCTCCATGAAGTACACCTCGCCCTCGGCGAGCAGGAACTCCACGGTGCCGGCGTTTTCGTAACCCACGGCCTTGGCTGCACGCACCGACAGATCGCCGATGTAGGCGCGCTGCTCAGGGGTCAGCTGCGGGCTCGGGGCGATCTCGATCAGCTTCTGGTTGCGGCGCTGGATCGAGCAGTCACGCTCGAACAGGTGCACCACGTTGCCAAAGCTGTCACCGAGAATCTGCGCTTCAATGTGCTTGGGATTGACGATGCATTTTTCCAGGAACACTTCCGCGGAACCGAAAGCCTTGGTGGCTTCGGAGATCACCCGCGGGAAAGCCTGTTCAAGTTCTTCACGGCTGTTGCAGCGACGAATGCCGCGACCGCCGCCACCGGAAGTGGCTTTGAGCATCACCGGGTAACCGATGCGATCGCCTTCGGTCAGGGCTTCTTCGATGCCCGAGACGTTGCCTTCAGTGCCTGGTGTAACCGGCACGCCCGCCTTGATCATGCTGCGGCGCGCTTCGGTCTTGTCGCCCATGCGGCGAATGACTTCAGCCGATGGACCGATGAATTTGATACCACGCTCGGCGCAGATGTCCGCCAGCTCCGCGTTTTCCGAAAGGAAACCATAACCGGGGTGCAAGGCATCACAGCCGGTTTCCACCGCCAGGTTCACCAGCTTGCGCGGGTTCAGGTAACCGGCCAGTGGTTCGGCACCAATGCTGTGGGCCTCGTCCGCACGCTTCACGTGCAGGGCATGACGGTCGGCGTCGGAATAGATCGCGACCGAGCGAATGCCCATTTCGGCGCAGGCACGTACGATTCGTACGGCAATCTCACCACGGTTGGCGATCAGGATCTTTGTTATCACTTGGAAATTCCCTTGAGCCGGTGGTACCCACGACCTGCTAGACCAGGTCGACGCGTGACCAAATGTTTCAATTTGGTCGCAGAGCCACACTAGCGCCCGCAAGGGATTAACAAAAATGAATAATAATTGGGTCACGCATAAGTAAAGACTTATAGTTGTCGCATCAGCCTGTGGCAAGAGTGCTAATAAAATGCGTAAGTCATTGATGCGTATGACATTGCGTCAATTGCAGATCTTCAATGAAGTCTGTGATTTGAGGTCCTACAGCCGTGCAGCCGACGAAATGTCGCTGACACAACCGGCCGTCAGCCTACAGATTCGTCAACTGGAAGAGCTGATTGGCCAACCGTTGTTCGACTACGTCGGCAAAAAACTCTACATGACGGAAGCGGCCGAAGCACTGCAACGCGCCAGCCGGGATATTTTCGGGCGCCTGGAAAACCTCGACATGCAGCTTTCCGACATGCAGGGCTCACTTCAGGGCCAGTTGAAACTGGCGGTGGAATCCAGCGCCAAGTACTTCGTTCCCCACCTGTTTGCCGCGTTCAAGCGCCAGCACCCGGAAGTAAACCTGCAATTGACGGTGGTCAATCGCGGGCAGGTGATTCGACGCCTCTCCGATAACCGGGATGACCTGGTGATCATGTCCATGGTGCCGCAAGACATGGGCCTGGAGTTCCTGCCATTCCTCAACAACCCGATTGTCGCCGTCGCGCCACCCGATCATCCACTGTGCCATATGGGCCCGCTGCGTCTGCAGGACCTTGAGCCCTACACGCTACTGCTGCGCGAACCCGGCTCCGGTACGCGCCTGGCTTGCGAAGAGTATTTCAAGGAGAAGCGGGTGCACTTCAACCAGACTCAGGAAGTGTCATCAGCCGAAGCCCAGCGTGAATGCGTGTTGGCGGGCCTGGGCGTTGCGCTGTTGACGCGCCACGCCCTGAACCTGGAACTGGCGACCGGCGGACTGATCGAGTTGCCGGTCGAGGAATTGCCGCTCTACCGCAGCTGGTGCCTGGTGCAAGCCAAGGCCAAACGGCTGTCACCGGTGGCTCACGCCTTCCTTGCGTTCGTGCGCAGCGAGCGGGTGCAGATCAGCGGGCTGGTTGAGCGTTTCGACGGGAAGTCGTCGAGGCTGCCTGCCAGTAATTGAGTTCGAACTCTTCCGGAAAATCGCCGATTTCGGCAAGAAGCTGACGGCGTTCGCAGCGATCTTCGATGGCGCGGCGAAATTCCATGCGGCGCTGGTCTTCCTGCTGACGACGGGTTCTGACGGCGCTGTTGCGTTCTTCGTAGGGCTGGGCCATTTCGAGTCTCCCAAGGCGAGTACGGGAGCTTCAAGATAGGCGCGAGGGATGACGGTTTGGCGGCGGCCGGGTTACAGCCAGATGAAAAATCACTCTGTGGCGAGGGGATTTATCCCCGATGGGCTGCGAAGCGGCCCTAAATCCGTGACCGCCTCATCGCACGGGACTCTTACGACTGCTTCGCAGCCGAGCGGGGATAAATCCCCTCGCCACAAGGCCGGCACCCGACCTGAATCAGTCGTCCAGCGCCTTCACCGATTTGGGCGACAACCGCAAGCTGCGAAGGCTGCGCTTCACACTCTTGAGGTGATTGACCAGGCTCGGCCCACGCGCCATGGCCACGCCCATCGCCAGTACATCAATCACCACCAGGTGGGCGATCCGCGAGGTCAGCGGCGTATAGATTTCGGTGTCCTCATGCACGTCGATCGCCAGATTGACCGTAGACAACTCGGCCAACGGCGTCTGGCTTGGGCACAGGGTAATCAACGAAGCGCCGCTTTCACGCACCAGGTTGGCGGTGATCAACAGATCCTTGGAGCGCCCGGACTGGGAAATGCAGATCGCCACATCGGTCGGCTTCAGGGTCACCGCCGACATCGCCTGCATGTGCGGGTCGGAATACGCCGCCGCAGTCAGCAGCAAACGGAAGAACTTGTGCTGCGCATCCGCCGCTACCGCGCCCGAGGCCCCGAAGCCGTAGAACTCCACGCGCTGGGCCTGGGACATCAACGTTACCGCGCGCTGCAACTCCACCGGATCGAGCTTCTCGCGAACCTCCATCAGGGTATGCAGGGTGGTGTCGAAAATTTTCAGGCTGTAGTCGGCGACCGAATCATCTTCGTGGATCGCGAACTGTCCGAAACTCGCGCCTGCCGCCAGACTCTGGGCCAGCTTCAACTTCAGGTCCTGGAACCCGGAACAACCGATGGCGCGGCAAAAACGCACGATGGTCGGTTCGCTGATGCCGACGCTATGGGCCAGGTCGGCCATGGAGCTGTGCATCACGGCCGCGGGGTCAAGCAGCACGTGATCGGCGACCTTGAGCTCCGACTTGCGTAACAGGTGACGAGACTGGGCGATGTGTTGCAGCAGATTCAAAGGGATGGACTCTTTGTTATTGGCAGGTGCCGGGGATGTAGCACGCTTGTAGTTATACTACAAGAATCGGCTTTTTGCCTGCTCAATGCGTAACCAGATCCCTCGATTTCAGGTGCCCGCGTCTCATGTAGCACCTGTGCTCGATGCTCAAGCATGCCATCGTCGCGCGACTTGAAAGGCCCATCGGTGAGTGGTCTCACATTAAAGCTCACTTTGTAGCTATGCCTATATATTTACCGAAACATACAGCCTTACAAAACAAAACTCCAAATATCCCCCGCACTTTATTTAAGGCAGATATATTAATCCGGCAGGAAGCAACAACAACTAATTACAGGAGTTATAAACCATGAGCATTAAAACCAAAGATTGGACCGCACAAATCGATCGAATGCCAGGCAACCAATCCTTCCGTGTCTGCGGCACCGTAACCGTTGCCCATACTGGCATCACCCCAAAACTGGAATTCATGAAAATACAAGACAAGTCATTCAATGTGCGATTGGAACTCAAACTGGAAACATCCAATGAGATTTCACTGCAAGTTGAAACCGACAAAGTTGTCGAATACAAAGTCATGGGGGACGCCAACGTTCCTAGCGTTAGCATTTTTTATCAAGGCGAACTGCTTCACCGTATCGATAAAGTGCTGATTACCCATTAAGAAACACATCAGCTTCAAGGTTCCCGCCGACCCTCGAAAGGGATCGGCGGAACTTGCCCTTAGCCCACGCTTTGTTCGAGCAACAGGCCTGCCAGCCCATCCGCCTCGATCGGCCGGCTGATGAGATACCCCTGCACCTCATCGCAGTGCTCATTTTTGAGGAACTCCAATTGCTCCCGCCGCTCCACCCCTTCCGCCACGACTTTCAACGACAAGCCATGCGCCATAGCGATGATCGCCCGAGTAATCGCCGCATCCTCCGTGCCCTCCCCCAGGCCGCGAATGAACGCCTGATCGATCTTCACATAATCCACCGGAATGCGCTTGAGGTAGCTCAGCGATGAATAACCGGTGCCGAAATCGTCGATGGCCAACTTCACGCCCAAATCACGCAGCTGCTGGAAGGTCGCGATGATGTGCTCGACACTGTCCAGCAACTGGCTTTCGGTGAGTTCCAGCTCCAGGTAATGCGGCGCCAGACCGGTCTCCTCCAACACCTGTCGCACCAGGCTGACCAGTTTTCCCTGGCGTAACTGATGCACCGACAAATTGACGGATACCCGGATCGGCTCAAGCCCCAACCGCTGCCATTCGCAGGCTTGCCAGCAAGCCTGGCGCAGTACGAATTCGCCAATGGGGCCGATCAGCCCGGTTTCTTCGGCCAGGCCGATAAAATCTCCCGGTGGCACGCGGCCCATGGTCGGGTGATCCCAACGTACCAAGGCCTCGGCGGCATTCAGCTTGCCCGTGGCCAGGCACAGTTTCGGCTGGTAAAACACCTTCAACTGCTTCTCTTCAACGGCTTTACGCAGTTGGTTTTCCAGCTGCAAGCGCTCCAGCGTGCTGGCTTGCAGGCTGTCGGTGTAGAACTGGAAGTTGTTACCACCGAGGTGCTTGGCGTGTTGCATGGCCATGTTCGACTGGCTGACCAATGCGGAAATTTCCCGGGCGCTGTCCGGCAACAGACTGATGCCCATCGACGCACTGACCACCAGTTCGTGCCCCTCGACGGTCACCGGCAACCGCAACTTGTTCGCCAAGCGTGTCGCCACTCGCGCCAGGCTCGACAGGTTGCCGTAGGAATTGAACAGCACAGCAAACTCGTCGCCGGACAAGCGTGCGATGGTGTCAGCCTCCGGCAACGCGTTTACCAGGCGCCGGGCCATCTTCTGCAGCAGCTGATCGGCGACTTCATGACCCAGGCTGTCGTTGAGTTGCTTGAAGCGATCCAGATTGATGTGCAGCAACGCCAGGCTGCGATAGCCACCCTGGCGCACCCGCTGATGCGCCTCACTGAGCCGCTCGCGGAACATGGAGCGGTTGGCCAGGCCGGTGAGTTCGTCGTAATGGGTCAAGTAGCGCATGCGCTCTTCGGATTCACGGCGAGCCGAAAGATCCGCGAAGAAGCCGACAATATGGCTCACATTTCCCCGTGTATCTCGTACGGTATTCAGCTGCAGCCATTGCGGGTACATCTCGCCATTCTTGCGGGTTTCCACCAGTTCGCCCTGCCAGCTGCCGTGCTGTTCCAGCGCTTGATGAATCGCGGCGAAATGACGGCGAGCGTCGCGGCTGCATGGCAATTCAACGACGTTGCGACCGAGCATGTCCTCGATCTCATAACCGGTCACGCGACTGAAGGCCTGATTGATCGCGATCAGGGCGTAATTGGGGTCAAGAATCACAATGCCTTCGCTGGCCGCCTCGAACACCATCGCCGCCAATTGCTGCTGTTCTTCAAGTGCCTTGCTCACGCTGATGTCGCGGCGAGTGCCGACCATGCGTACCACCCGGCCGTTTTCGGCACGCTCGACCGCCCGTCCGCGGTCCTCGATCCAGACCCAGTGACCGTCGGCGTGTCGCACGCGGTACTCGATCTGGTAATCCTCGGTGCGGCCCTTCAAGTGCTCGACCAGTGCCCTTCGAAGGGCAGGAAGATCCTCAGGATGCAGGCGCGGCTTGAGGTGGCGCAACATCGCGGTTACGTATTCCGGCTCCAGGCCGAACAGCTCCTGAATGTGTGTGTGATGGACTTCGTCGGTTTGCAGGTTCCAGTCCCACAGCCCCAGCTCACTGGCCTTCAAGGCCAGCGCCAAACGCGCCTCACTCTTGCTTAGCGCATGGTTGGCGGCGTCCAACTCCAGGCTGCGCTGGGCGACACGGCTTTCCAGATCAACCTGGATTTCACGCAGTTCATCTTCGGCACGCCGGCGCTGGTCGATTTCCCTGGCCAACTCTTTATTGAGCTGATCGCTGCGGTTTTGCGCCTGCTGAAGATGCTCGATCAGCGCCTGATTCTGGAAGCGTCGCAACAAGCCACTATCGATCAGCCGATTGACCTGCCAGGCGACCACACTCAATGCACCCAGCAGGATCAGGCCAAACCAGCCCCACCCCTGTTCCTCCCCCCAGAACATGTAGGCAATGGCCGGCAGCAGACAAGGCAAAGTGAACGACAGAAACCCCGGCAGGCTGACGGCGTAGGCCACGCTGGCTGACAGTGCCGCCGCGCCGATCAGACCGAAAACCCAGGCTTGCTGAATGAAATTGTCGGCGGGAACCAGGGCGATACCGGCGCCGGCCAGCGTCAGGCCGGTGAGGCCCGAGCCCAGCAAAAACATGCGCCGCCAGATCGGATGGGCCTGACGGTTGGGAATCGCCGAATCGAAGGCTGCAACCTGTATCACTCGCAACGCCACCAGCGACAGCAGCCAGACCAGCCAGACGGTGACCAGGAAGTATCGCTGCGGACTCCATAGCAAGCCGGCGCAGACCAGACCGTTGATCAGCATGAACAGTGTGGGCAGCAAAGAGCCCTGATACAGCAGGCGTGTGCGTTCGACCGCCATTTCCATGGCGTATTGCTTACGGATAACCCGGGGCTCCACAGTGGGGCCCGACAGGTCGGAGCTGAGGGTCATAGGCGATGTTCTTGTTCTTATAATGGTGAGCATGAGCCCGAAACGTCGACGGAGCATACACAAGCCAGTGCCCGGACCAAACTGCTTCAGGTCAATAAACAGACAAAAGCATCGGGCACCCGACCCGACCTTAGAGCCGCCAGACTAGGGCGGCCAATGCTTGCAGCCGATGACTGACCGGTCGTCCTGCGCGCATCTTTCATCGGCTAAAGCAAAGGGGGGTTTGCCCGGTGTGGCGCGGCCCCCTAGAATGCCCCGATGCGCGATGATCTCTCCCTTCTGCTGAACTCCCTCAACGATGCCCAACGCCAGGCTGTAGCAGCCTCCGTGGGTCGTCAGTTGGTCCTGGCCGGTGCTGGTTCCGGTAAAACCCGAGTGCTGGTGCACCGTATCGCCTGGTTGATCCAGGTCGAAAACGCGTCGCCCCACTCCATCCTGTCGGTGACGTTCACCAACAAGGCTGCTGCCGAGATGCGCCATCGCATCGAGCAGCTGATGGGTATCAACCCGGCCGGCATGTGGGTCGGCACCTTCCACGGCCTGGCGCACCGCTTGTTGCGGGCGCACTGGCAGGAAGCCGGGCTGAGCCAGACTTTCCAGATTCTCGACAGCGACGACCAGCAACGGCTGGTCAAGCGGGTGATCCGCGAGCTGGGCCTGGACGAACAACGCTGGCCGGCCCGCCAGGCCCAGTGGTTCATCAACGGGCAGAAAGACGAAGGTCTGCGCCCGCAACACATTCAAGCCAGCGGCGATCTGTTCCTGGCGACCATGCGCAGCATCTATGAAGCCTACGAGGCCGCCTGCTTACGCGCCGGCGTTATCGACTTCTCCGAGTTGCTGCTGCGTGCCCTCGACCTGTGGCGCGATCATCCAGGACTACTGGCGCATTATCAGAAACGTTTCCGGCACATTCTGGTGGACGAGTTCCAGGACACCAACGCCGTGCAGTACGCGTGGTTACGCCTGCTGGCCAAGGGTGGCGACAGCCTGATGGTGGTGGGCGATGACGATCAGTCGATCTACGGCTGGCGTGGCGCGAAAATCGAGAATATCTACCAGTATTCCGAAGACTTCCCGGACGCCGAAACCATTCGCCTGGAGCAGAACTATCGCTCCACCGCGGGCATCCTCAAGGCCGCCAACGCCTTGATCGCCAACAACACAGGACGCCTGGGCAAGGAACTGTGGACCGATGGCGGCGAAGGCGAAGCCATCAACCTGTATGCCGCGTTCAACGAACACGACGAAGCCCGCTACGTTGTCGAAACCATCGAAAGTGCGCTGAAAACCGGCCTGGCACGCAGCGATATCGCGATTCTGTATCGCTCCAACGCCCAATCCCGCGTTTTGGAAGAAGCCCTGCTGCGTGAACGCATTCCGTACCGCATCTACGGTGGTCAGCGCTTCTTCGAACGGGCTGAAATCAAGAACGCCATGGCTTATATGCGTTTGCTTGAAGGCCGTGGCAACGATGCTGCGCTGGAACGGGTGATCAACGTACCCGCCCGCGGCATCGGCGAAAAAACCGTCGAAGCGATTCGCGACCATGCGCGCCACAGCGATGTGTCGATGTGGGAAGCGATGCGCCAACTGGTGGCCAACAAGGGCCTGACCGGACGCGCGGCCGGTGCGCTCGGCGCATTCATCGAACTGATCGAGAACCTCGCAGCCAAGTGCATGGAAATGCCGCTGCACCTGATGACCCAGACGGTCATCGAGCAGTCAGGGCTTATTGCCTACCACGAAGCGGAAAAAGGCGAGAAAGGCCAGGCCCGGGTAGAAAACCTTGAGGAACTGGTCAGCGCCGCGCGCAACTTCGAAAACAGTGAAGAAGACGAGAACTTGACGCCATTGGCTGCGTTCCTCGGTCACGCGTCGCTGGAAGCTGGGGATACCCAGGCCGACGAACACGAAGACAGCATTCAGCTGATGACCCTGCACAGCGCCAAAGGCCTGGAATTCCCTTACGTGTTCCTGGTGGGCATGGAAGAAGGCCTGTTCCCGCACAAGATGAGCCTGGAAGAACCCGGTCGCCTTGAGGAAGAGCGTCGTCTGGCTTATGTCGGCGTCACCCGTGCCATGCAAAACCTGGTGATGACCTATGCTGAAACCCGTCGCCTGTACGGCAGCGAGACCTACAACAAGGTGTCGCGCTTCGTACGCGAAGTGCCGAAAGGTCTGATCCAGGAAGTGCGGCTTTCCAACAGCGTCAGCCGTCCGTTCGGTGGCAACCAGTCGATGAGTGGCAGCAACCTATTCAGCGGCAGCGAAATCCCGCAGACCGGTTTCAGTCTCGGCCAGGCGGTACGGCATTCGGTGTTTGGCGAGGGTGTGATCTTGAACTTCGAAGGCGCCGGTGCACAGGCGCGGGTTCAGGTGAACTTCAGCGAAGGCAGCAAGTGGTTGATGCTGGGGTATGCGAAGCTGGAAGCGATCTAATAGCTATCCCGGGGTGCTTCTGTGGGAGCGAGCCTGCTCGCGAATGAAAGCGCCCCGGTCTATCTGAAAACCGTGGCGTGGCTATCGCGAGCAGGCTCGCTCCCACAGGTTGGTCTGACTTAAGGAAAAAATCATGGGCTCAGGCTTTTTCTCTTCCTGGACATTCTGGGCCCTGTTGTCAGCTGCATTCGCGGCGTTGACCGCTATTTTCGCGAAGATCGGGGTCGAGAACGTCAATTCGGATTTCGCCACTTTGCTACGAACGGTGGTGGTATTGGTCAGCCTGGCCTTGATTTTGTACGCCACGGGCCAATATCAGGCATTAGGATCGATTTCTGCCAAAAGCTACCTGTTCCTGCTGTTGTCTGGCCTGGCCACCGGTGCATCGTGGATTTGCTACTTCCGTGCGCTTAAAGTCGGCCCTGCGTCCCTGGTCGCTCCGGTGGACAAACTCAGTGTGGTGCTGGTGGCTATGCTCGGCGTGTTCCTGCTGGGCGAAAAACTCGACCTGCGCCAATGGGGCGGAATCGGTCTGATCACGGCTGGAGTGGTGATGCTGGCGCTGCGACGCTAGGTACCCCTCCTACAAAACTTATCCACTCATCCTACAGACCAAAGTTAACAGGCCTTATTGCGCTGACCGAAGCTGAACCCGACCTGTCAGGCAAAAGCCCGAAACACTCTGCCGCTAGCCAGTAACACTTCAGCTGTGCAACATGGCGCGCGTGCCTTCCACAAATGGGAATTCCCTATATGAAACGTTTTCTTAGCATCGCCATGGCGTTGTGCATCGGCCTGACGATGAGTCTCGACGTCAATGCCGCCAAGCGCTTCGGTGGTGGCAAAAGCGCAGGCGCTGCGCCGACTCACCAGACCAGCCAGATGGCTCCATCTTCTCCAGGCATGGGCGGCGCTGCGGCGACCGCTGGTGCTGCCGGTGCCGCTGGCGCCGCTGCCAAGGCCGGCGGCGCTTCGCGCTGGCTCGGCCCTCTGGCCGGCATCGCCGCCGGTGGCCTGCTGGCATCCATGTTCATGGGTGGCGGCTTCCAGGGCATGCAGATCTTCGACATCCTGATCATGGCCGTCATCGCGTTCCTGATCTTCCGCTTCATCGCCGCCCGTCGTCGCAAGCATCAGGAGCAATATGCCCCGGCTGGCCACGCACCGATGCAGCGTGAAGCGTTCGAACAAAAGCCTGCCGGCGGTTCGATCTTCGGCGGTTCGGCTGCACCCGTTGCCGCCCGTCCGGTGATCAATGCACCAGCCTGGTTCAACGAAAGTAACTTCGTCGAAGCGGCACGTAATCACTTCCAGTCCCTGCAACAGCACTGGGACGCCAACGAAATGGACAAGATTGCCGAGTTCGTCACTCCGCAAATGCTGGAATTCCTCAAGCGCGAACGTGCCGATCTGGGCGACGGCTTCCAGTCCACCTACATTAATAACCTCAATGTGCAACTGGACGGTGTGGATGATCGCGCCGACAAGACCATCGCCACCCTGACCTTCAGCGGCGTGTCGAAAACCTCGCGTTTCGACCAGGGCGAAGTGTTCAGCGAAAGCTGGAACATGGAACGTGCCCAGGGCGAAAACCAGCCTTGGCTGGTGGCAGGTATCCGCCAGAACGGCTAATCATCCTCCACGCACGATTCGTTATAAAAAACCCCGGCTTGCCGGGGTTTTCTATTTCGCGGTTGCATCTATAGCAAGCTACTGTATAAACCGCCCCATCTAAACCGCGCCATTCAAGCAAGAGGATCCCGGACGTGGAAGAAATCATCGAACAACTGCGTGAAGCCAACGAACCGGTACCGGTCCCCTTGGAGTTGCCTGACGAAGATCTGCTGGTCGAAATCGAAGAACAACTGTTCATCGACATCCCCTTCGTCTTCAGAGAGTTTTTGCTGACCGTCAGCGACGTGGTCTACGGCAGTCTGGAGCCGGTGACCGTCACCGACCCGCAATCCCACACCTACCTGCCGGACGTTGCCGCCAACGCCTGGGACGCCGGTGTCGACCGCAGCCTGATCCCGATCTGCCAGGACGGTGACGACTACTATTGCGTCGAAGAGGATGGCACCGTGGTGTTGTGGTCTGCCGAGGAAGAACTGGTCACCGAAGAAACCTGGGAGTCGGTGTGGCACTGGGCGCGGGACGTCTGGCTGGAAAGCTGAGTCAACTGACGACCCACCGGGTCAGCGCCCTGGCGAATCCTTGTGATTGTCCAGGGTATCCAGCAACGCCACCTGCATGCGCGTGTGGACGCGGATAAACCAGCGCCACAGCAGTGCAGCCACGGTAGCCGCTACCACGGCGATCAGCACCAGCAACTTGTTGGTCGGCAGAATACTGGCCGACAAGGCTGCCAATAGCAGGAAAATCACCAACAGCGAGAGGATCGGGATCACTTCGGAGATCACCCGGCGCACTCGCTGCGTGTGGCGCCCCGCCATTTCCGGCTTGACTCCCATTTCCGCCAGCAGCATCGACAGCGCCTTGAGCTTGCGATACGCAGCAATCAAGAACGGCAGCGAGAGCAACAGCGCCCCGCCCCAGATCAAGGCTTTCTGCCAACTCGGGTCACTGATCCAGCCTTGCAGGTAAGCGGATATGCGTTCGGCGAAGTAAGCACCCGCGAAGAAGATTGCGATCACCAACGCCAGGTTGACCCCCACTTGCAGCAAAATCCGTCGAATCATCGAGGCCAGCAATGCGCCCTCGCCCTGCGGCTGGATGCTGCGCAGCCATTCGCCATACATCCCCAACACCCGGCCCAGTCGCTGCGGCATCACCGCAGCCAACTTGATCGACAATGGGTCGGCCGCGCGGATCAAATAGGGTGTCAGCAACGTGGTGAGCACCGAAACCGCCACGGCCACCGGGTAAAGGAAGTTACTGGTAACCTGCAGGGTCATGCCCAGCGAGGCGATGATGAAGGAAAATTCGCCAATCTGCGAAAGCCCCATCCCGACGCGCAGAGAGGTGCGTCCATCATTGCCGGCGATAAAAGCACCGAGACCGCAGGACAGCATCTTGCCAAGCACGACTGCCACCGTGATCACTGCGATTGGCCAGGCGTATTGCAACAGGATCATCGGGTCGAGCATCAAGCCGATCGCCACGAAGAAAATGGCGCTGAACAAATCGCGAACCGGTTCGATCAGGCGTTCGATCTTAAGCAACTGCCGGGATTCGGCCATGATGGCGCCAATCAGGAATGCGCCGAGTACCATGCTGTATTCGAGCTTGACCACCAGCAGGCAGAAGCCAAAACAGAGCCCCAGCACCGTAATCAGCAACATTTCGTTGCTTTCGAACCTGGCCACATAGGCCAGCAATCGCGGCACCAGCAAAATGCCGATCACCAGCGCGACGATCATGAACAGCGAGAGCTTGCCAACGGTGGAAAACACTTCGCCTGAGCTGACCGTGCCACTGACCGCAATGCTCGACAGCAAGGCGATGATGCCGATGCCCAGGATGTCTTCAACGATCAACACACCAAAAATCAGCTGGGCAAAGCGCTGGTTTTTCATCTTCAGATCGTTGAGCGCCTTGACGATGATGGTGGTCGAGGAAATCGCCAGGATCGCGCCGAGGAACAGCGAGTCCATGGTGTTCCAGTCGAACCAGCGGCCGATTTCGTAGCCGATCCAGATCATCAGCACGATTTCCAGGAACGCCGCGATAAACGCCGTTGCGCCGACCTTGAACAGTTTTCGCAGGCTGAACTCCAGGCCCAGGCAGAACATCAGGAAAATCACCCCGAGTTCCGCCAGGGTCTTGATGGTCTCTTCGTCGTGAATCAAGCCGAACGGCGGGGTGTGCGGGCCGATGATGAAGCCGGCAACGATGTAGCCCAGCACCACCGGTTGTTTGAAGCGGTGGAAAAGGACGGTCACCACACCTGCGACCAACATGATCACTGCCAGATCCTGAATAAAACTGATGGCATGCATGGTATGTCGCTCCTTGGGTGGCTTCGCACAATCGCAGACGCGGAAAACGTCCGTTCGAACAGATTAAAAATCCGATTTCCGCGTAGGAGTTTTTCCATTTTGGATGGGCTTTTGCAGGGTAACACCGCGACTTCCAGCAGAAAGGCGGTGCAATATATGGAAACAGATCGATCCGGCGTGACGGCGGCTTCCCGCCCGGCGTCCCGATAACTGTTGGTTTGAAAAAACCACGCAGGCACCCGCAGAGGTGCGTCCCTCAAACCTTGCCTTGATCCGTGAGAATGCTATGGAACCCGGAAACGCCCAGCTGTCGATGACGGTATTGATGACCCCCGACATGGCCAACTTCTCTGGCAATGTTCACGGTGGTACCCTGCTCAAGTACCTCGACGAAGTCGCCTACGCCTGCGCCAGCCGCTATGCCGGCCGCTACGTGGTGACCCTGTCGGTAGACCAGGTGATTTTCCGTGAGCCGATCCATGTCGGCGAACTGGTGACCTTTCTGGCTTCGGTCAACTACACCGGGAATACCTCGATGGAGGTGGGCATCAAGGTGGTGACCGAGAACATCCGTGAGCGCTCGGTGCGCCACACCAATAGTTGCTTCTTCACCATGGTCGCGGTGGATGACCAGCGTAAACCCGCCCCTGTGCCACCTCTGCAACCGGACAACAGCGAAAGCAAACGCCGCTACATCCAGGCCCAGCAGCGTCGTCAGATTCGCCAGGAGCTGGAAAAGCGGTATCAGGAAATCAAGGGCGATGCCTGAGTTGGGCAGGCAGTTTTGATGGCGTTATTGAGATAGTCATCGCGAGCAAGCTCGCTCCCACAGTTGATTCGCTGTGTTGCGCAAAAAAAATGCACGCCGCAAAACCCTGTGGGAGCGAGCTTGCTCGCGATTGGCTCAACGCCGATCAGAGACTGATAGGCGTCGCTTCGAACCGCACCCGCGGATGGGCAATCCGGTCCTGCGCCCGCACCAGTTCCAGCTCGTAACTGGCGCAGGCCTGGGTTTCCAGCAATACCTCATGCACTGCCGATGCCGCGAATTCAAAAGCGGCCACCAGGCTGTCCCCCAGCAGCACGCGCGCGAGAAACAATCCAGAAGTCAGGTCACCAACGCCCACCGGCTGACGCGGAAACGCCAGCAACGGACGTTGCAGATGCCAGCTGCCTTCGGCTGTCACCAGCAGCATTTCGAAGACGTCCGGTGTTTTACCCGGGTAGTCCAGATGTTTGACCAGCACCGCTTTGGGCCCGCGCGCCAACAGCGCCCGCGCCATTGCCAGGCAATCGAACAGTGACTGCGGCTTGCGCCCAGAGAAACTGTCGAGCTCCAATTGATTCGGGCACATGAAGTCGGCCACAGCGGCGGCCTCCTCCAGCAGGAAATCGCTGACTTCCGCCGGTACGCTGCAGCCCTTCTCCGGATGGCCCATTACCGGGTCACACAGGTACAGTGCCTTGGGGTTCATCGACTTGATCCGCGCCACGCCCGTGAGGATGGCACGACCCTGGGCCGCGCTACCGAGGTAGCCCGACAACACCGCATCGCAATTGCCCAGCTCGCCAATGGCCGCGATGCCTTCCACCAGATCGGGAATCTGGTGCGGGGCCAGCACGTCGCCGGCCCATTGGCCGTATTGGGTATGGTTGGAGAACTGCACGGTGTTGAGCGGCCAGACATTCACACCGACCCGCTGCATCGGGAAAACTGCGGCACTGTTGCCAGCGTGACCAAACACCACGTGGGACTGGATAGCAAGCAAATGGGGCGTACGTTTCATGCGGTGAGTTTCCGTAAAACGATTGAAATTCAAGCAGCGCAGTATGCGACTAAACACAGCCTGTACGACAGACCGGCGACGCAGTTAAGCTGACACTCTCTAGTTGGAGCACCCTGTCGATGCTGACCCTTGGAAATATATTCGTGCTAATGCTGCTGGCCACTGCTGGCGCCTGGCTGTGGCATAACCACGGATTGCGTGAACGTGCGCTGGAGCGGGTCAAGCAGCATTGCAGCAACCTCGGAATCGAGCTGCTGGATGGTAACGTGGCGCTGAAAAAAATCGCATTCATCAAGGATGCCAGCGGTCGGCGGCGCTTGGCCCGTGTGTATGACTTCGAATTCACCGTGACCGGCGAAACCCGGCATAACGGCACCATCACCCAGTTCGGCCCCCACAGTGCGCAGATCGAACTGGCGCCCTACCCGATGCCGTTCGACGAAACACCTCCCGTCGCTGATGTGGTCAAGCCAAGCGCCAATGTGATCGAGCTGAGCCATTGGCGGCAGGAACATAACAAGTGGCGGCCATGACAGTGGATGTCATCAGTTAAATCCATTCGCGAGCAGGCTCGCTCCCACACTTGGAATGCGTTCCACCTGTAGGAGCGAGCCTGCTCGCGAATGGGCCCTCAGCAGCGACACACAAACCCGCTAGCTCGGCTGAACCCTGCATCCCGCCAAATCTTTACGCAGTGAATCAATCTCCTGCGGCTCCCTGAAAATCAGTTCAAGCCGCGAATCCTGTCGCCACTCACTCGGCTGCCATTCAACCCTCGAGTTATCCACTGCATTCGCCGATATCCACCCATCGACACTGTGGATAACCAGCTTCGCCCGCAGCCACTCAAGACTTCCAAGCCATCGGGCAACAAGCGCCGCATCGAATACCTGGCTCGGATGCCAGCGCCAGCCAATGCTCCAGCCACCTTCCAGTTCCTGATTCAAGCAGATCGGCTGTGTCGGATCAGTCCAGATTGCCGGGACCTGTGCCAGTCCCTTTGGCACGACCAGGTTATCCACACCAGCCACGCCCCGCGCTGCCAAACCGGGTAATTCGCTCAATGGTAACGTCGCTTGTTGCGTCCAATACAACGGACGCTCCGGTAGCTGCCTGGCGAGGCGCTGGCGATCGGCCTCATCGAGGTTTTCCGATTTGTTCAGCAACAGCAGTCCGGCACCGTTCAACGCTTCCTGTTGTGCCTGCGGCAGTGTCTTGCCGGCCGCGAGCGCCTGGGCGTCCAGCACCAGTACACAAGGCAGTACGCTTAGTACACCTTGCCAGGGCGCTTCACTCAATTGCCTGAGCAACTGAACCGGATGTCCCAGCCCGGACGGCTCGATGAACAGGCGGTCCGGCCGTGCCTTGCGCAGCAATCGGCCAAGCCCGATCTGAAACGGCGCGCCGTTGACGCAACACAAACACCCCCCGGCCACTTCCCCCAGTGCGATACCATCGGCATCGCGGGTGAGCAGAGCAGCGTCCAGGCCGATTTGGCCGAACTCGTTGATCAATACCGCCCAGCGCTCACCTTCCGGGCGTTGCGCCAGCAGGTGCTTGATCAGGCTGGTCTTGCCCGCCCCCAACGGACCGGCAATGACATGGGTGGGAATGTTCTGCAACATGATCGAGGTTTTCTGAGGAGGTCAAGATGCGGTGGATGGGATTGTCGTTACTGCTGACACTTGTTTGCGGTAAGGCGCTGGCCCAAGCCTGCGTCGTCCATACCCAGGTGGAGCGGCTTGACGTGAAAGTCTGTCAGCAGAACCGCAACATCCCGGAAAAATTGTTCGCCGATGGTTTCTGCCAGCCAAACCTGGCCGGCCAGAAAGTCGAGGTGCAATACGTCGACCAATGCCCCGGCGGGGCGTTCGGTGTGTGCAGCAACGCCCAGGTCGCCAATATGCCTTACCGGCAAGATATTCACTATTATGGCGTAGCCACGGATACGGCGTATCTGAAGCCGTTTTGCGAAGCCCAGAGCCAGGGAACCTGGCTCAAGCCTTGAGCCGCAAAATCGGCCAGCGATGTATCAGGCGGCCTCATCAAACCACGGGCCGAACGGATCCGGCAGCCATTGCCAGCCCTCTTCACCCATCGCCATTTCATCATCGGTCAGCAAGCAATCGTCGAGCTCGGCGGTGAGTCGCGCAAAATCGATGTTCTGGCCGATGAACACCAGTTCCTGACGGCAGTCACCGGTGACGGCGGCCCAGTTTTTCATGATGAAGGCGGTGCTTTCTTCGTCTTGCGGCCACTGATTCTTCGGCACAAAACGCCACCAGCGCCCGGCATACCCATGCCGCATCAACCCACCGGCCTGGGACCAGCTACCGGCGTCCATGTGTTTGCTCGCCAGCCAGAAAAAGCCTTTGGAACGCAGCAACTTGCCATTGAGCCAAGGGCGGTCGATGAAGCTGAAGAAGCGCTGCGGATGAAAGGGACGACGCGCGCGATAGGCGCCAGAAGCAATGCCGTACTCCTCGGTTTCCGGTATGTGTTCGCCGCGCAGCTCCTGTAACCATCCCGGCGCCTGCGCAGCTTTCTCGAAGTTGAAGCGGCCGGTATTGAGAATTTTCTCCAACGGCACTTCGCCCATGACCATCGGGATGATTTCAGCCTGCGCATTGAGTCGTTCGAGGATTGCCATTAGCTCCAGGCGTTCACGGCTGCTGATCAAATCGATTTTGCTGATCAGTATCACGTCGGCGAACTCGATCTGCTCGATCAACAGATCGGTAATTGAGCGTTCATCTTCTTCGCCCAAAGTTTCGCCTCGGGAAGCAAGGCTTTCGGCGGCCTGATAATCGAGCAGGAAATTCACGCCATCGACCACAGTCACCAGGGTGTCGAGCCTGGCGATGTCGCTGAGGCTCTGGTCGTTTTCATCGCGGAAAGTGAAGGTTTCCGCCACTGGCAGTGGCTCGGAAATACCCGTGGATTCGATCAATAGATAATCAAAACGACCGTCCCGGGCGAGCTGACTCACCTCCTCCAGCAGATCTTCGCGCAGGGTGCAGCAAATGCAGCCGTTGCTCATTTCCACGAGTTTTTCTTCTGCACGATTGAGGCTGACATCGCGTTGGACTTCGCTGCCGTCGATGTTGATTTCACTCATATCGTTGACGATGACGGCAACCCGCAGATTATTTCGATTACGTAGTACGTAATTCAAAAGTGTACTTTTTCCAGCCCCTAAAAAGCCCGACAGAACGGTAACGGGGAGACGATTGGGCATTAACTAGTCCTCACAGGGTGCCCGGTCAAATCGTCGGGCTTGATTATATGCTATAGTATAACAATGCAATCAAGCCACTCCCTGTTGCCCACAACGACAAAGGGAACGATGCTGGAAGCCGTCTCCTGTTGGTGAGAAATGCTATGCGTTATCCCCTGAAATTCGTGCTACTGGGTGTTTCACTGCTGGCTGCAATGGATGCCCGGGCGCAGATTCCGGCTCTGGCCAATTGCACCCGCAGCGCCAACCTACTGGCCTGCGTGGATGGCGAGGGCAATGCCTACAGCGTCAATACCGCGGGCAGCACGATGTATTTGCGAGGCTTCGAAGCGGCCGGAAAACGTTTCTGGGCACAGACCAACAGCCGCTACGGCCAACTGACCTTTTTCACCGGAATCGCCTCTGACGGTGAAGCGTGGGTCGGTTACAACCGACGCGTTGGCTGGACCACGATCAATCGGTTTTCCAGCTCCGGTGGCAGTAGCGGCAAATTTACCTGTAACCGGATTGCCGGCTGTTAACCCCCGCTGGCCAGATCAACTAAAGAAGGACCGCACCCTGGCTTATTAAAGCCTGCTCAAGAAAAAAGCGTCGTTGATTGCGTTGTTATAGTATAACATCTTAAATCAACTCCCTCGATGGACCTGCTCATGAATGCGCTGACTCTGCCGGATGTTGCCTCGCAGGCCTCAAGCCAAGCCTTGCCACTGGAGTGGGTTGGCATGTGCGGCATTGCTCTTCCTGTTTTGTTTGACAGCACACGACTGACTGCAACAGTCGACGCCGGGGTAAGTCTCGATAACGGCGAGGCACGCGGTATTCATATGTCGCGACTCTATCTGGCGTTGGAATTACTCGAGCAGCAGCCCCTTTCGCCGGACCTGCTCCGGCGAGTCCTGTTGAGTTTCCTGAGCAGTCATGAGGGGCTGTCAAACAACGCGTACCTGAACATTCACACGGATTTTCTGCTGAAAAGACCCGCAATGATCAGTCCCTTGGCCGGCTGGAAAACCTATCCCGTCACCATCGAGGCCAGTTTGAAAAACGCGATGTTCCACGTGGAACTAAAAACAGAGGTGTCTTATTCCTCTACGTGCCCCTGTTCAGCGGCGCTTTCACGACAATTGATCCAACAGCAATTTGTCGATGATTTCGCCAACAGAACTCTCCAGCACGCCGACGTGTTGGCTTGGCTCGGCTCCTCCAGAGGCATCGTTGCGACACCGCACAGTCAGCGCAGCACCGCGCAGTTACGCCTGAGCCTGGATGACTATCTGGATGCCCTGCCGCTGATCGCTCTGATCAATGACGCCGAAGCCGCCCTCGGTACTGCAGTGCAAACGGCGGTGAAACGCGCTGACGAACAAGCCTTCGCATTGGCCAATGGGCAGAACCTGATGTTCTGCGAAGACGCCGCACGACGCTTGAACCTGGCCCTGAAACGCTCACCCGGCATCAACGGTTTTCACATACGTGTCGTTCATGCCGAAAGCCTCCACGCCCATGACGCCGTCGCCGAAAGTCGTTGGAACTGGGAGGCCGCATGATCCGTTGTCGAACGTTACGGCCGCCGACGTCCCCGTGCCGATCCCCCGGATGCGGCACGACAAAGGTCTACATGACAACGACCAGGGTTTGCCTCTAATGTTGATGCGCTAGCGCGTGTGATCGAAGCGTCGGAGAACAATAACCATGATCCAGATCACCCTGCCCGATGGTTCATTGCGTGAATACGACCAGCCGCTGTCCGTACATGAAGTTGCCGCGAGTATTGGCCCCGGGCTGGCCAACGCAGCGGTAGCGGGTCGGGTGGATGGCGAATTGGTGGACTGTGAATTCATGATCAGGACCAATGCCCGGATCAGCATCGTGACGCCGCAGGAGCCCGACGGGCTGGAGATCCTCCGTCGCTCCTGCTCACTGATGCTGGCGATGGCGGTCAAACAGCTCCATGCCCATGCCCAATTGCGAACGGGTTCGGCATTGGGTGACGGGTTCTATTGCGAGTTTGCTGTCGAGCGCCCTCTGACGACGACAGACCTGCCACTGATCGAAGCACGGATGCAATCGCTGGCGGCCACCAACCATTCGATCCGTCGCAGCCCGACGCCCCCTCCATCGGCACCACCCGAGTCTCTATCACTGTACCGCCTCGCAGACACCGAGTATTTGACGACGGGTCCGCATGTTCCCACCACCAAGGTGTTGCAGGCATTTGCCCTCGATCACGTCAGCGGGACCTTGCAACAACGCATCTACGGTACATGCTGGTCCAGCCACCAGGAGCTGCAGCAGTGGCGCCTGCCGCCCCTCGTAGTGGTCGTGAGCATGGATGATCGTCAGACAAGCTATGCACACGCGGTCACTGAACGCCTGCGCCGCAGTGGCGTGCGAGCCCTTGCGGATCTGCGAAACGAGAAAGTCCACTGCAAGATTCGCCATCACAGCCAGACAGTGCCGTACCTGGTGGTGGTCGGAGAGAAGGAACAGGCTGGCGACTTTGTCAGTGTTCGCGGTCGTAGCGGGGAAGATTTCGGCAGGATGGGGGTTGAGGCGATGTGTGAGTGGTTGGGTCAGTCCTGGATGGCGGGTGTCTGAACGGACGCCTTCGCGGGCAAGCTCCGCTCCTGCAGGACCATAGCAATCCGTAGGAGCGAGGCTCACCCGCGAAACTTTTAAGCTCTTGGCTTAACGGTACCGCAATCCTGCCCCAGCCACACGGCGCGACTCTCGAGGCTACCCTTTTGCTGAATACCGGTGGCATTGAACGTGCCGTTGACCTTGGTGGTGAACTCACGGTCACTGAGGAAGGTGGCCACACCCGCCCCCTGCGCTTTCGGGCAACTGAAGCGGAATTTCCACTGGTTTCCGGTTCGGTCGGTGATTTGCTGCTTGCAGCCGGATTGCGGGTCGGTCAGCGGGATGTCGTCGGTCTTGACCTGCTCCGGCGTCAGGCACGCGCGAATCCCTTTGCCACCCATGGTGATGCCCTGTTTTTCCAGCTGCGCACGCTGTTCAGGGGTCATCTGGCTTTGTAACTGCCCGAGGATCAGTTGCAGATCCGGCATATTCTGGTCATCGACCTTCATGTTGCTGGTGGTCAATTCCCACAAACCTGGTTGCAGCATCTGCGCCTGAGCAGCCACAGGAAGTGCCAAACCCAACGTAATGGCCAAACCCAGCAGACGAACATTCATCGTGTAACTCCTGATCAGTAGTGGCCGTTAGACGTCAGCCACCGGCTTCGGTTCATGGGCCAATTAAATAGCGACATTCTGCCCGGAACATGGTCTGTTAGGCATTGAATCTTCAGGAGCAAGGCTGCCCCCCATGGATTATTTTGGCCCCCATATCTTTGGCTACACCGTCGCATTGCTGCACTCCTTGGGTACGATCGCAGCGATCCATGCCGTATTGACCGTTAGAACCGCCCAAGGCTCGATCGCCTGGGCCTTGTCACTGGTCTTCATGCCCTACCTGACGCTCATCCCCTATCTGGTATTCGGCCGCAGCACCTTCGACGGTTACATCAAGGCGCGACGCCAGGCGAACGAAGAAATGCGCAAGGCCATCTCCGAGCTCAACTGGCGGCCCTGGGTCGAAGAGGCGCTCACCGCCCGCGCTTCCAGTGCCTACGCATCGTTGCGGGCAATGCCGAAACTGGGTCGCATGCCCTGCCTGGCAAACAACGAAGTGAAATTGCTGATCAATGGCCGAGCCACCTTCGATGCGATCTTCAATGCCATCCGCCAGGCAAAAGAAGCGGTGCTGATCCAGTTTTTCATCATTCATGACGACCGTCTGGGCCAGCGCTTGCATAACCTGCTGCTGGAGAAAGCCGCCGAAGGCGTGGCGGTCTATCTGCTGTATGACCGGATCGGCAGCCACTCTCTGCCCCATCATTACGTGCAGGCGTTGCGCGATGGCGGCGTCGAGGTCAAGGCTTTCGCAACCCGTAGCGGTTGGCTCAACCGCTTTCAGGTCAACTTCCGCAACCATCGCAAGATCGTGGTAGTCGATGGCATTCTCGGCTTTGTCGGCGGCCACAATGTAGGCGACGAATACATGGGCGAGAAACCGCCCCTGGCGCCCTGGCGCGATACCCATGTGCAAGTACGCGGGCCAGTGGTGGCCTGCATGCAGGAATCCTTCGCCGAAGACTGGTTCTGGGCGGCCCGTAAATTGCCCCCCCTGATTCTGCCGCAGGTGTACCCGGACGACGGCGTACTGTGCCAAATGCTCGCCAGCGGACCAGCGGACTCCTACGAGACCTGTTCACTGTTCTTCGTCGAAGCCATCCACGCGGCGACCGAGCGAGTCTGGATCACCAGCCCGTACTTCATTCCTGATGAGGCGGTTTTCGCCGCCTTGCGCCTGGCGGTGTTGCGAGGGGTCGATGTACGGATTCTCCTGCCATCACGGCCCGATCATCGTATCGTCTACGCGGCCTCGAGCCTGTATGCCTTTGAAGCGGTGCGCGCGGGCGTGCGGGTGTTCCGCTACGAACCGGGCTTCCTGCATCAGAAGGTGGTATTGATCGACACCGAAATCAGCGCCATTGGCAGTGCCAACATGGACAACCGTTCGTTCCGGTTGAATTTCGAAGTGATGTTGCTGACCGTCGACAGCGTGTTTGCCGGCAAGGTGGAGCAGATGCTCAACGATGACTTCGCCCAGGCTCACGAAATCGCTAAAGAAGAAGGCCGGGAAACCGCACGCCTGCGACAGGTTGGCATGCGGATCGCCCGGCTTATTTCGCCAATACTTTAAGGGTTGTAAATGTCGTCCCGCGTCCACGGCAGTTCATGGCTGCCATCAGGGTGCGCCTTGACCGCCAGGATCTGATGCAGGTTGATCCAGCCCCTGGCGAACGCATAGGCGCAGCCTGCCAGGTACAGGCGCCAGATCCGCAACGCTTGTTCAGGCACCAGTTTGCCGGCGGCTTCGAGGTTGTCTTCCAGACGTTCGCTCCAGTGATCCAGCGTGCGAGCGTAGTGCAGGCGCAGGCTCTCGACATCGACGATTTCCAGCCCTGCTTCGCTGATCTCGGCAGAGATCATGGACAGGTGCGGCAACTCGCCGTTGGGGAACACATACTTCTCGATGAATTCACCAGCACCGCGCCCCACCGGACGGCCATCGGTGTGCTTGGCGGTGATCCCGTGGTTCATCACCAGGCCGCCCTCTTTCACCGCGCCGAACAAGGTTTTGCAGTACTCGGCCAAGTTTGCATGACCGACGTGTTCGAACATGCCGACACTCACAACCTTGTCGAAACGACCGTCCTGAGGCAGGTCACGGTAATCGAGCAACTGCAGCTCGATCATGTCTTCCAGACCTTCTTCCTTCACCCGTTCCCTCGCCAGGGCAAGCTGCTCTTTACTGAGGGTAATGCCAAATACCTTCGCGCCGAACTCACGGGCCGCATACCGCGCCAACCCGCCCCAACCGCAGCCAACATCCAGCAAATACTCGCCAGGCTGCAGGCGCAACTTGCGGCATAGATGACGGAACTTGGCTTGCTGGGCTTGCTCCAGGGTTTCGCTGCCGGTCTCGAAATAAGCGCAGGAATAAGCCATGTCGCTATCGAGCCATAGCTGATAAAAGGCGTTGGAAAGGTCGTAGTGATACGAAATCGCTTTGGCGTCGGTTTCTTTGTCATGCGCGGTGCGGATCGTCTCCCCACCGTCGTCTTCGTCCACCAGTGCCTGGCTCCATTCATCGCAGACGCGGATCACGTCGCTGATGGAACCTTCCAGCTCAAGTTTTCCTTCGACAAACGCCGCCCCGAGCGCATTGAGGCTGGGTTGGGTGAGCTGGGTAACCATTTGCGGGTCCTTGACCACAATCGTGACGCTGGGCGTCGGCCCCAGATTGAATTCATGGCCGTCCCAGAGTCGCAGGCGTAGCGGTAACTGCAGATTCTGTAAGGCCGGTGGAAGTTGCGCGAGCATGGATAATCCCCCTTGTTTCAGACGTCTGCTGAGAGGTTAGACCATCCTTGAAAAATAGCTTCCTATCGATTTAATAGCGGATTTCCATGAAGTTATCGCACCGGAAAATCGCCGTGAATTCACAGAAATGATCGCTCTTACCCTAAATGACTACAGATTCGGCGCACAGTTCTGTAAACCTTCTACCCATCCCTTTGTAGGAGCGAGCTTGCTCGCGAAGAACTCCAGAGCGCCGCGTATAGCCAGAAAACACGCGTAATCGTTAACGACCATCGTCGGAGCGCCGCCCGGAGCCGAGCTCGCTCCTACAAAGGATCGTCCTTGAGTTTCAGTAGCGGCTCCTGAAACCGCAGCAACCGCCCGGCATTACCCAATACCAATAATGTGCTGAGGTTGTGCAGCAACGCTGCAATCATTGCCCCGGCCGCGCCAAGCCAGCCGAACGCGGCGAAGGCCACAATGGCCAGGGTCCAGCCCAGACCGATGATCACATTCACCTGCAAGGTTTGCCGGCACTGGCGACTCAAGCGCACACAGGTCCCCAGGCGGCGCAAGTCGCTGCCGATCAACACGATGTCGGCCGAAGCCAGGGCGATATCCGCGCCACCCGCGCCCATGGCCACGCCGACCACACCGGCCTTGAGGGCCAACGAATCGTTGATGCCGTCGCCCACCACCATAGGCCGAAAACCATTACCGATTTCTTTCAACACACGGTTGAGTTTGTCCTCGGGCAACGCCTGCGCTTCGACGTCACTGATGCCCACATCCCGCGCCAACGTATGCGCGACACTTTGTCGGTCACCGGTGAGCAACAGTTGCCGGCCCAATCCAAGGTCACGCAACTCATTCAGGGCAAACCTTGCTTCGGGTTTCACACTGTCGGCCAGCAGCAGCCAGGCGAGGAATTCACCATTGAGTGCCAGCCCGGCAATCGGCCCGTCGTGGTCGGGTACGGCTGATACGGGAATATCCAATTGGGCGAACAATTCCGGTCTTCCGAGCGCCGCTTCACCCTGCTCCGTCATGGCCACCACCCCTAACCCCTGACGTTCATGAATATCCGTGAGCAACAAAAAATGCTCCTGCATCACCAACCCGGCCAGCGCCCGGCTCACCGGGTGACTGCTGGCCGAACCGAGGCTGGCGGCAAGTTTCAGGACATGGCTTCGGTCTTCAAGCGGGCTGTCGATGGATTGCAGGCGCAAGGTGCCAAAGGTCAGGGTTCCGGTCTTGTCGACCACCAGCGAAGTCAGGTCTGCCAGCTCCTCAAGAAACGCAGAGCTGCGAATCAGAATGCCGTGTCGCGCCGCCACCGCCACCCCCGCGATCGCTGTCGCCGGTGCCGACAACACGAGCGCACACGGACAGGCTGCCACCAGTACGGCGAGCATCGCCTGGGCATTGTTGGTGATGAACCAGGTCACTGCCGCCAGCAACAACACCAGCACCATGTAGCTGCCGGCGTAACGCTCCAGCAGCCGTGTGATCGGTGGCTTGGAACGTTCGGCGTTTTGCATCAGCGCGATAACTTTGCCGAGGGTCGACTCGTGGCCGGTACGGGTTACTTCAATGCGCAGCAGGCCGTCGAGGTTGATTGCACCACCAAACACCGGCATACCGACACCCGCCTCTATCGGCACCGACTCGCCAGTAATGGACGCGGTGTCGAGACTCGCCTGGCCGGACAGCACCAACCCGTCAGCCGGTACTCGATCGCCAGCGCGCACTTCCACCCGGTCACCTGCCTTGAGCGTGCCATTGTCGACTTCGACGATGGAACCGTCAGCCTGAATCTTTCGGGCATGGCTGCGCGTCAGCTTGCCGAGGGCGTGAATGGCTTCCTGCGAACCGATCACACTGCGCTCTTCCAGTACGTGGCCAAAGATCATGATGATCGGCAGCAAGGCAGCCGTCAGCAGATCGCCAGTCGCCCAGGCACCGAGCATGGCCAGGGCGATCAACTGATCGGTGATGCCGTGCAGGCTCGGGTAACGCAGGCTGTACCAGGCCGAACGCATAACCGGCACGGCCACTAGCACGGAAGCAAAACCGAGCAGCAATTGGCTGACGCCGGTCTGCTCGGGCGATAACCAGCGCCAGACAAGACCCAGCGCGAGCAAGCCGAGAGCGAGCATGGCCAGGGTCAATTGGCGGGCGGCGCTGCGTTGTTCGGCCGAGGACAACATGCTCGGTGCAGCGGCAGTTTGCGCAGTCATTGGGCAGCTCCCTGAATGATCAGGCGGGAATCGTCTTTGGGGTCAACCGTGGTCACCGAGCCAGCCTGGCCGAGAATTTTCGGCATCCGCTCGCGGTAGATCCGCAGCAACATTTGTGGGTCGGTACCCTGTTGTTGCGCCTTGGCCAGGCTCAACACCGTGGCAGTATCAGCAGAGGCTTTGGCCAATCGTTCGCTGGCCTGGGCATGGGCCACTTGCAGCACACGGTCGGCTTCTTCGTTGGCGCCCTGGGTCAGTTTCTCGGCGTCGGTGCGCGCGTTGGCCACGGCTTTGTCGGCTTGCTGGCTGGCCGTCAGTACGGCATTAAAGGCGTTCACCGCCGGGCCGGGCAAACTCGATTGCACATCGACACGCGCTACTTCAATTCCCAGGCCCTGCCCGGTTGCGGTCAATTCAGCCAGGCGTTGATTGATGCCTTGCACCAGGTCGCCACGCAAGCGCTCACGTCTTTCGGCAGCCTGGCTATCAGCTCCAATCAGTTCTGGTCGCGCCACCAGAATGGTGTCCAGATCTCGTGCCGCTGTCAGCGCAACCGCGCTACGGGTGACAAGCCGATCCAGTGCCGGCAGCACGTGTTCGCCTTGCACCACGAAGGCATAGGGGTCAGTGACTTTGTAGAAAACCCGAACATCGAGTTGCACCACCCCGGCATCGCCGGTCAGTAAATAGCCGGAGCCCGCCAGTGCATCACTGATCGGCGTGGCGAAACTGGCGACTCGATCGGCTTGTATGGCGGCACCACTGCGCAGCAGGTTTTCCACCCGACGCTCGATCACCCGATCCGCCGCCGGCAACAAAATGACCTGTTCAAACGGTCGCGGCCAAGCCAACAACAACCCGGCATTCTGGATGCGATCCAGGGCACCGAAATGCAAAACCACCGCACGGTCCTGTGGATCAATCTGCCGTACATTGGAGAATGCCCACGCCAAGGCGGCCAATACCGTCACTGCGTATAACGCGAGAAATGCCAAGCGCCCGGCCTGAATCCAGGGGCTACTCAACTCATTTGTTCCACGTGGAACCCAACTCATGGTTGCGATCCAGATTTGTTATCGAGGTTTGGCGGACCGTCAACCAACACCCGAAATGGCGCTGCATCGGTGCGCAGAATCAGCTTGGTTCCCGGCGTGACCACAGTGCCCAAGGTGTCGAGTGAACGAAGCAAGTTATACAGCTGCGGCGAACCAGCGTAGGCGCGCCCATAAATTTCTGCGGCTTCGACGCGCGATTGCGCTTCAATACCCGCTGCTTTCACCGTGGCATCGGCCTGCACGATTCGCGCATCACGCTCGGCGGCGGAACGAATTTGCGCCGCTTCACGCTTGCCGATGGCGGTACGTTCGGTGGCAATGGTTTCACGCTCGGCACGCATGCGATCGACCGTCGCGGTGAGGGTGACCGATGGCAAGGTCAGACGCTCGATGCCGACTTGCAATACGCGCACACCATAAGTGGCGAGCAACTGCTGATCGATTTGCTGGCGCAACTGCGCTTCGAAATCGGCGATGTGCACCTGACTGGCATCGGTGTTTACCAGGTTGGCCAGATCAAAACTGCTGGCGGTGGTTTCCAGCGCAGAGCCGACAAAAGTGCGAATCTGCCGCGCTGCTTCATCCGGCTGATTTTGCACGGCGCGCATGAAGCGCTGCACATTGTCCGGGTCACCCTGCACCTGCCACGCCACATACGCTTGAACGATGATGCGCAAACCGTCCCGCGTACCCACGTCCTGCAAACCGCTGGATGTGGTGCGTAGCCGCAGATCGACCGGGATCGCCGCTTCGAACGGCGCAGGCCAACGCCAGCCAAGCCCTGGCTCCAGCAAGACCCGCGACGGATTGCCGAAACGCGTGATGACTGTGGCTTCCCCCGAACGCACCTGTACCAGGCTCGCCGCTGCCACCGCGAACGCCACCAGCAAAACCGCCCACCCCATGCGCCGCCAGGGAAAAGGGCCGGCTTCCTGAGGATCGCCATGATGGTGATGATGATGGTGACCGTGGTGATGATGCCCGCCATGGCCGTGATCATGGCCGGCGTGATCATCGTGATCGTGAGTGTGAGACTGGCTCAATTGGCAGCTCCTGGCTGAGCGGTTTGACGCGACGGCGCAGGATCAGCCGGCAACGTGAATGTACGCAGGTCGATGGTCGGCGCATTGTTGCTGCCACCCAGACGATGATCGAGCACCAGCAACCTGGCATTGGCCAGGCCCTGGGAAAGCTGACTGAGGTATTGCTCCAACACAAAGGCCTGACCGGCACTGATGTAAGCTTTTCTCTCGGCGGTGAATTTGAGGTCGGCTGCTTGCGCAACCGCATTGATTTCACGGGCGCTGGCCGTTGCTTGATCACGGGCGATGCTCGCCTGCAACTGCGCCTGGTTGGTAGCCTCCGCGGCCGCTCCGCGCTCGCGAGCGATCAACGCCTGCACACCAATCTGTGCCGCTTGCACACCGTGATAGGCATTGGCGGCCCCGGCTGGCGGGTGAATCGCTTCGACCACCGTGGCGAGAATTTCCACGCCGCTGTCGAGTTTCTCCAGATCCCCCTGCACCGCGCGGCCGATTTCTTCGGCAAGCCCTACCCGGTCTTCGCCGAGCAAACCGTCGAGGGTTCGCGAGGCGAAGTCGTGGACCAGAATCCTGCTGGCGGTGCTACGAATCAGTGTCGGCACATCTGCGCTGTTGTAGGTTGCCGCCAGTGCCGCCTGATCGGTCAGGCCGATGCGATAGACGAAGCGCACATCCATGTTGACGATCTGAAAGCTCTGCTTTTCGGCACGGCTGCTGGCGATCACCTGGGATTTGTCGTTCACATGGCTCGCGTCCCACAGCCGATTGGCCGTGATCGGCGCCGGACCTTCGGCAGGGTCGACCTGCACGGGAGCCGAGGTTTCGCCAACGCTGGTGGCCAACTCGTGAACCACGCCGTTCTCGACACTCAACACCCGACCCAGCGGCCAAGGTAAACCGGCGTGCAAACCGGGACCGAACACCGTCACAGGTTTGCCGAAACGCTCGTAAATGCCCCGCCCTTGCAGCGGTATTTCATGGAGGCCAGTGAGTGACCAACCCACGAGTACAACAACGGCCAGCACCGGCAAAAATGCCCGACGCATGTAAGTGAAAGCCCAGATCTGCCGCAGGTCGATGCCGAAGCGGTTGTGCAATTCGTGCTGCAACGCCAGCAACGGCTGCGGTGGCCAGCGCAGCATGTCGGCGACAAAACTGCGCGCCAGCATTGCCGGTTCAAGTTGTTCGCGACGGGGACTGAACAATGACAGCACAACGCGCAACAACAATTCCACCGCGACCAGCCCCGGCAGGAGGCCGATCAGTACCGCCAGACGTACTGGCCAGATCGAGGTTTCATTGCCGAACAACAGGCACAAGGCACCGAGCACCAGGCTGATGATTGTGACGCGTGCCAGTTGCGACAATGCCCCGGCTTCTGGCCACTGCGCCGGGTTTTCCTGGGCCAGTTGACGCTCCAGCACCAGCAAACCGAAAGCCAGCAACAACGCCAGCGCCGCGCCGACCGTGGCCGACAAGCCCAACGCGGCGGGTGGCAGGCCAAGGTTCCAGACCTGTTCGATGCAAAGCAGCGCCAACAATGCCCAACCGCCGAGCCACAGTGTCGGCGCACCGATCTGCTTGAGGGTGGTCAGCCAGCGCTGGCCTATGCGCACCAGCAGCCGTTCGTACCAGCCAACCGGAGATTCGATTTCTTCAACTACAACCGCCGGCATGACCGGACTCAGCGCCCGCGCTCGCCATTGCGTCACCCACCAGGCCGATTGAAACCCAGCAACCAATACGAGCAACGCAGCGCTTTGATTGAACAGCAACGCCGGCCAAAGAGATTGCGACGCAAACAGCCCCACAAAAAAACCCAGCACCAGCCCCATCGCCGCCAACGCGCCGAAGCCAATAGCGAACTGACGCAATCGCCGCCCTTGAAAAACCGCCTGTTGAAAGCGCGGCAGCCCGGCTATCTGCGCCTCCTCCACATCGAGATCGACTTGCATACCACCCCAGTGTTCAGCTTTGTTTTATCGCAATTCGTTACGATATAACGAAAATGGTGAAATATTCGTACTTAATTGCGCTATCTAAAAACGCTCGACCTGTCCCTTGGCTGAAGCCTTGACCGAAACTCGTCAAAACGCACATATTATGTACGTAATTTTTTATACAACTACCTTTACACCTTCCGTCCTCTTTCGATCCAGGAGTCATTCCATGAGCACTTATGACGTCGTGATACTCGGCGGTGGCCCCGGCGGCTACAACGCAGCCATCCGCGCAGGGCAACTGGGTTTGAAAGCAGCTTGCGTAGAAGGACGCGCCACCCTCGGCGGAACCTGCCTGAACGTCGGCTGCATGCCGTCCAAGGCGTTGCTGCACGCCTCCGAACTTTACGACGCGGCCATGGGAGCGGAATTCGCCAACCTGGGTATCGAGGTCAAACCCACGCTCAATCTCACCCAGATGATGAAACAGAAGGAGGAAAGCGTCACCGGGTTGACCAAAGGCATCGAGTTTCTCTTTCGCAAAAACAAGGTCGACTGGATCAAGGGTTGGGGCCACATCGACGGGCCGGGCAAAGTTACGGTGACGGACAACGCAGGCGGCAAGACCGAATTGAGCGCCAAGGACATCATCATCGCCACCGGTTCCGAGCCCACTCCCCTGCCCGGCGTGGACATCGATAACAAGCGCATCCTCGACTCCACCGGCGCGCTGTCACTGGCAGAAGTGCCCAAGCACCTGGTGGTGATCGGCGCCGGCGTGATCGGCCTGGAGCTGGGATCGGTGTGGCGGCGTTTGGGCGCTCAGGTGACCGTGGTCGAATTCCTCGACCGGATTTGTCCCGGTGTGGATGGCGAAGCGGGCAAAACCCTGCAGCGCTCGTTGAGCAAGCAAGGCATCAGCTTCAAGCTGAGCTCGAAAGTGACCCGCGCGACAACGTCCGATAGTGGCGTCCAACTGAGTGTTGAACCTGCCGCGGGCGGCACGAGCGAAACGCTCGAAGCCGATTACGTACTGGTGGCCATCGGACGCCGACCTTACACGCAAGGGCTGGGGCTGGAGAACGTCGGCCTTGCCACGGACAAACGCGGCATGCTCGCCAACAAGGGCCACCGCACCGAAGCCGCCGGGATTTGGGTCATTGGCGACGTGACGTCCGGACCGATGCTCGCGCACAAAGCCGAAGACGAAGCCATGGCCTGTGTCGAGCAGATCGTAGGCAAGGCCGGCGAGGTCAACTATGAGTTGATTCCCAACGTGATCTACACCAAACCCGAACTGGCCAGCGTCGGCAGGACCGAAGAGCAACTGAAGGCCGAAGGCCGGGCATACAAGGTCGGCAAATTCCCCTTTACCGCCAACAGCCGGGCGAAAATCAATCACGAAACCGAAGGCTTCGCCAAGGTTCTGGCCGATGAGCGAACGGATGAAATCCTTGGTGTTCACCTTGTCGGGCCGAGTGTCAGTGAAATGATTGGCGAGTATTGCGTAGCCATGGAGTTCAGCGCCTCGGCCGAAGATATCGCCCTGACCTGTCATCCACACCCGACCCGCTCCGAAGCTTTGCGCCAGGCGGCGATGAATGTGGAGGGGATGGCGACTCAGATGTAAGGCTGAAGATGTGTAGTGACTGCATCGCCAGCAGGCTCGCTCCCACAGTGGCTCAATGATTCCCTGTGGGAGCGAACCTGCTCGCCATGCAGTCGACTCGGTCTAAAGCGGCAAATGCTCAAGCGGCAACGCTCCTGGCGCCTTCACCGTATGAATAGCAAAGTTGCTGCGGATATCGCTCACGCCCGGCAACTTGAGCAAACTCCCCGTGAGAAACCGGTCATATCCGCGCAAGTCCGGCACCACCACCTGCAACAGAAAGTCGGATTCCCCTGACACCAGAAACGCCGAAATCACTTCGGGCAACGCCGTCACGGCCCGGCGAAAAGCTTCGGCCTGTTCATCGTTATGGCGCTCGACCTTTACTCCGACGAACACGGTCAACCCAAGTCCGACTTCATCGCGATCCAGATTGGCTTGATAGCCACGAATGACCCCGGCCTCTTCGAGCATCCGCACCCGCCGCAAGCACGGCGACGCAGACAAGCCGATCTCGTCAGCCAATTGCACGTTGCTCAGGCGACCGTCCCGTTGCAGCGCGGCGAGAATCTTGCGGTCGTAGGCATCAAGTTTCATGATTTGGCAGATCCAGAGAGTTCAACGGTCGTTTAATGGCAGGTTATGCCAAGACAGCCCGTTTTAGAAGCAAACTACGCAAGCACCTGCCCTGCCCCTTCGCCCTAGACTGGCCGTACCGAATCGACAACGAATGGGGTGCAACATGGCGGGACTCTGGCTGTTTTTCATGGCGCTGGCGGTGGTTTACCTGTTGCCGGGTCCCGACATGATTCTGCTATTGCAGACTGGCGCCCGCCAGGGCAAAGGCGCGGCACTGGCCACAGCCGTAGGGTTGGCTATTGCCCGGGGTTGCCATGTGGCACTGGCGGCGTTGGGGTTGGCGGCACTGTTCAAGGCTGCGCCCTGGACCTTCGAAGTGGTGCGTCTGGTCGGCGCCGCGTACCTGTTGTGGATCGGCATTCAGTGCTTGCGCACGACCCTGCTGCCAAGCCTGAACAGTTCGAATGCAACCGGCGAGAAGCCTCGTTATCAGCAAGCGATCCAGCGCGGTTTGCTGACTAACCTGCTCAACCCCAAAGCCCTGTTGTTCTGCTCGGTACTGCTGCCGCAGTTCATTGACCCGCACGCAGGCCCGGTGCTCACGCAATTCGCCACTCTAGGTGTGGTGCTGGTGGCCGTCGGTCTGCTGTTCGACAGTGCTTACGCCCTGGCCGGGGCCGCATTGGGTCGATGGTTGCAACGCAGTCCATCTGCCCAACGTCTGCAGCAATGGTTGTTCGGCAGCCTGTTGATCGGTTTCGCCGTGCGGCTGACCTTTGTTCAACAGGCTTGAACCTCACTGAACCTTGCGGCGGCGACGAATGATCAGCATCAGCGTCGCTGCGGTTACAGCCAGCACACTGACCCATTGCAACGCTGTCCTGTATGGCCGCAGCGCTGAGCGAGCCGCGTCAGTTACCTGAGTGACGTAGCGCTTGTCGGCGTTCTGGAAGTCGGGATACGGGCACTGATGACCGAAATCCGCCGCCCACGGTACAAATGGGCCTTCCTTGATGTAGCGCTGATAAAGCGCACTTTGTTCTTCCAGGCTGCTGTTCCACCCGGCCGCTTCGCACAGCACGGCGGCAAACGCCTGGCTGGTGTGGGGCAAGTTATCGGCGGCGCGACCGGCCAATGCCGTGGCGACAAACCGGTAGTGGTAACGTTGATCGGGTTGGGCGGCGCTGGCCTGCTGACGCGTCACCTCGTCCTCGGCCACCAGCGGACCGACCTTCAGCTCAGTCTCCTCAAGGCTGAAGTTGCCGCCGAACGTGGCGTAATCCGGGGCCATTTCGTAGCCGAGAATATCCATTCCCCACTCGCGCGCCGTCCAGGCGGCATTGAACAGTGCAGCAGCGCGACGCGTCGGCCACCATGCCGAATCGGCCGTCACACGTTGCTGGCCATACAACCTGGCTTTGTTGCGCAAGCCGTCGTTATCGAAATACGCCGACGCCTCTTCATAGTGCCCTTCGCGCAACAAACGCCGCCCAAGCAAATTGCGCAGTTTCGCCGCCACCGGCAGCGGTACGTAGTTTTCGCGATCCTGCTGAGTCAGCGGTGGCGGTGCCGGCACCTGGGTGTCGACGTAATGCTTGAGTTCATCGACGGTCAGCACACGCTCGGCGATCGTCGCGGCGTCGAGCCAGTAAATGTCATTGCTGCGATAAAGCTGATCGAACGCTTGCAGGTAATCCCCACGTTGCAGGGCCAGAATCGCGCTTTCGCCTTCAACCCGACACTTGGGTTGCAAGGATTCGAAAGCCCAGCCCGACGTCCGTCGCTCACCCCAGGACTCATCCCGCGGGAAGGCCTGTGCCGCTTTTGCGTACGCCGCAGCCGCCCCGTTTTTGTCGCCCTCACGCACCGCCAGTTTGGCCCGTAGCCACCAAGCCAGGCCACTCTCACCGGCGTGTTCGAGAAAAGCCTTGGCGCTGGTGTAATCGCCCTGTTGATAATTCACCGCGGCCAGCCGATCGGCATTGTCGAGACTGCCCCGGGTGCTGCTTTGCAGGAGCTTGATCAATTTTCCTTCGTGCGATGGTTGATCACCGAATGACCAGCCCAGTCGACTGATCAACGACGCAGTGACCAGTTGCTGTACCGGCTGACTCTTGAGCCTTTCAGCCAGTTGCGCCTCGGGCATCGACGCCAGCTCGGCCATCAACAACTTCAATGAGCTGTAGCCCACCGTCGAACCGTGACGGTTTTGCGTGGCGTAGAGTTCAATGGCGCTGTTCCAGTCGCCAGCGGTGCGCGCCACCCTGGCCTCTTCACCGAGGCTGGCGACGCCCAGTTCCAGCGGGTCACTGAAACCGTCGATGCTCAGTTGCCGGGTTTGCTCGAACGCCTTTGCGGACCGTGCCAGCAGGTCGGGACCCGCGTCCGCTTCCGAGCTCATGGCGAACAACGCCCGGCCCAACGAATACGCCGCCCAGGTGCTGCGCAACGCCCGTTGATCAGCTGGAAGCGCCAGTACCTTCTGGAAGTACTCTGCCGCCAAACCATGATCATTGGCAGCAAACGCCACCGCTCCGGCCACATATAACCTGAGCTCGGCGGGCAGACTCGCGCCTTGCGCTTCCACCTGACGGGCGTCGGTCAGGCCACGCAGTTGTTTCACCATCGCTTGCTGCTCGGCGGTCAAACCGGATTGCTCGGCCTGACTGCGTTGCTCTGCATAGTCGGTGGCGTCCAGACCATAGGCGACTTCGCTGATGTTCTTCAGGCCCGCGATCGTGTGCCCAAGTCGATTGATCTCAAACCGGAAACTGCCCTCCGGCAGCTCCGCCAGCGACTGGCCGCGGTTGTCCAGCAGGCGCGCTGGAAAGTCGGGCCCGCACGCCAATGCTGAACCCAGCGGCAGACTGAGGCTGAGGCACAGCAGATGGCGCGGCCAGTTACGGGTGAACATTCGACTCTCCTTGATCAATTTTTGCGCAGCGTGCCCAACCGATGGCACGCTGCCCACCGGCCGCTATCCGACCTTCACGCAGGCGGGTGAAGGTAAGCAGATCCGGGGTTTGTTGCAATGCATACCCGGCCAGCGCATCGGCCCCCTCGCAGCCTTGCACCGCCAGCGTCAAACGCTCGGGCCAAGCGCTGTCGAGGTTACCCTCGTTACGGATGCCGATGTCATAGAGGCCTTGTTGTGCCGAGAGGTTCAGTGCCAGCCGACTGTCGAGGGCATCACCACGCGCTACGGCGCGCAGGGTGGTCAGGCTCCAGGCTCGACGGTCATTGGCGAGCGGCAGGCGAAACCAGATCAGGCCGGCCAGATGCGTTGGCCGATCAGCACGTAATTGGGCGGCGAGCTGACTCAATTGCTGCGGATCGGCCCGCAATTCGCGGCGCTCGCCACCCCGTTCGATGCGGAGTTCGCTCTCGACGATTGGCGCACCGCTGGTGCTCGGCAACAGCGCCACACCATAAGCAGGCAGTGCCAGATAGAAGGGTTTAGGGGTGATGCGACTCCAGGACTTTGCCCACTGCCGCGCCAGATCCGGATCAAACAGGCCACGATGGGGATCGCTCACCGCGTGAACCTGCAACACGCTGCTGTCGACTGTGGATAACAATGCTGGTAATTCGGGACTGTCGAGCCAGGCCGGCAATGCGGTGATGCTCAGCGCCACAGAAACCGGTAGAGCCGCGCGCAAGTGCGCCAGAAATTCGCGATAGGCCGGTAGCCGAGCGTTACCGGCGTCGTGGTCGATTTCAACGCCGGCAAGCGTCAGCCCTTGTGCCTGCCACTCGCTGATCACCTGCGTAATCTGAGTTGTGACGTCGTCTTGATTCAGCGCCTTGAGCTGGCCATCGAGGCGAATGACTGCAATCAGTGGCCGACCGTCCGCCTTGAGCAGCACCGGATCAATCCGCGCACGACTCCAGCCTGCCTGGGGAAAGGCCTGCAACGCCAACACGCGCAGAGTGGAAAAGTCGGCGCGACTGTCTTTCAGGGCCGCTTCATGGGCCGGCGTCCATTGCCGTTGCCAGACGTAGAATTGCTGGTCGAGTGGCGGCGCGTCCTGTCGTCCGCAGCCATTAAGGAACGCCAAAGCAATAAACAACGCCGACAGACGCACGAACAAATACATAAAGCTCCTTGAGGTAAAACCGGTTCCGCCCAGCAGTTGCCGAAGGTTGCTACAAATCCAGCACCAAAGGCTGCGCTCCCTGAGCCGGAATCGCACAGCAAATCAGTATATGTCCTTCGTCCGGTACCTCCGCGGGTGGCTGTGGATAATTCACCTGGCCGCTGATAAGACGCGTTTTGCAGGTCCCGCAGGAACCGCCGCGGCAACTGAATTCGGGGTGCAGGCCACGGCTTTCCGCCAGCTCCAGCAGAGTGCCTCCATCGGGTTGCCAACGCGCCTCTTTGGCCGAACGCTCGAACACAACCGGCACTGAGGTGGTCGCGGCCGGTGGTTGCTCCATGACCACTGCGTCCGGGTCGGGACTACGACGCAACGTTGATGGGCCGAAGGTTTCGGCGTGAATCCGTGCATCACGAATATCCAGCTCTCGCAGGCTGTCGTACAGCGCTTGAGTAAAACTGCCCGGACCGCAGAGGACAAAATCCAGCTGATCGTAGTCCTCGGCCTCAATCAGGTTTTTGAGCAGTTCCACATCGATCCGCCCGGTCAAATCAAAGTCCTCCCCTTCCCGCGCCTCCGGCTCCGGTTGGCTGAGCAGGCGTACCACCCTGACCGCGTCCCCGACATCGTCGAGTAAACGATTCAACTCGGGACGAAAGACTTGATCAGCCAACGTGCGCGAACTTTGCAAGAACAAGGTCGGCCGGATACGGCGTGTGCGCAATCCTTGATAAACCACCTCACGCAACATCGACAGCAGCGGCGTGATGCCGACGCCAGCGGCCAACAGCACCAGCGGCCGACGCTCATTGGGCGCCACGGTGAAATGCCCTTGGGGTGCGCGCGCTTCCAACAGATCTCCGACACGAATCTGCTCATGCAGGTGCGAAGACACTCGCCCGTCACGCTTCACACTGATGCGAAAAAAATCGTCGGACGGCGCGCTCGACAAGCTGTACGTGCGGATGTGCACCTCGCCGTGAATGTTGAAGCGCAGCGGCAAATGCTGTCCGGCCTGAAACAAGGGCAAACCGGCGCCGTCAGCAGGCTCCAGATAAATCGAGCGAATGTTGCGGCTTTCCGCCTCGATCCGCGCCACCCGCAGCGGCCGCCACTGATCACCCAGCGCCTTTGCCTGCAAACGGGCGTTGGCTTGCGGCCAGGTGCCGGTCAGCAAGCTGGTGGGTGAGACACCATCGAATCGCCAACGCAGCGCAAGAGCAGCAGGACGACGCACTACGTGTTCCACGTGGAACATCCAAAGGCGTTCAGCACCTTGAAATGCGTCGACCTGCGGCCCTTCAAGGATGATTTCGGTGTGGCCGCTCAGTTGTAGCAGGTCACCCGAATTGAAATCGATAAACAACAAACCCGCCCTTGGATTGACCAGCAGGTTGCCCAGCGTATTGAAAAAAAGGTTGCCGGCAAAATCCGGAATGGTCAGCCGATTCCCTTCCACCTGGACAAAACCGGCCTGTCCACCACGATGGGAAACATCCACCGACCGTTCGCCCTCGACATCCACATAACTGGCGACAAAGAAGGTGTCTGCCTCGGCGATCACGGCTTTGGCGGCGTCATCCAGCTCGGTGAGATGTTGGGCGATGCGCATCGCCGGGTCCGCCAGTGGCACCGTGCGAAACTGGCGCAATTGAATGTACTGAGGGCAATTACCGTAAGACTGCTCCACCGTCACAGCGAACCCGCTGGCCGACAGGCCACCAATCCGCCCATTGATCCGGTTACGACGCCGGGTGTGCAGTTCTATCCCCAGCAGACCAATCGCCGCTCCATCGCTCAATTGCGCCGGATCATCGGCAGCTGGCAGGCTGTTGAATTGCAATAGCCCCGGTTCGGGCGAGTGCGCGAAGCCCGGCTCACCTTCCAGCACACTGGCCCAAGGATGACCGTTCGCATCGACCGCCCCAAACAACATGAACGGCAGTTGCTGATAGAAAGTGCGATGCTGGTCCGGCATCTCGCTGCGAATGACCCTACGACCCAGCACCTCCATTCGCTCGTGAACGCCTACATGAGTCTGCAACTGTTTCTCGCCGGCATGCCACGGTGAACGATCCATTACGGCTTCTCCCCTGCACCGATGGCGCAGCGTGAAAGGCCCGGAAAAGCCGGGCCACAAGTATCAGGCAGTTTTCTGCAGGCCCGCTACGGTGCGTGGCATGCCGACAAATCCGGGCAACGCCTCGACTCGGGCCAGCCAGGCGCGAATGTTGGCGTAGTCGTCCAGTGATACATTGCCTTCAGGCGCATGAGCGATGTAGCTGTAAGCGGAGACGTCGGCGATGGTTGGTTCGTTACCGACGAGGTAAGGCGCCTTGGCCAACTCCTTGTCGATCACCTTGAGCACGGTATGGGCGTAAGCAATTACTTCTTCGGCGTTGTAAGGCGCACCAAATACCGTGATCAGCCTTGCCCGGGCGGGACCGAATGCGATGGGACCCGCGGCGACGGATAACCAGCGTTGCACCTTCGCCGCGCCAACCGGATCGGCCGGCAGCCAGCGCCCGTTGCCATATTTTTGTGCCAGATACACCAGGATCGCATTGGAATCAGCCAACACCACGCCTTGATCATCCAACACCGGCACCTGACCAAAAGCATTCAGCGCCAGGAATTCCTGTTTTTTATGCTCGCCCTTGGCGAGGTCGACGAAGATCAGCTCGGTTGGCAGTCGCAGCAGCGAGAGCATCAGTTCCACGCGGTGAGCGTGGCCGGAACGTGGGAAGTTGTAGAGTTTAATGGCCTGCATGGTCGACTCCGCGGGTGAGTGGCGCTGTTCGGGAGCGATCAGCACCGATGGCCACCATCTTCTACCAGTCTCGAAAACAACTGAATAACCAGCAAACGCAATCCATTATTTCAACCAGTGAAATAACCGGTCAGCCCTGCAAGGCCGGATGTTCCCTGAGGGCCTTCACCATGATGTCGACAAAACTGCGAACCCGCGCCGCAGCCTTCCTCCCGCCTTGATACACCACATGGATCGGTAGTGGCGGCACTTCGAATTCGCTCAGAATGATTTCCAACTCGCCGGCCGCGATCTTGCTCGCCACCTGATAAGACAAGACCCGGGTGAACCCCAGACCAAGCGCTGCTGCGGTGATGGCGGCCTGGTTAGCCGTCACCACCAAGCGCGGTTCAGCACGAACACCCAGTGGCTCATCACCGTCAAGAAATGGCCAGCTTCTCTGCTGACCAATCGAGGACGTCGCAATGATCGGCGCCTGAGCCAGGTCTTGCGGATGTGTTGGTCGACCATGGATCGCCAGAAACTGCGGTGATGCAACAATCACCCTGCGCACTTGCCCCACCCGAATCGCATGCTGATTGCTGTCTGGCAACTCACCGATGCGCACGGCCACATCAACCCCCTCCTCGACCACACTGACGATTCGATCAACCAGCAACGCATTGATGGTGACGTCCGGGAATTGCGTCAGAAAACTCACCATCACCGGTGTAACGAACAACTCACCAAACAACACCGGCGCCGTAATTGTCAGCTGCCCACGGGGTTGGGCATGGCTGCCTGCCGCTGAATCTTCGGCTTCCTGCACTTCGGCGAGAATTCTCCGACAGTCTTCGAGATACCGCTGACCCGCCTCACTCAAATGCACACTGCGTGTGGTGCGAGTCAGCAACTGAGTACCGATGCGCCTCTCGAGCGCAGCCACCGCCCGTGTGGCGCTGGCGGCGGACATACCCAAACGCCGCGCCGCCGCCGAAAACCCCTGCTCCTGGGCAACGGCTGCGAAGACCTGCATTTCCTGGAAGCGGTCCATGGATATCTCCTCGATTCAGATAAAAAAATCGCAACCAGAGGCTGCGATTTTTAGAGGTGACGAAAAAAATGAAGGTAGTCACAACATGCTACGGACTTAAGAGCATTTCAAAGTGGCGTGTTGAATGGAATATACAAGAATGCTGCCCGAGTGGTGGAGCAAGTAAAGCAGGGTATCTGAAGGTGTAGTGAAAGAGGGAAATGAATGTTCAACGTCATTAATGCGGCATTATTGGCAGCCCAGAATGACAAAACCCCTACCTGCATACGCAGATAGGGGTTTCGGA
>NZ_WTFT01000027.1 GCF_009861505.1 Pseudomonas izuensis | reverse complement strand
CTGGCTTGCCAGCGATAGCGGAGTGTCAGCCAATAGAGATATCGAATGTGTTGTCCTCTTCGCTGGCAAGCCAGCTCCTACAGGGATTGTCGGTGTTGAATAGATTTGTGACATGGCTTAGCGTCGCTTCATCAGCCGTCCCGCAACACAAGGCCCGTCAATGCCGACCAACGGACAAGTGTCACTCGAACGTAGCATCCCGCCCCTCACCGTACTACCGCGCCCTCTGTATGCGCGGGTGGAGAGCCTCAACGCCGGTTCGTGGACGCCGTCCCATCGGCACGATTGGGTGCAGTTTTCCTACGCCATCAGCGGCGTTCTTGGCGTGCACACCGCCGAAGGCAGTTTCTTCGCGCCGCCGCAGTGGGGCATCTGGATTCCGGCGGATCTTGAGCACCAGGTGGTGACGTCAATGCGCGCCGAGATGCGCAGTCTGTATGTGCGTCGCGAGGACTGCCAGTGGGCGGACGGGCGCTGCCGGGTGCTGGAAGTGACGCCGCTGGCCCGGGAGCTGATCAAGAGTTTTTGCCTGCTGCCCGTGGAGTATCCACAGGGCGATAGCCCGGAAGCACGACTGGTGAGTGTGTTACTGGATCAACTGGCTGCGTTGCCGGAAGTCGGGTTCTCCCTGCCGTTACCCCGCCATGAACGGTTGCTGGGGTTGTGCAACGAGCTGATCGAAAATCCAGAGCGCAATGTGACCTTGCAAGAGTGGGCAGAGCGTTTGGGCTCGTCGGAAAAAACCCTGATGCGCCTGTTTCAGCGCGAAACCGGGTTGAGCTTTCGCGGCTGGCGCCAGCGCATGCGGTTGCTGTCGTCGCTGAGTTTGCTGGAAGAGGGGGACAGCGTGACCAATGCCGCGCTGGCCTGCGGGTATGACTCGACGTCGGCGTTTATTGCGGCGTTCAAAGGCCTGTTCGGGTTTACCCCGGGAGAGTTGTTTCGGCAGTGACGGCCCCATCGCTGGCAAGCCAGCTCCCACAAGGACAATGCGGACCCTGTGGGAGCTGGCTTGCCAGCGATGGGCCGTGACGCGGTCGCCGATCAGGTGCGGAAGCGACGCACCAACCCATCCAGCTCATTCGACAATCCGGCCAGGCTCTGGGAGTCCAGGCGTGCCGAGTTCGCCAGTTCGGCCACCAGTTGCGCATCGCCGTGGATCTGGCTGATGTGCCGGTTGATGTCTTCGGCCACCTGGTGCTGTTGTTCCGCTGCCGTGGCGATCTGGGTGTTCATGTCGCGGATCACGTCCACCGACTCGCGAATCTGCCCGAAGCTGCTGCGCGCTTCGCCGATGCGCGTCACCGACTGCTGCGATACTTCCAGGCTGGCATGCATTTGCTGCGTCACCTGGCTGGTGCGTTTGGCCAGGTTGCCCAGCAGCCCGTCGATTTCCGCCGTGGAGTCGGCCGTACGCTTGGCCAGCGCCCGAACTTCATCCGCCACCACCGCAAAACCACGACCTTGCTCACCGGCCCGCGCCGCTTCGATGGCGGCGTTCAGCGCCAACAGGTTGGTCTGTTCGGCGATCGAGCGAATGGTGCCGAGGATCGACTGAATGTCATTGCTGTCGCGCTCCAGTTGTTGCATCGACTGGGCGGACTGTTCGATTTCCTGGCTCAGGCGATCCACGCTGCTCACGGCGGCATCGATCTGTTGCTGGCCTTCGCGGGCCTGACGCTGGCCGCTGTCGGCAGACTCGGCGGCCTGGCTGCAAGAGCGCGCCACTTCATTGGCGGTAGCGACCATTTCGTGGAACGCCGTAGACACCATGTCCACCGCTTCACGCTGGCGCCCGGCGGCTTCCGCCATGTCGCTGGAGACCTGGGTCGAGCTTTTGGACGTGGCCAGGATCTTGCTCGCGGCGCCGCCGATGTTCTGGATCAGGTTGCGAATCGCGGCCAGGAATTGGTTGAACCAGTTGGCCAGTTGCGCGGTTTCGTCGCTGCCACGGATTTGCAGGTTCTTGGTCAGGTCGCCTTCACCTTGGGCAATGCCTTCCAGGCCATCGGCCACGCTGCGGATCGGACGCACGATGACGCTGGCGAAACTGGCGCCGACGATGGCGAAGACCACTGCCAGTACGGCGGCGATGATCGCGATCAACCAGGTCAGTTGGGTCGCGGTGCTCATCACATCGCTCTGCTTGATCAGGCCGATAAAGGTCCAGCCCAACTGCTCCGATGGCCAGACATTGGCCATGTAGCGCTCGCCATTGAGTTCAACTTCGACCATGCCTTTGCCGGCCTTGGCCAGTTGCGCATAACCCTCGCCGAGGCTGCCCAGGGCCTTGAAGTTGTGCTCCGGTTGTTTTGGATCGACCAGAACGGTGCCGGAGTTTTCCAGCAGCATCAGGTAGCCGGTTTCGCCGAGCTTGATCTGCTTGACCAGTTCGGTGAGCTGCTTGAGCGACACGTCGATGCTGACCACACCGCCGTTGGTGCCCAGCTTGTTGTCGATGGTGCGTACGGTGCTGACGTAGGACGTATCGTTTTCGGCCCAGTAATAGGCCTCGGTACGGAACGGCTTGCCTGGTTTGGCCTGGGCTGCCTTGTACCACGGGCGCTGACGCGGGTCGTAGTTGGCCAGCTTGGCATCGTCCGGCCACGACACGTAACCGCCGGCGGCGGTGCCGAGGATGGCGTAGGCGTAGGAAGGATGGGCGTTGCCCAGCTCCTGCAGGAAGGCGAAGACTTTCTTGTCCATCTCGCCCTGGGGAATGCTGGCGGCGTTGGCGTCCATGTAAGTCTTGAGGCTGTCATCGGAATTCTTGATGACCGATTGCCTGGCCAGGTATTCGACGTTCTGGCTGATGCCGTCGAAGAACAGTTGCATGGCGTTGCTGACCTGACGGATTTCGCGACCGCTGTTGTCGACGAATTCGTCCTTGGCATCACTGCGCAGGTTCAGCACTACGAGGGTGGCGACCAGCACCACGGGCAGGCAGGCGATGATTGCAAACGCCCAGGTCAACTTCTGTTTGATGTTCATCCGCGCTCCAGATTTTCTTGTAGGCCCACGCAGTGCAGATGACTCGCGGTTTATTGGCAGCCGTAAACGTTCTTGATCAACCCGGATCCGTGAGTGCGGCATCGTTATTGTTATGGAAACGATTGTCGGACAAATCAGTTTGTCACTCAGGGCTTCGGCTGTTGTCTCCGGAAATTGAGGGTTGATGTGAAAAATCCTGCGAGCGGTACGTCGGCACCCCCTCCCCCGAATGGATGGATTGCCGTATAACGAATGACTTTCGCGTGTTTGGTAATAAAGGACCCACAATAAAAGCTGATGAAGACTCCAAAACGCATTGAACCCCTGATCGAGGACGGTCTGGTCGACGAAGTGCTGCGCCCACTCATGAGTGGTAAAGAAGCAGCTGTTTATGTGGTGCGCTGCGGTAACCAGTTACGTTGCGCGAAGGTCTACAAGGAGGCGAACAAACGCAGTTTTCGTCAGGCGGCCGAGTATCAGGAAGGCCGTAAGGTACGCAACAGCCGTCAGGCCCGGGCCATGGCCAAGGGTTCCAAGTTTGGCCGCAAGGAAACCGAAGACGCCTGGCAGAACGCCGAAGTGGCGGCGCTGTTTCGCCTGGCCAATGCCGGTGTGCGAGTGCCCAAGCCGTATGACTTCCTCGAAGGCGTGCTGCTGATGGAGTTGGTGGCCGATGAGTACGGGGATGCCGCGCCGCGTCTGAACGACGTGGTCCTGGAGCCGGATCAGGCGCGCGAGTATCACGCGTACCTGATTTCGCAGATCGTGCTGATGTTGTGCACCGGCCTGGTGCACGGCGACCTGTCCGAGTTCAACGTCCTGCTGACCCCGACCGGCCCGGTGATCATCGACTTGCCGCAAGCGGTGGATGCGGCGGGTAATAACCACGCATTCAGCATGCTGGAGCGGGACGTGGGCAACATGGCGTCCTACTTCGGGCGTTTTGCGCCGGAGTTGAAAAAGACCCGGTATGCCAAGGAAATGTGGGCCTTGTACGAGGCCGGTACGTTGCACCCGGGCAGTATGCTGACCGGCGAATTCGACGAACCGGAAGAGTTGGCCGATGTCGGCGGCATCATGCGCGAAATCGAGGCCGCGCGCCTGGATGAAGAGCGCAAGCAAGCGGCCCGCGCCGCAGACGATGCGCCACCGGGCAAAACCGAAGAGCCGCCTCCGCCGTGGATGCAGTGATCGGTTGAACGAAAAAAACCGGCTTCGGCCGGTTTTTTTGTGCCCGACACCTGCACCCTGTAGGAGCGAGCCTGCTCGCGAAAGCGGTGTGTCAGTAAATAGAGATGTTAAATGTGCTGGCCTCATCGCGAGCAGGCTCGCTCCCACAAGGGATAGTTTTTCAATCAGGCACGCACCGGTTCAGCACAACACCCCGACTCCAGCTCCTTGAGAATCGGACAATCAGGCCGGTGATCGCCCTGGCAATGCTCCACCAGATCCTGCAACGTATCGCGCAGCTGACCCAATTCGCGGATCTTCTGGTTCAGCTCGTCAATGTGCTGACGGGCCAAGGCTTTCACATCGGCGCTGGCACGCTGGCGGTCTTGCCAGAGGGTCAGCAGTTTGCCGACCTCTTCCAGGGAAAACCCCAGGTCCCGGGAACGCTTGATGAAGGCCAGGGTGTGCAGGTCGTCATCGCCATACACCCGGTAACCGCTGTCAGTGCGATGAGCCGCCTGGAGCAGGCCGATCGACTCGTAATAACGGATCATCTTCGCGCTCAGGCCGCTGTGGCGGGCTGCTTGGCCGATGTTCATCGGTTGTCCTCCAGATCCTTGGGTTTCCAGGTTTTCAACAGTAGCGCATTGCTCACCACGCTGACGCTCGACAACGCCATGGCCGCGCCGGCCAGCACCGGGTTGAGAAAGCCGAAGGCCGCCAGGGGAATGCCGATCAGGTTATAGACGAAGGCCCAGAACAGGTTTTGCCGGATCTTCGCGTAGGTCTTGCGGCTGATCTCCAGCGCTGCCGGCACCAGGCGCGGATCGCCGCGCATCAGGGTAATCCCGGCAGCGTGCATGGCCACGTCGGTGCCGCCGCCCATGGCGATGCCGATGTCGGCGGCGGCCAGTGCCGGCGCATCATTGATCCCGTCACCGACCATCGCCACCACACCGGTTTTCTTCAGGGCCGCGACCTCGGCGGCTTTGTCCGCAGGCAGCACTTCAGCGTGCACGTTGGTAATGCCCAGCGCATCGGCCACCACTTTGGCGCTGCCACGATTGTCGCCGGTCAACAAATGACTGCTGATATGGCGTGTACTCAGTTGTTGTACGGCTTGCAGCGCGCCGGGCTTCAACGTGTCACCGAAAGCGAACAAACCCAGTACTCGCAGTGCGGGGCTTTGCTCGAGCAGCCAGGACAAAGTCCGCCCTTCGGTCTCCCACGCGATGGCCACGCTGGCCAAATCACCCGCGCTCAAACCGCTTTCCTCCAGTAGACGCCGATTGCCCAAGGCTAACCGTCGACCATCGAGGCTACCGGCTATGCCGCGACCGGTCAGGGACTGGCTGTCGCTGACATCGGCCACGGCCAGGCCGCGTTGCGCGCATTCGTCCAGCACCGCGTTGGCCAGCGGATGCTCACTGCCGCGTTGCAGGGCACCGGCCATTTGCAACAGGCTGGCTTCGTCACCGTCGACGGCACTCAAGTGGGCGATGCGTGGGGTGCCCGAGGTGAGGGTGCCGGTCTTGTCGAACACCACCGAACTGACTTCATGGGCACGTTCCAGCGCTTCGGCGTCCTTGATCAGAATCCCGTAGCGCGCCGCCACCCCGGTGCCGGCCATGATCGCCGTCGGTGTGGCCAACCCCAGCGCGCATGGGCATGCGATCACCAGGACCGCGACGGCATTGATCAGCGCGGTTTCCAGGGGCGCGCCGTATAACCACCAGCCGATCAAGGTGGCCAGGGCCAGCAACAGAACCACCGGCACGAATACCTGGCTGACTTTATCCACCAGCTTCTGAATGGGTGCCTTGGCCGCCTGAGCGTCTTCAACCAGGCGAATAATCCGAGCCAGTACGGTTTCCGCGCCGAGTGCCTGAGTGCGGACCAGCAATCGACCTTCACCATTGATCGCTCCGCCTGTGACGTGATCGCCAGGTTGCTTGGGCACGGGCAGGCTTTCGCCGCTGATCAATGCTTCGTCGGCATGGCTCTGGCCGTCGACCACTTCACCGTCCACCGGAAAGCGTTCGCCGGGTTTGACCAGCACCAGATCATTGAGACGCAGGGCGCTGATCGCGACGTCCTGCTCACGTCCGTTTATCACCTGAATCGCCCGCTCCGGGCGCAGCGCCTCGAGGGCACGTATGGCGCTGGCGGTCTGGCGCTTGGCGCGACTTTCAAGGTATTTGCCCAGCAGCACCAGGGCGATCACCACCGCCGAGGCTTCGAAATACAGGTGCGGCATGCGCCCGTCGGCGGTGGCCCATTCGTAGACACTCAAGCCATACCCGGCGCTGGTGCCCAAGGCGACCAGCAAGTCCATGTTGCCGGCACCGGCACGCACGGCTTTCCAGGCCGCAACGTAAAACCGCGCACCGAAGATGAATTGCACCGGCGTGGCCAACGCGAATTGCGCCCAGGCCGGGAGCATCCAATGCACGCCGAACGGTTGCAGCAGCATTGGCAGCACCAGCGGCGAGGCGAGGATGATGGCCGCGATCAAGGCCCAGCGTTCGCGGTGCAGGCGGGTCTGTTGGTTATCGGTTGGCGGATGTTCGGCTTCCCGGACACTGGCGGTGTAACCGGCCTTGGTCACGGCGGCGATCAGCGTTTGCGTATCGACATGCCCGAGCAGTTCAAGATGGGCGCGTTCGTTGGCCAGGTTCACGCTGACGCTCTTTACCCCCGGCACTTTATTCAGTGCCCGTTCGACGCGGCCGACGCAGGACGCGCAGGTCATGCCGTCGATGCTCAATTCCAGACTCTGCTGCGGCACGCTGTAACCGGCGTTTTCCACGGCCTCCATCAAGGCCGGCAGACTGCCCATTGGCGCTTGAACCCGCGCCTGCTCGGTGGCCAGGTTGACACTGACGGCGCTGGCGCCGATGACTTTGCTCAAGGCACGCTCGACACGCCCGGCGCAACTGGCGCAGGTCATGCCGGCAATCGGCAGATCGAAAGTGGTGGATTCGGACATGGGGCACGCTCCCTGTAGAAGATGTCTACAGGATCAACCTTGCCATGTTGGCAAGGTCAAGCGCCAATCCGACTCTTGTAGGAGCAAAGCTTGCTCGCGATAGCGGTGGGGCAGCCAATATCAATCCAACTGGCATACCGCTATCGCGAGCAAGCTTTGCTCCTACAGGGCGATGTGATCAGTAACCGAGGCCCGCGCGCTTGAGGTACATCCCTTCCTGCGTCATCGCTATCCGGTACTTTTGCACTTCCCCGGCCCGCAGCGTGATGTTCTGCGAACCCGGTGCCAGCATGCCCGGATTGCAACCCGGCGCCTGGCCCGGCAGCAGTTTGAGACGCAAGGACACGTTACCCGGTGGCAGGTTGAACGAAGTGCTTTGCTCCTGGAACAACCGCGCCGACAACTGATCATGGATGTACACGCCGATCTCGCAGCTCGTTGCCACTTCCAGCCGCTCGCGTGAAATGATCAACACGCCATAGTCCTCCCCGGCGGCATGGGCCGCAGGCAGGGCGGCGAAAAGGCTGAGGAAGCCAAACAGGCTGAAAGCTGACCAGCGCATGGCTGAATCTCCCGAAGTCGAGTCATTGATGGACGCAGCTTGGCCGAGCACGCGGCCGATTGCCAGCCCGGCAGAACACTTCAGAACTTGACCTTGCCATGGTGGCAAGCTCGACACTGGGGGCAATCTCACTCGAAAGCTTCATTAAAGGAGTCGTCCCCATGCAAGTGTTCAATGTTGAAGGCATGTCTTGCGGTCATTGCGTCAGGGCCATCACTCAAGCCGTCCAGGCCAAGGATCCGGCGGCCAGCGTGCGTGTCGATCTGGCGGCGAAAGAAGTCGGCGTGGAGTCTGCATTGAGCGCCGATCAGGTGATCGCGCTGATCAGCGAAGAAGGTTACGGCGTGAAGCTGGCCTGATCTTTTTAATAGTTAGCGAGCTATCGGAATGTTCAAGGCGTCCATGCGCGGCTAGACTGTCGGGCTGCCGACTTCTGTCCAACTGGATGCCTGATGAACTTCCGTACCATTCTCATTCTTGGCGCCTTGAGCGCTTTCGGTCCGCTGGCGATCGATTTCTATTTGCCGGCGTTCCCTGCCATGGCATTGGCCTTCGGCACGGACGAAAAGCATGTTCAGCTGACATTGGCGGCGTATTTTCTCGGTTTGTCCATTGGTCAGTTGGCTTACGGTCCGGTGGCGGATCGTTTCGGGCGCCGCATCCCGTTGTTGACCGGGGTCGGGCTGTTTACGGCGGCCTCATTGGCGTGCGCCTATGCACCGAACCTGGAATGGCTGATCGGCGCGCGGTTCATCCAGGCGTTGGGCGGTTGCGCAGGGATGGTGATCTCGCGGGCCGTGGTCAGCGATAAATGCGATGCGGTGGGTTCGGCCAAGGTCTTTTCGCAATTGATGCTGGTGATGGGACTGGCACCGATTCTCGCGCCGATGCTGGGCGGGTTGCTGGTCAACACCACCGGTTGGCAGTCGATTTTCTTGGCGTTGACCGGTTTCAGTGCATTGGCGGGATTGGCCGTTGCCTTCGGTTTGCCGGAAAGCATGCCCGCCCATCTGCCGCGCCAACCTTTGACCGGGGCGTTGCGTCAGTACGGACGGCTGTTGAAGGATCCGGTGTACCTCGGCCATGCGCTGACCGGTGGCATCGCCATCGCCGGGATGTTTTCCTACATCGCCGGGTCACCATTCGTCATCATCAAACTCTATGGCATCCCGGCCGAACATTTTGGCTGGTTCTTCGGTGCCAATGCGGCGGGTTTCATTCTGGTGGCCCAGGTCAACGCGCGGTTACTGGCCAAGCGCGGACCTGCATTCCTGTTGGCGCGCGCCGTGTGGGTTTACCTCGGCGCGGGTCTGACTCTGCTTGCCGTCAGTGCCTTGCACACCGCGCAACTGTGGCCGTTGCTGGTGCCGTTGTTCATCTGCATCGCCAGCCTTGGCTGCATCCTTCCCAACGCTTCGGCATGCGCGATGAATGGCCAAGGTGCACGGGCGGGCAGTGCTTCGGCGATGCTCGGTTGCCTGCAATTCAGCGTGGCCGCCGGCGCCGCCGCGCTGGTGGGTGTTTTGCACGATGGCAGCGCCATGCCGATGGCCATGGTCATCAGCTTGTGCGGAGTTCTGGTGGTGAGCGTGGCGATGCTCACCCGGCGGTTGCAAAATGCCCGGGCACTAGCGCAAGCCCAGGTCTGAGGACGGGCTCAGCCAACGGCAGCACGTTGTTGGCGGTCGGGAATCTGATGAGGAGCTTGCAGTCGCGTTTGAAGGGTATTGGTGAAAGCTCGGGCTTCGGCTTCGCTGCGGAACGTTACAGCATGTTGGTCCAGGCGGACCTGCCACTGGGATTTTGCCAATTCTTTTATCAGGATCTTCATTACTGACCTCCTCATGTAAAAGATTGTCTCGCAGAGATTTCGATTGTAGTCCTGAATACGATCACCATTGTGACAAGGGTCAACTGTCGGACTGACGGCATAAGATCATCCACAGTTTATTAAACACACAAATCTGCAGGCGCTGGTTTGCCAGCGATGGCGTCCTTGAAAACCATGCAAGGGCCCCATCGCCAGCAAGCCGGCTCCTACAGGTTTAAAACCCTTCCAGCACGATCTTGCCCTTGGATTTTCCGCTTTCCAGCAGCGCATGGGCACGACGCAGATTGTTCGCGTTGATGCTGCCGAAGTGCTCGCCGACCGTGGTCTTCAAGGTGCCGGCATCGATCAGCTCTGCCACGCGATTGAGCAGCTTGTGCTGTTCGATCATGTCCGCGGTTTCAAATAGCGAGCGGGTGTACATGAACTCCCAATGCAGCGACAGGCTCTTGCGCTTGAGCTTGGTCACGTCCAGGGATTTAGGGTCATCGATCAGCGCGAGTTTGCCCTGTGGTGCCAGCGCCTCGACCAATTGATCCAGGTGATGATCGGTCTGGGTCAGGCTGGCGACGTGGGTCACCTGATGGATGCCTGCACGCTTGAGTTCTTCGCTCAGCGGCTGGCTGTGATCGATTACCTGATCGGCGCCGAGCTCTTTCACCCAGCTATGGGTCTGTGGACGCGAAGCGGTGCCGATGACGTTCAGCCCGGTGAGCTGTTTCGCCAGCTGCGTCAGGATCGAACCGACGCCACCGGCGGCACCGACGATCAGCAGGCTCTGGCCTTCATCAACGCTGCCTTCTCGCACTTGCAGGCGTTCGAAGAGCAATTCCCACGCGGTAATGGCGGTCAATGGCAGGGCGGCGGCTTCGGCGAAACCGAGGGTTTTCGGCATATGGCCAACGATCCGCTCATCCACCACGTGCAGTTCACTGTTACCACCGGCGCGGGCGATGGACCCGGCGTAGAACACCTTGTCGCCGGCCTTGAACAGGGTCACGTCACTGCCGACCGCCTTGACGATACCGGCCACATCCCAACCCAGCACCTTTGCGGCGCCAGCTTCAGGCTGCACGTTCTGGCGGACCTTGGTGTCCACCGGGTTGACCGAAATGGCCTTGACCTCCACCAGCAAGTCCCGTGGCCCGGCGACCGGCTCCGGTAGCTCGATGTCTTGCAGGGATTTTTCGTCGCTGATCGGCAGAGACGCGTAATAGGCAATGGCTTTCATAGGGGCTCCGGACGTTACTTAAAGAAAGAATCGATGGAGCAGATGATTGGCTATTTCTCCAGAGGATAAAACCCGCTAAAAGAGCAGTCTCTTTCAATATTTTTTTGATAATAGGGGCCTTGAATGCTGCGTTTCGATGACTTGCAGCTGTTCGTTCGGGCGGCAGACCTGGGCAGTCTGTCGGCAGCCGCACGGGGCATGGACATGTCGGCGGCGGTGGCCAGTGCGGCATTGAAACGCATCGAACAGCACTTGGGCGCCCGTTTGCTCGCCCGTTCGACCCGCAGCCTGCGCCTGACCGCCGAGGGCGAAGGCTTTCTTGAGTATGCCCGGGCGGCTTTGAGCAATCTCGACGAGGGCCGGCGTTTATTGGCCAGCAGCCAGGATCAAGTCAGCGGTGTGTTGCAATTGTCGGCGCCGTCGGACTTCGGTCGTAACTTATTGCTGCCCTGGCTCGACGAGTTTCAACGCGAGCACCCCAAGCTCACCGTGCGTTTGTTGCTGGGCGACCGTATCGCCGATCTGTTCCGCCATCCGGTGGACATCGCCCTGCGCTACGGCGAACCCGAAGACTCCAGCCTCGTGGCTCTGCCCATCGCCCCGCACAACCGCCGCGTGCTCTGTGCGGCGCCGAGCTATTTGGCCCGGCACGACGAGCCACGGCAACTGGAACAATTGGCTCAACACAATTGCCTGCTGTTCATGCTCGGCAGCCGGGTCCACGACCACTGGAGTTTTCACGACGGTAAACGCGAGGTCGGCCTGACGGTCAGTGGTGATCGTTTCAGCGACGATGCCGATGTCGTGCGGCTGTGGGCCGTGGCGGGAGCCGGTATTGCCTACAAGTCCTGGCTCGATGTGGCTGCCGATGTGCTTGCCGGTCGATTGAAAGTGCTGATGCCAGAACTGCTTTGTGAGCGCGCACCACTGAATCTGTTGTGCGCCCATCGCGCACAATTGAGTAAGCCGGTGAACCTGTTGCGGGAAATGCTTGCCAGTCGATGCGCCCGGTTGAGCAGTCATTTTCCGGGGTTCTCGAGAATCGCTCATTAGTCGCAGGAAAAAAGCGAAATTTCCCTCAGGAACTATCACCACCAGCGGTTTGCGTAGGGCAGGAACCGAGGATCAACCCGCCTATACTAGCGATCGCCTCATATCCGCACCGTCATTCGCAAGCGCGAAGCCACGCTGGATTCAGCCTTGTCCACCGCTCCATCGCCGGACCCCGGCGACCTTTGTGCGGTGTTGGCTCACGTTAGCGATGACTTTGTCCGGTGTATGGCGATTTCCACGTCTTGGCCGACGGCGCATGACTGGTCAAGATGTCTCAGAGCAGTAGACGAACGATTCAACAGGGAGTGAATTCATGGAACATGCACCTTGCATCAGCCAGATAGCCACCTTACTGGCTGACCCAAAGCGCAGCGCAATGATGTGGGCCTTGATGGACGGATCGGCGCGCCAGGCCGAAGAGCTGGCCCTGTTGGCCGGCCTGTCGCCGTCGTCGGCCAGCGCCCATTTGGGGCGTCTGTCCGCGGGAGGTTTATTGAAAGTCGAAACCCGGGGACGCAAGCGCTTTTTCCGTTTGAGCACCCCCGAAGTCGGTGCCGCGATCGAAGCCCTGGCAAGCGCTACGCTGGCCAGCACGCCCCGGGAAATTCCGGATATCTTCAAGCACACTACACCCCTCGCCAAACCTCAGGCCAGGCGCTCGTCTTTGTTGCGCGCGCGGCTTTGCGACGATCATCTTGGCGGTACCCTGGCTGCCGACCTGTATCAGCGTTTGCTGGAAGCGGGCTGGATTGAACAGTTCGATCAACGGGTCACGATAACGCTCAAGGGTGCCAACGCCTTGGCGACGCGTGGGGTCTTCATCCAGGCGCTGGCCCATCGCAATGGCAAGTCTGCGTGCGCGTGTCCCGACTGGAGTGAAAGACGCCCGCACATGGGCGGGTCGCTGGGAGCGGCGTTGTTGCAGTTGTTCATGCAGTCCGGCTGGTTGTGCCTGCCCAACGATTCGCGGGCCTTGCAGGTGACCGTTGCGGGGCAGCGTGAAATTCACCGGTTCGCCAGGGAAACCGAGCTGGAAATGGCGCTGTAGGCGTTGGCTTGTCAGCGAAAGCGGACTTACATTCAATATTGATGTTGAATGTGATGGCCTCTTCGCTGGCAAGCCAGCTCCTACAAGGGGCTTACGGTTTTACCAACCGCGCATCCAGACTGTTCTGCGCCAGGCGCCGGGCCTGATCCTGGGTCATGCCCAGATGAGTGTGCAGCGCCTGGAAGTTTTCGGTGACGTAGCCGCCGAAGTACGCCGGGTCATCGGAGTTCACCGTCACTTTCACGCCACGCTCGAGCATGTCGAGAATGTTGTGCTGCGACATGTGATCGAACACGCAGAGTTTGGTGTTGGACAGCGGGCACACGGTGAGCGGGATCTGCTCATCGATGATGCGCTGCATCAAGCGCTCGTCTTCGATGGCGCGTACGCCATGGTCGATGCGCTGGATTTTCAGCAGGTCGAGGGCTTCCCAGATGTACTCGGGCGGGCCTTCTTCACCGGCGTGGGCGACGGTCAGGAAACCTTCGCCGCGCGCACGATCGAACACCCGCTGGAACTTGCTCGGCGGGTGACCCATTTCGGAGCTGTCGAGGCCGACCGCGACAAACGCATCCCGGAACGGCAGCGCCTGGTCGAGGGTCTTCTGTGCCTGTTCTTCGCTCAAGTGGCGCAGGAAGCTCAGGATCAAACCACTGGTGATGCCCAGTTGCTGCTCACCGTCCTTCAGTGCCGCGGCGATGCCGTTCAGCACCACTTCGAACGGGACGCCACGATCGGTGTGGGTCTGCGGGTCAAAGAACGGTTCGGTGTGAATCACGTTCTGTTCTTTGCAGCGCAACAGGTAGGCCCAGGTCAGGTCGTAGAAATCCTGAGAGGTACGCAGCACGTCGGCGCCCTGGTAATACAGGTCGAGGAACTCTTGCAGGTTATTGAAGGCGTAAGCCTTGCGCAGGGTGTCGACATCGCTCCACGGCAGGGCGATCTTGTTGCGCTCGGCGAGGGCGAACAGCAACTCGGGCTCCAGCGAACCCTCCAGATGCAAGTGCAATTCTGCCTTGGGCAGGGCGTTCAGCCAATCGTACATATTCGTTTCTCATCAGGTGCAGATGACGGGCATTCTACAGGTGCTTGCAGAAACAATTGGCAAAACCTGACCGAAAGGTTCATTGCACCGGGCCGGATGTATTGACCGGTGCGCTAAGGTGTAACGAAACGTTAGCGCCGTGCCGTAGTCAGTCGCTTATCCGGTTCTCCATGGCAAAAGGTGCGCCATGCTCACGATCCTCAAGCAAGAAACCTTTCTGCTGCTGGCCCTTATTGCCGCCATCGTTGCTTTCCCGCTGGAACACTGGCTGCTGCACAGTGGCCAAGGCGTTGCACTGATCGCCGGGCTGGTGCTGATCGCGTTTATCGTCGCCGCCTCGATGCGCGTCGCCCATCAGGCCGAACTGCTGGCGGAAAAGGTCGGTGATCCTTACGGCACGATGATCCTGACCCTGGCCGCAGTGTTGGTGGAAGTGGTGATCCTGGCGATCATGATGAGCAACGAGGCCTCCGCGACCCTGGTACGCGACACGATCTATTCGGCGGTGATGCTCGACATCAACGGCATCCTCGGCCTGGCGGCGTTGATGGGCGGGCTCAAGCATGGCGAGCAGTCCTACAACGATGACTCGGCACGCAGCTACAGTGTGATGATCCTCACTGCCATGGGTGTGTCGATGGTGGTGCCCGAGTTCATTCCGGAATCCAACTGGAAGCTTTATTCGGCGTTCACCATTGGTGCGATGGTGGTGCTTTATGCCTTGTTCCTGCGCATGCAGGTCGGGCCACACAGTTACTTTTTCAGCTACAGCTATCCCGACAAGCGCCGCAAGAAAGAACCGCAGGACGTGGAACCGGCACCGATCAGCCTGACGCTGTCCATCGGCATTCTGGTGTTCGGCGTGGTGGTGATTGGCGCATTGGCTGAAGTGATGTCCAAGACCCTGGATCTGGGCCTTGAAGGAACGGGTGCACCGCCGGTGATCACGGCGATCCTGGTCGCGGCGATCTCTGCAGCGCCGGAGATTCTGACCGCTTTGCGCGCGGCGCTGGCCAACCGCATGCAATCGGTGGTCAACATCGCCTTGGGTGCATCGCTGTCGACGGTGATTCTGACGGTGCCGGTGATGGAGGCGATGGCACTCTACACTGGCCAGCCATTCCAGATGGCCATGACCCCGGTGCAGACGGTTATGGTCTTCATCACGTTGATTGTCAGCGCGATCAACCTCAACGATGGCGAAACCAATGCCATCGAAGGGATGACTCACTTTGTGCTGTTTGCGACCTTCATCATGTTGTCGTTGCTGGGGCTTTAAAAGCTTCGCCGGCAATTAGCTGTCGAGCCGCCTGGCTGTGATCGGCAATCAACCCCTTCAGGTCCAGCCCTTCGACCTGCCCGTCAACCACCCGCCACTTGCCACCGACCATCACCCGGTCCGCCCGGTCCGCGCCGCACAGCAGCAGCGCGGACACCGGGTCATGGCTGCCGGAAAAACGCAGCTCATCGAGCTTGAACAGTGCCAGGTCAGCCTGCTTGCCCACTGCCAGTTCACCGATGTCGCTGCGACCAAGCAACTGCGCCGAACCCTTGGTGGCCCAGCCCAACACTCGTTCCGGGGTGATTTTCTCGGCGCCGTAGCGCAGCCGCTGGATATACAGTGCCTGACGCGCTTCGAGGATCATGTTCGATGCGTCGTTGGAGGCTGATCCGTCAACGCCCAGGCCCAACGGCGCACCGGCGTCGGTCAATTCGATGCTCGGGCAGATACCGGAAGCCAGGCGCATGTTCGAACTCGGGCAATGGCAGATGCCGGTACCGGCGGCGCCGAGGCGGGTGATTTCATCCGGATTGAAATGGATGCCGTGAGCCAGCCAGGTGCGTGGGCCGAGCCAGCCGACGCTGTCCAGGTAATCCACGGTGCGCAGACCGAAGCGTTGCAGGCAGAAGTCTTCTTCGTCGAGGGTTTCCGCCAGGTGGGTATGCAGGCGCACATCGAGCTTGTTCGCCAACTCGGCGCTGGCGGACATGATTTCGGGGGTCACCGAGAACGGCGAGCAGGGCGCCAGGGCGATCTGGATTTGCGCGCCGTCACCGCGTTCATGGAACTCGGCGATCAGACGCTGACTGTCGTCGAGGATCACCTGGCCTTCCTGCACGGTTTGCTGCGGTGGCAGCCCACCGTCCTTTTCACCGAGACTCATCGAACCGCGAGTCAACATGGCGCGCATGCCCAGTTCGCGAACGCTCTCGACTTGCACGTCGATGGCATTTTCCAGACCTTGGGGAAACAGATAATGGTGGTCGGCTGCCGTGGTGCAACCGGACAGCAGCAGCTCGGCCAGCGCGACCTTGCTGGCCAGGGCGAGTTTTTCCGGGGTAAGTCGTGCCCAGACCGGATACAGGGTTTTCAGCCAAGGAAATAACGGCTGGTTGACCACCGGTGCCCAGGCGCGGGTGAGGGTTTGATAGAAGTGATGATGGGTGTTGATCAGCCCCGGCAGGATCACATGCTCGCGGGCATCGAAGACTTGTCCACAGGGTGCGGACGGTTGCTGACCGGCGCCGAGCACTTCGACGATCACACCGTCTTGCAGCACCAGACCGCCACGGGCATCGAGACCGTTGGCCGTGAAAATGGCGAGGGGATTTTTTAACCAGGTACGGGTCGCAGGCATGTTGGCCGGCTCCTCTGAAAGTTGGGTTCAGGGTTGCCAGCTCAGTGTTGCCCTGTCTGCTGATCCAGGGTCGCCGGGGAGGCGAGGTGCGAAGTGTCGAACAAAAGTGCGATGCGGGCAAGTCCTGCCCGACCAGGCGACGCAAACCCTTGTAGGAGCTGGCTTGCCAGCGATGGTGTATCAGCTACGTCGATGTCGACTGACACACCTTCGCTGGCAAGCCAGCTCCTACAGGGGAATGTGGTTACCAGGGAATGGTTTCACCCCGGTAATTCACAAAATGATGCCCACCCTTGCCGACATACGCATTCACCTGATCGACCAACCCGCGCGTACTGGTGTCCACATCGATATCGGCGCCTTCACCGCCCATGTCGGTTTTCACCCAGCCCGGATGCAGCGACAGCACGGTGATTTTTTGCTCGCCCGATTGTTCGTTGAACTGCGTGACGAAGCTGTTGGTCATGGAGTTCAGTGCGGCTTTGCTGGCCTTGTACAGTGCCAGTTCCGGGGCGTCGGGCATGGTCACGCTGCCGAGCACCGAACTCATGAATGCCAACACACCGGTGTCCGGGCGAATCTGGCCGACGAAGCGCTGGGCCAGGTTGATGGGCGCCACGGCATTGGTGAAAAACAGCTGACCGACTTCGGCCAGCGTCGCGCCACCTGGCGTCTGCACATCCGGCCCCTTGACCCCGGCATTCACGAAGAGCAGATCGAACACTTCGCCCTTGAGTCGCTGGCTCAAGGCGATCACCGCCTGCTGATCGTCCATGTCGAGTTTCTCGATCCGCACCTTGACCAAGGCCTGCAAGGCATCGGCATTTTGCGGATTGCGCACGGTGGCGGTGACTTGCCAGCCGTCGGCCAGCAGGGTTTTCACCAGCCCGAGGCCCAACCCGCGGGAGGCGCCGATGACGAGTGCGGTTTTTGCCGTAGACATGAGTAGCTTCCTTGATAAATGAGGGGCAGGGAGTCAGTGGACATCATTGGCCGAGTTTATGCTGCAACGTCCAATACGTTGCGTCGAGTCCATTGTTGGCGATTCGAAACGGGACTGGCACCACTTCGGGGCAAAGCCTCTGATCAGGCTACACTTTTGCCCTGCATGAGTTGATCAAAAAACAAGCAGTTGGACGAGAGCCATGTCCGACATGGGGCCGCGACAGGAATGAACGGGTTATCCACAGATTGCTCCACAGTATTTGTGCGCAAGCGCAGGGGACGGGCATAAGCGCGGGGCGGCTATCTTCTAAAGGTGATATACCATCCTAAGTATATGTTTTTACATGAATTTTGGTTTTGTGATGGCATATTGGACGAAAAGTGAACAAAGCCCGCAAAGCCGCATGACAGAAGGGTTACAGCCGAGTGTGCTCAGGTTATCCACAGCCGGGTACACAGCAGTTGTGGGCAACTGTCGGGTGCATCGCAAGCTGCATCGCCCCAAAAGGTTGCAGCTCAACGCTGCAATAGAATGCGCCCGCGGCTCAAATCGGCGAGTTGTCTTTGCAGCACATCGATCTGCCCGGCACCGACTGCCAACTGCAATTCCACACCATTGGCGGTAAAGGTTTCCTCGACCACCAACCCCCCAAGTTCCACGACCCGCAGTTTCACCAACGCAAGCTCGCCAAACGCGCAGGCACAACGTAGCGGTACCCGACTGATCAACTCGATCTTCGGCGCTGCCTGCAGGCATTTGTTGGCGCCGCCGCCATAGGCTCGGGCGAGTCCGCCGGTGCCCAGTTGGATGCCGCCATACCAGCGAATCACCAGCACCGCGACCTGATCGCAATCCTGTGCGTCGATCGCCGCCAGAATCGGCCGGCCAGCGGTGCCGCCCGGCTCGCCGTCATCGGTGCTACGGTACTGATCGCCCAGCTTCCACGCCCAGCAATTGTGAGTGGCATTCAGGTCGCTGTATTGCTCGATGAATGCCTGGGCTTCAGCGGGGCTGCTGATCGGCGCGGCGTAAGTAATGAAGCGACTTTTTCGAATCTCTTCGCGGTATTCGCAAAAGCCGCTGAGGGTAAAAGGCATAAGTGTCTTAAATGGTTGGCGTCAGGCCGCAGCCCTTGAGAATGATGCGGATCAGGTTGTTGCCGGCATCTTCCATGTCCTGTTTGGTCAGCTTGCTGCGTCCGCTGACACGGCAGATCTGCGTGGCGAAGTCGGCGTAATGCTGGGTGCTGCCCCACAGCAGGAAGATCAGGTTGACCGGATCGACCGGGTCCATTTTGCCTGCGTCGATCCACGCTTGAAACACCGCGGCCCGGCCCTGGAACCAGGTGCGGTAGTCCTGGTTGAAATACTCGGTCAGGCATTCGCCACCGCTGATGACCTCCATGGCGAAGATGCGTGAGGCTTGCGGCTGGCGTCGGGAAAACTCCATTTTGGCGCGGATATAGCGGGTCAAGGCTTCGGCCGGATCGTCCTCGGTGGTCAAGGTGTTGAAGGTGCTGTCCCACAACTGGAGGATGTTGCTCAACACCGCTACGTACAAACCCAGTTTATTGGCGAAGTAGTAATGCAGGTTTGCTTTTGGCAACCCGGCATTCAGGGCGATGGTGTTCATGCTGGTGCCTTTGAACCCGTGACGGGCGAACTCGTCTTCGGCAGCTTTGATGATGGTCTCTTCGTTCTTCTGACGAATGCGGCTGGCAGGCTTGCTGCCGTGAGCTGGGACTTCAAAGGTCATGGGCGCTTCCGAAAAGGTGGGTGAGTGCGGCCAGAGCGTTGATAGCGCACCCACAAGCTACAGACAAGTCCCGAGGTGATAATTCCAGGAATGGCGTTCAACGTGTCGCCGCCAGGCTTTCCAGAAAGCTTTCCAGCACCAAATGAGGTCTTCGTCCCTTGCGCGTAACCGAGGCGAGGCTCAAATCATAGAAGCGCGCTTTGGGTTTCAGCGCACGTAATCGACCCTGTTGCACCCAAAGGCTGGCGTAATGATCCGGTAGATAACCGATGTAGCGCCCGGTCAGGATCAGGAATGCCATGCCTTCGCGGTCCGACGCGCTGGCGGTGCAATTGAGTACCTGGTAGTGGGCCTGGATTTCCGCCGGTAGGCGGAAGGTCGGTGCAATGGCGTCCTGGCTGTTGAGGCGCCCATCATCCAGTTGCTTGTCATCGACATAAAAAAGGGGGTGGCCAACCGCGCAATACAGCAGTGAACGTTCACTGTAGAGTGGTTGATATTCCAGACCGGACAGTGCACTTGCCTGCGGTACTACGCCGACGTGCAAGCGACCGTCGAGCACGCCTTGCTCCACTTCGTTGGGCGCGATCATGCGGATCTGGATCTGCACGTCCGGCCCGCGCTCCTTCAATTGCGCCAGGGCATGGGTAATGCGCATGTGGGGCAGGGTGACCAAGTTATCGGTCAATCCGATGGTCAGTTCGCCGCGCAAGTGCTGGTGCAGACCATTGACTTCGGTACGGAAGCTTTCCAGCGCACTCAATAACTGCAGCGCCGATTGATAAACCTCTCGGCCTTCTTCGGTCAGAGAAAAACCGGCGCGGCCACGTTGGCACAGGCGCAGGCCGAGGCGCTGCTCCAGATCGCTCATCTGTTGGCTAATCGCCGACCGGCCAATGCCGAGTACGCTTTCGGCTGCGGAAAAACCACCGCATTCGACCACGCTACGAAAGATCCGCAACAGGCGGATGTCGAAGTCGCTGACTTGCGCCAATGGATCTGGGCGGCGGCTGCTCATGTTTCTTACTCAATAGTTTAGTCAGGTGCTGACTGAAGGTTAGAAAAGTTGGATTTCACCGACTTTATCCCCGTGGCAACTTAGCTGCAACAACGGTTTCAATCGCCGGTTTTACATTCTTATGCCGCTTATTGCCTTGCGAGGTTTTCCCCATGAACTTGCCTGAAAACGCCCCGACTTCTCTGGCCAGCCAGCTCAAGCTCGACGCGCACTGGATGCCCTACACCGCCAACCGCAACTTCCAGCGCGATCCGCGCTTGATCGTGGGTGCCGAAGACAGCTGGCTGATCGATGACAAGGGCCGTAAGGTCTATGACTCGCTGTCGGGTCTGTGGACCTGTGGCGCCGGGCACACCCGCAAGGAAATTCAAGAAGCGGTGGCCAAGCAACTGGGGACTCTCGATTACTCGCCAGGTTTCCAGTACGGTCACCCGCTGTCGTTCCAGCTGGCAGAAAAAATCACCGACCTGACCCCAGGCAACCTGAACCACGTGTTCTTCACCGACTCCGGCTCCGAGTGCGCCGACACTGCCGTGAAGATGGTGCGTGCCTATTGGCGCCTGAAAGGCCAGTCGACCAAGACCAAGATGATCGGTCGTGCCCGTGGCTATCACGGCGTGAACATCGCCGGCACCAGCCTCGGTGGCGTGAATGGCAACCGCAAGCTGTTCGGCCAGGCGATGATGGACGTCGATCACCTGCCGCACACGCTGTTGGCGAGCAATGCTTACTCGCGCGGCATGCCGGAGCAGGGCGGTATTGCCCTCGCCGATGAGCTGCTGAAGCTGATCGAACTGCACGATGCTTCTAACATTGCAGCCGTGTTTGTCGAGCCATTGGCCGGTTCCGCTGGTGTCCTGGTTCCTCCACAGGGTTACCTCAAGCGTCTGCGCGAGATCTGCGACCAGCACAACATCCTGCTGGTGTTCGATGAAGTGATCACCGGTTTCGGCCGTACCGGCACCATGTTCGGCGCCACCACCTTCGGTGTGACCCCGGACTTGATGTGCATCGCCAAGCAAGTCACCAACGGCGCGATCCCGATGGGCGCGGTGATTGCCAGCTCCGAGATCTACCAGACCTTCATGAACCAGGCGACGCCTGAATACGCCGTGGAATTCCCCCACGGCTACACCTATTCCGCCCACCCAGTGGCATGCGCCGCGGGTCTGGCAGCACTCGACCTGCTGCAAAAGGAAAACCTGGTGCAGAGCGTGGCCGAAGTCGCACCGCATTTCGAAAATGCACTGCATGGCCTCAAGGGCACTAAAAACATCATCGACATCCGTAACTTCGGCCTGGCCGGTGCGATCCAGATCGCGCCGCGTGACGGCGACGCTATCGTGCGTCCATTTGAAGCGGGCATGGCGCTGTGGAAAGCGGGGTTCTACGTGCGCTTCGGCGGCGACACCCTGCAGTTCGGCCCAACCTTCAACAGCAAGCCGCAGGACCTGGATCGTCTGTTCGACGCGGTCGGCGAAGTGCTGAGCAAGATCGACTGATTTTTCCTTCTATATAACGGTACCCGTTGACGGGTGCCTGTGGACAATTTTTCAGGAGCTTCCATGAGCGTTATTCCGCATTTGATCAATGGTGAACTGGTCACCGAAACCGGTCGCAGCACTGACGTGTTCAACCCGTCCACCGGCCAGGCGATCCACAAGCTGCCACTGGCCAGCCGCGAAACCATTCAACAAGCCATCGACGCAGCCAAGGCCGCGTTCCCGGCCTGGCGCAACACGCCTGCGGCCAAGCGTGCTCAGGTGATGTTTCGCTTCAAGCAACTGCTGGAGCAGAACGAGGCGCGTATCGCTCAACTGATCAGTGAAGAGCACGGCAAGACTCTGGAAGATGCTGCCGGTGAATTGAAGCGCGGTATCGAGAACGTCGAGTTCGCCTGTGCCGCACCGGAAATCCTCAAGGGCGAATACAGCCGTAACGTTGGCCCGAATATCGATGCATGGTCGGATTTCCAGCCGCTGGGTGTGGTGGCGGGTATCACGCCGTTCAACTTCCCGGCGATGGTGCCGCTGTGGATGTACCCACTGGCGATCGTCTGCGGTAACTGCTTCATCCTCAAACCATCCGAGCGTGACCCGAGCTCGACGCTGCTGATCGCACAATTACTGCTGGAAGCCGGTCTGCCTAAAGGCGTGCTGAGTGTTGTACACGGTGACAAGGTTGCAGTGGACGCACTGATCGAAGCGCCGGAAGTCAAGGCGCTGAGCTTCGTGGGTTCGACCCCGATTGCCGAGTACATCTATTCCGAAGGTACCAAGCGTGGCAAACGCGTTCAGGCACTGGGCGGGGCGAAGAACCACGCGGTGCTGATGCCGGATGCGGATCTGGATAACGCCGTCAGCGCACTGATGGGCGCTGCTTACGGTTCCTGCGGCGAGCGTTGCATGGCGATCTCGGTGGCAGTGTGCGTGGGTGATCAGGTTGCCGATGCGTTGGTGGCCAAACTGACGCCGCAGATCAAGGCGCTGAAAATCGGTGCTGGCACTTCTTGCGGTCTTGACATGGGGCCTCTGGTCACCGGTCAGGCGCGGGACAAGGTCAGCGGTTATGTCGAAGACGGCGTAGCGGCGGGGGCGACACTGGTGGTGGATGGTCGCGGTCTGAGCGTGGCCGGTCATGAAAACGGCTTCTTCCTCGGTGGGTGCCTGTTCGACAACGTCACGCCAGAGATGCGCATCTATAAAGAAGAGATCTTCGGGCCGGTGCTATGCGTCGTTCGCGTCAACAGCCTGGAAGAGGCGATGCAACTGATCAACGATCACGAGTATGGCAACGGCACCTGCATCTTCACCCGTGACGGGGAAGCGGCACGGTTGTTCTGCGATGAAATCGAAGTCGGTATGGTTGGTGTCAACGTGCCATTGCCGGTGCCGGTGGCTTACCACAGCTTTGGCGGCTGGAAGCGCTCGCTGTTTGGCGACCTGCATGCCTATGGTCCGGATGGTGTACGTTTCTACACCCGCCGCAAGGCCATCACTCAGCGCTGGCCGCAGCGCGCGAGCCACGAAGCTTCGCAGTTCGCGTTCCCTAGCTTGTAATTAGTAGGGTGTAGAAGGCCGACCCATTGGGTCGGCCTTTTTGTTTTCGGGGCTTTTTTGACCTGTATGACAGAATTATGAAAATAGATGTTGACGGCAGATTCTGGAGGCCTATAATTCGCCCCACTTCCGGCGCAGTCGAAACGGAAAACTCCTTGGTAAACAACGAGTTACGCAGATTTCGGCAGCAAGTTGCTTCAGGTCATCGAAGCCGAAAGGAAGTTGAAAAAGAGGTGTTGACAGCAGCGAGTAACGCTGTAGAATTCGCCTCCCGCTGACGAGAGATCGACAGCGCAAGTGGTTGAAGTTGTAGAGGAAACTTTGAAAACTTCGGAAAATAACCGCTTGACAGCAAATGAGGCTGCTGTAGAATGCGCGCCTCGGTTGAGACGAAAGTGCTGAGCCAGACGGCATGTATCGACTGGATCATGTCATTCGTGGGGGGGGTTGGGGGTTTGGGTTGT
>NZ_WTFT01000026.1:190645-215770 GCF_009861505.1 Pseudomonas izuensis | reverse complement strand
GAAAACCCTAAACTTGGCTCAGCAATCGTTGGTTACATCTTTGATTTCTCGCGGAGTAACTTGTGATGCTGATAATCTGTTGACTAGCAGTCTGATACCACAAGCACCCACACGAATTGCTTGATTCAGTTGTTAAAGAGCGGTTGGTTAAGCACTTTCGTCTCAACCGAGGCGCGCATTCTACAGCAGCCTCATTTGCTGTCAAGTGATTTGTTTCAGAAGCTTTCAAGGAATCCTTAACAACTTCAACCACTTGCGCTGTCGATCTCTCGTCAGCGGGAGGCGAATTCTACAGCGTTACTCGCTGCTGTCAACACCTCTTTTTCAACTCCCTTTCGACTTCGATGACCTGAAGCAACTCACTGTCGAAAACTGCGTAACTCATTGTTTACCAAGGAGTTTTCCGTTTCGACTGCGCCGGAAGTGGGGCGAATTATAGGCTTCCAGAATCTGCCGTCAACCATTAATTACGCCTTTTTGGCAGAAGAGGCCTTTTTAGCCACTAAACGGGGGATTCGCCGAGTTACCGGTGGCAGGCGCAACACTAACAGCAACGAACTTATGGCCGCGTAGATCGACCACTCTTTAAGATCTGCGCGCACGATCCAGAGCATATGCAGCAATCCAAGTCCGAGCACCACGTATGCCAGGCGATGCAACATCTTCCAGCGCGAGCCCAAGCGCCGCTGGCTATAGCGATTGGAAGTTCCAGCCAAAGCCAGCAGACACACAACCCCCAAAGCTCCAACAATGATGTAGGGACGCTTGCGCAACTCGACGCCCAGCTGCGACCAGTCAAATCCGAGAATGAACGCCAGATAGGCGCTCAAATGCAGGACCACATACGCGAAGCACCACAGACCCAGTTGCCGGCGAACGGCAATCCAGCCCGCCCAGCCGGTGAGTCTCTGCAGCGGCGTCATGCTTAACGTAATAAGCAACAGAACAAGCGCCCCCAATCCCAACCGATCAACCAACACCTTGCCTGGATCAGGCCCCAGCACGTCCTCCCAGGCTTGATACAACCAAAGCAGCGGCCAAATCGCTGCAGCGATGAAAACACCCACACGCCAGAACTGATATCGCATCAATAATTCTTCCGCAGATCGAGCCCTGTATATAGAGAAGCGACTTCATCCGCGTAGCCATTGAACATCTGCGTGTCACGTACATTCGGCTTGAACAGGCCACTCGGCAAGCGCCGCTCACGAGCCTGAGTCCACCGCGGATGATCGACCGTAGGGTTCACATTCGCATAGAAGCCATATTCATCCGAGGCGATGCTCTGCCAGGTCGTTTTCGGCTGCTCACTCACCAGACTGATTCGCACAATAGACTTGATACTTTTGAAGCCGTATTTCCACGGCACGACCAAACGCAGCGGTGCACCGTTCTGATTCGGCAACTCGCGCCCGTACATCCCCACCGCCAGAATCGCCAAAGGGTTCATCGCTTCATCCAGTCGCAACCCTTCCACATATGGCCAATCGATCAAGGCAAACCCCGAGCGCTGCCCCGGCATGCTCTTGGGGTCTTCAAGGGTTTCGAAACGAATGAATTTGGCTTTTGATGTGGGTTCCACCCGGTTGAGCAACGCCGAAATGGGAAAACCTATCCATGGAATGACCATCGACCAGGCTTCCACGCAACGGAGGCGGTAAATGCGCTCTTCCAATTGATAAGGCTTCATGAAGTCTTCCAGTGCATAGCGCCCCGGCTTGGCCACCTCACCATCCACCACCACCGTCCACGGCTCAGTCTTTAATGTACCGGCATTGGCAGCCGGATCACCTTTGTCCGTGCCGAACTCATAGAAGTTGTTGTAGTGGGTTGCATCCTTGAATGGCGTTATCGCCTCATCCCTGACGTTAACCGCCCCCCACTTGATGGACGCAAGCTTTTCGCTGAACCATGAAGGCGCCTTGCCAGGCTCGACGTCTGCATACCGCGCCGCATCACCGGCACCCGCCCACCGTGGCAGACTGCTCAAGGCCAGGCCGGTAACGGCAGCACCCAAAACATTGCGTCGAGAAAGGTAGATGGATTCAGGCGTGACATCCGACTCATGGCAGTCGGACGCTTTGGGAATTTTGATCAGCATGACCACTCCGCAGCATTGGAGAACAGATGCACCAACAGACTGCGGAGTATGAGGGAAATTACATCACTCGACGCTTTTGCGCCGACGAAGATGTAACAAGTACTGCACGGGGCCGGATGCTGCGTAGGCGAGGAAAACCAGCAGCAAAATGCGCGGTGGATCACTGAACACCACAGCAAACACCAATACTACGGCGAGAATCGCAACGAATGGCACGCGTCCTTTCAGATCCAGCTCCTTGAAGCTGTTGTACTTGATGTTGCTGACCATCAGCATGCCCGCAGCCGCAACCATTAGCGCCACCAGGAAAGACATCTTGGAGCCCTGGATGCCGTAATCACTGAAGGCCCAGACAATGCCCGCAACAACACCCGCCGCCGCCGGACTGGCAAGGCCAATGAAGTAGCGCTTGTCCGCCGTGCCGACTTGAGTGTTGAAACGCGCGAGACGCAGCGCCGCACCCGCAACATAAATGAAGGCAACCATCCAGCCGACCTTACCCATGTCACCCAAGGCCCAACCGAAGGCCAGCAATGCCGGCGCAACACCAAAGGCAACCATGTCCGACAGCGAGTCGTACTCGGCACCAAAGGCGCTCTGGGTATTGGTCATGCGTGCAACCCGACCATCGAGGCCGTCGAGTACCATCGCAACGAAAATCGCGATGGCGGCAAACGCAAAGTACTTGCTCGCATTGATCGAGTCGCCGGCGCTCAAGGCTGCCTGGGCGCTCATCGAGTTGATGATGGAGTAAAACCCTGCGAACAGGTTCGCAGTGGTGAATAGATTCGGCAGAAGATAGATACCACGATGCCGGACTTTACGGCCTTCAGCGTCATGCCCCTCTTCGACATGCTCATCGATGGGCAGCAGGCTTTCGGCGTCAGAGGCCTGGTTTGGCTCTTCGGGACGTTCGCTCATGGACAATACCTTGCAACGGGGTGGAAAGTTTCGACAGACATCTGCGACAACGGTTCGCGTCGCAAAGGATGCAGCTTTATACCAGAACCGGCCGGCCAAACGAAAAAACGCGGCCTAGGCCGCGTTTTTCGTACAAGTGCCAGACTTAGTTTTTGGCTTTGTCGACGATCTTGTTGGCACCGATCCACGGCATCATGGAGCGCAGTTGCTCGCCGATGATTTCGATACCGTGAGCGGCGTTGTTACGACGCTTGGCAGTCATCGAAGGATAACCGGTAGCGCCTTCGCTGATGAACATCTTGGCGTATTCGCCGTCCTGAATACGTTTCAGGGCGTTGCGCATGGCCTGACGGGATTCGGCGTTGATCACTTCCGGACCAGTCACGTACTCACCGTATTCGGCGTTGTTGGAGATCGAGTAGTTCATGTTGGCGATACCGCCTTCGTACATGAGGTCAACGATCAGCTTCAGTTCGTGCAGGCACTCGAAGTAGGCCATTTCCGGCGCGTAGCCAGCTTCAACCAGGGTTTCGAAACCGGCTTTGACCAGTTCAACGGTACCACCGCACAGAACGGCTTGTTCGCCGAACAGGTCGGTTTCGGTCTCGTCCTTGAAAGTGGTTTCGATGATGCCGGTACGACCGCCACCAACACCGGCAGCGTACGACAGAGCGACGTTCTTGGCGTTGCCCGAGGCGTCCTGGTAGATAGCGATCAGGTCAGGGATACCGCCACCCTTCACGAACTCGGAACGTACGGTGTGACCTGGAGCCTTCGGCGCGATCATGATCACGTCGAGGTCGGCGCGCGGAACAACCTGGTTGTAGTGGATCGCGAAGCCGTGGGAGAAGGCCAGGGTGGCGCCTTTCTTGATGTTCGGCTCGATTTCGTTCTTGTACAGGGAGGACTGGAACTCGTCCGGGGTCAAGATCATGACCAGGTCGGCAGCTGCAACAGCGGAAGCAACGTCGGTCACTTTCAGGCCGTGGGCTTCAGCCTTGGCAACGGTAGCCGACCCCTTACGCAGGCCAACGGTAACGTCAACGCCGGAGTCTTTCAAGTTGCACGCTTGAGCGTGACCCTGGGAACCGTAACCGATGATGGCAACTTTCTTGCCCTGGATGATCGACAGGTCGCAGTCTTTATCGTAGAAAACTTTCATGAATTTCCCCTATATATCCAGGCCGTTCAGGCCATTCGCTAATTTGGTTTAGATGCTGAGTACTTTGTCGCCGCGGGCAATCCCGGTGACGCCACTGCGGACGGTCTCCAGAATCGAGGCGGTGCCGATGGACTGGATGAAGCTGTCGAGCTTGTCGCTGGTACCGGTCAATTGAACGGTATACACGCTGGCGCTGACATCGACGATCTGTCCACGGTAAATATCGGTGGTGCGTTTGATCTCGGCGCGCTGGGCGCCGGTGGCCTTGACCTTGACCAGCATCAGTTCGCGCTCGATGTGAGCACTTTCCGACAAGTCGACCAATTTGACCACTTCGATCAGTTTGTTCAGGTTCTTGGTGATCTGCTCGATGACTTCATCGTGGCCAACAGTGGTCAGCGTCAGACGCGACAGAGTCGGGTCTTCGGTTGGTGCCACAGTCAGGCTTTCAATGTTGTAGTTACGCTGCGAGAACAGGCCGACTACGCGAGACAAGGCGCCAGGTTCGTTTTCCAGAAGCAAGGAAATAATGTGCCGCATGATTAAGTACGCTCCGTCTTGCTCAGCCACATATCGCGCATGGAGCCGTCTTTGATCTGCATCGGGTAGACGTGCTCGCTGGTGTCGACCGCAATATCGATGACCACCAGGCGATCTTTCATGGCGAACGCTTCTTCCATCTTCGACTTCAAGTCTTTCGAGTCGGTAATGCGTACGCCAACGTGACCGTAGGCCTCTGCCAACTTGACGAAGTCAGGCAGCGACTCCATGTAAGAGTGCGAGTGACGACTGCCGTAACTCATGTCTTGCCACTGGCGAACCATGCCCAGCACACCATTGTTCAGGATGACGATTTTTACCGGCAAACCGTATTGCAGGCAGGTCGACAGCTCCTGAATGTTCATCTGGATACTGCCCTCGCCCGTCACGCAGACGACATCATCATCCGGAAAGCTCAACTTGATGCCCATGGCCGCCGGGAAACCGAAACCCATGGTGCCCAGGCCACCGGAGTTGATCCAGCGGTTAGGCTTATTGAACTTGTAGTACTGCGCCGCGAACATCTGGTGCTGGCCCACGTCGGAGGCGACAAAGGCATCACCCTTGGTCACTTCACACAGGGTTTCGACCACGGCCTGCGGCTTGATGACACTGCCATCGCCCTTGTCGTAAGGGAACAGACCACGGTCACCGCGCCACTCATCCACCTGTTTCCACCAACTGGCCACGGCATCCTTATTAGGAGCCTCACCGATTTCCTTGAGGATCGCGACCATTTCGGTCAGGACGCTCTCCACCGGACCCACGATAGGCACGTCGGCCTTGATGGTCTTGGAAATCGAGGCAGGATCGATGTCGATATGAATGATCTTGGCGTTCGGGCAGAACTTCGATGCGCCATTGATTACGCGGTCGTCGAAACGCGCACCAACGGCCAGGATCACGTCAGCATGATGCATCGCCAGGTTGGCGGTGTAGCTGCCGTGCATGCCGAGCATGCCGATGAACTGACGGTCGGTACCAGGATAACCACCCAGCCCCATCAGGGTGTTGGTCACTGGCAGGTTGAGCATTTTCGCCAGCTCGGTCAGCGGTGCGGAACCGTTGCCGAGAATCACGCCGCCGCCGGAGTACAGCACAGGACGCTTGGCCGCCAGAAGCATCTCCGCCGCTTTGCGGATTTGCCCGGAGTGACCGCGAACGGCCGGGCTGTAGGAGCGCAACTTGGCTTTTTTCGGGAAGACGTATTCGAACTTCTCGGCCGGGTTGGTCATGTCTTTCGGGATATCGACAACGACCGGACCAGGACGACCGGATTGCGCCAGGTAGAAGGCTTTCTTCATGACCTCCGGGATTTCCGACGCGTGCTTGATCATGAAGCTGTGTTTCACGATCGGCCGGGAGATACCGATCATGTCGGTTTCCTGGAATGCGTCGGTGCCTACCATGGTGCTCGGCACCTGGCCGGAAATGACCACCATCGGAATGGAGTCCATATAGGCCGTGGCGATACCGGTGATGGCATTGGTTGCCCCCGGGCCGGAAGTCACCAGTACCACACCAGCCTTGCCGGTGGCACGGGCGTAACCGTCAGCCATATGGGTAGCAGCCTGCTCGTGACGAACCAGGATGTGGGTCACTTCCGGTTCTTTGAACAGGGCATCGTAGACATGAAGAAGAGCACCACCCGGGTACCCGTAGATATATTTGACGCCTTCGTCACGCAAAAAGCGGACGAGCATCTCACCGCCAGATAAAAGCTCCACGTTGCTCACCTCTAAAACGCCAGAATACCGCCCACGAAAAATGGGACGGGTCTTAATAGGTTTACTTCTCAGCAGAGCATGAGCGACGGTGGTCGCCGACTACGTCAGCACTGACTGAGCAAGTATTGGGATCGTCCCAAGTGTTGCGGGCCTTTCCCACCCAGCGCGAGGTAACGCGTTGCGGGTGTAACAGGTCGGCGCGGATGTGCGCCTCATGATCTGCTGAGTGGGTCTGCTTCTGGCAGTCCCTCTACAGCGGACTTTGGATTCTTCTGTTTCGTCCCCTGCAAGTCAAGTCGTCTATGTGCTTTATTGAACTAAGCACATGAGAAAGCAAGAAAAAACCGTGAAACCTCAAGTGTGTTAGCTTCAATTGCGCAACCCGAGACAAGGAAATCACATGCGAGCGTTTTTCCTGACCGCCGGCCTGCTGATTGGCCTGAGCCCATTTAGCATGGCCGCCCAGATTTATAAGTGGGTCGATACCCAGGGCGTCACTCATTACGATGCGCAACCGCCTTCGGGCCAGCACGCCACTGTTGTCGTGACGCCCTCCCCGCCCACCTCCAATCCGACCATCCCCAAGAGCAGCGGTACGATTGGCGATCAACAGACCATCGATAGAAACGTCAAAAAGCAAGTCGCCGATCAGCGAGCAGAATTGAAAGTATTTTGTGAGCAGGCACGTACGAACCTGGCGCAGTTGCAAAACAATCCGCGGCTCAGGGAGGAGGTGGATGGAGAACTGCGTCGCCTGGACGACACTCAACGGCAAGAGCGCATAGGCGAAACGCAAAAACAGATAGCGGAGAACTGCCAGTAACCATTTGTAGGAGCTGTCGAGTGAAACGAGGCAGCTCCTACAAAGGATCGGGGGGGTCAGCGGGCTGCGGTGATCAGTTGATCGAACTCCTTGAGCAGCACCTGCAGCTGTCGATCCTTGCCCTGAACATTACGGGAAGCAAAGACCATTTCGGCCATCTCCTGAATCCCCGAGGCGTTCGGCAAGGGTAAATTTTGCTCCAAAATCATTTTCATGCGCGGCAGAAAGATCCATTGCAACCACTGCTCGAAGTCCAGCGTATCGACCGAAAACGGCTCAACGCTGGAAAGCGCCTCAGCGGATGGCGGGACATCATCCCACCACCCTTGCACCCGCAATTCACGTTCGATCAGCAGCAACTGCTCGGCAATCTTTGGAAAACGTACATCCATCACGACGAAACCTTTGCCTTCTGGCGAGCCAATGCCGCGCCAGCGGAATCACCTTGTTTCTCACGCGCCTGGGCAATCAGCTCCCACAGGTTGGCCTGTAGCGCCGGACGGCCACTGGCGAAGGTCAGACCACGACGGGCGAACTGTTCAGCCTGCGCAGCATCACCTTGAGCCATGCGCACCTGCGCCAAACGATAAAGCACCTGCGGCTCACGCGGGGCGACACGCTGGGCGCGCTCGAGACTTGAAGAAGCACCATTGAGGTCACCGCCGGCCTGCTGCTGTTGAGCAGTCGTCAACAGCGCCAGTACCGGACCGTCCAGTTGCTCATCGGCAGACAAACCACCAGAGCTGGCAGAAGGAATTCCGCTCGGCGTCGACGGCATGCTGTAGGTGCCCTGATTGATGGGTGCAGATTGCACCGGCGAAGTATCAATCGGGCCCGGCGTAATCGGACCTGGGGTAATCGGTGTAGTGCTGATCGGTGTCGACGTCGTCGCGCCACCACCTGGCACCATCACGACCACGCCGGTATCACCTTGCGGAATTTCCTGAACCCGGGCTTGTGCAGGACGCTTGACTGTCGATTGACGGAAACCGCCATTCGTCGAGACTCGCTCACTGTTGGAGACGTTGGTACCGGAGTCCTCAACCGGAATCGAGCCACGCTGCACGGAGGAGCAACCGCTGAGCAAAGCCACGACGGCAACCGCTGGAATCAACCACTTGTTCACTTGAAACCCTCTTCGCTTAATTCATCCAGCCCTTGACCCAATCCATCACCGTTTCGCCAGGCGTGGGGCTTTCGCCACCACAAGCAGCACCGGGAGGCGGTTCGCTGCCGCGAATATACGGCATCTGCACGGCGCCTGGGCAGTTGGCATCGGAGCCTTGCCCGGTCCGGGAATCAACCCAGGCCTGAACGATATTATCCGGCTGAGGCATGTCCAGCGGCAACGGGTCGGCCTTGCGCATGAAACTGGTCCAGACCTGCAATGCACCGGTGGCACCGGTGAATGGTGTCTTGCCGTTGTCATCCCGGCCCAACCAGACCACCGCCAGCAGATCCTGACTGAAACCGGCGAACCAGCTGTCCCGCGAATCGTTACTGGTACCGGTCTTGCCCGCCAGCGTCAGGGTTTTCGGCAACACGTTGTAAACCGAACTGCCCGTGCCTTCACGCATGACTCGTTGCATGGCGCTCTGGATCAAGTAGATGGAAGCCGGGTCGAAACGCTGCTGAATCTGGAACGGATAACGCTTGAGCGGCTCACCTTCGGCGGTCAGTACGCTGCGAATCCCGCGCATCGGCGTATTGAAACCACCGTTGGCAAGGGTTTGATACATGGTCGCCACTTCAATCGGGGTCATACCACCCGCCCCCAGCAACATCGACGGGAAGGCTGGAAATTCACGACTCACACCCAGGCGTCCCAGAGTCTTGAGTACATTCGGCACACCGACCGCCAGACCGAGACGTGCGGTCGACAGGTTATAGGAGTGCGCCAGGCCTTGATAAAGGAAAACCGTGCCGTGGGAACGCCGATCATAGTTCTGCGGTTTCCAGACCTGACCGTCCGCACCTTTGACCGAGAAGGATTCGTCTGACAGCCAACTGGTCAATGTGTACTGGCTCGGCTTCTCGAGCGCTGTCAGATAAACCGCCGGCTTGATCAGCGAGCCGATCGGTCGCACCGCGTCCAGTGCACGGTTGAAGCCGGCGAAACTGGCCTGGCGACTGCCAATCATGGCCTGGACTTCACCGGTTTCCGGGTTGGTCACGACCATCGCCGCTTCAACATCATCGGAACCCTTGCGCCCGGACAGGCGTTTAAAGGTGTCGTTGACCGACGCTTCAGCCTTCATCTGCAGGATCGGATCGAAGCTGGTGAAGATGCGCAGGCCTTCTTCGGTCAAGTCTTCATCGCGATAGTCTTCGCGCAATTGACGCTTGACCAGATCGAGGAAGCCAGGGAATGAGCTATCAGCCAGCTTGCCTCGCGTTGTCACGCCCAACGGCATTTTCTTCGCGGCGGCGACCTGCTCGGCGGTGGCGACACCTTGTTGCTCAAGCACATCGAGCACCAGATTGCGCCGTTCGAGTGCCCGCTCAGGATTGCGACGCGGGTTGTAGTAAGACGGGCCCTTGACCATGCCCACCAGCATCGCGACTTGATGCAGCTTCAGTTCGGACAATGGCTGCCCGAAGAAGAACTGACTGGCCAGACCGAAACCATGCACCGCCCGCTGACCATCCTGGCCGACGAACACTTCATTGAGGTAAGCCTCAAGAATGTCTCGTTTGTCGTAATGGAGCTCAAGCAACATCGCCATCATGGCTTCGGTGAGCTTGCGGCTCAGGCTGCGTTCGCTGGTCAGGTAGAAGTTCTTGACCAGTTGTTGCGTCAGCGTACTGCCGCCCTGGGTCATCTTGCCGCCAGAGGTGTTGACGTAGATGGCTCGTACAATCGATTTGGGCGACACGCCCCAGTGGCTATAGAAATCCCGGTCTTCCACGGCGACCAGCGTTTCCAGCAGATACGGCGGGACCTGATCGATTTTAATCAGAATGCGGTCTTCGAGGTTCTTCGGGTAAATCCCACCGATCAAAAGCGGTTCCAGGCGAACCACGGAGAGCTTCGAACCGTTCGTCGCCGAGAGTTCGGCGACATAGTCACCAGAGAAACGCACACGCACCGGTTGAGCATTCTCCATGCCCTCATAGAACTGGAAGCCACGGGTATTCAAGTCGACGGTATTGCCATTGACCGCCGCCGCACCCGGGCCATTGCTGACGCTTTCGCGTCGGTAACCCAAAGCATCAAGCTCGGTCAGAAAATCGTCCCGGCTCAGCTTTTGTCCGACGAACAGCTCAAGCGGACGCGCGTATACCTTGGCCGGAATCGTCCAGCGCTTGCCGGAAAACTTCTCCTGCACGATAGCATCGAGGTAAACCGCGAATCCGGCCAGCACCACAAGGCCGACCAGACTGAGTTTAAGGGCCCAGCCCAGCCAGGGCCGCAGGCCTCGGGAAGGTGGTTTTTTAGGGGTACGGGGGGTTCGAGTACGAGTCATGGCGGCGGATTATACGCACTTTATTCATACTCAACAGGAGGCCTCCGAGTTTGCGTTAGGCTGGCCAGCCGCCATAATGACGACCTGAATTTTTCCAGTCTCTGAAGGACCACCCCTGTGAGCCAGTCCCTGATCGCCGCTTTGCAAAACCCGGCCCTCTATCCGCATCCGGTAGACGGGTTCCAGGTCATCGAGACCCATATTTCCTGGGTACTACTCACTGGCCCCTATGCTTATAAAGTGAAGAAGCCGGTCAACTTCGGTTTTCTCGATTTCACCAGCCTTGAGGCTCGTAAGCATTTCTGCGGCGAAGAGCTGCGCTTGAACCAACGCCTGACAGACGATTTGTATCTTGAAGTGTTGCCAGTCACTGGCAGCGCCGAAGCACCGCAACTGGGCGGCGAAGGTCCGGCTATCGAATATGTGCTGAAAATGCGCCAGTTCCCGCAAAACGGTTTGCTCAGCACCCTGCAGGCCAATGGTGAACTGACCCCCTCGCACATCGACGCGATGGCGGCACAAATCGCCCGGTTCCACCTCAGCGCACCGAAAGTCCCGGCCGAACACGACGCCGGCACCCCGGACAGTGTCATGGCGCCGGTGCGGCAGAACTTCGAACAGATTCGCCCGTTCCTCAGCGACAAGGCTGACCTGCTGCAACTCGACGCCCTGCAAGCCTGGGCCGAGAGCAGCTTCGAGCGCCTCAAACCGGTGTTCACCCAGCGCAAGGCCGAGGGCTTCATCCGCGAATGCCATGGTGACATTCATTTGGGTAACGCCACGGTGATCGATGGCAACGTCGTGATTTTCGACTGCATCGAATTCAACGAACCGTTCCGTTTCACCGATGTGTATGCCGATGCCGGTTTCCTGGCAATGGACCTGGAAGACCGCGGCCTGAAGTGCCTGGCCCGCCGGTTCATCAGCCAGTACCTGGAGTTGACCGGCGATTACCAGGGCCTGGAGCTGCTCAACTTCTATAAAGCCTACCGCGCACTGGTTCGCGCCAAGGTCAGCCTGTTCAGCATGCCGGCCGACGCCACCCCGGTACAGCGCGCAACCACCCTGCGCCAGTACCGTACCTACGCCAACCTGGCAGAAAGCTACAGCACCATTCCTTCGCGCTTCATGGCCATTACCCACGGTGTTTCCGCTGTCGGCAAAAGCCACGTGGCGATGCGCCTGGTAGAAGCCTTGGGCGCGATTCGCCTGCGCTCCGATGTTGAACGCAAACGCCTGTTCGGCGAACAAAAGGTGGCAAATGACCTGCAGGCCGGCATTTATAGTGCCGACGCCAGCACCGCGACCTATAACCGCCTGCATGAAATTGCTGCCGTTATCCTTCACGCGGGCTTCCCGGTGGTGATCGATGCCACTTACCTCAAGCACGATCAGCGCGACAGCGCGGCGAACATTGCCGAAGCCTCGGGTACGCCCTTCCTGATCCTCGACTGCCATGCGCCGCAAGCCGTGATCGAGAGTTGGCTGGCCCTGCGCCAGGCAGACAAGACAGATCCATCCGACGCAACCCTGGCAGTCATCGAAGCGCAGCAAGCCAGTCGCGAAGCCCTGACACCGGCAGAAATCCTGCGCAGCAAACGCGTCCAGACCAATGAAAGCGGAACGCTCGATACAGTCGTGGCACAAATTCGCCAACGCCTGCCTGGTCTGTAAAAAACTATTTCAGCCGTGGGGTCTTCGCCGGCTTCACGGCTGCCAAGTAGTGGCACTATACTGGCGTCATAAAACCAACAGGTGATGCGACATGAGCCAGCCGAAACTTCTCGACACCCCGCTGTATGCCTTGCTGCACAAAGATGACATCACGGGTTTCAACAATGAACGTCCGAAAGACGGCCCTATCGACATGGTTGGCGGAGACTTCCGTGGCCTGGATTTGCGCGAGTTGAACGCCGACGGCATCGACTTTACCGATGCCTACTTCCGCTCCGCCGATCTGCGCGGCATCGACTTTCGCAACGCTTCGCTTGAAGGCGCGAGCCTGGCCCATGCGCAAATTTCCGGCGCATATTTTCCGGCGGAGCTGAGTGCTGACGAGATTTTGATGTCGATGAATTTCGGCACTCGACTGCGTTATCGCACCCGCTGACCATCCGCGTAAATTGACAAGTCCGGTGCCCCCGCTTCGCACGGGACTCGGGGCAGATTTGACTCTCTTCCCCTTCCATTCGCCAATGTTCACGCCCCCGCAAGCGCCCGCCCTTTAGAAGCATTTGCGTCAAAAACGATCAAACAAACACGCTTTTTCAACTGATGGCTACACTCCTGAGAAGCTTGCCCACGCACCATTCGGCCATCGCAAGGAGGCTTGATGAATGATGAACTGCAGCACCTTAAGAATCTTGGCAAGACGTCGGCGCAGTGGCTGCATGCAGTGGGCATCCACAGCGCTTCGGACTTGCGTCGCCTGGGGGCGGTGGACGCTTATCGGGCCGTGCGCACGCGCGGTTTCCGGGCGTCCAAGGTGTTGTTGTATGCAATCGAAGGCGCCCTGATGGACGTGCACTGGAACGACATTCCCGCCGAACGTAAAGAAGCCCTGAATAAACAGCTGGAAGCCATTTCGTCACGTCACAAGATTTGAACGAGCGCCGTTTGCCATCCTGATCAGGGAAGAAATGCAATGGCGCTCACTAAAAACGACAGATCAATATTCAATAGTTACAAGGACTTAACCAGCACGTACGACACAAAGAACGCAAATGGGAAATCACCTGTTGACTTGGTAATGAGAATCGATATGATTATCACAACTGGTCGCGAGACTGGTCGATATTCTGAATAGCCCTTGGTTCGGACTCTCAGATTATCTCCTCATCAGGCTAATCACGGTTATTTGACCCGGCTTTTGCCGGGTCTTTTTTTGCCCGTGATATGTAGAAACCCAAGTATCCTGTGCACCCCGGCACCTGCACCCGCCGGGCAAGACTGCACGACCTGAGGAAAGGCATGAAACTTCTGTGTACAGGCATTGAGTTGGCCGACGCCAGCAGCCGCGGGTTCGAGCTCGACGGGCAAAAGCTATTTGCCGTGCGTCGGGACAGCAAGGTTTACGTCTACATCAATCGCTGCCCGCACCGCGGCGTTGGCCTGGAATGGACCCCTGACCAGTTTCTGGACCCCAGCAACAGCCTGATCCAGTGCGCAACCCACGGCGCCCTGTTTTTGATCGAGGACGGCGAATGTGTCGCCGGCCCCTGCGCGGGACAATCGCTGACGCGTGTCGACTGCCGCGAAGATGCACAGGGAATCTGGGTCAGCCTTTAACCGCCGAGCAATACTTCCAGACGCCGATCCACCACCATCTCCTCATGGGTCAGGCGCACGCCATAGGCCAGCACTTCGACCCCGCATGCCACGGCTTCACGCAAGGCATCTGCGTAGGCCGAATCGATTTCTTCGGCCGGGCGCACGGCTTCGATGCCCGTCAGGTTCACGCAGTACAACTGCACTGCACGAATCCCGTCCCGGGCCAGATGGGCCAACTCGCGCAGGTGCTTGGCCCCGCGCTGGGTCACCGCATCGGGAAACGCCGCCACCGCGATGCCGTCGAAACCCAGAGTGACACTTTTGACTTCCACATAGGCCGGCCCGCCGGGGTATTCGAGACGAAAATCGATCCGACTCTTCTCCTGACCGTAGGCCACTTCGCGCTTGAGTCCGGTAAAGCCGTTCAGCTCGGTAATAACCCCGGCTTGCAGCGCTTCCTCGATCAATGCATTGGCCCGACCGGTGTTCACGCAAAAATGGCGGCCGTGCGGGGTCTCACCGATTTCCCAGGTGCCGGGCAATTTGCGCTTGGGGTCATTGGAGCGGCTGAACCAGACCTGCCCGCCTTCGACCTGACAATTGAGCATCGAGCCGGTGTTCGGACAGTGGATGGTCAGCAATTCGCCACCCACGGTTTCGATATCGGCGAGAAAACGCTTGTAACGGCGAATCAGGCGACCTTCTTCGAGGGGAGGATGAAAACGCATCAGCCTTGCCAGCTTCGCAGGCCGCGAGCGATACGTTCCACCGATTCCTGCAAACGCTCCAGATTTTGCGTGTACGCAAAACGCACGTGGTGCCCTGCCTGGTAACGCCCGAAGTCGAGTCCCGGCGTAAATGCCACATGCTCGGTTTCGAGGAAATGCCGGCAAAACGAGAAGGCATCGCCGCCGAACTTGCTGATATCAGCGTACAAGTAGAACGCGCCTTCCGGCTCAACGGCAATTCCGAAGCCCAGTTCCCGCAGGGCCGGCAAAAGGTAATCCCGACGTCGACCGAATTCGGCGCGGCGCTCTTCCAGAATGCTGATGGTCGCTGGCTCGAAACAGGCCAAGGCCGCGTGCTGGGCCATGCTTGGGGCGCTGATGTAGAGGTTCTGGGCAAGTTTCTCCAACTCACCGACAGCCGCATCGGGTGCCACCAGCCAGCCCAGTCGCCAACCGGTCATTCCGAAATACTTCGAAAAGCTGTTAAGCACAAAGGCACTGTCGTCGACTTCCAGCACGCTGGCGGCTTCGGTGCCATAGGTCAGGCCGTGGTAGATCTCGTCCACCACCAGATGTCCGTGGCGCTGCTTGATGGCAGTGGACAGCCCCGCCAGTTCGTCGCGCGTAAGGATCGTCCCCGTAGGGTTGGCCGGGGATGCCACCAGCGCGCCCACGCTGTCGTGATCCCAATGCCGTTCGATCAGATCCGGCGTCAGTTGATAGCGCACCTCCGGACCTACGGGAACAAGCTGCGCGGCGCCCTCCACCAGGCGCAGGAAATGCCGGTTGCACGGGTATCCCGGGTCCGCCAGCAGCCAATGCTTGCCCGGATCCACCAGCAAGGCACTGGCCAGCAACAGTGCACCGGAACCGCCAGGCGTGATGAGAATGCGCCGCGGATCGATGTTCAAGCCATAACGCTGCTGATAAAAGCCCGATATGGCCTCACGCAACTCTGGAATTCCGCGCGCGGCGGTGTAACGGGTCTTCCCTGACGCCAGTGCGGCCTGGCCGGCGCGTATGATCGGCTCGGCAGTGGTAAAGTCCGGCTCGCCGATCTCCAGGTGAATCACATCGTGACCGGCGGCCTGTAATTCATTGGCCCGCGCCAGCAATGCCATGACATGAAAGGGTTCGATCGCGCGACTGCGAGCACTGTAGGACTGAGCCATTGGCCTTCCTTCAACGAAGAAAAGAATCGATTCTACCCAAGCGCAGGAACGAGCGAGAAACTAAAGCGGTCAGAGCCGTATGACCCAGACCCAAAACGACTCGAGCGAGTGCCCAAGGTTTGACTAAAATCAATAATTGATCAGGGCTCCATAGCCACCGGACGGCGCTTTGCCATCCTTTGCAAGCACCGCTGGCCGCGGCCTCGACATCCGGGAGTAGCGCGCTCTGATTTGATCTGGTAAGTTCGCCCGCTTGCAGCCGCAGGGCCGGCGGGTGCCGGTGATGGAGCAATCCTGCGCAGATGGATTACAAGAGTAGAGGCGGTCTATTTCATGTCCACCCAAGCAAAGCAACAGGCAGTCCAGCCGATCAGCGGCTTCGAACCCTACAAAGAAGCTCCGGGCGAGGAGTACATGGGCAAGCCCATGCGCGCGCACTTCACCAAGGTCCTGAATCAGTGGAAAAAAGAGCTGATGGAAGGGGTCGACAAGACCGTGGACCACATGAAGGACGAAGCGGCCAACTTCCCTGATCCGGCAGACCGTGCCAGCCAGGAAGAAGAATTCGCCCTCGAACTGCGAGCCCGCGATCGCGAGCGCAAGTTGATCAAGAAGATCGACAAAACGCTGCAATTGATCGAAGACGAAGAGTACGGCTGGTGCGAATCCTGCGGCGTCGAAATCGGCGTCAAGCGCCTGGAAGCCCGCCCAACCGCCGACATGTGCGTCGACTGCAAGACCCTGGCGGAAATCAAGGAAAAACAAGTCGGCAAGTAATGTCGACCTGAATGAAAAACGGAGCGTGCGAACGCTCCGTTTTTGTTTCTACTTTTCATGATATTTGTAGGAGCCGGCTTGCCGGCGATGGCGATTTCAATGACGCCTTCGCCAGCAAGCCAGCTCCTACAGAATGCTTAGCCACCCTTTAAGTCTTGCTATGACCACCCTCTCCACACCCGCCTACATCGGACGCTTCGCCCCCACGCCCAGTGGCCACCTGCATTTCGGCTCACTGGTCGCCGCGCTGGCTTCATACCTCGACGCGCGCTCTGTGGGTGGTCGCTGGTTGATGCGCATGGAAGATCTCGATCCGCCCCGTGAAGAACCCGGCGCACAGGCGGCGATCCTCAAGGCACTGGAGAGCTATGGTTTCGAGTGGGATGGCGAGATGGTCCGCCAGAGCGACCGGCACGATGCCTACGCCGAAGTGCTCAATCGCCTGTTCAATCATGGGTTGGCCTACGCTTGCACCTGTTCGCGCAAGCAACTGGAACCGTACCGCGGGATCTATCCGGGACTGTGCCGCAACGCCGGGCATGGCACCGAAGATGCCGCAATCCGGATCCGCGTGCCTGAGCTGGACTACCACTTCATTGACCGCGTTCAAGGTGAGTTCCATCAACACCTGGGCCGGGATGTCGGTGATTTCGTGATTCGCCGCCGTGACGGGCTTTACGCTTACCAACTGGCAGTGGTGCTGGATGATGCCTGGCAGGGCATCACCGATATCGTACGCGGCGCCGACCTGCTCGACTCCACGCCACGCCAGCTCTACCTGCAAGAGCTGCTCGGCCTGCGGCAACCGCGTTATCTGCACATCCCGCTGATCACTCAGCCCGATGGCCATAAACTCGGTAAGTCCTATCGCTCACCGCCATTGACCGAAGATCAGGCAACGCCTTTGTTGCTGCGAGCCTTGCGCGCGCTGGGACAAACTCCCGGTGCCGAGCTGGCTTACGCCTCGCCGAAGGAAGTGCTGAAATGGGGTGTCGACCACTGGGACGCGAACCTGATCCCGCGCACACTGAGCCTGCCCGAGGCGCAGCTACAGTGATCGTGCTTGCAGTGGCGCGCCCATCCGTTACCATCGCCGCACGTTTTCGGGCACGCGCATAAAAAAGAGAGGCCGGGATGTACATCTATCGCTTGGTCCTGCTCCTGGTAGTGGGGATTTACCTGTTTTCCCCGGCCATCATGGATTGGTGGATCGACGCCACTGGCGCCTGGTATCGCCCTTATCTGCTCTGGCTGATCCTGATCGTCGTGACCTTCATCCTGCAGAGCCAAAAAGATGCCGATGAGCTTTAGCCTGACCCAGATGATCCTGATCAGCGCCGCCTACCTGGCGGTGCTGTTCGGCGTGGCCTGGATCAGTGAACGGGGCATGATCCCCCGGGCGATCATTCGCCACCCGCTCACTTACACCCTGTCGCTGGGGGTCTATGCCAGTGCCTGGGCGTTTTATGGCACCGTGGGCCTGGCTTATCAGTACGGTTACGGTTTCCTGTCCAGTTATCTCGGGGTGTCCGGGGCATTCCTGCTGGCGCCGGTGTTGCTGTACCCGATCCTCAAGATCACCCGTACATATCAGCTGTCGTCCCTGGCGGACCTGTTCGCGTTTCGCTTCCGCAGTACCTGGGCCGGCGCGCTGACCACGATCTTCATGCTGGTCGGGGTACTGCCGTTGCTGGCGCTGCAGATTCAGGCGGTGGCCGATTCAATCGGCATCCTCACCCGCGAACCGGTACAACATCGCGTAGCCCTGAGCTTCTGCGCCCTGATTACCCTCTTCACGATTTTCTTCGGTTCCCGGCACATCGCCACCCGCGAGAAGCACGAAGGCCTGGTGTTCGCGATTGCCTTCGAATCGGTGATCAAGTTGATCGCGCTGGGCGGTGTCGGGCTGTATGCGCTGTACGGCGTGTTCGACGGCCCGCAACAGCTTGAGCTTTGGCTGCTGCAAAATCAGACTGCCCTCGCCGCCTTGCACACACCCTTGCAGGAAGGCCCGTGGCGTACACTGCTGCTGGTGTTTTTCGCCTCGGCGATCGTGATGCCGCACATGTACCACATGACATTCACCGAAAACCTCAATCCGCGCTCGCTGGTCAGCGCGAGTTGGGGCTTGCCGCTGTTCCTGTTGCTGATGAGCCTGGCGGTACCGCTGATTCTCTGGGCCGGGCTGAAACTCGGCGCCACCACCAACCCTGAATACTTCACGCTCGGCATCGGCATCGCCGCCAACAGCAAAGCGTTGGCGTTGCTGGCGTATGTCGGCGGATTGTCCGCTGCCAGTGGCCTGATCATCGTCACGACGCTTGCGCTGTCGGGGATGGCCCTGAACCACCTGGTGTTGCCGCTGTATCAGCCTCCGGCAGAAGGCAATATCTACCGCTGGCTAAAGTGGACACGCCGGGCACTGATTGTCGCGATCATCATGGCCGGGTACGGTTTCTACCTGTTGCTGGGCGCAGAACAGGACCTGGCCAACCTCGGCATCGTCGCGTTTGTTGCCACCTTGCAGTTCCTGCCGGGCGTGCTCTCGGTTCTGTATTGGCCGACCGCCAACCGTCGCGGCTTCATCGCCGGCCTGCTGGCCGGGATCCTGGTGTGGCTGGTGACCATGTTGCTGCCGCTGGTCGGCAACCTGCAGGGCTTCTACATCCCGCTGCTGAACATGATCTACGTTCTGGACGACACCAGCTGGCACATGGCGGCAATCGCCTCGCTGGCCGCCAACGTACTGATGTTCACCCTCATCTCGCTCTTCACCAATGCCAGTTCGGAAGAGGCCAGCGCAGCGGAGGCCTGCGCCGTGGACAATGTGCGTCGCCCGCAACGCCGCGAACTGCACGCCGCCTCGCCCCAGGAATTCGCCACGCAGCTTGCAAAACCATTGGGCGCCAAGGCAGCACAGAAAGAAGTCGAGCAGGCCCTGCGCGACCTCTATCTGCCATTCGACGAGCGCCGCCCCTATGCCTTGCGCCGCTTGCGTGACCGCATCGAAGCCAACCTCTCCGGCTTGATGGGCCCAAGCGTGGCCCAGGACATGGTAGAAACGTTCCTGCCGTACAAGGCCGGCGGCGAAAACTATGTCACCGAGGACATCCACTTCATCGAAAGCCGACTCGAGGATTACCATTCGCGCCTGACCGGACTGGCCGCCGAACTCGATGCTTTGCGCCGCTACCACCGCCAGACCCTGCAGGAATTGCCGATGGGTGTGTGTTCGCTGGCCAAGGATCAGGAAATCCTCATGTGGAACAAAGCCATGGAGGAACTGACCGGTATCGCCGCGCAACGGGTGGTCGGCTCGCGCCTGAGCACCATTGCCGACCCGTGGAAGGAGCTGCTGCAAGGTTTCATCAATGTCCCGGACGAGCATTTGCACAAGCAGCACCTGGCCCTCGATGGCCAGACGCGCTGGCTGAACCTGCACAAGGCCGCAATCGACGAGCCCCTCGCACCGGGCAACAGTGGCCTGGTGCTGCTGGTGGAAGACCTGACCGAAACCCAGATGCTCGAAGATAAACTGGTGCACTCCGAGCGCCTGGCCAGCATCGGTCGCCTCGCCGCCGGCGTGGCCCATGAAATCGGCAACCCGATCACCGGCATTGCATGTCTGGCGCAGAACCTGCGCGAAGAGCGCGAAGAAGACGGCGAACTCAAGGAAATCAGCGGGCAGATTCTCGAACAGACCAAACGCGTGTCGCGCATTGTCCAGTCGCTTATGAGCTTCGCCCATGCCGGCAGCCACCAGCACAGCGACGAGCCCGTCTGTCTGGCGGAAGTCGCCCAGGATGCCATCGGCCTTCTGGCCCTGAACCGACGCAATTTCGAAGTGCAGTTCTACAACCTGTGTGACCCCGAACACTGGGTCGAAGGCGACCCGCAACGGCTCGCCCAGGTGTTGATCAACCTGCTCTCGAACGCCCGTGATGCCTCGCCTCCGGGCAGCGCAGTACGCGTCAAGAGCGAAGCCGGCGAACACACGGTCGATTTGATCGTGGAAGACGAAGGCAGCGGGATCCCATCGAGCATCATGGACCGATTGTTCGAACCCTTTTTCACCACCAAGGACCCGGGTGAAGGCACCGGCCTGGGCCTTGCACTGGTCTATTCCATCGTTGAAGAGCATTATGGACAAATCACCATCGACAGCCCGGCTGATGTTCAGAGCCAACGCGGCACCCGTATCCGGGTGACATTACCGCGTCATGTCGAAGCGACGTCCGCTGTGAACTGAGACCGTCGAGAGAATCGAATCAATGCCGCACATTTTGATCGTCGAAGACGAAACAATTATCCGCTCCGCCTTGCGCCGCCTGCTGGAACGTAACCAGTACCAGGTCAGCGAAGCCGGTTCAGTGCAGGAAGCACAAGAACGCTTCACCATTCCCACGTTCGACCTGATCGTCAGTGACCTGCGCCTTCCGGGTGCACCGGGGACCGAATTGATCAAACTGGGCCAGGGCACTCCGGTGCTGATCATGACCAGCTACGCCAGCCTGCGTTCTGCGGTCGACTCGATGAAGATGGGCGCGGTGGATTACATCGCCAAGCCTTTCGACCACGACGAAATGCTCCAGGCTGTCGCGCGAATCCTGCGCGACCGCCAATCGGTGCAAGCCAGCGGTGAGCCGGTTGCCGGCAAAGTTGCCAATGGAGCGGCAAAACCGGGTATCGACAACAGCAACGGCGAGATTGGCATCATCGGCTCGTGCCCGCCGATGCAGGATCTGTACGTCAAGATTCGCAAAGTCGCGCCGACCGACTCCAATGTCCTGATCCAGGGGGAATCCGGTACCGGTAAAGAACTGGTGGCCCGTGCCCTGCACAACCTTTCCAGGCGAGCCAAGGCACCGATGATTTCGGTGAACTGCGCAGCCATCCCGGAAAGCCTGATCGAGTCCGAACTGTTCGGCCACGAAAAAGGCGCGTTCACGGGTGCCAGCGCCGGGCGTGCCGGCCTGGTGGAAGCAGCGGATGGTGGGACCTTGTTCCTCGACGAAATCGGCGAACTGCCCCTGGAAGCCCAGGCCCGACTGCTGCGGGTGCTGCAGGAAGGTGAAATTCGTCGGGTTGGCTCGGTCCAGTCGCAAAAAGTCGATGTGCGCCTGATCGCTGCGACTCACCGCGACCTCAAGAGCCTGGCGAAAATCGGCCAATTCCGGGAAGACTTGTATTACCGCCTCCACGTGATCGCCCTGAAACTGCCGGCCCTTCGCGAGCGCGGCAGCGACGTCAACGAAATTGCCAATGCGTTCCTCGCGCGGCAGAGCGCGCGAATCAACCGCACCGACCTGAAGTTCGCGCCGGACGCGGAACAAGCCATTCGCCATTACTCATGGCCAGGTAACGTTCGCGAGCTGGAAAATGCCGTCGAACGCGCCGTGATCCTGTGCGAGAGCCCGGAGATTTCTGCCGAGCTACTGGGTATCGACATCGAGCTGGGCGATCTGGAAGACGACGAATTCATTGGTCTGCCCCCACAGCAGGGCAACAACAACGCCGGCAACAACAACCACGAACCGACCGAAGACCTGTCCCTGGAAGACTACTTCCAGCACTTCGTGCTCGAGCATCAGGACCACATGACCGAAACCGAGCTGGCCCGCAAACTCGGGGTCAGCCGCAAATGCCTGTGGGAACGCCGTCAACGCCTGGGCATTCCACGGCGCAAGACCGGGGTGGCCAGCGAGAGCTGAACCGCACCTGTCTGATGTGCGGGTAACACGTGACATTGTGAAAAAAACTGTTACCTCAGATTTTTCACGTAACAGAAGCCGGGGCTTACGGTAACGAAACCCCGGCTTTTTTTCGCCTGCACAAACCCTATCAGCACACCTAACCCCTTGTTTTACTGGGCTTTGCAAAAGTTGGCACGCACCCTGCTATATGTTTGGTACAAGAACAATAACAAGCAATGCACAAGACAATAAAAATAAGACGAATCGACTCACGCACAATAAAAACAAGACGGCGAGAGGCGCAGCTAACTGATTCTTTTGGAGAGGCGTTGTATTTGGGGCTTGCCCCACGACCAGGCCGAGAACAACAAAAAACTGTCTTTAGACAGAGCCTGTACTGGTTGGATCGCAAGATCACTGCAACACAGCGACCAAAGCAATCCGTTTGCTCTTGGCTCCCGATTGGGAGGGTCATGAAGGAAAGCTTCATGGCAAGGGCACTCAACAAAAACAAGAAGCCCGAAACCAAAAATAAAAATAGAGCATGCAACTACTTCTTGGGGAGCTTCGGCTCCCCTTGTAGTTTCTGCGTTCCAGCCCTGCTTCCTGTAGGAGCGAGCTTGCTCGCGAAAAAAGCATGGACAATGCTGGGCATCTGGTTTTACGCGTTATCGTTCACGACCATCGCGAGCAATCGAGCGTCGACCGGCTGCTCCTACAGCTCATATCTGCTGTCTCCTACACCATCCCCCGACTAAATGCTAGAATCCCCGCCCATCATGCGGTCATTCTTCTGTTATGGCCGAATATTCCTTCAAACAGTGCATCCCATGCTGAAGAAGCTGTTCCAGTCATTCCATTCTCCCAAGCGTCCTACGCAACATATTCGCAGCACGCCTGAAGTGCTCAACAGCGGCCAACATTCGCTGCAAAAGGCACAATTCAGCCGCTATGCGGTGAATATCGTTGAACGCCTGCAGAGCGCCGGTTATCAGGCTTACCTGGTGGGTGGTTGCGTGCGCGACATGCTGCTGGGTATCACACCAAAAGATTTCGACGTTGCCACCAGCGCCACCCCCGAACAGGTACGGGCCGAATTCCGTAACGCGCGGATTATCGGGCGCCGATTCAAACTGGTGCATATCCACTTCGGCCGCGAAATCATCGAAGTCGCGACCTTCCGCGCCAATCACCCGCAAAACGATGAGGAAGAAGACAGCAACCAGTCTTCCCGCAACGAGAGCGGGCGCATCCTGCGCGACAACGTCTACGGCACCCTGGAGGAAGACGCGCAACGTCGCGATTTCACCATCAACGCCCTGTATTACGATCCGGTCAGCGAGCGCATCCTCGACTACGCCAACGGTGTACACGACATCCGCAACCACCTGATCCGCCTGATCGGTGATCCGAAGCAACGCTATCAGGAAGACCCGGTACGGATGCTGCGGGCCGTGCGTTTCGCGGCGAAGCTGAATTTCGGCATCGAAAAACACAGCGCCCTGCCGATCCGCGATCTGGCACCGATGCTGCGCGAGATCCCGGCGGCCCGCCTGTTCGAAGAAGTACTCAAGCTGTTCCTCTCCGGCCATGCCGCGGACACCTTCGAAATGCTGGTCGACCTGCAATTGTTCGATCCGCTGTTCCCGGCCAGTGCCGAGGCGCTGGAATACAACCCGACCTATACCCATACGCTGATCAGCGAAGCGCTGATCAACACCGACCTGCGGATCAAGCAGAACAAACCGGTGACCCCGGCGTTCCTGTTTGCCGCCCTGCTATGGCCTGCCCTGCCGGCTCGCGTATTGCGCCTGCAAGAACGTGGCATGCCACCGATTCCGGCAATGCAGGAAGCGGCTCACGAGCTGATTGCCGAACAGTGCCAGCGCATCGCGATCCCAAAACGCTTCACCATGCCGATCCGCGAGATCTGGGACATGCAGGAGCGCCTGCCACGGCGCAGCGGCAAACGTGCCGACCTGTTGCTGGACAACCCGCGCTTCCGCGCCGGTTACGACTTCCTGCTGCTGCGTGAAAGCGCGGGCGAGCAGACCGATGGCCTGGGTGAATGGTGGACGGACTATCAGGACGCCAACGACAGTGAGCGTCGCGACATGATCCGCGACCTCAGCGGCAAGGACGAAGGCACCGGTGCACCGCGCAAACGTCGCCGCAGCGGCGGCTCCAAGCGCAAGCGCGCCGCGGGCGTTTCGAGCACCTCGGGCGAGTAATCCATGGAACGCATCTATATCGGCATGGGCAGCAATCTTGCCGCCCCAGCCGAACAGTTGCGCAGCGCCGTCGCCGCGCTGTCGCAGCTGCCGCAATCGGAACTCGTCGGGGTTTCCGCCTTCTATCAAAGCGACTCGCTGCTCCCAGGCCAACCGCGCTACACCAATGCGGTCGCTGCCCTCGACAGCACCCTGGCACCGCTCGACCTGCTCGATGCGCTGCAAGCCATCGAGAACGAGCAAGGCCGCGAGCGGCTTGAACGCTGGGGGCCACGCACGCTGGACCTGGACATCCTGCTGTTCGGCGACCGGCTGATCGACGAACCTCGCCTCAAAGTCCCGCACTACCATATGCAGGAACGCGCCTTCGTGCTGTATCCATTGGCGGAGTTGGCGCCTGCCAACCTGCACCTGGCCGATGGCCGCACGCTGGCCGACATGCTCGAAGCCTGCCCGTTCGTCGGTCTGGAACGCCTGACTACAAATTGACACAAAACCTTGTAGGAGCGAGCC
>NZ_WTFT01000026.1:0-190624 GCF_009861505.1 Pseudomonas izuensis | reverse complement strand
AGGCTCGCTCCCACATTTGTTTTGCGCTATGTCCTACAGAATTTGCTGAAACGCATCAGTTACCCCGGTAACACAGCCTGCGTAACAATGCGGTAACACATGCAATTGACTTCCCGAGTTCTCCTCACGACTATAGGCGTCCCGATGCCGCCTACCCGGCACACAAGGGCGCAATCCAGGCCTTATAAGCACGACAGAAGACCGTGCGCCTGAGTAGATGACGAATCACGCGCGTTACTCGCAGTAGTTTGCACAGCGCCTGAACGAGGATTTTTTGACATGCCAGCCATCACCCTGACCACGCTCCAGAGCCTCAAGCAGAAAGGTGAAAAAATCACCATGCTGACCTGCTATGACGCGACCTTCGCCCACGCCTGCAATCAGGCTGGCGTCGAAGTGCTGCTGGTGGGCGACTCCCTCGGCATGGTTTTGCAAGGTCACGACAGCACCCTGCCGGTCACCACCGCCGAAATGGCTTACCACGTGTCCGCCGTCAAACGCGGTAACACCGATGCGTTGATCCTCGCCGACCTGCCCTTCATGGCCTATGCCACCACCGAACAAGCCATGACCAATAGCGCCCTGTTGATGCAGGCCGGCGCGCACATGGTCAAGATCGAAGGTGCATTGTGGCTGGCGGACTCGATCCGTCTGCTCGCCGAACGCGGCATCCCTGTGTGCGCACACATGGGTCTGACGCCGCAATCAGTGAACATCCTTGGCGGCTACAAGGTCCAGGGCCGCAATGAAAACCAGGCACGGCAGATGCGCGCCGATGCGATTTCACTGGAACAGGCCGGCGCCGCGATGCTGTTGCTCGAATGCGTACCGAGCGAATTGGCCGAAGAAATCACCCAAGCGGTGAAAATCCCGGTGATCGGCATCGGCGCCGGCCATCGCACTGATGGCCAGGTGTTGGTCCTGCACGACATGCTGGGTCTATCCATCACCGGTCGCGTGCCCAAATTCGTGAAGAACTTCATGGCTGGCCAGGAAAGCATTCATGCGGCCTTGAGCGCCTACGTCACTGAAGTCAAAGCGGCGACCTTCCCTGGCATCGAACATGGATTCTCTGCATGAACACCGTAAAAACCGTACGCGAACTGCGGGCCGCTGTGGCCCGCGCCCGTAGCGAAGGCAAGCGCATCGGCTTCGTGCCGACCATGGGCAACCTGCACAGCGGTCACGTCGCGCTGATTACCAAGGCCACTCAACGGGTGGATTTCGTGGTCGCGAGTATCTTCGTCAACCCGCTGCAATTCGGTGCTGGCGAAGATCTCGATAAATACCCACGCACCCTCGCCGCCGACCAGCAGAAGCTGCTGGAGGCCGGTTGCGACCTGCTGTTCGCGCCAACGGTCGAGGAAATGTACCCCGACGGCATGGCCGGCCAGACCCGCGTCAGCGTCCCGCAATTGTCCGAAGGCCTGTGCGGCGCCAGCCGACCGGGGCATTTCGAAGGTGTGGCGACCGTGGTCAGCAAATTGTTCAACATGGTCCAGCCGGACCTGGCGATTTTCGGCCAGAAAGACTTCCAGCAACTGGCGGTGATTCGTGCCCTGGTCCATGACTTGAACATGCCGATCCAAATCATTGGCGAACCGACCGTTCGTGCGGCCGATGGCCTGGCACTGTCGTCGCGCAATGGTTTTCTCAGCGAAGAGCAGCGTGCCGTTGCACCGGTTGTCTATCGCACCCTGAGCCAGATTGCCGATGCGATCAAACAGGGCGAGCGGGATTTCCCGGCGTTGATCAACGCGCAGATCAAACAGCTTGAAGCTGCCGGAATGCGCTTGGATTACCTGGAAATTCGCCATGCCCTGACCCTGCGTCCGGCGATGGCGGAGGATCGTGACCTGGTGATTCTGGCGGCGGCGTTCCTCGGCACCACGCGGTTGATCGACAACCTGCACCTGAACCTCGATACGCCCGCATAAACACCTCCCCCGTAGGAGCTGGCTTGCCAACGAAGGCGATTTACCTGATACACCCCGCCGCCTGCTTCGCTGGCAAGCCAGCTCCTACCGGGGAATCCACCGGGCAAACCGCCCACCGTTCGATTCCGACCTGGGAAAACACTCATGCACGCCATCATGCTCAAAGCCAAGCTGCATCGCGCCGAAGTCACCCACGCTGTACTCGATTACGAAGGTTCCTGCGCCATCGACGGCGAATGGCTGGACCTGTCCGGCATTCGTGAGTACGAACAGATCCAGATCTACAACGTCGACAATGGCGAGCGCTTCACCACCTACGCCATTCGCGGCGAAGAAGGCTCGCGCATGATTTCGGTCAATGGTGCCGCCGCGCACAAGGCCAAGGTCGGTGATCGCGTGATTATCTGCGCGTACGCCCACTACAGCGAAGCCGAACTGCTCAACTTCAAACCGCGCATGCTCTACATGGCACCGGGCAATGAACTGAGCCACACCAGCAACGCCATTCCGGTCCAGGTCGCCTGATCGAAGTCTGTCGTGCTTCCGTTTGTCGGCTGCTTCTGACTTCGATGTTAAAAAAGTACCGGAATCAGGTCAGACAAAGTCAAGACAGATCACCGCGCGGGGTTTACTGTATTCGCCCTGCGCCATGAAATCGTGTCGACGCAGTTTGACCGGACGCCCATCCACAGCGCTCCGGGATTTTTAGTGTTCAAAAGGCCGTTCAAGTAAAAAGGAAACCCGCAGCGATGGCGTATTACCGCACTCCTCACGACGTGACCGCTCTGCCCGCCTGGCAAGCGCTGAATGACCACCGCCAAGCCATGCAGGATTTCAGCATGCGCGAGGCCTTCAATGCCGATCCGCAGCGCTTTACCCATTTCACCCTCAGCAGCTGCGGCCTGTTCCTCGATTATTCGAAAAACCTGATCAACGCCGAGACCCGCAATCTGCTGGTGGGCCTGGCCAATGAGGTCGACCTCAAGGGTGCGATCAAGTCGCTGTTCGACGGCGAAATCGTCAACGCCTCCGAAGGCCGCCCTGCCCTGCACACAGCCCTGCGCCGCCCGGTCGGCGACAAGCTGTCGGTCAACGGCGTCAACGTGATGCCTGAAGTGCACAAGGTGCTGAACCAGATCACCGACCTCGTTGGCCGTATCCACGATGGCCTGTGGCGCGGTTACACGGAAAAACCGATCACCGACGTGGTGAACATCGGCATCGGTGGTTCGTTCCTCGGCCCGGAACTGGTGTCCGAAGCACTGCTGTCCTACGCCCAGAAAGGTGTGCGTTGCCACTATCTGGCTAACATCGACGGCAGCGAGTTCCACGAACTGACCATGAAGTTGCGCGCCGAGACCACGCTGTTCATCGTCTCGTCGAAATCCTTCAACACCCTCGAAACCCTGAAAAACGCCCAGGCCGCCCGTGCCTGGTATCTGGCCCAGGGGGGGTCGGAAGCCGAGCTGTATCGTCACTTCATTGCGGTATCGAGCAACAATGCCGCCGCCGTGGCATTCGGCATCCGCGAAGAGAACATCTTCCCGATGTGGGACTGGGTCGGCGGGCGTTACTCGCTGTGGTCGGCCATCGGCCTGCCAATCGCCCTGGCCATCGGCATGTCGAACTTCAAGGAGCTGCTGTCCGGCGCCTACACCATGGACCAACACTTCCAGAGCGCGCCGTTCGAACAGAACATGCCGGTACTGCTGGCCTTGCTCGGTGTCTGGTATGGCAACTTCTGGGGCGCCCAGAGCCACGCGATCCTGCCGTACGACCACTACTTGCGTAACATCACCAAGCACTTGCAACAGCTGGACATGGAATCCAACGGCAAGAGCGTACGCCAGGACGGCACGCCAGTGTCCACCGACACAGGTCCCGTGATCTGGGGCGGCGTGGGTTGCAACGGTCAGCATGCCTACCACCAGTTACTGCACCAGGGCACCCAACTGATCCCGGCCGATTTCATCGTGCCGATCGTCAGCTTCAACCCGGTGTCCGACCACCACCAATGGCTGTACGCCAACTGCCTGTCGCAGAGCCAGGCACTGATGCTCGGCAAGACCCTGGCCGAAGCCGAGGCCGAACTGCGCGACAAAGGCATGAGTGAAGCCGACGTGAAAAAACTCGCGGCGCACAAAGTGATTCCGGGCAACCGTCCGAGCAACACCCTGGTGGTCGAGCGCATCAGTCCGCGTCGTCTCGGCGCACTGGTGGCGATGTACGAACACAAGGTCTTCGTGCAAAGCGTGATCTGGGGCATCAATGCCTTCGATCAGTGGGGCGTGGAACTGGGCAAGGAGCTGGGCAAAGGCGTCTACAACCGCCTGGTCGGCAGCGAGGAAACCCCGGCCGAGGATGCCTCGACCCAAGGCCTGATCAACTACTTCCGTGGTCGTCACCGCGGGTGATCTGACGCCGCTCCTGCGGAGGTACTAACCTTGTAGGAGCTGGCTTGCCAGCGAAGGCGGTGTGTCATTCAGCACTTATGTCGACTGATACACCGCTTTCGCTGGCAAGCCAGCTCCTACGAGGGTCGCGCAGCTCCCCTCTTGTCGAAAAACAAGAATAAGGAACCGCCATGTTCGATATCAGCACGTTCCCCAAAGCCGATGCCGTCCGCCGGGCTGCACAACTGAGTCAAGACGACTATCACCGCCTGTACCGCGAATCCATCGAACACCCCAGTACGTTCTGGGCAGAACAAGCCACCCGCTTCCTCGACTGGAGCGCACCGTGGGATACCGTCCAGCGCTATGACCTGAAAACCGGAGAAGCCAGCTGGTTTGCCGGGGCAAAGCTGAACGTCAGCTACAACTGCATCGATCGCCATCTGGAAAAACGCGGTGATCAAATTGCGATCATCTGGGAAGGCGACGATCCTGCCGAATCCACCCAGATCACCTACAAGAAACTGCATCACAACGTTTGCCGCCTGGCCAACGTGCTCAAAAGCCGTGGCGTGAAGAAAGGCGACCGTGTGTGCATCTACATGCCAATGATCCCGGAAGCGGCCTACGCGATGCTCGCCTGTACGCGCATCGGTGCGGTGCATTCGGTGGTGTTCGGCGGCTTTTCCCCGGACTCCCTGCGCGACCGCATTCTCGACGCCGACTGCCGCACCGTGATCACCGCCGATGAAGGCGTGCGCGGCGGCAAATTTGTCCCGCTCAAACAGAACGTCGATAAAGCCCTGCAAAGCTGCCCCGATGTCAGCACTGTAGTCGTGGTCGAGCGCACACAGAATCCGGTGAACTGGGTCGAAGGCCGGGACATCTGGTATCACCAGGCGCTACGCGACGTTGGCGATGACTGCCCACCCGAGCCGATGGGTGCCGAAGACCCGCTGTTCATCCTCTACACCTCCGGCAGCACCGGTAAACCCAAAGGCGTGCTGCACACCACCGGGGGCTACCTGCTGCAAGCGGCGATGACATTCAAATACGTGCTGGACTACCGCGACGGCGAAGTCTTCTGGTGCACCGCCGATGTCGGCTGGGTCACCGGTCACAGCTACATCGTCTACGGGCCGCTGGCCAATGGCGCGACGACATTGATTTTCGAAGGCGTGCCGAGTTACCCGAGCACCTCGCGCTTCTGGCAGGTGATCGACAAGCACAAGGTCAACATTTTCTACACCGCCCCCACCGCGCTACGCGCGTTGATGCGTGAGGGGCCTGAACCATTGAAGGAAACCTCCCGCGCCAGCGTCAGACTTCTCGGTACTGTCGGTGAGCCGATCAACCCGGAAGCCTGGGAATGGTACTTCCACGCGGTTGGCGAAGAGCGTTGCCCGATCGTCGATACCTGGTGGCAGACCGAAACCGGCGGCATCATGCTCAGCCCCCTGGTGAGCGCCCAACGCATCAAGCCCGGCTGCGCCACGCAACCGATGTTCGGCGTGCAACCGGTGCTGCTCGACGAACAGGGCAAGGAAATCAAAGGCGCCGGCAGTGGCGTACTCGCCATAAAATCCAGCTGGCCGGCGCAGATCCGCAGCGTCTATGGTGATCCGCAACGGATGGTCGACACCTACTTCAAGCCCTATCCCGGCTACTACTTCACAGGTGACGGCGCCCGCCGCGACGAAGATGGCGATTACTGGATCACCGGCCGTATCGACGATGTGATCAATGTGTCCGGGCACCGCATCGGCACCGCTGAAGTGGAAAGCGCCCTGGTGCTGCACGACAGCATCGCCGAGGCCGCCGTGGTCGGTTACCCACACGACGTCAAAGGCCAGGGCATCTACGCCTTCGTGACCCCCATGAACGACGTCGAACCCGGCGACGAATTAAAGAAAGAGTTGCTGGCGCTGGTCAGCAAGGAGATTGGCAGCTTCGCCAAACCGGACTTGATCCAGTGGGCGCCGGCCTTGCCGAAAACCCGTTCCGGCAAGATCATGCGGCGTATATTGCGCAAGATCGCCTGCAATGAACTGGACAGCCTGGGCGACACCTCGACCCTGGCCGACCCGAGCGTGGTGCAGGGCCTGATCGACAAACGCCTGAACCAATGACGCTTTGTTCTCTGCCACTGTAGGAGCGAGCCTGCTCGCGATGAACTCAGCCACGCCGCGTTTATTCAGGAGAAACGCGTTATCGTTGACGCCCATCGCGAGCAGGCTCGCTCCTACAGAAAATCACCGGGACACCATGGAATTCATCCGCAGCCGCATCGAAACCCAAATCATGAGCCTGACCGGCCTGTCCCTGGGCAAGCTCGACCTGGAAAACCCCAAGGGCGATCCCGGTCTGTTCGGGCCCGATTCGGTGAGCTGGCAAGTGCATGGCGACTTCAGCAGCATGCTCATCGGCGGTATTAGCGCCCTGATGTTGCAAGCCTTGCATCCGCTGGCCCTGGCGGGTGTGTGGGATCATTCGAACTTTCGCGAGGACATGCTCGGCCGGTTGCGCCGCACAGGGCAGTTCATTTCGGGCACCACCTTCGGCTCGCGCCAGGACGCCGACTGGCTGATCGAGAAAGTCCGGACCATTCACCTTCAGATCACCGGAAAGGCACCCGATGGCCGGCCCTACGCCGCCAGCGATCCCGACTTGCTGACCTGGGTGCATGTGGCCGAAGTCAGCAACTTTCTCGCCGCGCATTTGCGTTACCGCAACCCGCATCTGTCTCCGGTCGATCAGGATCGCTATTACGCGGAAATCGCGCTGGTTGCCGAACGTCTGGGTGCTCGGGATGTGCCTCGTTCGAGGCTGGAGATTTCCGATTATCTTGCGCGAATCAGGCCGCAACTGTTGTGCGACGAACGCAGTCGCGAAGTGCTGCGCCTGTTGCTGAACGCCCCTTCCCCGAGCCGTCTGGCCAAGCCTTTCGGCGGGCTGATGATGCAGGCCGGGATCGATCTGCTGCCGGACTGGGTCAGCGACATGCTCGGCGTCAGCCAGAGCCCGCTGCAACGCAAGCTGATCCGCGCCAGCGTCAATCGCAGCGCGCCGATGCTGCGTTGGGCGGTGCGTAATGGCTCGGTGCAGCGAGCAAAAAGACGAATGGGGTTGTTGACCTGACTACCCCTGTAGGAGCAAAGCTTGCTCGCGATGGCGTCGTTACAGTCGACCATGCAACATCTGACCCACCGCTATCGCGAGCAAGTTTTGCTCCCACAGGTTCTTCATCGCTCAAGCTGTTAAACTCCCGCGCCAAATTCCAACCTGCAAGGCGCCCAGCATGTCTTCCTTGAATCAGGCGCTGCGCGCCGCCCTCGAACATCGCCAGGACCTGCTGGCCGAGCTGCATCAGCAAGGCACCGATTGCTATCGCCTGTTCCATGGCAGCCAGGAAGGCGCCGGTGGCCTGACGATCGACCGCTACGGCCCACAACTGATGGTGCAGAGTTTTCACCAGTCGCTGGAACGCGATGCGCTGCTGCAATTGCACGAAATCGTCAACCAGCACCTGGGCTTTGAAAGCCTGCTGGTCTACAACGACCGCTCCCGCGGCAACTCGCGCATCGACCGCGAAGACAATGTCTACCGTGCCGACGAAGCGGCACTGCAAGACCTGGTCGGCCACGAATGGGGCCTCAACTACCGGGTGCGCGGGCGTCACGCCGGGCAGGACCCGCTGCTGTTCCTCGACCTGCGCAACACCCGCGGCTGGGTCAAGGCGCACAGCCAAAACAAAAGCGTGCTCAACCTGTTCGCCTACACCTGTGGTGTCGGCCTCAGCGCCGCGGCCGGTGGTGCCCGGGAGGTGTGCAACCTGGACTTCGCCGAAGGCAACCTGGCGGTCGGTCGTGAAAACGGCCTGCTCAACCCGCAGTTGCCGACCATGGAATTCATCCAATCCGACTTCTTCCCGGCCATCCGCCAATTGGCCGGCCTGCCCATCAGTCAGCGTCGCGGGCAAAAGTTGCCGAGCTATCAGCGCCTGGAACAGCGCCAGTACGATCTGGTGCTGCTCGATCCTCCGGCCTGGGCCAAGAGCGCGTTCGGCACCGTCGACCTGCTGCGTGACTACCAAAGCCTGTTGAAACCGGCATTGCTGACCACTGCCGAGAACGGCGTGCTGATCTGCTGCAACAATCTGGCGAAAGTCAGCATGGACGACTGGCGCGAGCAGGTTTTGCGTTGCGCAGAGAAAGCCGGACGGCCAGTGCGCGAGTGGACCGTGATGAAACCCGGTGGCGATTTCCCCTCGATGGACCAGCAGCCGCCACTGAAAACCCTGATCCTGCAGCTCTGACTCATGTCAGACAAATCTGAAAAATCCTGAACAGGGCAATTGTTTCGGAACCGGAATCGCGTGCCATACTCCAAGGCACTCCGATTCAGACAGATGAAGCCACGCATGTACAAAGGATTGATTCGCGCCGTCGGCGCCTTGTTGATTGCTCTGGCCCTCTACAGCCTGCTGGGCTTTCTGATTTTGCCGGGCATCGCCTTGCGCGTGGCCAACCAGCAACTGGCCAACTACGCCACGACGCCCGCCACCCTCCAGCGAATCGAACTCAACCCGTTCAGCCTTGAAGTGACCCTTTGGGGCCTGAACATCGGCGAGCCGGGCAAGGAACAGGTCGGCTTCGAACGCCTGTACGCCAACCTGCAACTCGACAGTCTCTGGACCAAGGCTCTGCATCTGTCGAATATCGAACTGGATAAACCCAAGACTGAAGTGCTCTTTGGCAAGGACGGCAAGCTCAACCTGCTCGGCCTGTTCAAACTGCCAGCGAGCGAGCCGACACCGACCGATCCCAACGCCAAGCCATTCCCGCTGCGCATAGACAGCATCAAGCTGGCGGGCGGTGGCGTGCATTTTCTGGATGAACGCCCCAGCGAACCCATCGAATTCATTTACGACCAGCTCGACTTCGAGCTGAAGAACCTCAGCACCCTTCCCGAAGACAGCGCCAACATGACCCTGTCGGCTATCGGTCCCAACGGCGGGCAGATCGACTGGACCGGTAATTTCAGCCTCATTCCGCTCGCCTCCGAAGGCAAGCTGAAACTCACCGACGGCAAGATGAAAGCCTTTTGGCCCTATGTACGCGATGCGGTGCCACTGGTGCTCGAAAACGGTATCGTCAGTCTGAGCACCGACTACAAGCTCAACCTGTCCAAACAAACCGAACTGCTGTTGAGCAATGTCTCGGCCACCATCGCCCCCTTCGCCATCAAGGCCCCTGACGGTCGGCCACTGGTGAAACTCGAACGGCTGGACGTCAGCGAAACCACGATCGACCTGGCGAAACAGCAAGTCGTCGTCGGCAAGATCCGCAGCAATAAGCTGGAAACCTGGGCAGCCTTGGAAGCCGACGGCCAACTCGACTGGCAGAAACTGTTCGCCAGCCAGCCTTCCAAACCGGCGGCAAAAGCCAAGGCCGAACCCGCCAGTACCCCAGCGGCGGCCGATTCTCCGAAACCCGAACCGGCACCCGCCGCCAAACCGTGGCAGGTACTGCTGAACGACGTACAACTGCGCAATTACCAAGTGCACCTTGCCGACCGCAAGGCACAACCTGCCGTGGCCCTGGAACTGGGCCCGCTGAATCTCGACCTGCAGAAGTTCGACAGCCTCAATGGCTCACCCTTCCAGCTCAAGCTCGACACCGGCGTAGGCAAGCAAGGCAAGCTGACGGCCGAAGGCGAAGTCAACCTGGCACCGGTCACCGCCAGACTCAACGTAACAACCCGCGACATCGACTTGCGCGTCGCCCAGTCCTACATCAACCCGTTCATTCGCCTGGAACTGCGCAGCGGCATGCTGGGCAGCGATCTGGCGGTCAACCTGAAAAGCACCGAGCCGCTGGCCCTCAGCGTTACCGGCCGCGCCCAGGTCGATCAGTTGCACACCCTCGACACCCTGAAAACCCGTGACTTTCTCAAGTGGCAACAGGTGGTGGTCGAAGGCCTGAACTATCAGCATGGTGACAGCCTGTCGATCGACAAAATCAACCTGATGCAGCCCTATGTACGCTTCATGATCAACGATGACCGCACCACCAACATCGATGACCTGCTGATTCCTCAACCCGCCGACTCCGGCGCCAAGACCACAGCCGCCAAGCCCGCCGCCAGCAAGGACAAGCCCCTGGGCATCCACCTCGGCGCGATCGTGATCAATGACGGCTCGGCCAACTTCGCCGACTTCAGCCTGACACCGAACTTCGCCACTGCCATTCAGCAACTCAACGGTCAGATCGGCACCATCGACAGCCGTCAGGCAAAACCGGCCAGCGTCGATGTCAAGGGCAAGGTCGACCGCTATGCGCCGGTGACTATCAAAGGCGCGGTCAACCCGTTCGACCCGATGGCCAGCCTCGATATCGCCACCAGCTTCAAGCGGGTTGAACTGACCACCCTGACGCCCTACTCCGGCAAATTTGCCGGTTACCGTATCCGCAAGGGCCGGTTGAATCTCGACCTGCACTACAAGATCACCAAAGGTCAGCTGCAGGCCGAAAACAAGGTGGTGGTCGAGCAACTGCAACTGGGTGAAAAAGTCGACAGCCCGGACGCCGTGAGCCTGCCGCTGAAACTGGCGATTGCCTTGCTCAAGGACGTCGATGGCAAGATTTCCATCGAGCTGCCCGTCACGGGCGACCTGAACAATCCGCAGTTCAGCGTCATGCCGATTATCTGGCAGACCCTGCGCAACCTGATCGTCAAGGCGGCTGCCGCGCCGTTCAAACTCATTGGCGGGCTGGTCAGCGGTGGCGGCTCGGATGATCTGGGTAGTGTCTCGTTCGCGCCCGGTTCGAGCGAGCTGAGCAAGGACGCCGAGGCAGCATTGGTCAAACTGTCCAATGCCCTCAAGGAACGCCCGGCCCTGCGCCTGGAAATCGAAGGCACCGCGGCCAAGAGCAGCGACGGTCCTCTGATTGCCGAGCAACGACTGGAACGGGAATATCAGTACAACTACTACAAAATGCTCCAGCGCCGTGGTGAAAAAGTGCCGGCGAAAGCTGCGTTGCTGGAAGTGCCCGACAACGAAAAAGGCCCGTTGCTGGAAGGGATCTACCGCACACGCCTGAAGACCCAGCCGCCCGCCGAATGGAAAGACCTGGGCAAGGAAGAACGCACAGCCAAAATGCGCGACGGCTTGATCCAGTTCTGGGGCTCCAGTGAAACGCTATTGCGCGAGTTGGGCCAGGACCGCGCCAGCAGTATCAAGGACTACCTGGTCGATAAAGGTCAGCTCGCGGATGATCGCGTGTACTTCATCGATGCTCAGTTGGGTGATGCGGAAAAAGACGGCAAGGTCGTTACACCGCTGCATCTGGACGCCGAATAATGAGCAGACGGCTGCTCGCACTGGGGTTGGCGATGGTCGCAAGCCAGGCTTGGGCGGCGGACACCCTGCGTTGCGGCAGTCAATTGATCAGCGTCGGCGACCGGTCGAGCGAAGTGCTGCAAAAGTGCGGCGAACCGGTCAGTCGCGATCTGCTGGGTTACAAGCGCAGCGTCAACCGACGGGAAGAGTTTCAGGTCGAGGAATGGACCTACGGACCGAATGGCGGGATGTACCAGTATCTGCGGTTCGAGGGAAATCGGTTGGTGCAGATCACCAGCAAACGCGGCAACTGACTCGCACCACAATCAAATGTGAACCCAATCAATGTGGGAGCGAGCCTGCTCGCGATGAGGGACTGACATTCAACATTTGAGTTGGCTGACAGTCCGCTATCGCGAGCAGGCTCGCTCCCACATTGGTTTTTGCTGTGCCGCAATAGAACAGGCCCCGACACGAATGCCGGGGCCTGTAATGGCCACATCCTTATGGCCGTTCGCATGAACTCCTCAGTTGCGACAGACGTATGTCTTGGCCCGCCTGCCGCGCCTTCTCCCAGTCCAGGCGAGAAGCCTTGCCTTACTCGGCTTTCAGACCGTCAGCGGAGACCGCTTTGACGCCTTTGATTTTCTTGGTGATCGCCACGGCAGTTGCCTTCTGGGCTTCAGTCACTGCAACAGTGGACGACAGGGACACGACGCCTTTGTTGGTTTCAACTTTGATGTCGGTGCCGGGAATGCCTTTTTCAGTCACCAGGTCACTTTTGACTTTGGTGGTAATCCAGGTATCGGAAGTAGCTTCCTTGGCCTTGGTCATTTCACCGGCTGCCAGCGTCATGGGAGCCTGGGTGGTCTGAGACTGTGCGAACGCGGCATTGGCCATGGTCAGGGTCAGCGCGGTAGCAGTAGCGGCAGCGATAGCGAACTTCTTCATACGAGTAACTCCTGTTTTTCTGGAAAGTCTGCTGGGTGTCATGTCAGCAGGGTTACTTGAGACGTTGCGAACGCTGTGCCAAGTTTGAAACATTGAATAAATGCATAAAAATCAATAAGTTATAAATTCGTGCATTTTGCGGAATCATGCAAATTGCATGACTTCGACATTCTCTACATGCAAGTTGCCGTTTTTGAAGAAGGCCTAACGCCATGAATTGTGGGAGGTTTTCTCTCTTGCATCGATACCGGAATAAAAAATGCCCCGTCCTTTGAAAGACGGGGCATTTCTGTGTGCAACGAACAGATCGTTAGCCGCCGCAGCCTTTGGGCGCATAGTCTGCTGCGACACTGGTGGCACATGTCCAGCCCTTAGTCGCGTCACGAGAAAGCGTCACAGTCGCACCTGAAATGACCGCTGGCGCACCTTTCAACGTGCAAACCATTCCGGGTGTGGTGCCGGTGGCAGCGGCAAGAGTGCAGTTCTGTGTATCACCCCCTGGGGCAAATGCAGTGACAGCCGGGGCAGCCGTACCGGAGTTGACCGCATCCTCATAATTGACCTTCAGCGCCGAAAGCTCTGCGACACCCGCCGTCACCTTCGCCCGCGCCTGATACTTGGAATAAGCCGGTATCGCGAACGTCGCGAGAATCCCGATGATCGCCACGACGATCAGTAATTCGATCAGGGTAAAACCTTTTTGAGTGTTCATGGACAGCCTCCGTGCATGAGTCGAATTCTCATGATCTGGATCTGTAGCAGCACAGCCCATGCCAGGCTCGGTACACCCTATTGGTGGGACATTCGACAGCCGCAACGCGCCTTCTTAGCCCCAGGATCCGCACTATCTGACACTTTTTGTCACCTCACCGTCGCTGGTTTGGCTGCGTTGCTTGACTAGGCTATAAGTCATGAATTGTCTGCGCCCGGTATCTCCATGAATGACATCGCCCTCAGCGGTCTGGCCAAGCAATTGGTCCTGGCCGAGCTGCTCACTGACAAAAGCGCGCAACACGCCTCTCAACAAGCCCAACGCAACCACGTCTCACTGGTCAGCTACCTGGTGCAGAACAAACTGGTGAAAAGCCGTCAGGTTGCCGAGATTGCTTCTGAACACTTCGGCATGGCCTTAATGGATCTCAACAGTCTGGACAAGGAGACCCAACCCAAGGGACTGGTCAGCGAAAAACTGGTCCGCCAGCACCACGCCCTGCCCCTCTGGCGTCGTGGCAACAAACTGTTTGTGGGGATTTCCGACCCGACCAGTCACCAGGCCATCAACGACATCCAGTTCAGCACCGGGCTTACCACCGAAGCCATCCTGGTGGAGGACGACAAACTCAGTGACGCCATCGAGCGGTTCTTCGACAGCCAGGGCACTGGCCTTGAAGACATGCTCGACGTTGACCTCGACGGGATGGACATCGAAGCGGCCGATGACAGGCGCCAGGATGCCCTTGTCGGCCAGGAAGCCGATGATGCGCCGGTGGTGCGCTTCGTCCACAAAATGCTGCTGGACGCGATCAGGAGCGGCTCTTCCGACCTGCATTTCGAGCCCTACGAGAAAATTTATCGGGTGCGAATGCGCACCGACGGCATTTTGCGGGAAGTCGCCAAACCGCCGATCCAGTTGGCCAACCGCATCGCGGCGCGGCTGAAGGTCATGGCCAGCCTCGACATCTCCGAACGCCGCAAGCCCCAGGACGGGCGAATCAAGATGCGCCTGTCCAAGAGCAAGTCCATCGACTTCCGGGTCAACAGCCTGCCGACCCTGTGGGGCGAGAAAGTGGTGATCCGGATTCTTGACCCCTCCAGCGCACAAATGGGCATCGATGCCCTTGGCTACGAGCCCGAACAACAAGACCTGTACATGACCGCGCTCAGGCAACCACAGGGGATGATTCTGGTGACCGGCCCCACGGGCTCCGGCAAAACCGTGTCGCTTTATACCGGGCTGAACATTCTCAACACCGTGGACATCAACATCTCCACCGCCGAAGACCCGGTGGAGATCAATATGGAAGGCATCAACCAGGTCAACGTCAATCCCAAACAAGGCATGGATTTCGCCCAGGCGCTACGCTCCTTTCTGCGTCAGGATCCGGACGTGATCATGGTCGGTGAGATCCGCGACCTCGAAACCGCCGAAATCGCCATCAAGGCCGCCCAGACCGGGCATCTGGTGTTATCGACCCTGCACACCAACAGCGCCGCGCAAACCCTGACCCGCCTGCACAACATGGGCATCCAGGGCTTCAACATCGCCACATCCGTCAGCCTGATCATTGCCCAGCGCCTGGCACGCAAACTGTGCAGCCATTGCCGGGTGCCCCTCGACGTTCCCCGAGAAACGCTGCTCAAGGAAGGCTTCCCCGAGGAACGCATCGGCACATTCACGATCTATGAGCCGGTCGGCTGCGAACACTGCAATGGCGGCTTCAAGGGACGCGTGGGGATTTATGAAGTGGTGAAGAACACGCCGGACCTGCAACGCCTGATCATGGCCGAAGGCAATGCGCTGCAAATCGATGAGCAGATGCGCAAGGACGGCTTCAACGACCTGCGCACTTCAGGCCTGCTCAAAGCCATGCAAGGCATTACCAGCCTTGAAGAAATCAACCGGGTTACCAAGGACTGAACATGGCGGTCAAAGCAGCGAAAATCAGCATTTACGCCTGGGAAGGCACCGACCGCAAAGGCACGAAAGTCACCGGCGAGTTAAGCGGGCAGAACCCGGCACTGATCAAGGCGCAACTGCGTAAACAAGGCATCAACCCCGGCAAGGTTCGCAAGAAAACCGTCTCGCTGTTCAACATGGGCAAGCGCATCCAGGCCCAGGACATCGCCTTGTTCACGCGCCAGATGGCGACCATGATGAAAGCCGGCGTACCGCTGTTGCAGTCGTTCGACATTATTGCCGAAGGCTTCGATAACCCGGCCATGCGCACCCTCGTGGACGAGGTCAAACAGGAAGTCGCGGCAGGCAACAGTTTCGCCGCCGCCCTGCGCAAGAAACCCCGGTATTTCGATGAGCTGTACTGCAATCTGGTGGATGCCGGTGAGCAGGCCGGCGCCCTGGATACCCTGTTGGAGCGGGTGGCGACCTACAAGGAAAAGAGCGAAAGCCTCAAGGCCAAGATCAGGAAAGCCATGACCTACCCACTGGTGGTTGTGTGTGTCGCCATGGTCGTGACCGCGATCCTGCTGGTCAAAGTAGTGCCGCAGTTCCAATCGGTGTTCGAAGGGTTTGGTGCCCAATTGCCTGCCTTTACCGTGATGGTCATTGGCCTGTCGCGGTTCATGCAGGACGGCTGGTGGATGATGCTCGGTGCGCTGATCGCAACGATCCTGGGCGCACGCCATGCTTTCAGGACGTCACAAGGCTTTCGCGATCGAACCGACGCCTGGCTGCTGAAGCTGCCGCTGGTGGGGACGCTGATGTATAAATCGGCCGTGGCTCGTTTTGCCCGCACCCTGTCGACCACCTTCGCCGCCGGTGTCCCCTTGGTGGAAGCCCTGGAGTCGGTGGCCGGCGCCACCGGCAACATCGTGTTCAAGCGCGCGGTGCTGCGCATCAAGCAGGACGTTTCGACGGGGATGCAGTTGAATTTTTCCATGCGCACTTCCGGCATTTTTCCGAACATGGCCATCCAGATGACCGCCATCGGCGAAGAGTCCGGCGCACTGGACGCCATGCTCGACAAGGTCGCGGGTTTCTATGAAGACGAGGTAGACAATATGGTCGATAACCTCACCAGCCTGATGGAACCGTTCATCATGGTGGTTTTGGGTGTTATCGTCGGCGGCCTGGTGGTCGCGATGTACTTGCCCATCTTCCAACTCGGCTCAGCGATCTGACATGCCCTTGAACGAAATTCTGACTCACTTCCCCCTGGCTTTCGTCGTCATCGCCGGGCTGATGGGCTTGCTGGTCGGCAGCTTTCTCAACGTGGTGATCTGGCGCCTTCCAAAAATGCTCCAGCGCGAATGGCGCGTACAAGCCCATGAGATCCTCGGCCTGCCCGGGGAAACGCCGCAGCCCACCTACAACCTGCTGCTGCCCCACTCCCAGTGCCCACGCTGCGGCCATCGGATTCGTGCCTGGGAAAACGTTCCCGTGCTCAGTTTTGTATTTCTGCGTGGGCGCTGCTCGGCTTGTACCATGCCGATCAGCAAACGCTATCCGCTGACTGAACTGGCCTGCGGTCTGTTGTCGGCGTTCATAGCCTGGCACTTCGGTTTCGGCTGGCAAGCCTGCATGACGTTGCTCCTGACCTGGGGCTTGTTGACCATGAGTCTGATCGATGCCGAGCATCAGCTGCTGCCGGACATGTTGGTGCTGCCGCTGATGTGGCTGGGGTTGATCGTCAACAGCCTCGGCCTGTTCGTGCCACTACATGACGCGATGTGGGGCGCCATTGCCGGTTACCTGGCGCTGTGGTCGGTGTTCTGGCTGTTCAAGCTGATCACCGGCAAGGACGGCATGGGCCACGGCGACTTCAAGCTGCTGGCGATGTTCGGCGCCTGGGGCGGCTGGCAGATTCTGCCGCTGACCATCCTGCTCTCATCCCTTGTAGGAGCCATTATCGGTGTGATTTACCTGCGACTGCGCCGGGCAAAAACTTCGACACCGATCCCCTTCGGCCCCTATCTGGCGATTGCCGGCTGGATTGCCTTGCTCTGGGGTGGTCAAATAACCGACCTCTATTGGCAGTTTGTCGGTTTGAAATGAATACCCCTGTGGAAAAACCCTGGATTCTCGGCCTGACCGGCGGTATCGGCAGCGGCAAAAGTGCGGCGGCTCAACACTTCATCGACCTCGGCGTGCACGTGGTCGATGCCGACCATGCCGCGCGCTGGGTCGTCGAGCCGGGCCGGCCGGCGCTGGCAAAGATCGCCGAACACTTCGGCCCCGGCGTATTGCAGGCCGACGGACAGCTGGATCGCGCGGCCCTGCGCAAACTGATCTTCGAAGTGCCGGATGAACGCCGCTGGCTGGAAGCTTTGCTGCATCCGCTGATCGGTGAGGAAATCGCTCATCATCTGGCACTGGCAAAATCACCTTACGCGATTCTGGTTTCGCCGCTGCTGATCGAGTCCGGCCAGTACGCCATGACCCAGCGGGTGCTGGTGATCGATGCCCCCGAACAGCTACAGATCGAACGCACCCTGCAGCGTGACCAGACCAGCGAACAGCAGGTCCAGGCGATCCTCAAGGCCCAATCCAGCCGCCAGGATCGCGTCAGCCACGCCAACGAGGTAGTGGTCAACGATCGCGACCTTGCCTGGCTGCACAGCGAGGTCGAACGCCTGCATCACTTTTACCTTACTTTGCGTGGAGGCCAGTCATGAGCCAGATCCCGACCGTCGAATGTCCAACCTGCGGCGCCCCTGTCGAATGGAGCCCCGAGAGCAAATATCGGCCGTTCTGCTCCGACCGTTGCAAACTGATCGACCTGGGTGCATGGGCCTCGGAAGAGCACAAGATTCCGGTGCCCCCTGATGCCGAGGACGAGTTGTTCAGCGGCGATTTCGACCCGCGTCACTGATTCCGATCAGTCCGGCACAATGTGTGTCGGAATTCGATGAACTGTGCCGGCTTTTATATCGTTCCCGCCTCTTGGCCCTCCAAATAGCCGCCTGATGGCGAGTGCTATACTTCTTTCGGGTTGCAGCAAGAACACAACGTTCCCCGCGGGCACCGATACCGAAGGTAAATCTCAGTTAAAAGCTGCCGGACAGAGGAGGTCTACAGCAACAACAAGAGATAGGAGGTGTGGCATGAATCGGCACTATTACATCAGTGACAATCTCGACGATCTTGAAGCCGTTGAAAATGAACTGGAAGCCAACGGCATCAACACCGAACAAATTCATGTTCTCAGTGAAAAAGTTGCTGATGTTGAAGAACATCATCTCCACGAAGTTAACTCGCTGATGAAACAAGATGTCGTTCACTCTGGCGAGATTGGTGCGGTGGTCGGTGTGCCACTGGCAGCGCTGATCCTCGGTGGCGCCTATTGGCTGGGCTTGCACGAAACTGCCGCCGGCTGGGTGCCTTTTATCTTCCTTGCCGTCGTTGTACTGGGCTTCTGCATCTGGGAAGGCGGATTCTTTGGTATCCAGGTGCCAAACGCTCACTTCCGCAACTTCAAACAGATGGTGGAAGCGGGCAAACATGTCTTCTTCGTGGATGTCGAGCCCAATCAGGAATCGGTATTGGAACAGGTCATCGAACATCATCCAAAACTGACCATTGCCGGCACGGGTACGGCCGCCCCCCACTGGACAGTCGCCTGGCTGCACAGATGGCATCAGTTCAAGCGAACGATTTAAAACCCATTATTGATTGCGAGGCAGCGCCTGGAGGCTTACGGCCATCCAGACGTTGCTATTGGCCTTGGCCGAAAAAAATGACCCGGCTGAGGAACACGTAGTCCGCCTCGGTGGCCATCAATCCGACGAGCACCAGTAAACACAACGGTGGCATCAATATGGCGTAAACCAGGGCCAATCGCTCCCAGGCCATATGCATGAAGATGGAGACAATCAAACCTGCCTTCAGCAACATGAAAGTGATAATCAGGGCCCACCTGAGATAGCCGTGGAAATGGAAATAGTCGACAAGATACGACATCGTACTGAGGACAAATAAAAGCCCCCAGATTTTGAGGTACAAACTGATTGGATGCTGTTGACCTTGGGCATGCGCCATCATCCGCGCTCCTCTACCACAAATAGAAGAAAGCAAAAATAAACACCCACACCAAATCCACGAAGTGCCAGTAAAGCCCGGCTATCTCGACGTTCTGATAGTTACCGGAGCGCTCATAATCTCCCCGCAATACTTTCATCGCCACAATGCTGAGGTAGATGGCGCCGATTGACACATGCAGTCCATGAAAACCGGTAATCATGAAGAAGCTGGCACCAAATTGCGCCGCCCCCATCGGGTTTCCCCAGGGACGCACCCCTTCTGCGATGAGCTTGCTCCATTCAAAGGCCTGCATGCCGACGAAAGTCACACCCAAGGCAGCGGTCGCCAGCATCAGCACCGTGGTTTTCACACGATCATGGCGATAAGCGAAATTAACGGCCATGGCCATCGTGCCGCTGCTACTGATCAGCACAAAAGTCATGATGGCGATCAGAATAAGCGGGATTTCCCTGCCGCCAATCGTCAATGCAAACACTTCACTGGGATTGGGCCAGAGGTCGGTGATGGTCATGCGTACCGACATGTAGCCGGTTAGAAAACACGTGAAGATGAACGTATCGCTGAGCAGGAATATCCACATCATCGCCTTGCCCCAGGGGACCTGCTTGAAAGCGTCTTTATCCGAGGACCAGTCGCTGGCGATGCCCTCCCATCCCGGTACAGGCGGCGAACCTGCTGGATTGGATGAGCCGGAATCGACCGGGGCTTGTGGATGCGATGCCATGGCTTGTTACCTCAGGCCGCAGAATCTGGCGATGGCTTCATAAGTGTCTGGCGTGCTGGTCAGTAGCGCGAATAGCACAAACCAGAGACCCAACAGGTAATGCCAATAGATGGCACAGAGCTCCACGCTAGTGCGCAGTTGCGGTAGCGGCACGTGATGCAGGAGTTTGGCGCCGATCCAGGCCCAGGCAATCAAACCGCCCAGGAGGTGGAGCCCATGCATGCCGGTCAACAGATAGAAGAAACTGTTGGCCGGGTTACTGGCGACAAAGTAGCCCCAGGCGACAAACTGCTGCCAGACCCAAAGCTGCCCCGCCAGAAAGGCAATGGCGAATACGCCACCCAATGCAAAGCCCATCACAGTCGGACCCGGTCGAGCCTGCCGAACAGCCATCCGCGACCACTGCAATGCGATGCAGCTGCACACCAGAAAAACCGAATTCACCCAGAGTTGCCATGGATTGGCCAACGGCGCCAAGGGCTCTGTCAGGGGCAACCAGTCAGCCATTTGCGAGCGGGCGAGAAAGGCAATCAGGAAGAGAAAAAACAACGAACTCACGACGGCCAAAAACAAGCGCAGGCCTGTCTTGGCGATTTGGCTCCTGTCGGCCCCCTCGGTGGCCCGGGTCCCTTCAGGACCACGATTCCAGCTGCCACCGGGGTCAGCACCGTCGGCGTTTCTCAAAAACAACCTGTTCATGTTTTAACGTCCGCTATTTTGGTTTGGGCACTGTGTTGTCGCAGTTGCTCCAACTCCTCGGCGGAAACCGTTTGCGGCACGAAATCCTGCTCTATCCCCGGCACGCTGTAGTCATAGGCCCAGCGATGCACAACCGGCAGCTTCTCTCCCCAGTTCCCGTGCTTGGGCGGGGTGTCCGGTGTTTGCCATTCCAGGCTCGCCGCGCCCCAGGGATTACTGCCAGCGGGTTTGCCCTTGAATACGCTCCAGGCCATGTTGAACACGAACAGTAACTGGGAAACGCCAACAATCAATGCGACCACCGTAATGAAGGCATTCAAATCGTGCGCTGATTGCGGAATGAACGCGTAGTTGTCATAGGCGTAGTACCGCCGAGGCATGCCCTGGAAGCCCAGATAGTGCATGGGAAAGAAGATGGCGTAGGTGCCCAGGAAAGTTATCCAGAAATGCAACTTGCCCAGGATGTCGTTGTACATGCGCCCGGTGATTTTCGGGAACCAATGATAAATACCGCCGAACACCACCAATACTGGCGCGACACCCATGACCATATGAAAATGGGCGACGACAAAGTAGGTGTCCGAGAGCGGAATATCCACAATCACATTGCCGAGAAACAACCCCGTCAGCCCCCCCACCAGAAAGGTAACGATAAAGGCCAGGGCAAACAGCATCGGCACGGTCAAATGAATGTCACCCCGCCACAGGGTCAGCACCCAGTTGTAGACTTTCAGCGCAGTTGGCACCGCGATGATCAAAGTAGTGACAGCGAAGAAAAAGCCGAAGTACGGATTCATTCCGCTGACATACATATGGTGCGCCCAGACCACAAAGCTGAGTACGCCAATCGCAATAATCGCCCACACCATCATTCGGTAGCCGAAGATATTTTTACGCGCATGGGTGCTGATCAGGTCGGAGACCAGGCCAAACGCGGGAAGAGCGACGATGTAGACCTCCGGGTGGCCGAAGAACCAGAATAAATGCTGGAACAGTATCGGGCTGCCACCCTGGTGATCGAGCGGTTGCCCCAGCGAGATCATCGCCGGCATAAAGAAACTGGTGCCCAATAGTTTGTCGAACAGCATCATGACCGCACTGACAAACAATGCCGGGAAGGCCAGCAAGGCCATGATCGAGGCCATGAAGATGCCCCATACGGAGAGCGGCATGCGAAACAATGTCATGCCGTACGTACGTGCCTGCAGCACCGTGGTGACGTAGTTCAACCCGCCCATGGTGGCGGCGACGATAAAAATCGCCAGTGAAACGAGCATCAGCACAATGCCCCACTCCACGCCCGGTGTTCCCTGAGTAAGGGACTGTGGCGGATAGAGCGTCCAGCCTGAACCGGTGGGGCCGCCAGGGACAAAGAAACCGGCGAGCAACACCAATACCGCCACCAGGTAAAACCAGTAACTCAGCATGTTGACGTAGGGGAAGACCATGTCGCGGGCGCCCACCATCAACGGGATCAGATAGTTGCCGAAGCCCCCCAGAAACAAGGCTGTCAGTAAGTAAATGACCATGATCATGCCGTGCATGGTCATCGCCTGATAGTAAGCACTGGCGTCCATGAACGACAAACTGCCGGGGAAGCCTATCTGGATGCGCATCAAGTCAGACAGCACCACGGCGATAAGTCCCACGAACAGAGCCGTCAGGGAATATTGAATGGCTATGACCTTGTGGTCCTGGCTCCAGATGTATTTGGTCAGGAAACTCTTGGGCTCGTGCAGTGCTTGTGTTTCGGCTTGCTCCGCATAGGCCATCACGTCATCCTCCTGCCGAAGTTTCAGTGTATTTCTGGCGGCTTTACGGCTGCTTCCCTGGCTCAGCCTTGCTCGCGTCAGCGTCGGCATTCGCTTTGGATTTGATAAAGGCGATCAGGGCGTTCAACTCCTTATCGCTTGGCGCAAAGGCAGGCATGACGGGTGCGTAGCCCTTGACGATTTTGGCACCGGGATTAAGCACCGATTCTTTTACATAGCCTTCATCGACCTTTATCCCCGTACCGTCGGCAAGGGTTTCCGTCTTGCCATACAGGCCCTGCCAGGTGGGGCCGACACCCTTGTTACCATCGACACTGTGGCAGGCCAGACAGCCAAGTGATTGCGCCAGCTGTTGTCCCTGCGCCACAAGGTCCTCACCCGTGCCCGACGCTTGCGGCGCAACACCCAGTGATTTGATCAGGGCGACCAGAGCACCCAGTTCATCGTCATTGAGAGTATAGGCCACCATCACTGGCGGGTAGCCCTGTACCAGGCGGGCCTGCGGGGTAAGGATCGACTCTTTCAGGTAGGCCTCATCGACCTGCACGCTGGTGCCATCGGCCAGTTGCTCAGTGCGGCCGAAAAGCCCCTTCCATCCCGGGCCAAGGCTGGTGCTGCCATCCTGGCTATGGCAGGCACCGCAGCCATATTTTTCGGCCAACTGACGGCCTTTTTCCAGCACGCTGTCCTGACTGGGCCTGGCCGCTCTCGCCAATGTCTGCGCAAACGTCGGCTGGCCCTTTAGCCATTGATCGAAGACGTCCTGTTCTTCCACGATCATATTGCCGCGCATGTTGTAATGGCCGACGCCACAATATTCAGCACAAAGGACTTCATACTTTCCGGTTTTAGTCGGGGTAAACCAAAAGTACGACACCATCCCTGGCACCATGTCCATCTTGCTGCGAATTTGCGGCACATAGAAATCGTGCAAAGTGTCTTTAGAGCGCAGCAGAACTTTCACCGGCCGATCGAGCGGAAGGCGAACTTCATTACTCATTACCAGCACATCGTCCTGTCCTGCAGGATCCTTGGGATCAAGGCCGAGAGGATTGGTGGAATCAATAAACTTGACATCCGACTTGCCCAACTTCCCGTCTTGTCCGGGAAATCGATAGGCCCACTGCCACTGCTGGGAAATCACTTCAAGTTCATAGGCATTTTTCGGCACCCGGATGAAATCGTTGTAAACAACCAGACCGGGCGCCAGCATTGCGGCAATACCTATCGAAGTAACGACAATTAACCAGAACTCCAATTTTTTACTTTCTGGCTGGTAGTGCGCCCTGGATCCCTCCTTGTGGCGATAACGCATCACAGCGACCGCCATGAATACCGTGATGGCGACGAAAAATATTCCGCTAATGATCAGGGTAATGAACAGTGTGGTGTCTATTGATCCCCAGTTGGACGCTGCCGGAGTTGCATGCCAAGGCGCTAGTATATGAAAGAGCACTGAGCCAATAACGATTAGAATCAAGATAATTGCTATTGCCATTTTCTCTTCATCCTATTCCTGTTGCTCATTGGTCATGCGCAAGCATCGCCACTGACGTCCAGGCGGGGCAGACAAGCCACCCGAGGCGGCAAAGCCAGTGAAAGTATAGTGTCATCAGGTTGTGCCGTGAGGTCGGCGAGCGGGGCCCGGTTGCCAGCTATACTCAGTACGCATGGCAGAGTTCGGCCAGAAGCGACTGCAGAAGACGAACCCTGCCTATGCCTGATAGTCAGATAAAAAATGGCATTGAAGAGACAAGAGCCACAGAATCCAGCAGTCCGCGACGGAGATTTCGTCATGAGCGCCCTGACCATCGAAGGCTGGTGCAAAACCAGCCCCGACCAAAAGTCCACCCCAACGGGTGAAATTCACTTTTACGTCGATGGCCCCCTCCATCGGCGCCTGGAAGAAGCAGAAGAACGTTTGCAGACGACCCATGAGCGTGAAGCCATGGTCGATGTCGACATGAGCACTTTGGATTTGACCTTGCCAGGGGACTACGCCCCCTTGTCCGACTGCCAAATGCGCGTCTATCTGCACCACGAGCGTGGTCAGTTCCATTTGGTCGGACACCGTGCGAGCGATGGCAGCTTGATCTACACCAACGCCGTTTTGATTGATCAACTGATTGAGTGAAACGCTGGAAACAGAGATGGGATCGCCCGCCTTTGGCGGATTTCAAAAGGATCAGGACTCGGGATCGTCGTCTTTCCAGGGCGCCGAGAGATAGCGTGTGCGATTGAAGGTCTCCAGCCATTCCGGGCAGAACACCACCAGCGCGCTGACCACCATGCCGTTGATGAATGCCTCCGGAAATATGAGCAGCCACAGATAACCGACAAAGTCTTCGAGCCAGTACGGCATGGCGAAACGTTCGTCATACCACAGCAACGTGAGCGACAGCACCAGGCACAGCAACGCCGACAGCGCAGCCGCGAAGAAACCGGAAACGAAGATATACACGAAGGGATTACGCGGCTGCGCCCGCTCCACCGCGATCGCGCAGCACTCGGTGACCAGCACCGGCAACAGAATCAACAACCCGCCATTCACGCCCATCGCGGCCATGTCCTGACGACCGAGCAGCACCAGCCCCGTTTGCGCCACCAGCCCACCGACGATTGCCAATGGCCAGTCGAGCAACAGCGTCACCGCGGTCATGCCGATGAAGTGATAGGACACGCCAGTATCGAAATCCCGCCGCACCAGCCATAGCACGAACAGCGCGAACACCGTGCCGAACAGTAAATGCTGACGCCGGCTGTCACTGAACAGCTCAACCCAGGGTGCTCGCGCAATGGCCCAGATCAGCACCGGCACATAGATCAGCCACCCCACCGTGAGGGATTCGGGTGACAGCAACTCGGCGCCGATCATGGCGGGGTGGGCTCCTTTTTCGGGAGGGATAGGTTTTTAGTCTACACCGGGCTTTGGAAGCGCTTCGATTTTGCCGCGGCGGGGACGTGAATGAATGAAACATCTACGGCTGACACAACACCTGTAGGAGCCGGCTCGCCGGCGAAGGCGTCCTGGTTGGTCGATGCAAGGCTCAAGACCGTTTTCGCTGCGGTGCGGCGGTCCGACAAGCCAGCTCCTACAGGGGGGAATGAGCCACCGAAGGGATATGTCTCAATCACGTGATTGTTACGTTTCCTGCAACGCTGAATCAGCCTCAGGCCCCTTTATCAGCCATGTCCAAAGACTAAACTTCAAAGCATCAGAACCACCCCCGAGCCCACAAAAATGAAAACGCTGACCACCCTGCTTCTGACCCTCATCGCCACCTCGGCCATGGCCGCCACCAACGAACCGGCAGCCACGCCCTACAATCCGGCGCAGCCGCTGGACATCGCCAAGGTGGTTTCCGTGTCGAATACCGCGACCGCGTGCGGGGTCGTACCGGCGACCATGGTGTATGTCGATCATCAGGGTCAGACCCGTCGCGTGACCTACGAGGTCATGGGTGATTGCACCAGCGACCTGTGATCAGTGGCTCATAGCAGCGTCCAGGTGTAACTCAGAATCAGACGATTCTCATCGATATCACTGCGGTAGTTGGAACGCGCCATTGCATTGCGCACACGGATGCCAAGGCCTTTGAGGCTACCGCTTTGCAACACGTAACCCATATCCAGGTCACGCTCACGGTCCTTGCCCTCAAATCCCTTCCCGGTGTCGACGTTGTTGCCGGTGATGTAGCGCACGGTGCTGGTCAGCCCCGGCACGCCGAGGGCCGCAAAATCGTAGTCGTAGCGCGCCTGCCATGAACGCTCGTCGGTGAAGGCGAACTCGTAGGTCGGCACCTCGTTGCCAAGTGGGGTGATGTTGGCGAAGACCCGTGGGAAGGCGCTGTCGCCGTACATGCCCTGATAACCGACATAAAATGTGTGACCGCCGCGCTTGGCCGACAGCAGGGAAAAGAACGCCCGGTTATCGATGTTGCCCAGCAGCTTTTTGCCGTCTTCGCGCGAATCGTAGTAACCGAGATTTGCACCCAGGGTCCAGTCGCCCATCGGCTGGCTGTGCTTGAAGCCCAGGAAACGCTGGTTGTAGATATCTTCCAGTTGCCCGAACCAGGCGCTGACCGAACTGCGCTTATCGTTGAAGGCGTAATCGACTCCGACAAAATTGAAGCCGTCGCTGCTGACCTGACGTTGCGGTATGTGACCGAGCATGGCCTGCATTTTTTCGTCGCCGGCTTCGTTGCGCAGGCTGGTCGAATTCAGATGTCCGCCCTGTAGTGTCAGGCCATTGATCTCGCTGGAGCTGATGCTTGCACCCTGATAGCTGGGAGGCAGCAAGCGGATATCGCTGAATGCCAGTACCGGCAGGTTGGGTTGCAACTCACCCACCTTCAATTCGGTTTTTGAGTAACGCACCTTCAAGGCCGCCTCGATACGGCTGTAATCATTCGCCGCGCGCCCATCATCCTGCACCGGCAGCAACCCGGTATTGACCCGGTCCGGACTGCTGTCGAGCTTGAGGCCAAGCAGGCCGATCACATCTACGCCAAAACCGACGGGCCCTTGGGTATAACCGGATTTGACGTTAAGAATGAAACCCTGCGCCCACTCTTCGGCCTTCGATTGTTGATTCGCCCCGACGATGTCGGAAAAGTCCCGGCTGAAGTAGTAATTGCGCGCTTGCAAGGTGGCGGTGGTGTCTTCGATGAAGCCAGCCTCGGCGGCCGTCGCGCCGGTGGAGAAACTTGAGACGATCGCCATGGACAACGCTGAACCGGTTGCTGGAAGAATCTGTTTCATCGTTTTTTCTCTTATTTTTATTGATCGACAGGTAAAAGTGCCTTTGCCGCAGCGCTTTCGCTGCGAGGGGTGGGGCGACGGGCGTTTAACAACAGGTGGGTGACCATGCCGAAAATCAGTCCCCAAAAAGCCGCGGACAAACCCAACAGCGACATGCCCGACGCCGTGGTGAGAAAGGTCACCAGTGCGGCTTCGCGATCACTTGGCACGGACATCGCACCCGCCAGTGCCCCGGCAATCGCGGCGAACAGTGCCAGCCCGGCCAAAGCCGCGATCAGCTCTTTGGGAAACGCCGAAAACAGTGAGACCAGCGTGGCACCGAAGATGCCCAGCAGCAGGTAGCACAGGCCACCCACGACTCCGGCCACATAGCGTTTGCCGGGATCTTCGTGGGCCTCGCGGCCAGTGCATATGGCCGCGGTAATCGCCGCCAGATTCAGCCCGTGGCACCCGAAAGGCGCCAACAACGCCGTGCCCAGTGCGCTGCTGGCAATGATCGGGCCGGACGGCGTTGCATAACCGCTGGCGCGCAATACCGCCATGCCGGGAACGAACTGGCCGGTGAGTGCCACCATCACCAGCGGCAAGGCGATGTTCAGGGTTGCGCTCAGGCTGAACGCAGGCGTGATCCACACCGGCGTGGCCAAACCGATGACCAAGGCTTCGCTGTGCAGATCTCCGGCGAGAAATGCCATCGAACAACCCACCAACAGGACCATCAGCACCGCATAGCGCGGCAGCAGCCGCTTGCACACCAGGTACGTGGCAAACATCGTCAGCACCAGCAATGGCTTGCCCTGCAGCGAGACGAACAACCCGGTACCGAAGCTGAACAGAATCCCCGCCAACATCGCCGCTGCAACGGCGGCAGGCAGCTTGCCGATGATCCGGTCAAACGCCCCCGACACCCCGACCAGGAAAATGATCAGGCTGCTGACCAGATAGGCACCCACCGCTTCCGGCATGGAAATCCCCGGCAACAATGCCACCAGCAACGCCGAGCCCGGCGCCGACCACGCGATGATCACCGGGACGCGGTAACGCAGGCTCAAACCGATGCCAAGCACGGCGCTGCCGATGGAAATCGCCCAGACCCACGACGACAGCACTTCCCGCGACAGGTGTGCGGCGTTGGCGGCCTGGAAAATGATCACCAGAGGGCCTGCGTAGGAAATCACCGTGGCGATAAATCCGGCGACGGCCGCTGACAGGGAAAAATCCTGGGCTAACGCTCTCATGAAGCTTCGCCGACAGACCCGTCAACCGAAACGCGGCTAATATCCGCCACCACTTGTCGGGCGCTACGCCGACTGCTAACGGCGAACACCGTCATGGCGATGGCCGCTATCGCACCGGGCAAGGCAAACGCCATGAAGTTCAGTTGCAGTGGCAGGCTGATCCCGAGCAAGGCACCGCCCAGCAACGGACCGACGATTGCGCCGTTGCGTCCGATACCCGAGGCCCAGCCCAGGCCGGTGGAGCGAATGGTCATGGAGTAGAACTGCGCGGCGCAGGCGTACAGCAGAATCTGCGAACCGATGGTGGTGGCACCGGCAATGGCGATCAGCAGGTACAACACTGGCATCGGGCTATTGAAGCCCAGCAAGGTGATCGATACCGCCGCCAGGGCGAAGAACACCGCCAGGACGCGCGGCAAATTGAGCCTGTCCCCCAGTACGCCACCGCCAACCGCGCCGAAAATGGCGCCGAAGTTGAGCACCAACAGGAACGACAGGCTCGAACCGAGGCTGTAACCGGCGTTGGCCATCAGTTTCGGCAGCCAGGAACTCAGGGCGTAGACCATCAACAGGCAGCAGAAAAACGCCAGCCACAGCATCAGCGTGCGCAGCGCCCGGCCCTCGCGAAACAGTTGCAACACCGGCGTGCCGATTCCCTTCACTTCGCTCATTTGCAGTTGATCGCCGGTTTGCGCGATGTACGCCGGATCGACCCGCTGAAGAATGGCGCGCGCTTCTTCATTGCGCCCCTGACGCAACATGAAGCCCACGGACTCGGGCAGGAAGTACATGATCAACGGCAACAACATCAACGGCAGCACCGCCACGTAAAACACCGACTGCCAACCGAAGGCCGGAATCAACATGATACCCAGCCCCGCTGAGAGCATCCCGCCCACCGAGTAGCCGCTGAACATGATCGCCACCAGCGTGCTGCGGATTTTTTTCGGCGCGTATTCGTTCATCAGCGCCACGACATTAGGCATCACCCCGCCAATGCCCAGGCCGGCAATGAACCGGCACACGCCGAACTCGGTGGGGTTACGGGCGAAACCATTGAGCACGGTAAAACCGCTGAAGAGCATCACGCAGATCGTGATGGCTTTCTTGCGACCGATTCGGTCTGACAGCGGGCCGAAGAACAGCGCGCCGAACATCATTCCGAACAATGCATAACTGCCCAGTGCGCCGGCCTGCAGGGGACTGAGCCCCCACTCCTTCATCAGCATCGGCAGCACCACGCCGTAGATCACCAGATCGTAACCGTCGAAGATGATGATCAGGGCACACCAGAACAGCACCATCCAGTGAAAACGGTTGAATCGTGCGTTGTCGATAACCTCATGTACGTCGATCTTGCGCATGGCATCTCTCTCTTGTTGTTGTTTTTCAAGAGGCTCGCAAATGCGGCGAACGTCCCGTACAGCCGAGGGTAATGACGCCAGGCACGCGCCAATATCCGCGTTGCGCAGATCGCTATCCGTTTTGTGCAATGCTCTGGACCGGGCGCGTGTGAAGGATGGGTGCAGGGTTGTCGCTTAAGGCTTTTGCTCGTCTGCGACAAACTGTTTTCTTTGCGATCACATTTGAGCGCTAAGCTTGGGCCTATGGATGACTCAGATTATTTACGCCTGCTGACCATCGCGGCCGAGCAAGCCAACGCCTTCCTGTCCAATGCCCGCAAATGGGAGCGGGAGCGTTGGGTGTGCCAGCGCCTGCTGCAAGGCTTGAATATTCCTTATCGCGCCGATGAGTTCGCCCCCGCCGGCGAGCCACCGGACGTGCTGTTTCGCGACGCCAGTTTCGAGGTGTTCTTCGTCCTCGACGAAGGCCGGCGCCTCAACGACGAATGGCGCGACGAGCTGCAACGCCGACGTAGCGCGTTCTCCCTCAGCCAACTGGTACGGCGCGAGGCCAAGCCCCGGCGTATCCCGGCGAACGAATTCCTGCTGCGGCTGGCGCCGACCTTGCGCAAAAAAGCGCACAACTACAAAGAACGCGGCATGGATCTGGGCGAACTGGACATCATTGCCTTCGCCAGCCTCAAGCGCGAAGTGCTGGACCTCAACAGCCACTTCCCGCCCCCTACCGAATACCTGCGCCAGGGCTGGCGTTCGCTGTCACTAGTAGGACCGACCTTTGCCCGCGTGCTGTTTGCGCATCCGGAGGCGCCGGACTTTCTGCGCAGTAACCTGGGACGCAGCATTGTTTTCGACGTCGGGATCAGCCTGTGAGTCGAGTGCACCGGAACGTTACAGGCCGTGCGCGGGCATGGCGTAATCACTGCCCGAGTGATACAAAGTGGCATCATTCGCCTGGACAAGACGGTGAGCGTCGAGCCCATTGCGGACAGCGGCCAGGCTCCGTTCAACGTTCGTTAAATCCGCCTGTAGCTTCAACACATTCAGCAACGTCTACCTGACGAGGCCTTTATGACCAGCCGCCTGAACCCCGACGACCAGAAGCATGTCGAAGAGTACCTGCAACTGTCCCAGCACCGAGTCGAGCGCCGGCCTTTCCGGCCGTGGATGCTCCTGGTGCTGGTGTTGGCAGTGACCATTGGCCTGGGCTTGTTGAGCCGACTTATCAGTTACCTGACGCTATGAGCAGCATTGCGCTCGCGAGGGTAATTGCACCGATTTCCTTTAGCCTTGCGAGATATCCCCATGACTCATCGTATTGTCATCGTTGGCGGCGGCGCCGGCGGTCTGGAGTTGGCTACCCGTCTGGGTAAGACTCTGGGCAAGCGTGGCACGGCCAGTGTGATGCTGGTCGACGCGAACCTGACCCACATCTGGAAACCGCTGTTGCACGAAGTGGCGGCCGGGTCGCTGAACTCTTCCGAAGATGAACTCAACTATGTTGCCCAGGCGAAATGGAACCACTTCGAGTTCCAGCTGGGGCGCATGAGCGGGCTCGACCGGGCGCAGAAAAAAATCCAGCTGGCCGCCACGTATGATGAAGCCGGCCTGGAACTGGTACCGGCGCGGGAAGTGGCTTATGACTCGCTGGTGATTTCCGTCGGCAGTACCACCAACGATTTCGGCACCCAGGGCGCGGCGCAGCACTGCCTGTTCCTCGACACTCGCAAACAGGCCGAGCGCTTCCATCAACAATTGCTCAACCACTACCTGCGCGCCCATGCCGGGCAGACCGACGCGGTCGAGCAAATCAGCGTGGCCATCGTCGGCGCCGGTGCCACCGGAGTCGAGCTGGCCGCCGAGTTGCACAACGCCGCCCATGAACTGGCGGCCTACGGCCTGGACCGGATCAAGCCTGAAAATATGCACATCACCCTGATCGAAGCCGGGCCACGGGTGCTGCCAGCCCTGCCGGAGCGGATCGGCGGACCTGTGCATAAAACCCTGGAAAAACTCGGGGTCAACGTCATGACCAACGCGGCGGTCAGCGAAGTGACGGCCGACGCCTTGATCACCGCCGACGGCAAAGTCATCAATGCCAGCCTGAAGGTCTGGGCGGCCGGCATTCGCGCACCGGGCTTCCTCAAGGACATCGATGGCCTGGAAACCAACCGCATCAACCAGCTGCAAGTGCTGCCGACCCTGCAAACCACCCGCGACGAGAACATCTTCGCCTTCGGTGACTGCGCGGCCTGCCCGCAACCGGGCACCGACCGCAACGTGCCACCGCGCGCCCAGGCGGCTCACCAACAGGCGTCGCTGCTGGCCAAATCGCTGAAGCTGCGGATCGAAGGCAAGGCATTGCCTGAATACAAATACACCGACTACGGCTCACTGATTTCGCTGTCGCGTTTTTCCGCTGTGGGTAACTTGATGGGCAACCTCACCGGCAGCGTGATGCTTGAGGGATGGCTGGCGCGGATGTTTTACGTGTCGCTGTACCGCATGCACCAAATGGCGCTGTACGGACCGTTCCGCACGGCGATGTTGATGCTGGGCAGCAAGATCGGACGCGGGACTGAGCCGCGACTCAAACTGCACTGATACACATCCACTGTAGGAGCGAGCCTGCTCGCGACGGCGTCGGTACAGTCGACATTATTGTCATCTGGCAGACCGCTATCGCGAGCAGGCTCGCTCCTACAGTTGTTTTTGCGGTGCGCATGAGATTTTTTGGACAAAAAAAATCCCCGTATCTTTCGATACGAGGATTTTTAATATGGTCGGGGTAAGGGGATTCGAACTCCTGACATCCTGCTCCCAAAGCAGGCGCGCTACCGGACTGCGCTATACCCCGGTAAAAAAAAGGCACCTTTGAAAGGCGCCTTCTGCGAACAGAGCTTTTGGCGTCTGATCTTAAGATTCGATTCCAGCGTTAACTGGTTTCAAAAATGGTGGGTCGTGTGGGATTCGAACCTACGACCAATTGGTTAAAAGCCAACTGCTCTACCAACTGAGCTAACGACCCAAAAATGGTCGGGGTAAGGGGATTCGAACTCCTGACATCCTGCTCCCAAAGCAGGCGCGCTACCGGACTGCGCTATACCCCGGTTTGAAATTGGCTCCGTGACCAGGACTCGAACCTGGGACCCAATGATTAACAGTCATTTGCTCTACCGACTGAGCTATCACGGAACTACACATTTCAATTTACAACTTTGAAGCTTTACTGCGTTCTCTTCTACTCGTTCGCATCGCTGCGTTCGTGTGTCTGAGGCGCGCTATTCTACAATCTTCAGAACCTCTGTCAACCCCCTAAATTGCTTTCAAGTTAATGATTTGCAACTTATTTTGGATTCCTGCTTGGGGAGCGGAAACCCTGGCGGGTGACTTACTGCGGGGCGCACTTTACAAGCCTTTTCCTTTAAATTCAACAGCCTCGCGAAAAAAAGGCCTCGCAATGCGAGGCCTCCTTTTTTGTGTTGCCGTTTGGGCTCAGTTGAAAACGATTTCGTCGTTTTCCACCGTGCCTTTCGCCGTGTCTCCCGGCATGAATCGGCCGGAGAGAATCAGCTGTGCCAGCGGGTTTTCGATCCAGCGCTGGATCGCTCGCTTGAGCGGCCGTGCGCCATACACCGGGTCGTACCCGACCGCGATCAGCTTATCCATGGCCTCAGGGCTCAACTCCAGCTTCAGTTCCCGCTCGGTGAGGCGACTGCGCAGACGACTCAACTGGATCTCGGTAATGCCGGCGATCTGATCCCGCGCCAACGGCTCGAAAATCACCACTTCGTCGACCCGGTTGATGAACTCCGGCCGGAAGTGGCTGGAAATGGCATCCATTACCGCCGCACGCTGGGCCTCACGATCACCGACCAGCTCCTGGATCTGCACCGACCCCAGGTTGGAGGTCATGACAATCACGGTATTCTTGAAATCCACCGTGCGGCCATGGCTGTCAGTCAGTCGACCGTCTTCCAGCACTTGCAGCAAGATGTTGAATACATCCGGGTGCGCCTTCTCGACCTCGTCCAGCAGGATCACCGAATAAGGCTTGCGACGCACCGCCTCGGTCAGGTAACCGCCCTCTTCATAGCCTACATAGCCCGGTGGCGCGCCAATCAAGCGAGCCACGGAATGTTTTTCCATGAACTCGGACATGTCGATGCGCACCATCGCCTCTTCGGTATCAAAGAGGAACTCGGCCAGCGCCTTGCACAGCTCGGTTTTACCGACACCGGTCGGGCCGAGGAACATGAACGAACCGCTCGGACGATTCGGGTCTGCCAGCCCGGCGCGGGAACGCCGCACCGCGTTGGAAACCGCTACTACCGCTTCGTCCTGACCGATCACACGCTGGTGCAACAGGCTTTCCATCTTCATCAGTTTTTCGCGCTCGCCTTCGAGCATTTTCGACACCGGAATACCGGTCCACTTCGAAACGACTTCGGCGATCTCTTCTTCAGTCACCTTGCTGCGCAGCAACTGGTTTTCACTTTTGCCATGCTGGTCGACCATTTGCAGGCTGCGCTCCAGGTCCGGGATCACCCCGTACTGCAACTCGGCCATGCGGTTCAGGTCGCCTTTGCGGCGCGCGGCTTCCAGTTCCTGGCGGGACTGTTCGATTTTCTGCTGAATCTGTGCCGAACCCTGAACTTCGGCTTTCTCCGAGTTCCAGATTTCCTCGAGATCCGAATACTCACGCTCATGACGAGCGATTTCTTCCTGCAGCTTTTCCAGACGCTTTTTCGCCGCGTCGTCGCTTTCTTTCTTCAGCGCCTGGGACTCAACCTTCAGCTGAATCAAGCGGCGCTCCAGACGATCCAGCACTTCGGGCTTGGAGTCGATCTCCATGCGGATGCGGCTGGCGGCCTCGTCGATCAGGTCGATGGCCTTGTCCGGCAACTGACGGTCGGTGATGTAGCGATGGCTGAGCTTGGCCGCCGCAATGATCGCACCATCAGTAATCGCCACCTTGTGGTGAACCTCGTAGCGCTCTTTCAGGCCACGCAGGATCGCGATGGTGTCTTCTTCGCTGGGCTCGTCCACCAACACTTTCTGGAAGCGCCGCTCGAGGGCCGCATCCTTCTCTATATATTGGCGGTACTCGTTGAGCGTGGTCGCCCCGACGCAATGCAGCTCGCCGCGTGCCAATGCCGGTTTGAGCATGTTGCCCGCGTCCATTGAGCCTTCGCCCTTGCCGGCGCCGACCATGGTGTGCAGTTCGTCGATAAACAGAATGATCTGCCCTTCCTGCTTCGACAGTTCGTTGAGCAGAGCCTTGAGCCGCTCTTCGAACTCACCGCGATATTTGGCACCGGCAATCAACGCCCCCATGTCCAGGGACAGCAGGCGCTTGCCCTTGAGGCCGTCCGGCACTTCGCCGTTGATGATGCGCTGGGCCAGACCTTCGGCGATGGCGGTTTTACCGACACCAGGCTCACCGATCAACACCGGGTTGTTCTTGGTACGGCGTTGCAGGACCTGGATGGTCCGGCGAATTTCGTCGTCACGGCCGATCACCGGATCGAGCTTGCCGTCTTCGGCGCGCTTGGTCAGGTCGACGGTGTATTTATCCAGGGCCTGGCGCGCCTCTTCGTGGTTCGGGTCGTTGACCGCCTCGCCACCGCGCAGGTTGTTGATCGCGTTTTCCAGGGCTTTCTTGCTGACGCCTTGGCCGAGCAACAGCTTGCCGATCTTGCTGTTCTCGTCCATCGCGGCCAGCAACACCAGCTCGCTGGAAATGAATTGGTCGCCCTTCTGCTGGGCCAGGCGATCAGCCTGATTGAGCAGGCGCGCCAGATCCTGCGACATGTTGACGTCGCCGGTCGGGTTCTGGATTTTCGGCAGCTGATCGAGCTCTTTGGTCAGCTCTTTACGCAGGCTGTTGACGTCGAAGCCCACCTGCATCAACAGGGGTTTGATCGAACCGCCCTGTTGTTCGAGCAGGGCTTGCATCAAATGCGCCGGCTCGATGGCCGGATGATCAAGACCGACGGCCAGGGATTGGGCGTCGGACAAGGCTAACTGCAACTTGCTGGTTAAACGGTCTATACGCATGGGTCACCTTCCTTTTGAGCAGGCCGGACCTATAAAACATCCTGAATGAAGAAACCTGCCAGATACCACGTTAGATGTGGTCGATTCTGGGAGATTCAAGCGTCTTGACGTTGACGCAGGTCAGAGGAGTCTAGCGTTCGAGCCAGATAAGGGAGGCAAACCGACCAGTGCGAGGACTGCGGCGATAGGAGAAGAAACGAGGATCGGTCACGGTGCAAAAACCGCCACCGTAGACTGCCGTTACACCGCGAGCCGCCAGGCGCAAGCGTGCCAGCTTATAGATGTCAGCCATGAACTTGCCTTCGTTTTGACTCGGCACAAAGGCTTCGGCAGCCTCAGGCAATTGCTCGACGAAGGTTTCGCGCACTTCGGGGCCGACTTCAAAGGCTTGCGGGCCAATGGCCGGACCAAGCCAGACCAATACATCGGCGGGTGGTACAGCCAGACTGTCGAGCGTTGCTTCCAGCACACCCGCCGCCAACCCGCGCCAACCGGCATGAGCCGCCGCAACGCGAGTGCCGGCACGGTCACAAAACAGCGCTGGCAGGCAATCGGCGGTCATTGCCGCACAGGCGATCCCCGGTGTTGCCGTCCAGCTGGCATCGGCAGTGACCACCTGGCCAGGATCGGCATGGGCCACGGCAATGCCATGGACCTGCTGCAGCCAGGCCGGTTGAATGGAGAAATGATCGGTAAGACGACGACGGTTTTCGGCGACAGCCTCGGGGCTGTCGTCGACGTGATCGCCGAGATTGAGGCTGTCGAACGGCGCCAGACTGACGCCGCCCGCACGGGTGGTGACACAGGCTTTGACACCGGCCGGCGCGGGCCAGTCAGGTATCAGCCAGTCACTCATCCGATGAACGCCTCACGGTCTTGCTTGAGCAGGGTCAGCAACCAGACGAAGTCTTCCGGCAACGGCGACTCCCAGCTCATGCGTTTACCGGTGGTCGGATGATCCAGCTCCAGGAACCGCGCATGCAGTGCCTGACGCGGGAAGTTTTTCAACGACTCGACCATGGTCGGGTTGGCCGCCGGCGGGATTCGGAAACGACCGCCATAGGCAGGATCTCCGACCAACGGGTAGTTGATGTGCGCCATGTGCACGCGAATCTGGTGCGTACGACCGGTCTCCAGCTTCACCCGCACGTGAGTGTGGGAGCGGAAACGCTCGAGCACGCGGTAATGGCTGACGGCTTGCTTGCCACCCTCCATCACAGCCATGCGCTGGCGCTGCTGGCCGTGTCGACCGATCGGCGCGTTGATCTTGCCGCCGGCCGTCACTACACCAATTACGATGCATTCATAGATGCGGCTGACACTGCGGCTCTGCAACTGCGTTACAAGCTGCGTCTGCGCCTGAATGGTCTTGGCCACCACCATCAGACCGGTGGTGTCCTTGTCCAGGCGATGCACGATACCGGCGCGGGGCACATTGATGATGTCCGGCACGTGGTGCAGCAAAGCGTTGAGCAAGGTGCCATCAGCATGACCGGCGGCGGGGTGCACCACCAGGCCCGCAGGCTTGTTGATCACCAGGATGTCGTCGTCTTCATAGACGATGTCCAGGGCAATGTCTTGAGCGACCCACTCGCCCTGAGCTTCCTGCTCGGCAGTAAGTTCAAGAATGGCGCCGCCGTGAACGATGTCTCGCGGACGGATAACCGCCCCATCCACAGTCAGGCGGCCGTCTTTGATCCAGGCGGAAAGGCGCGAGCGCGAGTGCTCAGCGAATAATTGTGCGGCGACTTGATCGAGGCGTTGGCCGCCCAATTCGGACGGCACCTCTGCGCGAAGTTCAATTTTATCGGACATGCTCAGACTAGGCGTCGGCACAGCCTTTGGTTTCGGCTGCGCGCTTGTGGTTAAATACGGCGTCTTTTGCCCCGAGGCTATTCAACGGGGCGCTCATCATAACAGGACGGCCGCGCCCAAGACAGCGGCCGTCATAGGGACGCAAGCCGCCATGCAAGTGAAACACCTGCTGCTGATCGCCATCCTCGCATTGACCGCTGCTTGCTCATCGAAGGAAGTCGTAGACGAAAACCTGAGCGAAGTCGAGTTGTACCAACAGGCTCAAGCTGACCTGGACAATAACAGCTACACCAGCGCCACCGCCAAGCTGAAGGCTCTGGAATCGCGTTATCCGTTCGGTCGTTATGCCGATCAGGCTCAACTCGAACTCATCTACGCCAACTACAAGAACACCGAGCCAGAGGCTGCAAAAGCGGCTGCCGAGCGTTTCATTCGCCTGCACCCACAGCATCCGAACGTCGATTACGCCTACTACCTCAAGGGCCTGACTTCTTTCGACCAGGACGTCGGCCTGCTGTCGCGTTTCCTGCCGCTGGACATGACCAAGCGTGACCCGGGCGCCGCTCGCGACTCCTACAATGAGTTCGCCCAACTGACCAGCCGCTACCCCAACAGCCGTTACGCACCGGATGCCAAGCAGCGCATGATCTACCTGCGCAACCTGCTGGCGGCCTACGAGATTCACGTTGCCAACTACTACCTGACCCGTCAGGCCTACGTCGCCGCCGCAAACCGTGGCCGCTACGTGGTGGAAAACTTCCAGGAAACCCCTGCGGTCGGTGACGGCCTGGCGGTGATGACCGAGGCCTACCAGCGTCTGCACCTGGACGAGCTGGCCGCCACCAGCCTTGAAACCCTGAAGCTCAACTACCCGAACCACCCGAGCCTGGTGGACGGTCAGTTCGTACCGTCGGTCGCAGAAGCCGACAACCGTTCGTGGCTGAGCAAGGCCACCCTGGGCCTGATCGAATCCCGTCCGCCGCTGCCGCCGGGAGAAACCCGCGCCAACCAGGACGTGCAGAAGCAGTTCCAGGATGCCAAGGACGCGATTCCGAGCGAACTCAAGCCTAAAGACGGAAATGGCGACGTGATCAAGGAAGAAGATCATGAAGCCCAGGGCAATAACGAAGACCGCTCGTGGTTCAGCTACATGACCTTCGGCGTGTTCGACTGACACGACCGGCGGTACAGAAAGGGAGACCCTCGAGTCTCCCTTTTTTATTGCGCGATTTTTGCAGAGCGCAATTGCGCTGTGCGCCTGACATGTCCCCGGCTAAACTGCTGGTTCATCAGTCAAAAAGCAGCTCATCATGCTTCGTTTACTTTTCTGGATCGCCGTGATTGCCGCCGCCGTATGGTTCTGGCGCAAGTACAAAGGGCAGACTGCCGTGCCCAGGTCGACCGCCGAGCTGGAAGCGGCACCGATGGTCCGCTGTGCCCATTGTGGCGTGCACCTGCCCCGGGATCGCGCACTGAGGCTTCAACAGCAGTGGTATTGCAGCCAGGCTCATCTGGAGCAAGGCCCCGGCTCCAGTGATCGCTGAGACGTCCAGTCACGGCGGCAAACAGGCCCAGCGACTGCTGCGCCTTTATCACCTCTACCGATTAAGCGTCGGCATCATCCTGGTGCTGCTGATTTCCAGCGACATGGACAACCGGTTGCTGACGTCAGCCAATGACGATCTGCTGCGCAGTGGCAGCTGGTTGTACCTGGTGCTGAATATTCTTCTGGTGGTCTTCTTCGAGAACACGCGCCACCCGGCGCAACTGTTCAGCCTGGCGCTTCTCGACGTCCTGCTGCTGTGCGGCCTGCTCTACGCCGGCGGCGGCGTGGCCAGCGCCATAGGCAACCTGTTGATCGTCTCGGTGGCCATTAGCAATACGTTGTTGCGAAGGCGTATTGGCCTGCTGATTGCCGCCGTCGGCGCACTCGGCATCGTCGGTACGAGCTTCCTGTTGAACTTCAGCCATCCCTCCAGCCCCAATGATTATTTGCAGGTGGGCACCCTCGGCGCCCTGTGTTTTACCGCGGCACTGCTGGTGCAAGGCCTGATCCGACGCCTGGAAGTCAGCGAAACCCTGGCGAAGCAAAAGGCCAGTGAAGTCGTCGGCCTGGAGGCGCTCAATGCGCTGATCCTGCAACGCATGCGCACCGGTATCCTGGTACTCGACGAGCAACGACGCGTGCAACTGGCCAACCACAGCGCCCTGTCACTGCTCGGTTGCGGCCGCCTCGAAGGCTGTCTGATCGACGACCATGTCCCCGCCCTGGTGGAACGCCTGCACCTGTGGCTCAGCAATCCAACGCTGCGCCCGCAAAGCCTGAAAGTCGCCAACAGCGGCATGGAGCTGCAGCCGAGCTTCATTGCGCTGGACTCCAGTGCGCAGCACCAGACCCTGGTCTTTCTTGAAGACCTCGCACAGATCGCCCAGCAGGCCCAACAGCTGAAACTTGCCGCCCTCGGGCGCCTGACCGCCGGTATCGCCCATGAAATCCGCAACCCGTTGGGCGCCATCAGTCATGCCGCACAGCTATTGCGCGAATCCGAGGAACTGAACAGCGCGGATCAACGTCTGACGCAGATCATTCAAGACCACTCTCAGCGAATGAACCGGGTAATCGAAAACGTCCTGCAACTGTCTCGCCGCCAGCAAACCGTGCCACAAAGGCTGGACCTGAAGCCGTGGCTGCAACAGTTCGTCACCGAAATCCGCGAGGGCGCGAACGAGCGCCAGCAGATTCACCTGCACATCGCTCCCGGCGACTTCAAGACCCTTATGGACCCGAACCAGTTGAACCAGATTCTCGACAATCTGATACGCAATGCCTGGCGCCACAGCGCCCAGAGCCACGATCGGGCGCAGGTCTGGCTTGAGTTGTTTATCGCTCCCGATAGTCAGTTGCCAATCCTGGAAATCCTCGACGACGGCGCCGGTGTGCTCCCCGATCATCAAGCGCAACTGTTCGAGCCGTTCTTCACCACCAGTCACCAGGGCACTGGCCTGGGGCTCTATCTGTCCCGTGAGCTGTGCGAAAGCAATCAGGCCCGCCTAGACTTCAAACCACGCCAAGGCGGCGGCTGCTTTCGCATCACCTTTGCTCACGGACGGAAACAAGGTTGAACATGAGCCCACGGCCTAAAGTCCTGATCGTCGACGACGAACCGGACATCCGCGAACTCCTGGAAATCACCCTGGGACGGATGAAGCTCGATACCTGGAGCGCCCGCAACGCTGGCGAGGCCCTGGCCCTGCTGAAGCGCGAGACGTTCGATCTGTGCCTGACCGACATGCGCCTGCCGGACGGCACGGGCCTTGAACTGGTACAGCATATCCAGCAACGCTATCCGCAAATTCCGGTGGCCATGATCACGGCCTATGGCAATGTCGATACAGCGATCAACGCCCTCAAGGCCGGCGCCTTCGACTTCCTGACCAAACCGGTTGACCTCCCCCGCCTGCGCGAGCTGGTCACCAGCGCCCTGCTGCTGCCTTCCCCCGACGCTGCCATCGATCGCCGCCTGCTGGGCGATTCATTGCCCATGCGCAACCTGCGCAAACAAATCGATAAACTGGCGCGCAGCCAGGCCCCGGTCTACATCAGCGGCGAGTCAGGCAGCGGCAAGGAGCTGGTCGCACGCCTGATCCATGACCGCGGGCCGCGCGCCAACCACCCCTTTATTCCGGTCAATTGCGGCGCCATTCCCTCGGAACTGATGGAAAGCGAATTCTTCGGCCATCGCAAAGGCAGCTTCAGCGGCGCCATCGAAGACAAACCCGGACTGTTCCAGGCGGCCCATGGCGGCACCCTGTTCCTCGATGAAGTGGCGGACCTGCCGTTGCCGATGCAGGTCAAACTGCTTCGAGCCATCCAGGAAAAGGCCGTGCGCAGCGTCGGCGGGCAACAGGAAGTGGTGGTCGATGTGCGCATTCTTTGCGCCACCCACAAAGACCTCGCTGCCGAAATCAGCGCCGAGCGCTTTCGCCAGGACTTGTACTACCGGTTGAATGTCATCGAGCTGCGGGTTCCGCCCTTGCGTGAACGCCGCGATGACATCGAGCCGCTGGCCAGCCATATGCTCAAGCGTCTTGCCGCCAACACCGGGCAACCGCTGGCAAAGCTCCACCCGCAAGCCCTCGATGCGCTGAAAAGCTACCGCTTCCCGGGCAATGTGCGGGAACTGGAGAACATGCTCGAACGGGCGCACACGTTATGCGAGAACAAACAGATCGAAGCCAGCGACCTGCGCCTGGCCGAAGGTAACTGTGCCGCCGAAGGGGGTGTGCCGGACCTGACGCAGATCGACAATCTGGAGGCTTACCTGGAGAACGTCGAACGCCAGTTGATTCTGCAGGCGTTGGAGGAAACCCGCTGGAACCGCACGGCGGCGGCTCAGCGGTTGAATTTGTCGTTTCGGTCGATGCGCTACAGACTCAAGAAATTGGGGCTGGATTAAGGCCCCATCGCGAGCAAGCTTTGCTCCCACAGGGTTTGCATCACGACACTAATCCTGTGGGAGCAAAGCTTGCTCGCGATGGCAATCTGACAGACGCCACAAACCTTGAATCAAATCCGCCCGGTCGGCGCATACGGCGCCGGATCAATAATCGGTTCACGCCCCAGCATCACATCGGCAAACAACTGGCACGACGCCGGCGCCAGTACCAACCCATTGCGGAAATGCCCACAGTTGAGCCACAACCCATCAAACCCCGGCACCCGGCCAATGTAGGGAATGCCTTCCGGCGAGCCTGGCCTCAAGCCGGCCCAATGACCCACCACCTCGGCACTCGCCAACGCCGGAATCAACTCCACCGCCGAGGCCTTGAGGCTTTCCAGTGCCGATTCGGTTGGCGTCTTGTCGTAGCCTTCATGCTCCAGCGTACTGCCAATCAGGATGTGCCCGTCGCGCCGTGGAATCGCGTAACGCCCCTTGGCCAACACCATGCTCGGCAGAAAATCCGCTGCGCACTTGTAGAGAATCATCTGCCCTTTTACGGGTTCGACCGGCAGCTCAAGGCCCAGGGTCTTGAGCAGATCCCCGCTCCAGGCACCCGCGGTCAGGACCACTTGGTCGCCGCGGATCGCGCCCGTGGAAGTCTGCACACCGACAACTTTTTCGTCTTCGCGAATAAACCCGCTGACTTCACACTGCTCATGAATGGTCACGTTCGGCAGTGCCAGCAACGCCGCCTTGAGGGACTTCACCAGCCGCGGATTGCGCACGTTGGCTACGTCGGCCATGTAGATGGCACGGGAAAAACCGCCGCCCAACACCGGCACCGCATCGTGCGCCGCCGAGATATCCACAGCCCGCAGCGGACGCTGCTCCCGTGCGGCCCAGGCCAGCGCCTCGGCTTCATCGTCCAGATCCAGCCAATACAGGCCGGTGGTGTGCACCTCGGGATCGACCCCGGTGGCGGCGAACAAGCGCTCACCCAGTTGTGGATAAAAATCCTGGGACCAATGGGCCAGCGCGGTGACCGCCGGGTTGTAACGCCATGGATAAAGCGGCGATACGATGCCACCCCCCGCCCAGGACGACTCCTGACCGACATTCGAACGGTCCAGCAGCACAACGCTCTGCACTTCGGACGCGAGATTGAAGGCCGTCAGCAGACCGATTACCCCGCCGCCGACAATCACCACTTGCTGTTGCCTGGTCATATTCTGATCCAACCGATAAATAGACAGAGGGCGCAAAAGACGCCCGAAAAATAAAACTCAGCGACCCCAGCAATCCTTGGTGGTCAGGCCGGCGGTGGCATTGACCATGCTGCGGACACCGGTATTGGTGATCGTGAAATCACCGCACTTGTCAGCGGCCATACTGGTGCCAGCCTTACGCACCGCTGTCAGCAGGAAGGTCTGGTCGGTCAGGGTCGACGTGAGGGTGTAGTAGTCATTGCCCGCACTGAGGCCGGCGGCACCGGTGTAGACGTTTTTCTGGGAATAGAATCGCTCAAGGATTTGCGCCTGTTCGGAAAGCAGACCGGCCACTTCAGTACGGCGGCCCTTCTTCAGATACTCGGTGAAGCTCGGGGCAGCGATGGTCATGACAATCCCGATGATCGCAATCACGATCATGATTTCGATCAGGGTAAAACCGCGGTTGGATCTGTGCATGCCTCAACTCTCGCTTACTGTATTTGTCGCCACATGATGCGACGGCTGCCGCCGCCGGATTTTTCCACCAGCGTGGTGATACTGCCACTGGAATCGTTCACGATTTTGCGGGCTGCGCCATTGACGATGGCATTCAGGGTCGGAATGCCGCCGGTAAAGACCACGCCGCTGGACACTGTGTCGGTGCTATCGATTAACCCATCGCCGGTGGTGTCGAGCACTGCGTAGTTGAGCATCTTACCGCTGAACGCATCGAGTTCGACCAGTTTGCCGGTGCCGAAGCTCGCGCAGGGGTCGGTGGTGTCGATGCTGGCCGTGGTGAACACGATTCGCCCGAGCACCAGGCTGGCCTGGTTGATCACCCGCTCGCCAGTCAGCGCACTGTTATACACCAGCGGCAGATACCAGCCCTTTTCCGCGGGATAGGTCACTTCGTTCTGGCTGGTGGTGATGAATTGCCCGGAGCTTCCCGAGACCACGCCGGTCACGGCCTGGGCCTGCAAACTGGACGCAGTGATCTGTCCTGATCCGCCGTCCGCGTCCCACACCGCATAGAACGCCTGCATATCCTTGTTGGTCTTGTCCGCAGTCTCGTTGAACTTCCCGGTGCCGAAAAATACCTCTTTGCCACCCAGCGAGTTATCCGCCAGCAAGGGCTGAGCGGTAATCGGCTGGGTCGCGCCTCCGGCCGCGGTAAACAAGGGCTTGCCGGCAAACGCCACCCCCCAGCTATCGGTGCTGGTACTGCTCAGATCGAACTTCCACAAGCGACCTTTCAAATCGCCACCATAGGCCGCCTGCACCACGTTCTGCGAGTTGACCTTCAATTCCACCGAGGACAATCCGTTCGTGGTTTCAGTGCTGTCGACAACGATTTTCCTGATCAGCGAACCGTCGCGCAGGTCCACGACATACAACGCGGCCACCCCGGAATTGCTGCCATAGCCGTTGGAAATGAACGCCGCCCATCGACCGTCGGCCAAGCGTGCCACTTCCGGGCGAGCGTAGGCATAACCCAGATCATTGAAAGGACTCGCCGTACTGGCCGTGGCTGGTGCGCTGACTTCCCATAACGCCCGGGTCACGTTACCGGCCGAGGCATCGAACAGTTGCAAAGCATAGAAGGTGCGTCCGCCCGCGCCAGTCCCGCCGAGCGCGAGGGTTTTCCAGGCACCGCTGAGTTGGGCATCGAACACACCCACCTGCCCGTCCACCAGAAATTTATGGCTGACGCCGTTGATGTACGCGGTATCAGCGATATAGCGCAACGATGGCAGCACACTGGACGGCATGTAAGCGTAACGCCGCGTGCCGTTGCCGGCATTAATGACGTTTACAAAACCGTCGTTGGCGTTGACCACCAGGCTGGTGTTCATGTTGGCTGCCTTGGTGGCCAGGTAGGTACTGTAAGTGGTGTCGCCCGACTGGTCGGAGGCGGTTTTATCCGTCGGGGACGCCAGGGCCAACGGCGAGTTGATAATGTCCCCCAGCAGCGCACTGCGCACTTTCAGGCCGGTCTTGTTGGTGCCCTTGCTCCACTCCACCAAGTCACTGCCGGTAATGCCGGTGGGCAGGCCCTGGCTGAGGACAGTTTGCTGGGCCGTGGAGAAATTGGCGAAAGCCAATGTCACTGGGCTGTTGGTCTGGTTGTTCCACGATTGATAGGTCGGCGCCGTGGCACCGGGCACGATGGCCGTATCGGTGGTCCACAACACCGCACTGGTATTGACCGCGCCACTGGAGGTAAAACCAAAGGCCTTGATCGTGCCACGCCAGTCCTTCGGGTCGTAACTGGTCTGGAAGTAACGGGTGCCGCTGCTGAGAATCGTCCCGCTGGTGACCCCACTGCCGCCCGAGCCCGCCTTGGAAGTGATGTCGCTCAGGGCGGAGGACAATGCGGCGTTAAGCCCGGCACTGTCGGTGGCCTGGTAGTACTTGCCCTGACCGTAGCTGGCGGCATCCGACAACATCTGATTGGTCGCGGTAAAACCGACGGTGTAAGTGTTCATGTTCTGCTTGGGAAAGTCCGTGGCGTTCCAGCTTTTGCCCGCCAGGTCCGTCCCGGTGGAGCGCATGTCGATGTCAAAAGCGAACTTGGCGATGTCATCCAGGTACAGCGTGTCACCCTCCCCGTCACCGTTGAGATCGTCGCCATCGTTAGCGCTGTTGCCGTCCCAGTTCGGCAGCCGGGTGCCACCGAGCGGATCATTGGTGGGGAAGGTCCGGTCGTAGGTGGGCAAACCATCCGTAATCACCACGCCGTAGTTTTTCTGGCAGCGATACTGGATCGGACTGGTGTAGGTGGAGGGTGTCGAGTTGTAGTACGACGCCATGCCGCGCATGTAGCGAGTCACTTCGTAATAGGTTTCCGCCAGCGGCGTATTGGCCACGGCACTCAAGCCGTTGATCGAGGCAATCAGCGCGTTGTAGTTGGCATCCACCGACAGATCGCTGACCGCCCGGGCAATAAAGCCACCATTGCCCGGATTGTTGTTCACGGGCGGGTTGAACGTGGCCAGGCCGATACGCAACGTGCGATTGCTGGTAACCAGGTTGGTAGAAACGTCCTGTGCCACGCTGATGCGGTAATCGTTGGGGATTGCATTGACCCCCGTGGTGAAGTCCCGATTGGAACCATTGGCCAGGCCCAGCAGATAGGCCAGATAGTTGGCGGTGTAACGGGTGTTTTCATTGCCCACCGGGTCAGGCAGCTTGAGGCAAACGGGCGTCAGCCCCAGGAACCCCCGATAGAACCCGTACCAGTTGCCACTGGTCGAGCAACCACCCCTGTTCAAGCTCGACAGGGAAATATTGGTATCACTCATGTCCAGATTCTGGCCGCTTATACATGAGGTATTGGAACTGCATATGGCTATCTGCGCGCGGTTGACCGTGGGATCGAAATCCGGCGCCCAGATGATGTTATTCATGCTCCCGGAATCGTCGATCATCAACATCACGTTGGGTGCGACCGCTGCGGCACTCAGCAAGGGTGAGTCCGAAGGCGTGAAGGCATAGGCCGGGGCCGAGAGATACAACCCCAGAACGGCGCCGACCAATGACTGCCAAAGCCCCTTGCGCCGTTCAGTACTTCGCATAGATGCTCTCCACCACGCTGCGAGAGCTGCCCGCGATACCCACGGCGGTCACCCGGTACAAGGTTGCCGAGGTATTGCTCGGCACGTTCACGGCGGTGACGGCGGTGCCAATGTTTTGCACGCCGTAAAAACCATTGCCCGACGCAATCCAGGTCACTCCCGAGTTGGCATTGAAGCCGGCGGCGAGGAGGGTCGACGATTCGCCCGGCGGCGCGCATTGGGTGGTGCCGTTGCACACGGCCAATGAGTAAGTGTCCAGTTGCACTGCGCTTTCACCGACACGCAACGCTGCTTCTGCGCTCTGGAACGACTGATTACGCATGCTCACGCTACCGGCCATTTTTTCTTGCAGGGTGGCGTTCTGCATCGAGGAAAGGCCGATCAGCGTCAGCAGCAACAAAAACACCAGGCTGACCAGTAGCGCCATGCCGCGTTGAGATGCTGCCGAAGAAATACTCATCGCCCTGCCCCTCACGGCAAGCGGTTGCGAAGAGCGGCAACCACGTTGAAGGTTTGATTGCTCACCCGGTTGTTCGGGTCGCTGAGCGTCAGGCTCAGACGCACGCTGCGGATACGCGCGGGGTCCGAAGGGTTGCTGCTGTAACTGGAGGTGGCCGTATCGGTAGCGGAACTGGCGAGGCCGAAGCTGACGTTGAAGGCACTGACGTTATCCACCAGCACCTGCGGGATCGGCGCGATGCCGACACCCATTGTCAGCTGGCCGTTCTTCAGGCTGTAAACCAACCGCCGGATGGGAAACGCCAGTTGTCCCGAAGCGGGCGTGCGCAAATCAGAGTAAGCCGTCGCAGTAGTTCGACAATCGGAAAGCACGGTCCAGGTCGGCGTCCCGCCATTGCTGCCGACATCCGCTGTCACCAGGGTCAATCTCTGGTTAGCGTTATCCCAACTGATCGGCGTGACCTGAGCGGCATTGAAGCTCCCGCCCGTATTCCCATCGGTGATCGTCCCCAGGCAGCCGAACATCCCGACCATGCGGATTTCCTGAATCATTTTGCCCAGCACGAAACGCGCGTCTTCCTGCATGGCGGCAGCGCTGTTCTGGCTGACGTAAGTGTTTTTCGCGGCAATGAAAACCTGCACCACGCCCAGCACCACGATCAGGCTCAAGGCCAGGGCGATCAGCAGCTCGATCAGGCCGAACCCTCTTTGGAGGCGGCTCATGGCGTCGCCACCGGATCGGCCGTCGCACGGCTGGTGAGCACAAAACTGCGGCGGGCGTTGGCGTTGTTGGCGGCCCGGGAGTCGTCCCAGGTGATGGTGATGGTGTACACGCGCTGATAAAGGGCGATGGTGCCGGTTGCAGTAGCGCCCCCGAAATTGACGATATTGCTGGTGAAATCGTAGAGGTCCTGGTCCCGGGCGACACTCGGATTGCCCGACGTCGGCGGTGTAATAGTGTAGTCGGCGGCAGCGTTGGCGCGAATGCGGTCCATCATGTCGTAGGCGATGAAACTGGCTTGGCTGGTCATGCGCGCACTGTCGGTGTACTTCAGCGCATTCAGTTGAATCGCCGCCGCTCCCAGCAGCCCAACGCCCAGAATCAACAACGCAACCAGGACTTCAATCAGCGTCATGCCTTCCTCTGCACCCTTGCTCCCTTGCCTCATCCGCAACTTCCACCCAATAGAATTCGTCCGTTCAAACACACATTCAGCGTCCTGCTTTGCGTTCCCGACACATAACTGATCACCAACGCCGTGGACGATGACGACAAGCCGCCCAGACTATTGAAATCAATGGCGGTCACTCCTGAGGTTAGCGTCAGCGTCGCACCGTTGCTCATCGCTGGAATAACACGCAATACATTGGCCGGGGTGCCCGTGCCGTCATACACCGACAATTCACCCGTCCAGAGACTGCCGCCTGCCGTGGGGCGCACCCGCGTGGTCACCCCCCGGTCGATCGCCTCCAGACGGGCGAAGTTCAGGCCATGTTGCAGATCACCGATCTCGGTATCGGCCCTGGTGGCTTGCGTCGAACGGGTAAACGCCGGGACACCCAGCATGATCAGGACCAGAAAGACGGCTATGGCGATCAGCAACTCGATCAGCGTGAAACCTTTTGTACGATGATCCATCGATGCCCTCCGTTGCCGTCGGCTATACCTGCTCTTACACGCTAGAACATTCGACCGCCAAGGCGAGGCTGTTTCGCCATCACTCGTGTACGGATTGCACGAAGCTCAACACTCCAGGGAGGGAGATGCCATGCATCAGCAAGGCTTCAGCTTGATCGAACTGCTTATGGGACTGACGATTGCCGGGATTGTTCTGCATTTGGTCAGTCCGGCGCTTGCAGCGGTCAAGGAATCGAACTATCGCGAGGAAGCGGCGAGGTCGCTTGTCAGCGGAATGCGTAGCGCAAGAAGCGAAGCCATTGCCCGAAACCAGACCGTTGTGATTTACGGAATAAACGGCGACTGGGCTCAGGGTTGGCGGATGATTCTGGATATCAACGGCAAAGGGCATGAGGACAGCAGCAATCCGCTGCTCGTTGAGCACCAGGGCAGTGCTCGAGTGCCTGTCGTGGGTAATAGACCGGTCAGGAGTTTTGTAAGGTTCAGCGGTCTGGGCGAGCCATTGCTGCCCAGTGGCGCTTTTCAGGCGGGGACATTACACATTTGCTCAGCCCGGGAGTCCTTGAGCCAATACCAAGTGGTACTGGCCCGGACCGGCATTGTCAGCCTGCGCAGCAAAAGGACTGAACAGGCGCTTTGCGTGGGAGGAGAAGACTCAGAGGAGGGAACGAACGCGTAGCTCTTTAGGCATGGAGAACGTGATGTTCTCTTCCCGCCCAGCCAGTTCGTCTGCACCGGTGGCACCCCAGGCCTGCAATTGCTGGATCACGCCACGCACCAGGACTTCCGGAGCGGAGGCACCAGCCGTAATACCGATGCGCTCGACACCTTCGAACCAGCTCTTTTGCAGGTCTTCGGCTCCGTCGATCAGATAGGCCGGGGTGGCCATGCGCTCGGCGAGTTCTCGCAGGCGATTGGAGTTGGAGCTGTTCGGACTGCCCACCACGAGCACCACATCGCATTCGTCGGCCAGTTGCTTGACCGCGTCCTGACGGTTTTGCGTGGCGTAGCAAATATCGTCCTTGCGCGGACCGCCAATGGCCGGAAAACGCGTACGCAGGGCGTCGATGACGCGGCTGGTATCGTCCATGGACAGGGTGGTCTGGGTGACGAATGCCAGTTTTTCGGGGTTGTGCACTTGCAGTTCAGCGACGTCTTTCTCGTCTTCGACCAGATAGATCGCACCGCCGTTACTGGCATCGTACTGACCCATGGTGCCTTCCACTTCCGGGTGACCGGCATGCCCGATGAGGATGCATTCACGACCATCGCGGCTGTAGCGCGCGACTTCGATATGCACCTTGGTCACCAGCGGGCAGGTGGCATCGAACACTTTCAGGCCACGGCCTGCGGCTTCGGTGCGCACGGCCTGGGAAACGCCGTGGGCACTGAAGATCACGATCACATCGTCCGGCACCTGATCCAGCTCCTCGACGAAGATCGCACCGCGGTTGCGCAGGTCTTCGACGACGAATTTGTTGTGAACCACTTCATGGCGCACATAGATCGGCGGCCCGAAGACTTCCAGGGCGCGGTTGACGATTTCGATCGCCCGGTCCACACCGGCGCAGAAGCCACGGGGGTTGGCGAGTTTGATTTGCATGCTGAGCCTCGTGTCTTGCGCGCGAAAATTGATCGTAAACCCGTAGGAGCAAAGCTTGCTCGCGATAGCGGTGGATCAGTCAACGGTGATATTGACTGAAATGACGCTATCGCGAGCAAGCTTTGCTCCTACAGATGACCCTATGAGGTCATTTACAACGCTTTGACGGAGATGATTTCCACGTCAAAGGTCAGTGTCTTGCCAGCCAGCGGGTGGTTGAAGTCGATGGTCACTTGCGCATCATCGAATTCTTTCACCACGCCCGGCAATTCAGTATTGGCCGCATCGTTGAAGATCACCAGCAAACCGGGCGACAGGTCCATGTTCTGGAACTGCGAGCGCGGGATGATCTGCACGTTTTGCGGATTCGGCTGGCCGAAAGCGTTTTCCGGCTCGATGCTCAGCGTACGCTTGTCACCCGCCTTGAAACCGAACAGCGCTGCTTCGAAACCTGGCAACAGGTTGCCGTCACCGACCTTGAAGGTCGCCGGGGCTTTGTCGAAGGTGCTGTCCACCGTGTCGCCGTTCTCCAGGCGCAATGCGAAATGCAAGGTGACTTCCGTGTTCTGGCCGATGCGTTGTTCAGCCAATACCTGTTCAGTCATGAACGGCTTCTCCGGTCTTTTTACTTTTGAACATGTCCAGTGCCAGCATGACTGCGCCTACAGTGATAGCACTGTCGGCAAAGTTGAACGCCGGGAAGTACCAGCGGTTCTGCCAGTGCACCAGAATAAAATCGATCACATGGCCCAAGGCAATGCGGTCATACAGATTGCCCAGCGCGCCACCCAGCACCAGTGCCAGGGCGACTGCCAGCCAGGTATCGTTGCGCCCCAGGCGCTTGAGCCACACCACCAGCACCGCACTGACCACGACCGCGATCAAGGCAAACAACCAGCGCTGCCAGCCTGAGCTATCGGCCAGGAAGCTGAATGCCGCACCAGTGTTGTAGGCCAGGGTCCAGCTGAAGTAATCGGGGATCACCACAATTTGCTGGTACATCGCTAGCTTGCCTTCGAAGTAGAACTTGCTGGCCTGGTCGATGACCAGGACCAGCAAACTCAACCAGAGCCAGCCCAGCCGTCCGAAACGGCCAACGGCATTAGGCATAGTGGCGAACCTCGCCGGCGCCGCTGATGTTGTCGACGCAACGACCGCAAATTTCCGGATGCTCCGGGTTCACGCCGACGTCTTCACGGCAGTGCCAGCAACGGGCGCACTTGGCGTGGGCCGATTTGACGATCTTCAGCTTCAGGCCGCTGACTTCGGTGACCACGGCGTCGGCCGGTGCCTGCACAAACGGTGCAACACTGGCGGTGGACGTGATCAGGACGAAGCGCAGTTCGTTGCTCAGCTTGGCCAGGTCGGCGCTCAGCGCGTCTTCGGCGAACAGCGTCACTTCGGCCTGCAGATTGCCACCGACGGCCTTGGCCGCGCGCTGGATTTCCATTTCCTTGTTGACCGCCACCTTGACCGCCATGATCCGGTCCCAGTAAGCACGATCCAGCTCGAAGCCTTCCGGCAGCTCGCTCAGGCCTTCGTACCAGGTGTTGAGCATGACCGACTCGTTGCGCTCGCCCGGCAGGTATTGCCACAGTTCGTCGGCGGTGAACGCCAGGATCGGAGCAATCCAGCGAACCAATGCTTCGGAGATGTGGAACAACGCGGTCTGGCACGAACGACGGGCCTTGCTGTCAGCGCCAGTGGTGTACTGACGGTCCTTGATGATGTCCAGGTAGAAACCGCCCAGCTCCTGCACGCAGAAGTTGTGGATCTTGGAGTAGACGTTCCAGAAGCGGTATTCGCCGTAGTGCTCTTGCAATTCGCGTTGCAGCAGCAGGGTGCGGTCCACGGCCCAACGGTCCAGCGCGAGCATTTCTTCGGCCGGCAGCAGGTCGGTGGCCGGGTTGAAGCCGGTCAGGTTCGAAAGCAGGAAGCGCGCCGTGTTACGGATACGCCGGTAGGCGTCCGCACTGCGTTGCAGGATCTGCTCGGAAACCGCCATTTCGCCCGAATAGTCAGTCGAAGCGACCCACAGACGCATGATATCGGCGCCCAGGGTGTCGTTGACCTTTTGCGGCGCAATCACGTTGCCCAACGACTTGGACATCTTGCGGCCGGACTCGTCGACGGTAAAACCGTGGGTCAGCAGCTCACGGTACGGCGCGTGGTTGTCGATGGCGCAACCGGTCAGCAGGGACGAGTGGAACCAGCCACGGTGCTGGTCCGAACCTTCCAGGTACAGGTCGGCACGGGGGCCGGACTCGTGACCCATCGGGTGTGAACCGCGCAGAACGTGCCAGTGCGTGGTGCCCGAGTCGAACCATACGTCCAGCGTATCGCTGATCTTGTCGTACTGCGGCGCTTCATCGCCCAGCAGCTCAGCGGCGTCCAGCTTGAACCAGGCTTCGATGCCTTCGACTTCGACGCGCTTGGCGACTTCTTCCATCAGTTCGACGGTACGCGGGTGCAGCTCGCCGCTTTCCTTGTTCAGGAAGAACGGGATCGGCACGCCCCAGTTGCGCTGACGGGAGATGCACCAGTCCGGACGGTTGGCGATCATCGAGTGCAGGCGCGCCTGGCCCCAGGCCGGAACGAATTTGGTGTCTTCAATGGCTTTGAGCGAACGCTGGCGCAGGGTGTCGCCTGTGGTCGGCTGCTTGTCCATGCCGATGAACCACTGCGCGGTGGCGCGGTAGATCAGCGGGGTCTTGTGGCGCCAGCAGTGCATGTAGCTGTGTTCGATGACGGTGGTGTGCAGCAGAGCACCGACTTCGGTCAGCTTGTCGACGATAGCCGGGTTGGCCTTCCAGATGAACTGGCCGCCGAAGAACTCCAGCGAGGGCACGTAGACGCCATTGCTTTGAACCGGATTGAGGATGTCGTCATTGACCATGCCGTACTTCTTGCAGGTCACGAAGTCGTCTACGCCGTAGGCTGGCGAGGAGTGAACCACACCGGTGCCGGCACCCAGTTCGACGTAGTCGGCCAGATAAACCGGCGACAGACGGTCGTAGAACGGGTGGCGGAAGTTGATCAGTTCCAGTGCTTTACCGGTGGCGGTCGCGATGACCGAGCCTTGCAGGCTGTAACGGGACAGGCACGACTCGACCAGCTCCTCGGCCAGCACCAGCAGTTTGTCGCCGACGTCGACCAGGGCGTAGTTGAATTCCGGGTGAACGTTCAGCGCCTGGTTGGCCGGAATGGTCCACGGGGTGGTGGTCCAGATCACGATCGAAGCAGGCTTGGCCAGCGATGGCAGGCCAAATGCAGCCGCCAGTTTGGCTTCATCGGCAATCGGGAACGCCACGTCGATGGTCGAGGACTTCTTGTTCTCGTACTCGACTTCCGCTTCAGCCAGGGCCGAACCGCAGTCGAAGCACCAGTTCACGGGTTTGAGGCCCTTGAACACGAAACCGCCCTTGACGATTTCCGCCAGGGCACGGATTTCACCGGCCTCGTTCTTGAAGTCCATGGTCTTGTACGGGTTGGCGAAGTCGCCCAACACGCCCAGACGGATGAATTCGGATTTCTGGCCTTCGATCTGCTCGGTGGCGTAGGCGCGGCACAGTTCGCGGGTCTTGTCCGCGCCCAGGTTTTTGCCGTGGGTCACTTCGACCTTGTGCTCGATCGGCAGGCCGTGGCAATCCCAGCCCGGAACATAAGGTGCGTCGAAGCCCGACAGGGTCTTCGAGCGGATGATCATGTCCTTGAGAATCTTGTTCAGTGCATGACCGATGTGAATCGTGCCGTTGGCGTACGGAGGACCGTCGTGCAGGACGAACTTCGGACGATCCTTGCCAATCTCGCGCAACTTTCCGTACAGGCCAATGCTGTCCCAGCGCTGCAGAATCTGCGGTTCGCGCTGAGGCAGGCCGGCCTTCATTGGGAAGGCGGTGTCCGGAAGGTTTAGCGTGGCTTTATAGTCGGTCATTTAAGGCTCTTCATTAGCGATGGGCGCTAGGTGCGGCTAGTGCACGGGCGGCGGCGACATCCGCGTTGATCGCCGTTTTCAACGCCTCCAGAGAGGCGAAACGCTGCTCTTCACGCAGCTTGTGGTGGAAAACCACCGTTAAACGCCGGTCGTACAAATCGCCGGCAAAATCTAAAAGATGCACTTCCAGGTGGGCTTTGCCATCACCTTGGACCGTAGGCCGTACGCCGATGTTGGCGACGCCGGGCCAGGTCTTGCCGTCGATCTCGACGTTGACCAGGTAGACCCCGGTGAACGGCACGCGACGGCGCTTGAGTTGTATGTTGGCGGTGGGCGTACCCAGCTGCCGCGCGAGCTTCTGGCCGTGCAGCACGCGACCGGCAATCCGGTACGGGCGGCCGAGCAGGCGTTCGGCGAGGGTAAAGTCGGCAGCCGCCAGCGCATTACGCACCTGGGTGCTGCTGACGCGAATCCCGTCGAGCTCGACGGTCTGCGCCGCTTCGACGGTAAAACCCTGCACGACGCCGGCCTGTTGCAGGAAATCGAAATCCCCTACCCGGTCACAGCCGAAGCGGAAGTCGTCGCCGACTTCAAGATGCTGTACGCCGAGGCCGTCCACCAGGATGGTATCGACGAACGCCTTGGCGCTGAGTTTGCTCAGACGTTGATTGAACGCCAGGCACAGGACCCTGTCGACACCTTCGGCGGCCAGCAATTGCAGTTTATCCCGCAGACGGGCCAGACGCGCCGGCGCCGTGTCCGGAGCGAAGAACTCCCGCGGCTGCGGCTCGAAAATCACCACGCAGCTGGGAACGCCCAACTCGAGCGCACGCTCACGCAACCGCGCCAGGATAGCCTGGTGGCCACGGTGTACACCGTCAAAGTTGCCAATAGTGGCGACACAGCCCCGATGCTGGGGGCGCAGATTGTGGAGGCCTCGAACCAGCTGCATAACGCGCTTCTTGCTCATAAAGTGGTCGATTATAACCACACCCGGCGGCCGACGACAGGCAACACCGTATTCCAAAGTCATCGAGCCGACAAAAATGCCGGCCCGCCCATGTTTTTCGAAGTTTTTCCCTTAGCCCAGCGCTTTGCGATTGAAATCGCGCAAACGGAAACCCATCAACACTAACATGCCGAAATAGGCCACCACACCCGCAATCACCAGGGCGCCCAGGCGCAGGAAGCGCTCAAGCATCTGCCCCTCACCCCAGGCTGGCATAAAGTGCATCCCGGCCAGCAGCACGCCAGACATCACAGAAACCGCGACCACCAGCTTGAAGCCGAACTTCGCCCAACCCGGCTGTGGCTGGTACATCTGCTGCTTGCGCAACTGATAAAAGAGCAGCCCGGCATTCAGACAGGCCCCGGCACTGATGGCAAGCGCCAGGCCGGCGTGAGCCAGCGGACCGATCAGCACCAAGTTGAACAACTGCGTGACGATCAGGGTAAAAATCGCAATTTTTACCGGCGTACGGATGTTCTGTTGCGCATAAAAGCCCGGAGCTAGCACTTTAATCACAATAATCCCGAGCAGACCGACCGAATAGGCGATCAGCGCTCGCTGGGTCATGGCGGCATCAAATGCATTGAATTGACCGTACTGGAACAGTGAAACCGTCAGCGGCTCGGCCAAAATCCCCAATGCCAGGGAGCAAGGCAATACCAGCATGAAGCACAGGCGCAGGCCCCAGTCGAGGATGCGCGAATATTCGAGGCGATCCTTATTGGCGTAAGTCTTGGCCAGGGTCGGCAGCAGGATCGTTCCCAACGCCACGCCCAGTACGCCGGACGGTAACTCCATCAAGCGGTCGGCGTAGTACATCCAGGATACGGAGCCGGCCACCAGGAACGAGGCGAAGATGGTATTGATGATCAGCGAAATCTGACTGACCGATACCCCGAGAATCGCTGGCAGCATCTGTTTCATCACTCGCCACACGCCACTGTCGCGCAGGTTCAGGCGCGGCAGCACCAGCATGCCGATCTTTTTCAGGTGGGGCAGCTGATAGAGCAACTGCGCCAGCCCGCCGACCAGTACCGCCCAGCCCAGCGCCATTACCGGCGGATGGAAATACGGCGTCAGGAACACCGCGAAGACGATCATGCTGACGTTAAGCAGCGTTGGCACGAAGGCTGGTACCGAAAAGCGGTTCCACGTGTTAAGGATCGCGCCAGCCAATGAAGACAGGGAAATCAACAAAATATAGGGAAAGGTCACCCGCAACAGGCTGGCGGTCAGCTCGAACTTCTCCGGAGAATCGACGAAACCCGGTGCAGTCACCCAAATGACCCATGGCGCGGCTATCATGCCCAACGTCGTGACTAGCGCCAGCACCAGCGTCAACAGACCCGAAACGTAGGCAATAAACGTTTTTGTAGCTTCTTCACCCTGCTGGGTTTTGTACTCGGCAAGAATCGGCACGAATGCCTGGGAAAACGCCCCTTCGGCAAAGATGCGTCGCAACAGGTTGGGCAGTTTAAAGGCGATAAAGAAGGCGTCGGTCGCCATTCCCGCACCGAATGTGCGCGCAATGAGGGTGTCACGAACGAATCCCAGAATCCGGGAAAGCATTGTGATAGAGCTGACGGCGGCCAACGATTTGAGCAGATTCATTGAAAGAGTTTGTGCCTGTCGATAAACAGCAGGCGAACTACGCGCCTACTTGTGCGATACTCCGCGCCGCAACAGCACAGAGCCAAAGCTCGCGAGTTTACAGGTCACACGCCGGAAAGAAATATCCCGCGCAGACGACCTCATGAAAACGTGACGAGCGAAGGCAAGACAAGGCGAAAGCAGGCGAGAAAGCGGAGTTGACGAACGTCAATGAGCATTTCAAGCCTGCTTTCAACGCTGTATTGCCGAGCGCAGTAGTTTTCATGGGGTCGGGGCCGACCACTTAGCGGAACGTTTCTTCCGCCCTTGACAAGACTTCAACTCATCGGCATGATTCGCGGCCTATTTTGTTTGCTATTTCCTAAAAAGTCTTTCGAGGAGCTCGACGGTGGCCAACTCACCTTCCGCCAAAAAACGTGCAAAACAGGCTGAGAAGCGTCGCAGCCACAACGCCAGCCTGCGTTCCATGGTCCGTACCTACATCAAGAACGTAGTTAAGGCCATCGACGCAAAAGACGCTGCTAAAGCTCAAGCTGCTTACGTTCTGGCTGTGCCAGTTATCGACCGTATGGCCGATAAAGGCATCATCCACAAGAACAAGGCCGCTCGTCATAAGAGCCGCCTGAATGGCCACGTCAAGGCCCTGAACGTTGCCGCTGCTGCCTAAGCGACACGTTCATTAAAAAACCGACCTCAGGGTCGGTTTTTTATTGCCTGCGATATGGCGAACGCGACGCAAAAAAAATGTAGGAGTGAGCCAGCTCGCGATGATGGTGTTCCAGTCGAGATCAAAACTGACTGATACACCGCCATCGCGAGCAGGCTCACTCCTACAATTGGTTTTGCGTCGTTATTACTGGACGGGCGCCCACGGCAAAATCGGAATCGCCGTCACCGCATTCTGCGGACCGCCTTCGATCAAGCGATCGCTGTAGACCAGATAAACCAGCGTATTGCGCTTCTTGTCGAGAAAGCGCACCACCTGCATGGTCTTGAATACCAGCGAGGTGCGCTCCTTGAACACCTCCTCGCCATCCTTGAGCTCACCCTTGAAGCTGATCGGCCCGACCTGGCGACAGGCAATTGAAGCCTCGGCGCGGTCTTCAGCCAGACCCAAACCACCCTTCACGCCACCGGTCTTGGCACGTGACAGATAGCAGGTCACACCTGCGACCTTCGGATCATCAAACGCCTCGACAACGATCCGGTCGTTCGGGCCGACGAACTTGAACACCGTCGATACCTGGCCAATTTCCTCGGCCGAAGCCAGCAGCGGCATCGCCAGCAGCAGCCCCAACAATCCTTTTGCCACACGCATTCAGGTATTCCCTCAGACCAGAATCAGATTATCGCGATGAACCAGCTCTGGCTCCGCCATATAACCCAACAAACCGACTATCGCATCAGACGACTGACCGATGATTTTTTGCGCTTCAAGCGCACTGTAGTTGGCCAGGCCACGAGCAATCTCTCGACCGTCCGGCGCGACGCACACCACCATTTCGCCGCGGCGGAAGCTGCCCTGAACCAATTTCACACCCACCGGCAACAAACTCTTGTTGCCCTGGGACAACGCCGTCACCGCTCCCGCATCCAGTACCAGCGTGCCACGGGTTTGCAGGTGCCCGGCCAACCATTGCTTGCGCGCCGCCAGCATGCCGCGCTCAGGCGAGAGCAAGGTGCCAATGCGCTCGCCCGCCTTGAGGCGATCCAGCACACGCTCAATGCGCCCACCCACGATGATCGTATGCGCCCCGGAACGCGCGGCCAGGCGCGCAGCGCGCAATTTCGTCTGCATGCCACCACGCCCCAATGCACCACCGGTACCACCCGCCACCGCATCAAGCGCCGGATCATCGGCACGCGCTTCGTAAATCAACTGAGCATCGGGATTGTTGCGCGGATCGGCGTCGAACATGCCATCGCGATCCGTCAGGATCACCAGCAAATCAGCCTCGACCAGGTTAGCCACCAGCGCCGCCAGGGTATCGTTATCGCCGAAACGGATTTCGTCGGTGACCACGGTGTCATTCTCGTTGATCACCGGAATCACCTTCAGCTCGACCAACGCGCGCAAGGTGCTACGGGCATTCAGGTAGCGCTTGCGGTCTGACAGGTCATCATGGGTCAGCAGAATCTGCGCGGTGTGCCGGCCATGCTCGGCAAAGCTTGACTCCCAGGCCTGCACCAAGCCCATCTGACCGATTGCAGCCGCGGCCTGGAGCTCGTGCATTGCACTGGGTCGGACAGTCCAGCCCAGACGGCTCATACCGGCCGCTACCGCCCCGGAGGACACCAGCACCAGCTCGACACCCGCCTCATGCAGAGCCACCATCTGCTCTACCCAGACACCCATTGCCGCGCGATCCAGGCCTTTGCCGTCCGCCGTCAGCAAAGCGCTGCCGATTTTCACGACCCAACGCTGCGCACCTGTCACCTTGCTCCGCATCATCTTCAACCTTAGCTTGAGGACAGCGCGACCCAGCGCTGCCCGTGACGTTATTCGTGAGTTCCGATTTCCAGATACCAAAACGCCGCTCGATTGAGCGGCGCTTAAGTTTACTGCAACGAATCAGTCGCGCACGTAAATGATTTCCGGTCCGTCTTCATCATCCACATCTTCTTCATCCCAATCATCGTCGCCGATGTCGTGGACCGACTTCACGCCGCTGCGACGCAGGGCACGCTGGTCGTCCAGCGCCTGCAATTGCGCACGGGCTTCATCTTCGATGCGCTGATCAAGCTCAGCCAACTCTTCCTTGTAGGCTGGGTCGTTAGCCAGGCGATCGGCACGATCTTCCAGGTAACGCATGATGTCGTGGCACAGACGCTCGGTGTTCTGCTTGGCAATGGCCGAGATCACATAAACCGGGCCGGTCCACTCCAGACGATCAACGATCTCCTTGACGCGGGCATCGTGCTCTTCGTCGAGGATCTGGTCGCACTTGTTCAGGATCAACCAGCGATCACGCTCAGCCAGGGACGGGCTGAATTTGGTCAGCTCGCTGACGATGACTTCAGCCGCATCCGGCGCACTGGTGTCATCCAGTGGCGCCATGTCCACGAGATGCAACAGCAGGCGCGTACGCGACAAGTGCTTGAGGAAGCGAATCCCCAGGCCCGCACCATCGGAAGCACCCTCGATCAGCCCCGGAATGTCCGCAACCACGAAGCTTTTCCAGCGATCGACGCTGACCACACCCAGGTTCGGCACCAGCGTGGTGAACGGGTAGTCGGCAACTTTCGGCTTGGCGGCCGACACCGAACGGATAAAGGTACTTTTACCGGCGTTCGGCAAACCCAGCAGACCCACGTCCGCCAGCACCTTCATTTCCAGCTTGAGATCACGCTGATCACCCGGCTTGCCCGGCGTGGTCTGGCGTGGCGCACGGTTGGTACTGGATTTGAAACGGGTGTTGCCCAGACCGTGCCAGCCGCCATGGGCAACCAGCAGCTTCTGGCCGGCCTTGGTCAGGTCGCCGATCACTTCCTGAGTGGCCGAGTCGATCACCGTAGTGCCCACAGGCACACGCAGGACCAGATCCTCACCCTTCTTGCCGGTGCAGTCGGTGCTGCCGCCGTTGGAGCCACGCTCGGCATCGAAGTGCCGGGTGTAACGGTAGTCGACCAGGGTGTTGAGGTTTTCGTCGGCCATCATGTAGATGGAACCGCCATCACCACCATCACCACCGTTAGGACCGCCGTTCTCGATGAATTTTTCGCGACGGAAGCTCATGCAACCGTTGCCGCCGTCACCGGCCTTTACTCGAATCGATACTTCGTCAACAAACTTCATTACACAACGCCTCTCGCCATACGGACGAGCCGAAAAACACTAAGACATAAGACTCTTGCAAAAATGAGCGCAGCGACCTCAATCAACGACCGCACAGTCCAGCGCGCCGACAGCCCATACAAACAGTTTTGCAAGAGACTCACCCCACAAACGAAAAAGCCCCGTCGCAAGACAGGGCTTCTCCAGCATTCTCGCAGTTAGGCTGCGACAACGCTCACGTAACGACGACCGAAGGCGCCTTTTACTTCGAACTTGATCACGCCTTCGACTTTAGCGAAGAGAGTGTGATCTTTACCCATGCCTACGCCGTAGCCAGCGTGGAATTGGGTGCCGCGCTGACGCACGATGATGTTGCCTGCTTTGATAGCCTGGCCGCCATACATCTTCACGCCAAGGCGTTTGGCTTCTGAGTCGCGACCGTTACGGGTACTACCACCAGCTTTTTTGTGTGCCATGAGTTCAATTCTCCTAGTGAGGAATTAGGCTGAAATTAAGCCTGAATACCGGTGATTTTGATCTCGGTGTACCACTGGCGGTGGCCCATACGCTTCATGTGGTGCTTACGGCGACGGAACTTGATGATGCGGACTTTATCGTGACGACCTTGGGAGATCACTTCAGCCACAACGGTAGCGCCAGCAACAACTGGAGCGCCGATATTCACGTCGTCGCCATTGGCAACCAACAGAACGCGATCAAAGGTAACGGATTCGCCGGTAGCGACTTCCAGTTTTTCGATCTTCAGGTATTCACCTGGGGCGACTTTGTACTGCTTGCCGCCAGTAACGATTACTGCATAAGACATGGTATTTCTCCGATAATCCTGCTCACCCAGCTCTTTATAAGAAGAGGTATTGGCTGGCATGGCTGCATTTGGCTGGAGGCCGCTTGCAATTGCGTAAGGCAGGTGCTGCCCAGGAAGTTCAGGGTGCGCGATTGTACGCAAGGCACGAGCGCCTTGCAATAGGCCGTCCATCGCGCCTTGACAGGCCCGGACGTGGGTCCTAGCATGCCGCGCAACCCTTCTGGAGCGACTGTCGCTGATGCAACCCCAAGCTTTCTACCGCGCGGTCGCGGACGATTTTAGCGCCGTCGACGGCATCATCAAGAAGCAGCTGACTTCCCGAGTCCCGCTGGTATCGAAAATCGGCGACTACATCACCTCGGCCGGCGGCAAACGCCTTCGACCTTTATTAGTGTTGCTGTGTGGCAAGGCCCTGGGCCGCGAAGGCGATGACCTGCGCCTGCTCGCCGCGACCATCGAGTTCCTGCACACCGCGACCCTGCTGCACGACGACGTGGTCGACATGTCCGGCATGCGCCGTGGCCGCTCGACCGCCAACGCCATGTGGGGCAATGCGCCAAGCGTGCTGGTGGGCGACTTCCTGTATTCACGCTCCTTCGAAATGATGGTCGAACTGGGCTCCATGCCGGTGATGAAAATTCTTTCGCAAGCCACGCGCATCATCGCCGAAGGCGAAGTGTTGCAGCTGTCGAAGGTCCGTGACGCCAGCACCACCGAAGAAACCTACATGGAAGTCATCCGCGGCAAGACCGCAATGCTCTTCGAAGCCTCGACCCACAGCGCTGCGGCCCTGGCTGGTGCAACATCCGAACAGAGCGAAGCGCTGCGCACCTTCGGCGACCACCTGGGCGTGGCGTTCCAGCTGGTCGACGATTTGCTGGACTACAAAGGCGACGCCGAAACCCTGGGCAAGAACGTCGGTGACGATCTGGCCGAAGGCAAGCCGACCCTGCCGCTGATCTACACCATGCGCGAAGGTACGCCGGAGCAGGCAGCCCTGGTGCGCAAGGCGATCCAGAAAGGTGGCATCGAAGACCTGGAAAGCATCCGTGCAGCCGTGGAAGCCTCAGGCTCACTGGAGTACACCGCACAACTCGCCCGCGATTACGTGGCCCGTGCGATCAAGTGCCTTGAAGCGTTGCCCGCCAGCGAGTATCGCGATGCGCTGGTCGAATTGAGCGAGTTTGCGGTCGCCCGCACGCACTGATTTCCGCTGTTCTGTAGGAGCGAGCCTGCTCGCGATGGACGTTAACGACAACGCGGGTATCCAGGATAAACGCGGTGTCCTTGAGTTCTTCGCGAGCAGGCTCGCTCCTACAGGTTCCGGCACTCCCCCCTCTCCCGCCTAAAACCCTATACAATGTGCGCTTTTTAGCGATCCTGAATCCAAGGAGCCTTAGTGAGCACATTGCCACCCTGCCCGAAATGCAATTCCGAATACACCTACGAAGACGGCGCGCAGCTGATCTGCCCCGAGTGCGCTCACGAATGGTCCGCCAGCGGCGAAGCCGAAGCGGTGTCCAATGACGCGGTGAAAAAGGATTCGGTCGGCAACGTCCTGCAGGACGGCGACACCATTACCGTGATCAAGGACCTCAAGGTCAAAGGCACGTCGCTGGTGGTCAAGGTCGGCACCAAGGTCAAGAACATCCGCCTGTGCGACGGCGATCACGACATCGACTGCAAGATCGACGGCATCGGCCCAATGAAACTCAAATCCGAGTTCGTCAGAAAAGTCTGATTTTGCCGTACCCCATCCCGCGCCCGTCGTGGGATGGTGCTTTGCCCTCCCCTTACGCCAGTTGCTTTGACCCAGCGCAATCCTTACCCGGAAAAACCCACAATCAGCCAATAGACCCTTGCTATTTAGCGAATAAGAATTATTCTCATTGAATCCCAATCAATGGAGATGAGAGATGACTTATTTGATCGATGCCTGGCTGGACCGCCCACACCCGTACCTGAGAATCCTCCACCGGGAAACCGGGGAAGTCTGTGCGGTGCTTGAAGAGGAAGCGCTGAGTGAACTGCAGGATCAGGGTGACCTGGATCTCAATGGCTTGAATTCCAGCGAACCCGTGGTGCTCAAGGAGGTGGTGAGAAATCTGTTTCTGTTCTGCTATGCCCGGGCGTTGCGCCCGACCAGTGAGTTGCATCACAAGATCGAAATATGAGAAACGCAAAACCCTGTGGGAGCAAAGCTTGCTCGCGATGCAGGCAACTCGGTATCGCCTTGAAACCGAGCTGATGCCATCGCGGGCAAGCCTTGCTCCCACAAGATCAAAAGCTTACAGAACGTCGAGCAGCTCGACGTCGAATACCAGAACGCTGTGCGGCGGGATGCTGCCAACGCCTTGAGCGCCGTAAGCCAGTTCGCTCGGCACGTACAGGCGCCATTTGCTGCCGGCATTCATCAGTTGCAGGGCTTCGGTCCAACCGGCGATCACGCCGCCAACCGGAAATTCCGCAGGCTGGCCGCGCTCGTAGGAGCTGTCGAACACAGTGCCGTCGATCAGGGTGCCGTGGTAGTGAGTACGCACGGTGTCTTCACGGGATGGTTTGGCGCCTTCACCGGCAGTCAGTACTTCGAACTGCAGGCCGGACGCCAGGGTGGTGATGCCGTCACGCTTGGCGTTTTCAGCCAGGAAGGCCAGGCCTTCGCCAGCGGCCGCTTCAGCCTTGGCAGCCGCTTCGGCTTGCATGATTTCGCGGATCACCTTGAAGCTGGCGGACATTTCTTCCTGACCAACGCGGCTTGGCAGACCTGCGAATGCGTCGGTCAGACCTGCCAGGATCGCGTCCAGGCTAACGCCCGGTGGCGGGTTGTCGCGCAGTTGGTCGCCCAACTGACGGCCAATACCGTAGCTGACGCGGGTTTCGTCGGTGGACAGATTTACTTCGGACATGACACTGCTCCGCTGTGCGGACGGCCCGGGAACTTGCCGTGCACGCACAGCGCGTCCCGGAACGCCCGGAACCAAAAGGGCCAGCAGACTAGCACAGATGCCATCGTGTTGATCAGAGCCGTCAGCGCTGCGGTGTGGAACGCTGATCGATCGGCACCTTCAGACTTTCATCGATACCACCGAGCCCGCACATCTCGTCATGCACCAGATGATGCACAAGGTTGAAGTTCAACCTGGGAAAGGAGCGCAGCACATCGCGGGCATGCTCCACGGAACGCAGGTGCATCATGTGGCCGTGAGTGTCGCTCAATGGATAGGCTGCGCCATGCATCCGCGCCTCCAGCAGGTAGATCCCGCCTTCCATCGAGATCAGATTCAGCTCATCGACCTTTCCGGCGACGGCATAAGCATTCAACTCTTGCAGGTTCATGAACGCACCTCATGCGGCGAGCCATTACCTTTACAGGGATATGCCTCGCCGCATCAAAGTACAAGCCACAAACGCCACCGTCTGTCTGTTTCAGTGCTTGGTCACTTTATCCAGGTAACCCATGGCGAACGCCGACACTACGAACGTCATGTGAATGATCACGTACCACTGCAGGTGCTCAGGATCGACGTTCTTGGCGTCCATGAAGATTCGAAGCAAATGGATGGAGGAAATCGCCACGATGGAAGCCGCCACCTTCATCTTCAGGGAAGACGAGTCCATGGTGCCCAGCCAGTTGAGCTTTTCCTTGCTGTCGTCGATGTCCAGTTGGGAAACGAAGTTTTCGTAACCGGAGATCATTACCATCACCAGCAAACCACCCACCAGCGCCATGTCGATCAACGACAGCAACACCAGGATCAGGTCCGATTCGGCCATGGAAAAGACATTGGGGATGACGTGGAAGACTTCCTGGAAGAACTTCAGTGCCAGGGCCAGCAGCCCAAGGGACAGGCCGAAGTAGATAGGCGCCAGCAGCCAGCGGGAGGCGTACATTGTGTTTTCGATAAAGCGTTCCATTGAATCTCACACGTGTTTGAAAATGGCCGCGAGTATAACAGCCGCCTGTTGCCCCCAGAAACCGTCGGGAAATCCGTCACCTGCGCGTGTGTGTCAAAGTTTTTCTGCTAGTGTCCAAACCATTGACAGCTCAGTGATATCGGACAGGAAAACTGGAAATGGATCTGCGTTTGCCTTTAACCAGTGCCGGAGTCTGCCTGGCTCTGCTGATGAGCGCTTGCTCACCCAGCGACGAGAAGCGCGAGGTCAGCCTTGAGGAGAAAACGGCGCAGTTCGAAAAATCGCTGGATACCATTGCAGATCCGAAACTCAAGGATGCCGTGGCCGAACTCGGTGGCTCGCTGTTATTGCTCGAACGGGCGCAACTCAAGCTCGACAGCAAACCGGTAGTGACCGAATACGGTGAAGACGCCCTCGCCATTCTCAAGCACTACCCCTCACCACAAGCCCTGGTCGACACTTACATCAACGGCCTGTTCGTGCTGCATAAGGACTCCAGTTCCGACTACCTGACCGACCTGCAACCGGTGTTTCCCTTCAACTTCAGCGCGCCGGCCGCGTTTCTTTTTCCCCATGGGCTGGAATGGCAGTCGGTCACCCTGAGCAATAAACGCGTCATTGCCTTCCAGCCGGAATGGTCGGAAACCGATCCCGGTATCCAGCTGAGCCCTTCGAGCTCCAACCTGACCAATCCCGATGACCTGACCGTGGCCTACCCGTTCATCGAAGGCCTCGATGTCGACATCAAGAAGCAGCCGCAACCGGTCAGCCTGCAAGGCAAGGTGGAAGTCATTGCGCCGCGCCGGCTCTACAGCTTCGACCTGACAAAAAAGGATGTCGGCCAGACTCGCACGAACGACAATCTCAGCGTCACCCTGCTGAAACTGGGCAATAACTACGCGGAAATCGAATTCAACAACAGCGCACCTCAGGCTCCGGAGATCGGGGAAACACCCCTGAATCCGCTGATCATCCAGGCCCGGGACGCCACCGGGCAATTTCTCTCGCGTTCAGGCTCGATCAACGAAACGGCTGCGCAGATTGCCTTCTATCAGCAGCAGCTGGCAAAAATGCAGCAACAAAAGGCCTGGAGCGAGGGATTCGAAAAACAGCTCGATGAAGAACAGCGCACCTTCGAGAAGCAACAATCCCACCGGTATTCGAAGGTGTATTTCAACGGACCGATCGACACCCTCGAAGTCAGCCTGCTGGACTTTTCAGCCGTCACGGTCACCCGCAAGGACCTGGACCTGCCAGTCCGTCGTTTCGACCGCCACACCACACAGAAAACCATCCAGCCCCTGAACCTGCCCGTGGTGGTGTATGACGACCAGGCGCCGAACTGGCTCAAGGGTGCGACGTTGACCGAGGATCAACTGAAAAAGGCTGTCAGCATCAGCCAATCGGTGGAGGACCCGAGCGCTGCGCGAGTCGAGTTCACTCACCTCAGAAGCTTCAATGACGAACTGCTCGGCACCTCCTTCAATCCAGGTGAAAGCCCGGTCAGCTTTTTCACCGAGGATGGCAAGGGTAAACGTTATGAGCCGATCGAACTGCCACCGGAGGCGTATCAGGTCGACCCCCTGCGCGGCACCATCACTTATGACTTGAACCTGTTTCCGGAAACACCGGCGTACGTGGTGGGCTCCATACCGCTGTTCCTGGCCACCGTCGACAAACAGAGCATCGACGCCCGCCAACTGCCCAAAGGCCTGGATCTCAAAGGCAACGCACTGGTGGTGGATCTGAAGGTGTTTCCCGAGCAGGATTGGCGGTTTTACGCCAAGGACGACAGCGGTCATTACCTCAAGGAAATTCTTGCGGTCAACCATGATGCAAGCCCGGAAGGCCCCGGGCTGTTTGCCGTGCATTACTTCTATGGGCAACCCACGCGCCTGGAAGCCTATCAGCGAACCGACCTCGCCACCGTGCAATATGGTTACGAGGTCAAGCTCGACAAGGCTGACATGTCCAAGCTGGCCCAATAGCGCGAATCAATGCTCTGGACGGAACTCGAAGCCACCCACGCTGCGGCAACGGCCACCATTGATTTCCCGCAGCTGGGCTTGCAGATGCAGGCACCAGATTTGCGGATCGTCGGCCAGCTCGTAACCGTGCAGGGTCAGGCTTTCAACAATGGTGTCGAGGATGGACTCAGCCACGAAAGGGCCATGAAACGGGCCTTGGGCTTTGATGGCTGAAGGTTGCTCACCGGCCATTCCGGCGGCGAACAGTAAGGTCCACATGCCCGTATCACCAGCCAGGGGCTTGATGGCGCATTCGATACGGGTCACAAGACCCAGACATTGACGGGTGAGGCAGAGGTTGCGCGACATGGCGGCGACCCTCGGTAGATCCGGTATTCAGCCTTTACGCAAAGGCTGTCTCGATCCAGTGATTACTGTCCATATCCTTGTGCTGATAATAGAGGAAAAGTTTGACTGGCACGCCAGGTGAGACCAGAAGGCGCCGAATGGTCATTGTGTGAATATTGACGCCAGAGTGATGGCACTTTTGAGTTTCAGCAACACCCAAAAAATCTGTGGGAGCAATGCTTGCTCGCGATAGCGGTCGGTCATTCAAAAGATTTGTTGAATGTCAGTCCGTCATCGCGAGCAAGCTTTGCTCCCACAAGGGTCGGTGCTTTAGGCCGGTTTGGTTTCAGCCAACGCTTCCTGGGCCAATTCCTTCTCGGCTTCTTTCAGGTCTTCCTCGCTGATCATTTCCGCGATGACCCGCAAGCGCTCCACCACTCGCGCGTTGACGCTGCCTTCAGGAAACTCGCCATTCTCGTCGGGCTCGCCTGCCGGCTCGCCGACCAACAGGCTCAGCGCCTCGTCGGCCTGGCGTACCGCATAGACATGGAACTGCCCCGCGCGCACCGCGGCCAGCACTTTCTCGTCGAGCATCAGCGTGGCCACGTTCGCGTGCGGAATGATCGCCCCCTGCTCCCCGGTCAGCCCACGGGCCTCGCAGAGCCGGAAGAAACCTTCGATCTTCTCGTTGACCCCGCCCACCGCCTGCACTTCACCGAACTGGTTGATCGAGCCGGTGATGGCAAAGCACTGCTTGAGCGGTGTTTTCGACAGGGCCGAAATCAAGGTGCATGCCTCGCCCAGTGACGCACTGTCGCCATCCACGTAACCGTAGGATTGTTCCAGCGCGATACTCGCGGAAATCGCCAAGGGGAATTCCTGGGCGTAACGGCTGCCCAGATACCCGGTCAGAATCATCACGCCTTTGGAGTGGATCGGTTGACCGAGGTTGACCTCACGCTCGATGTCGACGATGCCGCTGCCGCCCGGGTACACCGTGGCGGAAATGCGCGCCGGTATCCCGAAGGCTGAATCGCCGACCTCCAGCACCGTCAAGCCGTTGCACTTGCCGACGGCGGCGCCATCGGTATCGATCAGGATGATCCCCGCCAGCATGTCATCGAGAATCCGCGCCGACACACGCCCCGTGCGGGTGGCCTTGGCCTTGAGTGCCCGCTCGATGTGACCGGCGTCGGTCATTTCGTCAGAGGCCAGGTGACGAATGAAATCCGCCTCGCTGACCAGTTGGAACAGATCCCCGATCCGCGCCGACAACCGCCCCTGATGTTCGGCCAGACGTGCGCTGTACGTTGCCAGACGCGCCACCGCATCGGCGGTCAACGGCGCCATGCCCTCTTCGGAGGTACGGGTTTTCAGCAACTGGGCGAATTGCTCCAGGCTCTCGTCGACCATCGGGATGTCTTCATCGAAATCCACCAGGACGCGGAACATTTCCTGGAAGTCCGGATCGAGGTCCTGCAGCGTGTAATAGAGCGAACGGGCGCCGATGATGACGACTTTGACCTGCAACGGAATGTGCTGCGGCGTCAGGGTCACGGTGGCGAAGCGGCCCATCTCGCCCAGCGGTGATTCCATTTTCAGCTTGCGCGATTGCAGGGCGCGCTTCAGCGCGTCCCACACGAACGGCTCGCTGAGCATCTTTTCCGCTTCAAGGATCAGAAAACCGCCGTTGGCCCGGTGCAGCGCACCCGGCCGCAGCTGCCGGTAGGTGGTGTACAGCGCGCCCTGATCGGTGCTGTATTCGATGCGGCCAAACAGGTTTTCGTAAGTCGGGTGCGGCTCGAACACCACGGGCGCACCGCCACTGGCCGAATGACCGACCACCAGGCTTGGTGCGTATTGCTCTTCCAGCAGTTTACGGGCGACAGCGTCGGTCTTGCTGTCGTCGACCAGTTGCTCGACCACGGTTTTGAGCAAGTACACCTGCATGGCTTGCAGGTAGCCGCAGACCGCCGCGTTCTCGGCGTATTTCTCCGACAACGGCGACAGCAATGGCTGCAAGGCCAGTGTGATGGTTTCTTCGTTGAGATGGCGCAGTTGATTGCTCGACTCACGCTTCCATTGCGGCAGGCTGGCGAGTTCTTCGTTCAGGCGCTCTTCGAGGTTGGAAATATCCTCGTGGAAGCGCTCGCGATCGACTTCCGGTAACTGGGCGAATTCCGCCTCATCCAGTGCCTTGCCTTCGAGCATCGGGGTAAATGCGATGTTGCTGCTGTCGCGGTAGAGCGCGACGTCTTTCTCCAGGGCCAGGCGCTCGATCACGTCCAGCGCCTTGTCGTAGCGCTGGTTGAAGGCGCGGTCGATGGCACTTTTTTTCTGCTGGTAGGACGGGTGTTCGAACACGGCTGGAAAGGTGGCCAGCAAGTTATCGATCAAACCGTTGATGTCACCGATGAAGGCGCCAGCGGTGCCCGACGGCAACTCCAGCGCGCGCGGCTCGCGTGGCTCATCGAAATTATTGACGTAGACCCAGTCCGCCGGGGTCTGCAGGCGCTTGCCTTCGGCCTTCAGGTAGCGTTTGACGAACGAAAACCGGCCGGTGCCGGGCTCGCCCATGACGAATACGTTGTAACCGGGGCGTGGCATGGCCACACCGAACTGCAAGGCTTCGACCGCTCGTTCCTGGCCAAGCACACCGCGAAAGGGCTCCAGATCATTGGTGGTAGAGAAGCTGAACTGTTCAGCGGAAAACGGACGGGTCAGCGCTTCGGGCGCTAGACGCAAGCTGGCAGCAACAGGATCAGGCATCGGGCTTCCTTACATCAGGCGGGGCAGATAGCGGCATTCTGGCGCCGCCCGTGCCTGACTGGCAAGGAGCGCCTCAGGCCAAAGCATAGACAAGCCGAAACCCCGGCGTTGAGCGGCGCAAAATCACTGCTTTCCTCGAATGTTTTGCAAAAAATCACGGAACCGCGCGATCGTGCCTAAACTCCAAACTGCGCGGCTGGACTGATAACCGGCCCAAATGGCGCCGTTGGGTCTGTACGAACCTCGCAGTTTGCGTACAGAGCCGGGCCAGACCCTTGTTCATTGGTACGCACATAAAGAGAACAAAGCTATGAAACGGATTCTTCTCGGTACTCTCTTCACCGCTGTATCCATCAACGCTATGGCTCAGGCGCCAGGCGGCCCGGATTGCGGTTGGGGCAACATGCTGTTCGAAGGTCAGCGTGGTACTCCGGCTCACTTCCTGGCATCCACCACCAACGGCACCTCCGGCAACGCAACCTTCGGCATGACGTCTGGCACCAACGGCTGCGCCACCAACGCGGCGCTGACCTATGGCGGCAAATCCTGGTTTGCCATGAATGGCATGATGAACGAGCTGTCCGAAGACATGGCCAAGGGTCAGGGCGAAGCGTTGACCACTTACGCCGTGGTACTGGGCGTGGCGCCGGAAGACCGTGCGCACTTCGCTGCCGTCACTCACGAACACTTCCAGCAGATCTTCAGCAAGGCGGATGTGACCGCGGAAGATGTGCATACCAATACCCTCGCTGTTCTGAAGAACGATCCACGTCTGGCCAAGTACGCCACTCAAGCATAAGCTCGACCCGCCCGCCTCTCTTCGGGAAGCGGGCTTTATTTTTTGGACCTGCCCAATGCCAATCAACTGTAGGAGCTGGCTTGCCAGCGAAGCTTTTTGGCGTCTGTACAGACGCCTTCGCTGGCAAGCCAGCTCCTACAGTCAGCTCCTACAGGCAAACGGCATCAACCGCGTTGGGCCTTCATTTTCCTGTTTAAGTTGCTGACTATGCTCAAACGCCTTGCCTGGCTGGCGCTCTGTGTCTGCGCCCCGCTGTCCGCCGCGCCTCACATTGACAATCAACGTTTGCAGCAACTGGCCAACGACCCTTTCTGGATTTCCCTGGGTCACTACGAAACCGCCAAGCTCGGTGGCTGGCGCAGCTACGTCAGCGACAAGAAGTTTTTCCTCGCCGTCGATGGCAATGAACACCCTGACCATGAACTGGCGGCTACCGTACAAGCGCTATACGCCCCGGCCAGCGCTGGTGAACGACATGCGCAATGCGTTTACCCGGCGCGCACCCGCTGGCTGAAAGCGCAGCTCAACCTGACCGGTCTGCCGACGCCGGATTGCGCCGAGTTCAAGCAGTGGTTCAAGGACGTCTCGCCCCATAGTGCAGTGATGATTTTCCCGGCGGCCTACCTCAACAGCCCGTCCTCCATGTTCGGCCATACCCTGTTGCGCATCGATCAGGCTGATGTGCAGAGTGACAAGACTTCGCTGCTCAGTTACGCGATCAACTTCGGCGCATACATCGAAGGCTCGGACAACAGCATCCTCTACGCCTGGAAAGGCCTGATGGGTGGCTATCCCGGCCTGTTTGCCCTTGTGCCCTATCAGGAAAAACTCTCGGAATACCGCAGCCTGGAAAACCGCGACCTGTGGGAATACCGCCTGAACCTGACTCAGGCCGAAACCGAGCGCATGGTCGAGCACGTCTGGGAGTTGAAGCAGATCAAATTCGATTACTTCTTCTTCGACGAAAACTGCTCCTATCGCCTGCTGGAACTGCTGCAAGTGGCGCGTCCGAGCCTGCGTCTGACCGAACAATTCCCGCTCACCGCCATTCCCACCGACACCGTCAAAGCCGTCAAGGAGGCCGGGCTGGTGGAGTCCATTCAATACCGCCCTTCCCGCGAACGGGAATTGCTGAGTCGCGCCGAGTCCCTGACCGAAGAAGAACAACAGTGGGTACTGAAAGTCAGCGCCGACCAGAAACAACTACAAACCCCGGCGTTCCAGGAACAACCCGGTGACCGCCAGGCGCTGATCATCGACGCAGCCTATCGCCTGGAACGCTACCGCGCCAACGGTCAGGAACGAGACCCGCAACGGGCGCAACGCAGTTTCGAATTGCTGCGGGCAATCAACCGGAACCCGGCGCCGGAGCTGGACATCCCGCAACCCGGCCTGCCCGAGGACGGCCACGAATCCCGCACCTGGCAGGTCGGCCTCGGCACCCGTGGCGACCGCGCGTTTGGCGAATATGGCCTGCGCATGGCCTATCACGACCTCAACGACAACGCCGAAAGCTTCCCCCTCGGCGCGCAGATCGAAATCCTGCAACTGAAACTGCGTCAGTACGAAGGCAATGATTGGCAAGTGCAGCAACTGGACCTGGCGACCATTCGCTCCCTGACTCCGCGCAATGAGCTGCTGCAACCACTGTCGTGGCAAGTCACGGGTGGCCTGGAGCGGGTACCGGGCAAGCATGACGATGAGAACCTGGTCAGCCACGTCAATGGCGGGGGCGGCGGCACCTGGCAACTGGGCGACGACATGCTGGGTTTCGCCCTGGGTACCGTGCGCGTGGAGCACAACAATGATTTCGCCGGATTTATCGCGCCGGCGGCAGGTTTCAACACGGGCCTGTTGTGGAAAAACCCGCTGGGCAACCTCAGTCTGGAAACCAGGGGTGATTTTTTCACCAATGGCGAAGTGCGCCGCAGCGTCAGCCTGAATCAGCAGTGGGAATGGTCACGCAACCTGGGCGTGCGCCTGAGTGCCCAGCGTGAATTCAGTCACCTGGCCTCGCCCGAGAATGAAGTGATGCTTGAGGTGAAGTGGTATCACTATTGACGGCCAAAACTCGCAAGAGCAAAGCTTGCACGATGGCCCAACCCCACTATCGGGAGAACACCATGAGTCGCGCCTTCGTCAATGAAGACAACGCTGCCGCGCAAACCGATCAGCCGGTCGAACGGCAGGTCAGCGGGCAGCCCAATTACGTCACGCCCGCCGGCCTGAGCCTGTTGCAAGACAAGGTTGCCGAGTTGCAAGTGCTGCACGGCGAGCAATCGGCACTCGGCGATCAGGCGGACAAACAACGGATGGCCAACCTTGAACGCGACTTACGCTACTTCCATCAACGCCTGCAAAGTGCCCAGGTCGTGCCGCCCGCGACGTCAACCACAAAGGTCCAGATCGGCAGCCGGGTCACCTACGCCGATGAACAGGGTACCGAGCACCGCGTACAACTGGTCGGTGAAGACCAGGCCGCTGCCGCCAAAGGCCTGATCAATTGGGGCTCGCCGCTGGGTCGGGCGTTACTCGGGGCGCACCCCGGTGACGAGGTGCTGTGGCAACGCCCGGCCGGCGATCAACGGATCGAAATCATCCGCATCGAACCGGCTTAGACGACGCCCTGGGCCAGCATGGCATCGGCAACCTTGACGAAACCGGCGATGTTCGCGCCCTTGACGTAGTTGACCTGGCCGTTCTCTTCACCGTAATGCACGCAAGCGTGGTGGATCGACTGCATGATTGCGTGCAGCTTGCTGTCCACTTCACCACCGGTCCACAGCAGGCGCATGGCGTTCTGCGACATCTCCAGCCCGCTCACGGCAACTCCGCCGGCGTTGGACGCCTTGCCCGGTGCGAACAGAATCCCCGCCTCGATGAACAGGTCCACCGCTTCAAGGGTGGTCGGCATGTTTGCGCCTTCCGCCACACACATACAGCCGTTGCGCAGCAGCGTGCGAGCGGCATCGGCATCCAGTTCGTTTTGGGTGGCGCACGGCAGCGCGATGTCGCAGCTCAGGCCCCACGGGTGCTGGCCGGCGAGGAACTCCAGACCGAAACGGCTGGCCAGTTCGCTGATCCGCCCGCGCTGGACGTTTTTCAGTTCCAGCAGTGCTTGCCATTGTGCTTCGGTCAAACCGCTTTCGCAGTACAACGTGCCTTCGGAATCCGACAGCGAAATCACTTTACCGCCCAGGTCCATGACCTTGCGTGCCGCGTACTGCGCAACGTTGCCGGAACCGGAAATCGCCACGCGCTTGCCTTCGACTGCCAGGCCGCGACGCTTGAGCATTTCCTCGGCGAAGTACACGCAGCCGAAGCCGGTGGCCTCCGGGCGAATGAGGCTGCCGCCGTAGCTCGGGCCCTTGCCGGTCAGAACGCTGGTGAACTGGTTGCTCAGACGCTTGTACTGACCGAACAGGAAACCGATCTCGCGGGCGCCGACACCGATATCACCCGCCGGCACATCCACGTCGGCACCAATGTGACGGTACAGCTCGCTCATGAAGGCCTGGCAGAAACGCATGACTTCCGCATCGCTTTTGCCTTTCGGATCGAAGTCCGAACCACCCTTGCCACCACCCATGGGCAACGACGTCAGCGAGTTTTTGAAGGTCTGCTCGAAAGTGAGAAACTTCAACACACCCAGGTTCACCGAAGGGTGGAAGCGCAAACCACCCTTGTACGGACCGATGGCGCTGTTCATCTGGATGCGGAATCCGCGATTGACCTGCACCTTGCCATGATCGTCGACCCAGGAAACCCGAAACACGATTGCCCGCTCCGGCTCGCAAATCCGCTCCAGAATGCCTGAAGTCAGATAGTGCGGATTGGCCTCGAGAAAAGGCCACAAACTGCGCAGAACCTCTTCGACAGCCTGGTGAAATTCAGGCTGGTCCGGGTCGCGTTTTTTCAGGCGGGCAAGGAAGGATTCGACGGATTCGATCATGGAAAGGTCTCGGCAAATTTATTGTCGTTGGAAGAAATTGAGCCGGACTGTAACAAACGATTCGCGCACAGGAACAGAGCAAAGTGTCGCCTTTATGAAATTAAATGGTGCACAGGATATAAATTAGTCCTGTTTTCCAGGTATTTTTGCACCTCAATAGGGAGGTCATCCTTGAGTTATGCACCAACAGTTACACCGCCATAGCGAGCAAGCTTTGCTCCTACAGTTGTGTGGGAGCAAAGCTTGCTCGCGATCGACTCACTGCGACATCACTGAAAAACCGCGCAAAAAAACGGAGCCCAAAGGCTCCGTTCTTTTTTCATGCAACCAACCCCAAATCAGGCCAGTTTCTTGTGCCGTACACGATGTGGCTGGGCAGCCGCTTCGCCGAGACGCTTTTTACGATCGGCTTCGTACTCGGTGTAGTTGCCTTCGAAGAACACCGCTTGCGAGTCGTCTTCGTACGCCAGGATGTGAGTCGCGACGCGGTCAAGGAACCACCGATCGTGGGAGATCACAATGGCGGCGCCCGGGAAGTCCAGCAGGGCTTCTTCCAGGGAACGCAGGGTTTCAACGTCGAGGTCGTTGGACGGTTCGTCGAGCAGCAGGACGTTGCCGCCCTCCTTCAGGGTCAGGGCCAGGTGCAAGCGACCGCGCTCACCACCAGACAGGTCCTTGACGAACTTCTGCTGGTCGCCGCCCTTGAAGTTGAAGCGACCGACATAGGTACGCGACGGGATCTCGTAGTTGCCGATGCGGATCTGGTCGGAACCGTCGGAGATCTGCTGGAACACGGTCTTGCTGCCGTCCAGGTCTTCACGGCTCTGATCCACGCAAGCGAGCTGTACGGTTTCGCCGACTTCGATGCTGCCCGAATCCGGAGTTTCCTTGCCCATCAGCATGCGGAACAGCGTGGATTTACCCGCGCCGTTACCGCCGATCACGCCGACGATGGCGCCTTTAGGCATGGAGAACGACAGGTTGTCGATCAACACGCGATCGCCGTAGCCCTTGGTGACGTTCTTGAATTCGATGACCTTGTCGCCCAGGCGCGGACCGGCCGGGATGTAGATCTCGTTGGTTTCGCTGCGCTTCTGGAATTCCTGCGATTGCATTTCTTCGAAGCGTTGCAGACGGGCCTTGGATTTCGACTGGCGAGCCTTGGCGCCTTTGCGCACCCACTCCAGTTCTTCCTTCATAGCCTTTTCGTGAGCCGACTGTTGCTTGGATTCCTGGGCCAGACGATCGGACTTGGCTTCCAGCCAACCCGAGTAGTTGCCCTCGTATGGAATGCCCGCGCCGCGGTCGAGTTCCAGGATCCAGCCTGCGACGTTGTCCAGGAAGTAACGGTCGTGCGTGATCGCGACCACGGTGCCCGGGAAATCGTGCAGGAAGTGCTCAAGCCAGGCGACGGAATCGGCGTCCAGGTGGTTGGTCGGCTCGTCGAGCAGCAGCATGTCGGGGGCGGACAGCAGCAGGCGGCACAGGGCCACGCGACGCTTTTCACCACCGGAAAGGTGTTCGACCTTGGCCTCCCAGGCCGGCAGGCGCAGCGCATCGGCGGCGACTTCCAGCTGACGCTCCAGGTTGTGACCGTCGCTGGCTTGCAGGATCGCTTCCAGCTTGGCTTGCTCGGCAGCCAGTTTGTCGAAGTCGGCATCCGGATCGGCATAAGCCGCGTAGACCTCGTCCAGACGCGCCTGGGCGTCCTTGATCACGCTGACCGCTTCCTCGACCACTTCACGCACGGTCTTGGTCGGATCAAGTTGTGGCTCTTGCGGCAGATAACCAATGTTCAGGTCCGGCATCGGACGGGCTTCGCCGTCGAACTCGGTGTCGACGCCTGCCATGATCTTCAGCAGCGTGGATTTACCCGAACCGTTGAGGCCGAGCACGCCGATCTTGGCGCCGGGGAAGAACGACAGGGAGATGTTTTTCAGGATTTCCCGCTTCGGCGGAACAACTTTGCCCAGCCGATGCATGGTGAATACGTATTGAGCCATGGAGAACCTAGGGTCAGTGACTGATGAATGAATAGAGCGCAGGCGATGCCTGGCCAGACCTTGCGCGTTGACCGCTTGATGGAAACCAATGCGTGCGCGCTGAAAAAAGCCTGATTTTAGGAACTGGAACGCTCCCGCGTAACCGGCAAAGCTACCTTAATGACGAGAGGCAGTCCAGCCGAGCGGGGCTGGCACTTTGCCACAACTCAAGGCATGCTAGCCGCCCTTCGGGCGTCCGGCTTATAGTGCATGTCGCGCCAGTCCAGCCAAACCGCAGGATTACAGTTTGTCCAATGTCCCTCCGTCCCTGACCCCCAGTGTACCGACAGCGGCACCTGGTTCGCCCCTGCGCGGGACTCTGAAAGGTGCGCTGGCGACACTCGTTCTGTTGTTGCTCGCACTGCTGTTCTGGCAACTGCTGGACCAACTGCGTGAGACCCGGAAAACCCAGCGGCAGTACACCATCGACTACACCGCCGACCTGGCCGCGCAAGTCAGCCAGAACATGGCGCTCAACGCGCAGATTGCCCTCAATCTGCTACCGATCGTTGAACAGCCGCAAAGTACCGACGAACAGCAGGAGCTCCTGCGCAAGCTGCAAAAATCCTTGCCGGACCTGACCAGCCTCGCCCTGCTCAGCCCCTCCGGGACCATCCTCAAGGACAGCGCCACCAATAGCGAAGACGCCGACTACTTGAGTGAACTGGTCCGGCGCAGTCATGCCCAACCTCATTACTTCAGCAATGCCATTGATGGCTCGGTGGTGCATCTACTGTTGCATCAGGTCAGCGGCAGCACTCGTGGCTACTGGGCCTTGCGCCTCAAACCAACGTTTTTTTCGTCATTGACCCGACTGAACGAGACCGATGGCCGTCCGCAGTGGCTGGTGGAGAACCGCTACAACCACCAAATCATCAGCCGCGATGAAGCACTGCCGCTGGTCAACCCGGGCACGCTGACCCAGGACGACCTGGGCAATAGCGTACTGACCGTTCCCCTGAGTAGCAGCGACTGGCAACTGCGCGGTCTGTTCGATCGCCAGCGTGTGCTCGAAGAGCTGCTGCCGGCCTTCATCGGCAAATGCCTGCTGGGCCTGGCCTTTTCCATGCTGCCGTTTATCGTCCTGCTGAACATGCGCCGACGTCAGCGCCAGTTGCATGAGGGTCGTCGGCGTTATCAGGAAATATTCGAAGGCACCGGCGTTGCGTTGTGCGTACTCGACATGTCCGGCCTCAAGAGCACCTTCGACAAGGCTCGACTGCAAGGCAATGAGCAACTGCAACCTTGGCTCGAAGATCCGCAACAACGCCTGCAGTTGCTGCTGGCGCTGCGTATTACCGAAGTCAACCAGGTGGCCTTGCAGCTGCTCAATGTCAGCACCTGCGGGCAAGCCTGGGACTTGCTGATCGACGGCAACCCGCTCGATGGCAGCGCCATCGGCAATCAAGTGCTCGAAGCGGTGTTCAACCAGCAGCAACAACTTGAGCTGGAGATCAAACTCCAGGATGCCACGGGCCGCGACCAGCACCTGTGGCTGGTGCTGCGCCTGCCGCAAAGCCCCGAAGACTATAAAGCGGTGATCCTGAGCATCACCGACATCACCAGCCGCAAGCTCATCGAGTTGTCGCTGCAGGAACGCGAAGGATTCTGGTCCGATGTGGTGCGCACCGTCCCCGATCACCTCTACGTGCAGGACGTGATCAGCCAGCGCATGATCTACAGCAACCACCATCTGGGCCAGACCCTGGGCTACAACCGCACCGAATTGCAGCAGATGGGCGAGTACTTCTGGGAAATCCTCCTGCACCCCGACGACGCCGACTACTACCACCGTTCGCGCCAGCACCAGCGGCAGGGTGGCTACAGTCAATTGATGCAATGCCAGTTGCGCTTCCGTCACCGGGACGGCGAATGGCGCCGCTTCGACATTCGTGAACAGGCGCTGGCGCGAGACAGGCACGACCAGGTGACCCGCATCATTGGCGTGGCCAAGGACGTCACCGAGCAGATCGAAGCCAGTGAGTCCCTACGCGACAGCGAACAGCGCTACCGGATGCTCGCCGAAAGCATCAGTGATGTGATTTTCTCCACCGACAACCGCATGACGCTCAACTATGTCAGCCCATCGGTGCAAGCCGTTCTGGGTTACGACGCCGAGTGGATTTTCCAGAACGGTTGGCAATCGACCATTGCCAACCCGCAGCAATTGACGGGCATCCGCAGCCTGATGGAGCGCGTCAGCAAAGCGCTTGATCAACCTGAGCAACTGGCACTGTTGCGCAGTCAGGTACAGACCCAATTGTTCCTGTTCGACTGCCTGCGGGCCGACGGGCGCAAGATACCCATCGAGCTGCGGCTGGTGCTGGTCTGGGATGAACACGGCGCATTCGAAGGCGTGCTCGGGGTGGGCCGCGACATCAGCCAGCAACGCCGCGCCGAAAAAGACCTGCGCATGGCCGCTACGGTTTTTGAACACTCGACTTCGGCGATCCTGATCACCGACCCCGCCGGCTACATTGTCCAGGCCAACGAGGCCTTCAGCCGCGTCAGCGGGTACGCGGTGGAACAGGTGCTCGACCAGTTGCCGAACATGCTGACCGTCGACGAGCAACAGGAAACCCATCTGCGCTACGTGCTCAAGCAACTGAACCAGAACAGCACCTGGGAAGGCGAAGTCTGGCTCAAGCGCCGCAATGGCGAGCACTACCCGGCGTGGGTCGGCATTACCGCGGTGCTGGACGACGAAGGCGATCTGGCCAGTTACGTCTGCTTCTTCAGCGACATCAGCGAACGCAAGGCCAGCGAGCAACGGATCCATCGCCTCGCCTATTACGACGCCCTGACGCATCTGCCCAACCGCACACTGTTCCAGGATCGCCTGCACACTGCGCTGCAAGCGGCCGACCGGCAAAAGTCCTGGGTGGTGTTGATGTTCCTTGACCTCGACCGCTTCAAGCCGATCAACGACTCCCTGGGCCACGCCGCCGGCGACCGCATGCTCAAGGAAATGGCTACCCGCCTGCTCGGTTGCGTCGACGATGACGACACCGTGGCACGCATGGGTGGCGACGAGTTCACCTTGCTCCTGCAACCGCGGGTCAACCGTGAGATCGCCTTGAACCGGGCCATTCACGTGGCGGAACAGATTCTCGCCAGTCTGGTGAAACCGTTCGTGCTCGAAGGTCGCGAGTTCTTTGTCACGGCCAGTATCGGCATCGCCCTGAGTCCGCAGGATGGCAACGAACTCAGCCAGTTGATGAAGAACGCCGACACCGCCATGTACCACGCCAAGGAGCGCGGCAAGAACAACTTCCAGTTCTATCAGGCGGACATGAACGCCAGCGCCCTGGAGCGTCTGGAACTGGAAAGCGATTTGCGCCATGCCCTGGAACAGAACGAGTTCGTGCTGTTTTATCAGCCGCAATTCAGCGGCGACGGCAAACGCCTGACCGGTGCCGAGGCTCTATTGCGCTGGCGTCATCCGCGCCGTGGTCTGGTCCCGCCGGGAGACTTCATTCCGGTGCTCGAAGAACTCGGTCTGGTCGTGGATGTGGGCGATTGGGTGATCAGCGAAGCCTGCCGCCAGCTCAAGACCTGGCATCAGGCCAAAGTGCGCGTCCCGAAGGTGTCGGTGAACATTTCGGCGCGGCAGTTCTCCGACGGCCAGCTCGGTACGCGGATCGCCACCATCCTCAAGGACACCGGCCTGCCGCCGGCGTGCCTGGAACTGGAGCTGACCGAAAGTATCCTGATGCGCGAAGTCAGCGAAGCGATGCATATTCTCGATGGCCTGAAGAACCTTGGGTTGAGTATTGCGGTTGACGACTTCGGTACGGGTTATTCATCGCTCAACTACCTCAAGCAGTTCCCGATCGATGTGCTGAAAATCGACCGCACTTTCGTCGATGGCCTGCCGTCCGGTGAACAGGACGCGCAGATCGCCCGGGCGATCATCGCCATGGCCCACAGCCTCAACCTCGCGGTCATCGCCGAGGGCGTCGAAACCCACGAGCAGCTTGATTTCCTGAGGGAGCACGGCTGTGACGAGGTTCAGGGTTATCTGTTCGGCCACCCGATGCCGGCGAACAAGTTCGAACTGCAGTTCAGCAATGATGCGCTCTTCATGTTTGACTGAGGTTTTGCAGTGAGGCGGCCGGCCTCATCGCTGGCAAGCCAGCTCCCACAGGGTCCCGCTGTGGATCAATATTCATGGCTGAAACACGGACATTGTGGGAGCTGGCTTGCCAGCGATAGGGCCTGCACAGGCGCCGCATATCAGTCATGAAGCCCACTTGTCTGCGACATGATGCCGTTTCATATGCCATCTAAAACCCGATGGGGTAGAATGCCCCCCTTTTCTGCCCCCGATCCTTGAGGACCGCCATGTTCAGCCGTGATTTGACTATTGCCAAGTACGACGCCGATCTCTTTGCCGCCATGGAGCAAGAAGCTCAGCGCCAGGAAGAGCACATTGAGCTGATCGCTTCGGAAAACTACACCAGCCCCGCGGTGATGGAAGCTCAAGGCTCGGTACTGACCAACAAGTACGCCGAAGGTTACCCGGGCAAGCGCTACTACGGTGGTTGTGAGTACGTCGACGTCGTCGAGCAACTGGCTATCGATCGCGCCAAAGAGCTGTTCGGCGCCGATTACGCCAACGTCCAGCCGCACGCCGGCTCGCAAGCCAACAGCGCCGTTTATCTGGCCCTGCTGTCGGCCGGTGACACCATCCTGGGCATGAGCCTGGCCCACGGCGGTCACTTGACCCACGGTGCCAGCGTTTCCTCTTCGGGCAAGCTGTACAACGCCATCCAGTACGGCATCGACGCCAACGGCCTGATCGACTACGACGAAGTCGAGCGCCTGGCCGTCGAGCACAAGCCGAAAATGATCGTGGCCGGCTTCTCTGCCTACTCGCAGATCCTGGACTTCCCGCGCTTCCGCGCAATCGCCGACAAGGTTGGCGCCTACCTGTTCGTCGACATGGCCCACGTGGCCGGTCTGGTCGCCGCTGGCGTCTACCCGAACCCGGTTCCGTTCGCTGACGTCGTGACCACCACCACCCACAAGACCCTGCGCGGTCCACGTGGCGGCCTGATCCTGGCTCGCGCCAACGCCGACATCGAGAAGAAGCTGAACTCCGCAGTATTCCCGGGTGCCCAGGGCGGCCCGCTGGAGCACGTGATCGCGGCTAAAGCGATTTGCTTCAAGGAAGCGCTGCAGCCTGAGTTCAAGGCTTACCAGCAACAAGTGGTGAAAAACGCCCAGGCCATGGCCAGCGTGTTCATCGAGCGCGGTTTCGACGTGGTCTCCGGCGGTACTGAAAACCACCTGTTCCTGCTGTCGCTGATCAAACAGGAAATCTCCGGTAAAGATGCCGACGCCGCTCTGGGCAAGGCATTCATCACCGTAAACAAAAACTCCGTGCCAAACGACCCACGCTCCCCGTTCGTCACTTCCGGCCTGCGCTTCGGCACTCCGGCTGTGACCACTCGCGGCTTCAAGGAAGCAGAGTGCAAGGAACTGGCCGGCTGGATCTGCGACATCCTGGCCGACCTGAACAACGAAGCGGTGATCGACGCCGTTCGTGAGAAGGTCAAGGCCATCTGCAAGAAGTTGCCGGTATACGGTGCTTAATTAGCCCCGCTAAACCGCAGCAATAAAAAAACCGGCCAGAGATGGCCGGTTTTTTTTGCTCGCGACAATTGCAGATCCTGACTATTTGACGCTACTCGGCCGCAACACGTGCAAAGCCTTCACGAATTTTCTCTTCCGGCAAATCATCGGCGATGAACACGATTACGCTTTCTCGCGCCTCATCGTTCTCCCACTCCGTGTCCCAGTCGAACCCATAAAGCTTCAGCACGCCCTGAAACACCATGCGGCGTGGTTCGCCCAGGATGTTCAGCACTCCCTTGTACCGCAGCAATTGCTTGCCATGGTCTTCCAGCAGCTCGTTCATGAATTCGCTGAGTTTGTCGATATCCAGCGGTTTGTCGGTGCGTAGCACCAAGCTGGAAATGCGGTCGACGGAGGGTGCGGTGCTGACTGGTCGCAAGCTCACACCTCCACCAAGGTCGGCATTGAGATTGAAACCACGCACGTCGAGCAGTTCGGCCAGATCGATCCTGCCGTGGTCTACCACACGAATGGGCGCGCGGCGGTTGATGCGGGTCAGGCGCTCACTCAATGCAGTGAATGTCGGCTCGTCCACCAGATCCCGCTTGCTGATTAGCAGGCGGTCGGCGAAACCGATCTGCGCCTGGGCGATGGTCTGGGTCAGGTGCGTGCCTGCGTGCGCCGCATCCACCAGGGTGATGATGCCGTCGAGGATGTAACGCTCGCGCAGCTCTTCGTCGATGAAGAAGGTTTGTGCGACCGGCGCCGGATCGGCCAGACCGGTGCACTCGATCACCAGACGGTCAAAAGCGATTTCCCCGCTGTCCAGGCGTTCGAGCAGCAGGTACAGAGCCTTTGTCAGGTCGGTGTGGATGGTGCAGCAGACGCAGCCATTGGACAGCGTCATCACTTGCACCGGCTCGTCACCCAGCAATTGGGTGTCGATACCGGCGTCACTGAATTCGTTTTCGATCACGGCGATTTTCAGGCCGTGCTCGGCTTTGAGCAGGTGGCGCAGCAAGGTGGTTTTGCCTGCGCCGAGGAAGCCGCTGAGGATCGTTACAGGGATGGGAGAGGACAAACTGGATCTCCTGTTTCGCAATAATTGGAAAGAAACACAAAACCAATGTGGGAGCGGGCTTGCCCGCGATAGCGACTTGACATTCAACATCATTGTTGACTGACAGTCCGCCATCGCGGGCAAGCCCGCTCCCACAGGGTATTGCGTCAACCTGGCTGCCGGATCAACAGCACTTCGGCCCACCCTTGCCACCGTAACGGGCTTCCTGGCGCTCGCGGAAGAACGCTTCGTAGCTCATCACCGGTTTGTCCGGGTGTTTGCTGTGCATGTGCTCGACGTAATTGTCGTAGTCGGGCATGCCGACCATCAGGCGCGCGGCCTGACCGAGGTATTTGCCGAGGCGACTCAGGTCATTGAACATGCTGCATTCCTCGATCAAGCATCCGGCAGCGCCTGGAAGGGCGATTCTTTATCCGTACGTTCTTTTTTACCCCAGGCGGCAATGCCGACCTTGAGTGCATAGAACAGGATGCTGAACACCACAAACAGGAACAGTGCGGTCAGCGTGGCGTTGGTGTAGGCGTTGAAGATCACGTGCTGCATCTGCGTGATGTCCTTGGCCGGGGCGAGGATCTGACCATTGGCCAGGGCATCGCTGTATTTTTTCGCCAGCGACAGGAAGCCGATCGCCGGGTTGGCGTCGAACAGCTTGATGAAGCCGGCAGTGGTGGTGCAAATCAGCAGCCAGACCGCTGGCAGCAAAGTCACCCAGATATAGCGTTGGCGTTTCATCTTGATCAGCACCACCGTGCCGAGCATCAGCGCGATACCGGCCAGCATCTGGTTGGAGATGCCGAACAGCGGCCACAGGGTGTTGATACCACCCAGCGGATCGATCACGCCCTGGTACAGCAGCCAACCCCACATGGCCACACAACCGGCGGTGGCGATCAGGTTGGCGGTCCAGGATTCGGTACGTTGCAGCGCCGGCACGAAAGAGCCGAGCAAGTCCTGCAGCATGAAACGTCCGGCACGGGTACCGGCGTCCACCGCGGTCAGGATGAACAGCGCCTCGAACAGGATCGCGAAGTGATACCAGAACGCCATGGTGTTTTCACCCGGCAGCACACTGTGCAGGATCTGTGCGATACCCACCGCCAGGGTCGGTGCACCACCGGCCCGGGCGAGGACGGTGGTTTCCCCGATGTTATGGGCCACCGCTTGCAGCGCCTCCGGTGTAATCGCGAAGCCCCAGTTGCTGACGGCTGTCGCCACTGCCACCACATCGCCGCCGACCACCGCCGCCGGGCTGTTCATGGCGAAGTACACGCCGGGCTCGATCACCGACGCGGCGACCATGGCCATGATGGCCACGAAGGATTCCATCAGCATGCCGCCGTAACCGATGTAACGAGCATTGGTCTCGTTATCCAGCAGCTTCGGCGTGGTGCCGGAAGAAATCAGCGCGTGGAAACCGGAGACCGCGCCACAGGCGATGGTGATGAACAGGAACGGGAACAGGCCGCCCTTCCACACCGGGCCGGTGCCGTCGACGAATTGGGTCAACGCCGGCATTTTCAGCTCGGGCATAGTGATCAGGATGCCGATCGCCAGGGCGACGATGGTGCCGATTTTCAGGAAAGTCGACAGGTAGTCACGGGGTGCCAGGATCAGCCATACCGGCAACGAGGCGGCGACAAAACCGTAACCGATCAGCATCCAGGTAATCTGCACGCCATTGAAGGTGAACGCCTTGGCCCACACCGGGTCGGCGGCAATCTGCCCGCCCAGCCAGATCGAACCCAGCAGCAGCACCACGCCGACCACGGAAATTTCACCGATGCGGCCCGGACGGATGTAGCGCATGTAAATGCCCATGAACATCGCGATCGGGATGGTCGCCATCACCGTGAAAATCCCCCACGGGCTTTCGGCCAGGGCCTTGACCACGATCAGCGCCAGCACCGCGAGGATGATGATCATGATCAGGAAGCAGCCGAACAGCGCAATGGTGCCAGGGATGCGGCCCATTTCTTCACGGACCATGTCGCCGAGCGAGCGGCCGTTGCGGCGGGTGGACATGAACAGGACCATGAAGTCCTGCACGGCACCGGCCAGCACCACGCCGGCGATCAGCCACAACGTGCCGGGCAGGTAGCCCATCTGCGCCGCCAGGACCGGACCGACCAGTGGCCCCGCGCCGGCGATGGCCGCGAAGTGGTGACCGAAAAGAATGTGTTTGTTGGTTGGGACGTAGTCCAGACCATCGTTATTGAGCACGGCGGGGGTGGCCCGTCGCGGGTCGAGTTGCATCACATTGTTAGCGATGAACAGGCTGTAGTAGCGATACGCGACCAGATAGATAGCCACGGCAGCGACCACAATCCACAAGGCGTTGATCGCCTCACCTCGGCGCAATGCCACTACCCCGAGGGCACAGGCCCCAACGATTGCCAGCACCAGCCAGGGTAAGTGGCGTAGCGGGCTATTATTATTTTTCATTTTATTATTCCAGCCAGAGTGGACAGAAAGACAACCACCCCGAGTTTAGCTCTCCTGACAACAAAGGCCATACCCCAACGTTGGTCTAGAGCCCTGTCCTGCTGGCAGGTTCTAACAAGGCGGGTCTATAGTCAGCGAACATCTAGAGGATTGCGCCATGAGCGAACACCCTGCCGATCGCCGCCGCTTCAAACGTATTGCGTTCGATGCCAAAACCGAGCTGAGCCAGGGGGCGTTCATCTGGCCGGTGAAGCTGATCGATCTGTCGCTCAAGGGGCTGCTGATCCAGCGGCCTGAACCGTGGCTGGGCAATCCGAAGCAAGATTTTTTTGTCGACATTCATCTGAGCGAAGACACCGACATCGAAATGGATGTGCAACTGGCCCATGAAGACCATGGCCAGCTCGGGTTTGTCTGCCGGCACATCAGCCTGGAGTCCATTGAGCGCCTGCGGCGATTGATTGAATTCAATCTGGGTGATCCGCAGGAGCTTGAGCGGGAGTTGGGTGCACTTATAGAGGTGTGAACGCCATCGTAGGAGCCGGCTTGCCGGCGAATAGGCCTAGAACCTTGTGGTGTTTTGCAGGCCGCTTTCGCTGGCAAGCCAGCTCCTACACAGAGGTGTGTTTATTCGAACAACGCGTCGAGCGCCTGCTCCAGCCGGGTGACCGCAATGATCTGCAACCCGGGCGGGGCTTCCTTCGGCGCATTGCCCTTAGGCACGATGGCACGCTTGAAACCGTGCTTGGCCGCTTCCTTCAGGCGCTCCTGGCCGCTTGGCACCGGGCGCACTTCGCCGGACAACCCCACTTCACCAAACACCAGCAAGTCATGGGGCAGCGGCCGGTTGCGCAAGCTGGACATCACCGCCGCCATCAATGCCAGGTCCGACGCCGTTTCCAGCACCTTTACGCCGCCGACCACGTTGAGGAACACGTCCTGATCGTGGGTGGGAATACCGCCGTGACGATGCAGCACCGCCAGCAACATCGCCAGACGATTCTGATCCAGCCCCAGCGTCACCCGACGCGGGTTGGCCAAATGGCTGTCATCCACCAATGCCTGGACTTCCACCAGCATCGGCCGTGTGCCCTCCCATGTCGCCATGACCACACTGCCGGGGACTTCTTCCTGCGCACGGGTCAGAAAAATCGCCGATGGGTTGGAGACTTCTTTCAGGCCCTTGTCAGTCATGCCGAACACACCCAATTCGTTGACCGCGCCGAAACGGTTTTTCACGGCCCGCAATAAACGCAAACGCCCGTCGGATTCGCCCTCGAAATACAGCACGGTATCGACCATGTGCTCCAGCACTCGCGGCCCGGCCAATGCACCTTCCTTGGTCACGTGGCCGACAAGGAAGATCGCCGTGCCACTCTGCTTGGCATAGCGCACCAACAAGGCCGCGCTTTCGCGCACCTGGGAAACGCCGCCCGGTGCCGATTGCAACTGCTCGGTGAAAATCGTCTGGATCGAATCTATCACCATGACCTTGGGTTTTTCCTGTCGGGCCGTGGCGATGATGGTTTCGATGCAGGTTTCGGTCATGACCCGCAGCTGGTCCTGAGGCAAGCCCAGGCGTCGGGCGCGCATGGCCACCTGTTGCTGGGATTCTTCACCGGTGACGTAGAGGGCCGGCATGCTCTTGGCCAGGTTGCACAAGGTCTGCAACAAAATGGTCGATTTGCCGATGCCGGGGTCACCGCCGATCAGCACCACGGAACCGTCGACGAGCCCCCCGCCCAATACCCGATCCAGCTCGCTGGATACGGTGGAAAAGCGCGGTATCTCTTCGACGCTGACTTCGGCCAGGGTCTTGATCTGCGCCTGTTGGCCGGCCCAACCGGTGCGCCCGCTGGGTGCCGCTGCCCCGCCGCTTTCCACCATGGTTTCGGTCAGCGTGTTCCAGGCGCCGCATTCGCCGCATTGACCGGCCCACTTCGGGAAGGTTGAGCCGCACTCGGTGCAGCCGTACATGCGCTTGGCCTTGGCCATCTGAACTCCCGGCAAAAACCGCGATGATAGCTCAGGTGAGACGGGTCGGCGCGACAGTGTTGCAGACGAGTCGTCGGTATTATCTTGTTTGGATGTCTTAATTTAGTTCATAAGTGGAAAGTTTCGAAAACCTGTACCACTGTACGGGCTGCCCCCTCAACTCCGACCCAAATAACTTGTACAAGCCTGCGACAATTACTGCTTTCACGTACAACTGAATATAAAAATGAATCCCAAACACTACTCATACTTAAACCCACCGGCCCGCTCTCGCTCAGACTTGAACTCCACGGGAACTTCAAGTGAAACTTGATTTATATTTTTGTTTATCCATTCACTCCAACCTCCTTATTTAAAAATCAAATAGTCCAAACTAAAAAAATAAACATGATCGTGAAATTATTATGCGAGTGCCTATCGCGATCGTCCTGCAGTGATGGCATTTTGTAAATTTTCCCAATGTACGGGTCGATGGCAGGCATCGTTGCAGGCAGGTGAATCGAGCAAGATGTGATTGGCTGATTTACACTGCCCTCACCAACCTCATCCGTAACAAGGAAATAACCTATGGGCGTGCTAAATGAGTTCAAGGCCTTCGCGGTCAAAGGCAATGTGGTCGACATGGCCGTCGGCATCATCATCGGCGCGGCCTTCGGCAAGATCGTTACATCGTTTGTGGGTGATGTGGTCATGCCTCCCATCGGGCTGCTGATCGGCGGGGTGGACTTCAGTGACCTGGCCATTACGCTCAAGGCCGCCAGCGGAAACGCCCCGGCGGTGGTGCTGGCGTACGGCAAGTTCATTCAGAGCATGATCGACTTCATCATCGTGGCCTTTGCAATCTTCATGGGCGTCAAGGCCATCAACCGCCTGAAGCGCGAAGAGGCTGTCGCCCCTACCCTGCCGCCAGTACCGACCAAGGAAGAAGAGCTGCTGGGTGAGATCCGTGACCTGCTCAAAGCCCAGAACAATCGACCTTGAGCGTTTGAGCGAAAAAAACGGCGCCTTGAGGGCGCCGTTTTCTTACCAGAAGTTTTCCACCGCCACCTGACCGGGTCGCCGGCTCAGGCTCAAGTGCATGTCACGCTGTTTGAGCAATTTGCGCGTGTCATCGATCATCTGCGGGTTGCCGCACAACATAACCCGCGAGTGCTCGGGTGTCATCGCCACCCCGGCAGCCCGCTCCAGCTCACCATTTTCGATCAGCGTGGTGATCCGGCCATTCAGCGCACCAGGATGTTGCTCACGAGTCACCGTGTTGATGAGCTGCAACTTGTGCGCGAATTCCGCCAGGTATTCACGCTGCCCGAGCTCCGCTATGAGCTTCTGATAGGCCAACTCCCGAGATTCGCGCACGCTGTAGACCAGGATGATCCGCTCAAACTTCTCCCACACCTCGAAGTCCTGGAGAATCGACAGAAACGGCGCCAGGCCAGTACCGGAGGATAACAACCACAGATCACGCCCCTCGGCAAAACGATCGAGCGTCAGGTAACCGAAGGCCTGGCGGTCAACCAGCAGTGTATCGCCGACGCCTAGCCGACTCAGTTCACTGGTGAACTCGCCTCCCGGCACGACAATGGAAAAGAACTCGAGAAACTCGTCAAAGGGCGACGACACCATGGAATAAGCACGCCATACGGTACTGCCATCGGCTTTTGTCACGCCCAACCGGGCAAATTGCCCTGCACGAAAACGAAAGCCCGAATCCCTGGTGGCGCGCAGGGTGAACAGGTTCGGGGTCAATGGCTGGACGTCGAGCAAACTCTGGCGAGTAAATTTCTCTTCGCTGGCAGTCATGGTGGGCTCCATTCAACAGATAACCGCAGTGTCTCGCAAAGCGAGCCCGATAAACACCGACGCTTTGTAGTGTCTTTGGCAAATACTCCGATTCTCATTACCTTGATATAAGCATTAACTGCTCAGTTCAAAATAAGATTAACACTGTCATTCAAATTAACTGCCTAGCGATGAATCACGGTTAGAACCATAAAATTTCATGAAAGACATTAATGAATTAAAAAATTCTCAACATACGTATCGGAAACATCCTACACTCCCTTTCTCGCTGATCATCTGGATCCAATCCGCGCCCTCAAGCTATCACGACTGTGGAGCCTCATGATGGAAAAATGGAAGGAGTCTCAACTTAAACAAATATCTTCTACTACCGAACTGGAGAGCGCTTACCGAATATCATTGAATTTCGTGAAAAATATCGGATTTAAATTTTTCGCCTTTTCAACGACTTGCCCAACAAAAACTGAGCACTTCCATACGGTGCGGTTCAATAATTACCCACAATACTGGAACACCGAATATGAAAAAAGGAAGTACGGATCCTTCGACCCAGTAGTGGCTCATTGCAATCAATCTATGCTACCCATTCTTTGGAGTGAAGAACTTTTCTGCGAGGTGCCATGGATTTGGGCGACACTTGAGCAGCAAGGAATACAGCATGGCTGGTCACAAGCCGTTCACGACGACGATAGCGGCTTCTGCAGTATTCTGAGCCTGGCCAGAAGCCATTGCCCGATCAGTCCGTGGGAGCTCTATGAAAACCTGGGTTTCTCCGTGTTCATTGGCCGTCACTTGCATAAGCTGGTCGTGCAAACCCTGCCCAAGGAACCGGCCAAATCGTCTACACCGCAATTATCGCCACGGGAAATCGACGTACTGAAACTGGCGGCAGCCGGCAAGACCGCTTATGAAAGCGCCCGGATTCTCAATCTCAGCGCCCGCACAATCAATTTCCATGTACAGGAAGCCATCCGCAAATTCGGGGTCAATAACAAGGTTTCTGCCGTTATCGCCGCCGTGAAGGCTGGTTATCTCAATAGCAACACGATGCGCTGAGCCGAAAAAACCTGCGAGTAATCCGATACAAAAAAACGTACTATTCGCGGTCCCATCCTGAGTGATGACGTGTGAGTTTCCCACGACGCAGTCCACTCGGACGGCCCCGCCCGCCAGGACGCCCCTGGGCACGGGATACCCGTTGATTACCCAGAGCCCCGCACCATGCCTTTGCTCGAAACACCTTTCGCCAGCCTTGACCTGATCCGCCAGCCCGAACAGCAGAACGAACCGCTGCAAGCTTTTGATGCGGCAGACGAGTACCTGCTCAATCACCTGGCCGAGCAGAAGCCCTCGGTCGACACGCGGGTCCTGGTGCTGAACGACAGTTTCGGCGCATTGGCCGCCAGTCTGGCCGGCAAGGTCAGGGTGACCAGTAGTGGCGACTCGTTCCTGGCCTTTCAAGGCCTGGAAAAGAACCTGGCCCGCAATGGCCAGGCGTTTGATGCGGTGCCGGCCATACCCGCCAGCGAAATACCGACGGGGCCGTTTGACCAGGTGCTGGTACGGGTGCCAAAGACTCTGGCGTTACTGGAAGAGCAACTAATCCGCCTGCAAGGCCAATTGGCTCCCGGCGCTCAAGTGATTGCGGGAGCGATGATCAAACATTTGCCACGGGCCGCGGGTGATCTGCTGGAGCGCTACATCGGACCGGTGCAGGCGTCACTGGCGGTGAAGAAAGCCCGGTTGCTGATTGCCACGGTTGAAGCCAAGGCACCGGCCTCGTCGCCCTACCCGACCCGATATCGTCTCGACACCCCGTCCATCGAACTGCTTAACCACGCCAACGTCTTCTGCCGCGAAGGCCTGGATATCGGCACGCGGGCATTTTTGCCGCACTTGCCGAAAAACCTTGGCGCGGTACGGGTTGCCGACCTCGGATGCGGTAATGGCGTGCTGGCCATCGCCAGCGCCCTGCAAAACCCCGACGCCCATTACACGCTGGTGGACGAATCGTTCATGGCGGTGCAGTCGGCCGCCGAAAACTGGCGCGCGGCACTGGGTGACCGCGATGTCATCGTGCGTGCCGGTGATGGCCTGGCCGGGCAGGATCCTCAATCGCTGGACGTAGTACTGTGCAATCCACCGTTCCACCAGCAACAGGTTGTTGGCGACTTCCTCGCCTGGCGGATGTTCCAGCAAGCCCGGGAGGCCCTGGTGGTGGGGGGTGCGTTGTACATCGTCGGCAATCGTCACCTGGGTTACCACAGCAAACTGGCGCGTTTGTTCCGCGGTGTCGAGCAAGTGGCAGCTACGCCGAAGTTCGTCATTCTCAAGGCCCGCAAGTAACGGGTTCGCAAAAAAAACCCTCCAGCCGGAGGGTCATCAATCCGCGCCTGAAGGCGACGGGACGGGATGTCGGTTTTCAGTGAGTGGTCAGGCCCGCGGCGTTCATGAACATGCGCATCAGGCTGGCCACGACGAACAACGCACCGACGCTGCCAACCCAGATCAGGGCCAGCCAGCCAAGCCGCTGCCACAGCGGCTTTTTTTCGGCTTCTTCAATGTCGTGCAGGGAATGTTTGCCGGTCATTGCTTAATACTCCGAGGAAGATGGCGCCTGTGAAGACGCCATCGCGAGCAAGCTTTGCTTCTACAGGTTTGATACGCGCTCTAGTGGTAACCGTCTCCGTGGGTAACCTTGCCGCGGAACACGTAGTAGCTCCAGAAGGTGTAGCCCAGGATGAACGGGATGATGAACAGCGTGCCCACCAGCATGAAACCCTGGCTTTGCGGCGGTGCAGCGGCATCCCAGATCGAGATCGACGGCGGCACGATATTCGGCCACAGGCTGATCCCCAAACCGCTGTAGCCGAGGAAGATCAGCACCAGCGTCAGCAGGAATGGCGTGTAGTGCGCATTGCGCGCCACCGCCCGGATCAGACCGTACAGGGTCACCAGCACCAGAATCGGCACCGGCAGGAACCAGAACAGGTTGGGCAAGGTGAACCAGCGCGCGGCGATTTCTGCGTGAGCCAGCGGCGTCCAGATGCTGACGATACCGATCACCGCCAGCAACACGAACGCCAATGGCCGCGCAAGATCATGCATCTGCTCCTGCAATTTGCCTTCGGTCTTCATGATCAACCAGGTGCAGCCAAGCAGCGCATAGGCCACTACCAACGCGGCGCCGCAGAACATCGTGAAGGGCGTCAGCCAGTCCAGTGAACCGCCGGCAAACTGGCGATCGACCACCGGCAGGCCATCGATGAAAGCGCCCAGCGCCACCCCCTGGAAGAACGTTGCAGCCAGCGAGCCGCCAATGAAAGCCTTGTCCCAGAGATGGCGTTTATCGTCCCGCGCCTTGAAGCGGAACTCGAACGCCACGCCGCGAAAAATCAGCCCGATCAGCATGAAAATCAGCGGTAGATAAAGCGCCGAGAGCACCACCGAATAGGCCAGCGGGAAGGCGCCGAACAACGCCGCCCCCCCCAGTACCAGCCAGGTTTCGTTGCCGTCCCAGACTGGCGCAACGGTGTTCATCATTACGTCGCGGTCACTCTTGCCCGGTATGAACGGGAAGAGAATGCCGATGCCGAGGTCGAAGCCGTCCATGACCACGTACATCATGATGCCGAAGATGATGATCACGGCCCAGATCAGCGGAAGATCAATACCCATGTTCAAATCTCCTTGGTCAGGGTGTGGTGCTCATCGTCGGCAGCGGACAGCGGACGCGCCGGTGTGCGCTTCTGGCCGGGACCTCCGTCGTTGGTTTCCTTGCCTTCGTCGATCTTCGGCCCTTTGCGTACCAGGCGCATCATGTAGCCCAGACCGGCACCGAACAGCGCGAAATACACCACGACAAACAGGATCAGGGTGATGCTCATCTGCATGAAACTGTGGTGGGAGGACGCATCCGCCGTGCGCATCAGACCGTAGACCACCCACGGCTGGCGGCCGATTTCAGTGGTGAACCAACCCGCGAGAATCGCGATCAGACCCGACGGCCCCATCCACAACGCCAGGTGCAGGAATGGCCGCGAGGTATAGAGCGTGTCGCGTTTGCGCAGCCAGAGGCTCCACAGACCGGTGAAAATCATCAGGAAGCCCAGGCCAACCATGATCCGGAACGACCAGAACACGATGGTCGAATTAGGCCGGTCCTGCGGTGGGAACTCCTTGAGCGCCGGCACCTGTTTATCCAGGGAGTGGGTCAGGATCAGACTGCCCAGGTAGGGGATCTCGACGGCAAATTTGGTCCGCTCTTCTTTCATGTCCGGCCAGCCGAACAGGATCAGCGGGGTCGCCTCGTTACCCTTGTTTTCCCAATGGCCCTCGATCGCGGCGATTTTGGCCGGCTGATGCTCGAGCGTGTTGAGGCCGTGGAAGTCACCGATGACCGCCTGAATCGGCGCAACGATCAGCGCCATCCACATGGCCATCGAGAGCATCTTGCGGATCGCCGGGTTGTCCTTGCCGCGCAGCAAATGCCAGGCCGCCGAGGCGCCGACGAAGAAGGCGGTCGCGACGAACGCCGCGGTGGCCATGTGCATCAGGCGATAGGGGAATGACGGGTTGAAGATCACCGCCAGCCAGTCGGTTGGAATGACCTGGCCATTGACGATCTCAAAGCCCTGCGGCGTCTGCATCCAGCTGTTGGAGGCGAGAATCCAGAAGGTCGAGATCAATGTGCCGATGGCGACCATGACCGTGGCGAAAAAGTGCAGGCCGCGGCCGACCTTGTTCCAGCCGAACAGCATCACACCGAGGAAACCGGCTTCAAGGAAGAAAGCCGTCAGGACTTCGTATGTCAGCAAAGGCCCGGTCACGGACCCGGCGAAGTCCGAGAAACGACTCCAGTTGGTACCGAACTGATAGGCCATGACCAACCCCGAGACCACGCCCATGCCGAAGTTGACGGCAAAGATCTTCGACCAGAAATGGTAGAGGTCACGGTAGGTGTCGTTGTGGGTTTTCAGCCACAAGCCTTCGAGTACCGCCAGGTAACTCGCCAGGCCAATGGTGATGGCAGGGAACAGGATGTGGAACGAGATGGTGAACGCGAACTGAATTCGGGCGAGATCAAGTGCCTCTAAACCGAACATAAGTCTTCCTCTGTCAGGTAATACGGCTGCTGGCCGGAAGCCTGCACCCACGGCCCCCACGGGTATGAAGTGTGGCAAATCTCTATTTGTTCTTTTTTTACACGCATCGCTACGCAGGGAATCTGGCCTTGCGACCGCCGGATCAATTCCCTTGAGGGGATTGATCTGGATCAAGCAACGTTGAAAGAGTAGTCCCATTTTTGGGGATGAACCGCGTGGTCTTTTGCCGCGTGACAAGTTGCCTCATGGTTGGGGTAACAGGCAGAAACACATCTCCCTGTGAGAGCGAGCCTGCTCGCGAATAGATCGGCACGTCCACCGTTGATGTTGACTGACACTCCGCCTTCGCGAGCAGGCTCGCTCCCACAGGATTTGTCTCGTTGCGGCAATCGATGTCTGGCTAACGAAATTTTCCGGCACCGCAACTTCCCGTTACAGGTTGGTGATAACCTCACCCTTCCTCTCCCCCAGACTCGCCTCAAATGCCCAGCCAAGAGCCTTTGCTGTTACGTCACCACCGTCCTTTCCTCGCGTTCTGGCTGGCCCGGATTTTTACCGCCAGTGGCTTTCAGATGCTCACCGTGGCCATCGGCTGGAATCTCTACCAACTGACCGGCAATGTGCTCGACCTGGGCCTGGTAGGGTTGGTGGAGTTCGCCCCACGTGTCCTGTTCATGCTGCACACCGGGCACGTCGCCGACCGCTACGACCGGCGCAAGGTCGCGGCGATCTGCCAGTCCTTGCAAGCGCTGATCGCCCTGTCGCTGGCTATCGGCAGCGCGACCGACCATGTCACCCGGGAAATGATCTTCATCCTCGCTTTCCTGCTGGGCGCCGCCCGCTCCTTCGAAATGCCGACCACCCAAGCCTTGCTGCCGAGCATTGTGCCCAGCGCCCTGTTCCCCCGGGCCGTGGCCGCCGCGCAATCGGCCCAGCAATCAGCGACCATTGTCGCACCGGCCCTTGGCGGTCTGCTCTACGCTTTCGGCAGCGTGTGGGTCTACGGCCCGACGGTGATCCTCTACCTTATTGCCTGCACCCTGATGCTCAATTTGCCGGCCCGCCAGACACCTTTGAACAAGGGCAAGGCCACGCTGGATTCGCTACTGGCCGGGATTCGCTTCATTCGCAGCAGGCCGGACATTCTCGGTGCGATCTCCCTGGACCTGTTCGCGGTCCTGCTCGGTGGCGCGACGGCGCTGCTGCCGGTCTTCGCCAAGGACATTCTGCTCACCGGCCCGTGGGGACTTGGCCTGCTGCGCTCGGCGCCGGCGGTGGGGGCGCTGTTGATGTCATTGTTCCTGGCGAGGTTTGCCGTGGAACGCAATGTCGGACGGGTGATGTTCACCGCGGTGGGCGTATTCGGCGTGGCGACCATCGCCTTCGGTCTGTCGACCTCGTTCTGGTTCTCGCTGGCCGTGCTGGTGGTATTGGGCGCGGCCGACATGATCAGCATGGTGATCCGTGCCTCTTTCGTGCAACTGGAAACCCCGGACGAAATGCGCGGCCGTGTCAGCGCGGTCAATGGTCTGTTCATTGGCGCCTCGAACCAGCTGGGCGAATTCGAATCCGGGCTGACGGCCCACTGGTTCGGCACCGTGCCGGCGGTCGTCATGGGCGGCATCGGGACGCTGGTGGTGACCGGCACCTGGATCAAACTGTTCCCGACCCTGGCCCGGCGCGATCGAATGCACGTACCGGTTGAGGAAGAAGCGAAGGCCTGAAGGGTCTAAACAACCAACTCCCCCGTCACTGTCGCCCGCATGGCTTGGCCGCACAACTGTTCCACCAGGGTCAGGGCAAATGCCAGCGCAGCGCCTGAACCCTGGGCAGTGATGCAGTTGCCATCGACCACCACCGGTTGATCCACAAAGTTACACCCCGACAGCTGATGACTGGCCGAAGGCAGGCACGTCATGCGCCGCTGACGCAGCACGCCATAGCTTTGCAGCGCCAGTGCCGGGGCTTCGGCGATGCCCGCGAACAGGCGACCGGCCGCGGCCTGGTCCTTGATCAGTTGCTGCAGGGGTTGATGGGCTGCCAGGTGTTGCGCCCCCACGGCACCGCCAGGCAGGACGATCAGGTCGAAGGGCTGGGCCAGCAAGTCCACCAGCATCGCATCGGTGGTAAGGCGGGTCCCCCGGGCGCAGGTGAGCATGCGCCGTCCTTCAATACTGGCTACCACTACTTCCACCTTGGCGCGGCGCAATACGTCGACCAGGGTTACGGTTTGCAGGTCATCAATGCCCTCTGCAAGGGTAATCAAAGCTCTAAAGGTCATGAGTGCAATCCACAGAATGATCCTTTAAGCGTAGTCAGCTTTCCTTACCCTTGTTCGAGGGCCGCCCTTACTTGATGTAAAGCTGTGTCGACATCGTGTTGCCCGGTGCATTGATCGACGTGTTGCTGAAGGTGAACGTGCCTTCCTGCTTGCCAGCCAGATCGAAAACGTACAGGTTGCCGACCGTTTTTCGACCCGCGACGCAATCGGTGAGGTTGCCGTTATCGAAGGCGCACACCGGCGTGCGGGATCCGTTCACCTCGAAGCCATCCAGCGCGACACGGGGCTGGCTGCCACCGTAGCCCACTTCCAGCACGAAAACCCTGATGTTCGGGCCACTGTGATTGCAGCGGGTCTGTGTCTGCCCTTCTTCAATGGTTTCAAAACCACAGCCCGGCGACTCGACCTTGAGCACTTTCAGTTGGGTCAGCGGCGGTGCCGAGGCCGCCGAGGCGGTTTGTGCCCCCAGGACCATGGCAATCAAGATCAATAGACACTTTTTCATGCAACCCCCCAAAAAAACCAGCGCGCAGTATGGCTGACTCAGGTTAAACGCAAAACATCGACGACGTTCACTGCCATAAGCAGCCATAAACCCACGCGGCTGGTATGATGCGCGGCTTTTTCCGACCCACAGTAAATTCCCAGGCGCCTGCAGCGGTCTGTGCTTTGCTGTTGAGGTCGATACATTCACGGCGCCGGGCGCGCCACGGGGAGCAGACATGCTGGAAAGGCTGTTTCAACTCAAGGCACACAACACCAACGTACGCACCGAGATTCTGGCGGGCGTCACGACCTTTTTGGCCATGGCCTACATTCTGTTCGTCAATCCGAGCATCCTCGGCGAAACCGGCATGGACAAGGGCGCCGTGTTCGTCGCCACCTGTCTGGCAGCGGCCATCGGCTCCACGGTGATGGGCCTGATCGCCAACTACCCGATTGCCCTGGCGCCGGGCATGGGCCTGAACGCCTTCTTCACCTACACCGTAGTCCTGCACATGGGCCACACCTGGCAAGTGGCGCTGGGTGCGGTGTTCATTTCGGCCGTGTGCTTCTTCCTGCTGTCGATCTTCCGCATCCGTGAGTGGATCATCAACAGCATCCCGCTGCCGCTGCGTTCGGCAATCGCCGCCGGTATCGGTCTGTTCCTGGCGCTGATTGCCCTGCACAACGCAGGCATCGTGGTCAGCAACCCGGCAACCATGGTCGGCCTGGGCGACCTGAAGCAACCGGCTCCGATCCTCGCGACCCTCGGTTTCGCGCTGATCGTTGCCCTCGAAGCCCTCGCCGTGCGTGGCGCAGTGCTGATCGGCATTCTGGTGGTGACCATCGTTTCCATCGTCATGGGCTTCACGCCGTTCGGCGGCGTGATGTCGATGCCACCTTCGCTGGCACCGACCTTCCTGCAACTGGATATCAAGGGCGCGCTGGACATCGGTCTGGTCAGCGTGATTTTCGCGTTCCTGTTCGTCGACCTGTTCGACAACTCCGGCACCCTGATCGGCGTCGCCAAGCGCGCCGGCCTGATGGGCAAGGACGGCCACATGCCGAAAATGGGCCGCGCCCTGATCGCCGACAGTACCGCTGCGATGGCCGGTTCCCTGCTGGGCACCTCGACCACCACCAGCTATATCGAATCCGCTGCGGGCGTGAGTGCCGGTGGCCGTACCGGCCTGACCGCCATAGTCGTCGCTATTCTGTTCCTGCTGGCGCTGTTCTTCTCGCCACTGGCCGCCAGCGTTCCAGCCTTCGCCACCGCACCGGCCCTGCTGTTCGTCGCCGTGCTGATGACATCCGGGCTGGCCGAAATAGACTGGGACGACATCACTGTTGCCGCGCCCGTGGTGATCACCGCGCTGGCAATGCCATTCACTTACTCCATCGCCAATGGCATTGCCTTCGGTTTCATTTCCTGGACCGCCATCAAGCTAATGTCCGGTCGCGGCCGTGAGCTGAACCCGGCGCTGGTGATTCTGTCGATTCTGTTCGTGATCAAGCTGGGTTGGTTCAACGCATGACTTTTGATTCCCAGGCCTACGCCCTACAGCTCGAAGACAAGGTCACGCGTCTGCGTGATCTGCTGGCCCCCTTCGATGCGCCGGAGCCGGTCGTCTTCGACTCGCCACTGCAGAATTTCCGCCTGCGCGCCGAATTCCGCCTGTGGCGCGAAGCCGGCGAACGCCATTACGCGATGTTTTCCCAGGAAGACAAACGTACGCCGATCCTGATCGAAGAGTTCCCGATCGCCAGCCTGCGCATCAATCAGTTGATGCCGCAGCTCAAAGCGGCGTGGCAGGCCAGTTCGGCCCTGAGCCACAAGCTGTTCCAGGTGGAGTTCCTGACTACCCTGGCCGGCGATGCGATGATTACCTTGTGCTATCACCGCCCGCTGGACGAGCACTGGCACGCGGCGGCCTCGAAGCTGGCGGCCGAGCTGAACGTCAGCATCATCGGTCGTTCCAAGGGCAAACGCGAAGTCATCGGCCACGATTATGTGGTGGAGAAACTGGAAGTCGGCGGTCGCACCTTCAGCTATCGTCAACCCGAAGGCGCATTTACCCAGCCCAACGGCACGGTGAACCAGAAGATGCTCAACTGGGCATTCGACGCACTCGGTGATCGTACCGACGACTTGCTGGAACTGTACTGCGGCAATGGCAACTTCACCCTGCCGCTGGCCACCCGCGTGCGCAAGGTGCTGGCCACCGAGATCAGCAAAACCTCGGTCAACGCTGCGTTGAGCAACCTCAGCGAAAACGCTGTGGATAACGTCACTTTGGTGCGCCTATCCGCCGAAGAACTGACCGAAGCGTTGAATGAAGTGCGCCCGTTCCGACGCCTGCACGGCATCGACCTGAAAAGCTACGAGTTCGGTAGCGTCTTCGTCGACCCGCCCCGCGCCGGCATGGACCCCGACACCTGCGAACTGACCCGGCGTTTCGACAACATCCTCTATATCTCCTGCAACCCGGAAACCCTGGCGGCCAACATCGCCCAACTGCACGACACCCACCGCATCACCCAATGCGCGATGTTCGACCAGTTCCCGTGGACGCATCACATGGAATCCGGGGTGTTGTTGACCCGGCGCTGATTGCAGATGTCACCCACAAAAAAGCCGTCATCACGACGGCTTTTTTGTTTTCGGCAAAATCACCCCGGCTGATTTTTCCGATACTCGGTCGTGGTAATGCCCTTATACCCCCAGTTATCCGTGTCGATTTCCTCGATCACGATATGGGTCAGCTCCGGAGGCTTGCCGAGGACGCGTTGCAGGGTTTCGGTGATTTCGGCGATGACCTGGGCTTTCTGCTCCCGGGTAACGCCGTCACGGGTGATACGTACGCTGACGAAAGGCATGCTGCTTCTCCTGCTCGGTTGATTCAGAAAGGCTTACCCATTGAAGCTCACTGTATCTGTGTGCGGGCATCTGTTAAATACTGGTTTACACACTTAATTTGATCCCCGGTGTAATCAATCATGCAGCGACAATTCGACGATCTTCAACTAGGCAGCATCGAGCTGTTTTGCCTGGCCGCCGAGGCCGGCAGTTTCACCGCGGCCGCGCTGGTGGCGGGCGTCACGCCGGCCGCGGTGAGTCGCTCGGTGTCACGCATGGAGGAGCGTCTGGGCGTGCGACTGTTTGCACGCACCACCCGTAGCGTCAACCTGACCGACAGTGGTCGACGCTACTACGAGGAATGTCGTCAGGCATTGGCACAGTTGGTGGAGGCCCAGCGCGAAGTCATGGGCCAACAGCAAGTGCCGTCCGGGACGTTGCGCATCAGTATTCCGACCACCTACGCACACCATCGAATCCTGCCGTTGCTCCCTGAATTTCGTGCGCGCTTTCCGGCGGTGAAGGTCGAGTCGCACATCAGTAATCGCAACATCGATTTCGTCGGTGAAGGCTATGACATGGCAATCCGCGTGCGCGCGATTCCTGACTCCGGCCTGATCGCCCGGCAACTGGAAGACGCCGCACTGGTGATGATTGCCAGCCCCGAATACCTCAAGCGTGCCGGCACCCCGCAAACCCTCGACGACTTGCAACAGCACGAATGCATCCAGTACGAACTGCCCAGCAGCGGTCGGCGCATCGCCTGGTTGTTCAATGACCAGGGCGTGCAGCGCGAAATTCTGGCCGAGGGCAACTTCAGCTGTTCCGACGATGTGTTGGGTGGCGTGACGCTGGCGAAACACGGTGCCGGTCTGTTTCAGACGTATCGCTTTATCGTCGAAAAAGAACTGGCCGATGGCACATTGGTGGAAGTGCTCAAACCCTATGGCGGGCGTTCGCGACCGTTTACGTTGCTCTATCCGCAAACCCGTCACATGCCCCTGCGATTGCGGGCGTTTATTGATTTTCTGGTGGAGCATTTACCACGCTGAAAGCGAAACCGTCCGATCACCGCACACAAACCGCTGGGAAGTTTCCGCTTCAATTGACCAAATTAACCATCTAGTACAATTTATCTCCACAGGCCGAACCCTTGGCCAACGCCAAAAACAATAAGTGGAGAAAAGTCGATGTCCCCCATCATTCTGGTGCTCAACGGCCCGAATCTGAACCTGCTCGGCACCCGTGAACCGGCGACTTACGGCCATGAAACCCTGGCGGACATTTCAGCCTTGTGCGGCCGTGCCGCCGAAGAGTTCGGCCTGGCGGTGGAGTTTCGCCAGACCAATCACGAAGGCGAATTGCTCGACTGGATTCACAACGCACGCGGCCGATGCGCCGGGATCGTGATCAACCCCGCCGCCTGGACACACACCTCGGTGGCGATCCGCGATGCCCTGATCGCCAGTGAACTGCCAGTGATCGAAGTCCACCTGTCCAACGTCCACGCCCGTGAACCATTCCGCCATCACTCCTTCGTATCCGCCATTGCCACTGCCGTAATGGCCGGGTTCGGCAGCCACGGCTATCGCCTGGCGCTGGAGCATTTCAGCCAACGTCTGAAAGGGTGAGCATCGTGAAACAGAACCAGACTGTATTGGCAGGACTGATCGGTGCCGGCATCCAGGCTTCGCGCACACCGACGCTGCACGAGCATGAAGGCGATGCCCAGGGTTTACGTTACCTCTATCGCCTGATCGACCTTGATCAACTGCAACTCGACAGCAACGCCCTGCCCGACCTGTTGATGGCTGCCGAGCGCATGAATTTCACAGGACTGAACATCACCTTCCCGTGCAAGCAGGCGATCATCCCGTTGCTCGACGAATTATCGCCGGAAGCCCGCGGCATTGGCGCGGTCAATACCGTGGTGCTGAAGGACGGCAAACGCATCGGCCACAACACCGATTGCCTGGGGTTTGCCGAGGGTTTTCGCAGAGGGCTGAAGGGCGTTGCCGTTGAACGTGTCGTTCAAATGGGTGCCGGTGGCGCTGGCGCAGCGGTAGCCCACGCGCTACTGAGCGAAGGCGTACAGCAGCTGAGCATTTTCGATGTGGATACGAGCCGCGCCCAGAGTCTGGCGGACAACCTCAATCAGCATTTCGGCGAGGGCCGTGCAGTGGCCGGCCATGACCTCGCTGGCACCTTGATTGAGGCTGACGGCCTGGTGAATACGACACCTATGGGCATGAAAAAACTGCCGGGCACGCCGGTGCCGGTAGAGTTGCTTCGAGCGCAACTGTGGGTGGCGGAGATTGTTTATTTCCCACTGGAAACCGAACTGCTGCGCAGTGCCCGTGCCCTGGGTTGCCGGACGCTGGATGGTGGCAACATGGCGGTGTTCCAGGCGGTGAAGGCGTTCGAATTGTTCAGCGGCGTGGTGCCGGATGCCCAGCGGATGCTGGCGCATTTTCAGAGCATGAACACCTGAAATACTGTAGGAGCCGGCTTGCTGGCGATGACGCTCTCAAAGACGCTATCGCCAGCAAGCCGGCTCCTACAAAAAGCAGTTCCCGGTCAGGCCTGTAGGTATCGCAAAACAGACTCGCAGATCATCTCGCGATGACGCTGCTTGATGCTTTCATCCGGCAGATCGATCTGGAAAATCTCGCCAAAGGTGTGGCGGTTCGACACGCGATAGAAGCAAAACGAACTGATCAGCAGATGCACATCCAATGGATCAAGACCGGCGCGGAACAGCCCTTGTTCGGCGCCACGACGCAGAATCTCGCCCAATGAATCAAGAATGGTGTTGTTCATCGCCTTGATCGCATCGGAGCGTTTCACATATTCGGCGTTGTGAATGTTCTCGATGCTGACGATGCGCACGAAATCGACGTTGCGGTCATGATGATCGAAAGTGAACTCCACCAGCCGCCGAATCGCCTCCACCGGGGCCAGTTCGGCCAGGTGCAATCGGTTTTCTGTGCTGCGGATATCGCCATAGAGCTTTTCCAGAACCTCGACGTAGAGCTGTTCCTTACTGCCGAAGTAGTAATAGATCATGCGCTTGGAGGTGTGGATGCGTTCGGCGATGGCATCGACGCGCGCCCCGGAAAGACCTTGTTGAACGAACTCGACAATCGCTTCTTGAAGGATGTTCTCGCGAGTTTTTTCCGGGTTGTTCTTGCGACTCTTGCGCGGCTCGACAGGTTGCTCTGGCGCTGCGGGGAGTTCTGAAGTCATTGTCATTGCGGGCTCACGGCCATCACTGCACAGGTGGGCGATTATGAGCCGCGCCGCACAGTGAAGGAAGCCGTGCGGCAACGGTTTGTCGACGTGATTACGATTTTCCTACAACTTTGTCTGACGTACGGCACCACTTCGCGATTTCGCCATGGCCGCCAGGCGCACCGCGACGTTGGCTGCGCCGTAACCGGCATAGCCGTTCCTGCGCTGAATAATCTCGAAGAAGAACCGCCCCTCGAATGGCTCGGTGTAGACATGAAACAATTCGCCACCTTGCGCATCGCGGTCGTAAAGCACGTTGTAGTAAGCGAGCTCACTCAGGAATTCGTCATCGAAATCGAACCGGGCCGCCAGGTCGTCGTAGTAGTTCAGCGGAATATCCAGCAGCGGCACACCCGCCTCTTTCGCGCGGCTGACTTCGGCAAAGATGTCGTCGCAATCGAAAGCGATGTGATGCACCCCAGAGCCGCGATAACTCGACAACGCGTGTGAGATCGCGGTGTTGCGGTTCTCTGAAATGTTCAGCGGCAAGCGAATCGAACTGTCCCGACTGCGTAGCGCGCGACTTTTCACCAGACCATAAGGATCGGGCAGAACCACTTCGTCATCGGCCTCGAAATCCAGCAAGCTCTTGTAGAACAGTACCCAACTGTCGAGGCTATCGGCAGGCAGCGCCATGGCCATATGGTCGATCCGCTTGAGGCCGCCTCGGGCCACGGCGCCAGGCAATAGATTGAAGTCGGTGCCATAGACGTCGGCCTCCTGATCCACCAGGTAAATCAGGCTGCCGTCCGGCGCGCGCACCGCGGCAAGCTCCAGTTCATTGGGGCCGACCAGTCCGCGATAGGGCTGGCCTTTGTAGGCCACGGCCCGCGCCAGAGCGCTGGCACTGTCCTTGACCCGCACGGCAGTGGCGCATAGCGACGGGCCGTGTGCTTCGAAGAAACTGTGACCGAACGAGTAAGGTTCGGCGTTGAGGATCAGGTTGATATCACCCTGGCGCAGCAGGCTGACGTTCTTGGAGCGATGCTGGCCGGCCTTGACGAAGCCCAGCCGTTCCAGCCAGTGGGAGAGTTTGGCGCCGAGGCTTTCGTCCACGGCGAATTCGAGAAACTCGATGCCGTTGTACTCGCTGGCCTTCGGTGTCTCGAACAAAATGTCGAGGTTGTTCGATGGCTGGGTTTGCTGCGCCAGACGCTGCCGGGTTTTCTCCTCCAGGTACAGCAATGAGCGCAGGCCGTCGGCGGCGTTGGCCCGTGGCGGTGCGGCGCGGAAACCGTCATTGAAGATCTCCAGCGACAGCGGTCCGGTGTAGCCACTCTTGATGATCGGAGCGAGGAAGCCCGGCAAATCGAATTCGCCCTGGCCCGGGAAGCAGCGGAAGTGCCGACTCCACTCCAGCACGTCCATGGCCAGGATCGGTGCATCGGCCATTTGCACGAAAAAGATCTTGTCGCCGGGAATCTCGGCGATGGCACTCGGATCGCCCTTGAGCGACAGCGTATGGAAGCTGTCGAGCAACACGCCGAGGTTCGGGTGATCAGCCTGACGGACGATATTCCACACCTGTTGCCAGGTGTTCACATGCCGCCCCCAGGCCAGTGCTTCATAACCAATACGAAGGCCACGCGCGCCGGCGCGTTCGGCCAGCAGGCGCAGGTCATCGACCAGAATCTGTTCATCACCGATGGCGTCGGCCGAGGCGTTGCTGCACACCAGCACCAGGTCAGTGCCCAGTTCCTGCATCAGGTCGAATTTTCGCTCGGCCCGCTCCAGATTGCGCGACAGGCGGTCACGGCGGCAACCTTCGAAATCCCGGAAGGGTTGAAACAAGGTGATGGCGATCCCGAGATCGGCGCACATCTGCCTGATTTCCCGAGGGCTGCCGTCGTAGTAGAGAAGGTCGTTCTCGAAAATCTCGACACCGTCAAAGCCGGCGGCGGCAATGGCTTCGAGTTTTTCCGGCAGGGTACCGCTCAAGGACACGGTGGCAATGGAACGCTGCATATTTCGACTCCCGGGGTGGAGGCAATCTTGTTAAGGGCATTGCGCGCTTTTTAATGTAGGAGCCGGCTTGCTGGCGATGGCGTCCGCGAGATCGCCTTCGCCAGCAAGCCGGCTCCTACAGGGATTGCGTTTATCTTGGATTGAATTATTGGCTGCGCGATCCAACACAGCAATTCAAAGTGTACTATCCGGTTAGTTTTGCGTGCGATTATCGAACACAATGGACTTTGGTGAATTGACGATTTTTTGTTCGCTGCGCAACATCAACACCACATTGAGTCCGGTCCTCAAATGCCGGCTTCAGTTAACCAAGACCCAGAACACCACATAAAAATTTCAAAAAAACGGGTATACGCTCATGCGCTCATTCAACGCCTTGCTCGCTCGAACCACCGTCATTACGCCTTGCCTGGCGTCCATCCGAACCTTGCGCACCGCCGGCATCACCGTGCCGCTCGCTGAATAACCCGTCAGTCGACGAAACCAGCCGATCAGTCCCGCGCCCACCGCATCGATTGATCACGCGCCCTTGAAGTCCAGACGAGCTTCGCTTGTCAGTCATTGAACGGATGGCACAGATGAATCCTACTCAAAGCTCTCGCATGGCTCCGGCCATGAGCGCCGCCACTGGTGGCATCGGCGACAAAATCCGCGGTGCCATGGCGGTTGGCAAAACCCGCTGGGGCATGCTGGCGCTGGTGTTCTTCGCCACCACCCTGAACTACATCGACCGCGCCGCGCTCGGCGTCATGCAGCCGATCCTCGCCAAGGAAATGAGCTGGACGGCGATGGACTACGCCAACATCAACTTCTGGTTTCAGGTGGGTTATGCCATCGGTTTCGTGCTGCAAGGCCGCCTGATCGACCGGGTCGGCGTCAAGCGCGTGTTCTTCTGCGCCGTGCTGCTCTGGAGCCTGGCGACAGGCGCCCACGGCCTGGCTACTTCGGCCGTCGGTTTCATGGTCTGTCGCTTCATTCTCGGCTTGACCGAAGCCGCCAACTATCCCGCCTGCGTGAAAACCACGCGCCTGTGGTTCCCGGCCGGCGAGCGCGCCGTGGCCACCGGCATTTTCAACGCCGGGACCAACGTCGGCGCGATGTTCACGCCGATGCTGCTGCCGCTGATCCTGCACACCTGGGGCTGGCAGGCCGCGTTCCTGTGCATGTCGGCACTGGGCGGCATCTGGGTGTTGTTCTGGGCCTTGAAGTACTTCAATCCGGAAGATCACCCGAGCGTCAAACAGTCGGAACTCGAGTACATCCAGAACGAAGTCGAACCGGAACAAACCCGCGTACCCTTCTCGCGAATCCTGCGCATGCGCGGCACCTGGGCCTTCGCCCTCGCCTATTCGATGACCGCTCCGGTGTTCTGGTTCTACCTGTACTGGCTGCCACCGTTCCTCAATCAGCAATACAACCTGGGCATCAACGTGACCCAGATGGGCATTCCGCTGATCATCATCTACCTCACCGCCGACTTCGGCAGTGTCGGCGGCGGGATACTGTCTTCGTTCCTGATCGGCCGCGGGATCAACCCGATCAAGGCGCGACTGATGTCCATGCTCCTGTTCGCCTGCTGCATCATCGGCGTGATCATGGCGGCCGGCTCCAGCAACTTGTGGGTGGCGGTATTCGCGATTTCCCTGGCCATCGGCGCGCACCAGGCCTGGACCGCGAACATCTGGAGCCTGGTGATGGACTACACGCCCAAGCACATGATGAGCACGGTGTTCGGCTTCGGTGGCATGTGCGCCGCCATTGGCGGGATGTTCATGACCCAGTTGGTCGGCCACATCCTGACCGTCACCAACAACAACTACACCGTGCTGTTCACCCTGATCCCGGCGATGTACTTCATCGCGCTGACCTGGATGTACTTCATGGCACCGCGCAAGATTCCAACCGTTACCGAATAAAATTCAGCGCAATACCCTTGTAGGAGCGAGCCTGCTCGCGATAGCGGACTGTCATTCAACACTGATGTTGCCTGACCCACCGTCATCGCGAGCAGGCTCGCTCCTACAGTGTTTTGTGGTGGCTGCTATTTGCGGCTTTGCTGCCACGCCGCCGCCAGTCCACTGCAACAAATCACAGCAATACCGATCACGGTGGTCAGAGTCGGCGTGTGGGAAAACAGCCACCAGCCCAACAGGCCGGCAAACACGATCTGGCAATAGCTGAACGGCGCCAGCAAGGCTGGCGCGGCATGGCGGAATGCCTGGGTCAGGAATAGATGCGCCGTCATCCCGCAAGCCCCCAGCGCCAGCATCATTGCGCCATGCATCAGGCTCGGCAGTTGCCAGAAGAACGGCACCAGCGCACTCATCACCAGGGTGTTGCACAACCCGGCGAAAAAGTTGCTGGTGGTCGGACTGTCGATCTCGCTGAGCTTGCGTGTCAGCAACTGATAGAAGCAGAAAAACAGCGCCGAGCAGAACGGCAGCAACACCGCAGGCGTGAACAACTCACCACCGGGGTGAACGATGATCAGCACGCCGCCGAATCCGAAAATCACCGCCAGCCATTGCCCGCGCGTCACCCGCTCCTTTAGCAGCGGCACCGACAGCGCAGTGACCAGTACCGGTGCCAGGAAGTTGACCGACGTGGCCTCGGCCAACGGGATGTACATCAACCCGGTGGTGAAAAACAGGCTGGTACCCAGCAGGCACAGTGCCCGGGTCAGCTGAAGCAGCGGTCGCTTCGTGCGCAGGACCCGCAGCCCGGATTGCGGCAGAAAGATCCCGGCCATCAACAGGGTATGGACCACATAACGGGCCCACACCACCATGACAATCGGATAGAACCCGGACAGGTATTTTGAAATGGCGTCGTGGCTGGAAAACAGGAAGGTGGCGACAACGATCAGCAGAATCCCTTTGAAGGGCTGATTGACGCCGGAGAGCGGGGTGCTGACGGTCATTGGATTTCCTTTGCATTAAAAATCAAAAGCATCGCGGGCAAGCCTTGCTCCCACAGAATTGAGGTGATCCTTGTGGGAGCAAGGCTTGCCCGCGATCAGGTGCGCAGCACCGCTTACAGCCGCGCCAACAATTCCCGGGTTTTATCCAAAGCCATTCGCGCCCGGTCCAACCCACTCACCCCCTGCTCCAGCAGTCGCACCGTGGGGATCTCCAGGCTCAATGGAATGTTAGCCGGCAAACAACTCAACAATCCTGTCAAATCACAATCACCATCGCCGGGAAAGCGTCGCTCGTTGCGCGCCTGACGCAAGATCTCGGCCATGTCAGCCGGTCGCTGTCCCGCAACATCACACAACTGCGCATAGCGCAAACGTGAAGGCGCAACCCTGGCCAGATCTTCCAGCCGTGAACCCGAACGGTCGAAGTGGAACGCGTCCACCAGCACTGCACCGTTTTCGCGCCCGGCGCGCTCGACGATGCGCACGGCTTGTTCAAGATTGCGCGCGTCGGTCCAGGGCATGAACTCCAGGTGCGGATGCAAGCCATAGGACACTGCCAGATCGCACAGTTCGGCAAAGTTCTCCGTCATCCGTTGCTCGTCAGAATCATTACCGGCCACCAGTAATTCGCTGGCACCGAATTCGGCACCGACCGCCAGAATGTTCTCGAACTCGGCTACGACGGTTTCCGGCTTCAGCCGCAGGATTTCAACATCCAGCACACGAATGCCGGCGTCACGCAGACGCGCCAGGGTCTGGCGTCGTAATTCAGCATCGGCCACCAACGGAAAATGATGTTCCTGCGGCGTCGCCGGCACCAGGCGCAAACCGACATGGCTGTAACCGGCTCGCGCGGCCACCTCGACCATGTCGGGCGGTGACAATTCCAGCACGGTCAGGCTGGCCAGGGAAAAGACGCGTTCACTCATGGCCTGGCCTCGATCAGGGCGATGCGAAGGGGTGAACTCATGGGGCGGCCCTCTTGCGGTTATTGTCGGAAGAATGAATTCCAACAATTTAGAACCAAGTTCCAAATTCTTACACAAGTAGTCGCAGATAGTGTTCGAACACCGCACATTTTTAGGGCAAACCCATACCCTGTGGGAGCGGGCTTGCCCGCGATAGCGGAATGTCAGCCGACATAAATGCTGAATGTGAGCCCCTTATCGCGGGCAAGCCCGCTCCCACAAGAGCCGTATGTCCACCAGCTAAGTGAACAATTCCGACGCCACACTCGCTGCCGATAACTCCTCGGTAAACGCCAACAACAACGGCGCCAGTTCATGCAACCGCGCCCCCGGCATCCGCGCACTCGGCCCGGCAATGCTGAGCACACCGATCACCCGTCCATCACCGGGATGACGCACCACCGCGGCAATCGCCGAAGTACCCACCGCCGAACTTTCCTCGACGCACGCATAACCTTGCTCGCGCGCCAGACGCAGGCGTTCGAGCAGTTCGATGTTTGAACGCGGTGCATTCGGTCCCAACTCCAGCGGCCGATCCGCCGCCTGGCGCTCCACCAGTGACAAAGCTTCGGCATCGCTCATGCACGCCAGCCAGGCATGCCCGGATGCGGTGTAGAACAGCGGTGCATCACGGCCCATGTCCGGGTCGTAACGCAAACCGGAACGAGCGCCCTGGGACTTGGCGATCCAGGTCTGCCGCTCGCCTTCGATCACCCCCAGACGCACCAGTTCACCGGTTTCCTGGGCCAGGCGATCGAGCACCGGCTGCACGATATCGGCGCCACTGCTCGACAGGTACCGGAACCCCATCGCCACCAGTTTGGTCGACAAGTGGTAACGCAGGTTTTCCGGATTCTGGCGCACATAGCCGAGGCGAATCAGCTCGGCGAGCAGCCGGTGAGTGGCGCTTTTGGGGATGTCCAGTTGCTCCGCCAGCGTCTGCATCGGCAGGCCGCGAGGGTCGCTGGTGAGACTTTCAAGCACACTGAAAACACGTTCGATCTGACTGCCGGCCATGGGTGTCTCCACGCAAATTTTGCCGATTCTAGAAGACATCCGGTGGATTACGAAATCTGGAACTGAATGTCCGATAACCGCCCATTTTATGGACATCGTCCTTGCCCGATTCAATCAACCTCTTATATTTTTCGGAATCAAATTCCAAAATAATAAACCGCTGGAGCCCGAAAAATGCCTGCCGAGCCGCAATTTCTTCCTGACGTTGACTGCGATGTACTCGTTGTCGGTTCTGGTGCGGCCGGTTTATCCGCGGCTGTGACGGCGGCTTACCATGGCCTGAAAGTCATCGTGGTCGAAAAAGATCCGGTGTTCGGCGGCGCTACCGCCTGGTCAGGCGGCTGGGCCTGGGTGCCGTGCAATCCCCTGGCCCGTCGCGCCGGCATCGTCGAAGACGTGGAGTTGCCGCGGACCTACCTGAAACACGAGTTGGGCGAGCAATTCCAGCCAGCGATGATCGACGCATTCCTGGAGGCCGGCCCTCGGATGGTCGCGTTCTTCGAACAACACACTTCGTTGCAATTCGCCGACGGCAATGCGATTGCCGACATTCATGGCGATACACCAGGCGCCGGTACCGGTGGACGCTCGGTGATCGCCGCGCCGTACGACGCACGAAAAGTCGGCAAGTTGCTTAAGCGCCTGCGCACGACCATGCGGGAAACGTCCTTCATGGGCATGCCGATCATGGCGGGTGCAGACCTCACGGCGTTTCTCAATCTGACCCGTTCGCTGTCGGCAGCCTGGCATGTCACCCGGCGATTTACCCGTCACCTGCTCGACCTCGTCCTGCACAGTCGGGCAATGCAATTGGTCAACGGCGTGGCACTGGTGGCGCGCCTGGCAAAATCCGCCGAGGACCTTGGTGTGTTGCTCTGGGAATCGGCGCCGGTCACCGACCTGCTGCGCGAAAGCAATCAGGTGCACGGCGCGGTGGTCAGCACCGCCAAGGGACCGATACGGATCAAGGCACGCAAGGCCGTGGTGCTGGCGGCCGGTGGTTTCGCCAATGACATCGAGCGGCGCAAGGCGCTGTTCCCGCGCACGCCCACCGGTCATGAACACCTGGCCCTGCCGCCACTCGGTGTGTCCGGCGATGGCCTGCGACTGGGTGAAAGCGTCGGCGCCCACGTGGACAACAACATGCAGTCCCCCGTTGCCTGGGCGCCGGTTTCCCGGGTGCCACACAGCGACGGCAGCACAGGCCACTTCCCCCATATCATCGAGCGCGGCAAACCGGGAATCATCGGCGTACTGAGCAACGGCCAACGCTTCGTCAACGAAGCCAACGGCTACTACGACTACGTGATGGCCATGATCGCCGCCGCGCCAGAGGGTGAAGAGGTCGCCTCCTGGCTGATCTGCAGCCATGCATTTCAACGGCGCTACGGCTTGGGCATCTCTCGGCCGTTTCCCGTGCCGCTGTCATCCTTCATCCGCAGTGGCTATCTGAAAACCGGCAACACACTCGAAGAACTGGCGTCAGCCTGCGGCATCGACCCAAGCGGCTTGCGAAACACCGTGTCGGACTACAACCGGCATGCACGCAACGGCGAAGACCCGCAATTCGGCCGCGGCTCGACACCCTACAACCGCAAACAGGGTGACGCATTACAGCAACCGAACCCGTGCGTCGCGCCGATCGAACAGGGACCGTTCTATGCCGTGAAGGTCGAGCCAGGCTGCTTTGGCACCTTCGCCGGGTTGAAGGTCAACGAACATGCCCAGGTCCTGGATGACTCGGGCCGGGCCATCGCAGGGCTGTACGCGGCGGGCGGCGACATGGCCAGCATCATGGGCGGGCACTACCCCGCCGGCGGCATCAACATCGGCCCGGCACTGACCTTCGGCTACATCGCCGCACGCCACATCGCAGGAATCAGCCCGGACTTCGCGCCGGTGGGGGATGCGTTCGACCAGTAACCCGGAAACCGCCACGACCTCACTAACTCTTACACATTTCTCCCACACCCTTTTGCCTGTGCGGTTATTCATGGAGACGGCGATACCCGCCCCATCAATCCATGAGAGACCGCAAACATGTTATGGAACAAGGCAAGACGCAGCGACAACGTAAACGACACTCGCAAGGGCAAGGATGCCCGCACGCTCACAGGGAAAACACTGAGTGTCGGGCTGGCCGCGGCTGCTCTGGCAGCCGCAGGGCTTTACTCCACGCTCGACACCACATCCGGCGACATTCCCCTTGCGCCCTCGAACATAGCGACCCCATCCGCCGCCCCCCTCGCGATCGAGACCGCCGAAGACCTGCAATTGAAGTTTGTCGAATCGGTACTGGGCGAGACCGAAGACACCTGGAAACAACTTTTTGAGCAATCGGGAAGGCGCTACCCGAAGCCCTCGCTGACGCTGTTTGAACAATACGTGGACACCGGGTGTGGGTTCGCCAGCTCGGTCAGTGGTCCCTTTTATTGCCCAAGCAACCAACAGGTGTATCTCGACCTCGACTACTTCACGAGGCTCGAGCAGCAGTTTTCAGTGGTCGGAGACTTCGCTCGGGCCTATATCATCGCTCACGAAGTCGGGCATCACGTCCAATTGGTACTGGGAATGTCCGGTCCGCTTGAAAAGGCCTTGCTGGACCAGCAAACCGTCACTGGAGATGGAGGCCTGGAGGTGCGCGGGGAGTTGCAGGCCGATTGCCTGGCCGGCGTCTGGGCACACCATGCACAACAGCGCCTGGACTGGCTGGAAGCTGGCGATATCGAAGCGGCATTGCATGCGGCAACAGTGTTTGGTGACGACAACCTGCAACGCTCCCAAAATGCCGTCGTCAAGCCAGAGACGTTCAGCCACGGTACCTCACAGCAGCGCGTGAACTGGTTCAAAACCGGTTTTGAAACCGGCCGCACGGACGCTTGCGATACCTTCACCGCAGTAGATCTGTAGGACCCGCCCGTCAACGAAACCCCTAATGTCACGCCATGCACAGAACCGCCGCCGCACAAGGCTGTCTGACGACCGGACTGGCGCCGCTCCCACTGAGCAGCAACACTCATCGCACGGAGCTTTACCCAGAACAGAAGAGGATTCCCACATGCTATGGAAAAAAGGCCGACGCAGCGACAACGTGGTCGATGCCCGTGGCGATGATGTCGGCGGCGGTGGCGGCGGGATGCGCTTCGGTGGCGGCAAGGGCCTGAGCCTGACGGCGATCCTTTTGATTGTCGGGATCGGCTGGATCACCGGCCAGGACCCGATGCAGATTCTTGGGCAACTGACCGGGCAAATGGGCGAGCAATCGGCACCGGCCACCAATCAGACCCGCAAGGCGCCGCCGGCCAATGATGAAGGGGCGGAATTCGTTCGATCGATCCTGGGCGATACCGAAGATACCTGGCGGCAGATTTTCCAGCAGGCCGGTCGTCAATATAAGGACCCGACCCTGGTCCTGTTCAGCAATCGGGTCAATTCCGCCTGTGGCCTGGCGACGTCGGCGACCGGCCCGTTTTACTGCCCGGCAGACCAGAAGGTGTACCTGGACATGGCGTTCTTCCAGGAGATGTCACAGCGCTTTTCCGCCGCTGGCGATTTCGCCCAGGCCTACGTGATCGCTCATGAAGTCGGACACCATGTTCAGACCTTGCTCGGCGTGTCCGCGAAGATTCAGGCAGCCCGCCAGCAAGGCCGGCAGATGGAAGGTGACGGCGGCTTGCTGGTCCGTCAGGAATTGCAGGCCGACTGTCTGGCCGGAGTCTGGGCCAACAATGCGCAAAAGCGTCTGAACTGGCTGGAGCCGGGCGACATCGAAGAAGCACTGAATGCCGCCAATGCCATTGGCGACGATCGACTTCAGCAACAGGGTCAGGGCCGTGTGGTGCCGGACTCGTTTACCCATGGTACGTCGGCGCAACGGGTGCGCTGGTTCAAAACCGGATTCGCCCAGGGCCAGGTCGGCCAGTGCGATACCTTCGCGGCGAAAAATCTGTAAATGAAAAAATGGTTGTTGGTGTTGCTGTTCACTTGCGCAAACCCTTGCACAAATACCTGGGCTGCCGAGCATGGTGTCAAGGAACTCAGTCCCGGCCGCCTGTTGTTGAAATCAGGCGAGATGGCGGTAGGTCTCGGCCCCGCCCCGGCAAAAATCGAACGGGTATTGATCATCGTCCACGGTCGCCAGCGCAATGCGCAAACCTACCTGCAGAGCGGCGAGCACGCGGTCGAACTGGCCGGGCAAAACGCAACGACGCTGGTGATCGCCCCGCAGTTTCTCAATGAAACCGACGTCGCACTGCACCCGGTGGCCGACACGGTCTTGCGCTGGCAAGGCAATGAATGGATGGCCGGCGGCGAATCCACCGCGCCGTTTCGCTTGAGCTCGTACGAGGCACTGGACGAAATCATCGCCCGCCTGGGTAATCGCCAGCAGTTTCCGGACGTGAAGCAAATCGTCGTCGCCGGTCACTCCGGTGGCGCTCAGGTGGTCCAGCGCTACGCCTTGCTTGGCCACGACCAGCCCGCTCTGGAAGCCGCCGGTGTACGTGTGCGCTACGTGATCGCCAATCCGTCTTCCTACGCGTATCTCGATGAGCGCCGGCCAGTGGCCTTCAACCACGCCGGTTGCCCGGGCTTCAATCGCTGGAAATACGGACTGACGGATTTACCCGCCTATGCCGAAGGACAAACTGCCGCGCAATTGCAGGAAAAATACCTCAAGCGAGACACCGTTTACCTGCTGGGTCAGCAGGACATCGACCCCAATCATCCGGCGCTGGATAAAAGCTGCGAGGCCAAGGCTCAAGGCCCGTATCGATTGGCTCGTGGACGCTTTTACTTCAATTATCTGAAACGGCTGAAACCGCAAGGGTTGCATCAGCAGTTGATTGAAGTGCGCGGGGTCGGGCATGACGGGGATGGGATGTTTACGTCGCCCGAGGGGCAGAAGGCGTTGTTTGGCCAATGAGATTTGAGCTGTTTGATCTGACGCCATCGCGGGTAAGCCCGCGATGGGTCCCTCAAGCCGAAAGCATTTCCCGCAACTCGACACAATCGGCCGCATGCCAATCCGCCAGATCCGGCCACGGATTATCCGGCAAATTCACCAGCACCGTCCGCGCCCCCGCCGCTCGACCACAATCCAGATCGAAGCGGTAATCGCCGACCATCACCATCTCGCTCGTCGGCACGCCCCAGGCCTGCGCCAGTTTCAGCAAACCACCGGGATGCGGTTTTGGCGGCGCCTCATCGCGACCGAGCACATCCTCCACCGCGAAGCAGTCGGCCAGGCCGATGGCCTCCAGCGTGACGTGCGCCAGCTCACGGGCATTGCGCGTGAGAATGCCCAAGCGATACCCGCGCCCGGCCAGCTCACGCACCAGGTCCACGGCACCCGGTGCCGGTTTCGAACCGAGGGCCAGGTCGCGCTCGTGCTCCAGCAGCCACGCATGCTTGGCCGCGGCTTCATCGGCCGGCAACGCGGCGAGGTGAGTCAGGATGTCGTGTTCGGCCGGGATCGCCAAGGCCACGCGAATCGCCGCGAAGTCATGCACGGCCACCGTCAGGGTGCCGTCCATGTCGAACACCCAGTGGCGTACATCGGCCAGGCTCATGCCCAATCCTTGCGATGGCGGATCAGGCCTTCCTGAGTGACCGAAGCCACCAGTTGCCCGGCACGGTTGAACACGCTGCCACGGCAGAACCCGCGGGAGTTGCCGGCCCACGGGCTGTCCATGACGTACAGCAACCAGTCATCGGCGCGCAGGTCGGCGTGGAACCACAGTGCATGGTCGAGGCTGGCGACCTGCATGTCCTTGTGCCAGACGGATTTGCCATGGGGTTGCATCGAGGTGGTCAGCAGGCCGAAGTCCGAAGCGTAGGCCAGCAAATATTTGTGCAGCGCCGGGGAGTCGGCCAAGGCACCGTCGGCACGAAACCAGACGTGCTTGATCGGATCGGAAGGTAGCGGATTGTAGGGGTCTTTCTCGGTGATTGGCCGAAACTCGATCGGTTTCGGGCACAGCAGTTTTTCGCGCATTTTCTCCGGGATCAAATGCGCGCGCTGCTGGGTGAGTTCCAGTTCCGACGGCAGGTTTTCCGGACCGACCACTTGCGGCATCTGGCTCTGGTGCTGGAAACCCTCTTCGTCGTACTGGAACGAGGCGCTGCAGGTAAAGATCGGGTGGCCCTTCTGGATCGCCGTTACCCGGCGCGTGCTGAAACTGCCGCCATCGCGGACCCGGTCAACCTGGTACACCACTGGTAACCCGGCATCGCCCGGGCGCAGGAAATAACCGTGCATCGAATGCACGTGGCGCGTCTCTTCGACGGTCTGACTGGCCGCCGACAGCGACTGGCCGAGCACCTGACCACCGAACAACTGACGAAAGCCCAGATCCTGGCTGCGACCGCGGAACAGGTTTTCTTCGATCGGCTCCAGGGTCAGCAGGTCCACCAGATCATCCAACACTTGGCTCATTCAGACTCTCCTCACACAACGCAATGCCGCGCAGTTCTGGCTGCGTCGGTCAATTCAGTTTCTGGCCCGTGCCAACATGAGGGCCATTGTAAACGTCCGGGCCAGGTTATCCATGCAAGGTTTGCAGCCATTGTTCACGGCTGATCCGATACAGCACGTGATGACGCAGGGGATGATCGACGGCGAGTTTCGGGTGTTCGAAGTCATCGGCAGGGTCATGGTGCATACCGATGGCCTGCATGACTTTTTGCGATGGCAGGTTGCGGTCAGCGGTGAACGAGACGACCTCGCTCACCGGCAGGCGGTCAAAGGCGCAGCGCAGAGCGGTCCAGGCGGCTTCGCTGGCGTAGCCAAGCCCCCAGTGCTCGCGCGCCAAGCGCCAGCCGATCTCGATGGCCGGGGTGAACGGCGTGTCGAAACCGACCACACCGAGGCCTGTAAAGCCGATGAATTGCCCGGTATCCTTGCGTTCCAGTGCCCACAGGCCAAACCCGTGCTCGGCAAAATGACCTCTAATTCGCCCGATCAATGAAGCACTTTCCAGACGACTCAAGGGCGCCGGGAAATAGCGCATGACCTGCGGGTCGGCACACATCGCCGCGAAATCCGGCAAATCCTCGTCGCGCCACTGGCGCATCAACAATCGCGCGCTCTCGAGTTTCAGTATCGGCTCCATCGTCCCCCGTCCCCTCCGCATGGATGTCGCAAGTCTACAACGCTGGTAGGATCCTTCACTCACTCCAGTACACCTTATAGACAAATCAGTCATGCCCCTGCCGCTGATCTATCACGAAGACTACAGTCCCGAGTTTCCGGCGGATCACCGCTTCCCCATGGACAAGTTTCGCCTGCTGCGCGATCACCTGGTGGAAAGCGGCCTGACCCGTGACGCAGACCTTCTGCGTCCGGAACTGTGCCCGCCGGATATTCTGGCCCTCGCCCATGACCCTTCGTATATCGAACGCTATATGGGGGGTGAATTGTCCCGCGAGGATCAACGACGCCTTGGCCTGCCTTGGAGCGAAGCCCTGGCCCGACGCACGGTGCGGGCGGTGGGCGGTTCGTTGCTGGCGGCCGAGCAGGCGCTGGAACATGGCCTGGCCTGCCACCTGGCGGGAGGCACCCACCACGCGCATTACGATCACCCTGCCGGGTTCTGCATCTTCAATGACCTGGCCGTGATCAGCCATTTCCTGCTGGAAAGTGGCCGGGTGAATCGGGTGTTGATCTTCGATTGCGATGTGCATCAGGGTGACGGCACTGCACGAATCCTGCACAACACCCCGCAAGCGGTGACCGTCTCCCTGCATTGCGAAAAGAATTTTCCTGCACGCAAGGCCGAAAGTGACTGGGACATCCCGTTGCCCAACGGCATGGGCGATGACGATTACCTGAAGGTCGTCGACGATGCGCTCAATTATCTGCTGCCGCTCTACCAACCGGATCTGGTGCTGTACGACGCGGGCGTCGATGTGCATAAAGATGACGCGCTGGGTTACCTGAAACTGACCGATGAGGGTGTGGCGGCCCGCGATGAAAGCGTGATGCGCCATTGCCTGGGCCGCGATATCCCGGTGGTCGGGGTGATCGGTGGCGGCTACAGCAAGGACCGCCAGGCCCTTGCGCGACGGCACGGCATCCTCCATCACAGCGCACAGCGGGTCTGGCAATCATCAGGTTGTCATTGAGTTGTGGATGCTTTACCCACAATGCCTGTGGAGCTGCCTGTGGATAACCTGAGTGAAAGGGACTACAGCCCTTGCAGATCATGGGCTACAGAGCGGCGGTTGTTTTTTAACCACTCTCAAAATCACCAACGCTCCCTGTAGGAGCGAGCCTGCTCGCGAAAAACTCAACGTCACCGCTGGGCATCTGGTTACCCGCGTAATCATTCAAGACCATCGCGAGCAGGCTCGCTCCTACAGAGGGCTGGGCTGATAGAATGCCCGGCTTCATTCGCCAAAACCGCAGCGCACTCCATGACCCAATCCCCGACCTCCGCCCCTTCCCGCGTCGCCATCATCGGCGGCGGCCCCGCCGGACTGATGGCCGCAGAAGTGTTGAGCGGGGCCGGGATCAAGGTCGACCTGTACGACGGCATGCCTTCGGTGGGGCGAAAATTCCTCCTGGCCGGCGTCGGCGGCATGAACATCACCCACTCCGAAGCCTACCCCGCCTTCCTCTCGCGCTACGCCGAACGCGCGCCGCAGATTGCGCCGTTGCTACGAGGCTTCGGTGCTGATGCGTTGTGCCAGTGGATTCATGACCTGGGCATCGAAACCTTTATCGGCAGCTCCGGCAGGGTCTTCCCGACCGATATGAAAGCCGCGCCTTTGTTGCGTGCCTGGCTCAAGCGCCTGCGAGAAGCTGGCGTTGTTATCCACACCCGCCATCGTTGGCTCGGTTGGAATGAGTCCGGTGGTTTGCGCATCGACAGTCCCGACGGGGAAAAAACCGTCCGGGCAGACGCCACCCTGCTCGCCCTCGGTGGCGCAAGCTGGGCGCGCCTGGGCTCGGACGGTGCGTGGAGGCTGCCACTGGAGCAGCACGGTGTCGGACTGGCGCCATTGCAACCGAGCAATTGCGGCTTCGAGGTGCAAGCCTGGAGCGAATTGATGGTCAGCAAATTCGCCGGCGCCCCGCTGAAAAACATTGCCATCGGTTTGAACGACGACATTCCACGATTGGGCGAATGTGTGATCACCGCGACGGGGATTGAAGGCAGCCTGATCTACGCCCTGTCGGCGCCGATCCGCGAGGCCATCAACCTGAATGGTTCGGCGACGATCCATATTGATCTGTTGCCAGGCCGGCCTGTGGATAAAGTCCAGGCCGCACTGAGCAAACCAAGGGGTTCGCGATCGATGTCCAAGCATCTGCACAGTCAGTTGGGAATCGACGGGGTGAAAGCTGCGCTATTGAGAGAGCTGACAACCGCCGACTGTTTCGCCGACATGGCGCTGCTGGCCAAGGCCATCAAAGCCCTTCCACTGACATTGGTAAAAACCCGGCCATTGGACGAGGCCATCAGCAGCGCGGGCGGGGTGAAGTTCGAAGCGATGGATGAGCGTTTGATGCTCAAGCAATTGCCTGGCGTGTTCTGCGCCGGGGAAATGCTTGATTGGGAGGCGCCGACCGGCGGCTATCTGCTGACTGCGTGTTTCGCCAGTGGGCGTGCGGCCGGACTTGGAATGATTGAGTGGTTGCAGCACAAGGCCTGAAGACCGAGGCGCGTCCATCGCGAGCAGGCTCACTCCTACAGGCAAATGCATTCCAACTGTAGGAGCGAGCCTGCTCGCGATGGCGGCCTAACAGACGCCGCAGCTAATCAAGGCTTCCGCTTACGCGGTCCGGTATTGAACACCGGCACTTTACGCACAGGCTTGACCGAAGGCTCTGGCGCCGAAACCTCGCCGCTATCGACCCACTTCCCAAGATTACGCTTGCCGCCACCACCGGACGCCTTCGGCTTCTTCGGTTTCTTCGGCTTTTTCACGACCTGACCACTCGCATCCGTATCCGGCACCCGGTGCTCAGGCTCGAAGTCCGGTTCGTTCTGGCGCTTCAAGGTCTGGCGGGTCAACATCTCGATGGCCGACAGAAGATTCACTTCATCAGCGCACACCAGGGAAATCGCCTCGCCGGTCGATCCCGCACGCCCGGTACGACCGATCCGGTGGATGTAATCCTCAGCCACGATCGGCAAGTCAAAATTGACCACCAGCGGCAGGTCTTCGATATCCAGGCCACGGGCCGCGACATCGGTGGCCACCAGAATCTGCACGTCGCTGGCCTTGAAACGGTCCAGTGCACGCTGACGGGTCGCCTGGGGTTTGTCACCGTGGATGCCGTCGGCGTTGATGCCCAGGCCCTGGAGCTTTTCCACCAGCGCGTCCACGCCGTTGCGGGTCTTGGCGAACACCAGCACCTGCTTCCACTTGCCCTTGCGCATCAAGTGCACGAACAGTTCCGGCTTGCGCTTCTTGTCCACCGTCACCACCCACTGCTTGACGGTGTTAGCCGCCACGTTGCGAGGGCTGACTTCGATGCTCAGCGGATCGTTGAGCATTTGCCCGGCCAGCAGGCGGATGTCATCGGAGAACGTCGCGGAGAACAGCAGGGTCTGGCGCTTTTTCGGCAACGCCTTGTAAATGTTCGCCAGCTCTTCAGAGAAGCCCAGATCGAGCATGCGGTCGGCTTCGTCCAGTACCAGGGTTTGCAACTGGTTGAACTTCAGCGCGTTCTGGCGAAACAGGTCGAGCAAACGGCCCGGGGTCGCGACCAGCAGGTCTACGCCGCTGCGCAGCTTCATCATTTGCGGATTGATGCTGACACCGCCGTACACCGCATAGGTGCGCAACGGCAGGTTCTCGGCGTACTGACGCACGGCTTCGTGAACCTGCTCGGCCAGTTCGCGGGTCGGCACCAGGATCAGTGCACGCACCGAGTTGGCGGTGACTTTCGGCCCTTCCATGGCCAGCAGTTGCAGGAGCGGCAAGGCGAAGCCGGCGGTCTTGCCAGTACCGGTCTGGGCGGCGGCCATCAGGTCGCGACCGGCCAGCACCGCTGGAATGGCTTGCGCCTGAACCGGTGTCGGCGTCTGGTAGCCGAGCTTCTCGAGAGAGCGCAGCAAGGGTTCGATCAGGCCAAGAGTGGCGAAAGTCATGGGAATACCGTAGGAAAATTCAGCGCGGACAAGATGCAATGGCGCGCAGTTTACCCTAATTCACACGGGATTCAGTCGGCACCACCTTCGGCACGACCTTCGCCACCGGTTGCTCTGGCGTACGGCGCCACTGTGGCAGGCCAATCAACACCACGGCGCTGATGATCACCAGCATCGCCAGTGCTTCTTCGATACCAATGGTCTCGCCGACAAACACGATCCCCAGCAACACCGCCACCGCCGGATTGACGTAGGCATAACTGGTGGCCGCCGCCGGACGCACGTGTTTCAACAGGTACATGTAGGCATTAAACGCGATGATTGAACCGAACACGGTCAGGTAAGCCAACGCGGCCCAGCCCTCGATCGGAGGAACCTTGTCCAGGTGCTCGCCGCTGATCGCGCTGCCGATCAGCAACACTACGCCCCCCACCAGCATTTCCACGGCACTGGCCATGGCGCCCTGAGGCAACGGCAAGTGTTTGCTCCAGACCGAACCGAACGCCCAGGTGGCCGCGGCAAAAATCAGCAGGGCAGCGCCCAACGGGCTCGATTGCAGGTTGGAACCGAGGTTGAGCATGGCAATGCCAACCATCCCCAGCACAATCCCGGCCCATTCGAGACGAGTATTACGCGCGCCCCAGAAATAGCCACAGAGCAAGGTAAACAGCGGCACCGTCGCCACTGCCAGGGCCGCGACCCCGGAGGCCACGCCCGTGTGCTCGGCCACACTGACCGCACCGTTACCGCACGCCAGCAGCAATATGCCGATGATGCCGGCGGCTTTCCATTGCCCCCAGGTCGGTGCCGGCGCGCCGCGCCAGCGCAGGAAGGCGTACATCAAGCTACCCGCGATCACGAAACGAATGCCGGCGAGCAGCAAGGGCGGCCAATACTCCACGCCGATGCGGATGACCAGGTAAGTCGAACCCCAGATCACGTACAAGGCGAAAAAGGCAGCGATCAACGGTAAGGGGAAGCGACGTAGGCCGGACATGATGGGCAGCTCACAGGCAGTACAAGTGAACGGCTATTCTAGAAAGGCTGGCGCTGGAAAATAAGTTACAAAACCTGTTTAAAGCGCCGGTACACTTTTCAAAACACGGAGTTCAGGGCTATATACCGTGCTTTCGAAAGTCGCTCATGTTCAGGAGTCACCACGATGGATAAGTACGACCGCATGCTGCTCGGCGCCCTGCTGGAAAACGGTCGCGCGTCCTACGCGGATCTTGCGCGCAAGGTCAATCTTTCCGCCCCTGCAGTGGCTGAGCGCGTGGCCAAGCTCGAAGCCAGCGGCGTGATCACCGGCTATCAGGCAAAGGTCGACATGGCCAAGCTCGGCCTGCCGATCCAATGCGTCATCGAACTGCGCCTGAACCAGCACGGCAACCAGAAAGCCTACGACGACCTGATCAAAATCCCGCAACTGACCGAATGCCACCGGGTGACCGGTGATCCTTGCGTGATCATGCAGGCGGCGGTGGGCTCGATGCCGGAGCTTGAGGAGCTGATCAACCGAATCGCCACGTTCGGGTTCAGCAAGACATCGATCGTGTTGTCGAGCGCAATAGAAAAGCGCGTGCCGTTGGGGCAGTTGGAAGTGAATGGCAAATAAAATACCTGTGGGAGCGGGCTTGCCCGCGATAGCGGACCATCAGCCAACAAAGATGTTGAATGTGATGGTCTCATCGCGGGCAAGCCCGCTCCCACAGGTTCTGTTGCGTTTCAAAAACCGCGATAACGCTTGAGGTGCTCACCCACCTTCGCCGCCGGCACTTTCTGCAATTTGCACAGCAAATCATGGGACAGCTCATGCAGCCCGTGTTTCTGACGCAATTCTTCGGCCAGATGCGCCAGCAGGTTGGCGGCCATTTCCGCATCGGCCATGGCCCGGTGGGCCTTGCCGGTGTGGGGCAGGTTGGCGAAGGTGGTGAGGGTGCCGAGTTTGTGGTTCGGCGCCGCGGGCATCAGGCGACGGGCCAGCAGCAGCGAGCAGGCAAAGTTTTGCAGGCGGGTGCGCTTGATCCGTCCCAGCTCGAAATCCCAGAACTTCTGGTCGAACGCGGCGTTGTGCGCCAGCAACGGCGTGGTGCCGACGAACTCGTTGACTTCGTTCATCACCTGCTCCGCCGAGGGCGCGGTGCGCAACATGGCGTTGCTGATACCGGTGAGTTGTTCGATGAAGGCCGGGACACGCACGCCGGCGTTCATCAGGCTCTGGTAACGCTCGACGATGCGCCCCTGTTCAAGCATCACCACGGCAATTTCCGTGGCTCGACAGCTGCTGCTCGGTGAGATCCCGGTGGTTTCAAAGTCGATGACTGCGATGCGTTCCAAACCTGTTTCAACTCCGTAAAAATCAATTCTTGAGCAGCAAGGCGCCTTCGATGGGTACGTAACGGCTGGCGGCGCGGATCAGCGAGTTGGCAGTCAGGCCCGGTACGCCATAGGCCACCGCCTGCACACCGTGCTTGCTGATGATGCGCTCCAGCAACATGTCGAAATCACCGTCACCCGAGGCCAGCACCACTTCGTCGACATGGTCTGCCGCGTCCATGATGTCGAGGGTGATGCCCACGTCCCAGTCACCCTTGGCCGAGCCGTCGCTGCGCTGGATATACGGCTTGAGCTTCACGGTGAAACCGAGGTTGCGCAGGATCTGCTGGAACTGCTGCTGTTTGCTGTCGCCACGATCGATGGCGTAGGCGTAGGCCTCGACGATCTGCCCCTGCTTGCTGATCTCGGCCCACAGCGCGGCATAGTTGAAGTGACAACCGTAAGCCTGACGCACGGTGTAATAGAGGTTCTGGACATCGGCGAACACAGCGATTTTCTTCACCGCAACATCCCCTTGGTGCGCAGGCAGGATCAGGCACCGGGCCCGAAAAGTCGCCCAGTATGCCAGCCTGAAGGAGTGTTGTGGCGAGGGGTTCATCCCCGTTGGGCTGCGAAGCGGCCCCCTGCGTCCGTCCAGACTGACCGAACTGGTCGGATTTACGACTGCTGCGCAGCCGAACGGGGATAAATCCCCTCGCCACAGTGTTACAACACCTGAAACGTTGAATCAGACGAAGGAATCGTCATCACCGCCAAAGAACGATGAACTGTCATCACTGTAGTCGGCGTCAGTAAAGCCACCCCGGTCATTACCGTAGGAATCGTTACCGGCCATGCGTTGGTCATCACCCCAGCCATTGTTGCCCTGGTCATTGACCTGGGCCGGTTCTTCCTTGATGACTTCGACGATTTCCTGCGGTTGCTGATTGTGATGGAACAGGCTGCTGATGCCTTGGGCCAGCATCACGCCACCCGCCACGCCCGCCGCGGTTTTCAGTGCGCCGCCGAGGAAGCTGCTGCCCGCCATCGGTGCCGCTTGTTGCGGTGCATAGTTTTGCTGAGGAAAGCTTTGCTGCGGTGGCGCACCGAAGTTTTGCTGTGGCGCCTGCGAATTGAACGAAGACCGTCCCGGCTCACGCCAGCCACCACCGCTCGACACAGGTGCGCTCTGGCTCGGCGCAGGCTGCTGATCACGGGAGCCGCCACCGAAAATGCTCGACAGGAAACCACCGCTGCTCGGCGCAGCAGGGGCCGGCGCGGCTGCCTGCGCCCTGGCTTGTTGCAGATCGGCCTGCAATTGCAGGATCTGCTGGTTCAGCTGTGTGTTCTGTTCGTCGAGGCGCTTGATCGCCGCCTCTTGCACCAGAATCGCCTGGGTCATGAAATAACCTGCCGCGGGTTGGCGGGTCAGGTGTTCCTTGATCCGCGCCTCGGCCTGGGCGTCGCGCGGGGCTGATTCCGTTTCGGCCTGTTGCAGCCGGGAAAACAGTCCATCGATCAGGGTTTGCTCTTCGCTGTTCATGGCGACCTCGTAGATTGCCGGGGAAATCGTTGTCCTTTTCCACTTAAGGATAAGGTGCCCGACCTTAATGGAGGCTGAAACAAGTTGTTTCAATGACCTTTACCGAACGTTTACGTTTGCGCCCCCCCGCACATCATCGGTTAAAGTGAGCCACTGCTTCCAACCTGCGATACCGACTGATGAATCCGTTCGACGTACTGCGTGACTCCCTGTACTTCTTCAAGCGCAATCTGGGCCAGATCGTGCAACTGTGCCTGCCGCTGGTGATTATCGAGGCCCTGTTGCAACAAGTGGTCGACCACTCCACCGAACCGGACAGTTTCCCCGGCGTCAGCGTGATCGTCGGCCTGCTGGTTTATCCGCTGTACACCGCTGCACTGATTCTGTTCCTTGATGCCCGCAGCCGTGGCGAATCGCCAAGCAACCGCCAGTTGCTGTCGCGCTCCGCCTACCTGTGGCCGCGCTTCGCGCTGTTGACCGCCCTCAATACCCTGCTGATTCTGCTTGGCCTGTCGCTGTATTTCCTGCCGGGTATCTACCTGATGGTGACTCTGGCCTTCGGCGAGTACCTGCTGGTGCTACGTGGCCTGGCGCCACTGGCGGCCATGAAGGAAAGCCTGCGCCTGACCCGCGGACACTTCCTGCGCATCCTGGTGTGCATTCTGTGCGTGATGGGGCCGTTATGGCTGCTCAAGGGCGCAACGCTGGCGGCGTATCCCGAGCCGCAGAACCCGGTGATCTCGCTGTTGATCGACAGTGCTCACAGTTTCCTGCAACTGTTCACCAGCGTGGTGCTGTTCCGTCTGTTCATGCTGATCAGCGATGTGCCGGAAAAAATCGACGGGCCACTCTGACCTTGGGCGACCGCCCGTCCGTCGGGTATGCTCGGGGTCAATTTCCGTAACGCGATAAGCCGAGCCATGACCCGACTGCTGCGCTACACCGTGCTGGGATTGCTGATCGTGATCGGGCTGACCGGTGTGATGATCTACAGCCTGACCTGGCGCCCCGAAGCCCGGGAAGTGTTGCCGGTCAGTTGCAGTACCCGGGCGCCGTCCCTGGCCCCCGGCCAGGCGCTGAAGGTGATGACCTGGAACGTCCAGTACCTGGCGGGCAAGCGTTACGTGTTCTGGAATGACCTGGCGGCCGGCGCCGACGACTCCCCTACCCCCGAAGACATGGCCTTCAGCCTCGATGAAGTGGCGCGGGTGATTCGCGACGAGCAACCCGACGTGGTGCTGTTACAGGAGCTCGATGACGGCGCCAAGGCCAGCGACTATCAGAACCAGCTCAAACTGCTGCAGGAACGGGTCGCCGATCTGTATCCGTGCAGCGTCCACGCCTTTGACTGGAAAGCTGACTTTGTCCCGGATCCGCATATCTTCGGCAGCGTGGGCCGGCAATTGGCAACCCTGAGCCGCTACCAGATCGAGCATGCCCAGCGCCTGCAATTACCAGTCGCCCCGAGCAATCTGATCAGCCGCCAGTTCCAACCGAAAAACGCCTTGGTGGTTGCCTACCTGCCGTTGAGCGATGGCGGTCAGTTGGCCGTGCTCAACACCCATCTGGACCGCGTGACGCAACCCGACGAGACACTGCAAGCGCAAATCTCGGCCGTGGCCAAGGTCCTCGACAAATACGAAGGCCGCGGGACGCCGTGGCTGATCGGCGGTGATTTCAATCTGCTGCCGCTGGGGCAATACCAACGCCTGCCCAACGAACAGCGCACGCCCTACTCCGCCGACAGCGCGCTGCATGTGCTGTGGGACAAGTACCCGATGATCCCCACCAACAACGAAGCCAGTGGCATTGACCGCGCCCGCTGGCTGACCCACTACCCGAACGACCCGGGCCTGAACGGCCCGGACCGCACCGTCGATTACCTGTTTTACAGCCCACGCATCAAGCGGGTCGAGGCGATGGTCAGGCAGGACGATACCTTGCGTATATCCGATCACCTGCCGGTGATTGCGCGGTTCCTCCTCCCGGCCTCCCCTTGACCTGATTTGACCTGTGGGAGCAATGCTTGCTCGCGATAGCGGTGTGTCAGCCTGCATTGATGTTGGATGTGCCGACGTCATCGCGAGCAAGCTTTGCTCCTACAGGGATTGCGTCGATTTCCAGTCATCCGGGATAACGGCGATCACATCGATTTCCATCAGCCACTGAGGCTGGCCGAGCCCGGAAATCACCAGCCCCGTGGAGATCGGGAAAACCCCCTTCAACCACTTGCCCACCACCTGGTAAACCGGCTCGCGGTAACGCGGGTCGATGATGTAGGTGGTGGTTTTGACGATATGCGAAAGATCGCTGCCCGCCTCCTCCAGCAGCTGTTTGACGTTTTTCATCGCCTGTTCGGCCTGGGCCGCCGGATCGCCAAGACCCACCAGGTTTCCTTCGAAATCGGTGCCGATCTGACCCCGGACATAAACGGTGTTGCCAGCCCGTACGGCCTGGCAAAGATCATTATCCAGAGACTGGTTTGGATACGTGTCTTTGGTATTGAACATGCGAATTCGAGTGTGAGTAGGCATCAACAGACTCCCCTGAAGCTTGATTTATGATCGGTTCTTAACGCTGCGACGGGTCGCGGTATTCCAGGTATTGGCGCTGCGTGGCAATGTGGCCGGCGACATGTTTGGCGTCGTGCCAAACGCCCCAGATAAAGCTCGATCCGCGACGCGACAGCCACGGCAGGCCCACGAAATAAACACCGGGCTCGCTCGAGACACCGCGCTGATGACGCGGCTTGCCCTTATCGTCAAACGCATCGACCTGCAGCCAGCTGTAATCGACGGCGTAGCCGGTGGCCCAAATGATCGAGGTGATACCCGCCTCCGCCAGATCCAGCTCAAGGATTGGATGGGTGATGCAATCCGGGTCGGGAAGCATGAACCGGGCTTCGGGCTCTTCTGGAAGGTCAAGACCGTTGCGCGTTACATAGGCGTCCGCCGCATCCAGCAGCGACAGGTAGTTCTCGTCGCCGGCAGCGACGTTTTGCGCCAGATCCTGCTGGAACGTCACCACGCCGTCGTCGAAGGATTTGGTCAGCCCCACCAGCGTGACGCCCTGCCTGGCCAGCGCCCGGAAATCGACGGTCTGCCCGCCGCGCGCACCGCTGACCGCGATGGTGACGTGCTCACGCCCCGGCTGCATGACTTCGGCATCCCAGAGCCCCAGAACCCCCAGCCACCAGCAGAAGTCACGGTTGCGATAGGCGCGAGGCGGACGGTCATGCTGACCGACAGACAGATAGACCTGTTTACCGGCGCGCTGGAGTTCATCAGCGATCTGAACACCGGAAGAGCCTGCACCAACCACCAGCACGCCGCCCTCCGGCAGTTGCTGCGGGTTGAAATATTGAGCGGAATGAATTTGCGTGATCCGGTCGTCTTTCGGGGCAATCGGGGGAATGACCGGGCGCTGGAAAGGGCCGGTGGCCGCCACCACGCGATTGGCCTCGATCACCCCTTCGGAGGTTTCGATGGTGAAGCCTGGGCGATCGGCGTTGCGTACCACTTTCTTGACTTCGACACCGGTACGAATCGGTGCTTCGAATTTCTCGGCATAGGCTTCGAAATACGCCGCTACACGATCTTTGGAGGCAAATGCATCGGGCTCGAGGTCTTCGAATGCCAATCCGGGGAAGCGGTCATGCCAGACGGGGCCGTTGGCAACCAGGGAATCCCAACGCCCGGTGCGCCACGCTTCAGCGATGCGGTTACGCTCCAGAACGAGGTGGGGAACACCCAGTTTGCTCAAGTGCTCACTCATGGCGACGCCAGCCTGGCCGGCCCCGACAACAAGCGTATCTACTTCTATCTTGTTAACAGTCATGCTTGTGTCCTTCATTGAGGCAACTATGGCGCACCAAGTTGCTACAGATCAGTTGCATTTATTAGTTAGTTCCACGCTTACAACTTTTCTTGCGGGGGTGGTTTTATTCTGTTCGGTAAATGCAAATAGCGAAAATATGATTTTTATAGTTGTTAGCCAGAAAAAAACTGCCTGACAACAAAACTAATTATTTGTTTTATTGAATATGTATTGACACGAGCCCTGTAGGAGCAAGCTTGCTCGCGATGGACGTCAACGATTACGCGTTTTGCCAGAATGAACGCGTTGCCTGGACGTTTTTCGCGAGCAAGCTCGCTCCTACAGTTTTAAGGAGCGAGCTCAGTTCCCGGGCACAGAACGGCTTAGCGTGCAGCCCAGGCGTTGAAGCGTTCCTCAAGCTCTTCGCCGTGATCGACCCAGAACGTGGCATCCACTAACTGGCCTTCAGCCAGATTGGCCTGGGCTGTGGGCAGCTGGGAAAGGGTATCCGCTGGCAGCTGCGCCAGCACATCCTTGCGGATCGGGCCGTAGGGAATCTGGCTGGAGAAGGATTTCTGGCCGCTCGCCTGGCTGGCAAACACGATGAAGCGTTCGGCCAGCGCCTTGTTCGGACTGCCGCGAACGATGGCCCAGTGATCAGGATCGTAAAGGTGACCGTTCCACGAAATCGCAAGTTTCGAACCTTCCTTCTGCGCGACAGCGATACGGCCGTTGTAGGCGGCAGACATGACGACGTCACCTGCTGCCAGCCATTGAGGCGGCTGGGCACCGGCTTCCCACCACTGAATCGAGGGTTTGATCTGGTCAAGCTTGTGGAAGGCCCGGTCCACGCCCTCCTTGGTGCCCAGGACTTTGTAAAGGTCTGCCTGTTTGACGCCATCGGCGAGCAGCGCCACTTCCAGCGTATATTTGGCGCCCTTGCGCAGGCCGCGCTTGCCAGGAAATTGCTGCAGATTCCACATGTCTGCCCAGGACGTTGGCGTCGTCGAAACCTTGCCTGAGTTGTAGGCCAGCACCATCGACCACACGTAACTGGCCACGCCGCACTCGCTGACAGCGCCAGGCAAGTAGTTACCGGCTTCGCCGATCAGCGCCGGGTTCAGCTTCTCGAACAACCCTTCTTCACATCCACGCAAAAGTTCGGGGCTTTCAACTTCGACGACATCCCAGCTGACCTGGCCAACATCGACCATCGCCTTGACTTTGGAAAGTTCGCCGCTGTATTCCCCGACCACCACCTTCCCAGCACCACTGCTTTCAAAGGGTTTGAAATAAGCACCCTCTTGCGCTGCTTTTGTCGCTCCACCGAACGATATAACCGTAAGGCTTTCTGAATGTGCAACGACTGGCACTGTGAATCCAAGTAACGCTGTTAAACCAGCGATCGTTTTAACGCTCGAAGATGAATATTTGAACATAGAAGCGCCCTCACTTTTTAATTGTGATTAGTTACTGAGGCAGTCACGACCATGCGGCCGTAAATGTGCGCATATCCATCCGCGCGATGACATCTTGTTGTTTTAATTCGCACCCTCTTCAAGTGTGCGGCCAGAGGTCGAACACGCTACGCTTCCTGCCCGACCGCCAGGGTGGCCGGGTTTTTTCGGAGGATGCAGAGATAGTGCGTCAACCGTGCGCAGAGGAAAATTATTAAAAATATGCTCCGGGTATAAGAAAAAACTGGGCAAGCGCTTACCCAGTCCGGAACCGTCATAAGGTAAGGTTCAGTCAAGCATTCGCGCGACATGGGCCATCCAGGCTTTCACCGCGAACACAAAAATAAAGAGGTGCGTGTGGCTTCCTACACATTGCGACAACTCAAGTACTTCGTCACAACGGTAGAAGCCGGCAGCGTGGCGGAAGCTTCGAGACAGCTCTATATCGCGCAGCCATCGGTTTCGACAGCGATCAAAAGCCTGGAAGAGTCTTTCAACGTCCAGCTGTTCATCCGTCACCATGCCCAGGGCGTTTCCCTGACGCCCACCGGCACGCGCTTCTACCACAAGGCGCAGGAGCTTCTGCGCATGGCCAGGGAGTTTGAACAGAATGCGTTGGCGGACAACGATACGGTGTCCGGACAAATCGACATCGGTTGCTTCGAAACGGTGGCCCCGCTGTATTTGCCACAGCTGATCGCCGGCTTTCGCCAGCTGTATCCGGGCGTGGACATTCGCCTGCGCGACGGCGAGCAGCAGGAGCTGGTTCAAGGTTTGACCGCAGGCACTTTCGACGTCGCCTTCCTCTACGATCACGGTCTCGACAGCACCATACAAACCACGCCGCTGATGCCGCCGCAGAAGCCTTACGTCCTGCTGCCTGAAGGTCATCGCTTCGCCGACCAGAAAGAGGTATCGCTCAGGGATCTGTGCGGGGAGCCGATGATTCTCCTGGATGTGCAACCGAGCAGAACCTACTTCGTCAGCCTGTTCCACGAACTGGACCTGACGCCGAACATCGTATTCAGCTCGCCTTCGATCGAGATGGTACGCGGCATGGTGGGCCAGGGATTCGGGTTCTCTATCCTGGTGACCCGCCCGCACTCGGAGTGCACTTACGATGGGAAAAAAGTGGTCATCGTCGATATCAAGGAACCGGTCTCAACCTCCGGACTGGCGTCCGCCCACCTCAAACGCAGCCAACTGACCAAGCCGGCGCAATTGTTCGTGGATTTTTGCCGCGAGCAGTTGAGCCAAAATATTGCGCACTAGAACGGGCCTGTAGGAGCTGGTTTGCCGGCGAAGGCGATGTGTCCGGCAACATCAATGCTGAACCTGCCGACCTCTTCGCTGGCAAGCCAGCTCCTACAGGGATCGGCGATGTTCGAGTGATCGTTGTCAGTCAGCGGCACACAGGTAGTCAGCCAATCGAATCAGCATCGCATCACAGCCATTCAACTGATCCAGCGCGATGAACTCGTCGGGTTTGTGCCCTTGATCCATGCTGCCAGGGCCACAGACCACCGTGGGTATGCCAGCCTCGTCAAACAGCCCGCCCTCGGTGCCGAACGCGACCGTTCCAAACGCCGATGATCCGCTCAAGTGTGCCAGCAGTCGCGCCGCCTCGCTTTCGGGTGAGGTGGCCAATCCGGGATACGCACTCAACGGGCGCAAGCGGATATCCGTGTCGGGTTGCACCGCCCGCATCTTTGGCAGGACCTGCTCCTGGGCGAATACCTGCAACTGGTTCGCCACCTTTTGGGCATCGAAGTCCGGCAGCGCCCTCACCTCAAAATCGAACTCGCATTCAGCGGGAACAATGTTCAGCGCCCGGCCACCCTTGATGACACCGGTCTGCACCGTCGAATACGGAGGATCAAAGCGCTCGTCGTGGTGATCAGGATGCGCCAGCTCCGCGCCAATTGCGCCGAGCCGGCCAATCAACTGCGCCGCGTACTCGATTGCATTGACCCCATAAGGCGCGTAAGCGGAATGGCAAGCAGCACCGCGTACCTCGCAGCGCATCGCCAATTTGCCCTTGTGGCCCAGCACAGGCTTGAGCTCGGTCGGTTCGCCGATCAAACACAGTCGGGGTTTGTGTGGCCGCTTCTGCAACTCGGCAAGCATCGGCCGTACGCCCAGGCAACCCACTTCTTCATCGTAGGAAAACGCCAGGTGCACCGGCGCCAGAAGCGGACGCCGTACAAACACAGGGACCGCCGCGAGCACCGAGGCGATGAAGCCTTTCATGTCCGCCGTACCACGGCCGTAGAGACGCCCATCCCTTTCAGTCATGCGGAACGGATCGACCGTCCAGGCCTGACCGTCAACCGGCACCACGTCGGTGTGACCGGAAAGCACCACTCCGCCTGATTTGAGCGGGCCGATGGTGGCGAACAGATTGGCCTTGGTGCCCTCGTCGTTGTAGAACAGCTCACTCTGAACGCCATGCCCCGCCAGGTATGCCTCGATGAAACGGATCAGCTCGAGGTTGGAGTCGCGGCTGACGGTGGCGAAGGCAATGAGACGCTCCAGAAGCTCGCGACTGGACGCATTACTCATCCCCAGGCACTCCATAGCTCGGCGCAGCTGTCGGGTCGAGCGCGCGAGTCAGGTAGTCCTGCATTTGCGGTCGATAGGCCTGCCAGAGCCCATCAAGCTGTCCGATGGGATCTTCCTCGGCCCAGTCGACGCGCAAGTCGATGATCGGCCATGTGTAATCGCCCACCACCTTGAGCGCTGCGGAGTGAACAGGACCCGCCTCGCCACCGGCCGCCATCGCGGCATGCATGGCTGCCAGCAAACGATCAGCCAATTGACCAGGCTCGGCCTCGAACGCCTCGACCATGGCCTCAATCACCCGTACGTCGCTGAGCAAATTACCCGCCGCAGCACAGTGCTCGCCTTTCACCGCGTTATGCACGCCCAGCGACTCCTTGCCGCTGAAGCAGGCAATGCGGCCAGATGCATCGATCACGGTAACTTGTCGGTATTGGCTCCAGCCATTGGACGTCAGCGCCTTGTCCAGCGCCGCCTCAGGCTCCAGATGCTGATGCTCCAACAGATCCAGTATCTGCGACCCTAAAGCCGGCAACGTAATGTTCTGCGTAGAGACCGCCCCGACCCCCGCCCGCGCCCAAGGGCAACGCGCACCCACTGCAATGCTTGAAGAGCTGATGGCAATACCGAGCTGCCCGGTTTCAGGGCAGCGCCCGATAATTGAGAACGTCATGGCTCACTCCTTGGGTTTGCTGTGCAGGTGGATGTGTATTCTGTTGATGCACGGGAAAGGGAGAAAGCAGGTTTTTTGTGGCTTTGGGGTAGGAAAAAACTGGGCAGTGCTGATCGGGCACCTGTAGGAACGAGCTTGCTCGCGATGAACCCGAGAACGCCGCGGGGTGTCAGGTTTCCAGCGTTATCGTTGGCGTCCATCGCGAGCAGAGCTCGCTCCTACAGTTTTTTGTTATTTGCGTGGTTTGATGCGGGCGGTAGCTTCAGCCACCAACGGGTCATCGGGCCAGTAATGTTTCGGATAACGGCCCTTAAGGTCCTTTTTCACCTCGGCGTAAGTGCTGCGCCAGAAGTTCGCCAGGTCCTGTGTCACCTGCACCGGCCGTCGCGCCGGCGACAGCAGGTGCAACTTGACCACTTGCCGGCCGCCGGCGATGCGCGGGGTTTCTGCCAGGCCGAACAGCTCCTGCAAGCGCACCGCCAGAATCGGTGGCTGCTCGCTGTAGTCCAGTCGAATTGATGAACCGGACGGCACGCTCAGGTGATGCGGTGCCAGTTCGTCGAGTCGTTGCGGCAGTGGCCATGGCAGCAGGTTATGGACAATGCTCGACAGGTCGAGATTGGCGAAATGGCTGAGCCGCGAGACCTTGCCCAGGTACGGCATCAGCCAGTGTTCGAGGGTTTTGAGCAGCGCGGCGTCGCTGACATCCGGCCACTCGCTGTCGCCTTTGCTGCTCAGGTCCAGCTGGCGCAATAACGCCACCCGCGCCTGCCATTGACGCAGTTCCGGGGTCCACGGCAACAGCTCCAGACCTTTGCGTCGCACCAGATTGACCAGTGCCTGGCTGCGGGCGGTTTCGTCGAGGCCGGTCAGCGGTTCGCGGCTGAGGATCAACTCGCCGACCTTGCGTTGGCGTTCAGCGCGCAGCACGCCTTCGCGTTCGTCCCAGTCCAGCTGATCGACGCAGCGCACCTGCTCGGCCAGCACCGAGTCGAACAGCGCCGGATCGAAATCCGCCGCCAGATAAATTCGTTCTTCACGCTGGCCCTGACGACTGCCGAGGTCAGCGATCACCAGCCATGGCTGTTTCATCAGGCTGTCGGCTTCGGCGAACAACGCGGCGCGTCCGTTGGCCAGGCGATACTCGGCGCCACCGGCACGGCGTTGCTGGGCGACGCGGTCGGGATAGGCCAGCGCCAGCAAAGCGCCGAGCCAGCGCGGATGATCGGGGTCGCTGACGGGTTCTGTCGCTTTGCCGCGCAGATAACCGCGATACTGCCGCGCCAGTTGCCGGGCCCGTTGCACGCCGCCCTGGGCACCGCGAGCGGCCCGCTCTTCGCCGGACAACAACACCAGCCGGCCGTGCAGATCCGCGCCGGCGCCGCGCAGGATATCGCGCTCGCCGAGCAACGCCGCGACGTCGCAGGCCATGTCCGCCAGCCCCAGCGCCTGCCCGCGCAACAGCAAATGGGCGATGCGCGGATGCGCCGGCAGTTCGGCCATGGCCTGGCCGTGACGGGTCAATGTCTCGCCGTCCAACGCGCCCAGGCGTTCGAGCAGATCCTGCGCCTGTGCATACGCGGCGGTCGGTGGCACATCGAGCCAGACCAACTGCCCGGGCGTCACACCCCAGCGGCCGAGCTGCAAGGCCAGTCCTGCGAGGTCTGCCGAGAGAATTTCCGCACTGCCGTACGCTGCCAGTTGTTCGTGCTGATCCTGCGACCACAAGCGATAACACACGCCAGGCTCCAGTCGCCCGGCACGGCCCGCGCGCTGGGTGGCGCTGGCCCTGGAAATCCGTTGCGTGTCGAGACGGGTCATGCCGCTGCCGGGATCGAAACGCGGCACCCGCGCCAGCCCGGCGTCGATCACCACCCGCACACCGTTGATGGTGAGGCTGGTTTCGGCGATGTTGGTCGCCAGCACCACTTTGCGTTTGCCATGCGGCGCCGGATCAATCGCTGCGCGTTGCGCGGCCAGGTCCAATTCACCGTGCAGCGGGCAGAGCAAAATCTGCGAGTTATCACCCAGCGCATCGGCCAATTGCTGATGGACGCGCCGGATTTCCGCCTGCCCCGGCAGGAACACCAGGACGCTGCCGGTTTCATCGTTCAAGGCTTCGAGCACGGTCTGCACCAGTCGCGGCTCGATGTATTCCCCTGCCTGAAACGGCCGGCCCCAACGCATCGCCACCGGGTACATGCGACCTTCGCTGCGCAGGATCGGCGCATCGTCGAGCAACCCGGCCAGGCGCTCGCCTTCCAGGGTCGCCGACATCAACAGGATTTTCAGCGGCTGGTCATCACGAAACAGTTCCCGGCCATTCAGGCTCAGGGCCAATGCCAGATCGGCGTCGAGGCTGCGTTCGTGGAATTCGTCGAAGATCAGCAAACCTACGCCTTCCAGCGCCGGGTCGTCCTGCAAGCGCCGGGTAAGGATGCCTTCGGTGACGACTTCGATCCGGGTGTTGGGGCCAACCTTGCTGTCCAGCCGAATGCGATAACCCACGGTTTCGCCGACCTTCTCCCCCAGTTCACTGGCCAACCGTTCCGCCGCCGCCCGCGCGGCCAGGCGTCGCGGTTCAAGCATCAGGATGGTTTGCCCGGCCAGCCATGGCTCATCGAGCAAGGCCAGGGGCACACGGGTGGTTTTACCGGCACCGGGCGGTGCTTCGAGCACGGCTTCGTGGCGTGTAGCGAGGGCTTCACGCAGGGCGGGTAAAACTTCATCGATCGGCAAAGAAATCATGCTGGCTCCCAAACAGAGCGGCGAGTATAACGGCGAACTGCGCAGTGTTCGTTGCGGTCTTAATTCATACCGACGATGCTTCGTTTTGAGATGACCAAGGAGATTTCATATGCGTGTTCCCTTTCGCCTGATTGGCGGTGTATTGATCGCGACCCTGCTGACCCAGGTCACCGCGTGCGGTTCGATTTTCTACCCCGATCGCCGCGGTCAGATCGACGGCAAGATCGACCCCGCCATCGCCGTGCTCGATGCCGTGGGCCTGCTGTTCTACATCATCCCCGGCCTGATCGCGTTTGCCGTGGACTTCGCCACTGGCGCGATTTACTTCGCACCCGGCGAACACGCCCAAGTGGCCCCGGAAAAACTCAAGGAAGCCATCGGTGCCGACGGCAAAGTCGATAACCACAAGTTGCAGACTATTCTGGAGCGTGAACTGGGCCGCAGCTTCCCGCTGGACGACCCACGCCTGATCCAGCACAAGGGCAGCACCCAGCAACTGGCCTTGCTGGGCCTGCAACCGGCCGCATAATCGCGTAAGGAAAAGCCGCACCTATGATCTCCAGCTCCGAACACGCCCGCCTGCTGCGGCTGGCGACCCGTGCCTCGGTGGCAGTGGCCTGCACGCTGATCGTCGCCAAAGCCATCGCCTGGTGGTTGAGCGGTTCGGTGAGCATGCTCGCCGGGTTGACCGACTCGGCACTCGACGGCGTGACATCGCTGCTCAACCTGCTGGCCGTGCACTACGCCCTGCGCCCGGCCGATGACGATCATCGCTACGGCCATGGCAAGGCTGAGTCGCTGGCCGGTATGGCGCAAGCGTTGTTCATTGGCGGTAGTGCGGTGCTGATTGCGTTGCAGGCCATCGATCGGCTCAAACATCCGGAACCGGTGGGCGCGCCGTGGATCAGCATTGGGGTGATTGTGTTCTCGCTGGGCCTGACCCTGGCGCTGCTGATGTTGCAGCATCGGGTGGTCAAGGCCACCGGCTCCAACGCGGTGCGCGCCGACTCCCTGCATTACCGCTCGGACATGTTGCTCAACGGCAGCATTCTGGTGGCGCTGGTGCTGGCCGGGCTTGGCTGGCATCAGGTCGATGCCTGGTTCGGCCTGGGGATTGCCGCCTACATCCTCTGGAGCGCAGTGCAGATCGCCCGGGAGAGCTTTGCGGTGTTGATGGATGAAGAGTTGCCGCCGGATGTCAGCCAGCACATGCTGGAGCTGGCCTGCAGCGTACCGGGCGTTTTAGGTGCACATGACTTGCGCACGCGGATTTCCGGCAGTCAGTGGTTCGTACAATTGCACCTGGAATTACCCGGTGAACTGACCTTGTCAGTCGCCCATGGCATCAGCGATCAAGCCGCCGATGCGATTCACGCCGCCTATCCGCGGGCCGAAGTGCTGGTGCACGCCGACCCGCAGGAAGTGGTGAAAGCTGCCAAGGCTCAGAAACTCACCTGATAGCCGCGACTGCTCAGGCAATTGCCCTGTGCCTGGCGGTAGGTTTGTACAACCGACGGGTCCGGTTGATAGGTCGCGGTTCGCGGGTCGAAGCCACTCTGCTGCACCGCGTATTGATAGCACTCATAGCCATCCCGATTGACCTGATCCTGCGACTGCCCGTTGGCCGGATACGCCACTACGTCATAACCGTTGCTGGCCGGTTGTGGCTGCTGTTGCGGCTGCATAGTGCCAAGCGGTGGCTCGACCACTTCGTAATCCTGAGTGCTTTCCTGATACGCGTAGTACGAACCGGCCGCGAGGAACAGCACTGATCCGCCGATCAAGACTTGCTCAGCGTAATCCGGCAAATAGCGGACCCGAATCCCGCGCGGCGGTTCGACCACCACATAGCGTGGGCCCAATGGGCGATACCAGTAACCGCCGGAATAGTAGTAATCCATGCCACGGTAAGGCACGCGATCGTTGCGTTCCGGGAAGCGGTCGATCACATGACCCGGCCGATACTGCGGCCCGGGCCCCCAACCATTGCCATGCCCAGTCGGGCGACCTTGCCAATGATTGTCGTTGGTCGGGGCGCCTATGTAACCGTTCCAGTGCTGGTTGGGATCGTTGCGTCGCGGCTCGTCCTGATAGTAACCACGTCGCGGCTGTTGAGTCTGTTGCACGGTGTCTGGCCGGCCCTGGATCGGCAAGTCATTGGCGGGCAGTTGCGGCGGTGGCGGTGGCGGCCGAACCGGGCTGTTGAAATCGGGCTGTGGACGGCTCTGCCATTGGCCGCCGTTCTGGTGCTGGCCGTTGTGCTCGAACTGGCGGCTGTTGTCGCCACGAATGATGTCGTTGTTCTGCTGGTGCGGCTGGTTTTGTTGCTGACCATTATTCTGCGGATGCGGCTGATTATTGCCGCCATGGCCCTGATTGTTGCCCTGATGTTCCCCGTGCTGCCCGCCTTCGGGGCCCCGGCTCTGCGGCTCATCGGCCAGCGATTGCGCAGTGACACTGACACACAGCAAACCAACACCGGCCAAACGCCAGATGCGCGACTTCATGCTTTTCCTCACTGCGGGTTAGGGCCTGTATGTAAGACTGGGAAAGCCAAGGCCGGTTCTGCAACAGGTTATCAGTCGCGCAACTTTTTTATTGAGGGCCGATGCCAAATTCCAGGCAAGAAAAAGGGGAGACCCGTCGGCCTCCCCTTGAGAACTTCGTCCGTGCTCGACGCTTTTGACGTCGGCTCACCTCACGCCGTCTTCTGGACAGTGTGTAGCTCGGGGGCCGGCACATCCCCTGTGGGGGTGGCGACCGCAGCTGGCCTGTTTGGGCGAGCCGCACTGGACTGTTTGTCCGAGCAGTGATTCTGGTGATAAGAATAGGCTCGGAGGGCCGGCAGAGGATTGCGAAGATTGCTGAAATAAACATTACTTGCGCAATTTTTAACCATGGATAGATAATCTTCCGCAATAGATACGACAAGGGACCGTTTGATGAGCAAACTCGACCGTTACGACCTGAGCATTTTGGCTGAATTGCAGCGCGATGCGCGCATCTCCAATCAGGAGCTGGCCGAACGTATCGGCCTGTCGCCTTCACCCTGCTCCCGTCGGGTCAAGCAGTTGGAAGACGACGGTTACATTTCCCGCCAGGTCGCACTGCTCGACCGCAAGATGCTCGGCCTGAGCCTGACCGCCTATGTGCTGATCGGCATGGATCGACACACCCCGGAGCGTTTCGAGAACTTCGAAGCCGCCATTCGCACCTTGCCGCAAGTGCTGGAATGCAGCCTGGTGACCGGAATGGATGCGGACTATCAGCTCAAGGTCGTGGTACCGGACATGGACCACTATCAGAAGCTGCTGCTGGGGCACCTGACGCGGATTGAAGGGGTGACCAGTGTGCGGTCGAGTTTTGTGTTGAACCAGGTGTTGAACAGCACCGAGTTGCCGCTGACTCATCTGCGTAGCTGAGGACGCCTTCGCTGGCAAGCCAGCTCCTACAGGGTTTTGTGTTGATCGCCATATTGCGGCTGACGCAGAACCTGTGGGAGCTGGCTTGCCAGCGAAGAGGCCAGCACAAGCGACGAATAGCTGCGACACACCGCCGCAGGCCCGCACTGCGCGTAACCGTCATGCCTTATACTCCAGCGCCCTTTTAGCCCCGCCCGCGCTGGAGATGTCCGATGGATCCTGCAGTATTCGAAGAGTGGATGATGACTGGACTTGTCAGCATCCTGATCATTTTCATGGGTTTCATCGTCTGGGATCTGGCGAAGAAGTCCAAGGCCGGCCGCTTTGGTTCCTTCATCCTGTTCTTCGTGCTCGGGCTGGGTGTCGCTGCATTTGTGATCAAAAGCGTGGTGATCGGCCTGATCGAAACCGGCACGTTATAAACGCGCCGGCACTTCCTTCCACTGGCCCTGATCGAGCCCTTCGAGGGTCCAGTCGCCGATCCTGACCCGCACCAGCCGCAACGTCGGCAACCCGACCGCCGCCGTCATGCGCCGCACCTGCCGATTCCGGCCTTCGCGAATCACCAGTTCCAGCCAACTCGTCGGCACGCTTTTGCGAAAGCGTACCGGCGGATTGCGCGGCCACAACGCGGGCTCCTCCAGTTGCCGCGCCTCGGCGGGCAAGGTCATGCCGTCATTCAATTCGACACCGTCACGCAAACGCTGCAACTGATCGGCGCTCGGCTCGCCCTCGACCTGTACCCAATAGGTCTTGGCCAGTTTGTGTTTCGGGTCGGCGATTCGCGCCTGCAACTGACCATCGTTGGTCAACAGCAACAATCCCTCGCTGTCGCGGTCCAGTCGCCCTGCCGGATAAATTCCGGGAATCTCGATGAAATCCTTGAGCGTCGCACGCCCCTCGCCGTCGCTGAATTGCGTCAGCACATCGAACGGCTTGTTGAACAGGATCAGCTTCGGCTCGGCCGGTGGCGCCTTGGCGACACGACGCGGGGCTGAAGAAGGAGGCTTCGCGCCGGGATGGCGGGAAACGGGACGTTGGGGACGGGACATGGCAAAGGGCGCATCTAACGGTCAGGGCTCACTATGCTAGTGGCCTGACCATCAAATGACCATGACAACCGTTAGCGGAACGGCGGCTCGTCGAAACTGCGCAGTTTGCGCGAGTGCAGCGAGTTGAGTTCGGTGCGCAAAAGATCCACCGCTTCAATACCGATTTTCAGGTGCTGGCTGACCGCGCGCTCATAGAAGGCGTTGGCCGAACCCGGCAACTTGATTTCGCTGTGCAGCGGTTTGTCCGATACGCAGAGCAATGTGCCGTAAGGCACTCGCAAGCGATAACCTTGCGCGGCGATGGTGCCGCTTTCCATGTCCACCGCCACGGCGCGGGACAGATTGATCAATGGACGCTCCTGGGCCCAGCGCAGTTCCCAGTTGCGGTCATCGTAGGTCAGCACGGTGCCGGTGCGCAGGCGCTTCTTCAGTTCGTCGCCCTTCTCGCCGGTGATGTTGGCCGCCGCCTGCTGAAGCGCAAGCTGCACCTCGGCCAGGGCCGGTATCGGAATGTTGGGTGGCACCACCCGGTCGAGAATCCCGTCGCGGCGCATGTAAGCGTGAGCCAGCACGTAGTCGCCGATGGTCTGCGACTGACGCAAGCCGCCGCAATGGCCGATCATCAGCCAGCAATGCGGACGCAGCACCGCCAGGTGATCGGTGATGTTCTTGGCGTTGGACGGACCCACGCCGATGTTCACCAGCGTCACGCCGTGACCGTCGCTGGCGATCAGGTGATAGGCCGGCATCTGGTAACGGTGCCAGACTACACCGGCGGCGATCGCCGAGGCCTCGCCGTGATCCATGCCCTTTTCAATGATCACGTTGCCCGGCAACACCATGCGCACGAAACGCGGGTCGCTGCGCAACTGCTCCAGCCCGTGGACGATGAACTGGTCGACGTAACGGTGATAGTTGGTCAGCAGGATCCACGGCTGTACATGACGCCAGTCACTGCCGGTGTAATGCACCAACCGACGCAGGGAGAAATCCACCCGTGCCGCGTCGAAAAGCGCCAGCGGCAGCGGATCGGTGTTTTCCCAATCGTAGAGGCCATCGGCAATGCCGTCGCTCGCTGCCGACAGGTCGGTACTGGGGAATACCCGCGCCAGCACGGCGGCGGTGACGCCGGAGCCGGCCAGCTCATCGCCCTGCTCGACCACGTACGGATAAGGAATGTTCTGCTCACTGACACCGACTTCCACGGTCACGGTGAAGTCGTGCATCAGCGGCACCAACTGTTCCAGCAGGTACTTACGGAAAGCCGAGGGATGAGTGACAGTGACGCTGTAGGTGCCCGGCAACTGGACCTTGGCGTAGGCACGGGTGGTCTGCGGGACTTCGCCCTGGCAGTGATAGGTCAGGCGCAGTTCGGGATAACGAAACATCGCCCGCTGCTCGGCGTCTGGCTCGACGCGATCCTTGAGATAGCGTTTGAGCGCCTGACTCAACGCGGTGGTTGCACGATGGTGCAAGAGCGCAAGCCGGTCCACGGCTTGCTCGGCGGTTTGAACGACAATAAAAGCTTCGGTCACGATCAGCATCCTGTGTTCTGACTTGCAGGGTTTCATCTTGCCTGCATCGACGCCTCACGGGAACAGTTACACAAATACTGGATTCACTAAAGATCAATTGTAGGAGTGAGCCTGCTCGCGAATGCGGTGGCACATTCAACATCAATGTGGCTGAAACACCGCTATCGCGAGCAGGCTCACTCCTACAGTTAGTCGGTGTCATTCAGAAGCCTTGCGGGGTGGAGCGGGCGACGATCGCTTCGACGTCCAGCCCACGCGGCAACGCCCCGTAAACCCGGCCACCGCCATTCAGACGACTGGCAATAAACGCATCACTCACCACTGCATTGCCGGCCTCCAGCAACAGCTTCGCCTGAAGCCCAAGGGCAACGTCTTCAGTCAATTGCCGCGCCCGGTACTGAATGTCGCTGGTGTCCTTGAACGCCGCCTGCAATTGATTGATATGCGCAGTCAGGCGCTTGTCACCATGGCCGTCACCCAATTCGTTGAACAACGCATCCAGCACACCCGGCTCCTTCGACAGGGCCCGCAGCACGTCGAGGCATTGCACATTGCCGGAGCCCTCCCACGTTGAATTCACCGGAGCCTCGCGGTAAAGCCTTGGCAGGATGCTGTCCTCCACATAACCGGCACCGCCCATGCATTCGGCGGCTTCATTGATCATGGCCGGCGCTCGTTTGCAGATCCAGTACTTGCCTACGGCGGTCACCAGTCGGGCGAATTTCGCTTCCTGCGAATCATCCAGATGATCCAGCGCGCGCCCCATGCGCAGGCTCAAGGCCAGCGCCGCTTCGCTTTCCAGCGCCAGGTCGGCCAGTACGTTTTGCATCAAGGGTTGTTCGCTGAGCAATTTTCCGCCGACCCTGCGATGGGCGCAGTGATGGCTGGCCTGGGTCAGTGCCTGGCGCATCAGGGCACTTGAGCCGACCATGCAATCGAAACGGGTCATGGCCACCATCTCGATAATGGTCGGAACGCCTCGGCCTTCTTCCCCGACCATCCACGCCAGTGCGCCACGGAACTCTACTTCGCTGGAGGCGTTGGAGCAGTTGCCGAGTTTGTTCTTCAGGCGCTGGATGTAGAACTGATTGCGCGTGTCATCCGGCCGATGGCGCGGCAGCAGGAAACAAGTCAAACCTTTATCCGTCTGCGCCAGGGTCAGGAAGGCATCGCACATCGGCGCCGAACAGAACCACTTGTGCCCTACCAGTTCATAAGCCTGGCCAGGGCCGCTGGCCCCCACCGGATAGGCCTTGGTGGTGTTGGCCCGCACATCGGTGCCGCCCTGTTTTTCGGTCATGGCCATACCGATGGTGACACCCGCCTTGTGGGCCATGCCGACATTGCGCGGGTCGTATTCGGTGGCGAGGATCTTCGGCAGCCATTTATCCGCCAGGTCCGGTTGCAGGCGCATCGCCGGGACGCTGGCGAAGGTCATGGTCAACGGGCAGCCGCTGCCGGCTTCGGCCTGGCTGTGCAAATACGTCATGGACGCGCGGGCGACATGGGCGCCGTCCTGCGGATGAGCCCAAGGCAGCGAGGTCAAGCCATGCTCGATCGCCGTGCGCATCAGTTGGTGGTAGGCCGGATGAAACTCCACCAGGTCGATACGGTGACCATAGCGGTCGTGACTGTTGAATACCGGTTTGTTCTGATTGGCCAGGAATCCCGCTTCCATCAGCGGCCCGCCGGCCAATGCGCCGTAAGCCTCGATCCGCGACTCGGCCCAACCAGCCCCGAAATGCCGCGACCACTCCTGCAATGGCAAGTCGATGCGATACAGGTTGGCGCCGTCCAGTGAAGGCGGCTGGTTGGTGACTTCGTGGGTTTCGGCGAACTGATGCAGGTTCATGACGGGGCTCCTTTGGTCAGCCAAGGGATTTCAGTTAAGCACCGCCCCTTGGCCGATCAAAGTGTCATATCCGCCTAATTGTCGGCGCTTTCGCCCTGCTTCGGACAGAGCACCCGCCGATAGAGTGCAGCCTGCAAGTCTTCGAATTTCACCGGTTTGCTCAGGTAATCGATCAGCGCGCCGGTGGGACAGCGCTCTCGATCCACACCCTGGGCGATCATGAACACCGGCAACTCGGCACAACCTGGCAATTCCCGGATCTGGCAGCAGACGGACACGCCCTCCATCGGCGGCACCTGACCATCGAGCAATACGGCATCAAAGGACTCACCCTGCAAGAAGTCGAGTGCGGCGATACCGGTGTCAGCGGTGCGCACCCGGAACCCGAGCTTCAGCAACATACCGCGCATCACCAATTGATTGATGCTGTTGTCGTCCACCAACAGCACGGTGCAATCCTGTGGCAGCCGCAGGCGTGGGAAGTCCCGCGTCATGAAGGACACTGACGGGGGCTCGACCGCCGGGAATTCGAACTCGACGTCGAGCTGGAAGCGACTGCCACGCCCAGGCTCGGAACGGTGCGTCAGGCGACCGCCGAGCAATTCGACCAGTTGCCGGCAAATCGCCAGGCCGACCCCCAGACCGCCGTACTCCCGGGTCATCGAACCATCGAGCTGGAAGAATCGCTGATACATCGTCGCTTCACCCAGATCGGTGAAACCGATACCGGTGTCGATCACCGCGAATGACAGTGCCATTCGATCAGGGTTGACGGTTTTGCCGGTCACCCGCAGCGCCAGCCCACCGACCCGGGTGAACTTGATCGCGTTATCCAGCAGGCATTCCAGGCATTGCGCCAACTTGGCACTGTCACCGTGCAAGCGATCCGGCACGCCGGGGGCCACATCGACCTTAAAGTCCAGCGACTTGCTGGAAGCATTGCCGTCAAACTGCATGCGCAATGCTTCAACGACGCCGCGCAGGCTGAAGGTCGATGGGGAAGCCTTGAGCTTGCCGGCCTGCAATTCGGTCAGCGTGAGGATGCCGTTGACCATGCGCATCATGTCCCGCGCCGAACCCGCGGCCGTTTGCTGGTATTGCTCCAGTTCCGGGTCCATTTCAACGGTCTGCATCAGTTCCAGCGAGCCGATCACGCCATTCATGGGCGTGCGTAGCTCATGGGTCAGGGTCGCGAGGAATTCGTCCTTGAGTTGGTTACTGCGCGCCAGTTGCTGGTTGAGGACTTCCAGCTTTTGTCCCGCGTCGAACAGGGTTTGTGCCTGTTGCTCGCGCATGGCATTGATGCGGTCGGCCAGGGCAAGGGACAGCAGCGCCACCTCGATGGCCGAACCGATCTGGCTGGAATACATGGTCAGGAACACGTTCGGCAGATAACCCAGCACCATCAGGGTATTGATGATGCCGCCGAGCAAAAACGCCGACCAGGCAATGATGAAATAGCGCGCGACCCGCAGCCCGCGCAGCCAGGCGAAAATGCCCGCGGCAAAAATCACTACCGTGAAGATCAGCGCCAATGCCGTCGCCAGGCGCAGGGCCAGGGCATAACTGGTCATCAGCGATAACCCGACCACCAGTGCACTAAATACCACCAACGCCAACAATAAACGGTCAAGCCAGCGGCTGTGGGTGGCCGTCTGCAGGAAACGGCGGGCGAACTGACTGCCGAACAGCCCGGCACAGCCAATGAAGAACGGCGTCGCCGCGTTGGCCCACCAGGGATTGTCCGGCCAGAAGTACTGCACGGCCGCACCGTTCACCGACAGCTGATACAAACCGAACGAGGCGATATAGAAAATGTAATAGAGGTAGCTGGTGTCGCGCACGCTGAGGTAGATGAACAGGTTGTAAACCAGCATTCCCAGCAACACACCGTAGATCAGTCCCAACACGTAAAGCCTGACCGGCTGTGCTTCGAGGTACGCGGTGCTCGACCACAGCGTGACCGGTGCCTGTATCGAGCCCTGGCTCTGCAGGCGCAGATAGACGGTTTGTGTTTGGTCGGGGGTGAAATCCAGGTTGAACAGGAAGTTATTCTGACGAATCTCGCGACTGGCGAACGGCAAGGCATCGCCGGTCTGGCGAACCAATTGATAGTTGCCGGCCGCATCGGGCAAGTACAAATCAAGGTGATCGAGGGGCGGATAGGCCAGTTCGAGCAGCCAGGTACGCTGCGCCGCCGGGTTGGTCGGACGGTATTGCAAGTCGATTTTCAGCCAGAACACCGAACGCGAGTAACCCGCGTTGAGGGTGGCTTTGTCATGGGCTTTGAAGTTGCCGGCCGCCGCTTGAGCAAGCACATCCGCGATGGTCGCCTGACCAGCGGCGTCTTCAAGTACTTGCAAGGTTCGGCCCAGGGGGAGGCTTTGAGTGAACTCATCGAATTCGACGGCGTTCGCCAGGAGGGGCAAACACAATAGCAACATCAGCAAATAGCGCATTTATGCCCCAGCGTGGCCTGTCCGGTTCTGTCAGGAAGCCCCCCCATTCCCTTTGAGCAGACGTAAAACCGGTGTTACCTGTTATTGGTTTGGATCCACTCTAGCATAGCCGTTGGTGGCCATTGAGCACTACTGAAATTTTTCCTACAAAGGCTCTAGCACGGGCGTTCCAGCGAAGATAATTGAGATAGAGCTGTTTGATCGATCAAACCCCTGTCTGTAGGAGCGAGCTTGCTCCGGGCGGCGTTCCGACGATGAACTCATAGTCGCCGCGTTTATCCCGTAACCCCGCGTCATCATTGACGACCATCGCGAGCAATCGAGCGTCGGCCGGCTGCTCCTACGGGGACCGTCATGACTCGTCGGTCGACTGGTGGTAAGCTCGCGCACCATGAATATCTACAGCTCTCGCCCCGTTGTCCTCTGTCTCTCCGGCCACGACCCAAGTGGTGGCGCCGGCTTGCAGGCAGATATCGAAGCCCTGCTCGCTCAGGGTTGCCATGCGGCTCCGGCCGTCACCGCCCTGACCGTGCAAGACACGGTCAATGTCACTGATTTCCGCGTCCTCGACCGTGAGTGGGTGCTGGCCCAGGCCAATGCCGTGCTCAACGACTCTGAAGTCGCAGCGGTCAAACTGGGCATGCTCGGTTCACTGGAAATGGTCGACACCGTTGTCGAACTGCTTTCGGCGCACCCGCATTTGCCAGTGGTCTGCGACCCGGTGTTGCGCGCCGGCGGCGGCGGACGACTGGGCAAGGACGAAGTCGGCTACGCCATGCGCGAACGCCTGCTGCCCCTGTCGATTATCGCCACCCCCAACCTTCCCGAAGCCCGGATCCTCGCCGAACTGCCTGAAGGCACCGCGGATGAGTGCGCTGAAAAACTCCTGCCATTCGTCAAACACCTGCTGATCACCGGCGGTCATGGCGACGAAACCGAAATCCACAATCGCCTCTACAGCCGCGATGGCCTGCGCGAAACCTACACCTGCCAGCGCTTGCCTGGCAGCTATCACGGTTCCGGCTGCACACTGGCCAGCGCCCTCGCCGGCCGTCTGGCCCAAGGTGAAAACCTCGCCAGTGCCGTTCAGACCGCGCTTAACTACACGTGGCGCACCCTGCGTGACGCCGAGCAACTGGGTAAAGGCCAGTTCGTGCCACGCCGCCTGCCACTGGACTTCTGTTCGTAACGCCATGAGGGCTGTCCGATGAAATTACGTGGCCTGTACGCCATTACCGACAGCCATCTACTGGACGGTAAATTGCTCGAGTACGTGGAGGCGGCGCTGCAAGGCGGCGTCACCCTGTTGCAATACCGCGACAAGAGCAGTGACGAAGCCCGTCGTCTGCGTGAAGCCGAAGCCTTGCGTGACTTGTGCGAACGCTACAACACCCGGTTGATCATCAATGATGACGCTGAACTGGCCGCACGCCTGAACGTCGGCGTGCACCTGGGACAGACCGACGGCCCGCTGACCCCGGCCCGTGCGCTGCTCGGCTCCAGGGCCATCATCGGATCGACTTGCCACGCGCAACTCGAACTCGCCGAACAGGCCGCCAAAGAAGGCGCCAGTTACGTCGCCTTCGGCCGCTTCTTCAATTCCAACACCAAGCCCGGCGCCCCGACCTGCAGCCTCGAACTGCTCGACCAGGCCCGCCAGCAGCTGCACCTGCCGATATGCGCGATTGGCGGCATCACCCTGGACAATGCCGCCCCGCTGGTGGCTCACGGGGTCGATCTGCTGGCCGTGGTGCATGGCCTGTTTGGCGCCCAGAGCGCGGCTGAGGTGACCCGCCGCGCCCGTGCATTCAATGAATTATTAAAAGTCTGAGAGCCCGATCATGTCTCGTTCCGAAACGCTGTTTGCCAATGCCCAGAAACACATTCCCGGTGGCGTGAACTCGCCGGTTCGCGCGTTCAAGAGCGTCGGCGGCACGCCGTTGTTCTTCAAGCACGCCGAAGGCGCCTACGTCACTGACGAGGACGACAAGCGCTATGTGGATTACGTCGGGTCCTGGGGCCCGATGATCCTCGGTCACAGCCATCCGGATGTGCTGGACGCCGTGCGCAAACAGCTTGAGCACGGACTGTCCTACGGCGCACCGACCGAGATGGAAACCCAGATGGCTGATCTGGTTTGCTCGCTGGTGCCGTCGATGGAAATGGTGCGCATGGTCAGCTCCGGCACCGAAGCGACCATGAGCGCCATCCGCCTGGCCCGTGGTTTCACCGGCCGCGACAGCATCATCAAGTTCGAAGGCTGCTACCACGGCCACTCCGACAGCCTACTGGTCAAGGCCGGCTCCGGCGCACTGACTCAAGGCGTCCCGAGCTCGGCCGGCGTACCGGCGGCCTTCGCCAAACACACCCTGACCCTGCCGTTCAACGACATCGACGCCGTTGAAAGCATGCTTGCCGAAGTCGGCCAGGACGTGGCTTGCATCATCGTCGAGCCAGTAGCCGGCAACATGAACTGCGTACCACCGGCCCCCGGTTTCCTCGAAGGCTTGCGCACTTTGTGCGACAAGCATGGCGTGGTACTGATCTTCGACGAAGTGATGACCGGTTTCCGTGTCGCCCTCGGCGGCGCCCAGGCGCACTACGGCGTGACGCCGGACCTGACCACCTTCGGCAAGATCATCGGTGGCGGTATGCCGGTGGGCTGCTTCGGCGGCAAGCGCGAAATCATGTCGCGCATTGCTCCGCTCGGCCCGGTTTACCAGGCCGGCACACTGTCGGGTAACCCGCTGGCAATGGCCGCCGGCCTCACCACTCTGCGCCTGATCAGCCGTCCGGGCTTCCACGCCGAATTGACCGACTACACCACACGCCTGCTCGACGGCCTGCAAGTGCGTGCCGATGCGGCGGGCATTCCGTTCGTGACCACCCAGGCCGGTGGCATGTTCGGTCTGTACTTCAGCGGTGCCGACGACATCGTGACTTTCGATGACGTCATGGCCAGTGACGCCGCCCTGTTCGGCCGTTTCTTCCACCTGATGCTGGAAGGGGGTGTGTACCTGGCACCGAGCGCCTTCGAAGCCGGCTTCACCTCGATCGCCCACGGCGAAGCCGAACTGAAACTGACCCTGGATGCCGCCGAGCGCGCATTCGCTGCCTTGAAATAATGCTGCAGCGCTGACGTTGGCCATCGCCAGCGTCAGCTTTCACCTACACCCCAGCGCTTTTTCCTACTCATCTGCCAATAATCTCCAGCAAAGTGGGCGATATATTTCCCGTGCAGCAGAAAAACGAGTAAAGACTTTGTAAGGTTGGCCCTGCTTATTTCATAATGCGCGCTTATTGGATCCCCTCGATGGGTCCGCGCGCCCTTCAGAGGTAAGTCGATTCCCATGAACCGCACCGGCCGCGCCCTTTCACTGGGCTGCCTGTTGCTCCTTCAGCCCCTGCTCGCGCTCGCACAAGCAGGCGGTAACTCGTTGTTAATCCCAGCGATGGGTCGCTGCACCCTCAATACCCAGCCGCAAGACCTGGCACAGGCGTTGGCCGCCTGTCAGAAAGCGTCGGATGAAGGGGATGCGCAAGCGCAATACGAGTTGGGTGAGTTCTACTACGAAGGCAAAAACGCGCCGCGCGACCTCAATCAAGCCCTGAGCTACTTCGAAAAGGCCTCGCTGCAAGGCCATGCCCAGGCGCAATTCAAACTCGGCACCATGTTCTTCCACGGCGAAGGAGTCCCGGCCAATAACGTCCAGGCGTACATCCTGTTGAAAATGGCCGCGGTCAACGGCGCTGAAGATGCGCTGGACACCGCCGACGAAGTCACCGAGAAAATGCCCCGCGAAGAGCTCGAAGTCGCCACCCAGGTGCTTGGGCAAATTTTCCGCAAATACCTGATGGAACTGCAGAGCGCCGATGGGCGTACGCCGTTTTCGCCTCTTCCCTAGTTTTTTACCAACCTTTCTGACGCCATCGCGAGCAAGCTTTGCTCCTACAGAGGAGTAACACCGTCCTGTGGGAGCAAAGCTTGCTCGCGATTGGGTCGACTCGGTCTTGAGCCCTATTTCTCAGGCATCGGCATCGGAAACGGCATCACATTGCCGACCGCACCGCGGGCTTCGCTGATTTTCGGGGTGCCCAGGCGCTCGACTTCATCGATGCGCACGATCGAATGCATCGGTACGAAACTGCGCACGACACCTTCGAATTGCGCCTTGAGCTTCTCTTCGCTCGGATCGACGACCACTTGCGTGCGCTCGCCAAAGACGAACTCTTCCACTTCCAGGAAGCCCCACAGATCACTCTGATAGATCTGCTTGGCGTACATTTCGAACACCTGGCCCTGGTTGAGGAAAATCACCTTGTAGATTGGAGCTTCGCGTTTGGTCATGGCGGGCGGACAACACATCGGGGTAAAAATGAGGGCGCGAACTATAGCATAGCCACCGGACGCACAGCGGTAGGAACCTGGGAACATGTTCCCTATAATGCGCGGTTCTTCGAATCACGTGATGACCCTTTTCCATGGCCAAGAAGCTTTACATCGAAACCCACGGTTGCCAGATGAACGAGTACGACAGCTCGCGCATGGTCGATCTGCTGGGCGAACACCAGGCCCTGGAAGTCACTGCTCGGGCAGAAGATGCCGACGTGATCCTGCTCAACACCTGCTCGATCCGCGAGCGCGCCCAGGATCGCGTCTACTCGCAGCTCGGCCGCTGGCGCGAACTGAAACTGGCCAATCCGGACATGGTGATTGCCGTCGGCGGTTGCGTGGCCAGCCAGGAAGGCGCCGCCATCCGCGATCGCGCGCCCTATGTCGACGTGGTGTTCGGCCCGCAAACCCTGCACCGCTTGCCGGAAATGATCGACGCCGCGCGCACCAGCAAGTTGCCGCAGGTCGATGTTTCGTTCCCGGAAATCGAAAAATTCGACCACTTGCCCGAGCCGCGCATCGACGGCCCGAGTGCCTACGTGTCGGTGATGGAAGGTTGCAGCAAGTACTGCACCTTCTGCGTGGTGCCCTATACCCGAGGCGAAGAAGTCAGCCGCCCGTTCGACGATGTGATCGCCGAGATCATTCACCTGGCCGAAAATGGCGTGCGCGAAGTGACGCTGCTGGGTCAGAACGTCAATGGTTATCGCGGCACCACCCATGACGGTCGCCTGGCCGATCTGGCCGAGCTGATCCGGGTGGTCGCGGCCATCGATGGCATCGACCGCATCCGCTACACCACTTCGCACCCGCTGGAATTCTCCGACAGCCTGATCCAGGCCCATGCCGAGGTCCCCGAACTGGTGAAACACCTGCACTTGCCGGTGCAATCGGGTTCGGACCGGATCCTGGCCGCGATGAAGCGCAACCACACCGCACTTGAGTACAAATCCAAACTGCGCAAGCTGCGGGCCGCCGTGCCTGGCATTTGCATCAGCTCGGATTTCATCGTCGGCTTCCCGGGTGAGACCGAAAAAGACTTCGAACAGACCATGAAGCTTATCCAGGACGTCGGCTTCGACTTCTCCTACTCGTTCGTCTACAGCCAGCGTCCCGGAACACCGGCTGCCGATCTGGCCGATGACACGCCGGAAGCGTTGAAAAAAGAACGCCTGAATGCCCTGCAACATCGCTTGAACCAGCAAGGTTTCGAAATCAGCCGACAAATGGTCGGTTCGATCCAGCGCATCCTGGTCACCGACTACTCGAAAAAAGACCCCGGCGAGTTGCAAGGCCGCACCGAAAATAACCGTATCGTCAACTTCCGCTGCGACAATCCGACCTTGATCGGCCAGTTCGCCGATGTGCACATTGATGCCGCGCAGCCACATTCGTTGCGGGGCTCGCTGATCCAATAACACCGTACCTCCCCTGTAGGAGCAAAGCTTGCTCGCGATTGCCACGCCGCGGTCCGCCGGACAGATGGCGTTATCGTTCATCGCGAGCAAGCTTTGCTCCTACAGGAATATTTAAGAGCTTTCGCACCCAGGCCACTGGCGTTATCCTTGATTTCATCACTATTGCCCCAGGGCGGCTAAATACGACCTTGAACGCACCCATCGAACCACATCGTTTCATCCTCGAGCCTTTTGAGGCTCGCCGTTTCGCCAATCTGTGCGGGCAATTCGACGAGCACTTGCGCTTGATCGAACAGCGCCTGACCATCGAGATCCGCAATCGCGGCAACCAGTTCGAACTGATCGGCGAGCGTAAACACACCACCTCCGCGGAAAACCTCCTGCGCCGCCTGTACCGGGAAACCAAGGGTACCGAGCTGTCGCCGGACATGGTTCACCTGTTCCTGCAGGAATCCGCTGTCGAAGAGCTGGACAACCATTCGCCCGCCGACGCCTCCGTCGCCCTGCGCACCAAAAAAGGCATGATTCGCCCACGCGGCGTGAATCAGCAGCGCTACGTGAAGGAAATCCTCGGTAACGACATCAACTTCGGCATTGGCCCGGCCGGTACCGGCAAGACCTATCTGGCTGTTGCCTGCGCGGTGGACGCCCTGGAACGCGAGCAGATCCGTCGCATCCTGCTGGTGCGCCCGGCTGTCGAAGCGGGAGAAAAACTCGGCTTCCTGCCTGGCGACCTGTCCCAGAAAATCGATCCGTACCTGCGCCCGCTCTACGATGCGCTCTACGAAATGCTCGGTTTCGAACATGTGGCCAAGCTGATCGAGCGCCAGGTCATCGAAGTCGCGCCGCTGGCCTACATGCGTGGTCGTACGCTGAACAACAGTTTCATCATCCTCGACGAAAGCCAGAACACCACCGTCGAGCAAATGAAGATGTTCCTGACCCGGATCGGCTTCGGCTCAACGGCCGTCATCACCGGTGACATCACCCAGGTCGACCTGCCACGAGGCACCAAATCCGGTTTGCATCACGTGATCGAAGTGTTGAAAGACGTGCCAGGCATCAGTTTCACCCACTTCCAGCCCAAGGACGTCGTGCGCCATCCGTTGGTGCAGCGCATTGTCGAAGCCTATGAGCGCTTCGAAAATCGTGTGGCTGATGAAGCACCAAAGGACAACCGCCGCGATGCTTGAGCTTGACCTGCAAATCGCGACCGAAGCACCCGCCCCCAGCGAAGCCGATTTCCGCCAGTGGTGTGAACTGGCCCTGCGCCAGCGCACCGCCGACTCCGAAATGACCATTCGACTGGTCGACGAAGCCGAAGGCCGCGAGCTGAACCACACCTGGCGGCAGAAGGATTATGCCACTAACGTATTGTCATTCCCTGCCGATGTGCCGGACGAGTTTCTCGACATCCCGTTGCTGGGCGACCTGGTGATCTGCGTCGCCGTGGTCGAGCGCGAAGCTGCCGAACAGGGCAAGGAACTCAAGGCCCATTGGGCACACCTGGTGATTCACGGCTGCTTGCATCTACTCGGTTACGACCACATAGATGATGAGGAAGCCGAAGAAATGGAAGCACTGGAACGGGCATTGCTTGCAGAACTGGGCTATCCCGATCCGTACGCGGACGACGAAACCGAAACCTCCCCAACCGCCACAACAAAGGATTCAGAGTAATCGCTATGAGCGAAGATCGATCGAGCAACGGGCAGAAGTCCTGGCTGGGTAAGCTCACCCAGGCTTTTGCCCACGAGCCGAAGAACCGCCAGGAGCTGCTGGAGCTGCTGCGCGATGCACACCAGAACAAACTGCTGGACAGCGAAGCGCTGGCCATCGTCGAAGGCGCCATTCAGGTGGCTGACCTGCAGGTACGGGACATCATGGTCCCGCGCTCGCAGATGATCAGCATCAAGGCGACCCAGACACCCCGCGAGTTCCTGCCTGCCGTCGTCGACTCGGCCCACTCCCGCTACCCGGTGATCGGCGAAAGCCACGATGACGTGATGGGCGTGTTGCTGGCCAAGGACTTGCTGCCGCTGATCCTCAAGGAGAACGGCGACCACTTCAACATCAAGGATCTGCTGCGCCCGGCCACCTTCGTGCCGGAATCCAAGCGCCTGAACGTGTTGCTGCGCGAGTTCCGCGCCAACCACAACCACATGGCCATCGTCATCGATGAGTACGGCGGCGTGGCAGGCCTGGTGACCATTGAAGACGTGCTGGAGCAGATCGTCGGCGACATCGAAGACGAGCACGACGTCGAAGAAGACAGCTACATCAAGCCGCTGCCCAGCGGTGATTTCCTGATCAAGGCCCTGACACCGATCGAAAACTTCAACGAATTCTTCGACAGCGAATTCTCTGACGATGAGTTCGACACCGTTGGCGGCCTGGTGATGAGCGCATTCGGACACTTGCCAAAGCGTAACGAAATCACTGAAATCGGCACCTATCGTTTCCGCATCCTCAATGCGGACAGTCGCCGAATTCATTTGCTGCGCCTGACGCCTATCGCCCGGTAAAAACTAAGGATTGAAATGCGCTGGATAACCCGCCCCGGCTGGCCCGGTAACCTGCTGGCCGTGGCGGCCGGTGCAATCACCACCCTGGCCCTGGCGCCGTTTAATATCTGGCCATTGGCCTTGCTGGCCGTCGGGTTGTTCTATGCCGGCCTGCGTGAACTGAGCCCGCGTCAGGCCCTGGGTCGGGGCTGGTGCTTCGGCTTCGGCCTGTTCGGCGCCGGAACCAGCTGGATCTACTACAGCATCCACCATTTCGGCGGCGCCTCGGTCCTGCTGGCCGGGTTCCTGATGCTGATATTCACCGCGGCAATTGCCTGGTTCTTCGCCCTCCCGGCCTGGCTCTGGGCGCGTTGGCTACGGCGCAACGAAGCGCCACTGGCCGACGCCTTGGCTTTCGCGGCACTCTGGGTTGGCCAGGAAGCGTTCCGTGGCTGGTTCCTGACCGGTTTCCCATGGCTTTATTCCGGTTACAGCCAGCTCGACGGCCCCTTGACCGGGCTTGCCCCCGTCGGCGGCATGTGGCTGATTTCCTTCACGCTGGCCCTGACCGCCGCGCTGGTTTACAACGGTTTGCGCCTGGTCCGCAGTGGCCGCAAAGGTTTCATCGTACTCGGCGCCCTGCTGCTGGTCGGCCCATGGGTGGCCGGCATGGCGCTCAAGCATCATGCATGGACCAGCCCGGCGGGCGCGCCGCTGAGCGTCGCGGCCATTCAGGGCAACATCGAACAGAGCATGAAATGGGACCCGGCCCAGCTCAATGCCCAGTTGGCGCTGTACCGCGACATGAGCTTCAGCTCCAAGCGTGTAGACCTGTTGATCTGGCCGGAAACCGCGATCCCGGTGCTCAAGGAGTCAGCTGAAGGCTACCTGGACATGATGGGCAAATTCGCCGCCGAACGGGATTCGGCAATGATTACCGGTGTACCGATCAGGGAAGTCGTTCGTCATGAGAAACGCTTCTTCAACGGCATAACCGTGGTAGGTGAAGGCGATGGCACCTACCTCAAACAGAAACTGGTGCCGTTCGGCGAGTACGTTCCACTGCAAGATGTGTTGCGGGGATTGATTGCGTTCTTCGACCTGCCAATGTCGGACTTCGCTCGCGGCCCCGCCGATCAGGCCATGTTGCAAGCCAAGGGCTACCAGATCGCACCGTTCATCTGCTACGAAGTGGTGTATCCGGAGTTTGCCGCCGGCCTCGCCGCACAAAGCGAACTGCTGCTGACCATCAGTAATGACACCTGGTTTGGTACGTCCATCGGTCCATTGCAACATTTGCAAATGGCACAGATGCGCGCATTGGAAGCCGGCCGCTGGATGATCCGGGCCACCAATAACGGCGTAACCGGCCTGATCAACCCGTTCGGCCAGATCACGGCGCAGATCCCGCAATTCGAACGCGGCATCCTGTACGGTGACGTCGTGCCGATGCACAACCTGACGCCTTACCTACAATGGCGTTCGTGGCCATTGATCATTGTCTGCGTGTTGTTGTTTGGCTGGGCGCTGGTGGCGAACCGGATGGCCAAAACCGTCTGAACCGATGATGCATGAGACGTGTAGGAGCTGGCTTGTCGGATCGCCGCACCGCAGCGAAGGCGCCACCCCTTTCGCCGGCAAGCCGGCTCCTACAGAAAGACCGTAATCATTGGATTATCAATAAAACAACGAATACCCCACCTGTCCCACCGCCTCGTTTATCAACTGCCCGCTACGCCAGATCGCGTTGATTTCCGGCATCCAGCCGCCCAGTGGCTTGCCGTTGTCGTCGGTACCCAGAAATCCCATTGGCGCAGGCACCACTTCAAACCCGGCCTTGCGAAAACTCCAGACCGCTCGCGGCATGTGCCAGGCCTGAGTCACGAGCACCACACGCTTGATGCCTTCGGGCAATAACACCTCGGCACTGAGCTGCGCATTCTCCCAGGTCGTGCGGCTACGCCCCTCCTGCCAACGCACGGAAACGCCGAAATCATCGCGCAACGAATCAGCCATCAATTTTGCTTCGGTTGGCGGAGTGCCGTAATGCAGGCCGCCGCTGGTCAGAATCGGCAAGCCCGAGGCCTTGGCCAGACGTGCTGCATAGCGCTGACGCTCCAGGCCCAGGCCCGTTGGCTGATCTTCACCCCACGCCAGATCGCCCCGCTCGCGGCCCGAACCCAGCACCACGATCGCATCCGCGTGCTGCCCCAACGTCACCCACTCCTCGAGCGCCAACGGCGGTTCACGCTCCAGTAGTGCGGCGCTCCATTGCACCACAATCGGCAGGCTCATCAGCCAGAAACCGCCCAACCCGAGGGCAAAGCAGACGCTGGCAAGCCGTGGTCTTGAGCGGCGCAAGTACCAGGCAAGCAAAAGCAGCAGCAACAGAATGCCTGGCGGCAAGAGAAGTTGTTTCACGAAATAACGAAAAGGCATCAGGCATCCCCTTGAAGATGCCCGAAGCCTATGTGGAATGACACAATGCGACAATCAATACGGAAGGACTATGCTTCAGAAAATCATGGAGCATGGCTCTGTGCCCTATTTGCACTGCAGCGACCGGACCTTTACCGCGTCTCTGCCGGGTGCCTTGTCCTTGAGCCAGATGATCTTGGCCGAACGTGGTGCGTCGAGTTGCTTCACTGCTTCAGACAAGCATCCGTGCGTCTCACGTTCACTGCGATCCAGATACGCCTTGACCAGAGCAAACTCTGCGGGGCTCAGGCCGCGCAGCTCCAGTTCCAGTGGGCGTTCGTCGCGCAGCCGACCAGCGGTTTTTGCCGCTTCCAGGGCCATGCCCAGACGATCGATCAGTCTTTCGTACAGCTCCGGTTTTGTAGCTTTTTGCCGTGACTCAACCATCCCTCACCTCATTGGAAGATAAGACCTACTCCCCAGTTAGAGCTTAGCCTCCATGCACAAACCGGCTGAACGCCGCGACCAACGGCCCTCGCAGCGGTTTTGGCGAGACGCGTGGCAGTAATCAGGGTTTCCCTCGGTCGAGTGCGGTCATGTATGCTACGACGCTTCCTGTAACTCCACTTCCAGCTCGCCTGGACACCGAAACGCCGAATTGGCGCCTTCATCGTCCAGCGTTGCATTGAAGAGGATTAGGCCACCCCTATTCAGTTCAAAAGTAGCCATGCACGAACAATATCAGCCCCGTGAAATCGAAGCCGCCGCCCAGTCGTTCTGGGACGAGCAAAAGTCCTTTGAAGTCAGTGAACAGCCAGGCAAGGAGACTTACTACTGCCTGTCGATGTTCCCTTACCCCAGCGGCAAGCTACACATGGGGCACGTGCGCAACTACACCATCGGCGACGTGATCTCCCGCTATCAGCGCATGCAAGGCAAGAACGTCCTGCAACCCATGGGTTGGGACGCCTTCGGCATGCCGGCGGAAAACGCCGCGATGAAGAACAACGTAGCGCCCGCCAAGTGGACCTACGAAAACATCGCCTACATGAAAACCCAGCTGCGCAGCCTGGGCCTGGCGGTGGACTGGTCGCGCGAAGTGACCACCTGCAAGCCTGACTACTATCGCTGGGAACAATGGCTGTTCACTCGCCTGTTCGAAAAAGGCGTGATTTACAAAAAAAGCGGCACCGTGAACTGGGACCCGGTCGACCAGACCGTTCTGGCCAACGAGCAGGTAATCGACGGACGCGGCTGGCGTTCCGGCGCGCTGATCGAAAAGCGCGAAATCCCGATGTACTACTTCAAGATCACCGCCTACGCGGATGAGCTGCTGGAGAGCCTCGACGAGTTGACTGGCTGGCCTGAACAGGTCAAGACCATGCAGCGCAACTGGATCGGCAAGTCCCGCGGCATGGAAGTGCAGTTCCCGTACAACGTCGATTCCATTGGCGAAACCGGTACGATGAAGGTCTTCACCACCCGTCCGGATACCCTGATGGGCGCAACCTACGTCGCCGTGGCCGCCGAACACCACCTGGCCACCCTGGCTGCCCGGAACAATCCTGAGCTGCAAGCGTTCATCGCCGAATGCAAAAGCGGCAGCGTCGCCGAAGCCGACGTCGCCACCCAGGAGAAAAAAGGCCTGCCGACCGGCCTGTTCGTCGAGCACCCGCTGACCGGCGAAAAGCTGCCGGTATGGGTCGCCAACTACGTGCTGATGCACTACGGCGATGGCGCGGTCATGGCGGTTCCGGCGCACGATGAGCGTGATTTCGAATTCGCCACCAAATACAACCTGCCGGTCAAGTCCGTGGTACGCACCAGCTCCGGTGAGACCAACCCGGCACCGTGGCAGGACGCCTACGGCGAGCACGGTACGCTGATCAACTCCGGCGAATTCGACGGCCTCGACTTCGCCGGCGCTTTCGACGCCATCGAAGTGGCGCTGATCAAGAAGAACCTTGGCGCTTCTCGCACCCAGTTCCGCCTGCGCGACTGGGGCATCAGCCGTCAACGCTACTGGGGCTGCCCGATCCCGATCATCCACTGCAAAACCTGCGGTGACGTGCCGGTGCCGGAAGATCAACTGCCGGTCGTGCTGCCGGAAGACGTCGTGCCCGATGGCGCCGGTTCGCCACTGGCGCGCATGCCCGAGTTCTACGAATGCAGCTGCCCGAAATGCGGCCAGCCTGCCAAGCGTGAAACCGACACCATGGACACCTTCGTCGAGTCCTCCTGGTACTACGCGCGCTATGCCTCGCCGCGCTATGAAGGCGGCCTGGTGGAAAAATCGGCAGCCGACCACTGGTTGCCGGTGGACCAATACATCGGCGGCATCGAACACGCCATCCTTCACCTGCTTTACGCACGTTTCTTCCACAAACTGATGCGTGACGAAGGCCTGGTGAGCTCCAACGAGCCCTTCAAGAACCTGCTGACCCAGGGCATGGTGATCGCCGAGACTTACTATCGTCGCGAAGCCAATGGTGCCTACACCTGGTTCAACCCGGCGGACGTCGAACTCGAGCGCGACAGCAAGGCCAAGGTCATCAGCGCCAAGCTGATCGCCGACGGCCTGCCGGTTGAAATCGGCGGCACCGAGAAGATGGCCAAGTCGAAGAACAACGGCGTCGACCCACAGTCGATGATCGACCAGTTCGGTGCTGATACCTGCCGCCTGTTCATGATGTTCGCCTCGCCACCTGACATGAGCGCGGAATGGTCCGACTCCGGCGTGGAAGGTTCGCACCGTTTCCTCAAGCGCGTCTGGCGCCTGGCTCAAGCGCACGTCACTCAGGGCCTGCCGGGCAAACTGGACGTTGCCAGCCTGAACGACGAGCAGAAAGCCATTCGCCGCTCGATCCACCAGGCCATCAAGCAAGCCAGCCACGACGTCGGCCAGAACCACAAGTTCAACACCGCCATCGCCCAGGTGATGACGCTGATGAACGTGCTGGAAAAAGCCGCACAGAGCACCGAACAGGATCGCGCGCTGGTTCAGGAAGGTCTGGAAACCGTGACGTTGCTGCTGGCACCGATCACCCCGCACATCAGCCACGAACTGTGGAGCCGACTGGGTCACGCCGATCCGGTGATCGACGCCGCCTGGCCAGTGCTGGACGAAAGCGCACTGGTACAGGACAGCCTGCAACTGGTGATTCAGGTCAACGGCAAGCTGCGCGGCCACATCGAAATGCCGGCCAGCGCCAGCCGCGAAGAAGTCGAAGCCGCCGCACGGGCCAACGAGAACGTGCTGCGTTTCGTGGACGGTCTGACCATTCGCAAAGTGATTGTGGTACCCGGAAAACTGGTCAATATCGTCGCCAGCTAATGGGATCAGGCGCCAGGTCAAGCCTGGCGCCGCGTTAAACCTTTCGGGCCGCAAGATCGGCCCACATGGTTTCAAGGGGAGCAACACAATGATCAAACGCAACTTGCTGGTGATGGGCCTTGCGGTCCTGCTGAGCGCCTGCGGTTTCCAGCTGCGCGGCACCGGCACCACCGAACTGGCGATCAAGGAAATCGACCTGAGCGCCCGCAACGCCTATGGCGAAACTGTGACGCAACTGCGTCAGGTACTCGATAGCAGCGGCGTCAAGGTCTATTCCGGCGCACCGTACAAGCTTGTGCTGACGGATGAGCAGGAAACCCAGCGTATCCTCAGCTACGCGGGTGCCGGTCGTACTGGCGAATATCAAATGAACACCGTGCTTAACTACAGCATCCTCAGCCACGGCAACCTGACCCTGATGGCTGACAAGCTTGAAGTCGGGAAGGTCTTCATTCATGACGGCAACAACCTGGTGGGTTCCGACCAGGAGGCTGCCGATGCCCGCCGGGAAATGCATCGCGAGCTGGTACAGCGCATGATGCTGCGCCTGCAACAGATCACTCCAACTCAATTGGAGCAGTTGCAGCAGACTGCCGAGGCCAAAGCCAAGGCAGATGCCGCAGCACTGGAAGCGGCGCGCAAGGCTGAAGCGGATACACCGCGCCAGTCGCCTATCGAACTGCCGCGGCAGTAAGACTTACGGGGCGTTCAGGCGCCCCGTTCGCCCTCTCTTATGAAGCTCGCTCCCGCCCAACTCGGCAAACACCTGCAAGGTGCCCTCGCGCCGGTCTATGTGATCAGTGGCGATGACCCCTTGCTGTGTCAGGAAGCCGCCGACGCCATCCGCGCCGCCGCCCGTCAACAGGGCTTCGATGAGCGCCAGGTTTTTGCCGCCGACGCCAGTTTCGACTGGGGTACGTTGCTGCAGGCCGGTGCCAGCATGTCGCTGTTCGCTGAGAAGCGCTTGCTTGAACTGCGCCTGCCCTCGGGCAAACCGGGTGACAAAGGTGCCGCCGCGCTCATTGAATACTGCTCGCGACCGGCCGAAGACACGGTGTTGCTGATCAGCCTGCCAAAGCTCGATGGCAGCGCACAGAAAACCAAGTGGGGCAAGGCGCTGGTCGAAGGCCAGCAGACACAGTTCGTGCAGATATGGCCGGTGGATGTCAGCCAGTTGCCGAGCTGGATCCGCCAACGTTTGTCCCAGGCCGGACTGTCCGCCACACAGGATGCCGTCGAACTGATCGCCGCCCGGGTCGAGGGCAACCTGTTGGCTGCCGCCCAGGAAATCGAAAAGCTCAAGCTGATGGCCGAAGAAGGCCAGATCACTGTCGAAACCGTGCAGGCTGCGGTGGCTGACAGCGCGCGCTTCGATGTCTTCGGACTGACCGATGCGATCCTCAACGGTGAAGCCGCCCACGCCCTGCGTATGCTCGAAGGGCTGCGCGGTGAAGGTGTCGAACCACCGGTGATTCTCTGGGCGCTGGCCAGGGAGCTGCGTCTGCTGGCCAATATTTCCCTGCAATACAGCCAGGGCACGCCGCTGGACAAAGCCTTCAGTCAGGCCAGGCCACCCGTCTGGGACAAGCGCAAACCGCTGATGAGCAAAGCCCTGCAACGCTATTCGGCGCAACGCTGGGCGCAATTGCTGCTCGAAGCGCAGCGCATCGATGCGCAGATCAAGGGGCAAGCAGCCGGTTCGCCGTGGATGAGCTTGAGCCGGTTGACGCTGTTGATGGCTGGCCAGCGGTTGTCGTTGCCCGCCGAGTAAGGCTCTTCAATTGCATAACGGCCATTCGCGGGCAAGCCTCGCTCCCACAGGTCCGCGCAACTTCTGTGGGAGCGGGCTTGCCCGCGAACGTCAGAAAGGTCCTACACAATGTGGGGACTAGACAGAACCCCAGCTTCGGCCGATGATTCGCCCCGCAATATCCACTCACTCGCGAGAAACCATCATGAGCAAAAAGCCATCCAAACATGGCCCAAACAAGGCCAAATCCATCATCGCCCAGCCACTGTTCCGCAGCCGCCAGGAACGAGCCGGCAAGGGCAAAGGCAGCTACCGCCGCGAAGCCTTCCAGTCTAATAGCTGGGAGGCTTCTTACTTTCTGGCCGCCTGAAAAGGCAAGCATCCGCTCAACATGTTAAGGTCTGTACCTGATTCGTTTTCCCTGGACCCGTGCATGCCCCTTAGTCTTTCCCGTCGTTGGCCCCTGCGCCAATTGATCGCTGCCTCCAGCCTCATTTTGCTAGTCGCCTGCGCGGAAAAGCCCACCGCCGCCGACGCACAGCCGCTTCAGACACCCCCTGTCGCCACCGCCCCTGCCGTCGTTGCGCCCGTGGTGCCGAGCGACGAAAACCTCGATATCCAGCCGACCCAGACCTTTGCCGAATGGCAGGCGGGCTTTCGAAAGGATGCCCTGGCCGCCGGTATTCGTGCCGATTTGTTTGATCGGGCCTTCGCCAATGTCAGCTTCGACCCCAGCGTGATTCGTGCCGATCGCAGCCAGCCGGAATTCGCCCGGCCGGTGTGGGAATACCTCGACGGTGCCCTGTCGCCGCTGCGGGTACGCAAAGGTCAGTCGTTGGTCAGCGAGAACGCCGCCATCCTGCAAAGCATCGAGCAACGCTACGGCGTCGACCGCGAGGCATTGGTCGCGGTGTGGGGCATGGAAAGTAATTTCGGCCAGTTCCAGGGCAACAAGTCAGTGATCAACTCGCTGGCCACCCTGGCCTACGAAGGCCGGCGCCCGGCTTTCGCCCATGCGCAATTGATCGCCGCGCTGCAGATTCTGCAACAGGGTGATATCGAACCCGAGAAAATGCTCGGCTCCTGGGCCGGCGCCATGGGCCAGACCCAATTCATCCCGACCACCTACAACACCCACGCCGTGGACTTCGATGGCGATGGTCGTCGCGACATCTGGGGCAGCTCAACCGACGCCCTGGCCTCGACTGCGCACTACCTGCAAAGCTCTGGCTGGCAGAAGGGCCAGCCGTGGGGTTTCGAAGTTCAGCTGCCGGGCAATTTCAACTATATGTTGGCCGACGGTACTATTCGCAAGAGCGTCGCCGAATGGCGGCAAATCGGTGTCATGCTGCCCAACGGCAGCCAGGTTCCGGCGGGCTCCGAGCAATTGTCTGCGGCGTTGCTGCTGCCGGCCGGTTATCGCGGTCCGGCGTTCCTGGTACTCGATAACTTCCGTGCGATCCTCAAGTACAACAACTCGTCGTCCTACGCATTGGCGGTCGGCTTGTTGTCCGAGCGCTTCCATGGTGCGGGCTTGATTAGCGGGACGTGGCCCAAAGATGATTTGCCGTTGAGCCGCACCGAACGTATCGAACTGCAAAACCTGTTGAGTGCGCAGAACTACGATGCGGGCACCGCGGACGGCATTATCGGCGCCAATACACGCAAAGCGATCCGCAGCGCACAACAGTCGTTTGGCTGGCCGGCGGACGGTTATCCGACGCACAAGTTGCTCGAAGGCCTGCGTAACCGTTAAGAAGCTTCGCTGGCAAGCCAGCTCCTACAGGAATGCGCGCCCCCTGTAGGAGCTGGCTTGCCAGCGAAGGCTGACTGTCAGACAACCAAGCGTTAAGACTTGATCACCACATCCTGCTCCAACACCAACTCCTTGCTCCCCGCATCCAGCCTGACCAGCGCCCCCATAGGCAATGTCAGGTTCGGGTCACAATGCCCGCTGCGCCACCCGGACAACACCGGAATCCGCAACGGCTCGAATGTCTCTTTGAGCAATCGTTCAAGCGCAGGCACCTCAACCCCGGCCATGTCCCCCACCAGCACACCACGCAACTTGCCCAGCGTGCCGGCCAGCCGCAGGTGAGTCAGCAATCGATCGATTCGATACAGCGGCTCATTGATGTCCTCGATAAACAGGATGACACCCTCGGCATCGAGTTCGTAAGGCGTGCCCATGGTCGCGGCGATTATCGACAGATTACCGCCCAGCAAGCGCCCGTGGGCGATGCCTGGTTCGATCGTCGTCAGTGGATAGGCCATGGGGTGTGCCAACACACTGCCCGCCTTCAACTGCCCGCGCAGCATGTTGAAAAACGAAGATTCGGTGGGTTTTTGCTTGTCCCCCAGCAGGTCCGCATTGAGTAGTGGACCATGGAAAGTCACGAAGCCTGCATAACGACTGATCGCCAGATGCAGCGCAGTGATGTCGCTGTAGCCAATGAACGGCTTGGCGTTGTTGCGCAGCAGTTCGAAATCAATGCGATCGAGTAACCTCGGAGTGCCGTAACCACCTCGCAGGCAAATGATGGCATCGACCTCGCAGTCGGCGAACGCGGCATGCAGATCATTGAGCCGCACCTCGTCACTGCCAGCCAGGTAGCCATTCTTCTCGTAGACGCCAGGAAAAATCTTCAGTGAATAACCCCGCGCGCGCATCCATTGCACCGCTTTATCGGTGTCCAGCGGCGCGGGACCGGCCGGCGCGATGACACCGATCAGCCCCTGCGACGGCAAGGCCGGAACCGGAGTGTGAGGACAAAGGGTGTGGGACGGTCGAACGGTCATCCATGAATCTCCCTGGTTGAATACTTCAACACACAGTAGTCAGGAACGGGGACAAACAGAAGAGGGTTTGTCGCCCTGATGGTTGCAGGAAACGGCGGTCATTGCCGTAGGCAATGCAAAAAAATGCCCGCAAGACTGAAAGCCTTGCGGGCGTTTTTCATGACTGGCAATCGATCAGGACGACATCAGCTCGGCCTTGACCAGTTTTGCCTGCTCATCAGCATGGTACGAGGAACGCACCAGCGGACCGGAAGCGACGTTCTTGAAGCCCATCTTGTAACCTTCCTCGGCGAACCAGGCGAAGGTGTCCGGGTGCACGAAGCGTTGCACCGGCAAGTGGCTGCGGGATGGCTGCAAGTACTGGCCCAGGGTCAGCATGTCGATGTCGTGCTCGCGCATACGCTTCATGACTTCGATGACTTCGTCGTCGGTCTCGCCCAGACCCAGCATCAGGCCGGACTTGGTTGGAATGTGCGGCATCATCTGCTTGAAGCGTTGCAGCAGGGTCAGCGACCACTGGTAGTCCGAACCCGGACGCGCAGCCTTGTACAGGCGTGGCACGGTTTCCAGGTTGTGGTTGAACACATCCGGCGGCTCGGCGGCGGTGATTTCCAGGGCGATGTCCATGCGGCCACGGTAGTCCGGAACCAGGGTTTCGAGCTGCACGTTCGGCGACAGTTTGCGGATTTCACGGATGCAGTCGGCGAAATGCTGGGCACCGCCGTCGCGCAGGTCGTCGCGGTCCACCGAGGTGATGACCACGTACTTCAGGCGCAGGTCGGCGATGGCGATGGCCAGGCTCTCCGGCTCGTTGACGTCCAGTGGCTTCGGACGGCCGTGGCCGACGTCGCAGAACGGGCAGCGACGGGTGCAGATGTCGCCCATGATCATGAAGGTCGCGGTGCCGCCGGAGAAGCACTCGCCCAGGTTCGGGCAGGAGGCCTCTTCGCACACGCTGTGCAGCTTGTGTTTGCGCAACAGCGCCTTGATGCGGTCGACTTCCGGAGAGACCGGAATGCGCACTCGAATCCAGTCAGGCTTTTTCGGCAGCTCAGTGGTCGGAATGATCTTTACCGGGATGCGTGCAACCTTCTCGGCGCCGCGCAGCTTTACGCCGGCTTCAACCTTGGGACGCGGGGCCGGGCGCTCGGACACATCGAGCGTCGGGATTACGGTTTGCACTGCATCAGTAGTCATATCAGTCGATTCCGCCCGTGAGGGTCGTCTGCTCAGCATAGTCGAGGTGTTTGACGAGCTGCGCACGCAGCCGGGCACTAACCTCGGCAAATTCAATCGATCCTGCGTGATCGCTCAGCTGGGTCATCGCCAGCCCGGCGTAGCCGCAGGGATTAATCCGTCGAAACGGTTCCAGGTTCATGTCCACGTTCAGGGCCAGGCCATGAAAGGAACAACCGTGGCGGATCCGCAGACCCAGAGACGCGATTTTCGCGCCGTTGACGTAGACACCCGGGGCATCCGGCTTGGCCGCGGCGGTCACGCCATAGCTGGCGAGCAGCTCGATCAGGCACGACTCCATGCGGGTGACCAGGTCACGTACGCCGAAACCCAGCTTGCGTACGTCCAGCAACAGGTAGGCCACCAATTGCCCGGGACCGTGATAGGTCACTTGGCCACCGCGATCGACCTGCACCACCGGGATATCTCCCGGCAGCAGCAAATGCTCGGCCTTGCCCGCCTGGCCCTGGGTAAACACCGGGGGGTGCTCGACCAGCCAGATCTCGTCGGCGGCATCGCTGCCGCGTTCGTTGGTGAAGCGCTGCATGGCATGCCAGACCGGCTCGTAAGCCATCTGGCCAAGTTCGCGAAAGCCCAGCGTGCCGGACATCACAGCACCATGTGCACGAAACCGGTAGCCCGCAGAAAGCTGTTTATGTTGTACAGCTGGTCCTGGTCGGTCGCGACGATGTGCAACTGAATGGTGGTGTACTTGCCGTTGCTGCTTTGACGCTCATCGACACGTGTATCGTTGATCGTCGCGTACTTCTTGACGATTTCGATGATCTTGTCCTTGTTGCCTGCGCCCGTATCGCAAATCACCTTAACCGGATAATCAGTCTGGGGAAATTCGATCTTTGGCGCCTTTACTTCGGTATCGGTCATGGCGTAACGGCCTCGTAAGCGTAAGCCGTGGCGACGGGCATGGCCCCGAGCCGGATCAGCGCGGAGGCCATGCAGGTGCACACTATCAGTTGAACAAGCCGTAGAAGAATAGACGGATGCTATCCCACATGCGACGGAAGATACCACCCTCTTCGACGGCATCCAGAGCGATCAGGTTAGCGCTGTGCACCACCTTGTCGTCCAGTTTGACTTCGACTTTACCGATCACGTCGCCCTTGGCGATTGGCGCAACCAGTTGCGGGTTCATGGTCATGCTCGCGGCGAGCTTTTTCAGCTGGCCTTTTGGCAGGGTCATGGTCAGGTCTTCAGCCAGACCGGCCTTGACCTGGTTGGTAGCGCCCTTCCAGACAGGTGCCTGAGCCAGCTCGGTGCCTTTCTGATAGAAGGTCTGGGTTTCGAAGAAACGGAAGCCATAAGTCAGCAGCTTTTGGGTTTCAGCGGCGCGAGCCACTTCGCTGTTGGTGCCGAACACCACCGCGATCAGGCGCATGCCATCACGTACGGCCGAAGACACCATGCAGTAGCCCGCTTCGTCGGTGTGACCGGTTTTCAGGCCATCGACCGTCTTGTCGCGCCACAGCAGCAGGTTGCGGTTCGGTTGCTTGATGCCGTTCCAGAAGAACTCTTTCTGCGAGTAGATCGCGTAGTGAGCCGGATCTTCGTGGATGATCGCGCGAGCCAGCACGGCCATGTCATGAGCCGACGAGTAGTGCTCAGGGTTCGGCAGACCGGTCGGGTTCATGAAGTGGGTGTTGGTCATGCCCAGGTCGGCAACGGTTTTGTTCATCAGGTCGGCGAACGCGTCTTCGCTGCCGGCGATGTGCTCGGCAACTGCCACACTGGCGTCGTTGCCCGACTGGATGATGATGCCGTGCAGCAAGTCGCTGACGGTCACCTGCGAGCCGACCTTGATGAACATCCGCGAACCGCCGGTGCGCCAGGCGTTTTCGCTGATGGTCACCGGATCGTTTTCACCGATCTGGCCGCGACGGATTTCCAGGGTCGCGATGTACGCTGTCATCAGCTTGGTCAGGCTGGCTGGCGGCAGACGCTGGTCACCATTGTTTTCGACCAGCACGTTGCCGCTGCTGGCGTCCATGAGCACGTAGGCCTTGGCGGCCAATTGCGGTGGCGACGGCATCATCTCGACCGCGAACGCGGCAGGTGAGAGCAGCAGCGGGACTAAAAGGCACAGGCGTTTGGCAAAGGTGGTGATGTTCATCCGTCTCTCGAAATCGCTAATGGAAACTTGCCCGATGGCAAAACTATTCAGACGGCCTTCTAACGGGCCATCGCGTATTCAGTTGCTCACTCTGTAACCCTTGCCGGGTTTTTGTTCTTCGACGAGCCAACAACCTGGTTCATCCCCCAAAACCGCAGATGAACCGTCAATCAAGTCCTACGTATTACTCGGTCACAACACTCGGCGAACCAAGGTTGGCCAGGCGCACACTGTTTTGCACTTGCTGGATTTCACCCGGCGAACCGATCGGTCCCAGGCGAACCCGATGCAGCGTTTGTTGATTGCGCACGATCGAACTGATGAACACCGGAGCGCTCACCATCCCGCTGAGCTTCGACCTCAGGAGTTCTGCAGCGTCCGGGTTGGCGAACGCGCCCACCTGCAGATACTGGCCAGAGGCTGGTGCAGAAGCGTTTTTTTTTGCGTCCGCAATTTGTACGGGGACAACGGCGGCGGCATGTTGCTGCGGCGGTGGCGTCCATTGCTCGACGGTACCGGCCGAGGCCGTCATCGCCGGGGCGCTATTCTGCGCGACTTGTGGCTCGTTGAGCATTAAAGGCGCCGGACGGCCCTTGGCCGCCCAATACGCTTGTGGATCGATACCCTCGACCTTGACCCGTGCGGTGCCGGTTTCGGCATAGCCGAGTTTCTTGGCAGCCGCGTAGGACAGGTCGATGATCCGGTCCGAATAGAACGGTCCACGGTCGTTGACTCGCAGGATCACGGTCCTGTTGTTGTCCAGGTTGGTCACCCGGACGTAACTCGGCAGCGGCAGGGTCTTGTGTGCGGCACTCATGCCATACAAGTCATAGACTTCGCCGTTGGCGGTGTTCTGGCCATGGAACTTGGTTCCGTACCAGGACGCCGTGCCCGACGCCACATAGGTCTTGGATTCCTGCAACGGGAAATAGGTTTTGCCCAGCACGGTGTACGGGTTGGCCTTGTACGGGCCGGTGTGCAAGGTTGGCGTGGCATCCGGGATGCGCGAAACGTCGACGTCCCACCAGGGTGCGCCATCTTTGTGGGCGCGGTTGATGTCCAGCCCCGGCGCCGAGCGCACGGCGGTGGAAGACTTCTGCGTCGGCGAGCGACTGGTCGAACAACTGGCGACCAGCACTGCCAACGCGGCAAATGCCATCAGCTTCAGGGGTTTATTCATAGGCAATGCCCGCATTACTTGACGCCCCGTGCTTGGACCAGCTGTTCAGACAGTTGATGTACGGCCATGGCGTACATCACGCTGCGGTTATAACGCGTGATTGCGTAAAAATTGCTCAGGCCCATCCAGTATTCAGGGCCATTGTCGCCTTCCAGGCGAAAAGCGGTAACCGGCATATCATCGCGCAGCGCATCATGACTTGACCAGCCCAGGGCCCGCAACTCTCCAACGGTTTTAGCCGGCTCTATACCGGTGGTCAAACCTTCGTCCACCTGATCACCGCGCACATCGGCGCGGCTGACCACCGGCTCGCCGGCGACCCAGCCATGACGCTTGAAATAACTGGCGACGCTGCCGATGGCATCGTCCGGGTTGTTCCAGATATTGATGTGGCCATCCCCGTCGAAATCCACTGCATAGGCACGGAAGCTACTGGGCATGAACTGCGGCAAGCCCATCGCCCCGGCATAGGAACCCTTGAGGGTCAACGGGTCAACCTGCTCTTCGCGGGCCAGCAGCAGGAACTCTCGCAATTCCTTGCGGAAAAATTCGGCACGGGGAGGATAGTCGAAACCCAGCGTCGACAAAGCATCAATTACGCGGAAATTACCGGTGTTGCGGCCGAAAAAGGTCTCAACGCCGATGATCGAGACGATGACCTGCGCCGGCACGCCGTATTCCTGTTCGGCACGAGCCAGTACGGCCTCATGCTGTCGCCAGAAGTCCACGCCGCGGGCGATGCGTGCATCGGTGATGAACATCGGGCGATATTCATTCCACTGCTTGACCCGCTCGGCGGGCTTCGAAATCGCATCCAGGATCGACTGTTTACGCTCGGCTTCGCGGAACACGCCCATCAACTGTTCGCCGGCGAAACCATAATCGCGGGTCATTTCACCGACGAACTCGGCCACCTGGGGTGAGCCTTCGTAATCGCCGGCCAACGCTTCCTGCGCGATGCCAATGATGCCTACCAGGCCGACCCACGGCGCATGTCGAGTCGCCCAGCCACGCATTACTTGCATTGAACTCTTCACCTTATTCAAACCTGCGCGATCCACTTGCGATGGGTATGGATCGACATCAAAACCCCAAACGCTGACAGCAGCGTCACCAGCGAAGTTCCTCCGTAGCTAATGAACGGCAACGGCACCCCCACCACCGGCAACAGGCCACTGACCATACCGATGTTGACGAACACATAGACAAAAAACGTCATGGTCAGGCTGCCCGCGAGCAACTTGCCGAACAAGGTTTGGGCCTGGGCGGTAATCACCAGCCCACGACCGATCAGCAACAGGTAGATCAGCAACAGTGCGCAAATACCCACCAGGCCGAACTCTTCACCCATGACCGCAATAATGAAGTCGGTATGGCTTTCCGGAAGGAAATCCAGGTGCGACTGGGTACCCAGCAACCAGCCCTTGCCGAACACACCACCGGAACCGATGGCGGCCTTGGACTGAATGATGTTCCAGCCGGTGCCCAGCGGATCGCTTTCAGGGTCGAGGAACGTCAGGATCCGCTGCTTCTGGTAGTCGTGCATGATAAAGAACCACATGGCGACTGCCACGGGCACAGCGGCGGCAAGCACGCTGAGAATCCAGCGCCAGCGCAACCCACCCATGAACAGCACGAACGCACCACCGGCCAGGATCAGCAGCGACGTGCCAAGGTCCGGCTGACGCACAATCAGAATGAACGGCAAACCAATCAGAAACAGACTGACACCGACATGCTTGAGCTGCGGCGGCAAGGTGCGCTTGGACAGGTACCAGGCGATGGTCGCCGGCATCAGGATCTTCATGAACTCCGAAGGCTGGAAGCGGATCACCCCGGGAATGTTGATCCAGCGTGTGGCGCCCATGGCGTTGTGGCCCATGACGTCCACCACCACCAGCAACAGCACACCGATCACATAGCCGACCGGCACCCAGCGGGCCATGAAGCGCGGTTCGAACTGGGCGATGACGATCATCGACACCAGGCCGATGCCGAACGAAGTGGCCTGTTTGGCCAACAGGTCCCAGCTTTTGCCACTGGCCGAATAGAGCACGAACAGGCTGCCGGCGGCGAGGGTCAGCAGCAGGATCAGCAGCGGGCCGTCGATGTGCAGGCGCTGCAACAGCGTCGCGCGACGCCGCATCACATCCTCGCTGGAGAGCATGCGATCAAAATTATTCATCATGGGCCGTAGCCTCCACGCTAGTAGGGCCGGCGTATTCGGCTTTGAGATGACCGTTCTGATCCAGCAGCCAGGCGTCCATGACTTGACGCACCACTGGCGCGGCCACGCCGGAGCCGGACTCACCGTTTTCGACCATCACCGACACCACGATTTTCGGATCGTCGGCCGGCGCGAAGCCCACGAACAAGGCGTGGTCGCGATGACGCTCCTGCACCTTGGAGCGGTCGTACTTCTCGCCCTGCTTGATCGCGACCACCTGGGCCGTACCACTCTTGCCGGCGATCCGGTACTGCGCACCGATCGAGGCCTTGCGCGCCGTACCGCGGGCGCCGTGCATCACCTGTTGCATGCCGTGGTTGACCTTGGTCCAGTCAGACGGGTCGCGCAGGATGATGTCCGGCATCGGGTTCTGATCCACCGGCTTCTCGCCCTCGATGGTCTTGGCCAGATGCGGACGGTTCCAGACACCTTTGTTGGCCACCAATGCCGTGGCCTGGGCCAGTTGCAGCGGCGTCGACTGCATGTAGCCCTGACCGATACCAAGAATCAGCGTTTCACCCGGGAACCATGCCTGACGGCGCGTCGCACGCTTCCACTCGCGGGTCGGCATCAACCCCGGCGACTCTTCGAACATGTCCAAAGACACCTTCTGACCAATGCCGAATTTGCTCAGGTACGACGACAATCGATCGATCCCCAGCTTGTGGGCCAGGTCATAGAAGTAGGTGTCGTTGGAACGCATGATCGCCGTGTCGAGGTCGACGAAGCCATCACCGGTGCGGTTCCAGTTGCGGTACTTGTGATCGTAGTTGGGCAGCATGTAGTAGCCGGGGTCGAACACCCGGCTCGAGGCCGTCACCACGCCCGCGTCCAGGCCGGCGATCGCCACCGCCGGCTTGATGGTCGAACCCGGCGGATACAGACCACGCAACACGCGGTTGAACAGCGGCCGGTCGATGGAGTCGCGCAGTTCGGAATAGGCCTTGAAGCTGATGCCGGTGACGAACAGGTTCGGGTCGAAACTCGGCTGGCTGACCATTGCCAGCACTTCACCGGTTTTCGGGTCCAGCGCCACCACCGCGCCACGACGACCACCGAGCGCAGCTTCGGCGGCTTCCTGCAATTTGATGTCCAGGCTCAGGACGATGTCCTTGCCGGGAATCGGATCGGTACGCTTGAGCACGCGCAATACGCGGCCCCGGGCGTTGGTCTCGACTTCCTCGTAACCCACCTGGCCGTGCAATTCAGGCTCGTAGAAGCGCTCAATGCCGGTTTTGCCAATTTGATGGGTGCCGCTGTAGCTCACCGGGTCCAGAGACTTCAGCTCTTTCTCGTTGATCCGCCCCATGTAACCCACCGAATGCGCAAAATGCGCGCCCTGCGGGTAGTGACGGACCAGCTGCGCGACCACTTCCACCCCAGGCAGGCGGAACTGGTTCACAGCGATCCTGGCGATCTGCTCTTCGGTCAATTCGAACATGATCGGCACCGGCTCGAACGGCCGACGCCCCTGGCGCATGCGCTTCTCGAAAATCACCCGGTCCTCGGGCGTGAGTTCCAGCACCTGAACGATCACATCGAGCACCTGCTGCCAGTCGCCAGAGCGCTCGCGAGTCATGCTCAGGCTGAAGCTGGGCCGGTTGTCGGCAATCACTACACCGTTGCGGTCGTAAATCAATCCGCGGGGCGGCGGAATCGGCTGCACATGGACCCGATTGTTTTCCGACAGGGTCGAGTGGTACTCGTACTGGATGACCTGCAGAAAATACAGGCGCGCAATCAGCACGCCGATCAATGTCACGACCGCAATTGCCCCGAACACGACGCGGCCACGCACCAGACGGGCGTCTTTTTCGTGGTCCTTGATGCGGATCGGCTGGGTCATGAGAGCGAAAAACTACTTGTGGTAAGGGTGGCCGGACAGCACGGTCCAGGCACGATACAGCTGTTCGCCGATCAGGATGCGCACCAGCGGGTGCGGCAACGTCAACGGCGAGAGCGACCAGCGCTGATCGGCACGGGCACAGACTTCCGGCGCCAGCCCTTCGGGGCCGCCGACCATGAAATTCACCGTGCGCGAGTCCAGCCGCCAGCGATCGAGTTCGACCGCCAGTTGCTCGGTGCTCCAGGGCTTGCCGTGGACTTCGAGGGTGACAACACGCTCGTTCGGCCCGACCTTGGCCAGCATGGCTTCGCCTTCCTGACGGATGAAGCGCGCCACGTCGGCGTTCTTGCCACGGGTGTTGAGCGGTATTTCCACCAGTTCCAGCGCCAGCTCGGAAGGAAGACGCTTGGCATATTCATGCCAGCCTTCTTCCACCCATTTGGGCATGCGTGAACCGACGGCGATCAGTCGCAGTCGCACAGCCGTTCCTTATTCCTGGTCTTTGTTGAGCTTGTTGAAATGCTCGTGACCAACTTCAGGGCTGTGGTGTTTGCCATCGGCGGCACGGCTCTGCTCGGCACCTTTCCACAGGCGCTCCAGGTCGTAGAACTGACGGGCGTTGGAGGTCATCATGTGGACGATCACGTCGTCCATGTCCAGCAACACCCAGTCGCTGTCGCCCTTGCCTTCTTCACCCAGTGGCTTGATACCCAGGGCCTTGACGGCTTCGCGGACCTTGTCCAGCATCGCGCCGATCTGGCGGTTGGACGTACCGGTGGCGATGATCATGTAGTCGGTGATGCTCTGCTTGTCACGGACATCAATCACCAGCACGTCCTGGGCCTTGACGTCTTCCAGGGCCGCTACGGCGATCTTGACCAGCTCATCGCCTTTAGGCGGCTCGGCAGCGAGGACCTTTTCAGGCAGCGGGGCACTCTTGAACGTGCCTTTGCGCTTAACTTTGTTTACGTCGTTGTTCGTCATATAAAACTCGTTTTGCTCGTATGTTCGGGCGCTTCAATACACGTTGTTGCCACGTGCCTTGAGGCACTCCTCTTCAGTTCGACGCACGGTAGAGTCCGTGCGCATCGATGTAGGCCAGGACCGCGTCGGGCACCAGGAAACGTACCGACTTACCGCTGGCCAGCAGTTGACGGATCTGGGTGGCGGATACCGCGAGCGGTGTCTGCCAGACGAATGCAATCTGTCCGCTCGGCCCTTTGAGGGCCAGCGGGTCGCTCACCGAGCGCGCTGCCAGCAGGTTGCGCAAGGCATCCGGCGGTTCGCTGTCGGCATCCGGGCGTTGCAACACCAGGATATGGCAATGCTGGAGCAACTCTTCCCAGCGGTGCCAAGTGGGCAGGCCGCAAAATGCGTCCCAGCCCAAAAGCAGAAAAACCTGGGTCTCGTCGGCCATTTCGGCGCGCATCGACTCCAGGGTATCGATGGTGTAGGACGGTTTATCCCGCTGCAATTCGCGGGCGTCCACCACCAACGGTGCCACACCGGCCACCGCGCACTCGACCATCGCCAGACGGTCTTTCGCCGACACTTGCGGCGTATCCCGATGAGGCGGCCTGGCACTCGGCACCAAGCGCAGCTCATCGAGCGCCAGCGATTCGGCGACTTCCAGCGCACCGCGCAAATGGCCGACGTGCACCGGGTCAAAGGTTCCACCCAGAACGCCGATGCGTCTGGAAGGCGCGCTGGCGGTTACCGGGACTGACGGGTCGAGGTCGCCCAAGTCAGACCGGCTCCTGTCCGCGCAACTGGCCATCACCGACCACGACATACTTCTCGCAGGTCAATCCTTCGAGACCGACCGGGCCGCGGGCGTGCAGCTTATCAGTAGAAATGCCGATCTCCGCACCCAATCCGTATTCAAAACCATCGGCGAAGCAAGTCGGGGTGTTGATCATCACCGACGAGGAGTCGACTTCAGCCACAAAACGCCGGGTGTCGCCCTGGTGTTCGCTGACAATCGAATCGGTGTGATGAGAGCCGTAATGGTTGATGTGGTCGATGGCCTGTTCCAGCCCATCGACCACGCGGATCGACAGGATCGGCGCCAGGTATTCGGTACTCCAGTCTTCTTCGCTGGCCGCCAGTGCATCGATGATCGACCGGGTGCGTTCGCAGCCGCGCAGTTCGACGCCTTTTTCGCGGAACTGGGCAGCCATCGCCGGCAGGAAATCCTTGGCAACGATTTGATCGACCAGCAGCGTTTCCATCGCACCACAGATGCCATAGCGATACGTCTTGGCATTGAATGCGATGCGCTGGGCTTTTGGCAGGTCGGCATGGGCACTGACGTAAACGTGGCAGATGCCGTCCAGGTGCTTGATCACCGGCACACGGGCATCGCGACTGACGCGTTCGATCAAGCCACGGCCACCGCGGGGCACGATGACATCGACGTACTCCGGCATGGTGATCAGCGCGCCAACGGCAGCGCGGTCGGTGGTCTCGACCACTTGCACCACGGCAGCCGGCAGATCGGCCTCGGCCAGGCCGCGCTGGATGCAGGCGGCGATGGCGCGGTTGGAATGTATGGCTTCGGAGCCGCCACGCAGGATGGTCGCGTTGCCGGATTTAAGGCACAGGCTGGCGGCGTCAATGGTCACGTTGGGCCGCGACTCGTAAATGATCCCGATCACACCCAGCGGTACGCGCATCTTGCCGACCTGAATCCCCGATGGCCGATAGCTCATGTCACGGATCGCGCCGACAGGGTCCGGCAGCGCGGCCACCTGGCGCAACCCTACGATCATGCCGTCGATACGTGCCGGGGTCAGCGCCAGGCGCTCGAGCAGCGCCGGCTCCAGACCATTGGCGCGGCCGGCTGCCAGGTCCAGCTCATTGGCGGCGGTCAGCTCGGCGCGGGCAGCGTCCAGCGCATTGGCGGCAGCCTGCAGCGCGCGATTTTTCTGCGCAGTGCTGGCACGGCCGATGACGCGGGAAGCCTCGCGGGCAGCGCGACCCAGGCGGGTCATATAGTCAAGAACGGACTCAGTCATAGTCTGGCGTGGTCTTTGATAAGGTCTTGGTAAAGAGTAAAGCGGCAGATTATAGCTGTCGTGTCTCCCGACTAACAGCGGTGACGGGCGGATGGTCGAAATGGAGGGCAATTTGCCGATGTTCAGGCGGGATTAAGCTGCAAATTGTTATCATCACGCCCCCATCAGCCCTGATAAACGCCGTTCATCATGTCCAATCTGACTGATCGAGCGTCCGCAATGAGCCCGCCCAAGGGCCTCCCGGACGCGTTTTTCGACCGCGACGCGCAAATTCTTGCCCGGGATTTACTGGGGAAAGTCATTCGCCATCGGATCGGCGACCTGTGGCTCAGCGCCCGAATCATCGAGACAGAAGCGTATTACTGTGCCGAAAAAGGCAGCCACGCATCCCTCGGCTACACAGAAAAGCGTAAGGCTTTGTTTCTGGATGGCGGCCACATCTATATGTACTACGCCCGCGGCGGCGACTCCCTGAACTTCAGCGCCCAGGGCCCGGGCAATGCGGTATTGATCAAGTCCGGCTACCCGTGGGTCGACGAACTGAGCGGACCGGCGAGCCTGGCGCAAATGCTGTTGAACAACCCCGACGCCCAGGGCCGCCCTCGCCCATCGCAAAAGCTCTGCGCCGGGCAAACCTTGTTGTGCAAGTCGCTGGGCTTGAAGGTACCGGTCTGGGACGCCAAGCGCTTCGATCATGAAGTGCTGCTGGTGGAAGACGTCGGCCAGACGCCTGCCCATGTCATCCAGGCCACGCGGCTGGGCATTCCCCATGGTCGCGATGAACACCTGATGTACCGCTTCGTCGACGCGTCCTACGCGGCCTACTGCACGCGGAACCCGCTGCGACGGGGGCAGGTCGAAGGTCGCGATTACGTTGTGCTGTTCTGACCTGGACTTGAAGCAGAAGGAGTTACCTGTGGGAGCGAGCCTGCTCGCGATGACGGCGGCACATCAGGCATCAATGTGACTGACACACCGCAATCGCGAGCAGGCTCGCTCCCACAAGGTTTCAGTGTTGTTTAGAGATTTGTGTTTTGCCCCTGGAATCAATTGAACATTCAATGGAGTTGTATTTATGGGCCCATGGCTCGATAGCGTGACCGGCTGGTTGACGGTCAACCCGCAATGGCTGGCGGCAGCGGTGTTCATCGTGGCCTTCGTCGAATGCCTGGCAATTGCCGGGCTGATCGTGCCCGGCACGGTGTTGTTGTTCGCCGTGGCGGTACTGGCCGGCAGCGGAGCGCTGTCGCTGGGTGAAACGTTGCTGCTGGGCTTTCTCGCCGGGGTGCTCGGCGATGTGGTTTCGTATTTCCTGGGGCGTCATTTCCATCAGAACATCCGCCGTCTGCCAGGCCTGCGCCATCACCCGCAATGGATTGCCGGAGCCGAGGTGTACTTCCAGCGCTATGGCATCGCCAGCCTGTTGGTCGGGCGTTTTATCGGACCCTTGCGCCCCATGCTGCCGATGGTGGCCGGGATGTTCGATATGCCGTTCCCGCGTTTCTTCGCCGTCAGCCTGCTGGCCGCTGCAGGTTGGTCAGTGGCCTACCTGTTGCCGGGCTGGGCCACCGGCGCGGCGATTCGCTTGCCGCTACCCGATGGCTTCTGGCCCCAGGCCGGGGTCGTCGCCGGCAGCATTGCGCTGATGGTCGGCTTGAGCGCCACCAGCAGTCTGCGCAAGCATCGCAAGGCCACAATGTTCATTACCGGAATGAGCTTTCTGATTCTGGCGGCGCTGTTTATCGGTTACTCGCACCTGAGCGCGCTCGACCAGGGGCTGATGACCCTGGTGCAGGAACATCGCAGCCCGATGCTCGATGAAGTGGCCGTGGTGTTCACGCTGATCGGTGAGTTCCACAACATGTTGGTGTTCAGTGCCTTGCTGGTCGTACTGCTGCTGATGACCCGGCAATGGCGCCAGGCAATCTTCGCGTGCGGCACATTGCTGTTCACCGCGCTGGGCAACACCGCGACCAAGAACTTCTTCGCCCGCGTGCGTCCGGAAGTGTTGAGCGACCCATTGACCAGCTACAGCATGCCTAGCGGTCATGCCTCGGGCGCCTTCGCGCTGTTCCTGACGCTCGCCGTCCTCGCCGGTCGCGGGCAACCGCCACGGATGCGCCTGACCTGGCTGCTGGTGGGCTGCCTGCCGGCGCTGGCAATCGCACTGTCACGGGTCTATCTCGGCGCGCACTGGCCGACGGATGTCCTGGCAGGTGCGATGTTGGCGGCCTGTGTCTGCGCAGCCAGCCTGTGGCTGTGTCAGCGCCGGGCTCCGCTCAACGCCATGCCGCCCAAGGTCTGGTGGCTGGTGCTGCCATCGTTGGTGGCACTGTTCGGATTCTTCGTGTTGCGGCACTTGCCGGATACGATGTTGCGTTACGCCTATTAACAAGGCTCAGGCAAACAACTCACCCTGCAACTCATCCAGCAACGCCTGAATCGCATCCAGTCGTTGCTGCGGATCGTCGAGCTGCAGCAGGTCGATCTTGTCCAGTTCGGCGAATGGCAATAAATAGGCAAGCTGATTGGCCAGCGACTGTTGCCCGGTCGCTTCGGTGCCCATGTTCAGCGCTTCGACCATCGGGTGTTCGGCCAGGGCCTTGAGCAGGGCCACCAGATCGGCGTCCTCATCCTGCAGCGGTTGCTCGGGCTCTTCGCCCAGCCACTCGACCTCGGCCACGATCAACTGATCACGCTGCACTTCGGTACGCAGCACGTGAAAGCGCCGGCCACCCTGCACCCGGATGCCCAACAGGCCATTGTCCTGCTGCTTGAAATCGGTGATCAGCGCTTCGCACCCGACCAATGCATAACCGGCCGGGGCGATGCCGACCTCTTCGCCGTCAAGGATGCACACCACGCCAAAGCCGCCACCCTGCTTCATGCAGCGACCGATCATGTCCAGATAGCGCGCCTCGAAAATCTGCAGGTCGAGGATGCAACCTGGAAACAGCACCGTGTTCAGCGGAAAAAGCGGCAAGCTCATAGATATGTCCTTCACACCATCATCGACACCGCCAATGGCAGCAACACCGCCGTGGCCACGCCCATCAAACTCATCGCCAGCGCCGCGAAGGCGCCGCACTCTTCATTTTCCTGCATCGCCACCGCCGTGCCGACCGCGTGAGCCGTCATGCCCAACGCCATGCCGCGGGCCTCGGGACTGTGCACGCCAAGCCGGTTCAGCAGGCTCGGTCCGAAGATCGCACCGATCACCCCGGTGATCAACACGAACACCGCCGCCAGCGCCGCGACGCCCCCGATCTGTTCGGCCACCAACATGGCAATCGGCGACGTCACCGACTTCGGCGCCATGGTCATCAGGATCATGTGTTCAGCGCCGAACCACCAGCCCAGCAACACGCCCATGCCCGTGGCAACCACACCGCCTATCACCAGCGTAGTAAATATCGGCCAGAACAACTGCCGAATCCGCCGCAGGTTGAGGTACAGCGGCACGGCCAGTGCGACGGTGGCCGGGCCCAGCAGGATGCTGAGGATCTCGGTGCTCTTGCGGTACTCGGCGTAACTCAAGCCACAGCCTACCAGCACGCCGATGACCAGCAACATGGAGACCAGTACCGGTTGCAAAAAGATCCAGCGGGTTTTCTCGAAAGCCGCCAGCACCAGCTGATAGGCGCCGAGGGTAATGCCGATACCGAACAACGGATGATGAATCACTGACGTCCAGGCGCCCTGCCAGTCAAGGATCATTGGCTGTCCTCACGAGGGTGGGCATGACGCTTGATCAGGCGCTGCATCAGCACGCCCGCGAACGCCATGGACAGCACCAGCGACAACACCAGCGCACCGACAATGGCCCAGAAATCCGCCGCGATGTCTCTGGCGTAAACCATCACACCCACCGCGGGCGGCACCAGAAGCAATGGCAGATAACGCAGCAGGCTGCTGGCTGCCAGGTTCAGCGGCTCACCCACCTGGCCACGGCTGATCAAAAACACCAGCAGTAGCAGCAAACCAATGATCGGCCCCGGCAGCACCGGTAGAAACAAATGGTTGATGGCTGTGCCGAGCAATTGGAACAGCACCAGCCAGGTCAAGCCTCGTAATAACATCCCTCTTCTCCCGCAAAACCCCTCACCCGCAATGACGGGCCGGGCATTATAAGCACGGCTGCCGTATACATCGGCATTCGCCAATAGCATGGTCGGTTGACCGCAGCGATTTGCCATGTTGATCTAAAGTGGTAAGCCGGGAGGTCAAATCCCCCCAAACTCAAAACTATAAAACCGATGAACCCAAGGAGAGTCTCAATGCCCTTTGTTCCAGTTGCAGAGCTCAAAGATTATGTCGGCAAGGAACTTGGACGTTCCGAATGGCTCACGATCGATCAGGAGCGCATCAACCTGTTCGCCGAAGCTACAGGGGACTATCAGTTCATCCATGTCGATCCGGTCAAAGCCGCGCAAACGCCATTTGGCAGCACTATTGCTCACGGATTCCTGTCGCTGTCGCTGATCCCGAAATTGATGGAAGACATCCTCGTCATGCCCGAAGGCTTGAAGATGGTGGTCAATTACGGCCTGGACAGCGTGCGTTTCATTCAGCCAGTCAAGGTCAACTCCAGGGTGCGGCTCAAGGTCGATCTGACCGAAGTCATCGAAAAGAAACCCGGCCAATGGCTGCTCAAGGCCACTACCACCCTGGAAATCGAAGGCTCCGACAAACCGGCGTATATCGCTGAGCCCTTGTCGCTCTGCTTCGTGTAAACCTTCCCGGGTGCGAAGCAGCTCACGCTGTTTCGCACCCGCTGCTTTCATACCGGCTGTATAAGGACACATAGCTGCGGCATACTCGGTCGCCTAATTGCCCGGAACCCGCTATGCGCTCACTTGCACTCCTTGCCTTGACCCTGATGCTCACCGCTTGCGGCAACGGCGAATCGCCATTGCCTCCCGACGCCCGCCTGCCGGACGGCGGACGCTATCGTGGCGCCCTGGTCGATGGGTTGCTGCAAGGCCAGGGCCGTATCGATTACCCGAACGGCAGTTGGTATGCCGGCGAGTTCGACAAGGGTCAATGGCACGGCCAGGGCGAGTGGCACGGCAGCAACGGCGAGGTCTACCGCGGACAGTTCAACCAGGGACTGTTCGACGGCCAGGGCAGCCTGAGCACCAACGGCAGCAGCTACAACGGCCGCTTCAAACTCGGCCGGCGTGATGGCGAGGGCACCCTCAAAGAAAACGGCATGACGTACCGTGGCGAATTCAAGTCTGATCAGTATTCAGGGCTCGGTCATCTGGAGCTTGAAGACGGCAGCACCTACCAGGGCCAGTTCGCCCATGGCAAACCCAACGGCGAAGGCCAGCGCGGCGATGGCAGCGGCAATCAATTCACCGGGCATTTCGTCGACGGTCAGCTGGAAGGCAACGGGACATTCAACAGCGCTGACGGCGATATTTACGTCGGCGGTTTCAAGAACAATCAACTGCACGGCAAGGGTCGTTACGAAAACGCTGACGGCGATGTCTGGCTGGGTCAGTTCAAGGAAGGCTCGCTCAATGGCAAGGGCGAGTTGATCGGTGCCGACGGCAGCCATTATATCGGCCACTTCAACGACTGGCGCTTCAGTGGTCAAGGCCGCTTGAACCTGGCCGACGGCAGCTTCTACATCGGCCAGTTCGACGGCGATGCCTATTCCGGTCGCGGCACCCTGGTACTGACCGATGGTGCAGTGCTCAGCGGCACCTGGATCAACGGCCAGCGTGTGCGTGATGCCGATGGCAAGTTGCTGCCCGACACCCTCGAACTCGGTCTATTGGCCCAGGGGCGACTGCTCGAAGACGCGCTAAGCAACGTGCCGGCCTCGACCCCGGCGGTAGAGCTATACACCCTGACGGTGGGTGGCGACGGCAAGCAAAGCGTGTTCCTGCGAGAATCCGACTACGTCGCGAACATGCTCACCAGTCGCTTTGGTGCCTTCGGTCAGATCCGCCTGGTGAACCATCGCGACCACCTCAGCGACCGACCAATGGCTACCCGGGAAAACCTGCGCCGCGCGGCAGCGACCCTCGCCGAACGTAGCGGCCCTGAGGATTTGATTTTCATTTACCTGACCAGTCACGGCACCAGTGAGCACGAACTGGTGCTGGACCAGCCACGCATGGAACTGGCCGATCTGCCGGCCGACGAACTGGCCGCGGTGCTCGCCCCCTTGAAAAACCGCGATAAAATCATCGTGATTTCATCCTGCTACTCCGGTGGATTCATTCCCGCCCTCAAGGACGAACGCACCCTGATCATGACCGCCTCGCGGGCCGACCGTGTGTCGTTTGGCTGTTCGGAAGAAGCCAATTTCACCTACTTTGGCGACGCCTTGTTCGCCCAGGCCTTGAACCAGACCGATGATCTGGAACAAGCCTTCAAGCGGGCCAAGGCCACCGTGGCGGAGCGTGAGCTGGCCGACAGCTACGAAGCCTCCGAGCCGCAGATCTGGGCACCGAAAACCGTGCTTTCGCACTGGCAGCTGTTACGCAAACAGCAGGCACGCAAAGCGCTGCAAAGTGTGTTGATTGACGGCAAGGATGCAAAGACCAACTAAGCTGATGAGTATCAAGGGAGAAACACTATGTACTTGACGCCTCAGCACGTATTGCTTGCCGGAGCCACCGGTTTGACCGGTGAACACCTGCTCGATCGATTGCTCAATGAGCCAACGATTACGCGGGTACTGGCTCCCTCACGCCGACCGCTGGCCAGGCATCCCCACCTGGAAAACCCGGTCGGCGACCCGGCGATGTTCCTGCCGCAATTGAGCGGTCGCATCGACATCGCCTATTGCTGCCTGGGCACCACCATCAAACAGGCGGGCTCGGAAGAGGCGTTTCGCGCGGTGGATCTGGACATGGTGGTGGCGTTCGCCAAACGTGCCCGGGAGATGGGCGCGCGACACTTGATCGTGATCAGCGCATTGGGGGCCGATCGCAGATCGCCGAATTTCTACAACCGGGTCAAAGGCGAGATGGAATACGCATTGCGCGCGCAGGACTGGCCACAACTGACCATTTGCCGACCCTCGTTGCTGCTGGGCGAACGCATTGAGCCGCGCCTGGCGGAGAAAGTCGCCGGGCCGCTGTCACGGCTGATTCCCGGCAAGTACCACGGCATCGAAGCCTGCCAAATGGCCCGCGCCATGTGGCGCCTGGCGCTGGAAGAGCAGGAGGGAGTGCGGATTGTCGAGTCGGATGAGTTGAGGAAGCTGGGCAAATAGTTTCTAGCGTCTGACAGGACGCAATCGCGAGCAGGCTCGCTCCCACATTTGATCCGGGTCGTTCACAAATCCAATGTAGGAGCGAGCCTGCTCGCGAAGGGAGCGACACCGATTCAATGCCGAACGCTACAACCCACCCGTCGCCTGGAAATTAACTCCCAACACCGTCAACAACGACAACGGCAACAGCAGCGTGTCGAGCAACGCACTGGCGGGCAGGTCAACCCCCGGATAGCCCGGCGCCTCAGCGCCGAAACGATCCTTGGCGCAACAGCCGCCATTCATCGCGTACAGATCCAGCCGCGTCCCCGCATACACCACCGGCGCCCCCGGTTTGGCGGCATCCAGCGTTCGCGCCGTAGCACAGCCGGCCAACTGCATGACCAGCAGCACCACCAACAGCTTATTCATCGCTGCTCAAATGGTGCTCGCCCCATCGCGGCAACATGTCCTGGGGAATGCCCAGCAGATTGAGTATCCGCGCCACCACGAAATCGATCAGGTCGTCGATGGTTTGTGGCTGATGATAGAAGCCTGGCGATGCAGGCAGAATCGTCACACCCATGTTCGACAACTTGAGCATGTGTTCCAGGTGAATGCTCGAATACGGCGATTCCCGCGGCACCAGAATCAGCTGGCGGCGCTCCTTCAACGTCACATCCGCGGCACGTTCGATCAGATTGTTGCAAGCGCCGGTCGCGATGGCGGACAAAGTCCCCGTGGAACACGGCACGACCACCATCGCCGCCGGCGCGCCGGAACCCGAGGCCACCGGCGACATCCAGTCTTCCTTGCCATACACGCGGATCTGTCCGGCGGCAGCACCGGTGTATTCGGTGAGGAAGGCTTGCATCATTTGCGGCTTGGCGGGCAGCGTGACATCGGTTTCAGTTGCCATCACCAGTTGCGCGGCCTTGGAAATCAGGAAATGCACTTCGCGGTCTTCGCGCACCAGGCAGTCGAGCAGGCGCAAGCCGTACTGGGCGCCGGAAGCGCCAGTCATCGCCAGCGTGATGCGGTCCGGGCCGTTGTTCATTTGAGCGCCTCGGCGAGTTTGCCGTGCAGGCCGCCGAATCCGCCATTACTCATGATCACCACGTGGGTGCCCGGTTGAGCCTGACTTTTCACGCGGTCGATGATGCCTTCGAGCGAGTCGCTGACAATCGACGGCACAGTGCACAGCGCTGCAGTGGCCGCCAGGTCCCAACCGAGATTGGCCGGCGCGTACCAGATCACCTGATCGGCATCGACCACGCTTTCCGGCAACCCATCGCGGTGCGCGCCGAGCTTCATGGAGTTGGAACGCGGTTCGATGATCGCGATCAACGGCGCATCGCCAATGCGCTTGCGCAGGCCGTCGAGCGTGGTGGCGATGGCGGTCGGGTGGTGAGCGAAGTCGTCATAAATGGTGATGCCACGCACGTCCGCGACTTTCTCCATCCGCCGCTTGACGCTTTTGAAAGCGCTCAATGCAGCGATGCCCATCGACGGCACCACACCCACATGCCGCGCCGCAGCCAGGGTCGCCAGCGCGTTGGCAACGTTGTGCTGTCCGGTCATGTCCCACTCGACCACGCCCTGGGAAACCCCTTCGAACATCACTTCGAAGGCCGAACCGTCGTCACTGAGCAACTTGACCTGCCACTGTCCGCCGGCACCGGTGGTTTGCACCGGGGTCCAGCACCCCATTTCGATGACGCGCCGCAAAGCCGGTTCAGTGGTCGGATGAATCACCAGGCCTTCGCTCGGGATGGTCCGCACCAGGTGGTGGAATTGCCGCTCGATGGCGGGCAAGTCCGGGAAGATATCGGCGTGATCGAATTCCAGGTTATTCAGGATCGCCGTGCGCGGGCGGTAATGAACGAACTTGGAGCGCTTGTCGAAAAAGGCGCTGTCGTATTCATCGGCTTCGATCACGAAAAACGGGGTACCGCCCAAACGCGCCGACACCGAGAAGTTCTGCGGTACACCACCGATCAGGAAGCCCGGGCTCATGCCCGCGTGCTCCAGGACCCAGGCGAGCATGCTGCTGGTGGTGGTCTTGCCGTGGGTGCCGGCAACCGCCAGCACCCAGCGACCTTGCAATACGTGATCGGCCAGCCATTGCGGGCCGGAGACGTAAGGCAGGCCTTTGTTCAGGACATATTCCACCGCCGGGTTGCCGCGGGACATGGCATTGCCGATCACCACCAGGTCGGGTGCCGGATCGAGTTGCGCCGGGTCGTAGCCTTGGGTCAACTCAATGCCCTGAGCCTCAAGCTGCGTACTCATCGGCGGGTAGACGTTGGCATCGGAGCCGGTCACGTGATGGCCGAGTTCCTTGGCCAGAACCGCCATCGAACCCATGAAAGTGCCGCAGATACCAAGAATATGAATGTGCATAGTCGACCTCGTAAAACATGGCCGCAGGTTAGCCTAGGGAGGGGAAAATCGCACCTTGTGTTTCAAGATCACCGCCGCTCCCACAGGTTTCGGTGGTGTTTACCTGGCAATACCGTGCTTACGCAGCTTTCGGTAGAGGGTATTGCGACTCACGCCCAACTGTTCAGCCGTATGCGTCATATGCCAGCGCGTCTGCTCCAGCGCATTCAATAACGCCAGCCGCTCGGCATCCTCCAGCGGATGCTCGGACGGCTCTTCAAGCGTCTGCATGGTCACCGGCCGCGCCTGTCGGATCATCGCCGGCAAATCCTCCAGCCCTACCCGCCCGCCGTCACACAACGCCGCCAGCGTGCGCAGCACATTGCGCAATTGCCGAACGTTGCCCGGCCAGGCAAACCCCAGCAATGCCTCCCGCGCCGGCCCATCGATCAACACTGCTTCCCCGCCCGCTTCTTCGGCCAGTAAAAAGTCGAGCAGCTGCGATTTGTCACTGCGATCACGCAATGCCGGCAGCGCTACCTCCAGCCCATTGAGCCGGTAATACAGGTCCTCGCGAAAACTGCCGTCCTCAACCCGCCCCAGCAAATTGCGGTGTGTGGCGCTGATGATCCGCACGTTGACCGGCTCCGGCTCGCCACCGATCGGCACCACCTGACGATCTTCCAGCACCCTTAACAGTCGCGTCTGCAAGGCCAGGGGCATGTCGCCGATTTCGTCGAGGAACAAGGTTCCGCCATCGGCCTGCTGTAATTTGCCGCGCATGCCTTCCTTGCGCGCCCCGGTGAAACTGCCGCCGCGATAGCCGAACAATTCGCTTTCGATCAGGCTTTCGGGAATGGCGGCGCAGTTCAGGGCGACGAATGCTTTTGTGGCCCGCTGACTGGCCTGATGGACGGCCTTGGCGAAGGCCTCCTTGCCCGACCCGGTTTCGCCGTTGATCAGCAAAGGGACGTCCCGTTCGTACACGCGCAAGGCCTTGCGGAAATCTGCCTGCAACGCGGCATCGCCCAGGCAGATGCCCGACAGCTGTGTGGGCTCTTCACGCACCGGACTGGGCACCAGCGGCACCGGCACGCGCCGCGGCTGGCCGCGCAACACGGCAAACAGGCTACGCCCGTCACGGGTGCGCAACGGCCAACTGGCGCTGGCGTTGGCGCTCGCGCGGCCGAGCAGCTCATCCAGGGCGCAGTCGAAAAACGCCTCCACCGGTTTGCCCAGCAAGCCGCCGCGGACATGCCCCAACAGGTTCAGTGCGCTCTGATTGACCGCGCAGATCCGCCCCTCTCCATCGAACGCCAGCAGGCCTTCACTGAACAACCCGACGGACTCTGCCTGCAGATGAAAACGCAGCAGCCATTGATTGTCGAAATAACGCAGGAAGTAGCAGCTCTCGATCATCTTCGCCGAAAGATTGACCAGGGCCATGGTGTGGAACTGACTCTGGCGCGAAACATCGGGGCGCGCCGAGGACACATCAAGCACCGCCAGCAGTTCGCCATGCGGGTCGAATACCGGACTCGCGGAGCACGTCAGGCCGGTATGTCGGCCGCGAAAATGTTCATCCTGGTGGATGGTCAGCGCCTGGCGCTCCACCAGGCAGGTGCCGATGCCATTGGTGCCTTCGCAGGCCTCACTCCAGTCGGCGCCGAGCCAGAGCCCGGCGCGCTCGAAAATCTTTCGTTCGGCGGGGGCCGTCACGCAGTTGAGGATCACGCCCCGTGCATCGGTCAACAGCACCGCATGCCCGGCACCGGAGAGCTGCTGATGCAGGCTGGTCATTTCGTTGCCGGCAATGTGCAGCACTTGCTGCAGGCGTTCGCGACTTTCAAGCACGCGCCCATGCTCCAGCACCGTCGGCGCCATGGTCAGGGCCGGATCGAGGTGATAGTCCTCAAGACAGCGCAGCCAGGAACGGGCGATGGACGGATCACTGCCAGGACCGTGCAGGTGGGCTTTGCCCTGGGTCACGGTCAATACCTGTTGGGCATGGCGACTCAAATGGTTGTCGTGCATTTCTTATTGTTCTCCCCGGGGCTCGGTGACCCGTGCTGAGGTGAAGCCCGAGCATCCTCCAGCCTAGCCTGCAATGCAATGCTGGCAAGACCGGGCAGTCACAGCCTGTGCCACAAACGGTACAAAGTGTCACCCAGCCTGTACCGAAAGCGTCACAGACGCCGTCCACCCGTCCGACAAAAAATGCGCAAGGCCTTGATTTGCCTGACCTGCAGGGCAGTGGCCCGACCTTTGCTCTACGCTTATACAAGCGCACATGCGCGTCTCTAATAAGTACAAAAGCCAAGGAGAAACCAATCATGCGTTACGCTCACCCCGGTACTGAAGGCGCTATCGTTTCGTTCAAAGCCAAATACGGTAACTACATCGGCGGCGAGTTCGTCGCGCCTGTCAAAGGTCAGTACTTCACCAATACCTCGCCAGTGAATGGCCAACCGATTGCCGAATTCCCCCGTTCCACGGCCGAAGACATCGACAAGGCCCTGGACGCTGCCCACGCGGCGGCCGATGCCTGGGGCGCCACGTCCGCCCAGGCGCGCTCCCTGGTCCTGTTGAAAATCGCCGATCGCATCGAACAGAACCTCGAAACCCTGGCAATCACCGAATCCTGGGACAACGGCAAGGCCGTGCGGGAAACCCTCAACGCCGATATCCCGCTGGCCGCCGACCACTTCCGTTACTTCGCCGGGTGCCTGCGCGCCCAAGAAGGCAGCGCCGCCGAAATCGACGGCAATACCGTGGCCTATCACATTCATGAACCGCTGGGCGTGGTCGGGCAGATC
>NZ_WTFT01000025.1:11450-211289 GCF_009861505.1 Pseudomonas izuensis | reverse complement strand
CCATCCCATTGCTTCTGGCCGATTCTGTTGAAAAAGTAGCTCCCCTGTCTGGCCTGCGGCAATATCTCTGCATTGGCCAGCAGGGAAGCACGCAGCATGATGGGACAGTTATCGAGTGGGCAGGAACGATTGTTTTACTCGTTCAACCTTGAAGATCACATCCCAGCCAATCACCTTCTGCGCAGCATTGATCAGTGTCTCGATCTGAGCGACCTGCGCCATTATCTTGCCGATTTCTATAGTCCGATTGGACGTCCGTCGATTGATCCTGAACTGATGATTCGCATGCTGATCGTGGGCTATTGCTACGGCATTCGCTCCGAGCGGCGGTTGTGCGAAGAGGCCCATTTGAACCTGGCGTATCGCTGGTTCTGCCGGTTGAGCCTGGAAGATGAAGTCCCTAATCACTCGACCTTTTCCAAGAACCGACACGGCCGCTTTCGGGACAGCGAACTATTTCGCTGGCATTCCACGCGCGCATGGGGCTGCCCTTGCGATGCTAATAAGTAAGATTGAGGAAAGGATTGTCAGTAGGGACAGGGCTCAGAAGAGTTTCAGCATTTTGCAACATGTAGCCATTGAGGGAAGCCCTCCGGCGGGGGCCCTGCACTGTGCAAGTCCATATGTTCTGCCCGTTTGGTCGTTTGAGATGTACGCCTAAGTGCTCAAAGTGACGTTGAGTGCGCCGCCAAGCATCGGTCTTGTCGTCACCTGCAGATAGCTCAGGGTGCTCCGAAGCGTAGAGCTGGAAAATGCCGGGTGTGACCAGGTAGAACGTGCCCTCGACTGTGTGAATCTTTGCCTTACAGTCGTTGACGAGCAGGCGATGGCTTTGGATCCCCTCGCGTAGCCAGTCGACAAAGGCCAGCCCTGGTGCCTCGCGGGGTGAAGCAGTTGAGGATTTCAGTCCTTGAGCGCTCGATTCATCCTCGTGCTCAACCGTCTCTTGCAACATATCCATCAAGTCATCGAGATAGTCGAAGTCAAGGTTCTGAGGTAAGGGCTCTGGCGTTTCCTTGGCCGAAGTTGCTTGTGGCCGATCCAAGGCCGACTCGATAGCTTCACCGCTCGGCACGGTATTGTCAGCAACGAGCTCAACTGTCCCTTCAAAGCATCGGGGCCGGCTTTCATCGGCCCAAATCAGACTCGGTTGCAGACGGAGGAATGTGAAGCGATGTTGCCATCCTTCGGTCGCAACGGTTGCGTTCCAAATAGCTTTGCCTTCTGGCGTTGCATCTATCAACCCGTGCGATTGCAGTTCATCGAACATGGCGATGTTAGAGGAGGGGATACCATCCACCGCCTGGCTCAGCAGATAGGCGCGAAGTTTGTCGGTCGCGGTCTTGCTGACCAACCACAGGTGGCCCTCGGTGAGCCAGCCGGCAGCCCCGGGCTGGTTGAGCTTGAACTCGTTTTTGACCAGATGGCGCAAGCCAGTCAGCAGGTGATGCTGAAGCGAGCGAATGGGTGCCTGCAGGGCCTTGGTGGGATTGGCACCGATGTTCTGCGCGGTGGACACCCGGTCAGCTTGCAGTACCAGCTCCCCCAATGTGCCGGCGTGTTCATAGTGGTCGGCCAATAGGGATAGCAGTTGACCCCACAATGCTGGGTAGCTGCTGAGCCAGTCGAGCAGTCGCGGTGTCAGTATCTGGGTGTACAGCAGCCCAGCAGCCACAGCATGTAGCTTGTAGTCGCGGCCGGCCACGTAGCGGAAGCGGTAGGGCTTGTTCAGGGGGCCGTGCCAAGGATGCCAGAGGTCACCATCTTCGTACTGCACCTGCAGGTCGACAGCAATCTTGCCAATGTCATGGAGCAGTGCTCCATAGGCGATGGCGGCGCTCCAGGCGTCGGTTTGCGCAGCCTGGTCTTCGGGCGCAGCGCCGCTGGGTAGCAGGTACGACTGGCGCAGTTTCAGGCCGCAGGCCATCAGCTCCAAACCGTGGTCCAGCATGCCTCCCGGATAGGCGTGATGATGGCTCTCGCTGGCAGGTAGTTGTTGTACATACCTGGCGTAGCGGTGGATGGGATCGAGATAGAGTTGATCGAACTGAGGTTGGGAAAGGGCTGTGTATTGCCAGATGCGCTCGAGCAGCCGCTTCCGGTGGTCGGCGGCAAGGAGCGATTCTGATGACTCAGGCAAGAAGTAACCTTGGGCGACAAGCTCTGACGTGGGGTTGGCAGCGTTGCCTTTTTGATGTTTGAGCCACCAGCGCATCATCGCATTACCTGCTTTGCATCCGGGAGGTCCTTTTGCCTTTTTGGATAAGCCTCTTACCCTTGCAATTCCTTCCATTGGCGCCATTACCCTTTACTGCTTTTGTCCTTTTCGCGAACGCGAAAATCCGAAGGCGGGCGCGTCAGGTTAGTCGGTCGATCAGGATAGCGGGCCCCTTTTACAAGGGTTAAACTGGCCGGCATCATCTTTCGAAGCAGGGGCGCTGATGACGCTTACCGATGCAGTGTTGATCGTGCTATTGGTCGACCGGATTCATGGGACTGACGCTGCCATTCGTTCAGCTGCTAAGCGCTGCGCGAAAAAGCTGCCACGCAGCCAGCGCGATATCTTGTTCAAAATTGGGAATAGCCCTGCACCTCGGCAACTTGTTGGCCAGCTGTGCCAATACTTGGCAGAGTGAAAAGTCAGGTAGATTAGTTAAAGCTGGACACCAGACGACCGAAGTGAGCATCAAGCCCTCGGTTGATGTGCGGATCTCAGATACTGTTCTCACACTTGTCTCATACCTAGGAGAACCCATGTCTAAGCTTGCCGAATTCAAAGCGCTGGAAGCGCAACTGGCCGCGCAACTTCAACAGCTGGATGCGATGAAAAACGATTCCGGGCTGAAGCAGGAAATCGAGTTCGAACAAAAGCTCAGGGCCTTGCTGGAAGAGTACGGCATGAACCTGCGCCAGGTGATCACCATTCTTGATCCATCCAAGGGGGTGAGCGTAAGTACCGCCGGCGGTACCAGTAACGTCCAGCGCAAGCCTCGTGAGATCAAGCGCTACAAGAACCCGCACAGCGGTGAAGTCGTGGAGACCAAAGGCGGCAACCACAAAATCCTCAAGCAGTGGAAGCAGGAGCACGGCTCCGACACTGTCGAGAGCTGGTTGCAGTAATCGGTCGTCCAGTCGCAACGGCGGCTGATCGGCGTTGCAAGCAAAACAAAGGCCCCTTTTGGGGCCTTTTTGCTGCTTGAGTGAAGTCATGCCGTTAGCCGTTCTATCCTCTTGGTGCCTTGATCCGACTGCAGTGCTAGCAGGTATTCGGAGGCCTCACGTGCTTGGCCGCTGGCGCGGAAGATTGCACGCTTATCCTCCTTGAGTATCTTCAGCCAGGACGCTAGGTACTCCTCGTGACGTAACTCACCTTGGGTGCCGGTCAGCGCACAGAGGAATGCTGCGCCCATTTCCGCTACCAGCTCCTCGAAGGCGTATTCCGCGGAACCAAATGCGTGACCGCCAGTAATACCATCGCGGTTGAGACGCGAAAGATGACCCGACCAGTGTGTCAGCTCATGAAGGGCCATCGCATAGTAGCTGCCGACGTCTTCGAATTGACCCTTGGTAGGCAGTTGGATGAAATCTCGCACCGGCTGATAAAACGCCTGATCTCCGTAGCGATGCTCGATGTGTGCCCCGCTCGCGACCAGCAGTTGCTCGGCTGGGGCATGATCAATGAAGGCCGGCTGGTCGTCACACTCATTGTGTATTTGCTCTTCGGCAGGCAAGTCTTCGGTCTGCTCGATGTTGAACAGGCAATGCGTGCGCAGTAGCGCGAATTGCACCATTTTGATGTTGCCCTGTTCATCACGAACGACCTGACCGTCCTCATCGTGTGCCTCCTTGCTCATTGGTTTATACAGCACCGCGAGGGTTGATTGCTCACCCTTGCGAACATGGCCACCGGCTTTGCGTGCCTGGTTGAACGTGAGCCAGCGATCCTGGCGAAAACCACGCAGGCGCGCCTCGGCCCACAGCAGCGGAATGTTGATGCCGGCGTAGGGGCGTCGGGTGATGGCGTTGATCGGGAAAGGGGAGTCAGCGCTCGAGCTGGTGGTTGTCCAAGGTTTGATCCACGGGATCACTCCTTGACTTATAGCGCTAACAATCTTGTTGGTGACGTCCAGGTAGATATCGGACATGACGTTCTCCGGTTGTGAAGGGGGGAACGCTGCCCGGCCGGGAAGGGTTCCCGGTGGGGTAGAGGGGCAGTGGATGCGCTGTCGGATCAGATGGCGGGGATGTCTACGGCGGTCTCACTTGGCAGACGGATGAGCAGAAAATCCGGACCACTGCTTGGTGTGATACGTGCCAGCTGTAATGGAAATGATTGAGTGACGACTGATGTGTCGACGCTCTGCGGGTGATCAAACGGCAGATCGATTGGGGACTGCAAGACATGAGGGGCGAAAGTCAGGGCGCTGTAGAGCAGCGCTGCCAAGCGCTGTGCCGAATGTCCAACAGGGGCGTTGCCTGCATCAGGATCGATGACGTGTTGCCACGCACCAGGGCTCAGCACCACGGCAGTCGAGAAGAGTTTCATCCTGGACATCGGAGCCTCCGGATGGTTGGTCCCACGACACCTCTGGGGAGGTTCTTGCGCGGGCTTTGCACTCAGCGAGACGTGGAATGTCTGTGTATTAAAACGCGTTCGAACGTGGGGTCAATCGCCAATCCAGACCACATGCAAGCGAGTCTATCCAGCGCGTTCCAGGGAAGAATATTGACCTCAGGTTCCAGATAAACGGCATCTTTAATCGTTTGGAGAGTGGCGCGAAAGATGTGCCAGAAAGGCACGGATAAGGAGCCCCTCCGGAAATTTGACTGACTCAAATTGGCGTTCAGGATTTTGTCGTCGGGCCAACTTCGGCAGCTAGGTATAGATGGGTGGAAGTTGCCTCCACCACCAGCGACCCGGTTGTCCCGCGAAGACTTGCCAGGACCGGATCGTCGTTGTCGAAGTACTCGGCAAAATCATCGCCACCCAATTCATCTTGTGCCCGATTCCACCAAGAATCGAAGTCGTCGACATTTGGGTCGCAGCCGGCGGCGTAGACCACGTGTTGTCGGCCGCTTCCATCCGGTTTGTTTTCGCCGATCTCGGACGTAAGGTAGACACCATGGTCCTTGACCAATATCAATCTACAGCGGTTGATACCGGCCTCGGCCAACACAGCGTGAAGTGCAGAGCCTGAGAAGCGCAGCATGATGAGATCCTCCAGAAGGTGCGGAGGAATGCCACCCGTGCGGGGGAATTCCCAGCACAGGAATGGATTGAGAAGGGTTGCATTGAAGACGCAGGCTCAGTGAGCCTGGATATTAGAAGGCGTTCATCACCGCGGGAGCGATGACCGTGCGAGCTGCCGAACGCGAATCGCATTTGGGGAGAACCATCACGAGAGTGACGTAGCCTTGAAGGTCATGACTACCTGGGGTGCTGGAAACCAGCAATTGCACAGTCGGTTTATCAAGCGGAACGACGTAGCGTCAATGGTGTTTTTAGGAGGAAAGAGCTGCTTCAATCCATGCAGTCCCACTGACGATTATCAGCGCAGTCCAAGCGATCAACGGTCATGGGAACCAGCGGAAGAGGAGTAAGCTAGAGCTTGGATCCAAAGTCTTGGTGCCTACTTGGCCAAGAGTGCAGAAAAGGGAAGGGAGGCAATCAAATGACTACTCCAGCTTCTTCTACTTCCAGCAGTACCCCAATAGGCAAGTCTTTAGTTCGTGCTGCAGTCCGTGCGGGGCGCCTGGTGAATCAACTCGAAGCGAGAATTTTGCATTCCCGCATTCTGGCTGCTGTGCCCTTTAAATATCGGCAAATCGGCTTTCAGAGTCTCAAGGTAGTGCTTGTGCTTGCCGCGGCATCAGTTGCGATTTTCTTGGCGATCGGAATGATTGCTGTATGGACCATTGCGGCTCTGCCCATTAGCGCTGCTAAGCAACCTCGTATTCACGAAGTGAGCCACCCCCGACATCAACTCAAGTATCCGGAGCTGTACGACGATAATGGGGCACTCAGGTAACAGACTATTTTAATCTCCGGGCTCCAGATATGAGCTGAGAGGAGCCCTTTTCTGCTTGGACCTGAGCTGCTTCTGTTCCTCGAGTGAGGAGCGATTGGACGCCACTGCCCACGTTGTACCCCGCCCAGCTCATCGCTCCGAGAAAGAACATCGGCAGTACCAAAAACATCGCGCCCATGACGTACTCGATCACTTGCGCGGTCACCGTCCCATCCATGAAGCCAGATGTCGGCAACGACAAGAGTGTCTGGTCCGTCGCAGACACTTGGTTGTACAGCGTGTCCAGCATGCTTGAGTCGATCCAGCGTGCCAGGTCCCACCAGAACGTCAGCATGTGCAGGGTGAACAGCGCGAACGTCACGGTCATTAGTGCCTTGAGCTGATAGGTGCTGATCAGCAGTACCAGCGGTAGGCTGATGATCGTGCCCATGATCAGAAAGGCCTGGACCATCGGTAGTGCGGCGCGTAATGCATTCATCGCCGGGAAATTGCTGAACGAGCCCAGCGCCAACCCGGTGTTCGTGGCCAGGTTGTTCAGTCCTTGCGTCAGTGATCCGCCACGGGCGCTGCTCCCGTAATCCTGGTACACCTGTCCTGGCGCCATGCTCAACGATTGCTGTCGTGGGCTTACCAGCTCGCGAAGGGTGGCGTCTTCGATCTCGGTGGTGCTCCGCCCCGTTAGCCAACCTCGCAGGCTTGAAATCAGTGATGGATCGACCTCGGCGACCAAGCGATCACGCAACCCGACCGTCGCATCGCTCCACCATTGTCTACAGGTAGGGTATCCAGCGCCGTTGTCGAGTCGGGGCAGGGAGGTATCCCGAGTCTCGTCGTATGGCCAATCGACCCGGGGCGTTCGCGATCGATCCATGTCGTAATAACCCGGCGTGTTGAGCAAGTACGTCGAGCCAATCCAGGATGCGTCGTAGCTCTGCGACTCGTCCAGTTCGGGGCGATTGGTGAACAGCCGCGAGCGTGAGAAGCCGTAACAATCTCGGGTAAAATCGGCGACTTCCTGCAGCAGCACCTGGTCGTTGATACGCGAGCTGTCGATCTCCATGCGCATCGCGCGGATGTCAGGCGCACATGGGATCGAGGCGGTCGCGGCCGCCGTGATGCCTTTGCTCATGGCATGCACGAGAAACCACCACACCGGCACATTCGCTGATTTCTCGCCGATGGTGTTGAAAGTTGTACCCCAGGCCGTTTCAGCGGGTTTGGTCATGGAGATACCACAGCGTTGGCTCGCCGTATCGTCGAAGGTCACGGAGGAGAGGTTCAGTGGAAAAAACGGCATGCAGGCAAACAGGATGACCACGTAACTGATCCACAACCGGTTCTCAACGCGAGGGATCGACAGCAAGCCTTTGTTGCCCTCGTCAGCGCCTTGTTGGCGAGCGGACAGCCATTCCTGGAGGATGATCGCACCAAAGGGCGCGGCAAACAGCCCGGTGTCTGCCAGTGTGTTCCAAATGCCGTTGTTGATGATCCAGGCCAGCAGCGACAGGTAGTACTCGAGATAGCTGTTGGTGCTCATGATTGCACCTCACGCGCGAGACAGTTCGACCAGGATGATTGAGCTGAAGCCAATCAGTCCGAGGCGCTTGAGCCGTTGCTGGTCCGCAGGCGCCGGCCGCAAGCGCAAAGCTGCGGTCCAACCTGCAATGATCAGGGCATACAGTAGGGCGCGCCAGGAGGCGAGGTAGGGTGTAGCCCTGTGCGCCTGCCCAAACCGCTCAACCTGGGCGCCAGTCAGCTGCAGCGCCATCCAGGCAATCAAGAACATCATGGCCAGGGCGCTGAGGATTAGCAGCACATGGGCAAGCGTGGACTTCACAGTAAACAGCTTCATGGTGTGCTCCTCCCCTGGTCGGCGCGGTGCAGTCGGTCCGGCTCCGGATCGCGCTGATCGATGCTGCGGGAGGCGTCGGCACCGCCGGCGTGGCGATCAAGGACTAGGCTGGCGGTGTTGGTGGCCAGCGACTGACGTACCTGCAGTTCCGTTTGCAGCAGACGGATCTCTCGTTCCAACGTTTCGACGTTGCCATTGAGGGCGGTGGTGGCGGGTTGCGCCGACGCGACATTGGGCTCATGACTGCCGGCCAGGAGCGTTCTCTGTAGCAACATCGCCTTGTAGATCACGCTCGACAGCGCGGTCTCGCTGGCCAGGCGCCGGGCCAACAGGTTTTGGTCGGGGTCGTCGCGCAGGCCTTCGATGACGCCTCGGGAGACTTGCAGCAAGGGACTAGAGACTTTGCCGAGGTTCTCCGGCGTCGGTTGCTCGGCGCCCGACAACATTCGTTGCAGACCCTCTAGGTGTTCGGTGTAGGTTTCCTGAATCAGCGGCGAGAGGCCTGTTCCGGCGGTAACGCGCAGCGTCTCGCAGTCGTCGCAGGTCTCTACCTCGGTTTCACCAAGCACGCGGGTGGCCCATTCGGAGGCCTCCTCGGGACTCGACCAGGCCTGGCAGATGGCGCCATTCTGGCAGCCAGAGCCGACGGCCGACGTATCCTCGATCGCGCGGTTGTGCAGTAGGTTGTAGCCCGCCTTGACAACGTCCGAAGTCACCCGAATGGGTTCCTGACCGTTACCACCGGCTTTCTGTCCACCGACCCAGCTGACGCCGTTGTTGCCGTTGTTCGATTCAGTGTCCTTCACCGCCATCACAGCATCACCGTCGGACTGTTCGAGGTTGTGCTGCATCTCCTGGTTCTGTGCCAGTGCGCCCCAACCGGCCTGGTCGACCTTGTCGGCCATTTTGGCCGCCATCGCCTGGCAGGTAAGCTTTGAGCGGTCAAAGTCGATGCGCCCCTGCAGCACGCCGTTGCTCAGCAACTCATACAGACCGGGGTTGGCGCGCTGAATGATCATCGCCGGCAGGGACATCACGGCCTGTGTGGCATTCTCGATCACATTGCCCATGATCTGTTGGAAGCCTTGGGTGGCGCCATTGAGCTGATTCTGCAGGGTGTTGGAGAGGTTCATGTTTCCGCACATCATATTCGCGCGCCATGACATGCCCACGCCAAGGCCATTGGGGCGGTAGAGCGAAGAGGGGGATCCCGTCGCCGATCCGCCGCCGATGGTGTACATCACGCGGTCATCCAGGACTTGGGCCTGGTCACCAATGTGATAGCCGTTCTCGGCGGCATGGCCGACGGCACTCATGAGGGCGCACACCAACCCGAGCGAGAGGGTATTCATCATTGGCCTCCATCAAAGTCGATGCTGAACAGGAGGGTTTGGCCCATTCGCTGGCAGCAGCGATAAGGGCGCCATAGCGACCAGGCATAGGCGCTGTCGGCGCTCTGGATCGTTGGGCTGGGGAAAATGGCGCAGGTGGTCTGGATCACCGGGGCGAGCAATTGCCAGCGGTGGTTGTTGACGTTGTTCTCCATTACTGGCTGCGGCGGCCAATAGCCGGGAGATGGCCTCGGCTGCAGCGGCAGGTAGACATGCGGCTGGCCGACGCGCGTTATGAAGTCGCTGGCACGCTGGGCCATGACGGCGGATGCTTTGAAGTCGTCAGGCTGCACCAGAAATCCGTGCCGCGGATAGACACTACCCCACATGTTTCCCAGTGTCTGACTGCCGATCTCGCGCATGCCCGGAATGAGCGCTTGTGGGTAGAGGGATTCGGGAACGGCGTGACGCCAAGCCAGAGGGTCGAGCGTGCTGAGGTAATACGGCGCAAGGGGCGTCGCCCCACTCGGGCACGCATAACCGAAGCCTTGCGCAAGGGCTGTCAACGCCGAACCGCCGGGATGCCCGATGCCGTCGACATTCTTGAACCGGGGCAGATTATCGCGCCGCGTCGAAGGCGTGATCAGGTTGCCACCGCCTCGTGACGCCGGTGTGGGCATCGACAGTGCGGACACCTCGCCCCAGGGATTGCCGCCTGTGTCGGAATAGCTCGATACCACCAACTCGGGAATGAAGTGGCGGACCTTGGGCGAGGTCTTCACCGTGCAACCAAACGGTGTACAGAGCAGCCAGAAGCAGATCCCGACGACCCGGTATTCCAGGCACTGCAGCGAAGTTACGGAGGCGATGATCGCGGGGGTAGTGAGTGCCGCGCATTGCTCAGCCGCGACGAGCAGTACAGCCGCGGTGAAGGCTCGGCCACGACCAATCTTCCTGGACTTTGGCAAACTGCATTGGGTGTTGGCGGTCACGTTCATGGGCAACGCTCGACATGTGGCAGCGGTGTGCGTCCGTGCGCCAAGTTTCAGCATCCATGATCCGAGTGAAGAGGACGGCGGACAAACCGAGGCCGAACTGATCGGTTTCTTCAGTCGCCGGGTTGGGGGCCGCAAATTCTGCAAAATCACCGATGGAGTACAACTCTACTCATGTCGACTTTTTGTTGATTGAAAGGCGTTTGAAAGTCGCCGGCGCTCGGGTGTTCACGACATGCCGCGTAACCGATTGATCTCCGCGGCGACCGTGAAGGCGGCGTCCAGCTCGGACTGCTGGTGTTCTTCCATCAGTCGCCAGCGCTGGGCTTTTTCCTCTGGTTCGGTCATGGCAAGGGAGAGGTAAAGGCTCGGCGGCACCGCGCGAAACAACGTCTCCAGGTTCTTCGACAGGACCACGCCCTCGGTGTATTTGCCCGAGGCCTTGCTCGCGGAAAGCAGCAGGGCCTTCTGAGCAGGTGTGAGCTTTTTGAACCGGGCAATCTCTTCAATTTCCGCTGGCGGCATGTTCAGGCAGATCCACCACTCGATCATGTTGAGCATGGTTCGCGCCGCATCGGGGAAGTCGGCCAGGTTCTGCGTCGCCATCCAGAACCACGCGCCGAGCTTGCGCCACATCTTGGTGCCCTTGACCACAAAGGGTGCCAGCAGCGGGTTCTTGGTGATGATGTGTCCTTCGTCGGTAACCATGATGATCGGACGACCCAGGTACTGGTCGCGTTCGGCGAGGTTATTTACCGTGTTCATCAAGCTGATGTAGCTGATAGACATCTGCGCCTCGTAGCCCTCACGGGCATAGGTGGCGAGGTCGACGATCGTCACATCGCTTTCTGGCCAAGGCGTGCCTGGCCGGTCGAAGAGAGCGCCCTCGAAACCCTGACAGAACAAGTCGATGGACTCGGCCATTTCTTGTGCCCGCTCGCGGCGCTTGTCGGGCAAATGGGCATCGCTGGCGACCTGGCGTAGCGCGTCACGAACGTGGCGCGTCATGACCTGCTGTTCGGTGGCCGCGCAGTGTCTGGCGGCATCCAAGATGCACTCGCGAATCAGGCTGCGGTCTGCCCGAGTCAGCCGCGCTTCTTCCTTGGCTTCGCCGCCGGTGATCATTAGGCGGGCAGTGATTTCCAGCTCGCCCAGCACGTCGCGTTGCTCATCACTATCCGAAACGGTTTCATCCAGGTCCTCTGTCGACAGACTGGCCACCTGATCTGGCTGTTCGATCAGACGGCGAGCATCGGCGAAAGGCGCCAAGCTCAAGCCACTGCCGGGTTTGAGTTGAACCTTGTTGACGGACAGCCCAAGGGTAGCGAAGTAATCGCCCTGCAGACCAAAGGAGTTGCCTGCTTCGACAATGAACAGCCGCGGTCGATACACGGCCATGACCTGCATCAGTATCGAAACCAAGGTGGCCGACTTGCCGGCGCCGGTCGGTCCAAATAACAGCAGGTGGCCATTCATGGAACGATCGAAACGCGACAGCGGGTCGAACGACAGGGGCGCGCCACCGCGGTTGAAAAAAGTGAGGCCCGGATTGCCGGTGCCGATGCTGCGCCCCCACAGGGGCAGCAGGTTGGCGATATGTTGGGCAAACAGCAGTCGGGTGTACCAATTGCGCCTGTCTCGAGCCGGGTTGTAGACCATCGGCAACCAGCGCAGGTAGCTGTTGCACGCCGCGACTTCGTCGCCCTCGCGCACCGGCTGCAGGCCCGCACCGAGCAGCACGTTGGCGGCCTGGGTCGAGCGCTGGCGCAGTTGCTGTTCATCGGCACCGCGCAGGTACAGCGCCAAGGTGCCGCGATACAGCTTGTGCTGGCGGCCGATCAGCGCGCGGGCCTCTTCTACGTCCTGGCGGGTTTGGGTCGAGGCGAGGTTCTCGCCGATGGCTTTGCGCGCCAATCGGTTGAGCTGTTCCTCGAGCACATCCTGAGGTGTAATGACCAAGGTCAAACACATGACGGCCTGCTCGGGCAACTGATCGAACAAGGCGTTCAAGGCCTCGCCCTTACGCGTTTCGCCGGTCAGTTGACCGATATGGGGTGGTCTACGCAGCTTGTCGACCACCATCACGGCATGCGGCTGCTGATCGAAGAACCACAGGCCCTGGTCGCAATCCGAGCGTGGCTCCTGAAAGAACAGTCGCTCGGCAAAATTGTGGTCGAACGGCAGCGGCAGTCCATCGCCGTCATCCTCCTCGGGGTAGGGCACTTGTCGATAAAACGCGGCGGGGGATTCGCCCGTGAGGGCAGGGGCCGGATTGAACCAGGGTAGCAACCAGGTGTAGAAGTCGCGCCCGGTCAGACGCCGCGGGCTGACCCCGCAGGCCTGCAACGAGGCCACCAGACGATCACACGTTCGGCTCAACAGTTGAGCCGGGCTCTGCGTATCGTCGTCACCTTGATCCCCCAGCCAGCGATAGACCACTAGCCGAATCCGCCGATTGCTGCCGCGCCAGGGCAGGTGAGAGACGACATGGTCGTCGAACAGTCCGCCCGGTTTGGCGATGGCGTCGAGGTGACGTTGCATCGCCGCGAGGAAAGCCTCGGTGAACGGTGTACCTCGTGCCCGAGGCGCGATGTAGCGCTCCAGGCGTTCGAGGTACGGGGAAAAGTCACTGTCGTCCTGGCAAAAGAACTGCACCACCCAGGGCGCCTGGTCGAGCTCGTCGAAGCTGTCCTGCAGTGCGTCTTCCAGGGCGTCGCGCGCCGCCATCAGCCACTCGGGTTCACGGCCCTCAGTGCCGATCGGCTGCAGTTCAAACACGGCGCCCACCGAGCGATTGTCGTCGAGGAGAAAACACTGCTCGTCCTCAAGGTATTCGACCCAGGGCAAGTGGTCGGTGAAGCTGGGATTGCGTGCGTACTGGGCAGCCTCATCGGCAAGTGTGGCGCGCCGACGTTGCGCCGCGCGCCAGGGTTTCCAGCGCGGTGGGTCGCGACTCGTGTCATCGGCCATCACAAATCATCCCGGCGCTCGCCGGGCAGCGCGTACTGGACCTTCTCGTACAGTGGGAACACCGTCGAATAGCCAGGCACCGGCGTCTGCTGGGTGCCAGCCAGGTGCGGGTAGACGTACATCACCAGGTCGGGGTTGGGCAGTCGCGGGAACTGGTGGCGGATCTCGTTGGCGGCCATGCGCGTGTAGGCACTCTGATCGCTGATCAGCCGTTCCGGATCGAGAACCGGCCTGCGCAGTTCGCCGCGGGCCTCCTGCAGTTGTTGCTGCGCTCCGACCGAGCCACTGCCATTCCAGATGTCCAGCATGGTTTGATCGCCATGAGGCAGCATTTCATCTTTGCTGGTGGAGCAACCGGCCAGTTGCAGGCTGAGCAGCAGGCTAATCCAGATCCAGTACCGAAACGGATGGGCTTTCATGATTCACTCTCCGGCCTTTGGCTTCGTAGTCGATGCTGATTTCATGGTCCAGGTGCAAGGCCACCTTGGCCCCCGGTGGGACGTAGATCGCCGCGAAGGCTTCACCGTAGAGCTTGTTAATCCATTCACGGATGTCGCCAATGCCACCGCTGATGACCGAGTTCAACGCGCTGTTGCCGCTGTTCTGGGTCAGGCCCAGGTTGCCGCTGGCCGAGTTGATGAAGGAGGTATTGGTCTGCTCACTGCCCAATGCCGCGGCGAAGCCGGCACCGGCTGCAGTGATCAAGCTCTGACTCCCCAGGTACTGCTGGGCATTGGAGCGACGTTCGCCGGAGATGCACGGGATGCCATAGGGGTCGGAGATGTAGCCCAAGCCGCCGCGGATCTTCTCGGTGTCCGATGACTGGGCGCTGCTGCGATTACGGCTGACGACTTTTTGCGGTTGCGGCACCGTGCGGACGGTGCCGTCGCTGAAGATAAAGGTGATCGACTCGACCTGGCCGCGTACGCAGGACAACGTCCAGTCGCCTGCGGCGGTGCCGCTCATGACCGCACCGACCACGTCTGGTAGGTCGATGCCATTGGCGGTGAGGTTGTCCGCTCCCACCAGCACCTTGAATGGATAGGGGTCGTTCACCGTGCCATCCACCGGCACGCGGCCAATCAGGGCGGTCATGGCGATGGAACCCATTAAGGTCGAGTTTTCGGGGATGGTGTAGACGGGCCTGGCACCTTCGGTGCGGTCCTGGGCGCTTTCTAGATCGCGCTCGCCCTTGGCAACGGCACGCAAGTGGTCCTGGCCACGGTCGATCGCGTTGTTGTCCAGACCATGCAAGTCCTTAAATTTCGAGGTCAGTGTCGACAGCGGACCAACGGCATTCGTGGTGTCCTCTTGGCTGGCGCGCGCATTCGACGGTTCGATCCACTGCACCACCTCAGCTGATGCGTGCGCACCTGAAAATTGCTGCTCGTCACCTGGCTCGAGACCAAAACCCACGGGCACGTCGGACTTCGTTGTAGGCTTGTCGGTGAGCTGGTCCTTGAGCCTGGACAGCAGCCCTTGGGTTTCGCGATGCTGTTGCTCGGCCTTCTGCCGGGCATCATTGGCCTGCTGGCGCTGTTCGGTGACCTGCTGAGTGACACTGCTCAACGTACTCTGGATGCGGGTGTCGATATTGCCTTCGCGCGTGCGTAGCCGGCTGTTCTCGGTCTGCAATCCATCGTTGCCTTTCTTCAACGACAGCATTTCGCTGCGCATCGCCTTGACCTGGCCAATCAGCGTGGCCACGGTGTCGCGCGGAGTGTCGCCGGCGATGCCCAGAGCCTTTGCCTGTTCCGGACTGAGTGTTGCCTTGTCGGGATCGTGAGCTGGCTGGCTACCAGGTGCGACCACCCAGGATTTGCCGATGATTAGCACTATCCCAAGCAGGATGCCGGGTACCAGCCACTTCAGCAGGCTGTTAGCTTTCATGATCGGCCGCCTCCGGCGTCGGCGGGGGGCAGCAGCAACGCGTGCTTCAGGTCGCCACCGCGGGTGACGAGGTAGGCCACGGTAGTATCTTCGGGTGTTCCGGCTTTGCCGAGGTACGCGTGCTGAAACGTAGCGGCGTACAACGTGGCCTGCAGGTGACGCGGGTCGAGCGTGACTTTGCCTGGTCCGCGATTCACGATCTTCACCGCCGTCACCCAGTAGTCGCCCAGGCGCCAGGCCGCCAACCCCTTAATCGAAATCCGTTCGGTAGGCAGCAATGTGCTGAAGGCGATGGAGTTGCCCAGCGGCACCCGACGGACACCGGGCAGTGGCGCCACCGTACGCAGAGGCGCATACAGGTTCTGCGCCGCATAGCGGGTGAGCACCACCGGTACCGGGGTCGCTGCAGGTGCTGAGCCCTGCGCGGATTCCACATCAGGCGCTGGGGGCTGGGCGACAATTTTGACTGGCTCCAGCGACTCACTACCGTCGAGTGCTTCGATGTCGATCAGGATAATATCCCCAGACTTCACCGACTGCAGTTGCAGTCGGGTAGGGGCAAGGGGCTGCGCGGCACGCAGGTAGACCGTCCCACCGACGGACTGCACGCGCAGCTTGCTGGCGATCGCACTGGGTAGCCCGACACGGACGTCTTCGTCCAGCATCAAGATGCGTTCCTGACCTACCGTAAGCGGGATGGCCAACGGCAGGCGGTCCCAGTATTTGACCTCGAGGGCGCCCGCGACTGAGCACCAGCCGGCGGCGGTCACGAGTATCAGGATCAAGGCACGCATCATCATGCACCTCCAGGCAGCGTCAGTTTCTGCGGTGTGCCTTCATAGCAGTCCAGGGCTAGGCCCCACTTGTTGTGTTCGGGGTCGACGTCGAAGCGCACCACCCGTAGCGGGTAGCGCACCACCACGCGTTTTACCGGCTCGGCGGCGTAGTATTCGTCGGCATTGAGGTCGAGCTTGACGAGCCAACTGTGCTTATCCAGCTGCCTCACTCGCAGGTTGGGGTCGTCGCTGTAGCCGCGACCCAGCACCTCGTACACACCGCGCACTCGGCCGTGCAGTTCACCTGCTGCCTTGCGGTATTCGAAGTCGCCGTCGAAAAAGGATTTGCACGCCGGGGTGAGGTAGGGCTGCAAGGCGAAGATGGCGCGGTGATAGTCGAGTTCGCCATCGGTGGGCCAGCGGTTGAGCTGGCCGAAGATGTACAAGGCGAAGGCATAAATGTTCTCGGGCGGTACGTCCCACCATTTGCGTGTACTGCCGGAGCGCAGGTCGGGCGGCACGTGTATGGTCAGTTCAGTGGGTGCAGTCTGCCAGCCGTACCAGAACCCCGTGGACAACAACGCCAGGATCGCCACGGCCAGACGCAGGCTGAGGATATGCGCCTGCTGCGCGTCCACCTTATTGCGGAAGCGGCTCATGTTGCGGTCCTCACATGCCGGCGCGTACGGCGGACGGTCCAGGGGCCGGAATGCAGGATCAGTTGGCTGGTACCGATTCCCCAGTGCACCGCCAACTGCCACTGTAAACGCCGGTACAGCCAGGTTTCGGGGCGGGCACGCTTGGCCCGGCGCAGCAGCTTACCGCCGCCGAGCAACACCAATGCCATGCACAGGAACATGCAGGTAGGGAGGGTAGCAATGGAGACGGTGACCACCGCCAGTGGCGCGCCGAGGATCACTCCGAGCGTGGCGCCGACAATCAGCGCAACCCACATCTCGTCGTTGGTGAGGCCACGCAGGACGGCCGGGTCACGATTGAGGCGCTCCGGCAGGAAGGTCAGCGTGCCGTCAGGCAGGGTGGTCGGGGTCTCGGACATGGTGACCTCACAGAATCGTGGCGGCTTTGGTCAGAAACCACAGAATTACCACCACCAGCAGTGCGCCGACACCGACCACGGCGCCGAGGTCTTTCCAGGTTTTACGCTGGTTCTGCACGTCGGCGTAAACAGTGAGCGAATGCCAGGCCACGCCCAGGAACGCGAGGGTAGCGATCAGCAACCCAAGCAGAATGCCGCCGTCGTAGGCATAGTTCTTGATGGTGTCAATCAGCCCCGCACCTTCGCCACGGGAGGGCGCTTCCATGGTCGGCAGGTCAGCCCAGGCGAGCGTGGAACTCAGCAGCACCAGACCACCGAGCAGGGCTTTGGAACACGTATCTTGCAGCATGGCGAGCGGGCGCTGGCAACGGCGGGAGAAGTTCATGGCAAGGTCTCCTGAATTACGACAACATGAAAAACATCAGCACGATCAAGACGAGAGCGAGGCGCAAAGTGCTGCCGCCAAGCGCGCCGAAATTAATGTTGCCGGCCGCCCAGCCGCGGTAGCCGGTCCACAGGGCCCAAGAGCACCAGAGCAACGCCAGCACCAGAACCGAGGAGCGCCACAGCATCGAACTGAGCTGCGGGGTAAACCCAGAAACGGCAGAAAACGCGCTGAGTTGGGCGTCAGTCATGCTCATCGGAGGGGGCTCGAGTGGGGCGCTTCAGCATGGTAATCAGCGGTCAGCTCGACCAAGTCAGCTGGCTGCGCTCGGGAGGGCGACAGGTACTTGCTGATCCCGCGGCGCATGCGCTCGAGGTCCGCTACGAACCTCGGGTAGTCGAAGTAATACCGAGACGTTTCGACATCGACCTGGCTAATGCGCGCACGATCGGCCAACTGCTCGATGACAGTGATCTGCCGCTGCATAAGGCTTAGGTCCGAACGCTCGCGAGCATCCTGTGCAGCGGCAGATAGCGTCACAAAGCAAGCAAGTAGCAGCGGGTAGCGTGAAGAGATCATGGCGAAATCCAGCCGAGAATCTGGCATTCACCTTGATGTATTAGACAGGTGTTGACATGACCTTAAAGGATTGGCGGACCATCGCTTTACACGGGTCTTGATAGATTGGTTTCAAGGCAAATCGATGCGCGGGAGATTAGTAAACAGGCCAACTAATTGACCGGAAGGCGAATTTTTCTGTGCATAACGGTGCGCTGGACACTGCAGATCTCTACTGCACTGTTTCGTCAGCTTTTAAAGGTGAAAGGTGAGTGATCAGAGATACTTTTTGAAAGTCGCCGCAGTAATGGCGACCATGCAGCCGAGTAGCGTCGCGCATGGGAGCAGCACCCAGTTCGGATTGAGCGACCAGGGTAGAGATAGATAGATCACCCAGGGGCTCACCGTCAGTGGCAGTAATGTCCGCTTCGCTCGGTGATAAACAAAGCTGCTTTCCCGGTCCGCCCCAAACTTGCGAAGGTCGCGTCGCATCAAGCCATCGACGGCACCGGTGATCACGGCGAGCAGGAACAGGGGCATGGCCAGGGTGAGGACGGCCAGGCGAACCACGAAAGTGAAGACCGTGAACAAGGCTGCCAGCAAGTAGTCCTGCAGCACGACGTATACTTGGGCAAACTGCCCCTGCAGTGACGCCTCTCGACTGAGTAGCTTCAGTTGGGCGTCGGATTGTGCCCATCCGGAGCGGACCACGACCCAGTCGTTGAGGTGTTGAAGTACTTTGGCGGTTGCTTGTGCCGGTTCTTGCACGAGCAGGGAACTCTTGAAATGGCTACTGAGCCAGCCCAGCTCACTCAACCACATGGTATGGCTGTGATGCCAGCCCTGTTCCGGCCAGAACCACAGCAGGCCGACGAACTCCAGCACGATGGAGAACAGCAGCGAAGCGAACAGCAGGCCGAGTAGCCGTAAGCACAGTTCGACCGTGCCGAATATGAGCCCCGGACGTTTCTGTGCAGCAGGTGAGCTGGCTGGGGTGGTGGGCATATGGGCTCCACAGTACTCGGTTACTGTCGAGGCGTTTACGATGCGCGTCTACGCCCAGGCGGTGGCATTTCGGGATCGAAGTCGGCTGTCGGTGCGCCTCCCGCATTGGTCCACCAATTACCCGCATTGGCGTTGTATGAGTCGCGCATGCACGCGGCCAGGGCCTGCAGATCCGCCGGCATCGCATCGTCGCTGGCCGGCGTGGGCAGCGGCATGCGCACCTTCCACAGTTGCCCGCCTTCCTGGAATGAAAACATCTGTCCCTTGGGTAGGGCGATGATGTGTGCGGGTTCTATCAACGGCACCGCGGCGGTGGTGACACGATCCTGAGAGGACGAAGTGAAGTCCGTACGGGCCTCGGGATCCGCGGTGTCCGTCGCCCCAGAGACTAAAGTCCGTGTCTGCACATTGACCTTCGGCAGTTGATTGGTCAGCAGTTCCGCGGTGGCGGTTTCCCGTACACGGAGCATCTGCAGGGTGTTGAAGTTGCCGATGACCTGGCCGGCTTTGGCCCGGCTGCCGATGCGCGCCTCAATGTCACTCAAGGTTTGGGTGTAGGCAGTAACCTGGATACCCGCACCGCCGCCCTTGTTGATCAGCGGGATGAATTCATCCCCCATCAGCTCGTTGAACTCGTCGGCATGCAGGTTGATCGGCACCTTGTCCGCCGCGCTGGAGGAACCCGGCAGGCCGTGATCGATGCCGTGCTTGTAGATGTGACCGGCGACGGAGACCAGGTCGGCGAACATCGAATTACCGACAGCGGCGGCAACTTCGGCGTCGGACAGGGCATCCAGCCCGACATAGACGATGCCGCGTTTACGGATGATCTGCAGCCAATCGAAAATCGGCCGCGGATCGTCAAGGTCGGTGTAGTTGGGGGCCAGCAGTTGCGCCGTCTTGCCACTGGTGAGCTTTTCCAACAGGGGCAGTAGCGAGGCGACAATCTTGTCGAAGTAGGTGCGGTCATAACGCACGGCCGAACGCAGACCATCCATCACCGGGTCAAAGATGCGCTTCGCAGCCAGATACTGCTCGATGGCAACCACACGCTTTTCTCGGCCGATCATATGCCGCGGCACATTCTTCTCATTGAGGCGACCCTCGATTTGCACGATCGCTTCCCAGGCCTGCGCGTCGTGGTGGGCAAAGAAATGTTGGGCGTATTCGATGAACAGCGCGTCGATGTTCACCACATGGCGCTGGATCTGCAGGTAGTCTGGACGACGGCCCAGTTCAATCAGCGCCCGGGCAATGATGTTCACAAATCGCCAAGCGAACTCGCGAAATGCTGCGGAGTTGCCTTCGCCGCTTAACTGTCCGGCGATACGGGTAGCCACTTCCGAGATGCGACCGAAGCGGCCGACGGCGTTGTAGCGTGCGGAGATTTCCGGCCACCCGAGGTGAAAGACGTAGAATTCGTGTTCGCGGCCGGCGCGCCGTGCCTCCACGTACATGCGCTTGAGTAGGTCGGCGTCGCCCTTGGGGTCGAAGACAATCACCACCTCTTGGGTTGGCCGGTGGATGTCCTGGGTGATGTAGACCTCCGCCAGGCGTGTCTTGCCGACCCGGGTGGTGCCCAGCACCAGGGTGTGCCCAACACGCTCACCCAACGGCAAGGTGGCTTCCTGCTCACTCGGCTCAACGCCGTGCAGCAGCGGCGAGCCCCCAACCGGTGGCAGCGGGCGCACCGGATTGAGTGGGTTGTCCCAGGCGGTGAGGCGGGACAGCAGCGAGAGCCCTGAAGGCGCCTTTTCCAGCAGACACTCCAGACGCCTGGCCCACTGATAGGCCACCGACTGGTTCACATAGCAGGCCAGCGCCGGGTCCTGAGCTTCGAGCAGGCGCTGGGTGTGCAGGCGAGTCCAGCGGAAGCCACGCCCCATGAACAGACGCTGGCGGCTCACCGGAATCTGTCGGCTGGTCAGCGAGTAGCGCGGCAGGCGACGGATGTTGTGCCGATAGCGCAGGACAATCCGAGCCTCGTTGAGGCGCTTGATGCCGAACGCGGTGTAAGCCAGAGCCATGCCCATACCCACCTCTGGCGATAGTGCTACTGCCCAGGGCGAGTGCAGGCAAAGGGCGCCGGCACCGGCGCAGATGCCCACGGTGTACAGCTCAACCGCTGGGCGCAACAGTGACTCCATCGCATGGTCACCCATGATGATCCCTCATTGTTCCAGGCCGGTGGGTGTGATGAGGACCGGGTAGTGCCCCAGCTCCAGCCGTTCGGCGATGTCATCGCCACTTACCGGCCAGATGCTCAACCCGGGGGCTGTCGCCTGGATGCGGCGCAGGCTCTGAGCGTCGGCGACTTCAACGGCTAGACCGCTGGCGCCCAGGTCCTGCAGGGCTTGAGCATGCTGCGATAACCATTCCAGGGAGACGGAATCCTGCCCCACCATGAATAGCGGTGTGATGCCTGGCAGGTTCAGCACTCTGCGCGGCACGACACCTGGAGTGAGGTGCGTGCTGTGCACCGGCAGCACCCAGTTCAGCGCGCGTGGATCTGGGGCTTTGTCGGGGGTGGGCAACTCCAAGACGGCATCGGGCAGGGGATTGGCGGGGGCATGGAAGGCGGCGAGGGACAGCCACTGACCGATGGCCAACATCGCCAAGCGCGAAAGACTCATGGCTGTGAACCTCCACGAAGTGACGCGATCGCTTGGATGCGCTGCCAGTGCCGACTGAACTGTGTACGGTAGCGCGCCGCGGGCGCACCGCCGGCCGGTCGGTGATAGCGCCCAGCAGCCACGATCCAGTCACCCACCTCGGCATAGTGCGCACGCAGCAGCTCGGCGGTGACGGCCAAGTTCGCGCGTGGATCGAGTGCATTGCAGGCGCTGGGGTAGCGGTCCGGATGGTAACCGAGGTTGGTCTGTCCCAGACCGACATCGATACGCTTGGGGTCATGGCGAGTGAGTTCCAGCCTGAGCGCAGCACAGGCCTCATCGCGACTGGCAAAACGCTGCGGTGTGCCGGCAACATTCAAGGTCCAAGGCCAGGGCATGAGACGACCGCGTAGCGGGGTGCCACTCTCCTGCAGGGCGATGGCGAAAAGCACCGAGGCGGGGATGCCGGCTCGCGCGGCGGCCAACTGGTACGCGGGCGGAGGCAGGGTCTCCGCCTGGACGACGGTCACGCCGGTCAAGGCCAGCATGAGGATCAGTCGACGCGCTGCCATTTCCCGTCCACCTGCTGAAAGCGCGCCGGCAACGGGCGGGTAGCACCCAGGGCGAACCATCGGCCGCGGTCGTGATTGAGGGTGACCTGGCCGCTGCTGACTTGGGCTGGGGTAATGCCTGCGTCACGCGCCCAGTGTCGGAGACTCTCGTCGTCACCCTGGCTGCCCACCAGGTACACGTCCAGGCGGGCGCCGGCACGAAGCCACTGCTGAGTGCTGGTCGTGCAGGCTGGACAGCGTTCTTCCACGAACAGAGCATAACGGGTGTTGCTCGACGTTGCGGGCTCATCGGCCAGCCCCTGCACCGGCAGCATTCCGGGGAACAGGCGTGCCCAGGCGGCGGTGTAGGTCTTCTGGTAAGCCAGCTCGCGTTCTGCGCGTTTGGCTTCGAGGCGAACTTGCAGTTCGGCGTAGCGTTGTCGCTCCTGCTCAGATTCGGCCTCCACACCCAGAGTGGTGAGAGGGTCGAGCTGTGGCGACCAGTAGTGCCGTGGCCCAGTCTGCAGTCGCTCGAACGTGGCCCACTCGTCATCCGATAGTCCCCACACTTTGGCCTGCGTCGCGACCGACGGCTGCCGATCCAGCGGCGCCCGCTCGCTGTATTCTTGGTCTGAACCGAGCCTGTTCGGTGCACTCCATCTTGGTTCTGCCAGCAGGCAGGTGGGGAGCAGGATCAGCGAGAGGACGGAAAGTCGCAGCATAAGAACCTCTTCACGGCAGGGGCAGTGTGCGGTCGCCATGACCAGGGACGTGGAACACCGCCTCGTCCTCACGGATCGCGCGCAGCTGCCATCCGTTCAGGCTGTCGCCGGGCAGCAGCAGGTGCACGGTCGACAGCGAATGGGCGCCGGTGGGCAGGGCCGCAACGAACCGCACCGCGCCTCGGGTCTCGATACCCAGCAGGGTCAATGGCGGCGCCGGGGCTTTGGCCTTGGTTTTCTGGCCTACGGGCGTCGTGGGCCGTGTGTCGGCAGCTGGCACGGAGGTTCGTGCCGACAGGGTTTCAAGCGCAATTTCTGTTTTGCCAATCCTCTGTTCCAGTGCACTGAAGTCGGCGCTACTCGGCCCACTCGGTGCCGCTTGAACGGCCTTAAGCGACGCGGCCATCTCTTCCAACTGCTGGCTGAATGTCGTCTGCGCCGAGGCGTGCTGAGCTTGTGCGTCTCTTAGCGCCGCCACCTGCGGTTGCAGTGTCGTAAGCGTATTGCCGAGCGCGTCGACGTCGCGCCGCAATGCGGGAACTGGGTCGGCAGGGACACTACGGGCTGCGGCCTGGAGTTCGGCCAATTGCTGGTGTTGGTTGTACGTCGCGCCAGCCAGCACGGCGGCGCCCAGGCACAGGCCGCCGATCACTAGGGCCTGAAAGCGGTGGACCTTCATGGTGCAATCTCCGATGTCGAGAGTAGCGGTTTGGGCTGTGGCGAGCGGAGGGTGTAGCAGACGGTCCGGTCGATCAGGTCGATGTTGATCCTCCAGGCCGGCCCACCGATGATGGTCAAGGCGTCCAGCAGCGAAATCGGTCCGAGTTGGTGGTGCACGGCAGGTAGGGGACGGCTGAACAACCGATCCACCGCCGCGCTGTCGGGGCAGAGTGAGTAGCCCGACCGTTGCAGCACGTGACGCAGTGCCTCACCGACATTCGCGTGCAGAGCAGGCGCGATCTGCACGTTGATGAGCTGATACAGCGGTTGGCGCTGCTCCAGGGTCGGTTGTGTATTGACCAGGGTGTATCGGTCCTGGCGGACCCATTTGGGTAGCGTGGGTTTCTGCTTCTGCAGTGAGGCCGGCGATACTGGTGGCGCCGCTGGGGCTGGCGCCGGTGGGGACGTGTTACAGCCGGTCAGCGCGATCATCAGTCCGAGGGCAAGGAGTGTGGGGGTATGCATGTCCGGGTCTCGACAGAAGTTGCCGCTACCTTGGCGAAAGCGCGAGCCGCGCTCCTACCGAAAAAACGAATCTGGCCGTCCGGATTACCGTGAAGCACTCATGAAAAAGGCGCCCTGTTGGGCGCCTTGGGTCAATCTTCAGTGAATAGCGACAGCTCCGGAATTGGCGCTGCGTCGGGGTCAAAGATCAACAAGCGGGTGTCGGCGTGACCTGCCAGCAGCAACAGCTGCAACAACACGGGCGGGACATCGTCATCGCACATGCGTGCTCTGACTTCATCGGCGCTGCAGATGCTGTCTCCTTCGGCCTCCATGCTCCAGGGGGTCGAGTACAGCTTGCACCCGACGGCATGGCTACTGCTGAGTTCGAAGCACTCGAAGAAGCCTGTCGGTGAAGGGTGCCAAGCGCGCTCTTGCAGGTACTCGAATTCCGCCGTTGGCAAGTGGGCAGAACTGATCTCCCAACTACGGCTGTAGTGTCCCGTGGAAAAGGACAACAGCTCGATCAGAGTGCGTGCTGCTTCCTCGTTGGGGAGGTCGCCGAGATGCATCGGATGTCCACGGTGATGGCCGATCATCTGGTAGAGCACGCTACTCACTAGACCGTCGGCTGGGCAGCGCATACGGACAAGTCCGGGCACGCTGTGGCCGTCGGTGATGACCGCGCAGTTGTCGTCGAATACACACGGCTGGAAATTGATGGCCTCGCTGGGCAGCTGAGTTTGTGTTGGGTGCAGAGGGCGGTAGCAGGGTGGAGAATTGTCGGCGTAATTGATCTGGACGACACGTTCGTAGCTCAGATCGCTGAAACCGCGTAGGAAGGGATTGCGAAAGGATAGGTGCATGATGGCTCTCCATTGGCGTAGAGGCCACCCCAAAATTGGCGGTGACCTCCGAGGCAGAGATGGGCTGTCAGATCCAGCCATTTTCGGCGAGTGAAAGCGGGGTGCCTGAGCCGACGATGATGTGGTCCAGGACGCGCACCTCAACCAGGGCCAGGGCCTCCGTCAGGCGTTTGGTGAGTACCCGATCGGCGGGGCTCGGTTCCGGGCAACCGGAAGGGTGGTTATGACTGAAGATCACGGCGGCGGCGTTGTGCTCCAGCGCCTTGATCACGACCTCGCGTGGATAGACGGAGGCGCCGTCGATGCTGCCGGTGAACAGTTCGTCAAAGCTCAGCACGCGATGGCGTGAGTCCAGGCAAAGCAGCGCGAACACCTCGTGTTGGTAAGGGGCGAGCCGCAGTTTCAGGTAGGCTGCAGCGTCGGAAGGGGTCAACAGCAGTTCGCCGCGCTGGAAGTAGCGTTGATCCAGTAACTGCAGGGCTTCGGTGATGAGTGCATCCTCATGGGCGCGCTGGGCTATTGCCGGGGCGAGCTCGTCGACTAGGTTCAGGGCAGTGTTCATGGGCAATTCCTCGTGGGGGATGGAGCGCCCCCTGGGGGAGTGCCCCAAGCTGGTGAAGTGGATGATTCAAAGACGCGTGAAGCGATGACGCGCACCGTGTAGGGGGCTTCGACATCCCTCGCACGCTCGGGTGGAAAAGGACTCGATGCCAGCGCCAGTCTGCGGATCAAAATCGGCGCTCAGTGGCATCAGGGCCTGCAGTTCGGTGCGCATCTGCGCGATGCGTTGCTCGATTTCAGCTTCGCTGTAGTACAACGAAAGCGCGCTGAAATCGTCATAGGCGACCGCTTGCAGGCAGTCCTCGCAGAGCCAGAAGCTTTCCATGACGGCCTCCGACGTGAGTGGATAACAGGCGCTCGTGGGAGCGCCTGTTGGTGGCGGTCAATGTGCCTCAGGCAGACTGACGTGCAGCGGTGGATTGGCGCGCGGGTACAGAGGCGGGTTGGTGCTGTTCGGCGACGGTGTCTGCTTGGTCCGATTCCGCTGCAGCGTCGATAGCGGCGGTGGAGTCGGTGCGAGCAGGGGCCCGGTAGCTGAATTGGCCATCGACCTTGATCCACTCGATGAAGATCAACCGGCCTTTGAGGCTGGCACCAGGTTGGCCTTTGCGCTCGCCTTTTTCGTAAAGAAAGGGGTCAACCCAAAGGTCACCAATGCGAAACGCGATCAGGACCTTACGTTCTGCACGGACGTCTTCCAGGTGTTCACGGATCAGCCGTTCGGCTTCACCGCTGGCGACCTTGCAGTCGAAGCGGGTGTACTCGACTTCGTCCGAGGCACCGTGTAAGGCGGCAATGTCACAGGCCATGAACGGTTGCCCGCGACGTACAGGGACTTCGCGAACGCGGTTCAAGTAACCAATGCCTTGGGTGTGCAGGTTGAAGTAGGTGGTGGGAGCATTATTGCTTGCAGTGGTCATGGTGGATCTCCAGTTCAGTAGAAACGCGGATATCCACCGGCCCTGGCGGCTGGTGAGTTCCGCAAGGGGGAGGTGCAAAGAAAGCGTGATCGGTACAAGGGCGCTCATCACCGATAGGTGACCGTGCGAGCTGCCGAGCGCTGATCGCACTGAGGGAGAACCACCCGAAACGGGCGTAGCCTTGAAGGTTCCGGCTACCTGAACGCTGTCAGCGACAGCGGTGTGCAGTTCATCTATAAAACGGCGCTAACCGCCCGTCAACAGTGGATTGGGGGAGGCTTGGACGGGCGGGAGTGGGTGGCACTCAGTGGATTCGGGGTGACGAAAAAATAGCCCGACGGTCATCAGGCTAAGAAGAGCTAGACCACCCTTGACCCGGTAACGTGACACCGGAGTCCATCGCAAAACCTCCGCTGTCGATCCACCTGAATCAACCGACCCTTGTCGTGGTCTGGGCCGAAATCAACTGGCACGCATCCGCGCACAAAAGGTGCCCAGTGTTTCGCCGGCGGGCACCGGTGCTGAGTATCTTCGCCGAAGCGGATGACCCCTGAGACCTGACACAAGCCGCACGGGTCATCCACCTTAGGGACCTGGAACGCTGGGGAGAAATCCGAAGAAAAAGTGAAGTGCGGCTCCGAACTCATCGAGTCTGACCGAGCTACCCGGAGCGAATCGGTCTGCGGTCGCCAAGCGGCGAGGGACCTGATCACTACACCAGTGCAACCGTACGCCGTCAAGTCACCATGCCCGCTCAGAAGGGACGTGGCTAGTTGGTGCGCTTGGGTTTGGCAACCGGTTTGGTGCCCTTGCACTCCGGATAACGGGTGCATGACCAGAAGCTGCCGGTGCGGCCTTTGCGCTGGCGCATGGCGCTGCGGCACACGGGGCAGCGTGGGCCTTTGGTAGGCGGTGGCGGCAAGGTGAGCGAGGCATGGCCACGCACCAGCCGGGTCAGCCATTGCGCCTGCCTGGCGAGGAAGGTTTCAACGCTCAGCTGTCCCGTCTCAATACGATCCAGCGCCTGCTCCCAGAGTGCGGTCAGCGCCGGATCGGCGACCTCTGCTGGCACGGCCTCAATCAAGGTGTGGGCGGCAGCCGAGGCGACCAGGCTGCGTTTTTTCTTAGTCAGGTACCCGTGATCGATCAGGCCCTGGATGATCGCCGCTCGGGTGGCCTCGGTCCCGAGGCCGCAACTGTCTTTGAGTTTTTGCTTGAGTCGTGAGTCTTCCACCTGGTTGGCAATGGTTTTCATGGCCTTGACCAGTGTGCCCTCCGTGTACGGCTTGGGGGGCTGCGTGCGCTGAGCGTTGACCGTGGCGTCGATCACTGCCACCGCTGCCGACTCGCGCAGTGTGGGTAAGCGTTGGCTTTGCTCCACCGGTTCGTTGCCGTCGGCCTCGTCGATCACCATCTTCCAGCCGCGTGCCAGGAATTGCTTGCCGCGCGCCAGTAACTGATCGTCGTGGCTGTGCAATACCACCTGGGTTTTCAGGAACTCATGGTCGGGCAGAAATTGTGCGAGGTAACGGGCGCGAATCAGTGTGTACACCGCTCGCTCGCGCTCAGAGAGCTGAGCCAGGTCTAGTGCTATAGCGGTGGGGATGATGCCGTGGTGGGCGGTGATCTTACTGCTGTTCCAGGCCCGGGAGCGTCGGCTGGGATCGGCCTCTTTCACCCATTGTCCGAGTGACGGGGCGGCCGCCGCCAAGGCGCGGAGTACGCGCGGGACTTCATCCAGCATGCTTTCCGGCAGGTAGCCGCAGTCGGTGCGTGGGTAGGTCGTGGCCTTGTGGGTTTCATACAGGGCTTGGGCCACTGCCAAGGTTTCCTGGGCGCCGAGGCCGAGCTTAGCCGAGCAGATCTCTTGCAGCGTGCCCAGATCGAACGACAGCGGAGGGCCTTCGTGCACGCGCTCGACCTCGATGCGACGGACTTGCGCAGTCCCCTGCTGGCTCAAGCGTCGCGCCGCACTCTGTGCGACCGCTTCGTGAATGCAGTGACCGGCTTCGTTACAGGCGGCGGCCGGTGGCTGCCAGCGCGCCTGAAAGAGCGTCCCGTTGGCTTCCAAATGCGCATCGACAGTCCAGAACGGCTGAGGCTCGAAGCCCGCTATCGCCCGATCACGCTGGACCACCAGGCGCAGCGTCGGCGTTTGTACACGCCCCACCGGCAGCACGCCGTCGAAGCCGGCGCGGCGTCCGAGCAGGGTTAAGAGCCGGCTCAGGTTGATACCCACCAGCCAGTCGGCGCGTGAGCGTGCCAAGGCGCATTGGTACAGCGGCAAGGTCTGCTCACCTGGGCGCAGCGTGCCCAGTGCACGGCGAATCGAGGCATCGTCGAGGGCGGAGAGCCATAAGCGCAGAATCGGTCCCTGGTACTGACAGCGCTCAAGGATTTCCCGAGCGATCATCTCGCCTTCACGGTCGGCGTCCGTCGCGATGACCACCTCGGAGCAGGCGCGCAGCAGTTGCTGGATGACCTTCAGCTGGCTGGCGACCTTGGGTTTGACCACCAACTGCCAGTGGGCAGGGATGATCGGCAGGTCCTCCAGCGACCAACGTTTGTAATTACCATAAGCCTCAGGCGGTGCTGTTTCCAGCAGATGGCCCACGCACCAGGTGACGGTGGCCCCCTGGCCTTGCAAACAGCCGTCGCCACGCCGATTGGCCTGCAGCACGCGGGCGATGTCGCGGGCTTGAGATGGTTTTTCGCAAATAAACAGGCGCATACGAGAGCCCTCTCGGTGAGGTACCGATAGGGTGGCGGTGTGGCGTGAGGGAACCAGCGAAAACCCGAATGCGCCGAGATCATATCGGCGGTTCAGTGAAGGCGAAAGGTTACTTCCTTTGCGCGAGGTGTGCGGCCAGCGTTTGCAGAAACTCCAAGGCAAATTTTTTATCTGCTTCGCCAAGCTCCTTGATCAGCGATGCAATCCTCTGGCCTTGGTCCTGGGGGCGAGGACTGATGGCGAGCAGCAGTTCATCGGCGGGACAGCCGTACATCTCGGCCAATTGCAGCAGCTTGTTGACGGTCAGTTCGACCACGCCACGTTCAAAACGTGAGACAGCTTCGGCGCCGATGTCCAGACGCTCACCAACTTGCTCTTGGGTCAAACCACGTGCGCGACGATATTTCGCCAACTGGCGACCGATGTGTTCTGGGCTAGGCTCTTTGACTGGCAACGGGGGCGCTCTCCAATTCGACCCATATGGTTGACCAGCAACCCGAATATATGAACGCCTCATAAAGTTGACTGACAACTCTATGAGGCGTATCACTTAAGTTGAGTGTGATAACCCGCCCGTCAAAACGGAGGTTACGACTTGGACGGATCTAACGAGCGAGAGGCCGATGCGATAGCGATCAAAGCTTACGAGTTGTTCATAGCTACTCACCTGGAGCCGGACAATCTGAAGGCGCGCGCTAGGTTGATCGCATGGATTCAGGAAAGCCAAGCGCACTGGCGGGCATTCCTTGCGCTGGACCAGTACTTGTCTGAGGTGACGCAGCTGCTGGGTGCTGATCAGCGGGGAGAGGTTCGGCGGCAGTGAACGACCTGCAGCATTCAGGGTGCGCGCCGAACGGGCAACGAGCCCTCAGGGGTATCGCGCTGCAGGCCGTGAATCCACTGAAGACCACCCGCTTAGCCGGTCTTGCGTGGAGTTTTCTTGCTAGCCCCCTTGCGTCCGGAGCTGCTGCTCTCATTGGCCTTTTCGCGCATGGACACCGAGGCCAAACGGTGGGGCAGGATGCCGATGCGTCGGGCCTCCACCTTGAACGTCACCCGGGCGTTGTCCTCACTGTCCTCCCATTCATCCTTGACCGTCCGGCCCTCGACCAGGATGCGCATGCCTTTCTGGTACAGGGCGCTCCAGTGCTCGGCGTCGCGGTGCCAGAGCTCGACGGGGGCCCAGTAGCCGCCGCGATCCTCGTAGCCGCCTTCGCGCGGTACCGGGTTGTCGAAATAGACATTCAGCCGCAACAGGCGTCGTGGTTCATCCGGGGGGCTGTTGAACTCCTGAAACTCCGGGGCGCTACCGATGTTGCCTTCACCAACAAAGAACGTGCTCATGCTTGCTACTCCTCGGTGGGGGAACGGGATAGATCGAAGAGGGTCTCGGCGGCGTGCAGCTTGCTGACGCCGGTTTCGGCCTGGCGATACAGCGACTGCAGGCTACTCATCTGCAGATTCAGGGTTACGCGGTTGACTTCCAACTGGTACAGCGCCTCTCGCAGCGAAGGCGCCAGATGCTGAAGTGCCATCGCCTGCTGCCACACCTGTACTCCCATGCGCTGGAAGTCCGGGCTGCGCCAGCGCAGGAAATCGGTTCCGGAGGCGCTGTGCTGGACGACTAAGCGCAGGTCCAGGAGGGAGAAGGGTGGCTGCGCCATGATGGTCAGCATCACCCCCATCAGTCCGGCGACCTGGGTGCGCAGGCGCAGGATCGACTCGGCGAACTGCTGCAGTTCCCCCTTACCCTTAAAAGGCTTTAAAAGGCCTTTTAGGGAGGCACCTTGTTCGAACTCACGATAGGCATCCGCTGAAAAACGCCGAGCGATAGCTTCGGCCAAGGTCATGCTTCACCCCCTTCGGACGGAACGTCCAGCGCAGGTTGATCCTCAGCCTGATTCGGCTCTTCACGGATCGAGGCTGTGGAACCGCGCGCGATGGGTGGGGCAAATTGGGAGCGGCAGCTACCCTCAAGAATGTTTTGCGGTGGCGTGCCGAACTTGTCGATGGCTTCGCGGGCACGGGCGTTATTGGCGGCCATGTCATCCCGACTGACTCCAGCCAGGCGGTAACGCTGCGCCAAGCCGAACAAGCTGCGCAGTAAATGGGCCCCACGATCGATCCACACCTCCATGTCGCTGCGGCCGATCAAGGCGGTGTGATGGGCGAGTAGCACGCGGCGTACCAAGGTGTCGTAGTCGGTCAGCAGGTACACCGCGAGAAAGCCGAGCTGGCTGCCGATGAACAGCGGCAGAGTGACGGGATGGATGTTGAGGTTGTCGCCGACATCAACTTGGGTGGGCAAGTCGCGCTCCACCTGGCTGATCTGGCTGGTCAAAGTGAGCATTTCGGCCTTCGCCTGCAGCAGCTTGTCTTCCAGTTGGAGCATGAACCAGTCGGCGAATGGGTCGTCCTGGCTGCTCGCGTGTTTGAGCAGGTTGGTGACGTTGATGTAGCCGGCCATGCCCATGATGGCGTGCACACCTTCGCGGGCCATGCGGCCTTGCCACAACCGAGCGGCATGATGGGTGTGCAGAGTGAGGGTGATGCTGCTGCGTAGTGAACCCAGGTTGAGCTGATAGTGATCGACCATCGCCAGTACCTCGCCGTCGGAATGACGCAGACGATGGACGGTTCAGTGCGGCACGGTGCGGATCAACGTGAAGGTGGTTCGCTCGTATTTACAGGCAGTGGCTTTCCCTGGATTTGATGACACCGGCATTGTTTCCGCTAACGTCCAGCCCTAAGACGTTGCGCCTAAGACGCGACAGCGTTGCTTCAGTTCCTCCAGGCAGGCCAAGGCGAGTGGCGAGACCGTGCGTTCGCCGCTGCGCCGTGGCCGCTCGCCGGGCGGTTCCGCTGTCGGGGCGCGATGGGAGGTGGTCACTGGCGTCGTCGTCTCGGTACGGGCCGCCCACAACGTGAACTCCCCTTGGCATGCGCGCTTGATCAAGCCCATCAGGTAAGCAACCGGTTTGCGGATCTCGCCGCGGACGCACCGCACCGCCGCTTCGTTGATCACGGCTTGTTGCTGTTCAGGTTCCAGCTGGCGCATCGCCCGGGAGGCCATGCGCCGCTCGGTTGGGCTGAGTGGTAGGTCTTCTGGCCATTGGGCCTGGCCGCGCTCCACCTGCGCCAGTACCGTACTTTTTTTGCTTTTCTCTTTTTGTACTGTACGGCCGGCGTCGGCATTCCGAATCGCAGTTGAAATCGGCGCGTTGCCGCAGAGTTCGGAATCCGCTGGCGGTGCGCCTGCGGTCCGAACCTGGTGGCTGTTTCCGGGTTCGGAATTTTCCGCACCTTCGCTGGTTAGGGGGAGCGATTGCTGCTGAGCTGGCATAGCTGGAGAGGCGAGTTTTTCCTTATCGATCGCCGCCACTTGTGGGTCTGCGTAAATTTCCTCAATCACATGCTGCGCCACGTCACGCACGCCTTTAGTGGCATGGGTGAGGTTCTGCTGGAGCAGCGATGCGTAGCCGCCGTCGAGCTCAAGCTGTTCGGCAGGAGTCAACGGGTCACCGTGCAGCACGTAAACGCAGCCCCGCAGGCAGCCTTGCGCATCGCGGGAGCGGTCGACCAAGCTGAGCCAGCGGGTAGTGCGGAGTACGTTGAGCGCTCGGGCGATGGTTTCGCGTGATGCCTGGGCCCCGCAGGGGCTGGTGGCCAGGTAGGGCTGTAGGTCCTGATAGCGAGGTGTTTTCACGTGGCGTTCGGTGATCAGCCAGCGCAACACCTGCCAGGTGTTGCGCTCCAGCGGCGTCAGCCGGCGATCAAGCAGCAACGCTTGGGGCAACGGATCATCATCGCCATAGTAGATGGTCCGTAGCGGTGCCTCCGCAGCGCAGGCAACCATTTGGGCCTGTGACGCCTGCCACTCCAAGCGTCGCCGGAGCGCGTCGTAGCACTGGCGCACCACATCCTGCCAGTCGACCTGGTAGAAGTTCAGCATGGCGCACCTCCGTACAGTTCAATCTGTTGCCAGATCAGGGTCAGGCTGATGTGTTGTTCCTCCGCCAGCATCATCATCGCGTCCAGTGGATCGTTGTCCGGATCGTCACCCCGCAGTTGGCTCCAGCGGTTCCACACGGCATGCTCTTGCGCTTCGCTGAGCTGAACCGGTCGACCGCGGTGGGTCTCGATTTTAAGCACGCGACGACGCAGCGCGGTTTCCGAATGGTCCAGGCCAAAGCAGCGGTACATGATGCTGGAACTCGCGCCCAACTTGAGCGCCCGATTGATCAGCCGCTCGTTTTGTTCGTCCCGTTCGGCCTGGGCGATGAGGCGTCGTAGCACCGTCGTGTCGACTTTGACCTCCACCCAGGCTATGGACGAGTGCGCCAGATGGGACAAAGTGGTGGGTGGCAGCGACTGCAGTACCTCGATGTCTTCATCGGCCAGTCCCAAGGCTTTGCACCGCTGCAGGCGTCCATGGCGCAGCTCATACAGCACCTGATTCAACATGGCATGGTTCAGCAGATTGAAAGTCGTGGTCATGAGGCGGTTCCTCACGTTAACGAATGGGCGACAGCGTCATATCGATCAGCCGCCGGGCGTGGCGGATCAACGTAAATAGTTGCTCCAGCTGGGCGTCGGGGAGCCGCTCGAGGCCAACTGTCAGAGCGGGGCGTTCGGCAAATGGCAGATCGTAGGCACCGATCAGCAACTGACCAAACAACGCGGCCGGCAACTGCTGACGTTGTTCCCAGGCCACGTCATCTTGCAAACGCAGCAGAGCCGAGAGCAGCAGCTGAATGCCGGTGTATCGTGGGCTGAGCAGCTCGCGGTGTTCCAGCGACAGGGTGAAGCCCAGGCCGTCAGCTTGCGGCCTGACCAATGCGCCAGCATCGGCATATTTGGCTAGATCGGTCGCAAGTGCAGCGCAGGTCTCACGCAAGCCACGGATACCATCCAGCAGGGTGGTGTGTGATGTGGTTGAGTTCTCCGGTGACTGAACATCATGAATACCGTCGGGCTGCTTCACCGCCAGCGGCTCGTCACTCAACGCCTGCCGAATATGGGAAAGGCGGGGCTCTTTTGCCGGCATTGGGTCGCCGCCACTTCGTCTTTGCTTGGGGCTGGACGACTTGATTGATGTTTCGGAGGTGTCCACGTTTTCTGGGGAGGGGGGTGGCGGATCGTCTTCCACGCTTGGAGACAGAGGGTGAGCGTTGTTTGATGCGTGAGGCGGCACACGCTGTTCCTGGTGCATTTCCAGGGCCAGCAGGCGGGGCGTCTGATTCAGGATCACTGCCATTTTGGCGATCAGCTCGTCCTGCAGCTCACTCGCATCCAGTTCGGTTTTTTCACCTTCGAATGTCGACAACACCTCTAGCCACAGCAGAGCAAATTGTTGGGCATCACCGAAATACTGGTTCCAGGTCGATTCTGCTCGGCGCCGCAGTGTGATGAGCCGCTCGATGGCGGGCTTGCCGAGACCTGCATAGAGGACTTGTGGAATAGCAGGTAGCAGATGTTCGAGCGCATCGAACATTCGGCTGATATGAGATTGCGAGACAGGGTACCCACCTTGGCTCAAACGCGCTGACAACTCACGTTGGCTCAGGGAGGCGCCAGGCTCTTGAAACATTTCCTCGAGCTTCGCCACCGCCAGTGCTCGCTCGATGAACGTGAGCTGGCCATGCAAATCGCTCTCGGCCAAGTGCCCGAGCAAGGCATGTGATTCGGATTGCCAGGGACGAAACAGGCAATGGATACGAAAGAAACGCTCCTCGCGGGTTTCCTGCCATAGCTCACCGAGGATGCTCAAGCGGGTGTTGCCGCCGTTGCGGATGATGAAATGCTGCTCATTTGGGCGACGTGTGATGGAAGGTGGCTGGTCCAGGCCGCGTTCGCGTATCGACGCTTTGAGTTCGTCATACAGCGGGTTGCGGATGACACGCGGATTGAGCTCGTAGGGATGCAGTTGCTCGAGACTGACGACCATCGGCATGTCGCCGTCAGGAGTGGCCGTGACCTCACGACCCGGCTTCTGCGGGAAATGGACTTGTTGCAGTTGACGCGTGATTTCTTCGGAGGTCGGCGGCTTCATCACAGATCCTCGGATCAGCCACGACGGATAAGTCGGCTGTCAGCTGTTGACGTTAGGTTAGGCCCGCTCCTCGGCGATGAGCTCAGCTGGTCGGTCCACTCTGGAAACAACTCGACCGCTAAAGCGCGCATTACGTCAGCAGCGCATCTGCTATGGCTACCGGATGGTGGGGCGAAGTCGACGCGGTGCACGGGTAGCCCCAGTGAGGCCGCATTAAGATAGGCCACTCGATCGGGAATCACCGTCGCGCAGACGCTGACATGAGGATCGGTCTTGAAGGATGCTTTCAGGCTTTCCATGATCAAGCGAGTATCGCGGCGATTGGCGTTGACCTGGTTCATCAACAGCTTCACCGACGGCAATGCTACCCCCAGGTAGCGGTACGGCTCCAATTCCTCAAACAGCCCGAGCGTACCGCGCCGCAGCTCGCGCGCAGCAAGCATTTCCGGCGGGACTGGGCAAAGTGCACAATCGGAGGCGAGGATGGCCATCTCTACCACGACGCTGCGCGCGCCTTGGGTATCGACGATAAGCACATCGTAGCGATCCTGAAAGGCTGGCAGCAGGTTACGCAGTCGAAGGCGGCCATCGTCCGCTTGCAACAGCAGGGCATTAATATGCCCGGCGCGGTCGTTGGACACGATCAATTCAAGGTGTTGAATGACGGTGGTGGTGATCACCTGCTCGTGAGCAGTGAGCCGTTGCGAGATAAGTTCGTAACTGCCGGCCTCTCGGAGTTCGCACAAGGCGAAGTAGCTGGACAGCGTCGGTTGACTGTCCAGGTCAAGCAGCAACACCCGCAAGCCTGAGTCGGCGAGCAATCCACCAATATTGGCGGCGACAGTAGTCTTGCCGGCACCGCCCTTGGTCGAGATCAACGAAAGAACTTTCATGCCAGCTAGACTCCTGTCGACAAGCGATCCTGAACCCACTGCTCAATCTCCAGTGAGTCCCAACCAACGGCTCGCGTGCCGATGCGGCGGCATTTCGGGAACCGTCCGGCTTTCATCAGGTTGTAGATGTGTGAGCGTTTGAATCCGGTTTTTTGTTCGACCTCATCACGACGCATGATGTGGCGATCGGCAGGGTTGATAGGTTGCACGGTGTCACTCCTTAGCGCCGGATGGCGCGTGGTGGGATGTGACACTCAGTGAAGGCCGGCAGAGCAGAGAAATCATTGCCAGGCAATGGCACCCATTGCCTGGCAATTCGGTTTTAGGCCTGTAGGGCTTGGGCCAAATGACGGCGAGCTTCGGCAAATTTCCGATCAAGGGTGCGTTTGCTCAGGCCAGGAAGGCCAGGGAACTGCTCGGTAATGGCCTCGACAACGGCAGCCTGGTTCTTGTAAATCGACCGCGGTCGGCCGCTTCTGGATTTTCCCAGCATGATCGCCAGTAGGGCGCCAATGATCCTGTAGTGCACGAATGCGGACGCTTCGGAGGGAACCTCAAATGCGCCAAGCTGCGCGGACAGCCCTTGGTGGTCGAGGGCGAGAGCCGCCGCCTCATCGGCGATTGCCGAGTGCGTTTGGCGTAGTTTTTCAATTTCGCGGGCGCCGGCGTCTCGCTCCGCTTGCAGGGACAGATACGCAGTCAGGCTCACGCATTCGGAATGGTCGATATTCTGGGAAAATAGGAATGCTGGCTTTTCTTCTGGGTAGTTACGCGCAAACCAAACGCGCAGATCAGTATGGCGAATGGACCAATAAACTCGTTCAGCCTGATCCTTAGGAGTAATAGGACGTCCAAAGTAGGTCGCGGGTAACTCGCAACAGACGATAGCATCGTAGATACGTTCGGCGTAAGCGTGGAGAAAAGGCCACTGCGGGAAATGCTTGAGCAGACTACCAGGGTGAGAGAGATCTACCTGCAGAATTTCGCCTTGGTGGTCGGCGAGGTCGCACCAGAGGATCGCGGCATCGATAGGGTGGTAGAAGTTTCTGATCGAGACCATGGTAAACAGCCTCCTGCTGAATTTGTCCTAGATTCGCTGGCGCGGGCTACTGTTCGGGGCCCCTGTCGAGCGAGCCAGATTTCTAAAGTAACTTTTGGATCCAATTCTGCTGACAGCGCTAGATGGGAATAGTTCGTTACACAAGGCGCGGTATCGACAGTTTTTAGCATAAGGCAGGAGGACACCGCTAAACATTGAACGCGCAGTTGCCCTAGAAGCATTGCAAACTCTGGCTGAGCGCCTCGATCGCATTGCGACGTGGATAGTCAAAATGGCTGCGAAACGACGATTTCGTACTGCGCTACTGCCTACGCTAATAACTCTGTACGAGGTGGTTGGACGGCTGGTGAAGTCAGCAATTCAACAGATTTGAGATGGCGTTTTAAGCGTGCAGAGGCGCGATCGACGGTATGCCAGGGAGGAGAAGGGCGTGATTCAAAAAAACCATCCGGACTCCGGCGATTTACGTCCAGGTGTAATTTGGATTTCGATGTGGGCTTGAGGTGATTTCCATCGCGACGCATACCGTCCTACGGATGGAGTGTCACAGAGGTCATGCCTGGTATCACGGCTTTCACGTTACGCAGCAAGAGAACCTCAAACCTTCAAACCAAAGCGAATCCAGATGGAAGGAATAAAGGGGAGAGCGATATTGCCATCCCCCCCTTAATCTCAAAACTTCGAATTGGGTTTCAGTGATATTGCAGTACGTCCTGAAAGCATTACGGTCAGTTTCAATTGACCCTTGATGTCTGCCTGGACGCTGGACTGTGAGTCGGAAACGACCAACTGATAATGGGCGTTGGCTTCCAAACGCTCAATCACGATATCCTCAGGCCCCGGTTCCAAGCCAGGATAAAGCGTCATGTCCAAGTCATGCCCATGACTGAATGCACGCGCTACAAGCACTTGCGGGTAGCGTGCCTGGCTAAGTACCGGCCCTTTTTGCGTGCATGGCGCTGGCCCTTCATTTACTGTCCGGCTCCAGTCTCCCATGCGCAAGATACGACTGCGGACCATGTCGGCGGCCAGTCCACTGGAGCATTCGTACTTAAGTACACCGTTTTCGCGGGTCGGTTTGCCGATTTCTTCCAGCAGGCGAAGCAGCTCGGTCACCACTGCGGTGTCACCCATTTCCCCAGCCGCACCTAGCATATGTTGGATGTGTCCTATCGGCGCCTTACGGTATCGGCCGAAGTCGACACCTTTTTCCATGCCTTCAATGGTGATTTTGTCGCCCTCTTCCTTAACGTATTCTCGCCTTGCCAAAGCCCATGCCTGGCGGGCCCGCTCAGGTAGCAGCGCATGAGAAAGAAGAGCGAGTCCTTCATTGCCGAATGGGAAGGCGACTGATGAACCAGTGACCTCATTGCGCAGCACAATCAAATCGCCGTCTGCCAACGTGAATTCGTTTTCCAGATTTTCCCGGAAACGGGGCATGTGTTTGGTGGCTAATTGCGTGCCGAACAATCGGTCATAGGCTATCAAAGTCATCATGCCCATGAAATTGCACGGCGTGTAGATCCAACCCGGCTCACACGGATAGAGGCAGAAATCAGCGCGGCTGAAGTTTTCATCGATGGAGCGGGCGATGCTGTGGATGTCATGGGCGAAGCGTCGTTTGCCCCAGGTAAAGGTCAGGCTACCAGGCTCGGTGTAACGTCGGTCGCCACTTGCGGTCATGTACAGACAGACTTGCAAGCCTAGAAAACCCGTTAGCATGATGTTGTCACGGCCTACCGGATCGAATCGCCAGGATAAATGGCCCCACAGCCGCTCCCAGCGCCAGTATCCCCACACCCTCTTATTCAGCGCCTTGTCGATCGCGTTGCGCTGAGCATGGTTCACATACCCGTGGAAATTGGGCGTATAGACGGTCTGCATGACTGCTAGCGAATAGCCGATGCTGTTTAACTGATAGCGCAGCGCAGAGGTCTGAAATTGCTCAATGGTCTGGAACCCCTCGAAGGAACCGATCGGTTGTAACGCCAAATCCAGGTTGAAGCGTAGCGCCTGTAATTCGTCCAGGCTCAATTCGCGTTTATCTGCGGGTGGCGCCTCAGTAGCCCGAGTAGTGACCGCGCGAGTAGCTGTCGGCAGGTAGGTGCTGCGCTCTTCACGACGTTTTACGAGTTGGGCCTTCGCCTTACGCTGCTTGATCGCCCCACGAATTCGATAAAGGGCAAACAGCGCCACTGCCAACGTTGCACCTATTGGCCAGGGTGCTTCACCGACTAACGCTGCAGCGAGCAGCGCAGATCCAAGCCAAATAAAGATGGGCGCAACGATCATCCCTGAACCGAACCAGGCGATCAGCGCTACTAGATACAGGACCAGTGTCAGCGGTACCAGCAATAGCGCCCAACCACCGATAGAAAAGAAACCGGCCCCAGGGAACAGCAGGCCGAGACCGAAAGCTTGCAGGGCCGCATGCGCCCCTAGAACCGAGGGGGCCAGGCCGAGTAGGGCGAATAGGGCATAGATAATGCTGGTACGGCGTTTCTTAGCCCGAGTTACGGGTCCGTCTTCGTTGGCACCCAGATGGACTGCGTCGTTGACGTCCGCAGTCGGTCGGCTGAGGCTGGACATTATTTTTATTCTCCAGGCGGTTCCAGTGTATAAACGAATCAATCATAGATATGATTGATATGTTTGTATACCCGCTGAATTGCGCCAGGTAACTGCGCGAGCGACAGCTCGGCACGAGCTTTTGAGCCTTGGCCGGTTAATTCACAAGGGCAACCCGCAGTCTGCGTAATAACCATAAAAACCAGAGGCGCTCAGTGAAAACTCTCTTGCATCCCGCCATCTCGCTTATGAATCGCCTGAGTTTCGGCATGAAATTCAGTCTGATCAGCATTCTGTTTTTCCTGCCCATGTTGGCGACCAATTACTTTCTGATCCGCGATGCCTATGCCCAATTCATCGTCACGAAAACCGAATTAGCCAGCCTCCAACCGCTTGCCACCAGTCTGAAAATTCGGAGCGACATGGAGAGCCTTGAGAATCTGATACGGATTCAGATTCAAGTCGGCGTGGCTTATCAAAGCGAGGAGTTGAACGATCGCATCAAGCGTCTGGAGTTGAGCTTGATATCGAGTCTACAAGGGCTGTGGGTTGTTGCATTGACGCCTGCCCTGGGTGACGACATCAATGCCAAGCGGACTGCGCTGATTAAGTGGCTGCAAGAGGCGCACGCCGATGCTACTCAAGCCAAACAACAGCACGGGATCAAGCAGCAGCTTGGCAATGCGCAACTGTTGATCATGTCTGTTGTTTCCGCAGGTGGTCTGTCGCTTGATCCTGGCGTCGATGAACGAAAGCTGATCGACCTGATTGTCGATAGTGGTGCCGATGTGACCCTTGCATTGGGAGAAGCTCGTTCACTCGGTGCATATCTGCTGGCCAGTGGCTCAAGGAGTTCGGGCGCACTTGGCAAAGTAGAAAGTGCTTTGCAGCAGATGGAAAAATTGCAGGCCGAATACAGCCAGCATATCGATGGTGCGCTGGCTGGCAATGACCGTGCGCACACGATGTTGTCGGCCAAGGCAGGCCTGAGTCGCGACTCATTGGCAGCCACTGGCGCCCTGCTGGATAGCTACTTGTTGCAAGACACTGACAGTAATGCTTCCTGGCAAAAATTCTACGATCAGATGAGCGTCGAAATCGATAAGACCGACCAGTTTTACAGTGCAACCCTTTCCTACCTTGGTAGTGAGCTAAAGCAGCGTTTAGGCAGTGATCAACAGCGGATGATCCTCCTTGTGGCTGCGTTGCTATTGGTATTTCTTTCGATCGGGTATCTGTACGCCGGGTTCTACGTGGCGATCCGCAGCACGTTGAAAGACTTCAGCTTGGCGATGGATGATATGGCCGCCGGGGATATGACTGTCCAGGTAGGAACTCAAAGCAGGGACGAACTGGGTGAGCTAGGTAAGGTCATAAACGGCACTATCGGCAAGGTACATCAATTAATTCAGCGGGTCGGGCAAACGGTCGCTGAGGTCGAAAGCCAGGCCGGTCGAGTAGAGCTCGCATCTAACGAGAGTAGCGAGGCTGTATCGGACCAGCGCCAGCAGATCGAATTGATTGCGACCGCGATGAATGAATTGTTCGTAACTGCGCAAGAAGTGGCACGAAATGCAGCCGCCGCGGTAGACAGCGCGCAGAGTGTCAATAAGGAAACCATCATTGGTCGTAGTCTGGTCGAATCTCAGGTCGACAGCATTGAACAATTGGCCAGAGAACTAGACCAGTCGGTGGTTGTCATCAATCAACTCGCAAGCGATAGCAGTTCGATCAGTCAAGTGCTCGATGTCATCAAGGCCATTGCTGAACAAACCAACCTCCTCGCACTCAATGCGGCTATCGAAGCTGCCCGGGCAGGCGAGCAAGGACGTGGATTCGCAGTGGTAGCTGATGAGGTGCGCAGCCTGGCCAAGCGCACGCAAATCTCCACTGAAGAAATCGAGCTCATGATCGGCAAGTTGCATTCGGGGGTTAGCGCCGCCGTCAAAGTGATGAATGCAAGTCATCAAATGGCTAGCAGCACGGTCGACCAGTCCACCCAGGTGAGACTGTCCTTGGAAAAAATCTTCGAAGCGGTGGCGGGAATCGTCAATCAAAATCAGCAAATCGCGACGGCAGCCCAAGAGCAGACAGCTGTGACGCACGACATAGACCGCAACATTGTGCAGATCAACCACGCAGGTGACCGTACGGCCAAAGGTGCCAGTCAGACCGAGCAGGTCAGTCGTGCGCTGTCTGAGCAGGTTGGCCAGTTGAAGCAACTGATCGGAGCCTTTCGGGTTTGACTGGGCGTAGTAGGCAGGCTCTGGTATCCGACCCACTTAACCGAAAGCGCTCGTGGGTCGAGAGGGATCAGATTAAAGATCCCGCAGAAACCCCTCAATTGCTTGATTGAACACGTCGTTGCGATCACCCGCAACCATGTGGCCGGCTCCTTCGACATCTACGTACTGGGCGTGCGGAATCAATTCAAGCAATTGCTGCGCGCCTTCCAGGCTCACCACGTCGCTTTGCTTGCCGCGTACGAGCAAGGTTGGAATGTGCACGCACCTGGCCGCATTCTCCATTCGTGTAAACAGTTCGCCCATGCTGGTTCGGGAATTATCGTTCTGGAATTGCGGGTCCCAGTGCCAGTAATAGCGACCGTCGTCCTTGAGCCGCAGGTTTTTCAGAAGGCCCTGGGGTGAGGAAGGGCGGGGGCGGCCGGGAATGTAGGCGGCAACGGCATCCGCGGCATCATCGAGTGTGGCGAAGCCTTGGGGGGTACCGCGCATGAAGTCGCGGATATGTCGTATGCCCTCCGGGTCCATGCGTGGAACGACATCGACCAGCACCAGGGCCTTGGCCAGAGGTTGGTTCGATTCACCGACCGCCAGTAGTGAGGTGGCTCCTCCCAGTGAAGCGCCAACCAGGACGGGTGGTTGATGGAGAGTGGCGACTACCGCTTTAAGATCGGCGATAAAGACGTTGGTGCTGTAGTCGCCGTTACCAGACCACTCGCTTTCACCGTGACCTCTCAGGTCAAGTGCCAGGCAATGGAACCCCTGATCCACCAGGCTGCGTGCCGCCTTGCTCCAGGAATGACGCGTCTGGCCGCCTCCATGCAGAAAAACTACCGTTGGTGCCTTGGGATCTCCGCCAACGTCTGCGCACAGCGTGACTTGATAGCCGTTGAGGTATTGCGTAGACAGCGTCATTTGGACTGCTCCTGGACAAGATTTTTCATCGGCGTCGATATCGGACAGCCACGAAAAATTTGCTCCACTTTTGAATAATGATGTGTATGCTATAAATCATACATACAATAAATCGGTGATGTGAAGCCGACACATTCAGGAGACAGAAGGATGAGTGAAGCGCAGCAAGGCAAGGCCAGCGCCTGCCCGAGTGAGTTCGATGTCATCGTAGTCGGCGCGGGCTTCGCCGGATTGTACCTGATCCACAGCCTGCGTCAGAAAGGCCTGAGCGTCCGTGCTTTCGAGGCTGGCTCCGATGTCGGAGGTACTTGGTTCTGGAACCGCTATCCTGGCGCACGCTGTGATATCGAGAGCGTCATTTACTCCTACTCTTTCTCCGACGAACTGCAAGACGAGTGGCGCTGGTCGGAGCGTTATGCCACGCAGGCTGAAATCCTCGCTTACATACAGCATGTTGCCGATCGCTTCGAATTGCGCCGGGATATCCAGTTCAACACACGCGTCAGTGCCGCCACCTTCGATGAGAAAGATGAGCGCTGGACGGTGGAGACCGAGCAAGGGCAACGCGTCAAAGCCCGTTTCGTCATTATGGCTACCGGATCGCTGACCGTTCCTAAGCCTGTGGACATTCCGGGGCTGGAAGACTTCAAAGGTACTTGGTATCACAGTACCAATTGGCCGGCTGAAGGCGTGGACTTCACTGGCAAGCGAGTAGGCTTGGTGGGTACGGCATCTACGGGCGTACAAATGGTTCCGTTAATTGCCCAGCAGGCGGAGCACCTGACGGTCTTTCAACGTACCGCCAATTTCGTCTTGCCCGCCGGGAACCGGCCGCTCAGCGAAGAAGAACAGCGTCATTACCGCGCGACCTACCCGCAAATTCGTGAGAAAACCCGATATTCCAGTGGTGGTTCTCACTATCAGTTCAATGACCAATCGGCCCTCGTTGCCACTGCCGAAGAGCGAGAGGCCATTTACGAAGAAAACTATCGGATTAATGGTCTCGCGTTTCTCGGCTCGTTCAATGACTTGCTGATCAACGAAGAAGCCAACGCCACTGCCGCGGAATTCATTCGCGGAAAGATTCGTAGCGTGGTGAAGGATCCTGTAGTGGCCGAGGACTTGTGCCCGAATGATCATCCGCTGGGCTCCAAGCGTCTGTGTATTGGTAGCAGCTATCTGGAAACCTTCAACCGGTCCAACGTCAGCCTGGTCAACCTGAAGCGCACACCACTTGAACGCATCACTGAGGGGGGCATGCGCACTTGCGACCAGGAGCTACCGTTCGATGTGCTGGTGTTCGCAACCGGTTTCGATGCCATCACCGGCGCGCTGTCACGCATCCAGGTGACCGGTCGGGAGGGGTTGAAGCTCAAGGACAAGTGGAAGGATGGCCCGCGTTGCTATCTTGGTCTGGCGACAGCGGGTTTCCCGAACATGTTCATCATGACTGGCCCACAGAGCCCAGGTGCGCTGGCCAATGTGGTGGTGGCCATCGAACAGCATGCTGACTGGATCATGGACTGCATCGGTTACCTGGAACAACAAAACAGGACCTTGATCGAAGCTAGCCCGGACGCTGAAAACGCTTGGGTAGAGAAGGTTGCGGCGCTGTCGCAGATAACGCTTCATCGTAAAGGGGCATCGTGGTACTCCGGGGCGAACGTACCGGGTAAGCCACGGGTGTTCATGCCCTTTGTCGGTGGCTTTGGTAATTACCGGCGCATGTGCGATGCCGTAGCTGCCAATGGATATGAAGGATTTGTGTTGTCGGGATGTGCCGCTGGCGCAACGGTTGAGCAGGAGGAATTGGCATGATCCGCACAGTATTGATTACTGGCGCAGCCAACGGAATCGGTAAGGCCACGGCTGCGCTGGCTGAGACCAAGGGGTTTAAAGTCATACGTGCCGATTTGAGCGAAGGTGATGTGGCGGCGGATCTTTCTACACCCGAAGGGCGTGAAGAGCTGATTTCCAGTGTGCGGGCATTGTGCCCCAACGGGCTCGATGCCGTGATTACCTGCGCCGGCCTACTGGTGTCCAGTACGACCAGTGCCAGTTTGAATTACTTCGGCTCTGTCGACGTGCTGGAAGGGTTACAACCATTACTACTCAAGTCGCCAGCGCCACGTGTGGTGCTGGTGTCTTCACGCATGGCCTATGCCAATGCGGCAGATTCAGCGTTGGTCGAATTTTACCTGGCCGGGAATGAAAACGCTGCGAGGGACAGGGCTCAAGACCTGGTCGCTCGTGTTGAAGCACAAACCGAAAGCCGTCTGGTCAACCAGCGCACGCCAGTGGGGATCTATGCCAGCAGCAAGGTTGCCATCGCTCGTTGGACTCGTCGTGCTGCCGTAAGTCCTCGTTGGGGCGGCAGTGGCATCATCGTAAATGCGGTCGCCCCCGGGTTCATTGAAACCGAGGCGGGCTTGGCGTTGCGCGATCATCCTGTGCGCAGTCAGGTCGTGCGTGACATGCATCCCCAGGCATTGGGCCGTTACGGGCGTCCGGAGGAAGTGGCAGAACTGATGTTATGGCTGGCCAGTCCCGCCAATAGCCTAATGATCGGCCAACTCCTGTGCATCGACGGCGGTACCGAAGTACTTGAGCGCGGTGATTCACACTGGTAGGCAACCTGACTGTTGTCGTTACTAAACAGAGCTACTTACAGCTGCCAGCTGTGTACACGAACCGTCCGATACTCGCTGAGGTACCGTTATGAGCACTATGCACGCCGCCTTGCTGCATGGGCGCCACCACATGACCATCGAAGAGGTCGATATTCCGGCCCCAGGGCCAGGGGAAATATTGCTCAAGGTTGAGCGCGCCGGCATCTGTGGAAGTGACTTGCATGTGATCCAGTCGGACTCTGCGCTCGCAGCGGTGCTCGGTCACGAGTTCGCGGGTACCGTGGCTGAAGTCGGGCCGGGCGTGGAGCGCTTCAAGCTCCACGATGGTATTTGCAGCCTGCCCCTGATCGGTTGTGGCCGCTGTGTTCACTGCTTGGGTGGTGATCCAGCGCATTGTCCGACCACGCGGATGATCGGCCTTAATATGCCGCGCAACGGGGCTTTCGCCGAATACGTAATCGTCGGTGAAAAGGAAACTTTCCTGCTGCCACCGGGTGTCGACGCGGCGCTCGGAGCACTGGTCGAACCTTTGGCCGTTGGACTGAAAATGGTCGAAGTCGTGCAATGGAAACCGGGCGAGACCCTGGTAATACTCGGTGCTGGTCCGGTGGGTTTGGCCGTTGTCGTGTGGGCCCGCGCGCTGGGCATTGGCGATATTGTGGTCAGTGACCCTGTACCGACTCGCCGCGAGCTGGCCCTGAAGTTGGGCGCCACAGCAGTCTGCGATCCCTCCCGTGAAGAGATTGCAGGGTTCTGTGATCGCGAATTGGGGGGCGCTCCACATCTGGTGATCGAATGCATCGGCCGACCAGGCAGCCTGGACTTGGCCTGCGCATTGGCGAGAAGAGGAGGGCGGGTGATTATCGGTGGATTGCACATGCACGAAGAGTCAACTCGGCGGATCGTCCCATTCCTCAAGGAACTGCAGATCAGCTATTGCATGATGTACGAGGCTCGTCACTTCGATTACACCTTGAAAATGCTGGCTCAGGGGCGCATCGACCCACGACCGATGGTTACACACGAAGTAAGTCTGAGTGAGTTGCCGGCCACCATGGCCGCGCTGGCGGAACCCAATGCGTTCGGCAAAATTCTGGTCGCGCCGGGTCGCTTGCGATCCTGAAGCGCGCTCAACAGGGTGTTCGCTCTGTACCAATCCGTTATCGAATTTCTGACGACACCTCATACCTGTGACGGGAGAGCTCATGCCTTTGCCCACGCTTCTACGCGACCGTTTACGTTTGCCTTTGGTGGCGGCTCCCATGTTTCTGGCCAGCAGTCCAAAATTGCTGCTCGCCCAGTGCCAGGCCGGTATTGTCGGTTCGATGCCTGCCTTGAACGCACGCAGTAGTGAGCAATTGGATGACTGGCTAGGGGAAATAGTTGAAAGCCTCGCAGCCACCCCGCAGGCTGCCCCGTTTGCCATCAACCAGATTATGGCCCCTGCCAATCTGCGTCAGGATCGTGACTTGGCGTTATTGGAAAAACACCAAGTGCCGGTGGTCATCACCAGCGTTGGCTCGCCGGGCGAAGTGGTCGCCACGGTGCATGGTTATGGTGGCTTGGTGTTCCATGATGTGGTCAGTGTGCGGCATGCAGAAAAGGCCGCGGCCGCTGGGGTCGATGGCATCGTGGCGGTGTGCGCGGGGGCAGGTGGGCATGGCGGCCAGCTCAATCCGTTTGCCTTTGTCAGTGAAATCCGCCGGTTCTTCGAGGGCACTCTGTTGTTGTCTGGCGCATTGGCTCACGGCAAAGATATTCTGGCAGCGCAGCTCCTCGGAGCGGACTTGGCCTATATGGGAACGCGATTTCTGGGTACTGCCGAATGTGAAATTGATGCCGTGTACAAACAAATGTTGCAGGCTTCCAGTGCTGACGACATCGTTTACACCGACCTGTTCAGCGGGCTACGTGGCAATTATCTGAAAGCCAGTATTGCGCGCACGGGCTTGAATCCCGAGCGTTTGCCAGCGCCGCCGAAACCCGGCGTCGGCACTGGAGGCCATGGTGATTACAAACTATGGAAGGACATCTGGGCGGCCGGGCAGGGAGTTGGTGCGATCAACGGATTGCCAAGTGTCAGCGAGCTGATCGATGACCTGGAACAGCAGTACCGTGCGACCCTGCGACAGGCTCAGGTGCTGGCATCGTGAGTGAGCGTCGTATGAAAGCAGTATTGGGCCGACGCCTGGAAAGCCTGGATGACTTTACGCTCGAGAGCCTACCGCTGCCTGAGCCCGGTCCCGGGCAGGTACGGCTGAGGGTTCACAGCACTGGGCTGGGATTTGCCGATGGTTTGTTGTGTACCGGGCGCTACCAGCTCAAACCAGCATTGCCCTTCGTACCGGGTTGTGAGTTTGCCGGGGTTGTTGATGCCCTGGGCCCGGGGGTAGAGGGTGTCGAACTTGGCTTGCGGTGTGCGGCTTCGGCAATGGGCGGCGGTTGTGCGCAATTTGCCGTAGTGCCGGTTTCAAGTTTGCTACCTTTGCCGACTGCTCTGGACTTTCCTCGCGCTGCTGCATTCTGGGTCGATTACACCACGGCGTTCCATGCCTTGCAGGACCGCGCCAGGTTGCAGCCAGGCGAACGGGTTTTGGTGCTCGGTGCAGCCGGTGGTCTCGGGTTGGCGGCGGTTCAGATAGCACGATTGCTAGGCGCCGTGGTGATTGCGGCGGCGTCCACTGCTGATAAGCGCGAAGCAGCGCGGGCTGTCGGTGCACATGAGTGCCTGGATTCGAGCGCAGCCGATTGGCCTGAGCGCCTCAAGATCCTGACCCAAGAATGCGGCATTGACGTGATTTTTGACCCGGTTGGCGGTGAGGGATTCGAGATGGCTTTCCGGCGCCTGGCTTGGGGCGGGCGTCATTTGGTACTGGGGTTTGCCGGTGGCAGTATTCCAGCCTTGCCCACTAACTTGGCGTTGCTCAAGGGCGCGGCTTTACTAGGGGTGGATATCCGCCAGTTCATCTTGCGCGAGCCTGACAAGGCCGCCGCCGCCCGTGCACAATTAGCCCAATGGGTGGGAGATGGCAGTTTGCAGCCTGCGACAGGTGTTGCCTACGTCCTGGAAGACTTCCGCTCGGCATTAGCTTCGACGTTTGAGCGTCGACGTATTGGCAAGACCATCGTGACCGTATTACAGGAGTAAATCCATGAGTCTGATTGACCATCACCGCCAGGGTAACTGCGCCGTTCTGACCATGAATCGCCCACAGGTGCTGAATGCTCTCAATGACGCCTTGCTCGACGAGTTGGATTGGCATCTGGATAACATAGCCAAGGACGACAGTCGTGCACTGGTGATCACGGGGCAAGGTCGGGCGTTCTGTGCAGGCTCCGATCTCAGCGAACGAGACGGCGATCCCGCCTTGCGTATTGCGCGCATGCATCGCCTGATGTTGCGCCTAGATGAATATCCGAAAATCAGCGTGGCCGCAATCAATGGTGCAGCCATGGGCGGTGGGCTTGAAATTGCGTTGGGCTGCACGTTTCGGGTCTGTGTTGCGCAGGCGAAGCTGGCCGTCCCGGAGATACGCCTGGGATTGATACCCGTGTATGGCGCCACCCAGTTATTGCCTAGATTGATCGGTCGCGGACCTGCGCTGCAAATGATGTTGGGCGGAGGTGCGCTGGACGCGCAAGACGCCTATAGTGTAGGTTTAATAGATCATCTTACTAATAGCGACGATAACTTGCTGGAAGCCGCTTGTGCTTTAGCGGAGAAATACAGCTGTTACAGTCTGCCGGCCCAACAGGCCATTCGTCAGGCGGTACGCGAAGGTAATAACCTTTCGCTAGCCGATGGCTTGGCATCGGAAGCCAGCCTTGGCCACCGTATTGGTAAGACCCACGATGCCAAGGAGGGTGTCCAGGCATTCGTGGAGCGGCGTGAGCCGGTATTCAAAGACTGCTGACCACCAAGTGCACTGGCGGTCGGCAGCTATCATTCGTGGATGCCCATGACCTCTAGGATTCAAGCATGACCATTGCAGCAACGATCGCTCTTTCTTCCAGCACCCGGAAACAACCGCTGCAGATTCCAAAAGCTCCGCAGATCGTCGCGTCACGCCTCAAGAAACTGATCGTAACCGGGCAGCTCAAGGAGGGCGATCTTTTGCCCGCCGAAAGTAAGTTGATGGAAGAGTTCGGCGTTTCTCGCCCGACTATTCGTGAGGCTTACCGAATCCTTGAGGCTGAGCGTCTGGTTACTGTTTCCCGTGGGGCAAAGGGCGGAGCAGTGATCCATGCTCCAGATCCAGGGCTAATCTCCAGCTATGCGCTTATGGTGTTGCAATGTGAAGGAACACGGGTATCTGAGGTTTACCAGGCACGGTTGGCTGTCGAACCAGCTGCAGTGCGTATGATAGCCAAGAATGCCAAGAAGACTGCCCCGGCTCTTTTGCGTGAGTCTCTGGAGAAGGAGCGCGCTGTTGTCGCGGATGCAACTGCTTTCGCTCAGGCCATTGCTGAGTTTCACAGCCTGGTGGTTGAGTTATCCGGTAACCGACCGCTGATGCATCTCTGGGGCGCGATTCATGAAGTAGTTGTGCAACACCAGGCGTTGGCGGTGTCGGCGTATCGGCGTACAACCCAGGCCGAGGAAATCATTGCCAATGCTGCCATGGGTCTTCGGTCTCAGGAAAAACTGATCAAACTGATTGAGGCCGGCGACGAGGATGGGGCTGAGCTGCACTGGCGCAAGCATATGCAGGCGGCCTACAAGACTTGGATCGCCGGTTATGAAGAAACCACAATCGCCGAGATCATGCAGGACTGACATTCAACGAGCTGCGTTTTGCGCGGGTGCATAATAGCCGACAGCTATTAGGTAATGGCCGCTGTGCTGTATCAGTGTGTTTTTTGGCTCAGACTTGCCAGTAACCGGATTGCGCCAACTATAACTGATCCGAGTCTTTGTCTTGCCGTCGATGGCCTTGAGCATCTCTTGGCCGATCGGCTGGCCGTTCGCTGTTTGAAGGCGGCGAATGTCAGTGTCGACCAGGCGCTGGTTGTAGCCATGAGCGACCATCTTCAGCGTGTCGGTGTCGACTACGAATACATAAAGATCATCACGATTGAATGCTTTATCCAGTTGGTTGATGCGTTTGATAGTCGTCGCTGGGTCTTCACTCATGGCGTTGGTTGCGTCGTCGAGCAGGGCCTGGGCCGCTTGTGGGCTGGAGCGTGGCAAGTAGTAGCCGACGGCGAATATCTTGTTGTCGACCCGCTGATACCAGACCCTCTTGCGCTCGATCTTGCCATCATGAGGGTTTAGCCAGCGGTATTCGTCGCTGTGCATCTGGCCGTTATCTGGTTGGAGCAAGGCGCGATCGAAAACGGGTTTGCGATCTTCGTCCAGCATCGGTCGCACATCTCGACCAATGTAGATCGCTGACAAACCGCCACTGGCCAGCATGATGCCGCGATTGTCTATCACATATACATACTGCTCATCGCGGGTGAATTCACCCTGACGACTGAACTGCGCCAATGCTGCTTCGCCTCTTTCACGATAGCGACCCACAGCTTTCTCAAGCAGAGCTCGAGCTTGATCGGATTGCTGGGTATAGCCGACGTCCTCGCTGGCTGTTTGGGCATACGCCGGCTGCAGCAAGGCAATTCCGAGGGTCATGGCGGTCAAGCGTAGAAGTCTTTTCATTAGTGAAGAGCGACCTGCCAGAGAGAGTAATTGACCGATCAAGAATAGGGGCCCTTAAACTGGTATTATGATTTTAATCATATGTAGGTATTTAGCAAGCGGCCATTGAACAAGACCATGAGATTTCATGGCCTTGCACTGGTGCGATTACTTGCGCTTTTCCAGCATGCCCCGCAGGGCAGCTTTTGCCTCTTCGCTTTGCAGGCGTGCGATGAACTGTAGATTTTCCTCGCGTACCACTGCTTTCAAAGACTCCAACGATGGAGCTTTCAGTAGGCGTTTACTCACCTGTAATGAAGCCAGAGAAGCCTTTGCAAAGCGTTCGGCCTGGGCGTTGGCAGCGGCGAGGCACTGTACAGGGGTATCGAACAGATGTGTGCATAGCCCCCAGTCCAGTGCTGTTCGCGCATCCAGGCTCTCACCGGCGAGAATCAGTTGAGCTGCTCGGCCGTGCCCCAGACGTTGCGGGAAGAGCAGGCTGGCACCGAACTCCTGACAAAGTCCGAGTTTGATGAAAGGTGTGGCGAATTGGCAGTCGACGCTAGTGAACACAAGATCACAGTGAGGCAGCAAGGTCGTGCCAATGCCAATGGCTGCCCCGCAGACGGCAGCGATCAGTGGCTTGTCCAGATCAATGACTGCATTCATAAAGTGAAAGGCTGGAGCATCAAGACTGTCCGGCGGCGATTGCATGAAGTCCTTCAAGTCGTTGCCGCTGGTGAAACAATGCTCGCCGCCGCTGATGACCACCGCTTTTATACTGTCGTCCGCCTGCGCCGTTCGCATCAAATCTGCGAGGTCGTCGTACATTTGCAATGTCAGGGCGTTGTATTTTTCCGGTCGCTGCAAAGTGATGCCCAGCCAGCCGTCATGCTGCTGTACTTCGATGAATTCAGGCATGGAGCATCCTAGCGGCATTGGGAGAAGGGAATGTTTTTATCCACCCGGATTTCTCCTGGCATGCCCAGAACCCGTTCTGCAATCTGGTTTCGCAGGATCTCATCAGTGCCACCGGCGATACGCAATGCAGCGGCCCATTCATACCCATGCTGGAACTTGTCGCCTTCGGCTTGCAGTCCAGGCAGGCCAGTGACATCCAGGGCCATGGCACTGAGTTCCTGCAAAGTATTGGCGTATACCAGTTTGCTCATGGCGGCAATCGGCCCTGGGGTTTCCCCCTTGGACAGTGAGGTCAACAGACGGAAACGGAAGTAGCGCAGGCCCATCTCCTGGGTCAGCAATTGAGCCATCTTGAAACGATCCAGACTGGCGCCGGTTGAACGATCCTGTGCACGCTCGATTAGTTCCAATACGTTGGGTAGTGCCTGGCTCTCTCCACCGACATTGACCCGTTCATTCATCAGCGTGGTCATCGCGCATTTCCAGCCGTCACCGACTGCGCCAACCCGATAGCGATCGGGGATACGCAAGTCAGTGAGGAACACTTCATTGAATTCCGAAACGCCGGAAACCTGTTGGATTGGCCGCACCTCAACGCCGACGCTGCGCATGTCCACGACAAAGAAGGTCAGACCTTTGTGTTTGGTTGCCTCGGGATCTGTGCGCGCCAGCAGGATGCCCCAGTCAGCGACATGCGCCCAGGAAGTCCAGACCTTCTGGCCATTGATGACCCAGTCGTCACCGTCCTTGACTGCACGGGTACGCACGTTGGCCAAGTCCGAACCAGCCGAAGGTTCCGAAAAAAGCTGGCACCACAGAAGTTCGCCACGCAAGGTTGGCTGGGTGAATTGCTCGATCTGTTCAGGGGTGCCATGGGTGCGCAACGTTGGCACTGCCAATTGGGTGCCAATGGTGACGAATGGGCCGACGGGAACATCGTGTCGGGATTCTTCGTCTTGAAAGATGACTTCTTGCATTGGCGTCCCGTCGAGGCCACCTTCGGCTTTTGGCCAGCGGATAGCGGCGTAGCCTTCGCGAGCCTTTTTCGCTTGCCAGGCTTTGGCCTTGGCAATGAAAGTATCCACGTCGGCGTCGTCGTTAGGGCTCATGAAACCCTTGGCGTGGGTATCGAGCCAAGTGCGGACCTGCCCGCGGAATTCGGCTTCGGAAGTCGAGTCATTGAAATCCATGGGGGGCTCCTTAGCGAATCTGCAATTGTTTGAGCGAGGTTTCAGTCAGCAACTGGTCGACCCAGGCACCGGGTTGGCCGAGGATCACCGCCAGCAGGCGTGAGCGCTTGTAAAAGAAATGACAATCCGCTTCCCAGGTGTAGCCGATACCACCATGCAAGTGCAGGCATTCGCGAGCGGCGTACTCAAAGGCGTTGGTGGCGCTCAAACGGCAGGCGGCGGCGGCAAGGCTGCGATCGGCAACTTCACCGGCATGCATGGCCCATGCGCCAAAATAAGCATTGGAGCGGGCCAGCTCGATCTTCACTGCCATATCTGCCAGCTTGTGCTTGACTGCCTGGTAGCTACCGATAGGGCGGCCAAAGGTATGCCGCTCAAGGGCGTAGTCGCGGGCCAATGTACAAGCAGCATCTGCGCCTCCGATCTGTTCGAAGGCGGTAAGAATTGCATCCTGATCTACTACTTCGCGCATGGCGGTTCGTGCCGCTTCGCCTTCCGCCAATACCAGGTAGGGGGTGTTTTCCAGTTCCAGCACTGCGTAGGGTACGACATCGTCCAGGCTGCGGGCTGGATGGTGGCGAACCGGATGCTGTTCAAGATCGATTAAGACCAATGCTGGCTGGCCGGCGAGCAGAGCCGGCAGGATCGCTGCATGGGCGTGGGCAGCGTAGGCCAATGGCTCACAGCTACCTGTGACAACACCACCATCAACGTGCAGGCTGACGCTCTCCCAGGCCAGCGTTGGCTGGACAGCAATGATCGCTTCGCCAGTGGCAATTCGCTCCAGCCAGCTTGTGGCTTCTGGCAACTCGCTACGCTTAAGCAATTCGGCGCCTAGGAAGACAGTGCCGTGAAATGGCACGGGCGCCAGGCTGCGGCCGAACTCTTCGGCCAGGACGCACAGTTCCAGGGCTCCCAGGCCCAAGCCCCCTTGCTCCTCTGGAATGGCTACCGCCAACCAGCCAAGTTCAGCCACTTGTCGCCACAGGTCGTGGTCCAGGAGTGTGCCATTCGCGATTCGCTCACGCAGGGCATGGAAAGTACTCGCTTCGCTCAAAAAACGGCGGGCTTGCTCGCGCAGCATCCGCTGCTCATCTGAAAAATCAAAGTTCATGATGGTCCCTGGCTAGGATCGGCTGTATATGTATTAATCATATACATGTATTTTTATGATTGTCTAGGATGCCTGCAGCCTATTGCTCGATGTTGCCAGAAATTCTGAAAATCGGGGAATTGTCTGTTGAATAGAGAGTCGGCCATAAAGTCAGGATCAACTCCTTAAATAAGATGTGTTACATTTAGATCATAGCTATGATTAGTATCATGGCGTTGATCCGCTGGCGGCCTGCGTGGTTGTGTGGGTTCGTGTGGTTCCATTTCAATTTGCAGGACGCTTATATGACCGAGATGAAAGAATTACAGCTGCGAGCCAGCCGCGGCGTCGAACGCCGGCAGGTGCTGCACATACCCAAGGCGCCGCAAATTGTTGCCGCCCGGATTAAAAAGCAGATTGTGCGAGGTGAACTGAAGGAGGGTGATACTTTGCAGGCCGAAGGCCGGTTGATGGAGGAGTTCGGGGTATCCCGACCCACCATTCGCGAGGCGTTTCGCATTCTGGAGGCCGAGCACCTCATCACGGTCGCCCGTGGTGCCAAGGGTGGCGCGATCGTGCATGCGCCCGATCCGCAGCTGATAGCCAGTTATGCGTTGATGGTGCTGCAGTTCGAAGGCACGACAGTGTCCGAGGTTTATCAGGCACGGATGGCGTTTGAGCCTTCGGCGGTGCGATTCGTCGTCGAGAATGCAGCGCAGCAGGCCCCGGCGCTATTGCGCGAAGTGCTTGATCAGCAACGCAAATGCTTCGAAGACACGGTGGTGTTCGCCGCTGAGGTTGCGCGCTTTCACCGCTTGCTGGTGGAGCTGTCGGCCAACAAACCGCTGATCCACCTTTGGGGGGCCATGCACGAAGTGATCGAGCGCCACCAGGCAGCAGTGGTTGCAGTGCAGCGTCGCAATGTAACGCTTGAAGGTGCGCGCCTGGCAGCGGTGGCGGGGCTCAAATCCCAGGATAAATTGATCCAGCTGATCGAGGCGCGCGAGACGGATCTGGCTGAGGCTCATTGGCGCAAGCACATGGTCCGCGCCAACAAGGTCTGGGTCACCGGCTATGAGCATATGCTGATCTCTGAACTGTTCCATGAGTTCTGAGGTAGCAAGGCGAGCCTGAGTATGGTTTGCCTGCAACCTGACCCTTACAGGCAGTTGCAGGCCAGACTATCTCTTGAGCAGTACCGGATCGGCTTCACTGACCGGTGATATTACGCCACCTGAAGGCTTACACCTTTGAATTTGGGTACAAGGTCGATGCAGCCCAGGCGTGCCGAATAGCTTATTTCCTCATCCATCTCCGTCAATGCCAGCACCTTGCCTAGTTGGCTCTGACGCAAGCAGTGCTCTGGGGAGTCATACTGACGATACACCGCCAATGCAATCTGGCAGGTGTCGGTGAGTTGCCAATGGTCAGAACACTGAGCGCTGAGTTGTTCGATCAGGTAACCGGCCAGATACAGGTCCTCCAGGTTCACCCGCCCTGCAGACCCGGAGCAGATCAGTACCAGGGTCTGGTCTTTGTGCTGTTGCAGCTGATTTACGACGGCTGGAGCGTTGAGAAGGGCAGCAACGTAAACATGTGCGGCGCTGTCAGCCTGCCGCAGGGCAACGGTGCCATTGGTCGTGGCATAGACCAGGCTTCGCCCCCGTAGAGACTGGCGTGACAGTGCCAGAGGGGTATAGGCGCTGAAGCCTGCGATACTGTGCAGGTGCTGTTCGCCGGAGAGAATGTAGCTGTCTTTAACGAAGTTTCGAACCGTCTCCAGTGCCATTTGCCGGTTTAGCACCGGGTAAACATCAGCAGCTCCCTGGTTAAGAGCAGTAACGATGCTGGAAGTGGCGAACAGCACATCAATGACCACCGCCACCTTGTCGTGGAGGAAGCTCGGGTCCAGGTCTTCCTTGCGCAAGATCACATTTATTTTTGCCATTGTGCAGTTTCCTCGCGGCCAAACTGGCGCACCCAGATACTGGTTGGCAGGACCTGGGTGCGTGATCAAAACCACTTCCAGATGTCGCCCTGAAAGTGCGGGGGGCTCGTCCTTCAGTCAGGCAAAATAGCCCTGGGCGCGGCCGAGGTGTTCTTTGCACTCCTTGATCATGCGTTCAAGCAACACGGCGCAGGATGGAATGTCGTCGATCAGGCCAATGACCATGCCGGCGGTAATGACTCCGCCGTCCACGTCGCCGGCTTCGAGGGCCGCTCTGCCACGAGCACCGGCTACCAACGGACGGATATCGGCAAACTCGCAGCCACCCGGGCGACGCTCGATGCCGACCACTTCCTCGGAAATACTGTTCTTGAACACCCGGGCACTATTGCGCAGTGAGCGGAAAATCAGGTTGGTGTCACGCTCAGTGGCATTGACCAAGGCATGCTTGATGTTCTCGTGCAACGGCGCCTCCTCTGTGCAGACGAAACGAGTACCCATGTTCACACCTTGGGCGCCCAGGGCGAGGGCTGCTGCCATGCCGCGACCATCGGCGATGCCGCCGGAGGCAATAACCGGGATCTTCAGTTTGCGGACGGCGGCCGGGATCAGTACCAGGCCGGGAATATCTTCCTCGCCGGGGTGACCAGCACATTCAAAACCGTCGATACTGATGGCATCGACGCCCAGGCGCTCTGCGGCCAGTGCATGGCGTACAGCTACGCATTTGTGGATGATTTTGATCCCGGCTTCCTTCAGGCGTGGCATGAACTCCACGGCCTGATTGCCAGCGGTTTCCACGATTTTCACACCACCTTCGATGATCGCCTCAATGTACTCGGCGTAAGGGGGCGGACTAATAGTCGGGAAGATGGTCATGTTGACGCCGAATGGCTTATCGGTCATTTGCCGGCAACGGGCAATTTCCTCGGCCAATGCTTGCGGGGTTGGTTGGGTCAGGCCGGTCAGGATGCCCAGGCCGCCGGCATTGGAAACAGCTGCGGCCAATTCAGCTCGACCGATCCATTGCATGCCACCCTGGATAATGGGATAGCGGATACCTAAAAGTTCTGTAATCTGCGTCTTCACGGCCTGCACCTGTTTAGTGGCTTAGTGGTCTGTGCAATCATAATAATCATATACACCATTATGTCGCAACTATGAGTTTATGGCGCTTGGCTCGGTGACCCAGCTTCGGTTCAGTTCGGTCACGCAGGAGCAGCCGATCTGAGCCATGGTGCGGGTGATGTCGCGGGTGTACAGGTCGCAGATTTTCTGCGCCCCCTCTATTCCGGCAGCCGCGCAGCCGTAAAGAAAACTACGCCCACTGAAAACGAAATCGGCCCCCAGAGCGAGGGCCTTGATTACGTCTTCGCCACTGCGCACGCCACTGTCGAAGAGCACTTTTGTGCAGTCACCGACCTCATCGACAATCGCTGGCAGGCAGTCCAATGCCGCAGGCGCCGACTCCAGTTGACGACCACCATGATTGGACACCCAGATCCCGTCGGCGCCTCGCTCGACACACTCTCGTGCATCGTCTGGATCCAGGATGCCCTTGATTACCAGGTAACCGGGCCAATCACGACGCAGCTCGTCCAGATCGCTCCAGCTCAAGTCCTGTTTGGTTTGCCGAGCCAGTGCTGCGAAGACCGGATTGCCACTGCCGGTGCCGATCAAGTGGCTGAGGTTTTCAAAGCTCAGGCGTCCTTGCCGAAACCAGTGCCATAACCAGATCGGGCGCTTAAGTGCCGCGGCTATTGTGCGAGGGGCCATACGAAACGTGGCGACCCCAAAGCCGTTGCGGGCATCGCGATTGCGGTTGGGGGCGCTGGGAAGGTCCGCAGTCACCACCAACACCTTTACCCCAGCTTCCCAGGCCTTGCGCAGCAGTTCGCGATTCAATGCAGGATCGTTGCGAGAATAGAGCTGAAACCAGGTTTGCGAGGGGGCGAGTGCCGCGAGTTTGTCCACGCTCAGGGTCGCCAGCGTGCTGTTGACCACAGGTATCCCGGTCTTCTCGGCGAGCAGGCCGAGATCATGGTCGGCGCTGGGCCAGACAAGTTGGTTCATTCCGGTGGGGGCAATACCGATAGGCCAGGCATAGGTCTGGTCGAAAAGCACGGTGGCTGTGCTCACCTTCTGTGCATTCAGACCACGTAGGTAGCGGGGCTTTAGCAGCACCTGCTCGAAGGCGCGCGCATTGCGTCGTACACCCGCGTCATCGCCGGCACCGCTGTCGAGATAATCAAACGCGAAGCCTGGAATTCGTTGACGGGCAAGCGCCACAAAGTCCGTGACTGTGACAGCTCTGTTCAGTGTCATTCGAGCCATGCTCACACCACCGGGCACATGCCGCCGTCGACGTTGATGACGCTGCCAGTGATGAAGGAGCCTGCATCACTGGCGAGGAAGCAGGCTAGATCGGCGAATTCCCGAGGTTGCCCGGCACGTTGCAGCGGGATGCCCAGGCTGACAGCCTTCGCTTGCATATATTGATCGTAGGATTGGCTACCGTCGCTGTTGGCATAGCCACGACGGAACTGATCACTTTCGATAATCCCGATGGCCAGGGCATTGATCAGTACGTTGTAGGGGGCACACTCTCCGGCGAGTGCCTTGGTCAGAGCCATGGTCGCCGCACGGCTGACGCAGGTCGGCGCGGTATTGGCACGAGGCGCCTTGGCGAACACGTTGATGCTGTTGAGAATGCGCCCCCAGCGTCGCTCCTTCATGCCCGGCAGGGCCAGGCGGCTGAAGCGGATGACCGGAAACAGCTTGAGGTCCAGGTCATGTTGCCACTGAGCATCGGTCAACGTCTCAAACTCACCGTGGGCATGTTCGCCGGCGTTGTTGAGCAAGATATCGACTTTGTCGAAGCGTGCCTGGACGGCGGCGAAGGTTGCTTCGATTTGCTCGGCATGAGTCACGTCGCAGGTAAACCCTGCAGCCTGGCCAGGCGCGAGTGCATTGAGTCGTTCGACTGCCGAATCCAGTTGCACTGAGTCACGTGCAATTATCGCAACTTGTGCCCCACTGCGGATGAAGCGCTCTGCACTTGCAAACCCCAATCCCTTGCTACCGCCGGTGATCAGGGCAACACGTCCGCTCATATCGATTTGCATAAGGAAATACTCAGGTTAGACGCCGGGTGTCTAACACTCGGCCGGGGTTGAGGATATTCAAGGGATCGAGGCTGCGTTTGAGCGCGTACATCAGCGACATTTCCTCGGTGTTGCGCGAGTAATGCAGGTGCGCGACCTTGCTCTGGCCGACACCGTGTTCGGCAGCCATGGAGCCACCCAAGGGCTTCAATGGCGGATAGAGCAGGGCGCAGAGTTGTTCGTAGGTCTGTTCCGGCATTTTTTCAGGGAAGCGCACGAATACATGCAGATTGCCGTCGGCGATATGGCCGAAAACCACCAGTTCGGCAGTCGGCCACTGGCCGGCAAGCCTTTGCTCGATGGTGTGCAGGTAATCTGACATTGCCGAGGGTGCCAGGCTGATGTCGAACACATGCCAGCTTGGCGCAGTCATGATCCACAACACCCGCTCACGTACCTCCCACAACGCATTGCGCTGAGCCTGGGAGCTGGCCAGTACGGCATCGACTGCCCATTCGTGCTCCAACGCCTGCTGCATAGTGATCTCGAAGTGCTCGCTGTCACGCAGAGAGTCAGCGCCGCTGGTCTCAACCAATACATAGAAAGGCTGATCAGCGGGCAGTGGTGCGACATGGCCTTGGATCGCGCCGCAATAGAAACCCTTCCACATCACCTCAAAGCTCGTCAGGCTGCCGGGAAAGTTGCGCTGGCAATGGGCAAGCAGGTCGGTGACGTGGTCGAAGCCGGGTAATGCCAGCAATGCAGTATTCTGGCTGACAGGGAGCGGCCGCAAACGTAGTACCGCGCGGGTGACAATACCCAGGGTGCCCTCGCTACCGATGAAAAGCTGCTTGAGGTCGTAGCCTGCATTGTTTTTGAGCATGCGATTTATCGATGACAAGACGGTGCCATCGGCCAACACCACTTCGAGTCCAAGCACTTGCTCGCGAGTCATGCCGTAGCGCAGCACCTGACTGCCGCCGGCATTGGTGGCAATGTTCCCGCCCAGGGTTGCCGAGCCGCGCCCGCCATAGTCGACGCCATAACCCAAACCCAGAGCCTGTAGTCGTTCATGCAGCGTTTGCAGTACACATCCAGCTTGCACCAGGGCAGTACTGGAGCGGGTATCGATTTGCTCGATGGCATTCAAGCGCTCTGTGGAAATCGCGACTTCATGGGGGTGGCTGAAACCACCACCGCCACCCAAACCTCCCAACACCGTGACGGGCTGGCCCGCTGAATGGCAGCGCTTGAGAATTGCACTGACTTGTTCGGTGCTGTTTGGGCGCAGCAGGCAGCGTACCTGCAGCGCCTGCCCTGGCCTGCTGGGCGCCACAATTCGCTGGGCGGCCTGATCGGCATTCAATATCGCCGAAGGTTCAAGCAAGTCAGCAAAATCATGGGCATACAGTCCGCTCATCAGACTTGCTCCGGAAGCGATAACAGGGCCGAGTCGGCGGCATGGTACAGCCCGTCCTTGAGGCAGAAGCTGGGTTGCAACAGACGTTCGGTAATAACTTGGTCGTCGGAGGTATCGGTCAATCGCCAGCGGCCGCGCAAATCGTCGAGTACCGTGATATCAGCCGCGGCACCGATGTTCAGCGTACCGACGCCGTCTTGCTCTCGCAGAAAGATCCGTGCCGGATTTGAGGTGGCCATGGGAATGACCTGCTCCAGTGGAACGCCAAAGGCCATCAACAGGTTCATGCCGGCCGCTACGCCAGGATGGCCATTGAATCGTCCGCGCCCACCGGTATCGATGTGGGGATCCTTGATTGCGGTGTTATAGGCATGGATATCGGCGCCCAGCGTCTGTGGCAGGAAGTCCTGCTCAAGACCTTGGCGGACCAAATTGAAATTGGTCGCCGCACCGTAACCCAGATCGATATGAATTCCGCTGGCGATAGCTTGGCGAACCAGCGAACGTACCGAGCCGTCGGCATTGAAAAATCCACCCAGGCGATCGGTATAGGCGTGGGCAAAAATATCGCCGGCACGCATGAACGGCAGTACGGTCTCCAGCACCTTTTCAGCCGGAAATTGCGCATGAACTTCCGCCGGTAAGCGCCACAGTTCGCCCATGTGTACGTACATCGGCACCCGGGCCTGATCGACGATGGTTCGAACCTTGCGAATCGAAGCCTCGCCGAATTTCATTAGGCTGGCTTGTTCGGCCCAGAACTTCATGCCCTTGGCCACCTGCGGGTTTGCTTCGAATGCCTTAAGCGTGGCTTCGACATCAATGGTGCCGGGGGTGAACTGGTCTGGGTAAGAAAAGCCACCAACACCTCCGGCTGCATAGGGCGCGAGGAATGCATGGACACGGTTGGCCTTGGCATTGACCACATACTCTACGAAACCGGGCAGGGTGGCAGCACTAACGCCGCCTTGCTCCACCAATGTCGTTACGCCGGACTGCACCCCCACCCAGTCGGCGTCCATGCCCAAGACACCAGTGATGTAACGAAATACATGAGCATGCGGGTCGATCATGCCGGGGATGACAAGCTTATGGCGGACGTCGATTACCTTGATGGCCTGGCTGGGGTCCAGATGCGCCTCTATGGCGACGATGCGACCGGCCTTTACGGCCAAGTCGTGAACACCGTCCAGTTGGTTGGTAGGATCGATTACTCGACCACCTTTAAGTATCAAGTCGTAGTTTTTGTCCATGCGGGACCCTCAGGCAGGCATCTGTTGTTTTTGTCTCCGGCGCCTTTTCATGATATTCATCTAGCTGATTAGCCCCTATCCGGATTTCACTCCTTCGAGAGGTGGGCTAATTGGCTGAAATATAAGAAATTTAAAAAATACTCAGCGCGCACCTCCGGGTTCTTTCCCGAAGCGTCGGCCAGAAGGCTTTGTCATGGGATACTTTCCTCGAAACCTCACCCCATCAGGCGACCCTATTCCGCCTGTCGCCCATCTGGCCGAGGCCGGTCAGGCCCTTGAACACTTCGGTCAGTTGCGCAAACGGCCACGTCAAGCGCGATCGGAAGCGCTCGTCATAGCGCTCAAGCAAGCTGCGCGACGTTTGCTGGAGCAAGAAGGGCGTCCTGCCCTGACCTTGCTCCGCTTGTCGGAATTTGCCGGTGTCGCGGCCAGTTCGATCTACGAATACTTCCCCAGCATGGACAGCCTGGTGGACCTGTTGTTTGCCGATTATTGCGATGAAACGGGTCGGCAGATGCAGGCCGATGTTTTCGAGCTGCCCCCCAATGCGTCACTGTTCGATGGTGTTTGTGTGATCACACGCCATGCATTGGCTCTGCGCCATCGCTTGCATTTGCTTGATCCTGAAACCAACAGCCGTCAGGTGCGCTATTACGAACAGCTGCGACTGTTGCCCAGGGAAGATAACTACATGCCGCCGCTGGATGGTTCGGCTCGGTTGCTCTTTGAGCGCTTCTGCGGGCACATCCGGGTTTTCGATCCTGAAAAGTCCCTCTATCTGTTTTGCCGCACCTTGCATCTGCTTGTGCGCTCCATTGCCATGGAACGCCCGCAGTATCTGGGCGACGAGAGTACTTTGCAGGAGGTGGCGCACATGCTTCACAGCCTGTTGTGCCAGTCATAAGCGCCAAAGCATCGGGTGATTGTCAGTGGTGGTTGTTTATCATATCAACCATATATATGATTGATATGAATATCGGCGCATTGTCTTGTGCTGGACGGGTTGAATCAGATTGGGAGAGAGACGGTGGTTGATGCCTATATATTTGATCATGTACGCACGCCTCGCGGCCGCGGTCGCGCCAATGGCGGATTGCACGCCGTGCCGTCAGTGGAGCTCGCCGCCCAGGTGCTGCGTGCGGTGCAACGGCGCAACCAGCTGGATACGCGTGAAGTAGAGGAGGTTGGGTTCGGCATCGTCACACCGTTTGGCGAGCAGGGTTCGAACCTGACTCGTCCGGCAATCCTGATGGCCGGCTACGACCAGACGGTGCCTGGCTTTCATGTCGATCGTGCTTGCTCCTCGGGCCTTGATGCGATCAACCTGGTGGCAGGTCAAGTAATGGCCGGTCAACTCGGCCTGGCTATTGGTGGCGGGGTCGAGTCCATGTCCAGAGTGCCGATGGGCTCTCAGGGCAGCGCATGGGCACGTGACCCGGCAGTGGCTTATGGCACTTACTTTGCGCCTCAAGGCATAGGTGCTGATCTGATCGCAACCCGTTCAGGATTTAGCCGTGCCGATGTTGACCGTTATGCGCTGCATAGTCAGGAACGCGCTGCCAGGGCTTGGAATGAAGGCCGGTTTACCGGCTCGGTGATCCCGGTAGTGGATGCGCTCGGTAGCACGCTGCTCAAGCGTGACGAACACCTGCGCCCTGAAACACGTGCCGAAGACCTTGCCGCACTTCAACCTGCGTTTGCACAGATGGGCACGCTGGGCGGCTATGACGCCATTGCGTTGCAGAAATACCCGGAAGTCTTCGAGATCGACCACGTGCACACTGCCGGTAACTCTTCGGGGATCGTCGACGGCGCCGCCGCAGTGCTGGTAGGCAGTCGCGAAGCGGGTGAGCGTCTGGGCCTCAAGCCACGGGCACGCATCCGCAGCTTTGCCTCCATTGGTTCTGACCCGACCATCATGCTCGATGGCCCGGCACCTGCTTCGTTGAGAGCCCTTAAACGCGCCGGTATGAGTGTGGCCGACATCGACCTGTTCGAACTCAATGAGGCCTTCGCATCGGTAGTACTCGAATACATGCGAGTACTGAACATTTCTCACGATCGGATCAACGTTAACGGTGGAGCAATCGCCCTGGGCCATCCGCTGGGCGCCACAGGCGCCATGTTAGTGGGCACTGCCCTGGACGAATTGGAGCGCAGCGGCGCCGGCACTGCGCTGGTCACCTTGTGCGTCGGCATCGGTATGGGCGCAGCGACGATCATCGAGCGCGTCTGAAGACCTCACTTCACGGAGCAGGGCATTTCCATGTTCGAAAGTATTCAGTATTGCCTGGATGACGCGGGTATCGCCGTGGTCACCCTGGATGTTCCTGGCCAATCGGCCAATACCATCACTACACAATTGCGCGATGAGCTGGCCGAAGTCGTCAACCGGGTAACCGGTGACACGAGCGTGCGCGGTGTGATCATCACCTCAGCGAAAAAAGATTTCGTCGCTGGCGGTGATCTTAAACAGATCGTTCGTGACCTGGCCCGCGATATATCGACAGAAGAAGCGTTTGCGATGGCCACGGCGTTTAGCCCGCTGCTGCGCAAGCTGGAAACCTGCGGCAAACCTTTCGTAGCTGCAATCAATGGATCGGCACTCGGGGGCGGCCTTGAAATTGCGCTGGCGTGCCAGCATCGTGTGGTAGTGGATAATCCCAAAATCCTGCTGGGGTTGCCGGAGGCAACGCTCGGTTTGATGCCCGGTGCCGGCGGCAGCCAGCGTCTGCCGCGTCTGATTGGCGTCGCACAAGCGTTGCCACTGATGCTCAAGGGCGCCCTGTTGGGTCCACAGGCGGCGCTGGAAAAAGGTGTCGTGCATCAAGTCGTTGCGCAAGACCAGCTTCTGGCAACTGCCAAAGCCTGGATCCTGGAACAGGGCGATGCCCAGCAGCCTTGGGACAGGAAAGGTTTCCAGGTCCCCGGTGGCGCCGGTTTCGCTGATGTCGAACTGGGTAACCTCTACAACCTGACCGCCACCCACATCGCTCGTGACACTGGCCGCAATCTGCCGGCCCCGATTGCCTTGCTTAATGCTGTGGCCCGCGGCACAGCGGTGCCTATTGATGCAGGCCTGCACATTGAGGCGTGTGAGTTCGCCAAGTTGGTCATGGACCCTACGGCGTGCAACATGGTGCGTACCCTGTTCGTCAACAAGGGCGAGCTGGAGAAACTCAGCCGTCGGCCGAAAGACATCGTCCCTGCCAGCTTGCGCAAGATAGGTGTCATAGGCGCGGGCTTGATGGGAGCAGGTATTGCCCACAGCTCTTCGATAGCGGGTCTTGAAGTGGTACTGCTCGATGCCAGTGCCGAGCAGGCTGCCAACGGTAAGCAGCGCCTGGCGAACGAGTTTGCCAAGCGCATTGCCAAAGGTCGCATGCAACAAGCGACTGCCGATGCGATTCTGCAGCGCATACAGACTACCGGTGACTACGCTGCACTGGGCGATTGCGACCTGGTGGTCGAGGCAGTATTCGAAGACCTCAAGGTGAAGGCGGAGGTGTTTGCTCAAGCGCAGGCGCATTTGCGCCCCGGAGCAATCCTGGCTTCCAATACCTCAACGTTGCCAATCAGCGACATGGCCCGGGATCTTTCGGCACCAACCGGTTTCATTGGCCTGCATTTCTTCTCACCGGTGGACCGCATGCCGCTGGTCGAAGTGGTGGTCGGTGAGCAGACCAGTGAACAAACTCTGGCGCATGCTCTTGATTACATCCGCCTGCTGCGCAAAACACCTATCGTAGTGAAAGATTCACGTGGTTTCTTCACCTCGCGTGTCATCGCCGCTTATTTGCAAGATGTGCTGGCAATGCTCGCGGCAGGTGTCAAGCCAGCGTTGATCGATAATGCGGCGAAATTGGCCGGTTTTCCCATGGGGCCGCTGTGCTTGATGGACGATATTGGTCTGGAGAACGGTTACAAGGCTGCCAAGGCTGAACGCAGTGCCTTGGGCGCACAGTGGAAACCGTCCCCGGGCTTTGCTGTACAGCAACGCTTTTGCGACGACCTTGGCCGAATCGGCCGCCGCGTTGGCAAGGGTTTCTACGACTATCCGGACGGAAAACGCGCCTTGTGGGCCGGACTTGCCGAGGTTTATCCGCCGCTCGCCGAGCAACCTTCAGTGGAGCAAATCAAGCAGCGCATGCTGTATTCGCAGGCACTGGAAGCTGCGCGCTGCATGGAGGAGGGCGTGATCGCCGATCCTGCCGAAGGCGATGTGGGCTCAATTTTGGGAATTGGTTTCCCAAGCTGGACCGGCGGCGTTTTCAGCTTGATTGATACAGTCGGTGCCGATGTGTTTGTCGAACGCTGCGATTATTTGAGCCAGATTGCTGGTGAGCACTTCCGACCATCGGCCTGGTTGCGTGAGCGTGCCATACGGGGCGAGCGTTTCTACCCACGTGGCAGTGGAGCCTGAACATGAATTTCGATTTTTCTGCCGATCAAGAGCAACTGCGCGACCAGGCCAGGCGTGTATTTGCCAACAGCCTGACCGGTGCCCGGTCGCTGCTGGAGTCCAATGTCACCCACGATCAGGCGCTGTGGCGCTCGATCGTTGAATTGGGCTGGCCTGCGGCGGGTATAGCCGAAGAAGACGGTGGCCTTGGTTTGTCGGCACTGGAGTGGTGTGTTCTGGCCGAAGAGGCTGGTCGCACCTTGGCGCCGATACCTTTTGCCAGCTCCGTGCAGCATGCCAGTATGGTTCTGCAGCAGGCCCTGGGGTGTGAAGGCTGTAGGTCACTGTTGGGTGCTTTGGCTGCAGGCGAGCTGATTGCTACTGTGGCCTTCACCGAGCGCGGCCAGCGCAGTTGGGTTGAAGTACCGACGGCTCGGGTAACGGCAGGGCGGCTGAGTGGTATCAAGGCCATGGTTGCCGATGCACCCTTGGCCGATGTGTTCATTGTATCGGCGCTCGATGAGCAGAATCAGCCTGGCTGGTGGCAAGTACGCGCCGGTGCTGAGGGCGTCAGCCTCGTAACAGTAGAGTCAATCGACCGAATTCGCCGGCATGCCGATATTCATTTTGCCAATGCGCTGGCAACACCTCTGGCAGCTGGGCAGGATTGGCGAGCCCTGAGTGAGCGGGCGCTGGACGCCAGTGCCGTGTTGACCGCGTTCGAGCAATTGGGCGCGGCGGAAGCCGCCTTGGCGATGACACTTGACTATGTCAAGACGCGCAAGGCTTTCAACCGTCCTGTCGGGGGTTATCAGGCGGTCAAGCATGCTTTGGCCGATGTGTACGTAAAAATTCAGTTGGCTCGCAGCCATTGCTATTACGGTGCCTGGGCCTTGACTCAAGCGCCCGATCAATTGCCGCGTGCCGCTGCCGGGGCGCGATTGGCCGCCAGTGATGTTCTTAATGTAGCCGCCGAGGCGGCCGTCGAGTTGTTTGGTGGCATTGGTTTTACCTGGGAAAGCGACACCCAACTGTTCTACCGACGCGCCCGACTGCTGGCCACTCAACTGGGTGGGCGAGCACTGTGGGCACAGCGATTGGTGGCGGCGTTGGCCCGCGAACAGCTAGAGGAGACGCACTGATGGATTTCCTGGATACCCCCGAACAAGCGCTTTACCGCGCCCGCGTGCGGCAGTGGCTGGGCGAGCAGGCACCGGCCTGCGAGGTGCATGCCGAGGAGGAGTTGTCGGAAGAACACTTCATGGCGCGTGCCCGTGCCTGGCAGGCGCTCAAATATGATGCCGGTTTCGTCGGCATCATGTGGCCCAAAGCTGTGGGAGGGCAGGGTTCATCACCGATCGAGCATGTGATCTTCCATCAGGAGGAAGAAGCCTTCAGTGTGCCCAATGTCCCGTTCGCCGTGGGCATTGGCATGTGTCTACCGACCTTGTTCACCCATGGTTCTGCCGAGGTGGTCGAGCGCTTTATGGCCCCGGGTATGCGCGGTGAGGAGATCTGGTGCCAGTTGTTCTCCGAGCCGGCGGCCGGTTCGGACCTGGCAGGTTTGCGCACTCGGGCCGTGCGTCACGACGATCATTGGGTGCTCAATGGCCAGAAAGTCTGGACATCCTACGCCCACGAGGCGGACTACGGCATCGTATTGGTGCGTACCGACCCCAGCCAGCCCAAGCACAAGGGCTTGACCATGTTCTATGTGGACATGCGCGCCCCGGGCATCGAGGTACGTCAGATCCGCACATTGCTCGGTGATGCTGAATTCAATGAGGTGTTTTTCACCGACGTGCGCATTCCTGACAGCCAGCGTTTGGGTGCAGTAGGCGACGGTTGGAAGGTCTCCCTGAGTACCCTGATGTTCGAACGTCTGGCCGTTGGCGGCAAGCCGGCCGGTGCGCCCGATGCCCGCGACCTGCTGGCACAAGGGTTGGTAGGTGCTGAGCAGGCTGAAGCGTTGGCAAGGTTCTATGTCGCCGATGAAGGTATCGCCCTGACTCGCTTGCGTTCGATGACTGCCGTATCACGCGGTGGTGTGCCGGGCCCCGAGGCCTCCATCAACAAGCTGGTGATGGCCAAGACACTGCAGGACATGAGTGGTTATGCCTTGGAGCAGCTTGGCGCGGACGGTTTGCGCGAGTTTGACGACCCGCGGGCACGCCGTTACAACTACTGGTACTTGTGGTCGGCCGGTCTGCGCATCGCTGGTGGTACCGACGAAATCCTGCGCAACATCATCGCTGAGCGCGTGCTTGGCCTACCGGCCGAGCTGCGCAACGACCGGGACACACCGTTCAACCAACTGAGCTGAGTGCGTTGAGGATGAGTGGGGCGTGGGTTGGAGCAGCTTAAAAGCAAACCTGAAAAGGCTATTTAAATATTAATCATCAATATGATTGCTGTGGCTTGCGGCACGCTTCTAGCTGCAGCATAATCAGCTTAATGATTGATATCAAAAATAAGAGGGAGAACCCCGATGGCCGGCCATTTCATCTTTAGCGCCGATTCACATGTGCTTGAACCCCACGACCTGTTTGTTCAAGGGCTGCCACCTTCCCTGCGACGCCATGCGATCCGGGCGGAAAAACAGGGCGACACCCTAATTACCCGTACCGACGATGAAGTGATTTTCAAGATGCGCCTGAATATCGCCGATATCGGGGGGAGCAAGCGTATCGGCCTGCATAACCTGGAAGGCCGTTTGCAGGATATGGAAAAGGATGGCATCGACGCTGAGATCTGCTTCCCCAGTCTCGGACTCTGGGCTTACGCGCTGAAAGATGCCGAAGCCGAATACGCCACCTGCCAGCTCTACAACGACTGGAATAATCAATTCTTTCAGGGCCATCTGGACCGTTTTGTGCGCTGCGCCATCCTGCCAGTTCGCGACCTCGCCAATGCTGTCGCCGAATTGAAACGGGTTGCGGCCAAGGGCTTTACCGCCGCCATGTTGCCTTCGGTAACCAGCACCGGCATCCCGCGCTATAACGATCCAGCCTGGGATCCGGTGTTCAAGACGGCAGGCGACTTGGGTGTGGTACTGGTGATGCATACCGGTACCGGTTTGGAAACGGTGATCCATGAGCGTGGACCGGGTGCAGCAGTCGTCAACTACACCCGCCAGATGAACGATGGTATCGAAGCTGTCACCTACCTGGTTGCCGGAGGCGTACTGGATCGCAACCCAAAAACCCAGGTGGCGGTGATCGAGTGCGGCGCCAGTTGGCTAGGTGCGTTGGCCGAGCGCATGGATGAAGTCTTTTTCGCTCACGCAGCGTTCGTTCAACCCAAGCTCTCGGTCAAACCCAGCGACATTATCCGCCGTCAGGTCAAGGCTTCGTTCCAGCATGATCGTGCTTGCATCGCTGCCCGTGCGGTAACGGGCACTGGCGCGTTGATGTGGGCTTCTGACTATCCCCACGCGGAGGGTACTTTCCCTGATTCGCGAAACATTATCGCTTCGCTGTTCGATGGCATTGAGATAAGCGAGCAAGAAAAAGCCGATATCCTCGGCGGCAATGCGGCGCGACTGTTCCGCCTGGCACGACCGGAGTTTCAGTAACCCGGCGCCTGGCCAACGATAGCTACGACAATAATAAGGTAACGCTATGACACGACTGGACGACGACAGGTTTTTCGACCCGGACATCGAAACGATGTCTCGGGCAGATATCGAGAAACTGCAGGAAGCACGGATTCTCAAGCTGGTTCCGTATGTCTACAGCCGCTCGGCACTGATCCGCGAGGTTTGGGATGAGGCGGGCGTCAAACCTGAAGACATCAAGAGCCTGGCGGACTTCAAGGCCAAGGTGCCGTTTATCGACAAGGAACGTATCCGCCAGTTTCGCGACGAGCATGGCGACCCGGCTGGTGGTCTGGTCTGTGTCGGCCCGCCGCATTTGCGTGGTATTGGTTTTACGTCGGGGACGACTGGTGATCCGACTCCGCTGCCGCGCTCCGAATACCACGTTGCACTCGCCGGGCTCAAGCGCGAGCTCTGGCATATCGGGGTACGTGCCAACGACTACTTCACTTACGCATTGTTTACCTTCCGCGAAGGACTGAACTCCGACAAGTGGATGGACAGTGGTTTCCGCCCGGTCACCGTGCAGCACCTGCCCAGCGAAATGCCTCACTTGGTCAAGATGTCTCGTGAGCTGCGCCCCAAGGCGATGTTCATGCTCTCTACACCGCTGATCATTGCGCTGGAGAAATATGAGAAGGAAACCGGCGACGACCTCAAGGAGGCTTTCAGTTCCTATAAGGGTGTTGTGTTCGGCGGCGAGCCAATGAGCCCGCATTTCCGTGCCGTGGTCACGGGCTGGGGCCTGGAAATATTCGAACTCAGTTCTCTGGGCGACATTACCACCACCATGGACTGTCGTGCCCACGACGGCATGCACACCTGGGAAGACATCGCGCTGATCGAGCATCTGGACCCTAGCGGTGATGCTGAGATGCCCGATGACTCCCGCGGCGAACTGGTTGTCACGGCGTTGCTCGACGACGTTGGGCCGCTGATTCGCTACCGCACCGATGATCTGGTGCGGTTTACGCGCAAACCATGCAGCTGCGGGCGCACCCACGGGCGACTCAAGCCCATCGGGCGTAAGAGTGACGAGATGCTGATTCAGGGGCGCTCGATCCTGCCGATCGATATTTGGCCGCTGATGGAGCGGTTCGACGAGACCCGCACAGGTTTGTTCCAGATGATCCGTCCGCAGCGCGAAGCCGACGTCCTGACCTTGCGTGTGGGCTATGAAGAAAGTGCACTGCAGGACAGCCTGGAGCAGTTGTCGGTACGAGTTGCGGATGCCGTTTCCACCGCGCTGCAAGTACCAGTGAAGATTATTCTGGCCACGAACCAGTCGATGCTCAAGGATGGACCGCCGAACAAGATCCCGAGGGTGACCAAGCAATGAATAGTCCAGTTCAGCAGTCAACCGTACTTTCTCCGATGGCCGTGGGTCGTTACTTCGACGCACAGGGTGAGCGTCAGATCCTGCGGTATTCGGCACTGGAAATCGAACGCTCAATGCGCTCGATCCTCAAGGTGCTCAACACCTTCGATTTCCATATGGGCAGCAATCTGATGGTTACCGCGCTGCTCGACCAGGGGGTACAGGCCTTGGGGATGGAACGTGCGGTGATGCAATTCAACATGGTAGCGGTTTCGGCCGACTCCTCACTGTTTGATGCCCGCCGTGTGGAGTCGATCATTCGTCGTTTCAATTTGGTCGGCGCCTATGGAATCACCGCTGCCACGCTGGATGGTTTGGTTGGGCTGGGCCATGACCCACTCAAGCTGTTTGCCGACATGGTGGTTTGGGCCTGGCCTGACGCTTATGCGCGGTTGGCCGGCCAACCGGGTTTGACGGTGTTTCGTTGTCTGGAGCTGGGACCAGCGCTGGCCATCGAATGCAGTGCCGGCACGGGAGCACATATCGACCGCTTCGAGTGGGCGGTGGACGCAATCGATGGAGAAGTGGTGATCAGCAGTCGCCTGGAGCGTTGCCAACCTTTCCATCACTACCACACCGGTTTGCGCGGTCAGGTGCTGCACGGTGCCTGCAATTGCGGCAGTGCCGATCCCCGGATTGTTCCAGCCTGACACGCATCTCCCCCGGCCTCGCCGGGGCGATCGATGAGGACTCCCAAGATGCAAAAAGCCCAGACGGCTCAAGATAATTTCAACCTGATCCGCATGCACGGCGTCGCGGATATTTTGCGTGAGCACCGGCGCTCGCGCCCGACCATGCAAGCAGTCGTAGATGGCGACGTACGCCTGACCTGGCCGCAACTCGACGCTCGGGTCAACCGTCTGGCCCAGGCCCTCCAGGCAGCCGGCGTGACACATGGCGAGCGAATTTTGTGGCTGGGCCAGAATGATTTCAGGGTCCTCGAAGTATTGTTGGCTGCAGCCAAACTCGGTGCGATTTTTTGCCCGGCGAACTGGCGTCAGAGCGGCCACGAACTGGCTTTCGTCATTGAAGACTTCAAGCCTAAGGTCGTCCTCTGGCAGCAGGCGGAGGTCGGAGAATCGGTCTGTCATGCCCGCGAATTGAGCGAGCACGCGGCGTTGTGGGTGCAAGCCGACGATGAGAGTGGTTACGAACAGTGGATCGCTGGGCAGTCGGATGTCGATATCGAGACTCGGGTGGATGCGGATACGCCCTTGCTGGCGATCTATACAGCGGCGTTTGGAGGACATCCCAATGCGGCGCTACTGACTCAAGGTACCATCCTTTATCAAGGACTGATGCTGGCTTATACCGAGAGCATCAGCGAAAGCACCGTATTCCTCAACTCCGGTCCACTGTTCCATCTGGGAACCCTCACGTCGACCCTGGCGACTTATCAGTTCGGTGGTAAGAATGTGTTCATCGCTCGCGTGGATGCGGAACGCATGCTGCAACTGATTGAGCAGGAGCGGGTCACCCATGCATTTGTGGCGCAACCAACGCTGGAGCAGATTCGCCAAATCAATGCTGATGGCCGCTTTAACGTGTCCAGCCTGTGGTCTTCACCTCTGGCACCGGAATGGACCAACCCAATGGTGATGCCGCAGAGTGCGCCGCTCAATCGCGCCCCTCGATTGTATGGCCAGACCGAGTTAATGGGTTTTACGATAATGGGCTGGCTCGGTGGTGAGGGGGCCGGTCGACCCTCGCCATTGGTTCAGGTGCGCATCCTGGATGATAACGGTCAGGAAGTACCTGATGGCACTGTCGGGGAAATCAGTGTCCGGGGCTTGCAGGTGATGGCGGGCTACTTCGATCGAGGCGAAGAGAATCAACAGCGCACTGCCCATGGTTGGTATCGCACCCGTGACCTTGGCAAACGCTTACCAGACGGAGCTATTGCCTTTGTCGGACCGAAGACCACCATGATCAAGTCGGGGGTGGAGAATATTTACCCTGCTGAGATCGAAGGCTGTCTACGAATGCTGCCAGAGGTCCTTGATGCCTGTGTCATTGGCGTACCCGACCCCGTCTGGTCCCAGAACGTCAAGGCCCTGGTAGTGCTGCGCCCGGGCCGGCATCTGAATGCCGATGTGTTGATCGAGCATTGCAAGGTGCGCATGGCCTCGTACAAAAAGCCGAAGATTATCGAGTTTGTTGATAGCCTGCCGCGCGGCCGAGACGGGCAGTTGGACCGTGACGCAGCCAATGAGCTGTATGGCGGTGGAGGATATCCAGCTACCGCCTGACTTTAAGGTAATTTGTGTTGTGCGACGGCCCGACCGGTCTTGACCGGTCGGGCCGTTTGCATTTCATCCGCTGTGCTTTGGTAGGCGAATGCCAATCGTCTTATTCAGCGTTGACGCTTAATCATTAATAGGATTAAGATGATTAATAGGTTAAGGCGAAATGTGACATCACGCTCCCTTTCCTTGCAGTACCCCCGTTGAACAAGCGTCTCCTACAAAAAATCCAAAAGGTGGGGAGGTTTCAATGAATGCAAGCTCGCTGTTATCCGTAAACAGCACATCAGCACGCCACACCTCCCAGGTGCGGCCCAATCCGCGGATCCCCGTCTTGAGATCACCTATGGCCCTGCCTGCAGACCTGCAGCCAGCAGCCTCGCGCTCGTTAGCGCGCGCTTGAACATACCTTTCGAAGAGCCAAGGAGAACATCATGTCGTACTCGATTCACGCATTGGCCGCAGCGATTGCCTTGAGTGTCGCCGTCACTGCCCAGGCACAACCGAGCCAGCAGGAAATCGACCAGTTGGGCAAGAACCTGACCCCTTGGGGAGCGGAAGTTGCCGGCAACAAGGATGGCAGCATTCCTGCCTACACTGGTGGCATCAAGACACCACCAGCAACGTACAAACCGAGCGATTCGCGTCCAGCCGACCCATTCGCGGATGAAAAAGCCACATTCAGCATCACTAATGCCAACCTGGCTCAATACAGCGACAAATTAACGCCAGGTACGCTGGAGTTGTTCAAGCGTTTCAACGACTTCAAGATCGACGTCTATCCGACTCACCGCAGTTACCCGGAAATGGCCAAGGATCGCGTTGCAGGCACACTGAAAAACGCCAGCAATCCAGAGTGCAAGACCGAGGGCGGTGGTGTAGGTTTGCGCGGATGCTGGTTCGGTACACCGTTTCCGATTCCGAAGAGCGGTTACGAGGCCATGTGGAATGCCTTGACCCGTGATCAGACCGAATATGAATTGCGGATGGAAAGTTGGCTTGTGGATACGTCGGGCAATCGGACCATGACCAACGAATCCTTCCAGAATTCTGACTACCCGTACTGGGACTCCAAGGCCACACCGTATGAAGGCGGCGCCGAAAGCTACTACCGCATGCTTAACCGTACAGTGGCGCCTTCGCGCGACGCTGGGCAGAAGGCACTGATCTGGTACCCGGCCCATTTCGATGAGAAAGACCAGCGCACCTGGTCTTATACCACGGGCCAGCGCCGTACCCGTCTGGCGCCGGAGTTTTCCTACGACACGCCGAGTGCTTCCTTGTCCGGCGCGCTCAACTATGACGAGTTGAACTTGTTCTCCGGGCGGATGGACCGCTTCGATTTCAAACTGGTGGGTAAGAAAGAAATTATCGTACCTTACAACCAGTTCAAGTTCCTCTCCATGACGCCTGAGCAGTTGTTGGAAAAGAACTTCGTCAATCCCCAAGGCGTACGTTGGGAGTTGCATCGTGTCTGGGAAGTTCAAGCAACCCGCAAGGAGGGCAAGCGTCACATTGCAGCCCAACGTAACTTCTATATCGATGAGGACTCCTGGGCCTTGGTGGCTGCAGAAGCGAAAGATGATGCCGGCAAGATTTTCCGTGTCGGTTACAACTTCAGCTTCCCACAGTACCTGCGCAACGAGTCGGGGGCGGCCGGTACTATGAGCTTCTGTACCCTGACCTACGATTTGAGCAAAGGGCAGTACATTCTCAGCAGTTACATCAATCCAAAGAATGGCTACATCAAGCAAGTAGCTCGTATGCCGGACTACACGTTCCGTTCTGAGTCCATGGCGGGGACCGGCGTGCGCTAAGCCCTCACAGCAACGGGCTACAAAGGCCGGGTATCGCGGGCAGAGGTTTGCCCGGATATTCGGCCTTTTTTTTAGCGGTGGAGTAGAGCGCACGGTACTTGGCTCTATGACAAATCGAACTCGACAAGACGCGGTGCGGAGGCGCTTGCATGGGATGTTGCATTATCACGGCAATGCTGATTTCGCAGCTGATTTGGCTCTGGGAAAAGGCGCGGAAGACCATCTGGCTGAATTTGCTGGCGTTCGCTTGCGCGGCGATCTCTTTCGGTTTGGTGGTTTGGCACTGGCACCACATTGAAGAACTGATACTGGATCCGTTCGCTTTTTCGTTTGTCTCCGATTTGCTCAACCAAGCGGGAAGTTTTTGTCGGGCTTTAGGCACTGACTGAGTGCTGCCACTTACAAGCAGTCCTTATTGCACTCATTGAAGATTGGTCGTTAGTGGCGGGCAGATTGACTCAAGGCTGATGTAACGGCATTTGTGAGTGCTAGCTCGAGACATTCGCGAGTTTTTTATCGCGCCTAGCGTAAATCAGGGCCAGCGTTGCTCTTTTGCACTGTAGGGGATAAATCCATGTCCAGCACCTCCAAGACCCAAGCCTTACTGCAAGGCCGGTTACTGATAGAAGTTCCCGAAACGCAGCGCAAACAGCCACGACAGGCACGCTCGATCGCCATGGTCGAGGCACTAAAACAGGCTGCCAAGCAGATACTTGAAAGCGAAGGCCGCGATGCGTTGACTTTGAGCCGGGTGTCTGAGTACTCGGGCGTTTCTGTGAGCTCTATATATGAGTACTTTCCCACCCTGGACTCTCTCACTTCGTCGATGTTCGACGACTATCGCAAGCATCAGCATGCCGAGTTGCTCGAGAAAATAATTAGCTTGCCGACTTCTAGCACGCTCTACGATGGATTGCTGTTAATGCTGCGCACGTTTCTGCGCCTGCGCCGCAAACAATGGTTGGCCGATCAGGCCTTGAATACCAAGTACCTGCACTACAGCGAGTTGCAGCGTATGGACGCAGTTGAGCCTGGCAACCTGCCGCAGGCTCAATTGACTTCCGCCCTGATGCGGCGTTTCCCAAATGAGCTGGCCGTGCAGGATGCAGAGAAGGCACTGTTTATTGCTTATCACGCGGTACCAGCGCTGATTCGGGTTGTCGCCTTGGAGCGTCCACGATATTTGGAGCAGGACGACACTGCCGAGATGATTGCTCGCATGCTTTACGGACTGCTGGGTAAGCAGCGAACTATGCCTTGAGCGTGTGCGGGTGAAATTGCAGTCCAATTAACAGACCCCAGGGCATGCTTTGTGCCCTGAGTGCTAGTCGCTCCCTATATGAAAGGATTACGACATGTCTAGATGCACAGCACCAGTACGTGGACATAGCTCAGCGGCAGCGGCCGCTGCCTGCCCTGCATGCCGATATCGCACCAGTTCCCGCAGTGGCTCCCGCTATGAGGGCTATGGTTCGTCCTACTCCTCGTCCGTCGGTAGTGGAGGTAGCTATGGCAACAGTGGTGGCGGTGGTGGCGGGTCCCGCAGCAGTTCAAAGCCGCGCTGGTCGAGAGCTGGTTCATCCGTATCGTATTCACCAGCCCAAGTGCAGTCCCTGACTCCAATTCGCGAAACCGTTGAGACGCGAGCAGCGGAGCAACCTGACCTTCGTGACGTCTTCCTGTGCCACGCGTGGAACGATCGGCACGGGCCAGCCAAAAAACTGCACGAGTTACTTGTGGCGGCGGGTGTCAAAGTTTGGTTCAGCGAGAGGGACCTAGGCCTCGGTGTTCCAATGATGCGCGCAAAGGGCTTAGCGAATTCGCGAATCGGGCTTGTGCTGGTTACTCCCGCGCTGCTGACGCGCCTTCCCAAAGAGAGTGTTGCTGACAAAGAACTTTCGGCACTCCTGGCGGGTAACCAGCTCGTTCCCATTGTGCACAACACGACGTATGAAGCTCTCCGCAATGTAAGTCCTTTGCTCGCCTCCCGAAGCGGCCTGGACACTGCAGAAGATTCAATGGCGGTGGTTGCGGCAAAAATCGCCGAACTGGTAGCGCTCTAGCTCTTTGCCCACACAGTTTTGGCCATTCAGATGCGGCTGTTCGTACGCTATATCCTCTACGGTCTAACAGACCTGCTTCCGGCAGGACTGTTAGCTCCGACTAAGAGACCGCTTTTGCTCGATTTCTGACTGTCACCACCGTCAGCTTTGGGTCACTCAAGCCCCGAAACGTCATGGTCAAATCCGACACAATTGACGGGTAAGGTCGAATGCAAGCACACGGGCGATTCTGTGCAGTTCCTCGGTGAGCTACCCGATTTCGCAGCAGCGTTTCCAGTTCTACTCTGTTTTTGGTTCGAAGTTGGGCCGCTGCCAAGGCCCGGGTATTCGGGCGGGCGTGCAGATTTCATTGACGATCCACTTGCCCATTCGCCGCAAGGGTTCGATGGAGTCTTGCGGCAATGCCCAGTTCAGTGCGATAGCGTAGCCAAGTGAAACAATGCGCTGGGCGCCGTGCAGTGGCAGGCGATCCTTTAGTTCGTCCTTGAGATTTTCTGGGTAGATTCCGACTGTTTGGGTGGAGGCGTCTACTACGCTCATGACCTCATCCAACGAATTCACGGGAACGAGGTTGGCCGTACGGTCGTTGAGCGCTGCGGCGAAGGACACGGGGTCAGGCAATTGCGAAACGATTACAGCTCCTTCGCCATCCTCACCACCGATTACCCGGTACCATTCGTCTTCCAGACGCAGTGCGCGTAGGTGCGCGGCTAACTCCGGATCATAGCGCTTGGGGCGAGTGCTGATGCTATTGGGCAGGGTTAGCAGCGCGTCGTATACGTACTCGCCAAACAGATTGAGTTGATCCAAGCCTGACTCGTCGGTACCGGAAACTGCATATACCACACGAGCGTTCACGCACCCTTGTTGGTTATGTGCGCCGATATCGCAAGCCAAGCGAAGTGCTGCCTCGCGCATTCGTTCAGGACTACCAAATGTCTCAGCACCAAGGATGCTAACACTGCGTTTGGGGTCGAGAGAAATCAGCTCAAGGCCGGGCTGGATGTATTGGCTGACATGCTTGATCGAAGCGAATCCACCCCAGGCTACGATCTTCTCGAAATGCTGCGGTCGGTAAAGTTTCGCTTCAAGTGCCTGATCACCGCCACGCCAATAGGCGACGCTCAGATGTCGGGTCAGGGGATGGTCTGGCGCCATGTCAATCATGGTGCGGGCAATGGCTGTGGCCGTGAACGGGTCATTGGATGGCGCTTTGATCAGCGCATCGCTGCGCAGGATCATGTTGCGCACAATGCTCAGCAACGATAATCCCGGCGAATTGCCGGCAACGATGTGTAGCGTGCGCGCGCCGAAGCAGCGGATTTCCACGTCACGGCCGTCGTGCAGTGTTTTGCGTACCCACCCTTCTAGGTGATCAATGCCGATGGCTTGTTCGGCGGCTTCATGGATGGACTGACGGTCGAGCATGCGCGCCAGGCTCATATACTGCGCCTTGACCAGGGGCGGAGTGGTCGGCGCGGTGGCGTAGGACAGCTCGCAGGCTTCCTGCAGGTGGTGATTTCGAGAGAAATCGAGTTGTCCAGCCAACTCGTCGGTGTAGTCAAGGATGTCTGCAAAATGCAACTGGTACAGATCTGCCAATCTGGCTGGGTCACTGAGTGGTAGGCGATCAAGGTAGCAATTTGCGTCGGGTGTATGGAAGCGCAAGTCTCCACCTCGGCCGCCAATCTCGATCAATTGATCGGTGATGATCTCGCCACGGATGATCATTGGTGCAATGGGTGTCGGCATCATCATTCTCCCAGGTTGTTTAGAAAGTCCATCGCTTCCTGGTGAGCGCTTTCTGTGCCAGCACAGGTAATCTTGTCGTCACCACCATTCTTTTCGCTGTAACGCTGCACTTCACCGACAATGTACCGGCTGGTGCGACCGCAGGTGCAGTGCTGATCCCATTCGATGGTGATCTCATCGCCGGATATGAAACCGCCCCAACGCGAGTCGGCTCCCAGATCAAAGAACGCCGCGCGCCCGGTGATGCGACCATGTCGGGGTAGCGGTTCGCTTGTTTGCGGGTCGAGTTGAAAGGGGATCGCCAAGTGTGAAAGATGATAGTGGCCGTGCTCGCAGCGCATGTGCGTGGCCAGTACTTCACTCATGGCATAGAGCTCGTGCAATTCTTTTGCTCCGGTGAATCGCAGCACGTCCTCGCGCCAGCCGGCTGGTTGTATCAACCCCTTGGTCCCTCCGCCTGTGCTGACATAGGAGTCGGCGGAGAACACACCCTCCAGGCCTGTCTCCAGCCCGGCCTTTGCCATGTTATGAAGCAGGTTCCAAGTGGCCCATACGTAAATGCGCTTACCCCGCAATTCTTGCGCTATATGCTGAAAGAATTGCTTGAGATGGGCGGGCATCTTCGCCTGCAGCGCGTCATGTTCCTCTTTGCGTGCCAGTATTGCTGGGTTCACCTTCAACCGGTCCAGGGTGCCTTTGGCTTGGGCTCCCCTGATGCGTGCAGACAGGTAGAGCACATCGGAGCTCATTTTCGTGGGATAGGCTGCGTGAAAGTACTCTTCGCCGCGCAAGAGGTGCTTGACGATGCCATCGTTGCCACGCAAATGCGACGAACATCCTGAGCGGAAAAACGGGTAGGCCACATGCAGTTCTGGGCGTTCGCTGCGTAGCGGGCTGCCGAGGTTCCAGACGCTCATCTGCTTCATTGCGCCATTTTTGTCGATTTCGCTCTGGCTGTGCGGCAGGAAAGATACGGTGCCTGAAGTCCCGGTCGAATGGGAAATGCGCAGTTGCGGCAAGGCGGCGTCCATCACCTCCAACCATTCATCAATGCTCTGGCAGTGTGAGACATCGATCTCTTCGACAGGGTGGAGTGTGAGTTTTGCCAGCCATTTGTTGATGTGTTGGAAGCGATTATTTTCCAGCAGTGATGGTGGGTAGGATTTGTAAATGGTGTGGTCGAACAATAGCGGGACGACATCGTTGAAATTGTCAATGCTGTCCACATTCTCTGCGTCCGCGAGCTTCTTCAGCATAGGGATGGCATTGCGCAGTTGTGCGAAGCGTTGCTTCAGGCCTGCCAGTTGCAGCGCGTCTACCTCCTCGCGAGGTAGGTGATCCCAGGCCTCCAGGCAGTAGTCGACGAGCATTGGCGGATCGGTTAATAGCCACTGGATGTTTTTTGTAATTGTCATATCCACTCCCTGTCACATTGAGGTGAGACGTCGAGTATATGGGCGCAAAAAACTCTGCATCTCCGGATTGGATATACGACATATGATTGATACATCATTGATTAGTAATATTTTTTATATGATTGTTGGAGTGAGGTTCGGAAATGGCTCCGTGTTGTGCAGGAATTCGGCAGGCCTACCCGTGCACTCAAGCTGTAAATACTGCGCATTTTTGCCAAAACTTTTCGACCGACTATCCGAAGAAATGCCCGCTTTACCGGGAGGTCTAGAATTCATAAGGGGGACCACTTCAACGTGTCCTTACAAATCGAGAGGTATACGATGAAAATCGTTTCTTCGCTGGCGCTGGTAGTAGCGATCGGATCGATGTCCGGATGTGCAACTTCACCGCAGCAAATCACCTCAGTTCCCCTGAACGCGACTATGAGCAATTCCGGGCGTATCGCTGAAGTCACTCTCACCCCGATGGGGAGTCAAACGGATCTTTGGCTCTTTGTCAGTGGTGTACCCATCCAGGCTACATACCCTGCGCACTTATACATGTATGTGTATTCGGGAAGCTGTAGCAGTCTTGGAGGAAAGCCTGTCTATGAGCTTAACCAAAGTGTGAACACGGATTATTACCGGCCTGGGCCGGGCATCCATCTCGGAAAGAGCGTACCGGTGGCATATGACACGCTTCGTTCCGGTGGCTATGCATTGGTTGTGCGAGGAAGCCCAGCCGATGGAGGCCACGATCTCTTCTGCGGAAAGCTCGGATGAGGTGTCCTCGGTAACAAGGATCTGTTTTGACTTCAGTACCTTCTTCGGTGGCGACCACAAGGATCGACTTTGTTTGCTCGTCGTAGTCGCTGCCGCTTAAACCCAATCGCGCCACAATCGTTGCGCGCACCTCTTTAGGCCAAATCCTCTATCGGGACAGCTTGAAACCAGCGGGACGACCTAGCAGGTCGTAGACCAGTCGGATAAATAGTTTTCCGGGGCTGCCGAAGCGATCCGGTGAGGTGCCGCGCTCAAACTGCAGGCCATGGGTGAAGGTGTGGACAACGAAGGTGATGTAATCCGGGTCGACGCTGGCTTCGCAGCCGGTGGCGCGGCACAGGCTACGGATCATCTCCAGCAACTGTTGCCTGATCTCGCCATTGACGGTTTCAAAGCGTTTGCCGAACTCCGGTGACCGCTCGGCCTCCAGGCGTAGTTCTACGGCGAGCAACCACCAATGGCGCTGGCTGGCGTCCAGGTCGAATTGTTTTTCCAGATGCTGCAACAGTGTGGCGGGATCCAGGGATTCGTCGATCAGCGCGCGCCACTGGGCGATGGCCAGGGAGTTGTTTTCGCTCAATAGCTCCAAAGCCAGTTCGCTCTTGCTGGAGTAGTTGGAGTAGAACGCGCCGCGTGAGTATCCGGCAGCCTCTGTGATGCGATCGATCGATGCACCGGCGACACCGTACTGGGCGAACTCACCACGCGCCGCGGTGCGCAGACATTGCCGGGTTATGTCCTGGCTTTCCTGCCGGGTGATTCTGGCCAAGGCATTCTCCCTTGTGTTCATTGCGATTTTGAAATACATGACGTATCTGAGTTTTGATCGTATTTAGGGTTCTGTCGCTCGTCAAGTAAATAATTAATATGATTTATATTTATTCGCGGATTCCTTGTGACTGCAGATACGGTTTGTATTTCAAAAATATTCATGCGTATCATCTATATGAATTTGCCATGGCGAGTCTGCCGTCCGTCATGCGCGGCGCATTAACAAGCGATAACAATAAGAAGGAGTGCCAGCACATGAGTTTCGATAACAAGGTGGCGATCGTTACCGGTGGTGCCCAGGGCATGGGGCGTGAGTATGTTCGTTTGCTGGTGGAGCAGGGTGCGTGTGTGGTGATCGCCGATATCAACCTGGATCAGGCACAAAAGGCTGTCGACGAGCTGGGTTTCAAGGATCAGTTGCTGGCGGTGCGTACTGACGTGGGTGACCTGGCTTCCTGCGAGGCCTGTGTGAAGTCTGCTGAAGAGCGTTTTGGCGGCATCGATTACCTGGTCAACAATGCCGGCCTGTTGTCGGCGGCAGCCTTCCCCTCGCTGATCGACATTCCCGTGGAAAAGTACCGACAAATCACCGAGGTCATGCTTAACGGGCAGCTATGGATGGCCCGTGCTGCGGTGCCAGCGATGCGTAGGCGTGGCGGCGGTGCGATTGTCAATGTGTCCTCGATTGGCGCCTACCAGGCTACCGGCGTCTATTCGCTGACCAAGCTGGGGGTCAACGGGCTGACCATCAACCTGGCGCGCGAGTTGGCCAAGGACAATATCCGCGTCAATGCTGTCGCTCCCGGTACGGTTGCCACCGAGGGCATGCAGCCGTTGATGAGCGTGGAGCAGATGGCCCATTGGGGACAAATGCTCGGTCGTCCTACCGAGCGCGTGGCCACGCCGGACCTCATCGCCCAGGTTGGACTGTTTCTGCTGTCGGATGCGGCCAGTTACGTGCGCGGGCAGATCATCGCGGTCGATGACGGCCAGCAGATTCGCCTCTGACCCCAGCTAAGGAGTACAACAAGATGAGCCATGACCGTACCCCACCCGACTGCAGCCTGTTGATCGGCGAGCATGAGTTGAGCAGTGCCAGTGGTGGCGTGTTTGCCCATATCAACCCGGCCACCGGTGATCACCAGGCCAACATTCCTCTGGCCGGACCGGCCGAGGTTAACCAGGCGGTGGCATGTGCCAGCCAGGCCTTCGAGCTCTGGCGGCGCTTTCCGGGGGAGCAGCGCGCGTTGTTACTGAACCGTTTTGCCGACCTTATCGAGAAACACACCGATGAGTTTATCCGCCTGGCCGCTATCGAAGGCGGTACGCCAATCACGGTGGGCGCCGGTGGTCCGCGTCTGGGCGCGGAGTGGACGCGCTACTACGCCGGTTGGGCCGACAAGATCGATGGTCAGGTAGTATCCATGCCGCCAGCCGGGGAGCTCATCTACACCCGGCCCGAGCCTTACGGGGTGATCGGCATCATCATCACCTGGAACGGCCCGCTGATTTCTCTCGGCATGAAGGTGGCTCCAGCGCTGGCCGCCGGCAACACCGTGGTGATCAAGCCTGCCGAGCAAACGCCGTTCGTCGCCCATTTGTTCGCCAAGCTCGCGTTGCAGGCCGGGATTCCACCGGGGGTGATCAACGTGCTGCCGGGCTCCACTGAGGCGGCGCAAGCCCTGATAGGCCATCCGGACGTGCAGAAGGTGACCTTCACTGGCGGCCCGGTGACGGCGCGCAAAATCCTTCACCAGTGTGCCGATCTGCTCAAGCCCGCTGTACTGGAGCTGGGTGGCAAGTCCGCCAACATCGTTTTCGAGGATGCGGACGTCGTGTCCGTGGCGCAGATGGCGGCATTTTGGAGTGTTGGCCTGCTCAGTGGTCAGGGTTGTGAACTACCGACTCGGCTGCTGGTGCAGGACAGCATCTATGACGCCATGGTAGAGGCAGTCAGGACGGTGGCCGGGCACCTGCCGCTGGGCGATCCGTTCGACCCGAACACCATTGTCGGTCCGGTAATCAACGAGGATGCCTGCACACGCATCCTCGGCATGGTGGAACGGGCCAAGCGCAGTGGTGCCGGGCGCCTGGTGCTGGGTGGCGAGCGGCTTGGCGGCGAGTACGCCAACGGCTACTACCTGCGACCCACGGTGTTCGCGGACGTCGATCCAGCCAGCGAAATCTCCCAGCAGGAGGTGTTCGGTCCGGTGCTGGTGATCCAGCGCTTCAAGACGGAGGAGCAAGCCATTGCCCTTGCAAACTCCACCGGCTATGGCTTGGGCGGCTATGTCCAGACTCATGACCTGGGCCGCGCCAACCGCATGGCCGCGGCGTTGAAAACCGGCTATGTGCATATTAACGGCACGCGCAATATTCCAGCCTGCGCACCATTTGGCGGCATCGGCCTGTCCGGTTATGGCAAGGAAGGCGGACGTCCAGGGCTGGACGAGTTCATCCGTTTGAAAACAGTGAGCATGCCAGCGTGAAAAGGGAGCCCTCGACGTTGGCGCGTCGAGGGCCGAAGTAATCATGGCTGAACAAGGATCCTGAATTTGAAACCACTGCACATTGCAGCATTGGCCTTGACCATTGGTGGGGCGGCTATTGCATCCCGCAGATACTACGCAGCAAACGGTGCCGCCCTATAGTCAGCCTGGCCGCAGCGTTAGGTTGACAGCCATTGGGATGCCGCGTGCGACCATTCTCGAGGATTACCTGGCGACCAACCGCCTCACCGGCGACATTGTGAAACAGCAAGTTGCTGCAATGGTCGCGCATAGCGGTGGTCAGGCCAACCGCGAGGTGCTGACAACCTTGTTGCAGGTCCATCCGGCATTTTTGCAATTCGCCTATGCAGCCATCGACCAACAATACGGGAGTATCGACAACTACCTGATCCAGGGCCTGGGCATGGGCCCTGCGCAGTGTCGAATATTGCGTGAAAAGCTACTGGAGCCGTAGCTGCGCGCCATTGCTGCGAGTACTCAAGGCTCCCGATGTTCTGCACATTGGCTCGGGAGCCGAGACGCAGTGGTCCCTTCGCCGCATTCAGAATGGCGGTAGTAGCTTGACGAACCGAACGACTCAGAACTGGCGATGCGGTATACGCACCACTAGCCCGTCAAGGGCACTGCTCATTACTACCTGACACGCCAGGCGGCTGTTTTCCCGAACGTCCAGGGCGCCTTCGAGAATTTCAAGTTCCTCGTCAGTGGCTGCCGGTACGCTTGCCACCCAGCTCGGGTCTACATAAGTGTGGCAGGTTGCGCAGCTGCAGCTACCGCCACAGTCGCCCAGTATCCCGGGTATCAGATTGGCGACAGCAATTTCCATCAGGTTGGTGCCTTCGTTGGCCTGTACGCTATGCACGTTTCCGTTGGCTTCGATGTAGGTAAGGTTTGGCATCGGTTAGTGTCCGTTATTGTTATAGGGGGGATGACTGTTGATTTCCTGGCGAAACAAAGCCAGTAATTGATGAACTTCCAGAAGTCGTGCCTCAAGTCTTGCCAGACGCGATTCGACTCCTTCGGTACCCTCCAGACTTGGCTGGAGAGGGGTATTTGGTGGTATCAGTACGGGTAATACAAAGGTATCCAGGTGATGGCGCAGGCTCTCCGCTGTCCAGTCATCGCTGGCCTTGATCTGTAGAAGCTGGCGAACCAGCCACTCGATCATTTCATCAACGTCGAGTTCGGCACGCAGTTCTCCGCGGGCTTTGGCGGCGCCGATAACCGGCAGCAGGATGCGACTGATCTTGGTACGAAATACCGAACTGAACAGTTCCAGGCCACTGCGCGATACACCGCTGTCGAGCAGGCTCCCGAGCAGCGCGTTGCGAGGGACTTCCAGAACCGACCAACAGACAAATTGGGCAATCCGCTCCGGCAGCGAATCGGCCCCGGTCAGAATCTGTTGAGCCGTGGCTTCCATGGGGCGTGACTGGGCATCGAGTACGGCAGCAAATAAACCTTCCTTGCTGCCATAGCGGCGATACAGGGTCGCTCGGGAAAGGCCAGTAGCCCGGGCGATGTCATCGACAGAGACTTTGTCCAGCCCCATTCGGACAACACAGTCGGTGGCCACGGCGATGAATTGCGGCGTTAATTTCAAGCCGCGCGCATCGTTACCTGTACCAGAGAGTGAAGCGGTGTTTGGCAGGGGCTGGAACATGAGTCAGTTCGCCTGGTAGATGTCGTAGACGAGGGTATCGTTCTCGCCCTTGATGCCGCGCCCGATGGCCTGGACTTTATTCAGCCAGGCATATCGGCTGTCGCCGGTTTCGAAGGTCGGTGTGATCATGAGCGGTGAAGTGCCCTCGGGGCCGACGCCTGCACGACCGGTGTAGCTGACATGGATCAGCGCACCATCATGGGTTTCCAGGGTGCAGCGCACATCGACGTGCAAGGTGCCGTCCGGGCTGACCAACGCCCAGTCGGCCGCAGCAATCGGCTTGAGCGTGGCATTGAGGCGCTCGCCTTCCCACTGTGCCGAAAGCACGTCGACGATCGCACGAGTACCACGAGGCGTATTGGGGAGATAGGCAGGCGTACCCAGTTTGAGTGTGGCGGTGGCGAGGTGAGTGAGGGTAATGCTCATCTTTTATTGTCCTTATCAGTGGGATGAATGCGAGTGGGCAATCGCGCCGGTGAAGGGGCAGGTTTGTGGGCGTGAGGCATTGGAGGCATAGAAGCTCAAGCTGGTGTCGGCGTTGGCCGATTTACCTGGGCTAAAACGCACCGGCATGTGGTTGATGCCGTTGGTGAAGTTCGAGCGCAGGCGTTCCACTTCGCCGTCCAACTGGATGTCCGGCAGGCGGGTAACGAGTTCCTTGAACATTGCCAACAGTTCGGAACGAGCCAACATGGCACCGAGGCAGCGGTGGATACCTGTCTTGTGACCGAAGGCCATGTGCTCGCGAGCGTTGGCGCGGCGGATATCGAACCTGTTCGGTTCGCTGAAGACGGTTTCATCCCGGTTGCCCGAGCAATACCACATCACTACCTTGTCGCCAGCCTTGATGGTGTGGCCGTCGAGCACGTAATCGGCTTTGGCCTTGCGTGCAAAGCACAACGCCGGTGTGGTGACTCGCAACATTTCTTCGACGGCGTTAGGTAGCAGCGAGAGGTCCTCGCGCAGTGCCTGCATCGACTCCGGATTCTCGATCAGTTGCAGCGTGCCATGCAGAATCTGCGTACGAGTGGTCTCGTTACCGGCAGTGGCCAGAATCAGGAAGAAGCAGCCGAGATCAAACTCGGACAGCATCTCGCCATCCTGCTGGGCGTTGGCGACCAGGCTGAACACGTCTTCAGTGGGTTGGGCGCGACGCTTGACCGCAAGTTGCATGGCATAGGCGAACATTTCCTGTTGCGCCTTGTGCATGCCGCCTGCGCTGGAGATGCGCGGATCTTCGCCACCAAACATGGCATTGGCCCAGTTGAACAGGTTCTGCCGATCTTCGGCAGGCACGCCAAGCAGGTCGGCGACCACTTCGATGGGCATGTGCGCGGCCAGGTCATGGAAGTCACAGCGGCCTTGCTCGATTACGGCATCGATGGAGTCCACCGCCAGCTGGCGGATGCGCTCCTCGATTTTCGAGATAGCCTTGGGGGTGAAGCCACTCATGATCAGCTTGCGCAAGGTGGCATGGCGCGGGGGGTCGGAGAGGATGATCATTTTGCCCACGGTTGCGGCCAGCACCTCTTCGGGAACTTCGAGCGGTGATACGCCCGTCTCCGAGCTGAACACCTCAACGTTGTTCTCTACTTCCATGATGTCCTTGTAGCGAGTCACCGACCAGAACCCGCTACCGTCCGCGCGTGGCTGCCAGCTTACCGGGTGCTCCTTTCGCAGGAAGGCGAAGTATTCATAGGGGACGCCGCGCTCAAAAACGCCAGAGTCGGACAGGTCGATATCACCAAGCTTCATGAGTTACACCTCTTATTTTTAGTGGGGTGAGACAAATCATCTGCCGCGTTTCAACAATTGAGTCATGATTGTTGATTTGTATCTTATAGATGATTAATGTGATTGCAACAAGATCCTCAGCGAAAGGTGCACTACGATGTTGGAGTCAACCAAGGTCTATGACGTTCTGATCGTCGGTGGCGGGCAGGCCGCTGCACAAACGGCGTTTACACTTCGACAGCAGGGATACGCGGGCAGCGTTCTTTTGGTCAGTGATGAGCCGGTTTTGCCCTATCAGCGCCCACCGTTGTCAAAGCAGTTTTTGCGCGGCGAAGCTTCGCTGGAATCCCTGCAGCTTTGGCCCGCTGCGGCTTATGATCAAAACCGGATTGAGTGCATGCTGGGGGCTTCAGTCGTTCGGCTATTACCCGATTTGCACCAGGTAGAGCTCCACGACGGGCAACGTTTTGGTTACGGCAAGCTGGTTCTGGCCACAGGCGGTAGGGCGCGGCGACTGGCGTTGCCGGGGGCGGAGCTTGCAGGTGTCGAGGTCTTGCGAACTCAACAGGATGTGATGGCAATTCGTGATGGCTGGCAGGCCGGACAGCGCCTGGTCATTGTCGGGGGAGGTTATGTCGGGCTGGAGGTGGCGGCGGTAGCCAATGGATGTGGCCACATCGTCACAGTGTTGGAACAGGCCGAACGAGTACTGGCCCGAGTCACGGCCCCACAGCTGTCGCAGTTCTACGAGGACCTCCATCGTGGTCACGGCGTGGAAGTGCTCACCAACGCTGCTGTGGTGGGATTCCACGCCGATGCGTCGGGCAAGAACGTCGCAACGGTGGTGCTGGCCGATGGTCGGGTCATACCTGCCGACCGGGTGGTCGTTGGCGTGGGGTTGATTCCCAATACCGAATTGGCCGAGCAGGCAGGTTTGGCGCTGGAAAATGGCATTAGGGTCGACGCATCCTGCATAACCAGTGATCCAGACATTTATGCTGCCGGAGACTGTGCAAATCATCCCTGTGGTTTTTTTGGACGACGCATGCGCCTGGAATCCGTACCCAATGCCAATGAGCACGCGCGCTGTATCGCGGCGAACCTCTGCGGGCAGAATCAGCAATTAGAGGCGTTGCCCTGGTTCTGGTCGGATCAATATGGATTGAAGTTACAAATGGCGGGGCTGTCTGAAGGACATGACCAGTTCGTCCTGCGCGGTGCATTGGCTGACGGTCAGTTCAGTGCGTTCTATCTCAAGGGCGGACAACTGATTGCTGTCGATTGTGTTGGTCGTCCGGCGGACTTCATGCAGGCTCGTCGCTTGATCCAGCAGCGCGTTGCGGTAAAAGCCGAACAGTTGGCTGACGCAAGCATTGGTTTGAAGGGGCTGGTCTGATAGTGTGATTCAAAAGGCGGGGCGGCTCAGACACCAGCCGCCCGCACAGGAGCTGCTGCAGACTCAGCGCAAGCGGATCCCACCATCGAGCCGAATGGTTTCACCATTGAGCATGACGTTGACGATGATTTGCTCGGCCAGTAGTGCAAAGTCTTCAGCTTGACCAAGGCGACGAGGGAAAGGCGTTGCCTGAGCCGAAGCCTGCAAGCGATCGCTGGGTTTGTCGGCAAGCATCGCGGTGGCGAACGGCCCCGGCGCCACACTTACAACGCGGATGCCATGGTTGCCCAGCTCCCGGGCCGCGGGCAGGGTCATGCCCACCACGCCAGCCTTGGACGCACCATAACCCACCTGGCCAGCACCTCCATCGAAAGCACACACCGAAGCTACAGTCACGATGACGCCACGTTCATTATCGGGACCAACGACCGGATTGCTGCGCATGCGTGCCGCCGCCAGGCGAAGAACGTTGAAGGTGCCGACCAGATTGATATCAATGATTCGTTGATAGTTCGCCAGACTCGCCGGATTGCCATCGGCATCAAGCAGGAACTCGGTTTCAGCAATGCCGGCACAATGGATCACACCGTGCAGGCCATCTGATCCGCTGGCAGCCTCGACGGCCTGACGCATGTCGCCTTCACTACGTACATCGCCAAGCAGGCCCTTGGCCATGGGTCCCAGTTCTTCAACCACTCGACCGATGTCCGAGTTGGCGTCGCACAGCAGCACATGCGCGCCGGCTGCCAGCAGTCGTTTGGCTGTTGCCAGCCCCAGACCTGAAGCAGCACCGGTTACCAGAAAATATTTACTTTGAATTTCCATGACGCGGTCCTTATCAATTTTTATTGTATGGCGTCTGTTTTTCAGTCACGAGCCAGCACGGTTTGCAGTGAATCAATGGTCTCGTCGAGGGCCTGGTCGGATAGCTGGAGCATCCCGATGTAGCTCATGAAGCCATGAATGGCACCCGGGTAGACCAGGCTATGAACCACCACACCCGCCACGCGCAGACGATCGATATAGGCCAGACCTTCGTCCTTGAGCGGATCGTAACCGCCGACGACCAGGGTCGCAGGAGGCAAATTACTCAAGTCGTCAGTCTTGAGTGGGCAGCAGTAAGGTTTGTCGGCATCCTGCGGAGCAGTCAGATACTGCCCCCAGAACCAGCGCATCATGTCAGTTTCAAGGAAATAACCACTGCCTACCTCGCGGTAGGAAGTACGGCTCAAATCGTTGTCGCAGACCGGATAGAACAGCAATTGATGCGCGATGGCCGGGCCACCGCAGTCACGCGCTTTGATGCAGACATTGGCGGCCAGGTTACCGCCAGCACTGTCGCCACCCACCATCAGTCGTGATGGGTCGATCGATAGCGCAGCGGCCTGCTCGGCTACCCATTGCACGGCTGTCCAGGCATCGTTGAACGCCGCTGGAAACCGGTCTTCTGGTGCGCGGCGATAATCCACCGATACGACCAGAGCACCAAGCCGATTGCTCAAGGCCCGGCAGAGGTTGTCGTGGCTGTCAAGGTCGCCGAGTACAAAACCGCCGCCGTGGAAGTAAACCAACGCTGGGAGTACCCCTTCAGTGTGTGGGCGATAGATCCGCACGGTGACGTCCGAACCCTTGCCGGAAATAACACGATCACTGACTTGCGCCAGGCTTTCGCCTTGGCCGCGGGTAACGCGTTTGGCATCGGCCAGCGCTCTGAATGTTTCTGCGGTCAGCTCTTCATAAGGCGGCAATTTCAGGGCGCCGAAAGCGTTGAGCAGGCCTTGCATTTGTGGGTCGAGAGACATGTTATCCATTCCTTGCACAGGTTCAGGCGCTCTGCTGAATCAACACCGAGCGAGCGTTGGAAAGCTCGAGAAATCCGGCGTGCCCGTGGTATCGGCCCATGCCACTGCCGTTGACGCCTCCGAACGGTAGGTTCTTCTCGACGAAGTGCATCATCACGTGGTTGATCGTAACCCCACCGGATGAGGTGCCCAACAGGACCTGATCGACGAAAGCCTGGTCATGACTGAAGATGTACATCCCCAGAGGTTTGCCCGTGCTATCTATTTGCGTTAGCACCTCGTCGAGACTGTCATAGGCCAGCACGGGCAGCAGTGGACCGAAAATCTCTTCCTGCATGATGCGTGCATCCAGTGGCACGTTGGTGAGCAGGGTCGGGTGGATGGTCAGGCTTTCCCGCTCGGACTGGCCGCCGCGCAAAACTTGCGCGCCACGCTGACAAGCGTCTTCGATGTAACCCAGTACTCGCTCAAAGTTGCGTGTGTTGACGATCCGTGGAAGGCGCTCAAGACTCAATTCGCCGTTCACGTAAAACATCTTCTCGATGGTTCCGGTCAACAATTGGCAGAATTCTTCATGCAGTGCTCTAGGCACCCAAACGTGGTCCACGGACAGGCACAGTTGCCCGGCATTGTTGAACCGGCCACCGACCACCTTGGCGGCAGCCTCATTCAGGTCGTAGGCATTGTCGAGAATGGCCGGGCATTTGCCGCCTAACTCCAGTGTCACCGTACTCAAATGCCGCGCGGCGGCAGCCATTACCCGCTTGCCTACTGCCGGGCTACCGGTGAAGAACACATGGTCGAACGGTAGTTCTTGCAACGACTCGGCGACTTCAATGCCACCTTCCACTACCGCAACGTCCTGTTCCTCGAACACGGCGTTGATCAGTTCGGCGATCACTGTGCTTGTAGCGGGTTGAAGTTCATTGGGCTTGATGATGGCGCTGTTGCCGGCGGCAATGATCGCCACCAGCGGCGCCATGACCAAGGCAAACGGAAAGTTCCAGGCACCGAGCAACAGCACGACGCCCCGCGGCTCATACTGGATGTGCGCGGCAGTGTTTGGCAGGTAGGACGACTGCGCTACGGGCTTGGGTGCCATCCAATGTTCCAGGTAGGCGATAGCCGTGCCGATCTCGCCCAGTACCGAGGCGATTTCTCCGCCTTTACCGCCGTTGGGCGCCTTGCGCAGGTCTTCGTACAGGGCTTGTTCAATTTGCGGGATGCGCGCCACGATTGCGTCTTTCAATCGGGCTAACTTGGCCCCACGGATTTCGGCGCCTTCCTGCTTGCGAGCCACGCGGGTGGCGCGTTGAAGGGCGAACAGTCGCTCGATGCGATGATTGATGTTTTCAATGGACATGGCTTCTTCCTCAGGGCAGGCGCAGTACAGGTTTGATCGCGCTGCCGTCATGGGCATCGTGGATCGCCTGGTTGATCTGATCGAATGGGTAGTACCGAATCAGTTTTTCCACCGGGAGCAGGCCTGCCTTCCAATAGCCGATCAGTTTCGGGATGAACAGGTCCGGTACTCCGCCAGCACCGGCCATGATGCTGCCCTGGATTTTGATTTTCTTGCTTTGCACGATGGTCGGGTTGAACGACACGCTGGCCTGCGCACCCGCGATGCCGACCAGTACCACGCTGCCGCCAATGCCGAGGGCGGCGATGGCTTGTTCCATGACTGCCGGGATGCCCGTCGCCTCTACGCTGTAGTCGGCGCCGCCGCCGGTAATTTCATTGATTGCCGCCATTACATCGGCACTTCCCGCATCGATGACATGGGTGGCACCCAGCTCCTCTGCCAAGGCCAGACGGCTTTGCACCTTGTCGACCACGATCCGCTGCCCGCAGCCTGCAATTTTCGCCGCCATGAGAGCAGCCAGGCCCACACCACCGGCACCGAACACTACCAGGCTGGAACCGGGGTGTGGTTGCAGCGTATTGAGCACCGCGCCAGCGCCTGTCTGGATTCCGCAACCCAATGGTGCAAGTACATCAAGCGGCAGGTCTGCATCGACTTTGATCACATTGCGCTCGCTGGTCAGCAGGTGGCTGGCGAACGAAGATTGGCCCAGGAAGCCGGCGAACACAGGCTTGGCATCGTGTTGATGCGTGCAACCGCCCTCGCAGGTTTTCCCGCCGGACATGTTCAACTCACGAAAGCGCGTGCAATAAGAAGGGTTGGCGGACAGGCAAGAAGGGCACTTGCCGCAGGAAGACGTCGTCATGATGACATGATCGCCCACCGCTACTTTGCTCACCTGACTGCCAACCTTTTCCACGACACCAGCACCTTCATGGCCAAATAACACAGGCCAGGGCATTGCCGGGTTTGCCAATACGTTGAGATCGGTGTGGCACAGGCCGGTAGCGACCAGCTTGACCTGGATCTGCAGGGGGCCGGGTTCGGCCATATCAACCGTTTCTATACTCAGAGGACCGTTGCTTGCGAACGCCAGGGCTGCTTGGATTTTCATGCGCCACTACTCCTTATTGTTTTTCTTAATATAGGGAAAGATTTAATCATATGTATCATTGATATTTATGCACATCAAGCCCTCGTCGATCACCCTTATATAAAAGTCACGAAAGCAGACCCAACACCGGCCAGGCGGGCTTCAAACAGGCCGCCGTATTCGGGCACGGTTATCAGATTGCGGTACGGATTGCCCGTAGAGACCAGGGTTCCGGCCTCGAGTATCAGTCCACTGTTGGCCAGCTCCCGGGCGAGCCAAAGTACGGCGTTGCCCGGATGATCCATGATGTGGAGAAGTGAGCCTTCGGCCAAATGGCGATGGTCATGCCAGACCGCCATATTGAGATTGAAATCACCCAGCTCGTGGGCTGCAATCCACGGTCCGCCCAAAACCAGCATGCCGCTCAGGGCATTGTCGGCTTCGATCTGGGCGCGATTGGGAATGCCTCGGGCGCTGTGCTCGCTGGCGCTCGGTCGCCATCCGCTCCAGCGGCTGTCGGCGACTTCGATTCCTGCGCAAACATGTGAATGGGCAAGCAACTCTTCCAAGGTGGCCGTAGGATCCAGGGCTTTGTCGAGGCGGAACACTGCCTCGGTCTCCACCAGCGGATCGAATAGTCGATCCCTGGGCAGTGTGGCTGGCCCATGGATGATCATGTCGCCAGTCAATGCGCCCCAGGTCATCGACATGGAAACTTTGTACCCGCGGATGAGCGCCGGATCGCCTGCTGTCATCAGCTCCAGTGTCCGCTGCTTGACAGCGCTGGCCTCTGCCTTAGTCATGTCTGCAGGCGGTTCCACGGGTTCCATAGCCTGGCGAGCCATTAACAGGCGTGCGGCCAGCACGTGGATGTCCTGTTCGTTCATGGAGAGGACCTCACTGGAATAAAAAGAGGGCCGGCGGTGGGGAACACGAACCGGGCCCTCGGAAACACATTGGCTTATTCGCCGACCAGAGCCTGCAGCCGCTCGGTGGCGTCCAAGTATTCGCTGAGCATGTTGTAGAAGATTTCCTTTACGGTGGTTTCACCGTGCATGTCGCCAACGATCTGGCCCACCGGATGGCTCATGTAGTCCACAGCATGGGCGCGTTCGATACGGGTACGCGTTTCGTACACCGAAATGGTCTGCAACGGCATTGGCAACGGTTTTGGCGCGCCGGGTTGTTCGAATGCTTCTGTGAGTTTGCTGCGCAACATGCGACAGGGTTTACCGGTCATCACGCGGGACTGAATAGCCTCTTCCGAACGAGCGTCAAACAACCGCTGCTTCATTTCAGGGGCCAGTTCACTCTTGTCGGTGCCCAGCCAGATGGAACCGCACCAGACGCCCTCGGCGCCCATTGCCATGGCGGCGGCCATCTGTCGGCCACGACCAATGCCGCCCGCAGCCAATACCGGGATCGGGGCAACGGCATCGACCACTTGGGGCCAGAGCACCATCGAACTGACCGTGCCGGTATGCCCGCCGGCCTCGCTGCCTTGAGCGATAATGATGTCCACTCCAGCTTCAACTTGTGCCTTGGCGTGGTCCAGCCGCCCTACCAACGAGCCGACTTTAACGCCTCGGGCGTGAAGTTCGTCGACCTTGTGCCGGGGTGGAGTACCCAGCGCATTGACCACCAATTTCACCAGTGGGTGGCGTAACGAAATTTCAATCAGCTCCTCCGCCGATTCAGGGGTCATGTGCAGACGTTCCAGGTACTCCTCGACCATCCGCTGCGATTCGCCGGCCGGTAAGGGGGCCATGCCGGCATCGTCACAGAGCTTGCCGAGAAAGCGTTGGTTGGCTTCGGGTAGTGGCGGCAACCCCTGAAGGCGCGCAGCCGATTGCTCATAGCGATTTGGGATGAGGATGTCCACGGCGTAGGGGTGACCTTCGATGTGCTCGTCAATCCACATCAGCTCCTGTTCAAGCTGTTCGGGTGAGAACCCGCTGACGCCCAATACCCCCATACCGCCGGCCTTGGACACTTCAGCTACGACGTCCCGACAGTGGGAGAAAGCGAAGATTGGCAATTCGATGCCTAGCATTTCACAAACTTTAGTCTTCATTGTTATGGCTCTTCTGACTGAAGGTAATTCTCGGTTTTATGGTATATATGATTTATATGAATACACAATACCTGTTCGCAGCATTTGGCTTGATTAATAGATATATAATTAATATGATTTTATCAAATCGTTCGCCTGCACTGGGTGAACAGCGGTGAACCGAGGAGAGCAGCGTGAGTCAGTCAAATGTGGCTATTGATAGCCGGCAGTTCCGCAATGCGCTGGGCGCTTTCGCCACCGGCGTTACCATTGTCACCACCCAGGATGCCGAAGGCCGGGACGTCGGGTTGACAGCCAGTAGTTTCAATTCTGTGTCACTGGAGCCGCCCATGGTGCTCTGGAGTCTGACCAAGACCTCCGGCAGCTTGCCGGCGTTCATGGAGGGCGAGTATTTCGCCGTGCACGTGCTGGCAGCCGACCAGCAGTCGATGTCCGACCGTTTTTCCAAGCGTGGCATCGACAAGTTCGAGGGGCTTGCGCTGGAGCGGGGGGCCGGTGACATTCCGTTGCTGGGTGACTGTTCTGCACGCTTCCAGTGCCGCACTAGCTACCGCTATGAGGGTGGCGACCACATAATTTTCGTGGGGGAAGTCATAGCGTTCGATCATTGGGCCCATCCTCCCTTGGCATTCCATGGCGGAAAGTATGCCAAGGTCTTCCCGCGCGCAGCCGCAGCAGTCACCGAACCCGAGGATGTGAGCAGTAGTTTCAACAAGGACTACCTGGGCTTTCTGCTCGGTGTGGCGTCCATGCAATTGGCCGTGCCGGTGCGTTCAGCCTGGCAGGCAATGGGGCTGAGCGAGTGCGGGTACTTCGTCCTCAGCGTGCTCGCCGCCGGCAAGCACCGGACCTTGGCGCAGATCAATCAGATCCTGAGTCTGGGCGAGCATCATTTCGATGACGCAGAGATGGACCGGCTGGTGACTGCTGGCTGGATTACGGTGGAAGGCGAGGGCGTATCGCGCCAGTTCGACCTGACGGGGAAGGGGCGCGAGCTAACGGTGAAGTTGTTCGTGCAGGCCAAGTCCGCCGAGCAGAAAGCCATCGAAGGCCTGGATTGGGACGACCTGGCCTTGCTCAAGGGCTTGCTGCAGAAGATTATCCGCAATACCCGGGTGTAACAGGAGTGGCGCCACTCGTGGGCGCCATCCCTCAGTCGAGCACCATCGCTTCCTCAGCGCCCCCATGGGACTTGCCAGTGGGCCGCATCAGCAGCAACAGCGGCATGACCGCAATCGCCAGCAGCATCAGCAATTTGAAGTCATTAAGGTAGGCCATGCTGGTAGCCTGGTAAGTGATTGTCTGGTCCAGCAGTGCCCGCCCTGCAGCGCCAGCAGGGTTGAAGAAAGTGTTGGCCGTCCAGCTTTCCAATGCTCTGTTGAACGGCGTCACCAGGCCGCTGATTTCTTCGTGCAGTACTTGGGTATTGCGGGTCAGCAGAACCGTCACCAGAGAGATGCCGACACTGGAGCCGACGTTTCGCGATAGGCTGAACAATCCCGTGCCATCGGCTCGAAGGTTAGGGTCCAGCGTAGCGAAGGCAATGGTGTTGAGCGGCACGAATAACAAACCAAGGCTGGCTCCCTGTACGAAGCCTACGGCGATCAAGGTGTGCATCGATACATCCGGTGTCCAACCGGACATCCAGTGCATCGACAATGCCGAGAGCAGCAGCCCGGTGAACAGCAGCCAGCGGGTGTCGACCTTGCCGATAATCCGCCCGGCCAGGAACATCGTAAGCATGGTGCCCAACCCTCTGGGGCCCATGGCCAGACCAGCATCGAGCACCGGATAACCCATCAGCTTTTGTAAGTAGGGGGTCATCAGGGCCAGTGAGGCCAGATAGGTGATGCCGATGATGAAGATAAACACAACGCCCAGCGCAAAGTTACGGTCCTTGAACAGGCTGGGGCTGATGAAGGGCTTGTCGGCCGTGAACATGTGCACCAGAAATACATAGCTCGCCACCAGCGCTACCACCAGTTCGAGGAGGATTTCCCCCGAACTGAACCAGTCCAGCTGTTCGCCGCGGTCCAGAAACAGCTGAAAGGCCAAAATTGCCACGCTCAAAGAGCCAAACCCCAACCAGTCCAGGCGTGTTTCACGGTCGACGGGAGTTTCGCGGACATATTTCATCAAACCGATAAATGCCAACAGGCCAATCGGCAGGTTGATGAAAAAAACCCAGCGCCAGTTCAGATGTTCTGTCAGCCAGCCACCCAGCACCGGCCCCAGGACCGGACCGACCATCACCGACACCCCGAACAACGCCATCGCCGAACCGCGCTCCTGGAGGCTGTAACTGTCGAGCATGATGCCCTGTGACAGCGGCACTAGTGCCGCGCCCGCCAGCCCTTGCAGTAATCGGAACAGGATGATTTGTTCCAATGACTGCGCCAGGCCGCAGAGTATGGAGGTGATGACGAAGCCGACGATCGCGCTGAGCAATACGCGTTTACGGCCGAAGCGGCGGGCCAGAAAGGCCGATGGCTGCGTCATGATTGCAGCGGCGACGATGTAGGAGGTCAGTACCCAGTTGATCTGATCAGCGCTGGCCGAAACACTGCCCTGCATATACGGCAAGGCGACGTTGGCGATGGTGGTATCCAGCGCCTGCATGATCACGGCAAGGACGACGCAACAGGTCAGCAGCGCACGATTGGGAGCGACGCCTCCCTCACTCATGACCAGTTTCCTGGTGGGCGAACAACCCGCCAGCCATGCCACGAGAGAGGCCGGTGTCGATCTCGGCCTCGACGCTCATGCCATGGCGCAGCGGTGGTTTACCAACCTGATCTTCGATCCGAATGCGCACCGGAATGCGTTGCACCACCTTGACCCAGTTTCCCGTGGTGTTCTGTGCAGGTAACAACGAGAAGCTCGACCCTGAAGCCGGGCTGATGCTCTCTACTGAACCGTGCCAGATAACGCCGGGATAACTGTCAACACGAATCTCTACCGGTTGACCGGGCCGCACGTGAGTCAATTCGGTTTCCTTGGGTTGGGCCGCGACCCAGAGTGCATTGCTCGCCACCAGGCTGATGCCTGATTGCGGTGGTTGTAGATAAGTGCCGACCTGGAGGGAATCTACATTGGTAACGATGCCGTCAAAGGGCGCTCGCACCACCGAATTGTTGAGGTTGCGCTTCGCTTCGTCGACCTGAGCCTTTGCTTGCAGCCAGGCTGGCTGTTGCTCCACGGGAATGTCCAGCCGGCCACCCAATTGCGCCAGGACTGCCTTGGCCTGGGCCTTGGCGACGGCTATTTTTTTCAGCGTGGTGTCCAGGTCATGGCGTGCCTGGTCATAGGTGGTGCGGGATACTGCATTGACTGCCAGTAGTTTTTCCTGGCGCTGGAATGCCTGTTCGAAAAACGGCAACTCGGACTGAGCCTGGTCGATTTCGGCCAGTGCCTGACTATAACTGGCTTGCTGGTTGAGAATCTGGTTACGTACCGTTCCAAGGTTGGCGGTTGCACTGGCCAGGGCAATCTGGAAGGGTTCGGCATTCAGCCGGAATAGCACCTGCCCACGCGACACTGTCTGGTTATCCTTGACTTCGATGGCATCGACCAGCCCGGACACATCGGTTGAGACTGCGACCTTGTCGGCCTGTATGTAGGCGTTATCAGTAGAAATCACCCGGCCGCCGGTTGCATACAGATAGCCGCCTGCGAGCAAGGCTAATGGAATCAGCAGGAACAGCGTCTTACGAACGCGATGCCGTTTTAGATGGGTGGTGACGTCGTCATACCCTGGCGGGTTATTTTGCCCCGTACGTTCTTGGCCCGGGTGCGCGGGTCCCAGTCCGCGACCTTCCGGACCTGGTTTGATGTGTATGTGGGGCTTGGCCGGTGCGGTGGGAATCGCGGACTCAGACATGATCTACCTCGGCAACGGTATCGACGGGTTGATTGCAGGCGTCAATCAAGTGTTCGCGCATGCGCGATAGCAAGTCGAACAACTGACGTTGTTCTTCATCCGAAAAATTCCCTACCGCCTCGCTGCGGGTCTGATTGCCCAGCCCGCGCAAGACATCCAGTAATGGCACTGCTTCGGGCGTCATGAAAAGTTGTGTGACCCGACGATCGCTGGGGTGCGGACGACGTTCGATCAAATTGCGCTCCTGCATTTTGTCGAGTAACCGCACCAGCGTGATCGATTCGATTTCCATAAGATCGGCCAGGCCTTTCTGGTGAATGCCCTCGTTTTTCGAAAGAATGGCCAGAACGTGCCATTGCGAGCGGGTCAGGCCGGTATGCCGGGAACGCTGTTCGAATCGCTTACGCATCAAGCGTGCAGCATCGTGCAGGACGAAACCCAAGGTCACAGGTGTAGACATGGTTGCACCGGAATTAACGTTAGTATGCTAATGATAAGCATGCCTGTGACAAGTGTGCTAGTGGTTTTTCGGCGCCTTCTGTGATCTGGTGCTCATCAACTCTGGCGAAACAGGGAATGCTGCGCAACGCTCGCCACCAGAACGCCTCGCTGGTCAAAAATGTCTCCACTGACGAGCCCGGCTCCGCCACGCAGAGCAGGGCTTTGCAGGTCGAACAGTAACCATTGATTCACATTCGGCGTTTCGTGAAACCATAGGGTGTGGCTCAAGGTGGGGGCAAAAAATTGCCGCGACAGGCGTTCGTCCACATGTGGCAGAACCATGGGGCTGTTGACCCAGGCGTCCGACATGTAGATCAACGCCGCTTCATGCAGGCGCGGATCATCTGCGACAGGCAGGCGACTGCGCATCCAGTAGCGCAATCGCGTACTACGACCTTCGCAGAACAGAAATGCCTCGCTGTCTACTGGACGTAGCTCATGCAGTTGAGACCTGCCCAGGACTCGTCCCATTCCCTCGCTCAATCGTTCGCGATAGTGCTCGGCAAGTTCCACCAGATCCGGCAACCCCTCCGGACCTGGTGCGTCGGGAAAGGGGTGGGCATGACATGCGCCTTCTTCTGGATGCTGGAAGCACAAGCTGGCACGTAGACAGGCCTGGTTCTGGAGTTGCACCTGTACGTCCAGGTTGCTGAAGCTACGGCCTTGCAGGGTGGGCTCAACTTGGTATCGAGGAGGTGGCGTGAGCGGATGCGGGCGCAGGAAACTGGCATGCAACGAGCGCAATGCTCTGGCAGGTTCAACCTGGGATGCAGCAGCGTAGAAGGCCTGCGCCATCAGTTGGCCGCCGAAAACATTGCCAGACAGATTGGCTTGACCGCACAAGCCTTGATACAGGCCTTCGTGAGGGGTTAGCTGGACCAATTCAGCGAAGCTTTGAGGGGGTTGAGGGCGTTGTGTTGCCATTTGTGCACCTTTGTTTTTGTATGAATCATTTAGATATTAATGGCGTTGACAGTGGCTCGACAATTCTTGCGTAAAGATATATACAATTGATATGATTTTTTGAAAGAAATGTCGAGGTTACTGTCATGGTCGATGCCGCACTGCACAAATTGTTCGGACTGGAAGGTAAGCGGGCACTGGTTACCGGCGCCTCTTCGGGGTTGGGGCTACATTGCGCCCGAGTCCTGGCAGCAGCCGGTGCCGAAGTGGTATTGGCGGCCCGGCGGATTGATCGCTTGCGTGAGCTGGCTGCGGATATGCCCGGGAAGGTTTCGGCGGTAGCCATGGAGGTATCCGATGCGCATAGCGTACGTCGCGCCTTCGATGAAGTTTGTGAGCGACTGGGAGCGCCGGACATCATCCTGAACAATGCCGGTGTGACGATCACCAAGCCCGCCCTTGAACAAACTGCAGCGGATTTCGACTCGGTGCTTGATACCAATCTGAAAGGCGGCTGGTTGGTTGCCACCGAAGGCGCGCGGCGCATGGTGGCCGCCGGGAAGGGCGGTGTGATCATCAATACCGCATCAATACTTGGTGAGCGGGTCGCGGGTGCGGTAGCGCCTTATTCAATTTCCAAGGCGGGTGTGGTGCAGGCCACCAAGGCTTTGGCACTGGAACTCGCTCGGTACAGAATTCGCGTCAACGCATTGTTACCCGGCTACGTGGTCACCGATTTGAACCGGGCCTTTCTCAGCAGCGAAGCGGGAGAGCGCTTGCGCAAACGTATTCCCAGTCGTCGTTTCGGTGAATTGTCAGATCTCGATGCACCCTTGCTGCTGTTGACCGGTGACGGTGGTCGGCATATCACTGGTGCAACCCTTGCTGTCGACGGCGGTCATTTGGTCAGCGGACTCTAGGAGCTCGGGTAGTGGACATTCAGCAACAGCAACGACTCGCCGGTTATCTGGCCCAGATGGGCCAGGCCAGCTCCGTGCACTTGGCCGAAGTACGCCTGCTTTCAGGAGGTGCCATCCAGGAAAACTGGCTGGTTGATGCGGTATTCAGCGACGGCCCTCACGCAGGTTCGCAAGCCTTGGTGGTCCGCAGCGATGCCGCCTCGGGGGTGGCCTCCAGTCATGGCCGGGCCCAGGAGTTTGCCTTAGTCAAGGCTGCCTACGACTCCGGTGTGACTGTACCTGAACCCCTTTTTCTATGCACCGATGAGCGGGTAGTGGGGCGGCCGTTCTTTGTCATGCGCCGCATCCAGGGTACCGCCAGCGCGCACCTTATCTGTCGACCTGGCTCCCTCTGGGGTGGCGACCGCAACGAACTGGCCGAACGTTTGGGCCGGGAAATGGCGCGTATTCACAGCATTCGCCTGCCGCACCCTGACTTGCAGTTCCTGCCGAGCTATGACGAAGCGCCCTCGCTCTATCTTGTCGCGAAATACCGAGCATTTCTGGACAGTCATCACACGGCTTACCCTGCACTGGAATGGGGCCTGCGCTGGCTCGAGCGTCTCGCCCCGCCGCGTAATCAAGTGGTTTTGTGCCACCGGGACTTGCGTACCGGTAATTACATGGTCGACGAACACGGTCTTACCGGCATCATCGATTGGGAGTTTGCCGGATGGAGTGATCCGCTGGAGGACATCGGCTGGTTCTGCGCCAAGTGCTGGCGCTTCGGTCAGGACGCGCTGGAAGCAGGCGGTATTGGTCAGCGCGAGGCTTTTTACCGGGGATACGAGGCCGAAAGTGGCCGCACGATCCCTCGCGAACAAGTGCGTTACTGGGAAGTAATGGCGCATTTGCATTGGGCGATTGTTTCCATTCAGCAAGCGGAGCGTCACCTGACCGGCGAGGAGAGTTCTTTGCTGCTCGCGCTAACGGGGCATATCACCCCACAGTTGGAGTGGGAAATTCTGAATATGACGGAGCATGACTAATGCGGACACGTCCCAATGGTGCTGATTTGTTGGTTGAGGCGCAAAAACTGTTACGTGAGCAACTGCTGCCGGTCTTGCCTGACGAGCAGAAGCACAATGCCCTGATGATCGCCAATGCCATGGGCGTGGCGATCCGCCAATTGCAGGCAGGGGAGGCTGCAGAACAAGAGGAGCGCCGAAGTCTCGAACACCTCCTGCAGCGCCCACTGAATGAGTCTTTACAGATGAATACCGGATATCGTGAGTTGAGTATGTTGATGCGTGCGGGCGTTGCCGATCCTGGTCAAGGCAAGCGTGCCGAAGTGCTCGACCATTTGCGGCTCGCAGTGCGGCAGGCTGTAACTGAAAGCAATCCCAAATACCTGACTTGATCGTTTAATGGTCCAAGCGCGTGTGCGACGTGCCTTCACATACGACGCTCATCGGTGAAGACCCGTCGTGAGTCCCGCAAGCATGCGCAAGGGCCACCCACAAAAAAAAGCCCGGCAAACGTAGTTGCCGGGCTTTTTCAGTGATGCCTATCGAACTTCAAAAATTTTCTGCTGCTTGCGCAAGGCATCGACGTCCAATTGCGCCTGAGCCACGGGGTTACCCAGCAGTGGATACTTAAGCGATTGCACCATGGCTTGTGAGCGCGGAACGTCGAGGGATTCCCAAATGGCACGCACGGTTCCTTGGACAGCAGCTGCAGGTTTGGCAGCAATCCTGGCCGCTAATTCGTGCGCCCGGTCCCACAATGATTCGTTGCTTGTAATTTCGCTGACCAGACCGATGCGAAGTGCGGTGGGCGCACTGATGCGCTCATCATTGCCTAGTAGCGACATGCGCAGCACTTCACCGAGCGGCAGTCGGTAGGACATCCCGATCGGTTCAACCGCGCAGACCATGCCGTATGACACGTGCGGATCGAAGAATTGGGCATCCTCGGAGCAGATGATGATGTCGCTCTCATTGAGCCAATAAAACGCGCCGGCGCAGCAGAGACCATGCACGGCAGTCACGACCGGCTTCCACACCTTGTTTGCGCGAGCACCAAGGCTTTCACCCGGGTCACGCTGGTTCCAGATGTTCTCGGTACCCAATACATTTTCACTGGCGTGCTGCTTGACGTCGGCACCGGTGGAGAAGGCCCGGCCCGCTGAGCCGCGCAAGACCACCGCGCGCACGTCTTCGTTCTCGCGGATGTGTGCCCAGAGGTGATCGAACTCACGCAGCATGGTCAGCGTGAAAGAGTTCATCGCCTCCGGGCGATTGAGAGTGATCGTACCGACTCCGTCAGGGCTCACGTTAAAAAGCAGAGTTGTATATTCCATGGAGGCTCCGGGGTCAGACTGCGCGGAAGACAGGCTGTTGCCAGCCTTCGGTGATCGGGTTCCAGTCAACCGTGATGGCCATGCCGATGCTGACGGCTGCCGGATCGATATCGATCAGGTTGGAAACCAGGCGGATGCCGGGGGCATCATCGAGCTCGACCACCACCGGAATGTAAACGAAATCCTCCACGCCAGGGAATGGTGAGCGATTGCATACCGCATAGCTGTACACCGTGCCGCTGCCGGACAGCTGTGGCCATTTCGTGTTCTGGCTCTGGCAGTGCGGGCAGTAGGGTGTGGGTGGCATGCGAAAGGTCTGGCAATCACCGCATTGGGCTGCCACCAGTCGACCTTCCTTGGCTGCCTGCCAGAAAGGTTCGGTCCACGGATCGGTGGTGATATGCACGTGCTCGCCCGGCAGGGCGCGTGAAAGGGACTGCGTCATGCGGATCTCCTGAGAATGAGGCCGGAAACCGGAATCGAGGCGGGGCCACCAGTGACCAGCGCAGTCTCGGCGTTGGATACCTGATTGATCGCTGTGCCGCGCAGCTGCTCCACCGCTTCGAGGATGTGGGTCATGCCGATGATGTAGGCCTCGGACAATTGTCCGCCGTGCGGGTTGACTGGCAGGCTGCCAGTGCCAAAGCGTATAGCACCGCTTTCCACGAATGGCCCGCCTTCACCTTTGCCGCAGAAACCGTAGTCTTCCAGCTGCATGATGACCATCGGGGTGAAATGGTCATAGATTAGCGCGACATCGATATCAGCTGGTTTCATTCCCGCCTTGTCGTACAAGCGATCGGCAACCGATTTGTGTCCGGAAGAGGCGAAATATTCGTCGCTCATGCCCATACCGGCGAAAGCCCGGCCCCATTCGCGCCGCCCGCCATGGGCCGCAGCGCGCACCAGCACCGGTTTCTGTTTCAGGTCCTTGGCACGTTCAGTCGAGGTGGTAATCACCGCTACTGCACCGTCGGTTTCCAGGCAGAAGTCCAGACGACACAGCGGATCGGCGAGCATCGGCGAGGCAAAATATTCCTCCAGGGTCAGCGGCGTACGACGGATCGCCCCCGGGCGGTTCAGGGCATTGTTGCGGCTACTGATCGCCACTTCAGCAAAAGCTTCGCGGCGAGTGCCGTACAGATGCATATGCCGGCGAGCCAGGACGGACATCAGGTGCCCGGGGCCAACCAATCCGGAAGGTTGCAGGAAGGAGTTTTCGGGGTCGGGCTTGAGCGCGCCGAACACCGTACCCAGGCGCTGGTTACGCTGTTGCAGCGCCATGACTGTAACGACATGCTTCGCCTCACCGGCAATGATCGCCGCAGAGGCGAGGCCGATTGCACCAGCCGAGCCACCGCCACCGCCAGTCAGCGTGGCCGTGAAGGTGACCTCCGGTATGCCGAGCATCTCCATGATGCTGGCGGTGTCCATAGTGTCCAGATAACCGGCCTTGGCGCCACCGTAGTAGGCAAAACCATCGATGTCCTTGACGTTAAGGCCAGCGTCTTTGCAGGCGGCCAGGATTGCTTCGCCGATCATCTCGTTGATGGTACGCGGCCAGGACTGGCCCCGGACGTAATAGGGCGTGGCGCCCACGCCGACGATCGCGGTTTTGTCGCAGTGTTCCCAGGTCATGCGAGTCCCTCTTTCTGCGCTTGTTCTTGTGGTTTGATGAGGATAGCGCGGCACTATCTTAAACGTCTATATCATTATACTCTTAGCGCACTATGATATTCGTCGAAGTGCCTTTCATCGAGGAGAGTGCTGTGATCGAAACCCTACCTTCGACCGGGATTTGTACCGGTTATTACGAGCAGCGTGCATCACGCTCGGAATTTATCGAGGTACGCGGTAGTCGCCACCACGTGCGCCGTTGGGGCTCGCCGCAAGCACCTTTGCTTGTGCTGTTGCATGGCTGGATGGACAACTCCGCCACCTGGCAATTCATGGTCGACCAGTTGCGGCAGGAATGGAACATTATCGCGCTGGATTGGGCAGGTTTTGGCTTGAGCGATAAACGTGAATATTACGCCTTCAGCGAGTATCTGGCCGATCTTGAGGCCTTTCTTGATCTGGTCAGTCCGGATGAACCGGTACGGCTTGTGGCACACAGCATGGGCGCCAATATCAGCAGCTTGTATGCCGGTGTCCGGCCTGATCGTATCCATAGCTTCATCAACCTTGAAGGCGTCGGGCCGTTTCCCAACCAACTGGCGACCCTGGGTACCCGTATCGGCAATTGGCTGGACTCCCTCTCCCGGCCGGGAGCAGGCCGTACCGTGCATTTACCGGACGTGTCCAGTATGGCGCGGCGTATGCTTCGAAAAAACCCGCGCCTGGATCAGGCCCAAGCCGAGTTTCTGGCCCGGCACTTTGTCGTGCCTGATCCAGCGGGAGGGGTACGTATTGCCGCGGACGTCAAGACGTTCAGTTTCATTCCGATCTTCCCTCATGCCGAGCAGGTTGAGACCTTATTGGCCCAAATCACTGCCCGAGTGCTGTTCGTGCGTGGTGCGGATTCGTTCGTATCCCAGGCCTTCAAGGGGCATGAGGCGGCATTGCAACGCCGCTTTGACTGCGTAGCCGATTCACGAACTGTGCTGATCGAGGATGCCGGCCACAACCTGCAGCATGACGTGCCCCATGAGCTGGCGGCGCTGATTGATGAGTTCCTTGAACAAGACCAATAAAAAAGGAGCAACCCATGAGTGATGTACAGGCCCATACACTAGGCCCGATTGGCCATGCACCTATGCGACGATCGGCTTCCATCAGGCGCACCACATCGATCGATGTGTTCTGGCCAGGCGGATATGGAAGCGCAGGGCATTTCCATGGGATTGGCCGTGACATCTACAGCGATAGCCCAAACAGCGCTCCGCAGACACTGGCCTTACAGCGCTTTGAGGCGGTGGTCAGCCCGGAGCGTGAGATTGCCCGCCTCAGCACCGTACCTGCTCGGCCATCCATCACTGCATTAGTGGGCCTCAATGCCGGCAGCCAATTGCGCAAAGCCCTTGATGGCGCACTGGCAGAGGACCTGGCCAACAGTGCCCCTCTTTACCTGCTGCTCGACGACCTGGCGGGTGCCAGCCTGGTGGCCAATTGGGCATGGTCGCGTTGGGGAGATGGGTGGCTGAGTCAATTCATACCGATTTCCGATGCCCTCGCGCTGGAGCAGCGCCGCAGTCGCATGACAGGCGTTTGCACCGGATTTGCCGAGGGCTCCTCTGCCATTATGGATATCCGTGGTGAGCTGCATGATGCCAGGGCGGTCCCAGCGCTCGCGCACCCAGATGACCCGACGGGCTGGCACAAGCTACCCGCCAGCAGTGGCGTTACTATGCGCAGGGCACGTCGTATCGATGTGTGGCATGAGGATGGCTGCCTGCAGATCGAAGCCATGTTCCAGGACAGCGCCAGTACCCCCGACGGTGGGCGTATGGCGGTGCATGAATATGGCCTGCAGGCGACCGCCAATGCGCAAAGTGGAGAGTTGCTGACTTTGATAGCCCAGCCGAGAGTCTTGCCATATCCAGAGTGCCCAGCCGCAGCTGGCAATGTCTCTCGGCTGATCGGATCGCCGCTGGCCGGACTGCGCCAACAGGTGCTGGTGGCACTTCGTCGGGAGTTGGGGTGCACACATCTCAATGATGCCTTGCGCGCATTGGCTGAGGTTCCGGCGCTTGCCGCGTGCATCTAGACTCGACAACGAGTAAACCCCTGAGGCTGCAGCGTCCCTTCAACGTTTGCGATACAGGCCTTCCTGGGCCACGCTCGCCACGAGTCGACCCTTGCGATCGTAGAGGCTGCCGAAGGTCAGGCCACGGCCCTGGCCAGCCCAGGGGCTTTGAGCATCGACCAGCATCCAGTCGTCAGCGCGTTGCGGGCCATGGAACCATAGCGCGTGGTTCAAACTGGAAACATAGAGGTCGTCGCCCAGCTTGTGCTCTCGGTGCGGAGTCAATGCAGTCACGCCAAACCAGAAGTCGGAAAGGTAGGCAAGCGCAGCATAGTGCTGGTGGATGTCCAGAGCCAATGGTTGTTGGGTTCGCATCCAATAGCGAAATCGCGCCTCAGGATCGCGTTCAAGCAAGAAGTGTTCGGGGTCCAGAGGGCGGATTTCCACGGCTGTGTTGCGTCCAATGAACTGCTGCTCCACGGGATTCAGGCGTTCGAAATACTTATCGCGCAGTTCAGTCAGGTTCATCAGCGTTTCGGGTGCAGGGGCCGGTTGCGTCGAAAACTGATGTTCCATTCCGTCTTCACCGCTGTGAAAGGCGAGGGTAGCGACGGCCACGCAGCGATCATTTTGCTCCAGGAACACCAAGCGCGTGGCGAAGCGCTTGGTCTGCTGGACCCGCTCCACTCGCACCAACATCGGTGCGTCCAGGGCTCCCGGGGCCAGAAAATTCAGTTGCAGCGCAGTCGGCTGCCATTGAGTTTCTACCGTAGCCTGCGCGGCCGCACAGGCCAAGGCCAATGACTGACCGCCATACACCATTTGATTCTGATTAGCATGAAAGCGGCTGCAGATGAAACGGTCACGGCCTTGAGAGTGCAGGGCGAACAATGAGGCGATATCGTGTCCGTCCCAGAGACTGGGTTCAGGTAGATTCATCTCATCACAGCCCGGTAAACGCGGCGGCACGCTTGGCAAAGAAGGCATCCCGACCTTCGGCAAAGTCTGCCGAACCGATCAACAATGCCTGGGCGTCGGATTCCCAATCCAACAGGGCATCCAGGGTCATGGGAGCGCGCGCCAGGAAACTTTTGGTCGCGCCCAATGGCCCCGGAGCAGCCTGGGCCAGTTGCTCGGCACGCTCAAGTGCGTGTTCCAGAACCTGTCCCGCAGGCACGAGGAAATCCACCAGGCCCATGCCGGCAGCCTGTTCTCCATCCAACACTTGTTGAAACATCAGAATCTGACGAGCCTTGGTCAGGCCCACACGCTGCGGCAGAGTCCAGAGCGCGCCCCAATCCGGCATGACCCCGACTTTACCGAACACCGCGCCGAAGCGGCTTCCAGTGTCCGCGACGACGAAGTCACAGGCAGCCGCCAGGGAAAGGCCAGCACCAAACGCCGCGCCTTCTACCGCCGCCACTACGGGCAGTCGGCCACTGACGATGGCGCGAATTACGCGGTGACCGCAACGCATGTCGGCGCGCATCGCCAGCCCACGCGTGTCCAGGCCATCCAGTGGTCCACCGGCGCAGAAATGCGCACCGCCGGTGAGCACGATGGCACGCACCTCGCGCTGCCCTTGCAGTTGTTCGAGCACATCGGCCAATGGCCGATAGAGTTCTGGTACCAGACTATTGCGTTTGGCTGGCAGGTTGAGCGTGACCAGGGCGACTGCGCCCCGGTGTTCGACGGTAACGGCTGCACTCATGCTTGACTCCCCCGACTTACAGACGTTCGATAATGGTGACGTTGGCCAAGCCACCGCCTTCGCACATGGTTTGCAAGCCGAAGCGGCCTCCGCTGCGTTCCAACTCGTGGAGCAGGGTGGTCATCAGCTTGGTCCCGGTTGCGCCAATTGGGTGGCCCAGTGCGATGGCACCACCATTGACGTTGGTGCGCGCTGGGTCGTAGTCCAGCTCCTGGAGCCAGGCCATGGATACTGAAGCAAAGGCTTCGTTGATTTCGACGCGGTCGATGTCGTTCATCCGCAAACCTGCCTTGGCCAAGGCATGGCGGGTAGCTGGGATGGGGGCTGTTAGCATCCACACCGGATCATCGCCACGCACGCTCATGTGTACGATGCGGGCGCGCGGAGTCAGGCCATAGCGCTTGACTGCCGCCTCCGAACAGACCAACACGGCACTGGCAGCGTCGGACATCTGGCTGGAGATGGCCGCTGTGAGTATTCCATTCGGAAGGATGGTTTGCAGCGTGGCCATTTTTTCCAGGCTACTGCGCCGGGCGGTCTCATCCATCGAAAAGTTGCCGTACGGGACCACTTCGAGGGCAAAGTGACCTGCCTCGATGGCCGCCAGTGCGCGGTTGTTGGACTCCAGCGCATAGGCTTCCATGTCTGCGCGGGTGAAGCCCCATTTCTTTGCGATCATTTCAGCGGCGGCGAACTGCGACAGCTGTTGCTCACCATATCGCGCACGAAAGCTTTCAGCGGTGGTCCAGGGATCAGGGAAACCCAACTCCGCGGCGGCATACAGCGCAGTGTTGATCGGGATCTGGCTCATGTTCTGCACGCCGCCGGCAACGACCACATCTTGGCTGCCGCTCATCACCGCCTGGGCGGCGAAGTGCACGGCTTGCTGGGAAGAGCCGCACTGGCGATCGATGGTGACCCCAGGCACCGATTCCGGCAGGCCCGCGCCAAGCCAGCAAAACCGCGCCAGGTTGCCGGCATTCGGGCCGATGGCATCGATAGCGCCGAAAATGACGTCGTCGTAATCCTCGGCTGGAATATTGTTGCGCGCCACCAATGCCTTTAGCACATGGGCCCCCAGGTCCATGGGGTGGACCTGGGCCAGGCTGCCGGCGCGTTTACCCGTGGGACTGCGCAAAGCGTCGACAATATAGGCTTGTTGCATGGTCTTACTCCTTGGCTTCCAGGCGTTTACGCTGCTGGCGCATGATGGTCTTGGCGATGCTCCAGCGGTGAACTTCCGATGGGCCGTCATACACGCGGAAAGCGCGAACGTCGGCGAAAATCCGGGCAACGATGGTTTCGTGGGTCACACCCTGGCCACCGAGAATCTGCACGCTGCGGTCCACCACGTTCCAGATCGCTTCGCTGGAAATAACCTTGGCAACGCTGGACTCATGTTTGCCCAGGTCACCCTGGTCCAGTACCCAGGCGCAATGCCATACGGCCAGGCGGGTGACGTGCAGATCCATTTCGTTGTCAGCCAGCTTGAATCCAACGCCTTCGTGGTCGCCCAACCGCTTGCCGAACGCTTCGCGCTCATAGGCATAGGCGGCAGCGACGTCGTGTGTCCGGCGGGCGGCGCCGAGCCAACGCATGCAATGGGTCAGGCGGGCAGGGGATAGACGAACTTGGGCATATTTGAAGCCTTCTCCGAGTTCACCGAGGATGTCCTTGGCCGGCACCCGCAGATTTTCGAAACGGACCACCGCGTGGCCGCCGGGGAAGCAGCTATCCAATGCATCCATGGCACGTTCGATACGGATGCCCGGACGATCCATATCAGCCAGGAACATGGTTGCCCGACCGTCTTCAAGCTTGGCCATGATGATGGCGAAGCTGGCGCCTTCGGCACCGGTAATGAACCACTTGACGCCATTGATCACAAAATCGTTGCCATCGCGTACGGCAGTGGTGGCGAGCATGGTGGGGTCCGAACCGGACCCAGGAGCAGGCTCGGTCATGCAGAAGCACGAGCGGATTTCACCCAGTGCCAACGGCTTGAGCCAACGCTCCTTCTGCTCGGCCGTGGCGATGACTTCCATCATGTGCATGTTGCCTTCGTCAGGCGCCGCGATGTTCAGGGCGACAGGGCCGAGCGGAGAATAACCTGCCTCCTCGAACAAGATCGCTTTGCCGACGTGGCTCAGTCCCAGCCCACCGAGTTCAACAGGCATGTGCGAAGAGAGCAGACCGGCCTCACGGGCCATGCCGATCATTTCCCGGCGCAGCGATTCACTTGGGCCGTGTGGGGTGCAGCGCGGATCTTTCTCTAGGGGAATGATGCGCTCGGCAATGAAGCGACGGGTACGTTGTTGCAGCTCCAATAGCTGCGGCGACAAGCTGAAATCCATGATTGAAATCCGGTCAGTGAGCGAGGGCGGTGGTGATTTGCGGGACTGCTTCGAACAGGTCGGCGACCAGTCCGTAGTCGGCCACCTGGAAAATCGGTGCCTCCTCGTCCTTGTTGATGGCCACGATGACCTTCGAGTCCTTCATGCCCGCCAGGTGCTGGATCGCTCCCGAGATGCCGATCGCAATGTAAAGTTCAGGGGCCACGATCTTGCCGGTCTGGCCAACTTGCAAATCGTTTGCAGCAAACCCTGCATCCACGGCGGCGCGCGAAGCCCCGGCGGCGCCACCAAGGGCATCGGCCAATGGCGCGATCAGTGCCTGATAGTTTTCTGCACTGCCCAGTGCGCGGCCACCCGAGACAACGATGCGCGCGGCAGTCAGCTCCGGTCGTTCGGATTTGGCCAGTTCCTGGCCGATAACCTTGGCCGCAATCTGCTGTACGGGCACTGACACTGATTCGATGCTGGCGCTGCCACCGGTTGCTGCTGCGGCGTCGAAGGCCGAAACGCGTACGGTAATGACTTTCAGCGAATCGTGGGACTGTACGGTGGCAATGGCGTTGCCGGCATAGATTGGACGCTTGAAGGTATCGCTCGATACGACTTCGATAATGTCCGAAATTTGCGCGGTATCCAGTGCCGCGGCCACACGAGGCAGCAGATTCTTGCCGGTGGTGGTGGCTGCCGCGATCAAGTGGCTGTAGTCAGGAGCAAGCTGAATCAAAAGTGGTGCGAGTGCTTCGGCGACCGGCTTTTCCAGGGCAGGATCCTGGGCCAGAATAACCTTGCTGACCCCAGCCACTGCTGCAGCCTGTTCGGCGACACCGATTGCGTTGTATCCGGCCACCAACAGATGAATGTCGCTACCCAATTGTACAGCGGCGGCAACAGCCTTGAGCGTGTCACCCTTGAGCTGAATATTGTCGTGTTCGGCAAATACCAGAATGGCCATGTTCAAATCACCTTCGCATCGTTTTGCAGTTTGGCCATCAACTCGGCCACCGACCCCACCTTGATGCCACCTTGACGAACCGGCGGCTCCTCGACCTTCAGGGTCGACAGGCGCGGGGCGATATCTACGCCCAGGTTGTGCGCCTCGACGACCTCCAGCGGCTTTTTCTTGGCCTTCATGATGTTGGGCAGCGAGGCATAGCGAGGTTCGTTCAAACGTAAATCGCTGGTGACCACTGCCGGGAGACCAAGCTGTACGGTTTCCAGACCACCGTCGACTTCTCGTGTGACCTGTAGGCTGTCGCCGTCGAAGGCCAGCTTCGAGGCGAAGGTGCCTTGGCTCCAGTTACCCAACTGCGCCAGCATCTGCCCGGTCTGGTTGCAGTCATCGTCGATGGCCTGCTTACCGAGGATGATCAGCTGCGGTTGTTCGCGCTCTGCCACTGCATGCAGCAGTTTGGCTACTGCCAGCGGTTGCAGTTCGGCGTCGCTCTGGACCAGGATCGCGCGGTCCGCGCCCATCGCCAACGCAGTACGCAAGGTTTCCTGGCAGGAGGCTGAGCCAAGGGATACCACGACTACCTCGCTGGCCTGACCTTGTTCTTTCAGGCGCACCGCTTCCTCGACGGCAATTTCGTCGAAGGGGTTCATGGAAAATTTCACATTGTTCAAGTCCACGCCAGATTTGTCGGACTTGACCCGAATCTTGACGTTGTAGTCGACCACCCGTTTGACTGCGACTAGTACTTTCATGGTAATGCTCCGGTCTGAATCTTGTTCCTGGATCTTGTTCCAGGCTCAGCTGTAATAGCGGGCGCCACTGGCAGCACGCTCGCGCATGCCTTGGGTGGGCTGGTATAGCGGGCCCAGGTGGGCATAGCGTTCACATCGCTCGAGCAGTGCCTGTGGCCCCAGCCAGTCGGCATATTTCAGCGCACCACCCACCGCACGCGGGAAGCCCACACCAAGAATCAGGGCCATGTCGATCTCGATGGCCGATTCGGCAACACCGTCTTCCAGGCAGCGAATCGCTTCGATCACGGTGGGCAGCATTACCCGATCAACCAGGGTTTCAGAGGTGAAAACCTGCTGACCTTTAGGCTGGACCTCCTTGAGCAGCTCGTGTACCTGGGGATCGACGGTTTTCACTGGACGACCTTTGGGGTCTTTGCTGTAGTGGTAAAACCCTTGGCCATTTTTCTGCCCGAGGCGGCCATTGGCGACCATAAACTCAACGGCGTGGGCGAAGTCGGGGACCATGCGCGGGCCGTAGCCAGTACTGATGTAACGAATCACATGCTCGGATGTATCCATGCCAATCACGTCTTGTAGGTAGGCTGGCCCCATCGGCCATCCAAACGCTTCCAGAGCCGCGTCCACGGCCTGGAAGTCAGCACCGTCGTGGATTAGTCGTAGAAAGCCCAGCACATTACCGGTGAGGATGCGATTGACCAGGAAACCCGGGCAATCCTTGACCACCACCGGCGTCTTGCCCATGGCGCTCGCATAGCTCGCGATCGTGGCAGCGGCCTGATCGCTGGTACGCGGGCCGCGAATGACTTCCACCAACGGCATGACCGGAACAGGGTTGAAAAAGTGCATGCCGACGAAGTTTTCCGGCCGTGCCAGCGCATCGGCCATTTCAGCGATGGACAGTGATGAGGTATTGGAGGCCAGGACCGTGTTGCTGGAAACTCGCTGCTCCACTTCGGCCAGCACGCTTTGCTTGACCTTCATGTTTTCGACCACTGCTTCGACCACAACATCGACCTTATCAAAGCCGTCGTAGGTCAATGTGGGGACGATTGAGGCGAGAATAGCGTCTGCCTTCTCCTGCGGCAGACGGCCACCGGTGACTTGTTTGTCCAGCAGCTTGGCCGCTTCGTTAACACCAAGGTCCAGAGCTGGCTGGGCGATGTCCTTCATCAACGCGGGTATACCGCGGGCGGCGCTGGTGTAGGCAATGCCGCCACCCATGATGCCAGCACCCAGAACGGCCGCATGTGCAGTAGAGCGCCCTGCCTTGGCATAGCCCTTGGCTTTCTTGCGCAGGAACTGGTCATTAATGAACAACTGCACCAGGGCATGAGCAGCCTGGGTCTGGGCAATGGCGGCGAATGCGCGGTTTTCTGCCTTGAGCGCTTGCTCCAGGTCCACCTCGGCAGTGTTTTCCAACAGTTCTACAGCAGCCAGCGCTGCAGGGACTTGCGGATGACGCTTGCAAGCATCGCTCTTGGCCTTGGTCAGCATCTCACTGTCGAGAGTAAAACCTCCCGAACGCAGCTGGCGCCGTTGGCGCCAGTCGTTATCACCGGCTGCGAGCGCCTCGAGCAAGGCAAGGGCGGAATCGGCAAGCTCTGCTTCGTCGATAACCTTGTCCACGGCGCCCACGCGCAACGCCGTTTCGGCGCTCTGTGGTTTGCCGCTGGTCACCCAGTCCGCGGCCACCGCAGCTCCCACCAACCGGGGCAGGCGAGCCATGCCACCGAGGCCCGGGAAGATACCGAGATTGATTTCCGGCACACCGACCTGAGCGTCGCGGGCCAGTACCCGATAATCACATGCCAGGGTTACTTCAAACCCGCCGCCCAGGGCCAGGCCGTTGATGGCGCAGACCACCGGGGCCGGCAAGCGCGACAGTGCTGTAAATACTTGGCTCTGGCCACGGTTATGGGCGGCCAGTTCGGATTCCGGGCGGCTGAACAATTCGGTGAACTCGAATATATCCGCACCGACGACAAAACTGTCCTTGGCGCTGGTCACCAGAACACCGCGCAGGTCCGGCATCCTGGTCAGCACCGCGAGCGCTGCCTGTAGTTCGGAAAGGGTGGCTGCATCGAACTTATTGACGGCTTGGCCCTGGCGATCGAAGCACAGTTCGACCAACTGCTCACCCAATGGGGTGAGGTGCAATGTTTGACCTTGATACATGCTGGTATCCCTTATTGTTTTTGCGACTTACTTGAGCTTGCGGTCATCGAGGCCGAGGCTTCGGCCAATGATTTCTTTCATGATTTCGCTGGTGCCAGCGAAGATCCGTGAGATCCGCGCATCGCGATACATTCGCGATATGCGGTACTCGTCCATGTAGCCGGCGCTACCGTGCAGTTGGACACACTCATCCATCACCCGGCCTTCGAGTTCGGACGTCAGCAGCTTCGCCGCAGCGGCGGCTTCCGCGCTGAGCGTTCCTGCGTTCATCTGCAACACCAGTTGGTCAACCCAGGTCTGCTGGCAGTCGAGTTGGCTGCGCAAATCGGCGAGCTTGAATCGGCTGTTCTGGAAAGTACCGATGGGTTTACCAAAGGCCTTGCGCGACATCACGTATTCAAGGGTCAGGTCGAAGGCGACCTGAGCGTGGGCCAGTGACTGACAAGCGCCGAGCAGGCGTTCCTCGGCCAGGCCTTCGGCCAGGTAGGCGAAGCCCTTGGTGGCGTCGCCCAGAATATTGGCCTTGGGAATACGCACGTTGTCGAAGAACAGGATGACCGTGTCCTGAGCATCCAGGCCCATTTTTTCCAATGGCGTGCGACTGACACCGGGCCAGTCAGCCTCGACCAGGAACAAGCCAATGCCGTACTTGTTTTCCGGCTGGGTGCGTGCGGCCACCACGACCAGGTCTGCATTCAGGCCATTGGAGATGTAGAGCTTGGAGCCATTGAGCAACCAGTGGTCGCCCCGGTCTTCGGCGCGAGCCCTCATCCCGGCCAGATCCGAGCCAGCATCGGGCTCGGTCATGGCTACCGCGAGGATGGTCTCGCCACGGACGCAACCGGGCAGATACTGTTCACGTTGCGCGTCGGTACCGAAGCGTTGCAGATAGGGGGCAACGATCCGTGAATGCAGGGTGAAAAACACGCCGATGTCACCGTAGCGGATCACTTCCTCATAGAGGATCTGCTCGTAGCGCAAATCGGTCAGGCCGCTGCCGCCATAGCGTTCGTCCGCCCACATCAGCAACAGGCCCTGGTCGCCGGCTTTACGGAAAATCTCGCGGTCGACCCGCCCTTGCTTGCGCCAGTGTTCGACGTGCGGGGCGACTTCCTTTTGCACGAACTTGCGAACCTGGTCGCGGAACAGTTCGTGATCCTGGTCAAAAATCAGGCGGTTCTGCATGCAGGAGCCTCCTTAACGTGCGGTCTGCGGATGGAATGTGACACCTTGTACGGCTCGCTCGCGAAGCCATGACGAAGGTCTGAACCGCTTGCCGTACAGGCTGGCCAGACGATCACACTCAGTGATAAAAGCCGGTAGCCCGATGCTGTCGATCAGCGACAGGGTGCCGCCCGTCCAGGTCGGATAACCCAGACCAAGAATGGCCCCAAGGTCGGCATCAGCCGGTTCGAAAATCACGTTCTCTTCGACACAACGCGCGGTTTCCAGGGCCATGATGTAGAGCAGACGATTGCGTACGGTCTGGACATCGGGCTGCGCTTGCGCGACCGGGAAAAGTTCGGCCAGTCCAGGCCACAGGTGCTTTTTGGCACCTTGTGGGAACACGTAGAATGCGCCCCCGCTCTTGCGCCCCAGACGGCCGAGGGCATTCATCTTCTCGACGATCGGACGGGCATGGCTGCGCAGGAATTGCACTGGCAGATCGTCGGCATGCGCTTGGTCAATTACACGTTTCTGCAGGTCCAGCGACACTTCATCGGTGACAGCCAGGGGGCCCGTGGCCATACCGGCCAGGCGTGCGGCATTCTCGATCAGCGCCGGATTGACGCCTTCAGCGAGCATGGCCATACCCTCGTCGGTGTAGGTGCTAAAGATTCGGCTTGTGTAGAAGCCCGGGCTGTCATTAACCAGGATCGGGGTCTTGCGCAGTGTGCCGACGAAGTCCAGTGCGTGGGCAATCGTTTCCTGACTGGTCTGGTCTCCGATGATGATTTCCACCAGTGGCATGCGCTCGACCGGTGAAAAGAAGTGCATGCCGATGAATTTGTCTGGCCGTTGGGAGTAAGTCGCAAGGCCGCTGATGGGAAGGGTCGAGGTGTTGCTGGCGAAGATTGCTGATGGCATCAACGGTGCTTCAGCCTGGGGAATCACCTGAGCCTTGACTTCACGGGTCTCGAATACGGCCTCGATCACCAGGTCGCATCCGTCAAGTTCGGCAAACTCACTGGTCGGGGAGATGCGGCGCAAAATCGCCTCGGCGCCTTCGCGCGTCTGTGTGCCGCGCTCGATAGCCTTGTCCAGAATGCGCGTAGAGTAGGCCTTGCCGCGTTCGGCGGCCGTACGGTCGGTATCGATCAGCACGACCTGAATACCGGCTTGAGCCGATACATAGGCAATCCCTGCGCCCATCATGCCGGCACCGAGGACGCCGACTTTGCGGACCCTGCACGTGTCATAGCCTTGGGGGCGGCGGGCCAGTTTGTCAGCCGCGCTCTTGTTGATGAACATCGTACGCATCAGGTTGCGGGCCACTGGATTGGCCAGCAGAGTGCCAAAGTACTTGGCTTCTACTGCCAGTGCGGTATCGAACGGCAACTGCGTCCCTTCGAACACGGCGCTGAGGATGGCAAGGCGCGCCGGGTAGTTGCCGGCGTCACGCTTGGCCAGGCTGGTGTTGTACTGGAACGACTTGACTGCATGCGGGGCCAGGCAACCGCTGCCGCCAGGAACGCTGAAACCTTTGACATCCCAAGGCTTGTTGACTTGAGGATGTGCCAGCACCCAATTACAGGCAACTTCAATCAATCGCTCTGCAGATACCAGTGCATCGACCACACCCGACTCAAGTGCCTGCTGTGGTTTCAGGTTGGTCCCTTCCAGCAGAAGCGGCAGGGCTTTCTCGATGCCGATCATGCGTGGCAACCGCTGCGTGCCACCGCCTGCTGGCAGCAGGCCGACGCTGACCTCCGGCAAGCCGACCACCGCCTTCGGATTGTCCACCAACAGGCGATGGTGGCAGGCCAAGGCCAGTTCCAATCCACCACCGAGGGCCAGGCCGTTGAGGGCTGCGACGAAAGGTTTTCCGCCGGTCTCCAGGCGCCGCATCATTGCGTTTTCACGAGCAAATCGCTGGCTGGCCTGTACCGCAGTGACGCCCTGGTCGTAAGCATCCACTAGTACTTTGAGGTCGGCTCCGGCAATAAAACTGTTCTTGGCCGATGTGACCACTGCGCCAACGATCGCCGGGTCGCCAAGCACCTGCTCGACCATCGCGCTCATGTCATCGACAAATTCAGGGGTGAAAACATTGACCGAGCGGTCGGGCACGTCAATGTAAACGACGGCTACGCCCTGGGCGGTGATTTCAAGTTTCAGGGTATTCATCAATCAGGCTCCAGGCTCAGATCCGTTCGATCAGGGTGGCGGTGGCCATGCCTGCGGCGGCGCACAGGGTGATCACGGCAGTGTTGAGGTCGCGACGTTCCAGCTCATCGAGCACTGTGCCGACCAGCATCGCGCCGGTGGCGCCGAGCGGGTGGCCCATGGCGATCGATCCGCCGTTGACATTGACCTTGGCCGGATCGAGATTGAAGTGGCGCATATAGCGCATGACCACCGACGCAAAGGCTTCATTGACTTCGAAGAGGTCGATGTCCTGAACCGAAAGGCCTGCGCGTTGAAGCAGTTTTTCAGTGCACGCCGCCGGGCCGGTCAACATGATCGCCGGCTCCGATCCGATTGAGGTGTAGCTGCGGACTCTGGCCCGCGGACGCAAGCCAGAGGCCTGGCCGAACTGGGCATTGCCGAGCAGGATCGCTGCAGCGCCGTCGACCATGGCGCTGGAGTTGCCAGCGGTGTGGACGTGACGGATTGACTCCACTTCGGGGTAACGCTGCAGCATCACGCCATCGAAGCCAGCCTGGGCGCCCATGCTTTCGAAAGCAGGCTTGAGTTTGGCCAGATCCTGGGCACTGGCATCGCTACGAATGGCTTCGTCGCGCGCCAGAAGTGGCTCGCCCAGGATGTCGCGCACAGTGAACAGCGAGCGGTCGAAATGCCCAGCCGCCTGGGCTGCTGCCGCCCGTTGCTGACTGCGCAAGGCGAACGCATCCACATCTTCACGGCTATAGCCGTCCTGCTCGGCGATCAAGTCGGCACCGATCCCTTGGGGGATGTACCAGGTCTTGTGGATGACCTGTGGGTCGGAGTAGACAGAGCCGCCGTCAGAAGCAATTGCCACTCGCGACATCGACTCCACACCACCAGCGACAATCGCCTGTGCTTCACCTGCACGAATGGTGGAAGCCGCCAGATTCATAGCTTCGAGACCTGAAGCGCAATAACGGTTGAGCTGAAAACCCGGGACGTTCTGCGCGTAGTCGGCATTGAGTGCGGCTACGCGGGCGATGTTGCCACCTTGTTCACCAGCGGCCATCACGCAGCCCAGCATGACGTCGTCAACCAGTGCTGTGTCGAGTTGATTGCGCTCGCGCAGGGCAGTCAGCGCCTGGCTTGCCAACGCAGTGGCCGTGACTTCATGCAGGGCCCCGTTGGGCCGGCCTTTACCGCGCGGGCTGCGTACATGGTCGAAGATAAGAGCATCATTCACGGAAGGTCCCTCGAAGTGGCTAGCGACGATCAGCAGCAAGCTGATATGGAGCTAAGATTATAATCATATAGATCATTAAACAAGTGGATTGGCGCGTGCTTCCTGCTGATAAAGGCATCATAAGTTAGGGTGATTATCCTGGCTCTGGAAGCTTGACAAGAGTTATATTCATATAGATCATTTGAATAAATAACAGAAAGCAATTATTCGAAAAGCCATCCACGGAGTACTGACCATGTCGGGCAATTCCACTGCGTTTCCGGATCTTTCTCGTTTGCAAGCCTGGCTCAGCAGTCAGTTGGGGCCTCAGCGTTCCTTTCACATTGCTACCGTCCAGGGGGGGGCCAGCAACCTGATCTATCGAATTGACTACAACGGTGTGGCCTATGCACTTCGGCGCCCACCGGCCGTGGCCAACGACGCCAGCTCCAACAACATCCTGCGCGAGATGAAACTGCTGAAGGCCATCGGTAGCACGAGAATTCCCCACACCCGGCTGGTGGCAGGGTGTGAGAACGGTGAAGTGATTGGTGTGCCTTTCGCGCTGCTGGAATGGCATCCGGGTTTCACCGCCAAGAATCCGTTGCCGGCTGACGTTGCGCCGAACCCTGAGGCACACCGGCAACTGGCCTTCGAACTGGTTGATGCCTTGGCTGAGCTGGCCAATGCCGATTGGAAGACCATCGGCCTTGAAAGCTTTGGGAAGCCCGATCAGTTCCTGGAGCGCCAAGTGGCGCGATGGTCCTCACAGTTGGATCGCTACAAGATTCGCGAGATTCCGGGGCTGGAAGAGTTGGGGCTGTGGCTGGCCGAGCACACACCGCAAATGCAACGCGCTGCACTCATTCACGGCGACTACCAATTCATCAACGTGATGTACGAAGGATCAGCGCCGGTGCGCCTGACGGCGATCGTCGATTGGGAGATGGCGACCATCGGCGATCCGCTACTGGATCTGGGCTGGGTCCTGGCCGGTTGGCAAGATCCTGGGGAAGACGCCACGTTTGCCGACTACATCGATTGGCAGTGGATGCCTGCACGCGGTGAACTCGCTGCCCGCTATGCCCAAAGAACCGGGCTAGCGCTGGATCATCTGTCTTATTACATGGCGCTGGCGATGTACAAGTTGGCAATCATCATGGAAGGCGCCTATGCCCGCTATACAGCGGGCAAATCCGACCATCCTGTGCACGCCAGGATGGAATTCGACGTACCCCGGATGATTCAGCGTGGCCTGCGCTTCGCTGCCCAGCTTTCCTAACGACCAGGAGCGAACAGCAATGTGGGATTTCAGTACTGAGCCAGAATTCCAAGCCAAACTCGATTGGATCAAAGACTTCGTCAAAGAAGAGATCGAACCACTGGACACACTGTGGCCGGACATGAGTGCGCCCTACGACACGGGTAACAAGGCTGCGCGAGCGATTATCAAACCATTGTGTGACGAGGTGAAAAAGCAGGAACTTTGGGCCTGTCACCTGGGGCCGGAACTGGGTGGGCAGGGTTATGGGCAGATCAAGCTGGCACTGATGAATGAAATCCTCGGTCGCTCCAGTTGGGCGCCGACTGTGTTCGGTACAGCTGCACCCGATACAGGCAACGCGGAAATTCTGGCGATGTTCGGTACTGAGCAGCAGAAGGCTCGGTATCTGCAACCCTTGCTCGATGGCGACATCGTTTCCTGCTACTCGATGACCGAGCCGCAGGGTGGTGCTGATCCTGCGGTGTTCACCACGACCGCTGTGCGTGACGGTGATCATTGGGTACTCAACGGCGAGAAATGGTTCTCTTCCAATGCCCGCTACGCCTCATTTCTGATTGTCATGTGCGTCACCAATCCGGATGTACCTGTATACGCCGGTACTTCGATGTTCCTGATTCCCTCTGACACCCCTGGTGTGAACATCCTGCGCAATCCTGGTGTATACGGGGAAAATCCAGGCGAAGGTGCCCATGCTTACATTCGCTACGAGAACGTGCGAGTGCCTGCCGATGCCTTGCTGGGGGAGGAGGGTAAGGGCTTTGCCGTCGCCCAGGCTCGTTTGGGTGGTGGTCGTGTACACCATGCCATGCGTACCGTCGGACAATGCCAGAAGGCGATCGACATGATGGCCGAGCGAGCATTGTCGCGCGTGACCAAGGGCGAATCACTGGCAAGTAAGCAAGTTGTTCAGCAGTACCTGGCTGATTCGTACATCGAACTTCAGCAATACCGCCTGTTGGTGCTGCAGACCGCCTGGCGCATTGACAGCGGTCACGACTACAAAGCCAACGCCATGCACATCGCGGCGATAAAGGCCGCGGCTCCTAAGGTCTACCACGATATTGTTCAACGAACCATGCAGATCCATGGCTCGCTCGGGGTGTCAGATGAAATGGCGCTTGGACAGATGTGGATCTACGCCGCCTGCATGGGATTGGTGGATGGGCCTACCGAGGTGCATAAGACCGCCGTGGCCAAAGGTGTTCTCAAGGGCTATAGGCCCCATCGTGGGTTGTTTCCCACCGAGCATCTGGTGGCTCGTCGTGCTGCTGCCGTAGCCAAATTCAAAAACTACCTGGCATGAAATGCCAATCATTGGCGCATTTCCTACTTAACTTGGCCATATGAGGACACTCCATGCAGCTTCCCGGAATCCCCTTCAAGATCAATACACCCGAGCCTCTGCTCGACGACCTGCGTGCTCGCCTGATCAATACGCGTTGGCCAAACCAGCCGGTCGACAGTACCTGGGAATATGGTACCGATAGCGATTACTTACAGCGACTGGTGCAGTTCTGGGCCAGGGATTTTGACTGGCAGGCGTGGGAGGCGCGCATCAATGCTTTTGAGCAGCGACTGGTAGAGGTTGACGGGCAGGTTGTCCATGTGTTGATCGAACAAGGCTCGGGGGACAATCCGCTACCACTGCTACTGACCCATGGCTGGCCCGGTTCGTTTCTCGAGTTCATCGATCTTATCGAACCGCTGGCGCATCCCGAACGTTTCGGCGGGCGCATAGAAGATGCCTTTACGGTGGTATTGCCGAGTTTGCCTGGCTACGGTTTTTCACCCTCGCCAGCCATCCCCCTAGGTCCACGTGCGATTGCCCGAATATGGGGAAAACTGGCCAGCGAAGAATTGGGTTTCAAACAGTATGTGGCTCAAGGTGGGGACTGGGGGTCGGTGGTCACCGGCTTGATGTCGCGCCTACAGCCACCAGGTCTGAGGGCCGTACATCTGAATATGTGCGGCAACGTGCCGGTCATTGGCCCTGACGAGAGTTTGGCGCCTGAGGAACAGACCTGGTTTGGGCGCGTGGCGGCCATGCAAATGCAGGAAGGTGCCTATCAGCAGATTCAGGGCACCAAACCCCAGTCACTGGCCTACGGGCTGACTGACTCACCGGCAGGATTGGCGGGTTGGATCTGCGAGAAATTTCAGTCCTGGACCTTGGGTGCCAGCGATCAGGACCCACCTTTCAGCCTGGATTGGATGGCAGCCAATCTGACGCTCTACTGGTTGAACGGCATCAACGGTGCAAATTGGCTGTATCACGCAGCCCGCTGCGGTCAGGACAGTCGGGTGGCGATCGAGGAACGCAATACGGTACCTGCGGGCTTCTCATTGTTTCCTAATGACCTGATTGCACCACCGCCCCGTTGCCTGCTGGAGCGGATCTTCGATGTACGCCACTACCGGGTGTTCGACAGCGGCGGGCATTTTCCAGCGTTGGAAAAAGGTCCATTGTTCGTCGACGAGCTGCGTCGGTTCTTCGCTGATTTTCGTTGAGAGGCAGGCATGAACAAATCCGAGTTGTTAGCCAGCCTGCGACTGCCACTGATGGCCGCACCTATGTCAATCGCATCAAATCGCGCGTTAGTCAGTGCGGTAATTCAGGCAGGCATCATGGGCTGTTTTCCCACCCATAACGCTGCACGTGAGGGAGGTCTAGCGTTGTGGGTTGACGAACTGCAGACCGTGCAGCGCCAAGGCCGTGAGCGGGGAGAGGCTGTTGCGCCGTTCGCAGTCAATATCAATGTTTCGCGGGCCAAACCCCAATCATTGCTCGCGGAGGAAATCGCGGTGTGCCGCAACGCTCGGCTACCCGTTATCACCAGCAACGCGGGTGACCCCCGCGAGTTGGTCAAGCAGGTGCATGACTGGGGTGGTCTGGTGATTCATGACGCCACCACCGTTGAGCAGGCTGAGCGTGCCATTGCCGCAGGTGTCGATGGGCTGATGTTGGTTTGTGCCGGTGCCGGTGGCCTCGGTGGGCAGTTGTCACCCTTCGCCTTTGTGCCCAAGGTGCGGCGCATGTTCGACGGCATCATTCAGTTGGCCGGTGGCGTCGCCGACGGGGTCGGAATCGCTGCAGCACAAACCCTGGGCGCCGACATGGTGTGCATGGGCACCCGCTTCATCGCCACGGTCGAATCCGGTGTCGATGCAGGGCACAAACAGATGCTCACCGAAGCAGGCAGTGCCGATGTGCTCTGGACTGATGCAATTTGCGGTATCCCGGCCAACTTCCTGGCACCCTCGATCCGCCAGAATGGTCTGGACCCCGCTTGCCTGCCGGCATTGGTCGATGGTCGCGCCAACATCCCCGCGTCGATCAAACCCTGGAAGATGGTCTGGAGCGGTGGCCATAGTGTTGAGTTGATCGAGCGAGTGCCGACGGTTGCGCAGATGCTGTTGGAGTTGGAGGAGGGTTACCGTAAAGCGAGGGTGGCAGCGTAACTGACGAGGTGCTGATGAGCCCGCTTTCTCGCAAGCCCCGACGTGGATCCTGGGGCTCTGGAGAAAGCGGGCTTTTTTGTTAGCGTGGTAATCCCAATCCGCGTTGGGCAATTAAGGTCCGCTGGATCTCGTTGGTGCCTCCGCCGATAACCATCATGATCGACTGACGCAGTACCTGTTCCAGTTTCCCTCCGCAAGGCGCACCTGGAGCCAGCTCACCGAGCGTACCACTGACACCTAGCAGATCCAGTGCAGCCTCGCCTAAACGCTCCATCAGCTCGGCGGTGAAGGCCTTGCTCATGGCTGCCTCGTACACAGGAGTCTGCCCTTGTTCCAACATACCGATGCTGCGCCCCAGCAGTTGACGTGCGACTTCGATTTCAGCAGCCAATTGCCCCAGCGTGTCGCGGGCCACCGGGTCGGCGCCACGCTGGCGAAGCTCCACAACAAGGCGTTCGTAGTTGGCACGGATATGGGCAACGAAACCGCCCATCTGCACCCGTTCTGTGGCCAGGGCGCTGGTGATGATTGCCCAACCCTGGTTGACTTCACCGACCAGCGCGCTCGCCGGCACTCTCACGTTGTCGAGAAATTCGGTGCAGAACGTATGGCCGTAGAGGGCCATGGATGGATGCACGGTGATGCCCGGGGTATTCATCGGCACGATGAACAAGCTGATACCGGCGTGGGCTTTCGCAGTCGGATCGGTGCGTGCCGCCAACCACAGGTAGTCGGCATCTTCGGCGAAGGTGGTCCAGAGCTTCTGGCCATTGATGACCCATTCATCGCCGTCGCGTACGGCGCTGGTACGGATGGCGGCAAGGTCTGAACCTGCGCCTGGCTCGCTATAACCCAGGCAAAAGCGGATCTCCCCCGCGCGGATCTTTGGCAGGAAGAAAGCTTGCTGCTCCGGCGTGCCGAACTGCATCAGGGCATGGCCCTGGATTTCGCCACCGGGTTTGGGAATACCGGCCTGCTGGACTTCCTCGATAAAGGCCAGTTGCTCCAGCGGCGTACGGGCCTGGCCGCCGAAACGCTCAGGCCAGCCCAGCGCCAGCCAACCTTGTTTGCCCAGTGCGCGAGTGAATGCTGGTACAGACTTGCGTTCCTCGAACGGCAACTGCTGGTAGGCCGACTGATGCAGGTCCGTCCAATTGACCTTCAGCCAATCGCGTACTTCCTGGCGGAAGGCGTTACCGGCCTGACCCAAGTCATACTCGGGCAGGCTCTGGCCTTCGTCGACCAGAAATGCCGCCAGTTCCTGGCGTGCGCGGCGGGTACCGCCCAAGCGCGATAGGTCTGCATGCACACGACGAAAATGCCGCGGTGCTTCATGTTCTTCGCTATAGCCGATGGCACCAAAACTGTGATGAACCTCCAGCGAAACTTGACGCAATACGTTGCTGGCATAGGCAATGGCGGCCGAGGCGTAGAAGCGCCAGTCGGGGTTGCCCAGATCATGGCTCTGCGCAGCATTGGCCAGGGTCAGGCGCACACCGTCAAGGCGCGTAATGCAGTCGGCGAGCTTGTGCTGCAGGGCCTGGAAGCGACCAATGGGTTGGCCGAATTGTTGGCGCTCTTTTACATACTCGACCACCATCTCGAAGGCGCGATTGGCCGCGCCCAGGGCGCGAGCGCTGTAACCGAGGCGAGCGAGCCGGTCCAGGTCAAGCGTGTTGGCTTCAAGGGCTTGGACGGGCGTTGCGCAAAAATCCAGTCGGTGAAGTGCTGGGACAGCCAGGCCGGGCAGAGCTGTGCGGCTGATACCTGGGGCGTTCAGATCAATCAGGCGTACACCAAGGGCAGGGTCGATCACCAGCAACTGTTGCAGTTGCTCAAGGTCGTCAACGATCGCCAGATGGCCATCCATCTTGCTGTCGCGTTCTGTCAGTCGGGCGCCTTCTTCGGTAAAAGCAACACCGATTGCGCACACGCCCGTGGCCAGGGAGTCCATCAGGGGAAAAGCAGGTACATCAGCTAACAAACGATTGGCCAGGAAGCTGCCGTGCAATGGCGCGGAGCAGGCATGTCTGCCCATGCCTTCCATGACGATAAGCCATTCGCGCAAGCCACCATAGGCGGGGTCACTGCCCAGGGCTGTCAGTCCAAGTTCGGCCAGACCTTGCCAAACTCCGGCAGGGTCGGGCTGGTGATAGTCCCAATGGGTGCTCAAGTAGCCTTCGAGGCTGTCCTTGAGCATCTGGCGCTCTTCATTACTGGGAAGTGTCGTGGTGTTCATCTTTATGGCCTTGTCCGGATATTCGTGGGCACATTCCGCACCCACGAACAGCGTTATCAAAATAGTGGGCAGTGCTAGCGGTTTTTCCACACCGGTTTGCGCTTTTGCGCAAACGCCAGGCCGCCTTCTATGCGGTCTTCACTGTTGACGACCCTGTCGATGGCTTTGTAAGCAACCCGCACGGCTTCAGTTTCGCTAGCGTAGTAATCTTGCTCGTTGAGCAATTGCTTGGTCAGACGAATGCTGTTCGGCGAACACTCAAGCAGGGATTCCGCCAGTTCACGGGCCGCCTCCAGTGCAGTGCCCTCAGGTACCACACGATTGATAAAGCCCAGGCGCTGGCCTTCCTCTGCTCCGACGCGACGGCCAGTGAGGATCATTTCAATGGCCTGCTTGTAAGGAATTTGCCGGGTCAGGCGCTGCAGGCCACCGGCACCTGCCAGCAGGCCCACGCGTACTTCACTGAGGGCGAACTGGGCAGCACTGTCGGCGACAATCATGTCGCTGGCCAGGGCTATCTCGAAACCGCCACCCATGGCAAAACCGTTCACTGCACAAATGATCGGCTTCTCGCGATTGAGTCGTGCAGTCAGGCCGCCGAATCCATTGCGCGGCATCCACATGCGTCGACCGGTGGAAGCCGCCTTGAGGTCATTGCCGGTGCAGAAGGCGCGGGTACCGGCACCGGAGATGATCGCGACCCACAAAGTTTTGTCAGCTTCGAAGGCGTTGAAGATCTGGTCCAGCTCGTCGTTGGCTTCAGGGATCAACGCATTATTGACTTCCGGCCGATTGATAATTACTTCGAGAATGGGCCCACGGCGCTCGACCTTGATGAATTCATACTGATCTAGCAGGTGTTTGGGGGCGGGTGGTACCAGGCGATCGAGTGACGCTTCGCTCATGGCAAAGCGGTTGACGCCCTGCAGTAGACGGACGCAGATCTTCAACTCCAGGCCATCCTGGTTGCTGAAGGCCTGGAGTGCCTCGTTATCTTCGGCGACGCTATTGGCGACGAAGCGTTCACCGGTGCTACTCAAGCGACCGATGACGATGACTTCCTTGGGGCCTTGTTTGTCATGCAGTACTGTGTAACTTTCGACGCTGGCCCAGCCATTTGGCGACAGGGTCAGTGCTGGAGCAGGCAGGGCGTCGATTTGCGCCTGATGCTTGCTGCTATCGCAGGTTTTGAACGGCTTGGGAGTGGTCGAGTAGACGCCCACTGCATGGGTGGACAGGAAGCCGCCATTCGCACCCACCAGGCCCAGTGATCCTGGATCGGCACGCAGGCGCTGGACCACTTCTGCCAGAGCATGCATTGAGTAGTTGTTGCCTGGTCCACCGAAGAATGGCAATCCACCGGTCAGCGTCAGGCCTCGCGGGTCATCGGATTTGAGATGCAAGGCATCGATGGCGCTGAAGACCGCGATCGGGAAGCAGCTGTAGATGTCCAGGTAACGGATCGCATCAATACCGACCCCCGCCTCCTGCAGAGCCTGCTGATAGGCCAATGCCATGGCCGGCGAACTGCCCAAATCCTGGCGTTCGAGCACTGAGCGTTCGTCCAGGGCGCTATAGCCATGCAGGTAAACCCACTTGTCCTCCGGCACGCCCAGTTCCCTAGCCAAGCCAACCGTGGTCAGCAATACGGCAGCACCCTGGTTGACCTGATCGCGGGCAACCACCGAGATCGGATGCGGGTCGCCAATCAGGCGGTTTTCCGCGTTGACGGTCGCGATCGCTTCCGCACTCCATAGCTTTTGGCTACTGGCATGGGGGTTGGCGTGTGCCACTGCGCTGAACGGTGCCATTAGTCGACCCATTTCTTGCGCATAGTTCTCGCGCGACAGGCCAAGGCGCTTGCGCCGGGCCTGCTCCAGCAGCGGGTAGACTGTGGTCGGCATGATCATGTTCTGGTCGTTCATGTACTTGGTGCGCATGGCGCCCACGTTCCAATGACGATCGTCCACATCGTGAGGATATTCTTCGGCCCAATCCAGGCTCTGCTTGGCGGCTTGAGCGGCACGTTGGGTTGAAGCCGCTTCAGCACCGCATAACAGCGCCAGGCGCAGTTCACCGGTATGCAAGCGCTCACAGATTTCGCCTACCAGTTTCTGCGGTTCGTCGCCGCAAGCAGGGGAGTACACTTGCACTCCAGGGGTGGCACCCAGACGTTTGGCCACTGCAGCCGGAACGTTGTTGGGGCCGCCAAAAGGCGCTCGCAAGTGACGCATAGGTGCGGGAGCCGAGTCGGCAACGGTACGAATGGCGTAGATGGCGTCGATGCGACTGGCGAGTTCGGACGCACTCAGAGCATCTTCACAGGCAGCTTTGGCAGCTTCGGCGGCGAGATCGGTGGGCGAGAGCTGGCGGTAGCCGGCATCGTCCAGACGTTCTGAATACTGGCCGACGCCAATCAGTATCGGGGTGGAATCATTGATCAATGGTTGGTTCACAATCGAATCCTTATTGGTCATGCCTTGGCAGGCGTAGCGGCAACATCTTCAAGATGCCCGTCGTTGATCAGTGCCTCGATGTCGCTCGGAGCCAGCCCAAGCAAGCGCGCAGCCAGTTCGCGTGTGTGTTCAGCCTGCAAAGGCGCCGGGTCAAGAGGTGGTTCGGGCATATGCAGCGATTGGGCAATGCGGTTTTCCGTAGGCAACGGCACAGGCAGGCCCGGGTGCACCAATTCGCGAATGAATTGGCGCGCGGAGAAATGCGGGTCTGTGCGGTAGTCGCTCAGACGCTGCATGAAGCCTGCGGGGACGCCTGCAGCCTGCAGGGCCTCGGTAACCGCTTGCGGGCTTCGCTTCTCGGTCCACGCCTCCACCAAGGCATTGACTTGCTCACGATGGGCCAGCCGTCCTTGCGCTGTCGCCAGGCTGCTGTCGTCGGCCAGGTCCTGACGATCGATGGCGTTGAGCAAACGCTGCCAATCGTCGTCATTACGGACTGAAACAGCGCACCATTGATCATCTCCGGCGCAGGCAAAAACGCCATCCGGTACTTGCCAGGCAGAGTGGTTACCTTGGGCCTTGAACGAGCCTGGTTGCAGGGATTCAAGCAGGAACTGCTCGCTGGTGCCGTTAAGGAAAATCTCAGCCTGGGCCACGCTGACCGTTCCGCCAAGACCGGTACGCTCACGACGCAGCAGTAGCGCCAGTACACCGACTACAGCGACCCGCCCGGCCATATGGTCAGGGAAAATGGTCACGCCATCGCCGAAGAACTCCGGCATATCCGGATACCGCCACAACGAGGTCATCCCGGTCGAGGCGCGGACCAGCGGCCCGTAACCGGGCGTACGGCTTTGCGGACCGGTATTGCCCATGGCGCTGCTGTCCAGGACGACGATGCCAGGGTTGATCTGTTTGAGTACCTCATAACCCAGGCCCAGCGAATCCAGCGTGCCCGGTTTGAAGTTCGAAAGCACCACGTCCGACTTGGCCACCAGTTGCTTGAACAGATCACGGCCGGTTTCGCTGCGCAAATTAATACCCAGGCTGCGTTTGTTGCGGTGGCCTTGGGCGATCGACGGGGTGATAGGGGTACCGGTCATGGATTGACGACCGCCGTCGGGGAATGCGCGGTTCTCAATCTTGATGACTTCTGCGCCCTGGTCAGCCATCAGTCGGCCGGCTTCTGCACCAGCGACAATCACACCCAGGTCAAGCACTCGCACACCCTCGAGTGGGCGGCGCAAAAACGGTTCTTCGCGACTGCCGGCATGTTTGTCGACAGTACCTGATTCTCCCAACAACGCCTGAGTGTCGGCACCCAGTGCCGGCGCAGTATGGCGGATGCCCGCACGTCGACCATCCAGTTCCAGATAACCGGACGGTACCTGGCCGTGAACGCCTTCACTCAATTGCAACGGTACGAAGGAGCCACGGGCCACAAAGTGCTCATCTTCAAGCACCTGTGAAGGTTCGGAAACGATAGCGATCGGCACGCCGTAGTGCTGGCCCGCAAGCAAGAGTTCGGCGGCAGTGTGGCGGGCGAACAACTCTCCTGTCAGGGCGTTGATTTCAACGCACTTGGGCATGCGCTTGGCAATACTGAGATACTGCGGATCATGAAACTCATGGTCAGGTCCCAGCCAATCGCGCAGGCCTTCCCACTGACGGGGATTGAGTGCGCAAATACGGACGAAACCATCTTTGCAGCGCAGGATCGGGTACATCGGCACGGCCACCGGCCGGTCATGGCTGGTGGAGTCAAGTGCCGACTTGCCAGCCTGGGCACTGCCGGTGACGCCGAGGCCCGGGTCCAGCACTTGGGCAATCGCTTCTTGAATGGAGAAGTCCAGGTGATCGCCGCAACCGGTTTTCAAGCGCTGCCATTGGCCGAGCAGGGCCGCCCAAACGGCCTGCATGGCTGCCGATTCCCAGCACAGGTTGCCCGGAGGCAGCAGCGGGATGTGCCCAGGCTTACCAGAACGGCAAAGTACGCCGCTGAGCGCTGCGTGAACCGCGTGGCTGGCGCAATAGTTGCTGTAGGGGCCGGTAAGACCAAAATCACTGATCGAGAGTACTACCAGGCCGGGATAAAGATTGCGCAGTTCGTCTACTGGCAGACCCAGGTGGGCAAGGGTGCCGGGGCCGGTGCCGTCAAGCAGCAGATCGGTACTGGACAGTAGTCGAATGAAGGCCACTTTGTCGGCATCGGCGTTCAAGTCCAGCACCAGGCTGCGCTTGTTGGCATGATGAGTAGCAAAATACAGGCTGGTGCCCTGGAAAATAGGGGCGATATGACGGCTGGCGCTACCTTGTGGTGGTTCGACCAGGATAACCTCGGCACCCAGATCAGCCAGCAGACGCCCGGCCATGTCAGTCTTGCCGTCGGCCAGTTCGACGACACGCATGCCCGCCAGGGGCAGCGTCGGGTCGGTGGAAGCTGTGTGGACCATGCTTCACTCCTAGATGATTCGCAGTGTTGTTATTGTTGGGGGACTGCTTTTAATCAGATATATCATTGTAATATTTGTTGATCAAGAGTCTTCCAGCTTGGCAGTCCCTTTGAATCCATTCACCGTGGTGGCGGATTTATCCGTTATGGGGTGCAAGCACCCCATGTGGTACTGACTCAGGCCGACAATGCCCGTGCAGTTTCTTCATGCACGACCTCAGGCTTGATGCCGAACATCTTCGCGGCATTGAGGCCCAGTACCGCTGCCTTGTCAGCTTCGGTGAAGTGCGGCACTTGTTCGAACATGCCCTCGACCAGTTCGCGGGAGTAGGGGAAAGTACCCTCGCTGTGGGGATAATCGGTGGCGAACAGGAAGTTTTCGATGCCTAACCCTTTGGCCGTCAGCAGGCAGCCCAGGTCGTTCTGGAATGAGCAGTGCACTTGATCGCGGACGATCTGGCTTGGCTTGCGCGCCAGTTTTGGTTGAATCGACGGTGCATGACCTTCGTAGACTTCATCCATCCGCTCAGCCAGGCCCAATAGCCAACCGGCGCCAGCCTCAACGAACAGAATGTGGGCGTCCGGATTGCGGTCCAGCACGCCGCCGCCAACGAGGGCGCTGATCACGTCCACGGCGTCGTTCATTTGCCGTGAATAGTTGAACAGTGCTGCACCAGGTCCACGCAGGGCACGCAGGTTCACGTTGCCGACACCAGTGTGGAAGGCCATTGGAATACCCGCCTCAGCGCACAGAGCGAAAAATTCGTCCCATGCCGGGTCGTTGAATGCCTCGATCGAATCGAGGTTGACGGTCGGCATCATCACCGCCCGATAACCGATGGCGATGATTCGCTTGAGTTCAGCAATACCATCTTCAAGGTTTACCAGCGGAATGACCGCTGCGGGCACCAACTTGGAGCGCACACCTTCGACGTAACCCCAGGCCCAATCGTTATAGAGGCGGGCACATTCGCGGGAGGCTTCGGCATCGGTGATACGCGAAACCAGCAGGCCGAGGCTTGGGAACACCAGCTCAGCGTCGACTCCATCACGTTCCATGTCGGTGAAGCGTGCTTTCAGGTCTCGGGTTCCCAGGCGACGGATGTCGACGAGATCGTCCGACTCTCCCACTTTGTGGCTGTGGAAACCGAGCGGGATTTTGAATTGGGTTACTTCACCAATGCGGTTCAAGCGCAGTTTCTTTTCACCGTCGATGACCACGTTAGGTGCCCATTGCTGCAGATGAGCAGGCAAGTTGGCGGTGAACAGGTCTGGCGGTTCGACGATATGTGCATCGCAGCTGAAGACGAATGGGCGCATGGTAATTCTCCTGTTATAGGCTTCGTTGGCGTGCCAATGCCCGCCGATTCTGATTCTCAGTGCTGATCAACGGTTGCCTGCCAAGTACTGGCGCAGGCTCAGGGCGCTGCCCAGGTGTGCCGAAAGGAACATGGCGCGTTTCAGGTACAGGTGCAGGTCGGCTTCCCAGGTGTATCCGAAACCTCCGTGCAACTCGATGGTCTTGCGCGCGACGCGAAGGTAGGCATCGGCTAGGTGAGCCTTGGCCAGCGCGGCGTGACGGCTGGCCAAGGCTTCGCCGTTTGCGACGCACTGGGAGGCGTGCCAGACCAAGGGACGGTTGGGTTCGCCGTCGAGGGCAATGTCGGCCAATTGGTGTTTTACGGCCTGGAACTGGCCAATCGGTACACCGAATTGTTCGCGCACCTTGGTGTATTCAGTGGCCAGCTCGACGCATTTGCCTATACCACCGCATGCCTGTGCAGCTTGCAGGGCCAAGCCAGCATCAAGCAGTCCCTGGCTACAGGCGTTATCCATGGAAAGCGACTCGATATCGCCTTCATTGACTTGGAAATCGGCAAGAAAACCGATGGGGTCAACACAGGGTTTCTCCAGGCGTATCAAGCTTGCTGCCTGAGGATCGATCAGACCCAGATTTCCGTCGGCCAAGCCAGTCACGATCAAGGTCGGTAAATGACTTCCGGTAACCTCGACATTAGCCAACGTCAGGTTTTTTTCACCACCCGGCTGGGCCTGCCAACTTTCGGGCTGATAGCTGCCCGGGCGTCCCTGGAGGGCAACACTACCCACCAGTTCACCACTGGCCAGCAGAGGCAACCAACGAGCTTTCTGCTCAGCGCTTCCGGCTTGAGCAATGGCCAGGCAGCAAAGCTGGTGGGCAATGAAGGGTAGTGGCGCTGCAGTGGCGCCAATCACTTCGTTGATCAACGCCGCGTCGAACAGCGAAAGACCGATGCCACCGTCGTCTTCTGGAATTAACAGGCTGGCGAATCCGAGTTCGGCGAACGCTTGCCAGAGGTCACCGAGATCCCGACGCCAGTCGCCGTGACGATCGGCGATGCGGTGCAAGAACAAGGGCTCGGCGTGTTCGGCTAGGAACTTGCGGGCGGTGTCGACGAAGGCAGTCTGGTCGTCATTGAGCAGGTAATTCATGGCTGTTTCGCCTTCAAGATGCCATCGCCGGATCACGGGGCAAGCCCAGACCGCGTTCGGCGATGACATTGCGTTGAATATTGGAAGTGCCGCCGGCAATGGCAATGCCCAGCGAGCCCAGGTACTGGTTGAGCCATTTCTCCGGCCCCGCTTCAGCCTCGCGGCCAAATGGCGAGAGCATGAAATCATCGCCCAGGACGTCCCGGGCAATGTCAGCCACCTCAGCGGCGATACGGGTGACGATCAGTTTGTTCATCAGCGCCACGCTACCGGCATCTTGCCCGGCCAGACGCTGGGCGAACTGACGCTGCATGTTGTGGTAGTGAGCGCTGACCATGCCCTCCAGAACAATCAGGCGATCCCGGATGCGAGGCTCCTCGATGGCCGGGCGGCCGTTGTACTGGCAACGTTCGGCCAGCTCCACCAGCTTGCGGTGCAGGGTCACTGACCCTTCGGCGGCGCCGATGAAGCCTGCACGTTCGGCAGACAATGTGGTCTTGGAGACCTTCCAGCCTTCACCGCGCTGACCGACTATCCAATTGGCCGGGGTACGGGCCCCGTCGAAGAAGATTTCGCTGAACTCTTCGCTGCCGTTGATCTGCCGCAATGGACGGATGGTCACGCCTGGCTGACGCAGGTCAACCAGCAGGTAGGAGATGCCAGCGTGTTTGGAAGCTTCTGGCTCGGTGCGTGCCAGCATGAACAGGTAGTGAGCCTTGTCCGCGCCGGAGCTCCATATTTTCTGCCCGTCAATGATCCACTCATCACCTTCCAGTCGCGCTTTGGTGCGGATCGAGGCCAGGTCTGAACCGGAGTTAGGTTCGCTATAGCCTTGGGCCCAGCGGATTTCACCGCTGAGCGTCGGTGGGACGAACTGCAGTTTCTGCCATTCTTCGCCACACCCCAACAAGGTCGGTACCAACATCCCGTAGCCAACCCCGGGCACTTCCATCGGCGCCCGAGCGCGGTTGAAGACCTGCTGAATAATTTGTGCCTTCAGGATATCGGCCGGTTGCTCTGAACCGCCGTAGACTTTGGGCACGTTGCGATATAGGTAGCCGTGCTCGGTAGCCAGCAGTCGAAAGGCCCGTTCATGTGCAGCGCGTTCCGGTCCCTTGACGGGTTTCCAGTGGGCTGCCAGGAACGCCTCGACTTGCGCGCGGAAGGCGAGCAGTTCAGGAGTGTCGAGAAAGCCGTTGCTGCTCATGACTTGCGCTTCCCGGCCAGCAGTTCCCAGTGACGCGCCATCATCTTCGAGGCGCGGGCTTGTAGCTCGTGGGGTACCGGCGGCAAGACCAGGGCGCCATCACGGCTGGGGAGGGCGACAACGGCATCGCACAGCACAGTGTCTTCGCCGCGCTGGTTAGTCATCTTCACCTTGACGTCTACCAGATTGAGGCCGTTTTCCACGCGCTTGCCCACCACTTCACCGCTAATGAACTGGGTGTCGCCCATGTAGTTGAATTTGCGGATCTCGTCGTATTGCTTGTAGACCCAGCCGTTGTCGCCGGCCCAGTCGGTCAGGTAGCGGAACAGGTAGTTTTCGCGCATGACGCCATAGTCGTACGCCATCGGGTTGCCAATGGCCTGGGCCCAGTCGCTGTCCCAGTGCAAACGCTGGGCAACGTCCGGGACGCCGTAAGCATTCTTGACGTAGAAGGGCGCGATGCGCTTGCGGTTGTTGTTCCACATCCGGCCGGTACGAAGGCCATAGGGAACCCAGCCATAACCGCCACCGTGGAAGTTGACTACGTCGGTGACGGTCAACGGACCACTGGCGCCACCAGGCATTGCGCTGCCGATTTCCAGGTCTTCGAAATACAAGGTGTCGGCGCCACGGGAACGTTCAGCCGAGTAGATTTCATCGATGCGCGCCAAGTCTTCATCGGTGTATGTCGCCGGTTGAATGTCCTTGTACTTGCCGGTTTCGCGGGCTTTCTTGCGTTCGGTAAGAATTGCACGGTAGCGGTATACCGAAACTACCTCACCACGCTGGTTGACCTTGACCTGGCTGTTGAAGCGAGTGACCGAACGGCCGGCGAACTCCGACTGTTTGACTTCCAGGCCATCCTCGCCACCGAAGCTATAGAGTGTGTCACCCGGGAAGATCGGGCGGTAGAACGTCCACTCGCCACCGGAGATGAACATATGGATGCCGCGGAACAGGCTCTTGGTCGCTGCTTTCAGCTCCTCAGGTAGCGGGTCGCCGAGCATGGGACGGTTGATGACGCCCGCCATCATCGAAGGCGCGATCACCGAGCCCCAACGGCTGCTGACTGCATAATCGGGGTTACAGAATAAGGGGTTGTCACTGCCGCAGGCATAAGCGAAGGAGCGAATGTTGTCGATTGAAGCTGTGCCAATCTGCTCTTGGTCGCGGCTGGCCAGGTCTACGTGCAGCATCAGCTTGGCCCGCTCGATATCGTGGTCAGTCAGTTCGTAGGCGGTGGCTTTCTTGAAATCTTCGGTCAGGGTCTGGTCGGACATGATGTCTCCGTCTGTTCTTCGCGTAGTCGTATGAGGTTCAGCTACCGCTGAAAATCGGGTCGCGGCGCTCGATGAAAGCGCTCACAGCTTCTTTGTGGTCGTTTGTCTGGGCGCTGAGGACATTGAGAGTGGCCTCAAGGTCCAGGGATGCTGGTAATGGCATCTCCAACGCAGCATTGAGGTTTTGCTTGATGTAGCGCTGGATGATCGAAGAGCCCGCGGCCAGTTGTCGCGCAAGTGCATAGGTGTTGTCTTCCAGTGCGGCGTCGTCCACCAGTCGCGATGCGTAGCCGATACGCAGGGCTTCAGTGGCGTCGATGCGCTCGCCGAGCAACATCAGCTCACGGGTCTTGGCCGTTCCCAACAGGCGGGTGAGGAAATAACTGACACCGTAGTCACCGGATAACCCGGCTTTAGCGAAACCAGTCATGAAACTGGCGTTATCGGAAACCACCCGAAAGTCGCACGCTGCGGCGATGGCCATGCCCACTGAAACGGTGGCGCCACGGATCATGGCGATGGTCGGCTTGGGCATTTCGAACAACTGACGAGTCGCGTCCATGTTGCCGCGCAACCAATCGATGCGGGTCGCCAGGCTATCGGGTGCCTTGGGTTTTTCCGGTTTGGGTGCTGGATCGAGCGAGGGATCTTTTTTCGGTTTACCGCTCAGATCACCCCCGGCACAGAAGCCACGGCCGGCGCCACGAATGACGACAACTCGGGCTTCGGGATTCTTGGTCGCCTGGCCAATTGCTTCGGTGAAGGCGCGCATCAATGCCGGGTTGAATGCATTCAAACGCTCGGGACGGTTGAAGGTCAGCGTTAGCACGCCGTCTTCAAGGTCTTGCAACAGCACTTGCTCGGACATAGGTCCCTCCGTTCGGCCAAGGTGGCTTCAGATAGCGGTCTGTGTGATGGAGTCAGGAGCGGTAAACAGCTGGCGCACTTCGTGCTGGCTGATTTTCAGCGAAGGGGTTCGCGGCAGGTTGTCGACTAACAGCCAACGCACCGGGACCTGGTAAGCCACCAGTTTTTCCCGGGCGAACGCGGTCAACTGGGATTCATCCAGCGTGAATTCGGGGCGGACTTCGAGTGCCGCAACCGGTACTGCACCCAGGCGTGGGTCAGGCAACCCAACCACGCAGATCTCCTTGATTGCCGGATGTTCTCGCAGCACGTGCTCGACATCTCGGGGCAATACCTTGAAGCCACCACGGATAATGGCTGAGTCCGAACGGCCGCGGATAAAGATGAAGCCATCGTCATCGATTTCGGCGAGATCGGTGGTACGTACCCAACGGCTTGCGTCGACCTGCGCTGAGCGGACTTCCAGCAAACCAATGTTGTTATTGCCTAGAACCTGATCTGTCTGCGTGTCGATGATTCGAACTTCGCAACCCGGCTGGGCGCGGCCTACCGAACCGCGTTTTTGCTGAGCGAATTCTTTGTGATCACGCAGGCTCCAGCCGGCAACCGCGCCCGCGAACTCGGTGGCGCCATAGGCATCGAGCAGCGGAATGTTATAGCGGGTTTCAAACTCGATCTGCAGGGCTGGCTCAAGCGGAGCGCTGCCGGTGCGAATCGCCAGCAGGCTTTCGATATCGCTCTTGGCCACATCAGCATCAAGAATCATGCGGATGGCCGTCGGCGGAAGCGAAACCATTTTTGGCCGGTAGGTTGCCACCGCCTGGCTCCACTCCAGAACCGAGAACTTTTCCTGGATCACGATGGGTCGTGCGGAGGTGATGGCCGCAACCGCGAAATACATCCCGCCGATATGCACCAACGGTATGGTCAGCATGGCCGGGCTGGCTTTCAGGGTCAGGCCAGAGATGGCGTTTCCGGATTCGTAATGTGCTGCGTCGGAAAGCGAGGCCTCGAGTTTGGCATAGGGCAAGGCAATACGTTTGGCCGGGCCTGTTGTACCGCTTGAGAGCATCAGAATGGCTGTTTCACGTAGATCGGGCAGGGTAGCCGGATCAACTGTGATACCAAGGCCAGGTTGCACGCCGATGTTCAGCTTGTCGCCGGAGTTAACACTTAGCCCCAGGCAGCCCTTGATTTGAACCGCCGCCTGCAGTGCAGGCGCCAGCCAGTCCTGTTCGTCGGCAATCAACGCGCCAATCTGTGTGGCTTCAAGATCACGGGCAATCTTTTCCGCCGATTGAAAGGGGTTGAGGGTCACCACACACCGCCGCGAAGCCAATACTTGTAACAGCGTGCATAACTGGGCAGGGCGATTGCGCAGCAGGATTCCTATCGGTGCGCCTTCACCCAGGCCTGCGCTGCTCAGCAGGTCATTGGTTTGGGTCATCAGCGACGACATCTCGGCCCATGAGTACCAGCGCTGCTTGTATTCCAGTGCGGGCGATTCCGGGGCAAGCGCAAGTACGCTGCGGATTCTCAATGCAAGGTCAAGCGTCATAAGCGTGCTCTCGTGTTGTGGTCCACTCGCCCCGAACAGGGCATGGCAAGTGAGGATGAAATTATCATATCAATGAGCTGTATGATTAAGCAAATTCTTTCCCGCTGGTTTTTTTCTGCTATTTCCCTTCAGCCCTTGCAGTACTTGAGCTGCGGCCGAGTACGCTCTGTTGGGTGAAAAAGAGGGGAATGAAAAAAAATGAATAAATCTGGACAGGAGGGGGAGGCAGGGCTGCGTCTATGTCTATAGATGATTGCTGTTTATCTGGTTCGCGATTTTTTGCGACCGAACGAACAATGGGGTGCAGATCATTCCTACCTCACATGGTGGAGGTATGGATCTGAAATTTTAGAGTTGGCCGGCTAGATTGGCGTCAGTACTGCCATTGAATGTCGAGCCCGCGACGGCATGCCTGCTCGGGAAAGCTTGGCCCTAGTCGAGCAACTGAATCCTCGAGCTAGTGAATTGTCGAGACGATGGGTGATGCATTGGCGAGAAGGTAAGCATCGATCTATAGCCAGGTTCCGGCCTGCTGCGCAGTAGCCCCTCCCCAAAAACCACAATTTCACGGGTATCCGAGCTCCGGTTTTCCCTTCGCCCGTATTTATTTCCTGCCTGCACCTGTCTAGGTCGCCCTCTTCCGTTGGGGAGGGCTGACAAGTAATCCCTGCTGCAAAAGCGTGCAAAGCAAAAAAGCGACTCCTCGCGTTGACGCATAATCATTTATAGGATTAGGATGATTAACACGATAGGGCGGGAGGGACCTGACCTGATTCGCAAGAGCTCGACGAGAAAAAAACACTCCGCATAACAACATCAACAAAAGTGTTTGGAGGTTCAAATGAGTTTAAGCAAGCTGCCAGCCTTATTCGGCAGAGGCTACCGTGACGCGTTTCAGACCGCCGGCGTTGTGCTTGCGGTGGGGATGGTGGTGCCAGCGCAAGCCATGGATATCAACACGGGTATTGATGGCCTGAGTGCACGTTTCGACAATACGTTGCGCTACAACCTGGGTTACCGGGTCGACGGGCGTGATCGGCGAATTGCTAACACTGCGACTGCCGACGATGGCGATTTCAAGTTCGACAAGGGTGATGTCGTCACAAACCGTATCGACCTTTTGTCCGAGCTTGAGCTGGATTGGCAGAATCAGTTTGGCCTTCGCACATCGGGTACTGCCTGGTATGACCAGGCCTACGATGATGATGACGTCAAGAGCAATCCGAACCTCCCCGGTGTTTCGAGTTACGACAACAACAAGTATTCGTCGTACACGAAGCGTTACTACAATGGGTTCTCCGGCGAGCTCCTGGACGCCTTCGTCTATACCAACCTGACCGTCGCCGATCGGCCGATCAACATCAAGTACGGGCGCCACGTGGTGTACTGGGGTACATCTTTGTTCTCCCAGGGCGGTATCGCATACAGTCAGCACCCAATCGATGCGAAAAAGAGCGCAGCAACCCCAGGTACCGAGACGCGTGAAACCTTCCTGCCTCTCAATCAGGTGTCATTCCAGAGCCAGATCACGGACAACGTTTCATTCGCCGGTCAGTACTACCTGGACTGGGACCATATTCGCGTTCCAGAAGGCGGCACTTATCTGGGCTCGGCAGACTTCCTGCTTGATGGTCCCGATCGTCTCGGTGGCGTAGGTCCTACTGCCAACTTCCGGGTAGAGGATCCGCTTGAACCGAACAGGAAAAGCGGTAACTGGGGTGTGGCTACGAAATGGACCATTCCGGAGCTCAACGCCACCACGTTTGGTCTCTACTATCGTGAGTTCGATGAGAAGAACGGTTTCTGGGTAATGCGTGATCCGACTGCGCCGACCCATCTACGTGCGGTTTTCCCCCGCGACACCAAGCTGATCGGCGTGAGTATGGACACGACCATCGGTAGCTATGCAGTAGGTGCAGAAATCATGACCCGGCGTAACGCGGGCCTTAGCTCTGTCGGCTTGTCCTCCGGTAACGAGGGTGCGCGAGGCAATACTTGGCATGCCTTGGTCAATACCATTGTTTCTTTGCCAAACACGCCACTTTGGGACACCGGTACGTTTACTGCGGAGTTGACCTATGACTATCTGGACAAGGTGACTGACAATGAAAACCTGTTCAACGGTGAAAATACCGTGGGCTGTCCGTTGGGCAAGAAGGCAGGTTGCGCAACTCGCGATGCGGTAGGTTTCAACATCTCGGTTAAACCTCAGTACCTGCAAGCGTTCCCGGGTGTCGATCTGGGTATTCCGTTGACCCTGGGTGGTGGTCTGAACGGTAACACGGCGGACTTTGGTGGTACCAACGAGGGGCTGTACACCTATTCGGCGGGCATCGAGGCTGATATCCGCAGGGCAGTTACGGCATCGCTAGTTTGGGCAGACTCCTCGGCAGACATCGTGCGCAATGGTACGGCTTACACCGGTGCCGGTGCCTGGCAGACCACCGACCGTGGTCGAGTAACCCTGACCCTCAAGACTTCCTTCTGAGCTGTTGTATAGCGCACCACAGTAATAGGGGTCGGCCTGGCCGGCCCCGCACGTGATAGCGGCTGGATCACCCGGCACGATAAGAATAAAAGCGGTAGAGGTGAATTCGACATGAAGAAACAATGGATGGGTTGGTGTATTGCCTGGTCTACGTTGTTGATTGTTCATATGCCATTCGCAGCAGATCCGGTTTCTGTCGATCCCCTCGAAGTACCGGCCTTAATGAGCAAGATGGCGGCCTCGACTCAGTTAGTCGACATCGCCCATGCCGGCCAACGCCTAGTAGCAGTTGGTTGGCGCGGGCACATTTTGTATTCCGATGATCAAGGCAACACTTGGCAACAAGCCAAGGTACCAGTTGGCGTTGACTTGACAGCAGTGAGTTTTCCTAGCCCGCTGCACGGTTGGGCAGTAGGGCATGGCGGGGTCATTCTGCACAGTGACGACGGCGGTCAAAGTTGGGTTAAGCAACAAGACGGCATCAGCACCGGCAAAGGCATGGCCAGTTATTACCAGCAGCGTCTTGACCAGGCCACTGCAGACGATAAACCGATGTACCAGAGCCTGGTTGATCAGACCCAACTCAACTACGGCACAGGCCCCGAGCAGCCGTGGCTCGATGTGTGGTTCGAAAATGACCAACAGGGCTATGTCGTTGGCGCCTTCAACTTGATCATGCACACCAATGACGGCGGAGTGAACTGGATCCCGGTGCTCGAACAAGTCGACAACCCGGACAGTCTGCATTTGGGGGCAATAGCTCAAATAGCAGATCACCTCTATATCGCTTCCGAGCGCGGAACTGTGTTCCGTCGCGAAGGTGGGCGATTCGTTCCCAGCAGTACCGGCTACAAAGGAACGTTCTTCGGCGTGGTCGGCAACGACCATGTCGTTCTTGCCTATGGATTACGTGGCACGGTCTACCGCAGCCTTGACCAAGGTCGTAGCTGGCACAGGGTCGACACGGGGGTAAGCAACGCGCTGACCGGTGGCGCTGTGCTTGCGGACGGACGCATTGCCCTGGTCAGTCAAGGAGGGCAGTTGTTGATTGCATCTCCAAGCGCCGACCGTTTTTTCGCTGTACCGCTTTTGGGCGGCGCGCCGTTAGCCGGCATCGAAGCCCTCGACGCTCGTCGAGTGGCATTGGTTGGTAGTAACGGAGTCCAGGTCCAGCCTTTACCGGCATCCGGCAGCTGAACCACCCCGTCTGACTGAATTGGAGCAATCATGGCTGTCAACACCGAAGAACTGCGCCTGCCTGTGGTGCGTGAACTCAAGGACTTCGACCAACACTCCGGCAACCGGTTGGAGCGGCTGATATTCAACCATAGAATCTGGGTGATCCTGCTGGTCGCGGCCGTGACGGTGGTGCTGGGCTTTCACGCCACGCGCCTGGCTGTACAAGCGCGTTTCGATGACATGATTCCGCAGTCGCATCCTTACATCCAAAACTATTTCGCCAATAAATCCGAACTCAAGGGACTGGGTAATTCCCTGCGTATCGTCGTGCAGACTGAACAAGGCGATATTTTTGGCAAGCAGTATCTGGAAGTAGTGCGGCAGATCAACGATAAGCTTTTCCTCACGCCTGGGGTGGACCGCGCCTTCATCCGCTCGTTGTGGACACCGATCGTGCGCTGGACCGAAGTCACCGAAGAAGGCTTTAGCGGTGGGCCCGTGATGCCGTTCAACTACGACGCTTCGCCGAAGGCGTTGGAGACATTCAAGCAGAACGTGATGCGAGCTGGCTTGCGCGGTAATCTGGTGGGGAAGGACTACAAGTCCAGTATGATCTTCGTGCCACTTCTCGACGCATTGCCTGAGACAGGTGCACCGCTGGATTACCGTGTTTTGTCGACATTGCTGGAAAAGGAGGTACGCGACAAGTTCCAGTACGCCGCTAATGTCGAGCAGCAAGTTGCCCAGGTGGGGCAGGGTGGTCCTTACAAGATCCATATCATCGGCTTTGCCAAGCTGGTCGGCGATTTGATCGATGGGTTGGTTCAGGTGATGTTCTTCTTTGCTGTCTCGGCAGCGATTGCGACCCTGGTCATTTACCTCTATACCCGAGACTTGCGCAGTACTCTATTACTGGTGGGGACCGCCGCCATTGGGGTGGTCTGGCTACTGGGCTTGCTGCAATTGCTGGGTTACGACCTCAACCCCTATTCCATTCTGGTACCGTTCCTCATCTTCGCCATCGGCTTGTCCCATGGCGCGCAGAAAATGAATGGCATCATGCAGGATGTTGGCCGCGGTACACATAAGTACGTTGCTGCCCGCTATACCTTTCGACGTTTGTTTCTTGCCGGACTAACGGCGTTGATTACCAACGTGGTGGGTTTTGCGGTGTTGATGATCATCGATATCCCGGTAATTCGCGATTTGGCCATGACCACCAGCTTGGGTGTCATGGTGCTGATCTTTACCAAGTTGTTCTTTATTCCAGTGGCGCTCTCTTACACCGGGGTCAGCGAAAAAGCTGCCTTGCGTAGCCTGCGAGAGCGCGGTGACGGTAGGGCTGGCGCCTTTGGACTATTGCTGCGTTGTACAGAACGTCGTTTTGCGCTGCCGCTGGTGATCGGTGCTGTCGTTGTAGGCGGTGCGGCAGCCGCGGTCAGTTTGACCAGCCTGAAAATGGGCGACCTCGACCCCGGAGCGCCGGAATTGCGCCCGGACTCGCGCTACAACCGCGACGTGGCCTATGTCAATGAGCACTATGGGCTCTCCAGCGACCAGTTTGCGGTGATCGTCAAGACCAGCAAAGATGGCATGCGTCGATATGATTCGCTGGTAGAGCAAGACCGCCTGGCCTGGGAATTGGATCAACTGCCGCAAGTGCTGATGACTTCGTCGGTGGCCGGTGGTATTCGCCGGGTGGCTTCGAGCTCATTCGAAGGCAATCCAAAGTGGGGGACCATACCGCGTAACGAGCAGACATTTGGCAACGTCACGCAGAACCTGCTGGTGGGTAATCCCGAGCTGATGAATCCCAACGGCAGTGTCGCGCCCGTGATTGCCTATCTCAAGGATCACAGTGCCGATACGCTCGACGCCGTGGTCAAAACCACCGAGGCCTTTGCCGCCAAGCACAACACTGTCGATCGTCAGTTCTTGCTCGCAGCCGGTCCGGCGGGTATCGAGGCTGCCACCAACATTGTGGTCAAACAAGCGAATTACCGAATCCTCGGTCTGCTCTATGCCGCCGTTGTAGTGTTGTGCCTGATCACTTTCCGCAGCTGGCGGGCCGTAATCGTGGCAATGGTTCCTCTAGTGATCACCTCGTTCCTGTGTGAAGCGCTGATGGTGATGCTTGGTATCGGCGTCAAGGTAGCGACTCTGCCGGTTATCGCCTTGGGGGTCGGGGTCGGTGTGGACTACGCGCTCTACTTGCTCAGTGTGCAATTGGCCGCCCAACGCCGTGGTGTGCCGTTGACCGAAGCCTACGGTCTGGCCCTGAATTTCACTGGCCGTGTCGTGGCGTTGATCGGGGTGACCATGGCGGCAGGTGTTATCACCTGGGCGTGGTCGCCGATCAAGTTCCAGGCAGACATGGGGATCCTGCTGACCTTTATGTTCCTGTGGAACATGCTCGGTGCGCTGACTTTGATACCTGCGCTGTCGTATTTCCTGCTGCGTGATGTCGGGAAGGAACTACGTCAACCGCAAGTTGCTGAAGGGATGGCGCATGTGACGCGCCTGGAGCGCATCGAATCGCCCGCCGAGGTTGGTGGCGAGCTGCAAAAACAACCGCTGGTCTTGCGGGGCTGAGGAGTAGTGACGATGAGCGCACAACCTAATCGAGGCTGGAAGAGCGTAATTGCTGCGCTGATGTTGGCTGAAATTGCTTCGGCCTTTGAAGTCAGCATGGCCTTTGCTGCACTGCCGACGTTTTACAAACTATTCAACGACCCAGCTCTGGTGGGCTGGGTCATCACGGCCTATCTGCTGATGGCAGCAGCAGCCGCGGCCATTTGCGGTCGAATCGGTGACATTTACGGGCGAAGCCGTGTTTTGATTGCGATGCTGGTACTTGCGGCGGTTGGTTCGTTGATCAGTGCGCTGGCCGATAGTTTGGAGATAATCGTGCTGGGGAGGGCAGTGCAGGGTGTTGCAGCTGCTGTGACCCCGCTGTGCTTTGGCCTGGTTCGCGAGAATTTGCCTCAGGACAAGGTGCCGTTGGGTATCGGTATTGTGGCCGGGACCATGTCTACTGCAGCCGGCGTGGGTTTTGTGGTGGGTGGCTTGGCCATCGACTACCTGACCTGGCACTGGATTTTTTATATCAGTACTATCGCTGCAGTGATCGGATTGATCCTGGTGAGTTTGTTGCTGCCACCTTCACCGCGCAAGCCACAGGGTGAACACTTGGACATCCTGGGTGGAGTGATGTTCGCACCCGCAGTGGCGGGACTGCTGTTCGCGCTAACCAAGGCACCTGCCTGGGGCTGGGCTGATTCGCGTACCCTGGGCCTGGGTGGCTGCAGCCTGGTCTTGTTGCTGTGTTGGGGGGTGTATGAGTGGCGGCATCCCACGCCACTCATTGACGTGCGGCTGTTCCGTAATCGCCAGATCGCCCTGACCAACTTGTGTTATGTGTTGATTTCACTCGGCGCCATGCAGTTTGCGCAAGTGTTGTTCACACTGCTGCAACAGCCGACCTGGACAGGTGTGGGCCTCGGAGTGGCGGCAACCATGGCAGCCATGATCAAACTGCCTTCATCTCTAGTCGCGATCGTTGCCTCCCCGTGGGGCGGTTACATCTCTGGTCGTCATGGCGCGCGGCGGGCCATGCTCTATGCAATGTGCTTTATGATCAGCGGTTGGGCGGCATTGACCATTCACCACAGCACCATCTGGTTTGTAGTACTGGCGGTGATGGCCAACGGTATCGGTGCAGCCATTGCCTTCAGCGCTATCCCGAACCTGATAGTGGAAGTGGCACCGGCTCAGCGGATCAGTGAAATCACCGGTTTGACCCAGGTGATCCGTACTACTTTCATGGCAGTGGGCGCCCAGATGGTTGCTTTCATTTTTGGCGCTTACTCCATCACCAGCAGCGAGCATCCCGGTACCTTCCCGAATGAACAAGCCTACACCACGGTATTTGGCATCATCACCCTGTTGAGCATGGCCTGCCTATTGGTGTGTCTGGCCTTGCCTAGGAGAGGTTCCCCTGGGTTCGCAATGCAACCTGGTGACAAACAATCCGGGGAAGTACAGGCTAAGGCGACTACTTGAAGGTCAGCGACTGGTAACCCCTGGAAGGAGATAGTTCATGCCGGAATCATTGATGCCAGACAACAGCATCATTCGTCTTAACCGCGTTCCGGAACCCGGCGTATTACCAGCAGATATATTTGAACTGGTCACTGAACCGATGCCAGAGCTGCGCCCTGGACAAATCCTGGTTGAAATCCTCTATCAGACCATCGATGCCGGTAGCCGCGGTATGTTGGACAGTGCCAGCGGGTATGTTTTCACTGTGAAACCGGGGGATCGTTTACCGGCTTCCGCCAGTATCGGTCGGATTGTCAGAAGTCATTCAGATCAGTACATCGAAGGTGCGCTGGTACGGTTGTTTGGGGGGACGCGCCAGCGCTACCAGCGCATCGATCCGAACCGTTGTGTCGGGCTTCAAGTGCTGGAGTCAGACGTTCCGGAGCCGATACACTACTTGGGCATCCTGGGCATTACCGGGTTTACTGCCTGGCTGGGTATCACCGATATTTGCCGGCCGGCTCCCGGCGAGACCGTGTTGATTTCTGCCGCAGCAGGAGCTGTAGGCAGCGCCGCAGGCCAGTTTGCCAAAGCCATGGGCGCGCGGGTCGTGGGCATTGCCGGCGGTGCGATGAAGTGCCAATACGTCCGCGAGCACTTCGGTTTCGATGACTGTGTGGACTATCAGGCTGTCGACTTTACCGAACGCCTGACAGAGGCATGCCCACAAGGCGTGAACAGCTATTTCGAGAATGTGGGCGGTTCTGTCCAGCAGGCGGCGTTCGCGTTACTGCGCGATTTCGGTCGCGTGGCGATGTGTGGCCAGGTCGCGCAGTACAGCGGTTCAGGCGAAGTGCCAGGGGCCAATCTCATGACCGTGGTTACACGACAGCTTGAGGTACGTGGTTTCCTGGCTCATACGCACTACCACAGACTGCCTGCGTTCATGGCCCAGGTCGGGCAGTGGTATCGTGAAGGCAGGCTCTTTCAACCCTGCGACGTGGTTCAGGGCATGGAAAACCTGCATGAAGCCATCAACTCATTGATGGAAGGGCGCAATATTGGTCAACAGGTGCATCAGCTCGCGGCGAGCTACTGATCATATTGTGTGGCGCCGGCGGGTGGCCAACGGCGCCAGTCAACCTTTAACCTGGAATGATCAACTCTTTCCAGACGAGGGGGTAAGTTGCCCAAGAGCAGCCGATACCTGCCTGGTTTCGCCTTCGGAAACGTGCATCTGTTGAAGAGTCAACTCGGGTTTGATTCCAACGAACCCCAGTAGTGCGACGCCTAGCGTACAGATCCCAAAGCTTGCGATTGCTACTTCGAATCCATGGGCGATGTCATTGCCATTCAATGCAATCAATTGTCCGACGAGTGCAGGCGTTGCGATGCCTGCTGACGTTTGCACGGCATTGTGGATGGCCAGCAATGATCCCCTTTGCGGTGTCGGCGTGAAATACGCAATCAGAGTCATGCTAAAGCTTGGCAGTGTCGCTAACAAAGCGGTTGCCAGAAACATCAGGGTCAACTTCACAGCAGATTGATCGCTCATCGCTATCGCGGCCAACATCGCACCACCGCAGGCACAGCAGAGCAACGGTGGCACAACCAGTGCGCGGAACAAGCTGGCACCTCGTTTATAGGCACGCTGAGCCAGCGCTGGAACGATTAGCCCGCAAACGATGGCCATTGTCGTCATGCTCAAAAGATAGGCACTGAGTGCCTGGGTCTGAAGTCCCATCCCCTTTTTCAGGTAAACGATCGTCCAGCTAAAGCCGAGGGCGGCAGGGGTGTAGCAGAAGAACGCCAGCAGAGTCAGGCAGATGAATGTGCGATTCAGCAATAGCCGCCGATAGAAAACCCTCTGGTTGTCAGGCGCAGCGCTCTCAGTCTCGCTGTGCTGGTTGCCTTCGCAGCCAAAAGTCAGCCATAACAGCATCCACAGAAACCCTGCAGCAGCAAGTACCAGGTAGGCCGCGCGCCATCCCAATTGCTCGATGGCAAAAGGCAATATCAACGCACCGATCAGGCTGCCGATCATGATCGAAGTGTAGATTAGCGAGGAGGGAAGCATCCGTTCGCAGGGTTCGTACCATTTGAATGCCGCGTGCTGGGTGACTGCTGTTGCGGGTCCGGTGCCAGCGCCAAGTAGCACCCGACTGGCAATCAGGGTAGCCAGTTGACTGCTGAATGTAACCATTGCTTGTGCGGCCATCCAGACGACTGACATGCCGATCAGGATCCAGCGCGTCTGAATGCGATTGGCCAAGAATCCCACCATGATTCCGCTCAAGGAATACAGTAGGAAAAAAGCACTGCCTACCATGCCGTACTGTCCGGGCGTCAGGTGCAGTTCATCGATGATTTGCACGCCCGCGAAGGCAAAGATAGTTTTATCCAATGCACTGATGATCATTACTACCATCAGCAGTGCGACGATGATTTGACGTTTTTTAAGATATTGAGTCATGTTGATCGCCTCCTGGCGACTGCACAGAGTCGAGTATCAAACCAGGTAGGTCTGTACCAAGCGGGCCCAGTAGCTGGCGCCATAAGCGATGATCTGATCGTTGAAGTCATAACCAGGATTGTGCAAGCCATGCACCTGACAGCCGGTGGCAGCACCGTCGCCGTTACCGATCGCAACGTAGCAGCCGGGCTTGTGCTCGAGCATCCAGGCAAAATCTTCGCTGCCGAAGCTGCGGTTACCTGAGTGGGTGATGAGATTTTTCTCTCCCACCAACGCGGTGATGACCTTTTGCGCCAAAAGGGTTTCCTGCTCACTGTTGTTAAGGCAAGAAACCAGCGGGCGATAATCCATTTCCAGATCCATGCCATGGATCATTGCCACACCTTGAGCAACTTCACTGATACGTTGCTTCAATTGAGCACGTACTTGTGGGTCGACCGCTCGGATGCTGAGTTTTAGTGTGGCGTGGGCGGGAATGACATTCGGTGCATCGCCGGCATTCAGGGCACCGACTGTAATAACTGCGGCGTCCGTTGCAGCAATGCTGCGTGACACGATGGTTTGCAAGGCCAGCACCATTTCGGCGGCCGCAATGATCGGGTCTTTCGCCAGGTGAGGCATTGCACCATGACCACCTTGGCCGATCAGACGGATGACCGCCTGGTCTGACGAGGCGCCCAGCGTACCACTGCGAGCGGAGAAGCAACCCACGGGCAAGCCGGGGGCATTGTGCAGTGCATACACGGCATCGCAGGGAAAGCGTTCGAAAAGACCGTCCTCAATCATACGTACCGCACCGCTAAGAGTTTCCTCCGCGGGTTGAAATATCAGGTTAAGCGTTCCGTTGAAGTTTTGATGTTCGGCCAGATAACGGGCGGCGCACAGCAGCATCGCCGTATGCCCGTCATGCCCGCAGGCATGCATCTTGCCGATGTGTTTGCTCTGATAGAGCAATGCGTTGTCTTCCTCGATGGGAAGGGCATCCATATCGGCACGCAAACCAATGGCGCGCGGTCCTTCCCCGGTCTGCAGAACGCCGACAACACCAGTTCCGCCAACGCCTTCCTGGACTTGGTAGCCCCATTGGCGGAGGTACGTAGCCACCAGTTTGCTGGTCTCGCGTTCCTCGAACCCCAGCTCAGGGTATTGATGAATGTGCTGGCGAATAGAAGCGAAATCGCTTTGCATTGCTTCGATTTCAGGAATGAGTCCAAGGGGCTGCGCGGTCATGCGTGAATCTCCGTTGAGTAAGGCGGGTGATTCGCAGCATGCCAAGCTGTGGCGTCGTGGAATAATCGTCAATACGTATGGGTATAGGTTTTTTGCATAGCGAAGTTAGAACGCGTTCAGCGGACCAGCATTTCGTCAGTGGGCTGGTGTTGCTCAATGGCACAGCGGGTGCCATGGAACTCATAGATGATATCTTCCGCCAAGGCGGCTGCTTCCCTAGTAAGCAGTCCCATTTCTCGACTGACCATGGAGAAGGTAAACGATGGGACTGGTTCAATCAGCTGCAAAACCTGTAGGTGGTTGCGTAGGTCACCCAATGCCATCCCGCGCTTGGACCAGAAGCTGACCGCGTCTGTACGCATTGCCAACTCCAGGTACATGACCAGTGAAGAGCAGGTCATCAGGTTGTCCGGTGGCAGCAGTTGTTGATCGGCGAACATCGTGGACACCGGCGAGTCTTCAATGCGATCGGGCAATATCCAGTCCAGCTTGCGGATGTCGTGTAGTGCACGCAATTTGCTTTTGGGGTGATCTTTGCGAACGGCCAGGACGCCCGGCTCCTGATACAACTTCACAGATTCGAAACCTTCCAGAGTGCGTGTGTTTGAATGCGATGTCAGTATCAGATCCAATCTCCCTTCACGCAGTCCTTCGAGCAATTTAGTCGGGCGTAATTCTTCGATCTGCAAACGGACTTGAGGATGGCGTTGACGGAATCTAGCTACGCAATCGACGAACCTTGTGCTCGGGGTGACTGGTGATACTCCAAAGATCACGCTGCCATCCATGGCACCCTTGAGCGTGTCTATCTCTTGTTTCGCGCGGCGAACTTCCTCGACAATCAGCCGTGCCCGAGTGACTAGGTGCTCACCGTACTGTGTGAGTGTGATGCCGCGATTTGAACGCACCAACAAGCTAACGCCCAGCTCCGCCTCGAGTTCCTTGATGCCGCGTGACAGTGAAGGCTGGGAGAGGTGCAGGGTTCTGGACGCTTCCAGGATGCTGCCACTTTCACAGATGGCCAATAATGCGCGAAGCTGATGGATCTTCATGGCGTCAACCTGGGGCTATTGGCAGAAAGGTTTGCTTTAAGTAAACAACTCTCTGATCAGTTGAAGCCAGCAATTGCATGTGGAACGTACGGTGCTTCCAGACGCTGCCTTTCTTCAGGGGTCAATTGCAAGCGCAGTGCGGCGATGGCATCGGTCAGATGATGGGGCTTCGAGACGCCGATCAATGGCGCGGTAATACCAGCGCTCTGCCTGACCCAGGCCAACGCGACCTGAGCCCGCGTTACACCCCTTTCGGCTGCGATGGCTGCCACTGTTCCTACAACCTCACGATCAGATTCGGCAGTTCGTTGGGTGTAATAGGTCTTTCCAACGTCATCGGCTCGCGCTCGTTCGCTGCTTTGGTCCCAATCTCGCGTCAGTCGGCCGCGTGCCAGCGGACTCCAGGGAATTACTGCGATGCCCGCATCACGACAGAAGGGGATCATTTCTCGCTCTTCTTCGCGGCTGATGAGGTTCAGCTGGTTCTGCATTGACACGAATGGAGTCCAGCCGTGGCGTTGCGAGGTGTAAATGGCTTTGGAAAATTGCCAGGCGTACATGGACGAGGCGCCGAGATGCAAAACCTTGCCCGCTTTGACGAGGTCGTGGAGGGCTTCCAGGGTTTCCTCGATGGGCGTGTTGTAGTCCCACCGATGGATCTGGTACAGGTCGATGTAGTCGGTGCCAAGACGCTTCAGGCTATTGTCTATTTCATTGAAAATAGCTTTGCGCGACAGGCCCCTGGCATTGGGTGCGTGCCGTGAGTTGAAATAGACTTTGGTGGCAATTACCACCTCATCGCGTTGAGCGAAATCGCGCAGTGCACGGCCGAGAATTTCTTCAGAGTGGCCATCGGAATAGACATTGGCAGTGTCGAAAAAATTTATACCGCTTTCTACTGCCAGCCTTATCAATGGTCGACTTGTTTCTTCGTCCAGAGTCCAGGATTGAGCTCCGCGATCAGGTGCCCCGTAAGTCATGCAACCCAAAGCCAGAGGTGAGACTTCAAGACCGGTGTTGCCGAGTTTGATGTAGTTCATTTGGGCTCCAGAAAGGGTTGATGTCGCTGCAATGAATCACTCAGGGCATCATGGGTTGAAGCTTTCGCTCGGAAAACTTCCAGCCTTGCTCGGTATGCACATAGCGATCGGTATATCGCAATGTGGCAGCCAGTAACCAACGTTCATCGGTGGCGCGGAGAGCCAGCATGTCCATACTGCCGGAGGCTTGACCTGGAGAAGTGACTTCGATGAGCGGATTCATAAATAGATGGCGAGTCTTTCCGGGTTTCAAAGTTGCCAGCAACCATTGCTCGATTTCGGCATGGCCTACGCAGCGCTTAGTAGGCAGAGCCAGTACGCCGTCGCTGGTAAACAGAGCCGCAAAACACGCAATGTCCGAGTCATCAGCCGTTTGTGCGTAGCGTGCGATCAGGTGGCGGATCTCACGTTCGGCCACCAGTGTTTCGATGAGCTCCATGGGTAATTCCTATTAGGTTTACGGGGCGGTGTTGGCAGGGTAGGAATATATGGATAAATAGTAGCAATTATATATATGAATAATCGGCGCATCGTCAATCGCTACGCACGGGCGAAAACGCCCTGCCATCAATCTGGTGCGGGTGGGGTAGCGTAGGGCGTGACGTCGAGGCTGGATCGAAATGGTCTCGACTAATTCACATCGACGCTTGCTTGATATCTCCGCAGAAAATATCGGCATTGCCATCGGCGGGTGTTGTTCGCACGACGATAGAGTATTTGCCCGAAAGCAGGTCTGGCATTGTGATAGGTGCGTTTCTTGAGTAAGTCCAAGCGCGCGCTCTTGCCATGCGTTCAGTATCGATCCGATCATTCATTGCGTATGCGACTGGCCCAGGTTGCTGGCAGCTACCGCTATAGATGAAGGTATAAAGACGCAACGGCAGGGAGGCTCCATCTGGTACACCACCGATGAAGAAAGTGAAGCCGGTTTGAGTACCTTGGCTTACCAGCGTTGTATTGGCAATTTGGCCGGCGTTCCGTGTGGTGGCTGCCAGAGGAAGGGTCACTACAGGGTTTGAAGTGGTGCAACCGAGCGTGCTCGTGGTGACCAGCAGAACTATCAGTTGGCATCTGAAATTCATCGTCGGCTTCCAGTTAGCCCAGGATGGGGAACGACGGGAAAGACTCTTCAAGATGAATGAAAGCCAAATTGCTTTCTAGGCAGCCATTCTGGATCTCACCAGTTTAGTCGAGCCATGACCATTCGCTACCTTACGTCAACTGCTGTTGATATTGTTGGCGTGTAGACGTAGGCTCGAAAAAACTCAGAACCGGGTTCCAGGTTCAAACGACAACAGTTCTCACCCAAATTGATAACTCAACTGCCGCCGAGTTTTCCATTTGATTTGGGGCCTGATGTGGCCGGAATCACCCATGTGAAGCGTTATGTCCCAGTTGCGGGAGGTCATTCCTGCTAAAGAGGAGGGGTACCCCGGCACGTGCGGTTCCAAGGCTCGCCAAACGACCAGCAGGCTCCGGGTGTCAGTTCGTGCACCATTACAATAATAAAGAAACAAAGAATGAAACGTTGGTCAATATTTGTCGGATGCTTTCCCGGGATGAGTATCGCGCCGCCCGCCATTCTGCTGATTCCGCTGGGTTTGTTCATTGAAGTCGGTGGCAGGGGAGTTCGGCGGGTCCCGTACCGATTTCTCTATCATCCTTTCGACCGCTACCATCTGCAGCGCTCTGGCGATGACGCTGGCCGGCTACCTAGTAGACCGCTTCGGCACGTTTGTCGCGATCACGGCGTTGAGTGTTGACTTGAGCAATTTGGCGAGTTATCCGGCCTTTCTGTTCTTGACCCAGCGCTGGTTCGACAAACATCTGAGGCTTGCCTTTGCCATCACCTCGTCGAGCCTCGCGGTGGACACCGGCGGATTTTCTTACCTTATTTCGCAGAACATCGAACTGCATGGCTGGCGTGAGGCTTTTGTGATCGGTGGGGCGATTGCCCTGCTAATTGCCCTGGTCAATCTCGCCGTGTTTGTTCGCGACAACAACAAGGCGCCGATTCATCTCATTGCCCGTCGATTTGGTCGCCTGGCTTACGCGCGAGTCATCGGCAGCGCCTTTTCGGCCACGCTAGTAGGAGCCATCATCGGCCCCATCGTGCTGGGTATGGTTTTCGATAAATTCGGCTCTTACCCATGGGCTTAATGCTGTTTCCGGGCTCTACCGGTCTTTGCGTATGGCTTGCTTTGCCTGTCAGCCAAGTCGCCGCAACAAGCATGAACCTCTACCGCTGCCAAAGTGACATAGCGCGGTGCAATAACGTTATCTTCTGAATAAAAAATAATAATTAGGAAATAGTATGCGGCCCAACTCAATCGGGATGAACCGAATTCGTAAGTGTGCGCCTTTGTTTATACGCGTTACGCTCGCGGCATCCCTGGCTATATGGGCAGCTCATTCGCTGAATGCTCGCGCTGAAATAACGACGACCAAACAAGATTTAGTCGTGCAGGTTGCCCCAGAACTGAAGCTGCCGGTTTCCTCTTTTGAGCAGGCGGTAGGACAGAAATCACTGCCTGACAGTCAACTGCTTGGCCATATTATCGAGAGAAAAAAGCAGTTCGCGAAAATCGATGCATTGGTAGAGCACGGCCAACTGACCGAGTTGCCACCGCCGTCCGAAAGTATCCTCGGTGATGCTGGTGGACTGCGCAATGACCTTGCCGAGCACGGCATCGGCTTCAACATCCTGAATATTTCCAATTTTACCAATAATTACCTCGATCACGATCGGCATAATCCGCAAGCCTATAGCGGCGAACGTCCGACTTACTCGTCGATACTGGTGGCAGGATTTACCTATGACCTGGGGCGAGTAGGCCTGGAAAATGGCCAGTTCATTTTTGGGGTTGGCAGTTACTACTCCAGCTGGGATGAAGTGAATCCATCCTCGAAATTTAGTTACACGCGCATCGCCTACTACCAGAGCCTGTGGGATAAAACCGTCGAATTCAAGATAGGTGTGTTGCCCAACGAACTGGAGTTTATCGGCCCGTTCACTGGCGGCACGTTAGTAGGTGGTACGCAGGGTCTGCAGGCGCTCATTCCCTATCAGGTCGGTTTGAACCACGCCCCCATTTCCAGCCCTGCAGCCAATGTGACCCTGAACGTCGGTAACTTCTACAACAAGTTTGGTGTGCAACGCAGTATCAGTCCTGACGGTATGGGGGCGGAGATCGACCGCCATCTCGGTGAGCTTGATTTGCACGTGGATCATGCCGGCGCGCTTTATATTGATGAGCTTGGCTTCAAGCGCAACGCGACCCCAAGCACCCCGTATGCGTGGTTGCGTGCCGGTTACATATACAACACGTCGGACTACACCCAGTTTTTAAGCAGTGAACGTAGTGGCAATAATTACGCGGGTTACGTGCTGGGTGACTACCAGTTCTATCAGTTCGATAGCGCCATCGCCTCACGCGGTCTTTATGCCGGCTTTACCTGGATGTCGGCACCGGAAGATCGCAATTTGTTTGATCTGTATTACGGCTTCCGCGTGTTCGCAAAAGGGCCGATGGATTCGCGCCCGTTCGATATGGTGACGCTGGAATACGGTTACACCAGCTACAGCGACAACGCCAACAAGAAGCTCGATAATTACCATGTGTCGAACGCTGACGATTCAAGGTCTACATCGCTTGCTTACAACATGCGCCTAGCTGCCGGTACGTATTTACGTACGGGGCTTAGCTACGTCGAACATCCGTCATTCAGTCCGGATGTCAAAGATGCACTCAACCTGCAAGTCGGCCTGACGTTGTTTTTTTGATGTGTTCTACAGCTGGACAGAGTAGTGATGTTGTTGGTTTCAGCTACTAGTTTTTTCAGCCACTCGATCAGGTCGTAGCAGTCGCGGACGTCATGGCGGTAGATCACCGGGCACCTGGGGAGTCCTCAAGAGTGAGTCCCCCTTTTTTTGCAGCAATATCGAGTTCCTGTTTTTGGCCGATTCTGTTGAAAAAGTCGGATTTTCAGCTGGCCTGAACTCGGGCACGGCTAGCAGTGCTAATTAGTTTGTGAACAGAGGCAATTGATTGCTAGAAAATAGTTGCTAAAATTTTTTCAAGACGTACCCCTAGTAATCTCCAAGCCTCGGTTTTTTCCTTAGCATAATCATGATGAAGATAATGTCGACGAACCTTTGATCCACCAAGTACATGATTTTGGCAGCGATCAATTATCTCTATTGTTATTCCGAGCTCTTGCATCATAGTTGCGCCAGTTCGGCGCAAATCGTGAGGTGTCCATTCACCTTTGCTTCCCTTGTTGAGTACCAATGAGTCATCATGGTGGCGGCCAATTAGTGGTTTACTGCGCTTTTTGAATCGGCACTGCCGGTCACCGATCAATTTGCTAATTGTCTTCGTATCGACATGGCTTTTCTCGTCTTTGCTAGGGAAGCAGTACGGCGTATGTCCGCTTTCCCTTTGCAATAGCTTGAATTGTGTCTGCACGAAAGAAGACATAAACACGTGGTGATCCTGGCGTCTGCCCATATGTCCTTTGGTGGATTCGGCGGGAATGAGCCAGGTCCCTTTTTCCAGATCCACATATCTCCATTCAGACTTGAGCAGTTCTCCGATGCGGCATAGGGTACCTAGACAGATCCAGACTGCGCATTGCACGCGTTGGTTTACTGGGCGGATACCAGAGTATTTCTTGCCGGCGGGTAGGGCGTCATAGTCGTGTGCCAAACTCGCGAAGATGTCGCGCAACTCGCGAATTTCATCAGGAGAGAGTAGGCGGTCGCGTTGTTCTTGGTAGTCGTGATCGAGCAGTTTGCTAGCGTCTATTAAGTAGGCCGGATTTCCATCAACCATTAAGGTGCGCCACGGCTTGCGTTTCTCAGCCCAGCGCAGCATCTGGCCGATGTCCTTACTGCGAATCACAACGGCGCGGTTCAGGCCGCGGGCTTTAACCAAGCGTAGGACAGTGAGCAGATCTTTCTCGGTGAGGTTGCGCAGCGGCTTATCGCCAATGACTGGTAACACGTCTTTGGTGAAGCTGCGGCGCAGTTCAGCGTTTCCGTCCTGGCGAGATACGCCGTCGCGAATCCACTCTTCGAAGAGATCAGTGACTGTCTTGTTCTCTACTGCCTGGCGTTCGGCCTCGGCAAGGGTGGCGACAATGGCAGCCTGGGCTTCGATTCTGGCGGCCTTGCGGGCGGTGATGGGGTCTATGCCTTTAGTGATGCTCACTCTCATTTCGTCACGCTCGGCACGAATTTGCGCCAGCGTTTTCTTCGGCCAACTGCCCAAGCGGTGATCACGTTTGGTTCCGTGCAGTTTGAACTCGTAGCGAAATAGGAGAGTAATTCCGCGTACACCGGCGCGAACCTTCGCAGTCAGGCCACCGTCTTCGCGTAGCGTCCTTCCGTCATCCGCGGAGGTGAGTGCCTCCAGTTGCTTCACCGTTAGTTTTGCCACTGTCGACCTCATGTCTGTCCAGCTTCTTGAAATTTTGCCCCACTTTTGCCCCACCGAATCACTTGGCTGTCGATGGATATTAGTGGATCGCAATAGACGTTAATATAGCCTGAATCTCTGTAAATTCTAGGTTAAAGCGGTCCATCAGAGCGTACGTTCACCCATGGACTTCCGGGTATTAAGTGTATGGGGTGCTAGGGGTCGAGTGTTCGAATCACTCCGTCCCGACCATATTTTTCAATGACTTAGCCGCTTTTTAGCGGTTTTGTTATTTCTGCCCTAGTGACTTTCCGAGTGAGCTAGGGTTTTTCTTCAAGCCTGCCTCCTTTTCAGAATCGTCAGCGCTGGTCCACGCGAATCGGTTACTGATACCTTATTCGCAGCTTCAATCAGTTGACCCAGCTCTGCGGCCGAGTAGTAGCTGGTAATACTTCCTTTCTTGTGGCCGAGCATCGCTTTCCGATTTTCCTCAGTCACATCTGCCGCACGCAGCCTTCTCACAAAAGTGTGCTTCAAGTCGTGAATGCGGACTCTGGCAAAGCCATCGTGTGCGGTTTTCTTACGCCCTGAATTTTCAACAACGTCACAGAATCGATTCAGACCCGTTCTGCTCAAAATCGAGCTGCCAATAGCGTTCAGGAGAGCCCATGTCGGCGCGTTTGGCGTTTCCGAATAGTGGAAGTTGACTCTGATAGGCGCCTACGGCGTAGGCTTTCTTTATGAGGCTTGAGGTGGGAAATTTAACCGCCCTCATTGTTAGTCCAGCCTGCTTCCAGGCTGCGAGCCGAGTAAGGACCAGGCCCGGAAACTGCCGATAGGTAGCCTCCTCATAGACGAACCAATTCATTCGGTGCTCAGGTGCTCCATCCTCTGTGTATTGTTGTGCAAGACGTAACGCTTCGCGCACCGCCAAGCAAGCGTTGCTAGTCAGCAGATGGTCGGGGTGGCGAAGTCCCATAGGCATGAGGACGGTCCCACCCCTTTGCTCAATGATTGTTTTTAGCGCAGGTACCAGGTCGGTCGTTTGATAACTGCGACCGTACTGGCTATCCCAGAAGCTGAGCCATGCGTTTTTCGCACCCAGTCTGCGCATCGACTCCGTATCTTCATCACGTCGCGCAAGCACCGCCTGATACCCACTACTAAAACCCGTTGCTACATCCCAAGCCGGGGCCGCTATTTCAGGATCAGGCACGCCAGCAAATACTGTAATGACTAGAGCGTCTCGACTCTCAGCCAAAAGGCAACCGCAACTGAAGACGGCATCATCTAAATGTGGGGAAATTACGGTAATTTGTTTGGGGATTGGTAAAAGCATTTTATTCCCACTTCCCGACTGCAGATGAGTAAGCGCTCACTTCATCAATTCAGGGAAACCGGTGCCTCTCCTCAGTTATAGCCAAGCTTGAATATCAGGCGCACAAGGAGTTGCCGAAAGCGCTCCGGCTTGAGGAAAAACATTGTATTTAAGAGTGCGTATTATTTGCGATTCAACGTTCGGGATTCGCTCTGACGATGGTAAGCGGCCGCCAGAGTCACCTTGCGTGACTGAGGTGGGCATGGGAAACGCCAGGGGGCGAGGGATTTCTCCTTGCAGCTCGGTGGTTAGGGCTTGGAAGTCCTGCTGTCGAGCACCTCAACAGGCCGATTTGACTTTGGAATCGCCGGTTTGACCCACGTACTTAACCTGAAAAGCTGAATGAAGGCGCTGACGCTAGCAGTGGTCGTTGTCTTTTTCCGAGCACCAGGAGGCGACCAATAAGGTCTTTTACTGATTTCAAACTCATCGTAAAGCGTCGGGTACACCGTTTCTGCTGGTCGTTCGGTACCAAACTTGATCATGCGAGCCCCCTCCTAATTATTGTTGCTGCGCTTAGGCTAGTCGATTCAAGCATTCTTGCTTTGCGTTTTGGTGGCACCCGCGATTGCCAACGCGCCCGCCTCAAGCGGTCTTTTTGCCTGGAGCCTGGAGAGCAGTAATGACTGCAATCCACAGCGCCCTCGACCTCCTCACTCGAACGCTGTGAAAGCCTGTGGGTTCGGGGGAAATCCGGTTCCGCCAGCAACGTTTTTTTGGGGATGCGGCAACCATAGAACTCTCTGTAGTTACTACTGGATCGGCTGTTTTCGATATGAGGGCCGGAGTCGTTGCCAATCAAAGCGCCTTGAGGGTATTGCAGATATATATGAGGGAGGTATGTCGGGCGGGAGAATGAATTTCAGCGTTGGATGCGCTCTGGCCTACCGCTGCTTATACGATTGAAAATTCACACATAGTTGCCGTAAAAATAGCACCGGAAGTTAATTCGACCAGACTCAGTGCCCCATCTTCAAACGAGCAGCCGGTATCGATGTACATTACATTTCCCAGGCTCATAACGTTCGGTACGGTGGAGTGGCCTACGTAGAGTTTATCCAGTCCTTTAACGATGGAGTGATCATGCCGATCGATTTTTTTTCGCGAATACAGTGCAAGCATTAGAGCTTGTTGCTGGAGCTCATCGCCAAGTTCGCAGCTTATGGCGTCTTTGGCTTCTTGCCAACCGTCAGTAGTGAGTAGAAGTGGGGCTTCGGCATGCACAACTCCAACTCTTCGACCATCCGACAACTCGATCTCGATCATGATTGGTAGGTCGCGCAAAGCTCCAGAAATACCGAGTTGGGCAGAGGGTGGAAGATCGTAAAGCCACGCACCTCCATTTCGAGTGTGCCTTGGTATATCCCCTATACCCGACATGCATTCAACTATCATTTGCTCATGATTGCCGCGTACTGCGTGGAACCATGGTTCCTTCAACCATGAAATTACTTGTTCGGAATCAGGCCCGCGATCAATAAGATCACCTACAGAAAAGATGCGATCTTGGGTTGCGTTAAATTTTATTTTGCTTAACAGTGAGTCTAGAAGTTCAAAGTGACCATGTATATCACCCACGACAAAGTCACGACCTTTTTCGTTGGCAGCGTATGATTTGACGGTAAGAGAAGGAACAGGTTTGCGCATGATTACTTGGTAAGGTCGCGGGTAGCCAATAAGCATATCATCTTGCGAATTTTTTTTGACAATCGAAGCCAGGCGTCAAAAGATTTATGCCCGCCCAAGTCAGCACCGCACATGAACTCGCGGTTCAACTTTTTCGCGGCCCGTATCGCTACGCATGTGGCTGCGGACTGCCCGGGAGGCTGGCGAAGTCTATTCTGGCCTCAGCACAGGTGCTAAAGCTCGCTGATCTTTACTCTCCCGAACGCCGGCCGATACGCCACCAGGCTGGGCGATGCAGGAACCATTGAGCTCTCTGTAGCTTGCGAATCAACTGTTTTCGATATCCGCGCCGGGACCATTGCCGACCAAGCAACCTTGAGGGCGTTTCAGGTGTATGTGTGTGAGGTGTATTTTCGATAGATGCACTTTCATTGCACCAGGAAAAAAAGGCTTGCTTGAACGGCTTCAGGGGGGAGACGTCATTTAGAACGCCCGTTTCTACCCATTCTTCTTTTTTCGGCAGTCGTAGTGTGCCAAAAAACAGGTCTAAAACCGGAAAAAACGCTGCGTAGTTTGAGTTGTGATATTGAGCTTCCTTCCCGTGATGCAGTCTGTGCCATTGTGGGCCTGATATTATTCGGGTGAAGGGGCCTAATGATAGGCGAACATTCGCGTGATTGAAGTAACCCCAGCCACTGAACAATATCAATGAGCCAACGTAGGGAATACTGTTTCCACCGCATATTATTGCGGTAGGTATGTGGGTTAGGAAAAAGCCGATTAATGCACCCCCCACGCTTTGACGTAGAGCCGTTGAAGCATTCATATGCGCATCGCTGTGATGCACCCTGTGGAAAGCCCATAGAGCTGCATATTTGTGCTCAAGTCGATGGGTCCAGTATTGGAAAAAATCCCAGATAAACGCATAGATGAGAGTGGCAAGGATGCCACCTGCGATGCCTTTTGATTGCCAGTCCGGCGCAATACGTTCAAGCAGCGATATGCTCGGTAAGAGTTGCGCGCATTGATTCAATATCGGGGCGGCAAAAGCCAAGCCGATTAGCAATAAAATGAAGACTTTGACGTTGTGCCACCTACCGCTTAGATCCGAATCGGTTACGGCGGGTCTGCACCACTCAAATAACCAAACGCCACCCGTCATCAAGACTGCGATCATCACATCCTTCGTATTACCTTCAAGCACCTGAATGATGTACTGCAGGAAATCGTTCATCGCCGCCCCATTTTCTTGTGGGCGAGTTTACAGAGACCTGGCTTGGCAGGTCCAATGCGATCAATGGTTGTCGGGCCAAACAGATCAATCCGTTGCTCGATGTCAGGCAAACTGGGGCGGTCGGACGGGGTCGATTGGCGGTAAGCATTGCAGCGTGGCCAGCTCCAACAGCGTGAAGTGGCCATTCATCCAGCCAGCGGTATCTATGTGGTAAACATTCCCGAGTACAGCCGGCTGCCAGAGTGGCGTATGGCCCACGATCACCGCCCGCACGCCATCGACACCGGCGTGGTTTTCGTCGGTCAGGCGCTTGCGTGACCACTGAAGGATGGCGGCAATGTGGTCGGCCTCTCTTGCCGATCCGGAAAGGGCTGTAATCATTTCTCCCCAGCTTGCGCACGGAACGTCGGCGTGCACGATGCCGATCAGGCCCAGGGCGGTCTCGACTTCGATCACCAGGGGCAAGTCCTGAAGGATAGTGGCGTACCCGTCTTGCTCAATGCTGGATAGCCCGTAGAACCACGCACCACCGTTGATGAAGTGCATGCTGCATTGATTGCTTAGGCGGCCGGCGGCGTGCGAATCAATAGCCATTTGCTCGTGGTTGCCACGCACTGCGTGGAACCAGGGCTTGCGCAGGAGCCATTCATCGACATCCAGTGACTCGGGCCCACGATCAATCAGATCCCCGACGCTGAACAGGCGGTCAACGGCAGGATCGAATCCGGCGGCATCCAGCGCAGCCTGCAGCCGGGTGAAGTGGCCATGAATATCCCCGACCGCGAAATCCCGGCCAACCGTGTTTGCGGCGAAGTGCTTCACGCGCGACAGCTCGGTAGTTTCGAACATTGGATGCTCCGACGCGGCAGAAGGCGGCCAGGTTATCGCTTTGGCGATGACTGACTCAGCATCAGCGGCTCATCGCCAAGCGCTCCCTTAAATTCTGGCATAGCTTTGCCGCGCCCGCTGTTAACCGACGAGAACGCTGTCCTCTTTCACTTAAACATACCAACTAAAATCGCCCGTCATTAACCAAGAAGATCATAGGCTCTTCTGGTATCTATCCTCGGGGTTAACATATTTCTGGCGTCAAATATTTACACTAATTAAGTTGATCGAAAAGCGATTGGCCTTAGTGCAATTCATTCATACGCCGTGTTGAAACTTCAACCATAAGTATCACAGCGTCCAACTAGAACAAGAGGCGAGGAGTATTGCGACCCGACAAAAGACAAAATTCTGACAACAAAAAACAGTCACATTCTCCCTATAAGTCGGTGATACATCATGATCAAGATCATGGCCTGCTTTTTAATAGGAGTTGTCACTGCAGGATGCAACGGCATCGTAAAACCCGATCTTTCGGGTGTTACTAATGATTCATATTTTTTAGTCTTCTCTGGCTTTCCCGTGCCGTATCTGTACATGGCCTCGGCAGTGCAATGGAACGATGACTACGCCGTCACCACCCGCCATACGCCATTCATCCCCAATGTGACATACAGCTGCAGCACCCACTGCGATCTTGTCTTCATCAAGCATAAAGCCAACGGCCACTACCCATCATGGCGCGCACCGCGTGTGGGCGAGAGCATTACGGCCGTGGGGGGAAGTCCCTACCTCGTGACCACTACCGGGAAAGGCAAGGTGTATCAAACGCCTTTCGTCAATGCTGATGAACACAGCGGTGATCTCTACGCCATCCATGATGCCCCGCTGGTCAAGGGGATGTCCGGTGGGCCTGTCATTGCCAATGACGGTAGTGTCGTCGGCATCAATATCGGTTTCTACTCCACCACATTAAACGATGTGAGTAACAACTCCGGGGTCAAGGGCGCTGAGAGGATCAGCATCTTTATCCCTTACTCGATCATTCAGCGCGAGTGGGGGATGTTGCAGGCAAAGCTTAATAATCCGCACGGACCGAAGTATGCCGCGAAGTAACCCTGCAGGAGCCGGCTTGCCGGCGAAGACGACATCCCGGCCAACAAGGCAGTGTCTGATCCACCGCGATCGCCAGCAAGCCGGCTCCTACAGGTAGAGGAAGCATTACTTCTTCGGTGGTTTACCGCTGGAGGGAATATGCAAGTAAGACATCACGCTTTCAGTCAACTCCGTTGCAAGTTTGACGGCCTCTTTATTGCGCGCCATCACACCCGCCACCAGTCCTTCGATCAATGCGAGGACGGCAATGTTGGAGCTGGTCATGACCGGATGATCGGCGGGGGCAAACAGCACGTGTTCGGCAATGCCGGTGAGAGGCGATGCGGGTGAGTCGGTGATTGCCAACACCGAGGCGCCGCGTTCATTGGCAAAACGTGCGAGTTGCAGGGTGTCGAGGGAATAGCGTGGCAGGGAAATCGCCAGCAATACGTCCTGATCGGTGATGGCGGCCAGACGGTAAGCGGCGTTTTCGTTGCCGCCCTCCATGCTGATGGCCGTGGCGTCCGCACAGAACGGCATCAGGGTCGAGGCGGCGAGGCCGGCGAAGTAGACACTGTTGCCAAAACCCAGGATGTAGATTTTGCGAGCGTTGATCAGGCGGGTGACGAATGCTTCGAAGGTGTCTGCATGGTTGTTCGTCGCCGCGGTGGCGAGGTTGCTGGTGGCGCTCTGAATTTGCTCATGCAGGCCAAAAGCGCCGCCAGGGCGATGCGCCAGTTCGTTGCGCAGTTTGTCCACCGGCGACACCATCTGTTGCAACGTCGCTACCAGTTCGGCCTTCATGCCGGTGTAGCCACCCAGGTTCAGCGCCTTGGCCAAACGATTCACCGCTGCTGGTGAGGTGGATGTTTCATGGGCCATTTCTTCGATAGTCAGCGTCGCGGCCCTGAGCGGGTGACGCAGGATAAAATCCGCCACCTTGCGCAGTGACGGCGGTAAATCGGGAACGATTTCCGCGAGTTTGCGCATCACTGGCGCGGCATAGACCGTGGTGTCTTTCGAAGGGGTCGGCATATCCGGTTCAACACTTCCTGAGGGTTGGAAAAGGGGCGGGGGGTGGACGCATAACCTGTGGGAGCGTGCGGGCGGCGTTCCCACGGGGTTTTGCGTTGGCTGGAGTGTAAGGTTATTTCAAGCTGCCGGACAGAAACTGCTGGAGGCGTTCGGACTGCGGTTTAACCAGCACTTCGCGCGGATCGCCGCGCTCTTCGACCTGGCCTTTATGCAGGAACACCAACTGATTCGACACCTCCCGTGCAAAACCCATTTCGTGGGTCACGACCACCATGGTGCGTCCTTCGAGTGCCAGGTCCTGCATGACTTTAAGCACTTCGCCGACCAGCTCGGGGTCGAGCGCCGACGTCGGTTCGTCGAACAACATCACTTCAGGTTCCATGGCCAATGCACGGGCAATGGCCACCCGCTGTTGTTCACCCCCAGACATATGCGCCGGCCAGGCATCCTTGCGGTGCGCTACGCCGACTTTGTTCAGGTAGTGCTCGGCTTTTTCCCGCGCCTCTTTTTTACTGATACCCAGGACGTGCACCGGCGCTTCCATGACGTTTTCAAGGGCACTCATGTGCGACCAGAGGTTGAAGTGCTGAAACACCATCGACAATCGCGAACGCATGCGTTGCAACTGCTTGGGTTCGGCCGCCTTGAGCCCGCCGAGCTTGTTGGTCACCAATTTGAGCTGTTCGCCATTGAGCACGATATTGCCTGAGTTGGGCTGCTCCAGCAGGTTGATGCAGCGCAGGAAGGTGCTTTTGCCTGATCCGCTGGAACCGATGATGCTGATGACATCACCGGCTTTCGCCTCCAGGGACACGCCCTTGAGTACTTCGTGGCTGCCGTAGCTTTTGTGAAGGTCCTGAATTTCAAGTTTGTACATGGTTTCAACTCTCTGGAATCAGTCGCTGAGCAAGCGGCCTTGGCGAATGGGGGTACTGCCGGCCACTTTGGCCAGCCACAAACCGGGCTGGGCGAAGCGCAGGCGTTCGCGGGCATACAGGATGCCGTCGGTGCTGGCGTTCACCACGCTGTGCTGATCGGTCAGCGGATCAATCACTTCGAACAGCGGATCGCCGACCTTTACGCGGGCGCCCAACGGTTGCAGATAACTCACCACCCCTGGGTGCGGTGCATAGGCGTATTGGGCGCCGGCGAATGGTGTCGCTTCACAACGACTGGGTGGCGCGGCGGGCCAGTCACCGCTGATCAGGCCTTGCTCGGCGAGATAGCCGAGAATGGCCTGCGCACTGTCGACGCATTGCTCGCGTTCGGTGTCAGCCATGCCGCGCAATTCGATCGTGGTGGCGACGCACGCCAGCGGAATATTGGCCTCAGGAAAGCGATCGGCCAGGTGCTGCCAGGGAATGGCGCAGGCTTCATCGAAGGCGCTGCCTCCGGCGGCCTCGGCCAGCAGGGCAACGCCGGCACCAAGACGGGCTGCCAATGAGTGCAAGCGCGACCAGTTTTGCGGCATCGCATACAGCAGCATGATCGACTCGAAGTCGCAGTGCAGGTCCAGCACCACATCGGCATCACAGGCATGCTGCATCAGCAGGCGCCGCAGGCCATCGAGTTCCGATGTCGGCGGCGACAGGTTTGCGAGGGCGTCGCTCATGGCGCGGCGAATCAGCGTGATGTTGGTGTCGGCATCGTCTCCCAGGCGACCTTCCAGCATCGGCACTACGGCTTCGGCGAGCTCCGGAAAGTCGCGGTTGAAATTCTTCCCGCTGGAGAACTCGAAACGACCTTGATGAGTGGCCTGGAACATTTGTGCGATACCGATTGGATTGGCCATCGGCACCAACTCGATCACACCGGTCAGGCGACCTTGTTCTTCCAGCGCTTGCAAGTGGCGCTTGAGCTCGACGGCGACGCGCATTCCCGGCAGCTCGTCGGCATGCAACGAGGCCTGGATGTAGGCCTTGCGCGGCCCGCTGCCAAAACGAAACACGGTGAGCTTTCGTTCCGTGCCGGAGGCACTCCACGGCAAGAGATATTGAATGTGCTTCATAAAGCTCCTTAGTGCTTGCGCGGTGCCAGATAGGCCAGCCAGCGGCGCTCGGCCAGCTTGAACAGGCGAACCAGGATGAAGGTCAGGGCCAGGTAGATAAGGCCGGCGGTGATGAACGCCTCGAAGGGCAGATAGAACCGCGAGCTGACGGTTCGCGCGGCCCCGGTGATATCGATCAGCGTGACGATCGACGCCAGGCTGGTGGTCTGCAGCATCATCAGCACTTCGTTGCTGTACTGCGGCAGCGCCCGGCGCAAGGCTGACGGCAGGAGAATGCGGCGGTACAAGGTCAAGCGCGACATGCCCATGGCTTTGGCGGCTTCGATCTCGCCGTGGGCCGTGGACTTCAGGCTGCCGGCCAGGAGTTCCGCGCTGTAGGCACTGGTGTTGATCGCGAAGGCCAGGCAGGCGCAAAAGGTGGCACTGGACAGGTAAGGCCAGAGCACGCTTTGGCGCACCGCTTCGAACTGCGCCAACCCGTAGTAGATCAGGAACAATTGCACCAGCATCGGCGTGCCGCGAATCACGTAGGTGTAGAGCCAGGCCGGGAAGTTGATCAGCGGCGACCGGGATACCCGCATCAGCGCCAACGGAATCGCCAGTACCAGGCCAACCGCCAGGGAAATCAGCAGCACTTTCAGGGTCACCAGGGCGCCACTGAAATACAGCGGCAGGTTTTCCCAGATCAGGTTGTAGTCGAGAATCATGGGGGGCTCCCGGTTACAGTTCGGCGGCTTTGACGCCGACCGAGTAGTGTTTTTCCAGATAGCGCAGGACCAGCAATGACACGCTGGTCAGCATCAAGTAGAGCGCGGCGACCGCGAGGAAAAACGTGAACGGTTCATGGGTGGCGTCCGCTGCGTTCTTGGCTTTGAACATCATGTCCTGCAAGCCGATCACCGAGATCAGCGCGGTGGATTTGGTCAGCACCAACCAGTTGTTGGTGAACCCGGGAATGGCGAAACGGATCATCTGCGGCACCAGGATCCGCCAGAACACCTGAACGCCACTCATGCCATAAGCCGCGCCGGCCTCGCCCTGGCCTTTAGGAATCGCCATAAAGGCGCCACGAAAGGTTTCCGAGAGGTAGGCACCAAAAATGAAGCCCATGGTGCAGACGCCGGCAATAAAGGGATTGATGTCGAAGTAGCGGGTGTAACCCAGGGCCAGGGCGATGCGGTTCACCAGATCCTGGCCGCCGTAGAAGATCAGCAGGATCAACACCAGGTCAGGAATACCGCGAATCAGGGTGGTATAACCTTCGCCCAGCAACGCCAGCCATTTGAACGGTGACAAACGAAAGGCGGCGCCGATCAGGCCCAGGGCAATCGCCATGGCCATGGAGATCAGGGCCAGGTTAATGGTCAGCCAGGCGCCATCGAGAATGCTCGATCCGTAGCCGTGTAGCATGATGAAGTTCCTCAGGCGAGCGCCGGGAGGCGCGCGAGACAAGCCGTAAGTGACGCCCGCCAGTGCCGGCGCCAGGGTTTCGGGTAAAGGCTTATTCGCCGTAGATATCGAAGGCGAAGTACTTGGCCATTACTTGCTGGTACTTGCCATTGGCGCGGATGGCGTCGATTGCGGCACTCAGGCGCGCAACGTTCGCGCTGTCGCCTTTGCGCACCGCGATCCCGGCGCCTCTGCCGAAGTATTTCGGGTCGTTGATGTCCGGCCCTGTCAGGGCGAACCCTTTGCCCAAAGGTGTTTTGATAAAACTCTCATCGGTGTTGACGATGTCGGCGAGCGTGGCATCCAGGCGACCTGATGCCAGATCGAGGAAGGCTTCATTTTGCGAGCCGTAGCGCACCACCTCGACGCCGGCTTTCTCAAGCTGCTCGGTGGCGAAACGGTCGTAGGTCGAGGAACGTTGCACGCCGAGTTTCTTGCCTTTGAGATCGACCTGCGGATCGGTGATCACGTTGCCGGCCTTCATCGCGAACTTGCCGGGCGTGTGGTAGTACTTTTTGCTGAAGTCGACTGACTTCATCCGGTCTTCAGTGATCGACATCGACGACAGCACAGCATCGATCTTGCGCACTTTCAGCGACGGGATCATGCCGTCGAATTCCTGGATGACCCACTCGCATTTGACCTTCATCTCCTCGCACAGCGCGTTGCCAATGTCGTAGTCGAAACCACTGACGTTGCCCTCAGGCGTCTTGAAGGAGAAGGGCGGGTAGGCGGCTTCGATACCGATACGCAGGCTGTCTTCGTCGGCATGTGCCAGAAAGCTTGCGGCGCACAGTGCCAGGGCACCTAGAAGTTCTGTCTTGTTCATATTGTTGACTCCTTGGAGGGGGCGTTTGGATGACGCGGGAATCTGCCGTCCGATCCGCGGAGGTGGATCGGTCCTGGAGATTCCTGGGGATATAAATGACATAGAATGTTTCACAAATCAATATTGTGAAAATAAACGTGTCAGATCGAGGCGACAAAAGGTGCGTGGCCGGACGGTAATCGCCACCCCAGGTGTATGCGCTGGCTTGACAGCGAAGATATGAACTTCAGAACAGTTGCGGTGCACGCCCCCCCTGTAGGAGCTGGCTTGCCAGCGAAGACGGCGGCACCGTCAACATCAATGTCGACTGACAATCCGCTTTCGCTGGCAAGCCAGCTCCTACAATGGCGACATCAACTCAAAACCGATTCAACCTGTACGCCTCAACCGCCGGCAATGCGTGGACTTCCGTGTCGCTCACAGGCGAGACCATCCGCCCGATCATCTCGGCCGTCACCGCCGCCTGAGTCAGCCCCAAATGCTGATGACCAAACGCAAGCAACACCTTGCCGTCGCACACTTTGTCGATGATCGGCAGGGAATCCGGCAGCGAAGGACGAAACCCCATCCACGGCGTCGCAGCCTCGGCATTCAGATCACGCTTGAACAGGCCTTTGCTCAATCGGTGCAACTGCCAGGCGCGCTCCATGCTCGGGGGGCTGTCGAGGCCGGCGAATTCGACGGTGCCGGCCAGCCTCAGGCCATCGGCCATGGGGGTCATGATGAATTTGCGCTCCAGTGAGGTGACGGCGAAAGGCAGGCGCTCGTGTTCATGGGGCAACATCAGGTGATAGCCGCGCTCGGTGTCCAAGGGCACCTTCTTGCCGGTCAGCGCGGTGGTGAGTCGGGCGGAGTGGGCGCCGCAGGCAATGAGAACCTGGCGGGCGGCCAGGCTGCCCTGGTGGGTGAGCAGTGACACGCCATCCTGCTGCACGCGCCCGTCGACCACCTGTTGCTTGATGAACTGCACGCCGCTGGCCTTGGCAGCCTTGACCAATTCGCAGACGACCCGGTAGGGGTCCAGAAAATGCCCCGTGCGCGGGAAGAACAGCCCGCCCTGAAGATGCTCGCTCAACTTCGGGGCAATTTCGCGCACAGTCCCGGCCTGCCATAAATCAACGGGCACTTCTTGCTGGCGCATGCGTGCCTGCAACCCGTCGATTGCCTGGCGCGATTCGGAGCGCTCGAACACCAGCAGCGAGCCGTCCTCTTTCAGCAGGTCCGCACGGGCAATCGCTTGCAGCAGCCGTTGCCAGGCGCCAAGGCTGCTTTCGTTGAGTGCGCGGATGCCGGCCACGGTGCGCTGGAACGGCGCTGGTCGCAGGTTCAGCAACAAACGCATGAACCATGGCATGGCGCGAGGCATGTATTTCCAGTCCAGGCGCAAAGGCCCCATTGGGTCCATGAGCATCGCCGGCAGGCGTTTGAGGATGGACAGGTCGGCGATGGGAAACACCTGCTCGGTCGCCAGATGCCCGGCGTTGCCGAATGACGCGCCCTGGCCGGGGTCCTGATGGTCGATGACCACCACCCGCCGACCCTGGCGTGCGAGCCGCAGGGCGCAGGCGACGCCGATGATGCCGGCGCCGATCACGGCGATATCCGCCGGGTCGTGCGGATTGTTTGAAGTGAGAGGCATGTTCCTAGGCTTCCCTCTGGCCGTCGAGCAGGCGGCGCAGCAGCAGCGGGTTGCCGTGCTTGAGCGCGGCGGGTAACAAGCTGTCCGGGAAATCCTGATAGCAGACCGGCCGCAGGAATCGCAGGATGGCGGCGGTACCGACCGAGGTCGTGCGCGGGTCGGAGGTGGCCGGGAAGGGGCCGCCATGGACCATGGCGTCGCATACCTCGACGCCTGTTGGCCAGCCATTGACCAGCAGGCGCCCGGCCTTGCGCTCCAGGGTCGGCAGCAGTGCCCGGGCCTGGTCCAGGTCGGCATCATCCAGGTGCAAGGTCGCGGTCAGTTGACCTTCAAGATGCTCGGTAACCTGGCGGATCTCTTCGTCGTTGGCACATTGCACGATCAGCGATGCGGCGCCGAATATCTCTGCCTGAAGATGCTGGTCAGCGAGAAAATCCTGTGCACGGGTGACGAAGAGATGGGCCTGGCACTGGTTCGGTCCTGTTCCCGTTTGACCCGTCACCACGAGCTGCGCGTGGGCGTTTTCAGCCAGTGCGTCGACGCCTTGTTGATAGGCGTTGAAAATGCCCGGGGTGAGCATGGTCTGGGCGGGGCTGCGCTGGACGAGGTCGGCAGCGGCAGCGATGAAGTCGTCCAGTGCCGGGCCTTGCCGGGCAATCATCAGGCCAGGGTTGGTGCAAAACTGGCCGGCACCCTGGGTCAGGGACGCGACGAAGCCCTGAGCCAGCGCTTCGCCGCGAGTCTGCAAGGCGGCCGGAAACAGGAACACCGGGTTGATCGAACTCATTTCCGCGTACACCGGGATCGGCTCGGGCCGCGCCTGGGCCGCCTTGCACAAGGCGATGCCACCGCTGCGCGAGCCGGTGAAACCCGCGGCCTTGATGCGCGGATCGCAGACCAGGGCGATGCCCACTTCGCGGCCGGAACCGAACAACAGCGAGAACACGCCTTCGGGCAAATCACATTTTTTCACGGCACGAGCCACCGCACGGCCCACCAGTTCACTGGTGCCGGGGTGGGCGCCGTGGGCCTTGACGATCACCGGGCAACCGGCCGCCAGTGCCGAAGCGGTATCGCCGCCGGCGACAGAGAACGCCAGTGGAAAATTGCTGGCGCCGAACACGGCCACCGGCCCCAACGGCACCTGGCGCTGACGCAGATCCGCGCGTGGCAACGGCTGGCGTTGCGGTTGCGCGTAATCCACGCGAACGTCCAGCCATTCGCCGGCACGCACTGTGCGGGCGAAGGTGCGCAGTTGTTGGCAGGTGCGGCCACGTTCACCCTGGATACGTGGGCGCGGCAGGCCTGTCTCGGCCACGGCGCGTTCGATCAACTCATCGCCCAGCGCTTCGATTTCATCGGCAATGGCTTCGAGGAATTCGGCGCGTGCGCCCAGGGGCGTTTCGCGATAGCGGTCGAAGGCTGCCCAGGCCAGTGCGCAAGCCTGTTCCACCTGCTCGGCGGTGCCGCCGGGGTAGGCCGGTTCGAGCGGTTGGTCGGTGGCTGGATTGATCGCCCGGATCGCTTCGCGGCTGCCGCAAATGGCGTGCTGGCCGATCAGCATGTTGCCTGTCAGAGTCATGGCGCGTCCTGAAAAATTTGGGTTGATCCTGTCCCACAGCCGGCGCGCTTTCACGCGCCGCTGTGGTCGTGTGCCGGGTGTCAGACCAGGTTCTGCTCTTTCGACCAGTTCGCGTACCACTGGCGGAACAACCCGTACTGGGCCTCGGCGTATCGACGCTGGGCATCGGTGAGCGCATCGGTCTCGTTGAAGTGCAGGGTGTATTCCTTGTCGCCATTGAGCACCATCAGGTGCTTGTAATAGAGCACCAGGTCGCAGCCTTCGTCGAAGGACGACAGCACGGCCAGCGCGGACTCCAGTTCGCGCGCCAGGCGCCGAGCCTTCGCGTCACCTTTGGCGGCCTGCTTGCTCAGGGTCACCAGTTGCAACACTTCGCGGGGCAGTGCGTTACCAATGCCGGTGATAGCGCCGGTGGCGTTGCAGTTGACGAAGCCATGAACCACCTGGGTATCGACGCCCACCATGAGGGTGACGTCGTCGTCCTTGGACGTGATGTTCTCGGCGGCGTAGCGCAGGTCGGCGGCACCGCCGAACTCTTTGAAGCCGATCAGGTTCGGGTGCTCGCGGCGCAGTTCGAAGAACAGATCGGCGCGGGTGGCGAAGCCGTAGTAAGGGCTGTTGTAAATCACTGCCGGAAGTTTCGGGGCGGCGTTGAGGATGGCGGCGAAGTGCGCCTTTTGCGCGGTAGCCGAAGCACCACGGGACAGCACACGCGGAATGACCATCAGGCCATGGGCACCGACTCTGGCCGCATGGGCTGCGTGGGACACCGCTTCGCGACTGTTGACGGCCCCGGTACCGACGATGGTCGGGATGCCGGCGGCGACCAGGCGCGCCACGCCTTCCTGGCGCTCGGCCTCGGTGAGCAGGGGCCAGTCGCCCATCGAGCCGCAGTACACCACAGCGCTCATGCCGATTTCGATCAGTTCGCGACCCTTGGCCACCAGGGCGTCGAAGTCCGGTTTGCGCTCGGCGGTGCAGGGGGTCATCAGCGCAGGAATGCAGCCAGTGAAGATGTTATCGCTCATTGTTGTAGCTCCTTGGAACATTCATTCAGATTGATAGGAAGGCGCGGGGGCTCAAATGCCCCACGCGAAGGGGTCCTGTTCGTCGATCAGCAGCGTGCTGTCGGCAGTCATGTAGGCGCGGCCGGTAATGAACGGGCGGATGCGTTCACCTTCCCATTCGTAGCGGCCTTCAAACTGGCTGGCGGTGATGCTGGCCTGGACCCAGCGCTCGCCCGCGGCCAGTTTTCCATCGGCCGCCAGGCATGCCAGTTTGGCGCTGGTGCCGGTGCCGCAAGGCGAACGGTCGTAGGCCTTGCCCGGGCACATGACGAAGTTTCGGCTGTCGGCCCGGTCGTCCTCGGCGAACAACTCGACATGGTCGATGAGGGCGCCATCTTCGCCATGGATGCCCTGGTCTTGCAGCGCCTTGAGCATCGCCCAGGTGTACTCGGTGAGGGCTTCGACGTTGTCCAGTTGCAGCGCCTTTCCATGGTCGGATACCAGGAAAAACCAGTTGCCGCCCCAGGCGATATCGCCGTACACGCGACCATGGCCGGGCACCTCGACGGCGACGTGTTGGCGGTAGCGGTAGGCGGGCACGTTACCCACGGTCACCGCCCCGTCTTCGTGCAACGTGGCACTGACCTGACCGACCGGCGTATCGATCTGGTGCACGCCGGGGCTGATATGACCCAAGTGGTGCAGGGACGCGACCAGGCCGATGGTGCCGTGGCCGCACATGCCGAGGTAACCGGCATTGTTGAAGAAAATCACGCCGCAGGTAGCGTCCGGCGAGACCGGCTCGCAATACAGGGCCCCGACCAGTACATCGTTGCCCCGGGGTTCCAGCAGGCAGGCACGACGCCAGCGGTCATGATGGTCGCGCAGGGCATCGCGCTTTTCGGCCATGGAGTTGCCGGGCAGATCGGGAAAGCCTTTCATCACCAGGCGAGTGGGTTCGCCGCCGGTATGGGAATCGATGATATGTACTCGTTTCATGAATCTATCCATTGAGTGATTGGCGGGTTTCAGGACGCAGCTCGAACAGGTGCGCTTGCGGGACGCTGGCCAGTGGCAATACCGGTAGCGGTCAGCGCGGTTTCGCTTTCATCGTCCTCGGTCTCGAGACGGACCAGATGCGCCGGTACGCCGGTCGCCGCGCCCCAGTAATAGATACCCATGGCGCAGGCCGCCACGACCAGGGTGTCGAAGGGATGGCTGAGGACGCCCAAGCCACCGAAACTGCCGAGTTTGGAAAGGACGATGGTCACCGCGTAGAAGCCGATCAGCCACGCGGACGAGCGCACTTGTTGGCCCAGGTTCAGGTGATGGGTCGGCACGAAGCGACCGCACAGCAGGTACACCACGAACATCAGGATCTGCAGGCCGAGCAGCCAGGACACGGTGTTCCAGCCCGACCAGTAGACGATCAGCGCGGCGATGATGAACGACAGCGGCCCCAGCACATTCATCCACTTGACCCGGAACGGGCGCGGCATATCGGCAGCGTTGCGGCGCAGTGCGGCCACCGTCACCGGCGCCACGGCGTAGCTGAGGACCAGGGCGGCCGATACCACGTTGATCAACGCCTCCCAGGACGGGAAGGGCAGGGTCCAGAACACCGACAGGGCAAAGGTCAGCCACAGCGCGGGGCGCGGGATGCCGGACTTTTCGTCGATCCGGGTGAAGACTTTGAAGAAGGTGCCCGTTTGCGCCCAGCCATAGATGACCCGTGGTGTGGCGTTCATGTAGATGTTGCCGCAGCCGCTGGGGGAGATCACCGCATCGGCGACCACCAGGTAGGCCAGCCAACCCACGCCCAGCGCCAGGGCGATGTCACGGTAAGGCAGGGCCAGTTCCTTGGTGACCCCGGCCCAGCCGTTGGCCAGCATTTCGGTGGGCACGCCGCCGAGGAAAGCGATCTGCAACAACACATAAATGGCGGTGGAGAGCAGCACGGAGAGGATCAGTGCAATCGGAATGGTGCGTTGCGGGTTCTTCACTTCGCTGGCCACCGAGATGATCGGCGTCAGCCCGAGGTACGCGAAGATGACGCCGCCGGCGGACACCGCCATCTCCACACCCGAAAGGCCGAATGGTGCGAAGCCCTGGGCCTGGAAATTTTCCGGCTTGAAGAAGGTGAACAGCACGCCGATGACCAGCAACGGCACGACGAACTTGAACACGCTGACCAGGTTATTGGCCTTGGCGAAGGTCTTCACGCTGCGATAGTTGAGCAGGAAGAACAGGCAGAGCAGACCGAATTGCACCAGCCAGCCCACCACCGTGGGGTCGCTGGAGCCGGCCTTGGTCAGCCCGGGAAACCACGCGGCGGCATATTGGCGCGAGGCGACCACCTCGATCGCCACCAGGCTTGAGAAGGCGATCAGCGTGATGAAGCCCATCAGGTAGCCGAGCAGCGGGCCATGGGAGTACACCGGATAGCGAACCACGCCACCGGCACGGGGCAGCGCCGCGCCCAGCTCACAGTAGACGATGCCCAGCAGCAGGACGGCAAAACCGCCCAACAGCCAGGAAAAAATCCCGGCCGGTCCCGCGATGGCGGACACGTGACTGGCCGCAAACAACCAGCCCGAACCGAAGATCGCACCCAGTCCGATAAACGTGAGGTCTATCAATGAAAGTTGCTTTTTGAACTTGCCGTTGCCTGACATGGCGTCGCCTTCTTGTGAGTTATTGGATAGGCAGGGGTGATGTCACTGGGGCTATAGCGTGAACCCGTCAGCCTGGCCGCGATTGATGTTTTCCACCGGCATGGATGACGAAATCAGCACAATGCAGATGACAGTGAGGTGCCCTCGACAGGGCGCCTGGGTTGCGGCAACCTGCTCGGCGTGCGCCGCATCAAGGGCGTTTTGCCTGGGCAAAGAGGGGGGAGGGAGCTTCATGACGCAGAATGCGCTGGCGATCCTGTGCCAAGGGAACGACGCCAGTCGTCCTCAGACCATCGATGAATTATTGGCGGGCGTGGCATTGCTGCTACCGATGCTGGACGTGATTCCCAATGCGGCGATCTTTATCAAGGATGTCCAGGCGCGCTACGTCATGGCCAATCGCACCCTGGTTCAGCGCTGCGGGCTGAAACACTTGCAGCCCCTGCTCGGGAAAACCAGTGCCGAGGTCTTCCCCGCGCAGTTGGGGCCGGGCTATACCGAACAGGATCGACGGGTTCTGGAGCAGGGGTTTGTACTGGAGGACCAACTGGAGCTGCATCTGTACGGCAGTCGAGAGCCCGGTTGGTGCCTGACGCACAAGCGGCCGTTGTATAACCGTGACGGTGAAATCATCGGCCTGGCGGGAATCTCGGTCGACTTGCAGTCGGCCAGTGAGACACATCCGGCCTACCAACGCCTGGCCGCTGTGGACGAATACATTCGTGCGCATTTCAACCGGCGCGTCACCCTGGGCGAGTTGACGCGGATTGCCGGTATTTCAGTGGCGCAACTGGAACGGTACTGCAAGCGTGTGTTCAACCTGACGCCGCGACAGATGATCCAGAAAGTTCGCCTGGAGCACGCGCATCGCCTGTTGCATACCGACATGCCGATCACGGATGTCGCACTGCAGTGCGGCTATACCGACCACAGCGCGTTCACCCGCCAGTTCAAGGCATTGACCGGCTTTACCCCGCGCCAGTACCGGCAGGTCACGCTCGGCGAATCATGACGATCAAAAACCGGCTACCTGCGCGACGTGATTGTCCTGCGCGACGGCCATCAGGTGCAGCGGTACCTGCTGTTGTTTCTCCAGACACGGAATTTCAAAGCTACCCACGATCTGAAGCTGTCGCTCATTCAACCCGGTCGCCTCCTCTTCTTTTGCCTTGGCCATTCTCGCGTGGTTCGCTGCGATTTCATTAAGAGTTGACACGTTACATCTCCGGTGACTGACCAAGCGTATTGCTGGAGGCCTTAAGCATTAGTTTGAGGGGCGGGCGTGTCAGAATTATGTCGTTCTGGGGCCGCTACGACCGCCTGTGCAAGCCGTAAGCCAGACAGGGGCGCGTTTTGCGCCCCAGGTTTTGATTTGCGACGAAAGGTTGTGTGATCACCCCGGACCCACCAATACCTGTAGGAGCTGGCTCGTCGGATCGCCGCACCGCAGCGAAGGCGGCGGGTCATTCAACATGAATGACATCTGACACACCGCTTTCGCCGGCAAGCCGGCTCCTACAGAAAACAGAGGGCGGCGGGTCAATCAACAGCGATGACATCTGACCCACCGCTTTCACCCGCAATCCTGTTCCTGCTACAACCGGTACTTGATGACAATCCCTTTGAGCTTGCGCCCCTCGATGGTTTTCACGTCCCGCGCCCACAGCGGCCCGTTGGCATGGGCACCCACTGTGCCGATATGGTCATAGACCACCACCACGGCATCGCCCCCCAGCTTGGCGGATTCTTCACGCAATTTCTGTTCGACCTCGGCAATCGGTGGAGCGGGATCGACACTGGCGTCAATCAGCACTTCACCCAGGCGAATGTGCGGGCGCAGGGGTTCGGAGCGCAGCACCACGACTTCGCTGGGCACCGTCGGCGCGGGATGCTCGACGCCGACGTAGGCGGTGGTATGGGCATCGACGGTGGCGCAGCCACTGAGGGCGAGCAGTGCAGCGGTGAGCCCTCCGGCCAATAGCGACAGTTTGAAACGGGCAGACCAGGAAGGGGCAGGCATGGTGGATTTCCTCCGGACAATCCGCTGGGGATGGCATGTTGACGGTAGCAGACGGTCGGGGAGTTGCCAGAAAGCCCAACCTGTTCAGGTTGGGCCGTTTCATGCGTGGAACATCGTCGAACGTGTAGGAACGAGCTTGCTCGCGATGGACGATAGAGCACCGCGGTTAACCAGCAAAAACGCGTTTTCGTTCACGACCATCGCGAGCAAGCTCGCTCCTACAGGGGACTTTGGATGGTTGTCATTGACCCTTTTCGCAGTTGACCATCCACGACACGCCAAAGCGGTCGACCAGCATGCCAAAGCGGGCCGCCCAGAACGTGGACTCCAGCGGCATTTGCACGTTTCCGCCGGCTGACAGCGCGGAGAACACCCGTTCCGCCTCGGCAATGCTGTCGACATTCAACGAAATCGAACAGCCGTTCATTTCTTCGGTGGGGCGGTCGGGTGTGGTATCCGAGCCCATGATGGCCTGGTCGCCCACCGCCAGGCGTGTGTGGATGATCAGGTTTTGCAGATCCTTGGGCATGTGATCGCCGGCGGGCGTTTCACCGAAGGTCAGCATGGCTTCGATCTGGCCCTTGAGGCTTTCGGCATAGAAGGTGAACGCGTCTTTGCAGTCGCCGTTGAAGATGAGGTAAGGATTGATTTTCATGGTGCGGCTCCCGGTCATTGAAGGGACACATCGGATTGGACGCTTCGTTCAGGCGCGAATTCCGATGACATCGACTGGGCAAGCAAAGCGCTAAATGGCGGTGGGAGCCTGGGTTTCTTTAGACGATTTTTCGATAGACCGGGCAAGGCTTATCGCTTCGTTCGCGCGACGTGGCGCCAACAACCGCTCGATGCCGCCGCTCACCAGGTTTTCCAGCAGCTCATCATGCTCATGTTCGTCAAGCGAATGGCGAGCCAGCCAATCGGGCGCGCTATTGAGCAACCTGGCAATGGCATGCCCGGCCGCCAGAACGCCCGGCTCACTGAAGCGCGTTTTGGCCCCGAGCATCACCAGCAACCGGCGCTCATATTGCTCGCGCAGGTGCCGGACCCGAGCCTGTTGCTCTTCATTCAGGCAGCGGCTATCGCGCTCCACCAGCCGGAAATGCCACGGCATGTCACGGTGCAGGTTCAGGTGCGCGCGGATCAGGCTGTTGAGCCGGTCGCGTTTGGCCGGGGCCTTTTGTTCGATGCGGCCAAGGGTGGCCAACAGCTCTTCGTAAAACTCCTCGATCAGGTCGAGCAGCAAGTGCTGTTTGCTCGGGTAATGGTGATACAACGAGCCTGGGGAAAGCCCCAGGCACGTGGCGAGCTCACGCATGCCGACCTGACCGAAACCCTTGCTGGCAAACAACTCCAGCACCTTGTCCCGGTACTCGGCGAAACGCGAGCAACGCTCAGGCGTAGACATGGAAGCCACGCCCCGTCTTGCGGCCCAGGTAACCGGCGGCAACCATTTCCTTGAGCAGCGGCGCTGGGCGGTATTTGCTGTCGTTGAAGCCTTCGTAGAAGGCTTCCATGATTGCCAGCAGGGTGTCGAGGCCGATCAGGTCCCCCAGGGCCAGCGGGCCGATTGGCTGGTTGCAGCCCAGGCGCATGCCGGCGTCGATGTCTTCGGCACTGGCCAGGCCTTCCTGGAACACCAGGATCGCTTCGTTGATCATCGGCACCAGGATCCGGTTGACCACGAACCCCGGACGGTTGCCGGCGGTGATCGCGGTTTTGCCCAGCGCAGTTGCCATGTCCAGCGCCAGGGCGTGGGTGGCGTCGCTGGTTTGCAGGCCGCGGATGACTTCAATCAGGCCCATCACCGGCACCGGGTTGAAGAAGTGCAGGCCGATAAAACGCTCAGGCTGGCTGACACTGGCGGCAAGCTGGGTGATCGACAGCGACGAGGTGTTGGAGGCAATCACGCAGTCGGCGCTGACCTGTGCTGCGATCTGCTGCAATACCCGCAGTTTCAGTTCGAGGTTTTCCGTGGCGGCCTCGATCACCAGTTGCGCGTTATTCAGGCTGCTGTAGTCGGTGCTGGTGCGGATCTTGTCGAGGGCGGCGAGTTTTTGCTCCGGCGTCAGGGTCTCTTTGGCGATCTGCCGATCAAGGTTCTTGCCGACGGTCGCCACGGCTTTTTGCAAAGCGCTCTCGGAGATGTCGAGCAAAGTCACGTTGAAACCGGCCAGGGCACAGACCTGCGCAATACCGTTGCCCATGGTGCCGGCGCCGATCACGCCAATGTTTTGCAGATTCATGTTGCCGTCCTTCCGCTCAAACCCTGCGATACCTTGGCCGCGAAGGCGGCCGAAGGCGTACTATTGCCGCGAGTCTAGAGCCGGCGGGGCGGTTGTCCTATGCCGAAACTGTTCAACGGCACTGGTGTTTTTTGCCATTTCGAATGATGGGGAGCGTAGCGTTCAGATGCGGGAAAAGGACTCGGTGGCCGCCTACTTCGTGCAGGCGATGATCCACGGGCTGGGGGACGATCCGCAGCGGGTGCAGGCTGTGCTGGAACAGGCGGGCATCGATCCGGCGCTGATGCAGCAGCCCACGGCCCGGGTTTCGGCCAACGCCTTTGCGGCGTTGTGGCTGATTCAGATCCGCGAATTGAATGACGAGTTCTTCGGGCTCGACTCCCATGGCATGCCGCCAGGCGCTTTCGCCCTGATTTGCCGCGCATTGATTCAGGAGCCCGACCTGCACAAGGCCATGCGTCAGTGCCTGGCCAATTTCGCCCTGTTCCTGCGCGACTTTCGCGGCACGCTGACCGTGCGCGGCAAACGGGCGGTCATCAGCATGGATAGCCACTCGGCGAATGATGACGTCGGTCGTTTCGGCGAAGAGACCTTTCTGGTGTTGATGATTAGCCTGCTGTGCTGGCTGGGCGGTCGACGCATCCCAATCGATCGCGCGGATTTTCGTCACGAGCGGGTGTCCCTCAGTGACGACCGCTTGCTCTGGGGACCGAACCTGACCTTTGGTGCCGAACGTACTGAAATCGAGTTCGCCAGCCACTACCTGCGTCTGCCGGTGGTGCAGGATCTGGCCTCGCTGAAAGTGTTTTTACGCACAGCGCCGCAATGGCTGGTGATCCGCTTTCGCAACCAGCACGGCCTGGCGTCACAGGTGCATCAACGCCTGCGCAACAGCCATTACAGCGATTGGCCGACCTTGCAGGCCTTTGCCCTCGAACAGCACCTGAGCCCCAGCACCTTCCGCCGCAAGCTGGAACGCGAAGGCTGTTCCTATCAGGAGATCAAGGACGAAGTGCGCCGCGCGGTGGCCTTCGAGCAATTGCGCCAGAGCCAGGCGAGCATCAGCGACATCGCCGAGCAACTGGGCTTTCAGGAACCGAGTGCGTTTCATCGCGCGTTCAAGAAGTGGACGGGGGAGAGTCCTGGGCGGTATCGGGCAAGGTTTCAGGCGTAGATAACGTGGGTCTTCGATTAAGTGTTTGTAGGATTTTTCCCTGATATTTGCCCGCTAAATCCCGGCCTGTAACCTTGAAACGTCTTGTGACGACAGCGACTTCGCAACTGATGGCGCGAGTTGCTGAGGTGAGGTATTTCTTTGCCCCGAATCGAAGCTTTCAATGGATTGAAAACTTGCATGGATGATTTGATCAAGGAAGTGATTCCGCTACTCCAGTATTTGATTCCGGGATTTTTAGCCGCCTGGATCTTTTATTCACTGACAGCCTTCAAGCGACCAGACACCTTTGGGCAAATAGTTCAGGCGCTGATTTTTACCTTTGTGATCCAGTCGCTGGTTGTCGGTTTGGGAGCGTTGTTGTTGGTTGCAGGTGAACGGTTCTTTTCAGTCGGCATGTGGGACAGAAAATCAGAGACCCTATGGTCAGCGGTGATCGCGGTGGTGATGGGGTTTCTTTCCTGCCACATTGCCAGTGGCGACAAGCTTCATGCTCTGCTTCGCAAGCTGAAAATAACCCGGCAATCTTCATATCCTTGCGAGTGGTACAGTGCTTTTTCAACGCGACAAAGACATGTGGTGCTGCACCTGGTCGATGGTAAACGCCTGTTTGGCTGGCCGATAGAATGGCCGGCGGAGCCCGCAAGAGGGCAGTTCGTTCTTGAGCACCCTCACTGGATTGAAGATGCAGACCAGAGGTTTCACACCGGGGCTGAAGTGATTGTTATCGATGTTTCAAAAGTACAATGGGTCGAACTCCTGAAAACAATAGGGTGAACAAATGACAAGCAGAGCACCGCAAGAAATGCCGCCTGAAGTGCGGCGGCTAATGGAGGACTGGATTAACGGCGGTCCTCCTCCCCCGGGGCTGGTGATTCCACTCGGCCCGCCACCTTCAAGAAAAGAGTCTGAGAGACCGCGTCGGCGAAACCGATAAATATGCCCGCGGTCCTTACCCGCTTCTCCTCATTGCTCGACCAGTCCCGACGCGCTCTGCTGCTGGTCTGGGGAACCTCCCGTGGCCTGTTCCTCGGCCTGGTGCTGGCAACACTGATCGCCGGGGTGCTGCCGGCGCTGGCGGCGTGGTTGGGGCAGCGTATTGTCGATGCGGTGGTGTTCGCCATGCAGTTGCATGCGCAGCAGGGCAGTGCGCCGCTGTGGCCTGTGCTGCGTTATGTACTGTTGGAAGCGGGTGTGCTGGCGTTGCTGTCCGCTACCCAGCGTGCCTTGTCCGTCCAGCAGTCGCTGTTGCGTGTACAGCTGGGGCAGAAGGTCAACACGATGATTCTGGAAAAGGCCCAGACGCTGTCGCTGGTGCAGTTCGAGAATTCCGAGTTCTACGACAAGCTAGTGCGTGTAAGGCGCGAAGCCTCGACCCGGCCGTTGGCGCTGGTGATGAAGTCGCTGGGGTTGACCCAGAACCTGATCGTGCTAATCAGCTTCGGCGTGTTGCTGGTGCATTTTTCGCCGTGGGCGTTGGTGCTGTTGGTGGTCGGTGCGTTGCCGGTGTTTTTTGCCGAGGCGCATTTTTCCGGCGATGCCTTTCGCTTGTTCACTCGCCGTGCACCGGAAAGCCGGCAGCAGACTTACATCGAAACATTGCTGTCCCATGAGGCCTACATCAAGGAGGTCAAGCTGTTCGGTTTCGCGCCGCTGCTGTTGCGGCGCTATCGCGAAACCTTCGCCCGGCTCTATGCCGAGGACCGGCGGCTGACCCTGCGTCGCGATGGCTGGGGTTTCGTGCTCGGTCTGCTCGGCACCGGGGCGTTTTATCTGGCCTATGCCTGGGTGGTGGTCGATGCGGTCCACGGCACCATCAGTCTTGGGCAGATGACCATGTACCTGGTGCTGTTCAAGCAGGGGCAGTCAGCGGTGAGCAGCAGCCTGAGCGCCATCAGCGGTCTTTATGAAGATGGCCTCTACCTGTCCAGCCTCTATGAGTACCTGGCCGAGCCCGTAGTGGTCGATACCGGGCATCTCATTGTCGGTGCAGTGCCGGGTGACGGCCTGCGTTTCGAAAACGTCGGCTTCCGTTATCCGGGTGCCAGTCGGGCGGCGGTGGAAGGTGTCAGCTTTCATCTTGCACCGGGGCACAGCATGGCGCTCGTGGGGGAGAACGGTTCGGGCAAGACCACCCTGATCAAGCTGCTGACCCGTTTATACCGTCCCGATCAGGGCCGTATCCTTCTGGATGGCAGCGACCTGCAGGCCTGGGAGGAGGACGCGCTACGTCGGCGTATCGGCGTGATTTTTCAGGATTACATTCGCTACCAGTTCTCTGTCGGCGAGAACATCGGTGTGGGGGATACCCTGGCGTTCCAGGATGAGCAGCGATGGCAAGAAGCCGCTGCCGAAGGCATGGCCGCGCCTTTTATCGAGCGCCTGGATCGCGGCTATGCCACGCAACTGGGGCGCTGGTTTGCCGGTGGGCAGGAGCTGTCCGGCGGGCAGTGGCAGAAGATCGCTTTGTCCCGTGCCTACATGCGCCGAGAGGCCGATATCCTGATTCTGGACGAGCCGACTTCGGCGCTCGACCCGGCGGCGGAAGCGGCGGTGTTCGAGCATTTCAGCCAGCACACCCAAGACCGCATGACCCTGCTGATTTCCCACCGTTTTTCCAGTGTGCGCAACGCCGATCACATCATCGTGCTCGATCAGGGCAGGATTCTGGAGCGCGGCGATCACCTCAGCCTGGTCGCCGCGGGCGGGCGCTATGCGCAATTGTTTGACTTGCAGGCTCGGGGCTATCGATAGCCCTCAGGAGTCCTGCGCGTCCCGTGAAACCGTCGGTCCGGCGATCTGCGGCTTGGCTTTCATCAAACCGTCGAGCGCCTGGCGATACTGGCTACCACCCAGGCTCATGCTGTTGTTGTGCGTCCCGCCGGGGATCAGCAGCAGGCGTTTAGGTGGGTGGGCGGCATTGAACAGTTGCTGGCTGAAGCGCGAAGGCATGAATGGATCGGCCAGGCCATGGACCACCAGCAGCGGCATGTCGATGTCGACGATCTTGTCGATGGAATCGAATTTCTGCGAAAGCAACCACCGCACCGGCAGCCAATTGACGGGCAGATTGTTGTTGGCCACCTCCGCCACAGCATCGCCCAGCGAGGTGAAGGTGGACTCGATCACCAGGCCGCGCACGGGCACGGCAACCTGCGCCTTTTTCGCTTCGGCGGTCAGGTCTGCCGCGAGGTCGATGGCTACCGCACCGCCCAGGGAGTGACCGTAGATCAAGCGTTTGCCGGCATCGGGTTGCATCACCGTGAAGCGCTCCCAGGCGGCACGGGCGTCTTCGTAAACGCTGGCCTCCGACGGCAGGTCGCCTTTGCTCTGGCCGAACCCGCGGTAGTCGATCGCCAGCACCGAATAGCCCATGGCGCGCAATTGCTCGATGCGAAAGGCCTGGCCGGTAAGGTTCCAGCGCACCCCGTGCAGATAGAGAATCGAGGGTGCATCGCGACGTGCCGCCGGCCACCACCAGGCGTGCAGGTTTTGCCCGGCCTTGAAACCGGCAGGCTGGATGTCGAATTCCTGGACATCCTGTGGCAAGCCGCGGTACCAGCTCGCCGTGCCCGGTTCGATGCGGAACAACAACTCGCGCTCCTTGTATTTGAGCGCACCACAACTCACCGGCAGGCCGACGACCAGCGCAGCCATGCACAGCAGCGGCAGCCAGCGTCGGCGCAGACGGGTGAGGAGGGCAGCAGGCATTGGGGCAGTCGCCGGTAAAGACATGAAGCCCGCGTTGTAACAGATGCGTGGGTGAGGCGGGAAAAATTTAGACCTGTGGGAGCGAGCCTGCTCGCGATTGCGATTGTCCAGTCGCCTGATATGTCGACTGACAGATTGCAATCGCGAGCAGGCTCGCTCCCACAAGGGTTAGTGTTGCTCCAACGGATCACTCCACCCGCAAAACAATTTTGCCAACATGACTGCCAGATTCCATCTGCGCATGGGCCAGCGACGCTTCGTCGAGTGTGTAGACCTTGTCGATCATCGGCAGGCAACGACCGGCCGCCAGCACCGGCCATACGTGTTCGCGCAATTGCCGGGCGATCTCGGCTTTCTCTTCCCGGGTGCGGGAACGCAACAGCGAACCGGTGACGATGGCGCGTTTGGCCATGATCGCCAGCAGATCGACATCCTTGGCGATCGCACCACCCAGGAAACCCAACATCACCAGTCGACCCTCGAGGGCCAGGGCCGCGACGTTACTGTTGAGGTACGAACCGCCCATGATGTCGAGAACTACATCGACGCCGCGCCCCGCGGTTTTTTCGGCGATGACCTGGGCGAAATCCTGATTGCGATAGTTGATTGCCTCGGCACCCAGCTCGCGAATCACCGCAGACTTTTCTTCACTGCCGGCCGTGGCGAAAGCCTCGATGCCAAACTCGCGGCAGAGCATCAGCGCGGTGGTGCCGATGCCGCTGGTACCGCCGTGAATCAGGACCCGTGGACCCTTGCGGGCGCCGCCCATCTCGAACAGGTTGGCCCACACGGTGAAGTAGGTTTCCGGAATCGCCGCTGCGTGCTCCCAGTCCAGGCCTTCCGGGATCGGCAACGTCTGGCTGGCCGGGACCGCACAATATTGTGCATAGCCACCGCCATTGGTCAGCGCGCAGACCTTGTCGCCGACATTGAACTCGCTGACACCTGCGCCGACCGCGACCACTTCACCGGCCACTTCCAGTCCCGGGATCGGGTTCATGCCGGGCTTCATCGGGTACTTGCCGGCGCGTTGAATCACATCGGGGCGGTTGACGCCGGCGGCGCGAACCCGGATCAGCACTTCACCGTTGCCGGCAGCGGGCACGGCCGCCTGGCGCGGTTGCAGGACGTCGGGACCACCGGGTTGGGTGATTTCGATGAGGGTCATGGTCTGAGGAAGTGTCATGTGGGGTACCTTTCAAAAGTGAATTCAATTCAAAAACTGTGGGAGCGAGCCTGCTCGCGAAAGCGGTGCATCAGTCGACAACAATGTTTAACGTGCCGACGCCTTCGCGAGCAGGCTCGCTCCCACATTGGATGGGGTTATCAGGCGAACAGCCAATTCCAGCAACAACGCACAAACAATCGCCCCCGCCGCAATCTCGAACATCAGCACATGTTGCCCGCCACTGGCATTGAACAGCCCCGAGTACGCAAACCCGGACAGGGCCTGAACGGTGGCGAACGAAACTGTGGCGCGACTCCAGGCGACCTGTTGTTGATGATGCCCAGGGATCAGTTCGTGAACCCTGGCCAGGGCCAGAGGCACGATGCCCGGCGGGAACGAACCGATGATCACGGCCAGCAACGCCAGTGCCGCGAAAGAACTGGAAATCGACAGCAGGCCGATCGCTATCGCCTGCACCACCAGCACCAGGCGAATGCCCAGCTTCGCTCCCAGTTGATCGGCCAGAAAACCGTAGCTCACTGGCCCGACAATTGCGCCGAGGCCATACATGATCCAGATCAGCGCGCCGACATGTTGTCCGGCCCCCAGCCCGCGGGCCACGTAATCCACCAGGAACACCATGGCTGGCACCAGCCCGGCCGCCATGAGCGCGTATTGGCCGAACAGCAGGTAGACACTTGGATTCATCGAAGTCGAAGTGGCTTTGACTGGTGTCGAAACCGTTGCAGGGGGCGCGGACGAAGGCCAGCCGAACCAACTGACCGCCGTCAGGACCAGCGCCAGCAGACCGAGGCCGAGCCAGGTTTGCTGCAAGCCCAGGCTCAGCAGCGGCGGCACGATCGTCCCCGACCCGGCAATGCCCAGGCCCAGACCGAGAAAAATCGCGCCACTGGCCAGGCCTTTGCGCGAGGCCGGCACATGGGGCAATACCGTCGCCGCCACCAGCACCATGATTGCGCCACCGGCAATGCCGGACAGCAAACGCCAACCGAAAAACCAGCTCACCGATAACGGGAATGCACAGGCAAAAAACGCCAGGGTCACCGCCAGCATCATCAGCCGCAGCACCGTTTTGTTGGACGTGCGCCGAGCCAGCGGATGGCCGATCAGCGCACCGATCAGGTAACCCACCAGGTTGGCGGCGCCAAGGAACACGACGTCGCTGGCGGAAAACCAGTGCGCTTCAATCAACGAGGGAATCAACGGCGTATAAGCAAATCGCGCCAGGCCGATGCTGACCAGGCTGGCGCAGAGGCCGGCGAGGATCGGCAACCAGATCGCGTTGCGCGTTATGCCGGGAGGAACGGTTGAGCTGGGCATGAGCGTTGTCCTGTGGGTATTCTCTGATGGCCAGCATAACGAGATCTTTTGATGCAATAATGCTGCGAATTTGCGTTTCAGTGATGCATTAATGCATCGTCAGGAGGCCCCTATGAATTGGGATGACGCACGGGTATTTCTCGCGGTCTGCCGCGAATCGACGTTGCGCGGCGCCGCAAGGGTGCTGGGTGTGGATCAGGCCACGGTGGGTCGACGGATCGCGGCGCTGGAAAAATCATTGAGCGCGACCCTGTTTCTGCGCACCTCCGAAGGCTACGCACTGACCGCAGTGGGCGAAGCGGCGATGCGTGCGGTGGAGAAAATGGAGCATACGGCGCTGGAACTTGAGCGGCGGATTCAGGGGCTCGATGAACGGTTGACCGGATGTGTGCGGGTCACCACTACGGATTCCCTGGCGATCGATTTCCTGATTCCAGCCATCGCCCGTTTACATCGACATCACCCCGATGTGCGGGTGCAACTGAATGCCTCCACGCAAATCCTCAGCCTGGCCAAGCGCGAAGCCGACATTGCCGTGCGTAATACCCGGCCGGATAACCCGGACTTGATCGCTCGGCGGATCGCCCGTTGGCCGGTGGGGCTGTTTGCTTCGCAAGATTACGTGGACGCCCACGGTATTCCGGAGCCGGGAAAGGCATTCGAGGGCCATGACCTGGTGGTGTATCAGCCGTATTTGCAGGGAGGCAAGGACATGACGCTGGTCAGTGAGCCGCTGGGGCGAGGACGGATTGTCTCGAGCCTGAGCTCCAGCCTGCTGGTGCGCCGGTCCATCGCGGCGGGGATCGGGATTGGGGAAATGTCGGTGTACATGGGGGAGAGGGACGGACTGGTCAGGCTGTGGCCGGAGCGCACCCGACCGCTACCCTATGACGTGTGGTTGGTGACCCATGCCGACCTGCGGCACACCGCCAGGGTGCGGGTGGTGATCGATGAGATCGTCGAGGAGTTTTCCAAGGCCCTGTAGGAGCCGGCTTGCTGGCGATGCAGACAACGCGGTGTGTCTGAAAAGATGCCATCGCTGGCAAGCCAGCTCCTACAGAAGAATCACGGCATTTCGGGCAATTCCTGCGCACGCAAATCGAACACCAGCACCTCGGCATCCACGCCGTTGCTCAATGTCAGCAACTGTTCTTCGCGAACCCGCACGCCGTCACCTTCCTGCAAACGCATGCCGTTGAGTTCGACACTGCCCCGCGCCACATGCACGTAGGCGTAGCGATTGGCGGCCAGTTCCAGGGTGGCGCTTTCCTGGCCATCGATCAGACCGGCATACACCCGCGCATCCTGGCGCACCTTCAGCGAACCCTTGGCGCCGTCGGGAGAGATGATCAGTTGCAGGCGACCGCGCTTCTTCTGCGGGCTGAAATGCTCCTGTTGATAGCGCGGTTTGGCGCCACTCACCTCGGGCACGATCCAGATTTGCAGGAAGTGCACCGGGCGTTTGTCCGAGTGGTTGAATTCACTGTGTGCCACGCCACTGCCAGCGCTCATCAACTGCACGTCGCCAGGACGGATCACCGAGCCGGTGCCCAGGGTGTCCTTGTGTTCCAGCGCGCCGTCGAGCACGTAGGAGAAAATTTCCATATCGCGGTGCGGGTGCTGGCCGAAGCCTTTACCGGCGGCCACGCGGTCATCGTTGATCACCAGCAGATCGGAAAAACCCTGCTCCCTGGGATTGCGATAGTTGGCGAAGGAAAAGGTATGGAACGACTTCAACCAGCCATGGTTGGCCATGCCACGATCAGAAGCTTTGCGAAGGGTCAGCATGATGGAATCTCCTGAGGGACGTGAATTCGTCCGAGTGAGGAGAAGGTTAATGGTTACCGGCTGGTGCAATAAGTAGATGGAAATTGAAATACTGTCTCCTTCAGGTTGACAGTAAAGTGCAGACGACGTTGACGACACACTTCGCCATAATGCACACCAACGCAAGGCACCTAACCTGTGGGAGCGAGCCTGCTCGCGAAAGCGGTCTGACCCTCACCTCTTCGTTGAATGTGAAACCGTTTTCGCGAGCAGGCTCGCTCCCACAGGGGATAGCGTCCAGCAGACTGATCTATTTATGACTCCAGTGATGTTGAACCCATGAAAACAGTGGCAATGGTGCTGTTCCCCAACTTTCTCCTGCTCGACATGGCCGGGCCCATGGAGGTGTTTTCCATTGCCAATCGGTACCTCAAGCCTGACGACCACTATGTGCTGACGACCATCGGCACCGAGCCCGGTGCGCTGCGGGCGTCCAATGGCGTCAGCGTGCACGCCGATGTCGATATCGATCAGGCCTGTGACGGCTTCGATCTGCTGCTGGTGCCCGGTGGCCCCGGCGCCTACAACGAACAACATCCGCGGTTGCTCGACTGGCTCAAGCACTGCGTCAGCCGATCCGCAAGCTATGGCTCGATTTGCACCGGCGCGTTTGTGCTGGGACATGCCGGTTTGATCGATGGCTACCGTGTGACGACCCACTGGCACTACACCGAGCGCTTGATCAAGGCCTTTCCCAGGACTACCGTCGAGACCGACCAGATATTCGTCCAGGACCGCAACCTCATCACGTCCGGTGGCGTTACTGCCGGCATTGACCTGGCGCTGTCAGTGGTTGCCGAAGACCATGGCAAGAAAGTCGCACAGGATGTGGCCAAGGTGTTGTTGGTGGTGATGAAACGCCAGGGCGGCCAGGCGCAGTTCAGCCCGTTGATGGCGGCGGTGGCGCCCCATGAGACGGCGATCACCCGGGTGCAGAACCATGTCCTCGAGCATCTCGACGAACCCTTCAGCATCGAACGCATGGCCGGTCTGGGTGCCATGAGCCCGCGCCACTTCGCCAGGGTGTTCGCCCGTGAAGTGGGTATGACGCCCATGGAATTTCTGCAAAGTGCGCGCATCGATTGCGCCCGCAATCTGTTGGAAACCACGGAGTTGCCGCTCAAGACCGTGGCCTTCAAAAGCGGCTTCGGCAGCGTGCGGCACATGCGTTTTCTGTTCGGTGAAAAACTCGGACTGACCCCGACACAGTACCGCGAGCAATTCAGCTAGCGTTCTTGTCCGTCGTGCGCACCGTAATGGCCGTGACGCTCCCCCCGCGATGGTTGTACCGTCACCGAGGCCTGCCAAGATAGCCGGGAACTCATTGCAAGGAAGGTACGGAGCCTGGATGGACTCGCGTGCCGAGCAGGCTCCCGGCGGGTGAAGGTGCATGAACAGCCTACGAGACATACACAGCGAAACGGTGCTGCGCTTCGGCCCCTACGCATTTCATCTGAATCAGCGACTGGTGCTGGAGGGCGACCAGCCGCTGCGCCTCGGCGGACGGGCCCTGGATATCCTGCAGGTGCTGGTCGAGCACGCGGGCTCGGTGGTCAGCAAGGACGAACTGATCGCTCGGGTCTGGCCGCGTTCAGTGGTCGAGGAAATCAATCTGCGCGTGCACATTGCTGCGCTGCGTAGGGCTTTTCGCGACGGACAGAACGGGCATTGCTACATCGTCAACATTCCGCAGCGCGGCTACAGCTTTGTCGCGCCAGTGCGGCAGGCCTCGCAACTCACGCCCATCGCCCTCGAAAGCCTGCCCCCACACCCACAAAAGCCCCGGCACAACCTACCGGCACGGCTGACACCGGTCACCGGACGCGATGCGGTGGTGGGCAGTCTGGTGCGCCAGTTGCCGGTGCAGCGCTGCATGTCCCTGATCGGGCCCTGCGGTATCGGCAAGACCACCGTTGCCCTGCGGGTTGGCGAGCTGCTGTTGCAGCACTATCGCGACGGCGTATGGCGGGTGGATCTGGCAATGCTCGATGACCCGGCACAGGTGGTCGATCACCTGGCGCGCACCCTTGAGCTGGACACCAGCACCGCCCTGGAAACGCTGGGGCAATGGCATGCGCTGTTGATCCTCGATAACTGCGAACACTTGCTGGAACGCTGCCGGGCCCTGGTCGAAACGCTGATGGCCTCGGCGCCGCGCCTGTCGATTCTGGTCACCAGCCGTGAACCGCTGCTGGCCACCGGCGAAACACGGCTGCCGTTGCCGCCGCTTGTGGTTCCGCCGAGATCGGCGTTGCGCAGTGTCGATGAAGTCATGGGCTATTCGGCGGTGCAGCTGTTCGTCAGCCGTGCCCGGGCTCGTCAGCAAGGGTTTGCCCTGCGCGAACAGGACCTCAAGGCCGTGCGCGAGATCTGTCGGCGGCTCGATGGTTTGCCACTGGCGATAGAGCTGGCGGCGTCTCAGATCGACGCGCTGGCGCTGGTGGGTTTGCAAGCGCAACTGGATAACTGCTTCCAACTGCTGACCCAGGGTCGGCGCACGGCAGTCCCCCGGCACCAGACCCTCAAGGCCGCGCTGGACTGGAGTTACGAACGGTTGAGTCCGGTGGAGCAAACCGTGTTGCAGCGCCTGGCAGTGTTCAAGTCGGCGTTCACCCTGGAGACAGCGATGGGTGAGGAGGGTTGCGCCACGCTGTCGCCTGTCAATCTGGCGAAGGTAATGCAAAGCCTGGCGCTGAAATCGCTGCTTTCACTGGAGCACGCCAACGGTGTTTGCCGTTACCGTTTTCTCAACACGACCCGTAGCTATGCCCTGGAAAAACTCCAATGTAGGAGCGAGCTTGCTCGCGATGAACTCAAAGGCGCCATGTTGAGCCATTAGACAGGCGTCATCGTTAACGACCATCGCGAGCAAGCTCGCTCCTACAAAAGGCTGTCCTGCAATTCGTCGAGTAAACGGCGTACGGCGATCAGGTCCGGCGTTGCATGTCCTTCGGTGAACCGCTGGTAGATCGGCGTCAGCAGTTCATGGGCTTGCCGGTAGCGCCCCTGACGCTGCCAGAGCCTGGCCAGCGAAGTGGCGCTGCGCAGTTCCCAGGCCAGTGCGCCTTGGGACTTCGCCACGTTGAGCGCATTGAGCAAGATGGTTTCGGCAGTACAGTTTTTCACCGGGCAATCGACGGCCAGCAGCGTATCGGCACGAGCCCTTAGAATCTCTGCGGTGCTCCAGCCTGCCGCGCCGCTGTCGGCGCGTTGCAGCAAATCGTCATCGATGAACCCGGGGCCCAGCGTGACCATGATTTCCTTGATCAAGCCGACGCCCGGACGTTGCGATGCCTGCGCATCGGCACCGTCGATGACTTGCGCATACTGCCGGGCCCAGGTGTAGAACAGCAGCACCGAGTTTTTCTGTGCCTGTTCCAGCAGCAGGTGCAACAGTTCGCGAGCGGTGCGGGTGTGGCCGTTGTAGTGGGCGATCAGGCAACCCGAGAGCGCCAGGGTGTAGCAGATGGAGGTGCCATGGTTGATCTGCAAGGCAATGTCCAGCGCCTGTTGGGCCGTGCGCCAGGCCTGTTCCGGTTGCCCCTGCAACCAGAGAATGCGCGCCAGGATGGTCAAGGCGGCGACGCTCTGGTCGTACTGCACGCCAAAACCATGGGTAAAGCGGTTGAGGTGGCCGCTTTGGGCCATGCGCTGGATCACCTCTTCGGCATTCAACCGCGCCCGTGACTGATCCCCGGCAAAGTGCAGGGCCAACACCCGCAGGCGATGCGTGCTGAGCGACAGCACCGGGTCGCCGTGCAGGCCCAGCTGGTCGAATTGCTGGCTCTGCTCCAGGGCCATCTGATAATTGCCACAGCTGAGGTTGACCGCCATGTGCCCGGAAACGGCGCGCAGCTCTCCGACCACGTCATTGCATTGTCTGGCCAGGGTTCTGGCGGTGACGAAAGCGCCGACGGTTTCCTCGCTGCCGCCCTGGACGTGATAGCAGGCGCTGCCGAGGGCCAGCTTCAGGTTCATTTTCAAATGCGGGCAGGGCTCGGGCGCAGCGTCGAGCAAGGCCAGGGCCTTGCGCACATGGCCGCCGTGCTCCTTGAGCAGTGACAGTTCTTGCCAGAGGGGCGTGGACGTCGCTGTCAAGCGGATCGCCAGCGTCTGCGGTCCCCGGGCATTCAGGCCCCAATCGAGGGCTGCGCGGATGTCCTCCAGGCCACGGGCGTAGCGCTCGATCCACAGCGCTGTCGGAATCAGCTCCCAATTTTTTTGCGCCTGATGCATCAAGGCCAGGCAGCGTTCGGCGTGGCGTTCCCGGGTGGCGGGCAGTTCGCTGGCCTGTTCGAGTTTTTCCAGGGCATAGCGGCGGGTCGTGTCGAGCAGGCGGTAGAACACTTCTTCGTCGCCCACGTCCACACTCAACAGGGACTTGGCCACTAGTTGCATCATCGAGCCAAACACTTCTCGGGGTTCGATGTGTTCGCCGACGATCACCGCCGCTGCCGACTCCAGGGTAAATCCACCGCGGAAAACGCCCAGTCGACGCAGGCAGGTTTTTTCGCAGGCGCTGAGCAGTTCGAAACTCCAGTCCAGCGTGGCGCGCAGGGTCTGATGTCGGCCGGGGGTTGCCTGGCTGCCGTGGGGCAGCAGGCGAAAGCTATCCTGCAGTTGCGCCAGCAAACCGCCCAGGCCAAGGCTGGGGACTTGTGCGGCCGCCAGCTCCAGGGCCAGTGGAATGCCATCGAGACGTCGGCAGATGTCGACCGCCAGCGGCAACTCGGCATCGCTCAGTTCGAAAGTATCCTGGCTGGCCATGGCTCGCTCGACGAACAGCTGCAACGCGGAAAAGCTCAGGGCCTGGGCGCGGTCCAGCACGGCAATGGGCGGTGGGCAGTCCAGCGACTCCAGGCGCTGGATGAACTCACCCTCGGCCCGCAGACCCTCGCGGCTAGTGGCCAGGATGTGCACCTGCGGCGCGCCACGCAGCAGGCTTTCACAGAGCAGGGCGACGTGGTCGATCAGGTGTTCGCAGTTATCGAAGACCAGCAGCATCTGCCGTTCGCGCAGGAACAGGGCGAGGCTGTTCAGCGGTTCGGCGTCGTGCAGGGACAGGTCCAGTAGCGTGGCCAGGTGACCGGCAATCATCAGCGGGTCATTGATCGGTGCCAGGTCCAGCAGGCGAATGCCGTCGCGGTATTGACCGATAAGATGTTCAGCCACGCGCAGCGCCACGGTGGTCTTGCCGATGCCGCCGGGGCCGACCAGGGTGATGAAGCGCTGGCGCGGCAGCTGCGTCACCAGGCTGTCGACCAACGCCTGGCGGCCGATCAGGCGAGTGCGGCGCAGGGGCAGGTTGTGGCCGCTCGATTCAATCGGGCCAGTTTGAGAGGGTTGCTCGACGTGCTCCACGGAGTAAGGCGCGACAAAACTATAGCCGCGCTGGGCCACGGTAATGATGTAGCGCTGGCCGGCCTGACCGTCGCCGAGCGCCTTGCGCAGGGCCGCCATGTGCACCCGCAGGTTGATTTCTTCCACCACAGTGTTGGGCCAGACTTCGGCGATCAGTTGTTGCTTGCTGACCACGTTCCCGGCGTGCTTGAGCAAGATCAGCAGAATGTCCATGGCCCGTCGGCCCAGGCGCAGGGGCTGGTCGGCCTCCATGATCAGGCGCTGTCCGGGGTAGATCCTGTAGGGGCCGAAATGCACAGCCTGTTCGAGGGAAAGGGTCAACGGGTCACTCCTGCCTGAGGCCTTTCAGTTCGCGGTTTTCGAGCATATTCCCCAGATTTTTTCGCCAGCGCAATGCAGGCCCTGAGTGACGGCCGGGGTTCGCTTCGACTGCCGGCCGCCCGGTACTGAGAGTAGCTCCGTGTTTATTGGGCGCGGCGTCTGTGACAGGGCGTCGGGGCTTTTGGCACGCCATGGAAAATTAACAACGTTTAACTCGTCCTGCGTCCGGTCTACGCCCAAAACTCACCTTCTTCAACTTCCACCCGGTCATGTGGGAGCGAGCCTGCTCGCGAATGCGGCGGCACATTCAACATCGTCAGTGACTGATACAACGCGTTCGCGAGCAGGCTCGCTCCCACAAAGGACACCGGAATGAGCAACGTAGTGGTGGTCTATCACAGTGGCTACGGACATACCCGGGTCATGGCCGAAGCCGTGGCCCGGGGTGTGGAGCGACATCCGGGCAGCACCTGCCGACTGGTGGCCGTCGAAGACGTGGATGAGCACTGGGACCACCTGCACCGCGCCGACGCGATCATTTTCGGTGCCCCGACCTACATGGGCAGCGCCTCGGCGGCGTTCAAAGGCTTCATGGAGGCTACGGCGGCGTTCTATCTGGCGCAACCGTGGCGCGACAAGCTGGCGGCCGGCTTCACCAATTCCGGCTGCCTGTGCGGTGACAAGCTCAACACCCTGCTGCAGATGGCGGTGTTCGCTGCCCAGCATTCGATGATCTGGGTCGGCCTCGACCTGCTGCCCGCGCGCTCCGGCATCGGCGTGTTCGATGGGCAACTCAATCGCCTCGGCAGCTCCCTGGGCGCGATGGCCCAGTCGAATGTCGAACAGTCCCCCGACGAGGCGCCACCGGCCGAAGACCGCTGCACCGCCGCGCACCTGGGTGAGCGAGTCGCGCGGCTGGCCGAGCTGATGGGGCGCGCATCTGATTGATTCAACGCAAACCAACCACCCCACCCCCGTAATGGAGCACACCCATGAGTACGTTCACTACCCGCGACGGTACCGAGATTTACTACAAGGACTGGGGCAGCGGTCAGCCCATCGTCTTCAGTCACGGCTGGCCGCTGAATGCCGACAGTTGGGAATCACAGATGATTTTCCTGGCGTCCCAAGGCTACCGGGTCATCGCCCACGATCGTCGTGGCCACGGCCGCTCCAGCCAGCCATGGACCGGCAACGACATGGACACCTACGCCGATGACCTGGCGCAATTGATCGAGCTATTGGATCTGAAAAACGCCGTGCTCTTCGGCTTTTCCACCGGCGGCGGCGAGGTGGCGCGCTACATCGGCCGTCATGGTACCGGCCGGGTGGCCAAGGCCGGGTTGATCTCTTCGGTGCCGCCGCTGATGCTCAAGACCGAATCCAATCCTGGCGGGTTGCCCATTGAAGTGTTCGATGGCATTCGCCAGGCGTCGCTGGTGGATCGTTCGCAGTTGTACAAGGACCTCGCCAGCGGCCCCTTCTTCGGCTTCAACAAACCCGGCGCCAAGCCATCCCAGGGCATGATCGACTGGTTCTGGATGCAGGGCATGACCGCCGGCCACAAGAACGCCTACGACTGCATCAAGGCATTCTCGGAAACCGACTTTACGGAGGACTTGAAGAAGTTCGACGTACCGACGCTGGTGGTGCATGGCGACGCCGACCAGGTGGTGCCGATCGAAGCGGCGGGCATTGCTTCGGCAGGGTTGGTTAAGGGTTCGCAGCTGAAGGTCTACCCGGGTGCGCCCCATGGCTTGACCGATACCCACAAGGATCAGCTGAACGCCGATCTGCTGGCATTCCTCAAGGATTGATCGAGATCCCCTGTGGGAGCGGGCTTGCCCGCGATGAGGTCGTATCAGTCAACATCAATGGCGACTGACCCATCGCTATCGCGGGCAAGCCCGCTCCCACAGTGAGGGTGTTGTGCAGGATTACAGGTTTGAATGGTGAAGGGAACGCACAGTCCGGCAACGCCAGGCGAACGGATTGATGCCTTCGCTGCGGGTGAACATGTGGCAGAAGTGCGCCTGATCGCAGAAGCCGCACTCCAGGCTGATTTGCGTGAGGCTAAGGTCCGTGTGCTGGATCAACAGCTTGGCCCGGGCGATGCGTTGCTGGCGAATCCAGTCCTGGGGCGAAAGACCGGTGCTGCATTTGAAGGCACGGGAAAAATGACTGCGCGACAACGCACAGGCCTGGGCCAGTTCAGTCACTTCCAGGGATTCACCCAGGCGCTCGAGGATCAGCTGTTTTACCAACCGCTCGCGCCACGGGCTGAGGCCGCCGGCGCTTTTCTTTTGCGTTTCAGTGACTGTCGCGTGGGCAGTTTTTTGCTGCAAGTGAGCCATGGCGAATGTCCGGGTCGGTAGGACTAATTCTTGAATCCGAGGGCTCTGGCTTGCGAGTTAAACGTTGTTAATTCCTCGTCCGTTGCGGGATGTCTTGCGTAAAGTCAGACACAATCGTCATCCTCGCACCTGGCCCCGACACACAAGGAACCCGTGCCTATGAACCGAAACGATCTGCGTCGCGTCGACATGAACCTGCTGGTGATTTTCGAAGCGTTGATGTTCGAAAAGAACCTGACCCGTGTTGCGGAAAAGCTATTCATGGGCCAGCCGACGGTGAGTGCCGCCCTCGGCCGGTTGCGCGACCTGTTCGACGATCCGCTGCTGTTGCGCAATGGTCGCGGCATGGAGCCGACGGGGCGGGCACTGGCAATTCTCAAGGAACTGCAACCGGCGATGGACACCATCTCCGGCGCTGTCAGCCGGGCCAAGGAGTTCGACCCGACGACCAGCTGCGATGTGTTCCGCATCGGGTTGTCGGACGATGCCGAGTTCGGACTGTTTCCGCCGTTGCTGCGTCAATTGCAGGAGGAAGCACCGGGAATCGTGGTCGTGGTTCGCCGCGCCAATTACTTGTTGATGCCGGCGTTGCTGGCGTCCGGGGAAATCTCCGTCGGTGTGAGTTACACCACCGATCTACCGGCCAATGCCAAGCGCAAGAAACTGCGTGACATCCCCTGCAAGGTGTTGCGCGGCGACACCCGGCCGGGGCCGCTGAGCCTCGACGAATACTGTGCGCGCCCCCATGCGATGGTGTCGTTTTCCGGTGACCTGAGCGGCAACATCGACCTCGACCTGGCCAAGGTCGGACGGTGTCGCAAGGTGGTGCTTGGCGTACCGCAGTTCAGTGGCTTGCGCGCGCTGCTCGCAGGCACCGAGATGATTGCCACCGTGCCGGATTATGCAGCCTGTGCCTTGGTGGAAGGCTGTGACTTGCGTGCCGAGGATCCACCGTTCGAGATTGAGGCGGCGCAGTTGTCGATGGCCTGGAGCGGGGTGCATGACAACGACCCGGCGGAGCGCTGGTTGCGCTCGCGCATCAGTCAGTTCATGTCGGCGCCACTGGATGCTTCGGCTACTGCCTGATTTTCATGGATGCCCCCGATCCCCTGTGGGAGCTGGCTTGCCAGCGATGGCGGCGTCTCCGGCGACGTATTTTTTGATGGTGTACATATCCATTCCTGCGGTAACGGCCACCTAGGGTTTCGCCCTGACGGCGAGTCACTTTGGAAAAGCCCCAAAGTAACCAAAGGGCTCTTGCCCCTTTC
>NZ_WTFT01000025.1:0-11414 GCF_009861505.1 Pseudomonas izuensis | reverse complement strand
CTCCACTCGGCCTCACGAGGGGGCAAGAAAATCAAAAGCCAAAGCAGAGCGAGGCGGCCTGACAGCCGACCTGATTTCGCGGATGAACGCATTCCACTGTAGGAGCGAGCCTGCTCGCGAAAAACGTCCAGACAACGCGGGCATCCAGGCAGTACGCGTTATCGTTGACGTCCTTCGCGAGCAGGCTCGCTCCTACAGGGGATTGCGCACCCACCTCAACCAGGTCGGCTGTCAGGCCGCCTCGGTTTGCTTTTGATCTGGGCGCCCCGTTAAACCACGCTGGCCGAACGCAGGCGAGGCACCGAGTGGTGGGGCAAGAGCCCTTGGTTACTTGGGGCTCTTCCAAGTGACTCGCCGTAAGGGCGAAACCATTAGTGGCCGTGGCCGCAGCAATGGATATGTACACCAACAAAAAATACGTCGCCTGATACAAAGCCTTCGCTGGCAAGCCAGCTCCTACAGGGAATGGGTGAGTGTGCCCTCCCAAAAAGAGCACGTACATCCAATTTTTTCCTCCCCCGCCCCGGCACTATTTCGCTCAACCTGTTTCGCCGGAGCCTTTCGTCATGCCTCAAGTCCATTCCCAGAGCACACCAGCCCCGGGGTTCGATGAAATCGTGACCCTGATCGTCAAACACCGGATCAAGAGCGGTTTTGAAACGACCTATGAAGCCTGGCTGCGCAATATCGTCAAGGTGGCCGGGCAGAGTGAAGGGCACTTGGGGGTGGACGTTGTCCGTGGCAAGCACGCCGGCCTGCAAATGTTTACCTGCGTGCTGCGCTTTTGCTCCACCGAGGCCATGCAGCGCTGGCTCGATTCGCCGCAGCGTCAGGCATTGGTCGATGAAGCCGCGCCGATGCTGGCGGACGGCGACCAGACCGAGGTCAATCCGCTCAACGAATTCTGGTTCGCCCCGCTGGCCGATGCCGCGTCGCCACCACCGCGCTGGAAGCAGGCAGTGGTGACGTTGCTGGTGATTCTGCCGCACACCTTGCTGGTGCCACTGCTCTGGGGGCCGCTGTTGAAGCTCAATGCCTTTCTTTCCAACTACGTGATCGCCACGTTCCTGATCACCCTGACCATCGTGCTGTCGGTGGTGTACGTCTTCATGCCGCGGGCCACGCGCCTGTTCGCGCCGTGGCTGGAAGCCGGCCAGTCCCATTCCACATTGCCTTAAGGAGCCGCGATGAACGCCGATCTGATTTTGTTCAATGGCCAGTTTCATACCGTTGACCGGGAAAATCCGCGCGCCAGCGCCGTGGCCATCCGCGACGGCCGCTTTGTCGCGGTCGGCAACGATGCCCAAGCCATGGCGTTGCGCGGCTCGGGCACGCAGGTGATCGACCTCAAGGGCCGTTGCGTGATTCCCGGCCTCAACGACTCGCACTTGCACCTGATCCGTGGCGGCCTCAATTACAACCTTGAACTGCGTTGGGAAGGCGTGCCATCCCTGGCCGATGCACTGCGCATGCTCAAGGAACAGGCCGATCGCACACCGACGCCGCAGTGGGTTCGGGTGGTGGGGGGTTGGAACGAATTCCAGTTCGCCGAAAAACGCATGCCGACCCTCGAAGAGCTCAATCAGGCTGCACCGGACACCCCGGTGTTCGTCTTGCATCTGTACGACCGCGCACTGCTCAACCGTGCCGCGTTGCGCGTGGCCGGTTATACCCGCGACACGCCGAACCCACCGGGCGGCGAAATCGTTCGCGATGCCAATGGCAACCCCACCGGCATGCTGGTGGCGCGACCCAACGCGATGATTCTGTACTCGACCCTGGCCAAGGGGCCGAAGCTGCCGCTGGAGTATCAGGTCAACTCGACCCGCCAGTTCATGCGCGAACTCAATCGCCTGGGCCTGACCAGCGCCATCGATGCCGGCGGCGGTTTCCAGAATTATCCGGACGATTACCAGGTGATCGAGCAGTTGGCCAAGGATGAGCAACTGACCATCCGTATCGCCTACAACCTGTTCACCCAGAAGCCCAAGGAAGAGCTGACCGACTTCCAGAACTGGACCGGCAGCGTCAAATTGCACCAGGGCGATGATTACCTGCGGCACAACGGCGCCGGGGAAATGCTGGTGTTCTCGGCGGCGGATTTCGAGGACTTCCTCGAACCGCGCCCGGACCTGCCGCAAAGCATGGAAGACGAACTGGAACCGGTGGTGCGCCACCTGGTCGAGCAACGCTGGCCGTTCCGCTTGCACGCCACCTACAACGAATCCATCAGCCGCATGCTCGACGTGTTCGAGAAGGTCAACCGCGACATTCCGTTCAATGGCTTGCCGTGGTTTTTCGATCATGCCGAAACCATCACCCCGCAGAACATCGAGCGGGTGAGGGCGCTGGGTGGCGGTATCGCGATTCAGGATCGCATGGCGTTCCAGGGTGAATATTTTGTCGACCGCTACGGCAAGCAGGCCGCCGAAGCCACGCCGCCAATCAAGCGCATGCTCGCCGAAGGCGTGCCGGTCGGTGCGGGTACCGACGCCACCCGAGTCTCCAGCTACAACCCATGGACCTCGCTGTACTGGATGGTCAGCGGCCGTACCGTCGGCGGTTTGGCGCTTTACGAAGAAGGTTTGCCGCGCACCACGGCGCTGGAGCTGTTCACCCACGGCAGTGCCTGGTTCTCGTCCGAGCAGGGCAAGAAGGGCCAGATCAAGGTCGGGCAACTGGCGGACCTCGCTGCGCTGAGCGCGGACTTTTTCAGTGTCGAGGAAGAAGCCATCAAGTGGATCGAGTCGGTGCTGACCGTGGTCGGCGGCAAGGTCGTATATGCCGCCGGGGATTTCGAGAAGCTGGGACCGGCCAGCGTGCCGGTGCTGCCGGACTGGTCGCCGGTGGTGAAGGTCCCGGGTCACTGGCGGCCGGGCTCGCCGATGCAGGCGCAGGTGCACCAGTGCAGCGGACCTTGCGCGGTGCATTCCCACAGCCACGAGCGGGCACGCCTGTCGAATGCACCGGTCAGCGATTTCGCGGGTTTCTGGGGCGCCTTCGGCTGCTCGTGCTTCGCCTTCTGATCAATACCCATAAGCGCCGGCACCAATACCTTTAGGTGCAGGGTCCGGCGCAGCAACAAACCATCATCCACCAAGGAGTTTTTTCATGAGCAACGTTTCGTACTCTCGCCTGAACAAAGATGACGCCGTTGTGCTGCTGGTCGATCACCAGACCGGCCTGATCTCGCTGGTGCAGGATTTCTCGCCCAACGAATTCAAGAACAACGTGCTGGCCCTGGGTGACATCGCGAAGTTCTTCAAACTGCCGACCATCCTCACCACCAGTTTCGATAAGGGGCCCAACGGTCCGATCGTGCCGGAACTCAAGGCGCAGTTCCCCGACGCACCGTTCATTGCCCGTCCGGGCCAGATCAACGCCTGGGACAACGAAGATTTCGTCAAGGCCGTCAAGGCCACCGGTCGCAAGCAACTGATCATCGCCGGCGTGGTAACGGACGTGTGCGTCGCGTTCCCGACCCTGTCGGCCATTGCCGAAGGTTTTGAAGTGTTCGTGGTGACCGACGCTTCCGGCACCTTCAACACCAGCGTGCAGCAAGCAGCGTGGGCGCGCATGTCGGCCGCCGGTGCTCATCTGCTGAACTGGTTCTCCGTGGCCTGCGAACTGCAAGGCGATTGGCGCAACGACATGGAAGGCCTGGCCAACCTGCTGTCGGAACGCCTGCCGAACTACCGCAACCTGATCAACAGCTACACGACGTTTACGGCCAGGTAAGACCTCCTGTAATCCTTGTGGGAGTGAGCCTGCTCGCGATGGCGGTAGAACAGTCACTGCTAAGGTGTCTGTCCTGCCGCCATCGCGAGCAGGCTCGCTCCCACATTGTTTTGCGCAAGGGGGTTAAAAAGGTGAAAAACCGCTATAGAGTGCCCTGACTGTCACCCAGAGCATGACAATGAACCCCTTCGAAGACATGCGTATTTTTTGCCAGGTCATGGACTCTGGCAGCTTCACGGCGGCCGCCGATCAATTGGGCCTGTCCAAACAGTTCGTCAGCCGACGCTTGATGCAGCTTGAAGAACGGTTGGGTGTGCGGCTGCTCAATCGTTCGACCCGGCGCCTGGACGTCACGCCCCTGGGCCAGAGTTATTACGAATCGGCCCTGCGCCTGCTCGGTGAAGTCGAGCAAGTGGAGCAGGGTATCGCCGGGCAAACCACCGAGCCGCGCGGCACCCTTCGTGTCAGCGCGCCATTGTCGTTTGCGCTGGCGCACCTGGGCAGTCTGCTGCCGGCGTTTTTGCAGCGCTATCGTGACGTCACGGTGGAAGTGGACTTGAGTGATCGCCCGGTGGACTTGCTCGGTGAGGGCTACGACCTGGCCCTGCGCATCGGCTTGCTTGAAGATTCAACGCTGATCGCCCGCCGCCTTGCGTCAATCGAGCGCGTGTATTGCGCGAGCCCGGCTTACCTGGCCGAGCGTGGCACGCCGCTCAAACCGGACGATTTACTCAGCCATGACTGCCTGCCCTATGGCCATGGTCGTCAGGTGCAATGGCGCTTCGCCGGGCAGGGCAAACCGCTGTCCGTCAATGTCACCGGGCGGATGCGGGTCAACAACGGCGAGTTGCTCAAGGACGCGGCGATTGCCGGGATGGGCATTACCTACCTGCCGACCTTTATCGTCGGTTCGGCGCTGAAGGATGGCAGGCTGGTGCAGGTGCTGGAGGCGTTTCGGCCGGAGCCGCTGACGCTGTCGGCGGTGTACCCACAGCATCGTCAGTCGTCACGACCGGTGCAGGCGTTGGTCGAGTTTTTGCGTAAGCGGCTTGATACCGCTCCCTGGCAGGTTCCCTGACGACATCACCTTAGCGGCGGCAAAACTTTGATTCAGCTGCATCAAGCATGCTGATCAATTCCCGTAACTTGTTTTTGTCGACCGCCACGATCTTTTGCCATTCATTTTCGATACCGATGCCCAAAAGGAGCCATTGATTGTTTTTGGTGTCTTGCTCAATCGATACCCAACAGCCTCTACTGGTCTGCAATTGAAATTCCGGCATTTTCTTCTCCTTTGAGTGATCCTGGCCAGAGCCTTTGCCCCCCGGTTTTAAAGGCTGAGGCCCGGATCCAATCTTGCAAAGTCCAGACTTCCGTCTACGCTTCTCGGAAGTTGGTGCGAGCGTGTTGTTACGTGCAGCCATATGCTGTTGGCCAACCGCAGAGTAGTCCTCGCATAGAACTCTTTCAAAGAGTTCCAGTCCGTTTTCCCACCTTTGGCGAACGGTAGATTTACTTCTTTAATCAAGCGGTGCAGGTTTCGACCTTGCGCTTGAAGGAGTAATCATGCGAGTCCATTCAGGGCTTACCCTCGTATTGGCAGCCGTGCTGACGGCAGGTTGCTCTCCCTATCTCTATAAGACCGAAATCACCGGGTTCTCCGATGGGTTGAATCAGCTTGATTCGGCTTATGTTGCGGGGATGAAAAACGTTGCTGGCGATCGGCGTGAAAAGCAGCGATTGAAGTGGACAACGAATCGCGTGCCGCTCGCACTCACCTCTGGCTGCCTATTGTCGACCCCCGCACAAGCCAATGTCGTTGACCCCTGTGGTTTGCTTGAAGTGAACCAAGAGGAAGCCGCGATATCCCCCGAGCAACGGGAGGCGCTTGCGGCAGCGCCGATTCTCGAGGCTTTGCATGACTATGCCGACGCCTTGGCCTCTGTCTCAGATGCAGAGGATCAGAAAACTCTCGATGCAGCTCAGGCCCAGCTCAATACTTCCCTTGATTCATTGGTCAAACTCGAAGCAAAAGCTTCGGGTGCCCCTGTGGGACTGGCTGCTGAGCTTTCTGCTTCGGCAACCCTTGCCTGGCTCAATACTCGGCGTTACCAGGCGCTGAGAACCGGCGTAAACGCAGCCAGGAAACCGGTGCAGACACTTGGTCTTGCCTTGGGTAATGCACTGGACTCCCTTCGAACCGCGAGAGTCAATGAGTTACGTATTGCAGCGGGTCTTTTGGTACGCAAAACAGGCCCCGGTTTGAATGCCGAGAGTTATGCCCGACAGCTGGATGGAGCATCAAACAAAGTCATCGTCATTGAAGGGCTGCGTACCGCAAATCCTACAGATGCTGCGAAGGCCATGATCCAGGCGCACGACAAGTTGGTAAACGCCTTGAATGATGACAATCGCCAGATCAAGGACGTCCTTACCTCAGTGAAGGCTTTCGTCGACCAAGCCAAATCGGTACGCGAGGCCTTTGAAGGCTAGCGGCTGGAAAGCGCGCTGACCCGCTGTGATTGTCGTGCAGTCAAATGATGGGAGATCTGAAATGGCCGAATGGGGCGCGATTGCCTTCGGGATGGTACTGGGGTGGTTCGTCTATTTTACGAACCGCTATCGCAAGGGCGATGCCCAGTTCAGTGATTTGACAGGACTAATCGGGGTGATCGGTGGTGGTGCGATCACCGCGTTGTTCGGAGACGCAAAAACCGAGTTGTTCGGCGCTTATGGCGTTGGATTGGCCGTTGGTTTTTTTACTTACTTTCTAGTTCTGATTTTGATGGTCAGGCAGTCCCAAGGTGCATTCACGGTGGCATGGTTTCTGGACGGTCGGCGCAAGAAACTGGCTGCCGACGAGGAGATCCCTGGCGAGACCCGTCCTACCACGGCGGCGATGTCGATGCAGTTGGGGGCGAATGCACAGCATCCCGCTGCGCTCGCTGCCCCGATAGTTCCTCCGGCAAGGCCCGCCGCCTCGGCGCTCTCAGAGACAGTGCAAGAGCGTGATCGAGCAATGATCGCCATGAACGATGCCATTCGTGATGTGTTGAAGCGAATTGCCAACACCGACAAGGAAGACGAGCGGAATCGGCTATACGAGGCACATGATCAGATGACCGCTAAATACGACGAACTTGTCGCAGTCCGCCTCAAGGACATACTTGAGTCGGAATCCGTGCGCCAGGCACTCGCCAAGTTGCAAGGCGTGACAACGGACCTGGTAGGCACTGCCCGGGAAATGAAAAACACTGCCGATGCGATCTCCACAGCCGCGAAGATCATTGACAAGGCGACCAAAGTCATCGGGTTTCTGAGCGCAATGTTTGCTTGAGTGAGGGGGAGGTCAATCGCAATAAGGGTTGAGAAGTTTCAGTCACTATCGAGCGTCTGAGTGACGCTCCAGCAGGAGGTGAATCATGGCAATCAACGATAAACACTTTTGCACATGCATGGGTGAAGGCATCACCAGCGACGCAGGTCATAATTTACTGGCGGGACACAAGGGAGCCCTGCTGCTGGCATCCAAGTGGGAGGTCGGCACTAGTGTTTCGATACGGTTTCTGGACGGGGATGACCAATTGCAACAACGGGTGAGAGACGTCGCGAGGGAGTGGATGGACGTTGCCAATATCTCACTCAACTTTCAGGAAGGTGGGGCGACCGATATTCGTATTGCGTTCGAGCAAGGGAACGGTTCCTGGTCGTACTTGGGCACGATGTGTCGACAGATTCCGGAACCGCAGCCAACCATGAATTTTGGCTGGCTTACACCTGATTCCGCGGACGATGAATTGCGGCGAGTTGTGTTGCACGAGTTCGGACATGCGCTGGGGTTGATTCACGAACACCAAAATCCCAAGGACGGTGGAATTGATTGGAATACCGATGCGGTGATCCATGATCTTTCTGGGCCACCCAATAATTGGAGCCCCGCTACCATCGAAGAAAACATGTTCAAAAAGTACGAGCAGAATGCACTCCTTATGACGAATGTCGATAAGGAATCGATAATGATGTACCCCATTCCATTGTCATGGACGCTGGATCAAACCTCTGTTGGACTCAACAACACTTTGTCTCCTCTAGATAAAGAGTTAATCGGTCAAGCCTATCCACGGTGACGGAACGGAGGCTCTCATGAGTGCCGACGACTACGCGATTCTGATAGGCATCAATCACTATCCGACACTTGGAGCCGGTGATGTAAGCGCCGACCTTCAGGGTCCGGAAAACGATGTCGATGCGATCAGGGCCTGGCTGATGCAGCCCGACGGAGGCGGGATCAATGATCCGACGCACATATGGGAGTTCAAATCAGCAGCAGCCCTGCCACCCGATACTGCAAGACCAACCGCTGACGAACTGGAGGTTGCCGTTGCGAGAATCGATGCAATTGCTCAAGCGAATGTCGCGCGGCAAAAACCCCCAAGAGTAGGGCGACGGTTATACATATTTGTATCGGGGCACGGCTACTCGCCAAAACCACGGCTTGGTTGTCTATTTTCGGCCAACGCCATGTATCGCTTCACCTACAACGTCCATATCACTGGTTGGTTAAGCTGCTTGCAGGATGCGGCTTACTTTCGAGAGTACGTATTGTGGATGGACTGCTGCATGAACCGTTATTCCTTTCTACCGCCCCGAGATCCGCCGCTACCTCCAGTCAATTCACCTGAACCACCCGGTGCAAACTTCATTGCTTTTGCCGCACAAAGACCGCTCAAAGCGGTGGAAGTACCCATTGCTGAAGATAGCGGCAAATATCATGGTGTTTTCACTTGGGCAATACTCGAAGGTCTCAGGGGCGCAGCCAGTGATGCCAATGGTCGCGTCACCGGTCGTAGTCTCGCCGACTGGATCCGCAATGCGCAGTACGCACGGATGGACCCACTTGATCGCAGTAATAGCGATGTCGCCAAAGAGCCGGAAGTGGTGCAGGAAGATGCCAGCATCGTTTTTGCCCGCGGTTTAGCCAAACCTTTTTATGACGTCAGTGTGGCGTTTGCTTCAAGCGAGGGAGGTTTGGCTCGACTGTGGTCGGGAGTCTCCCCGAGAACCTTTCAAGCAATCGATTTGACCGGCGAAGCTATACAGCTTTCTCTTCAGCCAGGGCTTTACCTGATTGATGTGCCGGGGGCCAACCTGCGACAAGGGTTCGAGGTCGTTGGCTCAACCAAGGTAAGGATTGAAGAGGTGGGGGACCCAGTGACCACGGTGGCTGTCGACACCATTTTTCAACTGGATATCGATCCTGAAGATCCGACCGCAGAAATCTATGTAATCGACAGCCGTTTCGCGCTGGTCGATGCCAATCCGGCCACGCTCTCGACGCCACTCCCGTTCGGTCTTTATAAGATCAAGACGCGAGTGGGCCGAACGATTTCCCAGAAGATCATTCTGCACGACTGCGATCATCCGAAAATACAACGGGCCAGCATTGCGTTACCAGTCGCAACCGTTATGCCTATTAGCGGTACTACCAATGTGCAAGCCGATCATGAAGCGGCCAAAATCGAGGGTGTGAACGCCATGCACGCGCTCGGGCTGTCTGGGCATCGATGTGCTCTGATGTTGATGGCGCGCTCCTTTAGCTGTCAGTACGAACCTGTGTCAGGGACCACACCCTGGAGCGGGTTGAGTATCGTCGATGAGTCAGGGGAAACCGTTATCGACCTGGAACACGACGCCGATCACCTTCAAAGTTGCCCTGGCGATCCCTATGCGGTTTGTGTAAGGGCCGTTGAACCGGGCACTTATTTTCTCAAACAAACCCTGGCCGATGGCAGTGTCATCGAGCAAAGCCTGGTTGTTTGCGATTCGTGGGGACTTGAAGTTTATGTTCTGCGACGGGTACGAAAAGAGGATGGGTCAGTGGATGCGCGACCGCGCCTGTCGTTCATGATGCGTAAATTGACGCAACCTCCCGACTTTGCCATGGACCAACTCACTGAAACAGTACGCCTGGCTCTTGCCGATGAGCGGCGTATCCTCAATGAAGAACTGGAAAGGGTGTTGCTGGTCGAGTGCGAGAATCCCATTGCGGGGATCATAGCTGGACATCTTTTGCTGATAGAGCGCGAGCGTGACCCAGGTCGTGACGTCAGCCTGCTCGATACGCTAGTGAGAAAGCTGCGACTACTGATCGGCAATCAACATCCAGACGTGAAAGCGCTTGCGTTGCAGTGTTCCGATCCCAAGTTGAGACGTGTGGGGGCGGTGCTTGCGCCACCCATGTTTCAACGCAGCTGGGCATTGCTCGTTGAGGCGTCACGGCGACGCAGGCAGTTGGTTCCTGGCGAGATGTGGGAACGAGTGCAGGCGGTCGCGACCCTGGCACCATTTCTGATCTGGTCGACGGATGAAGGGGTGAGATCTCAGGTTCGAGGTGATCTCACCAAAGTTATCTCTGCTGATCATCAGGCTCGGTTGCAAGATCCTGCCTCGGAGAGGGCAGAGTACATACAACAGTACATGCAACAGCGCATAGGACTGATGCCGAAGGAAGCGAGTTTGAACCTTGGCAAGAGCAGGAGAGACCTTCATCTCAAGTTGAACAGGCTCGGGATCCCCTGGGTGGGTTTGGCAGCTCTCCGTCAAAAGGAGAGCGGGGAGAGTTGATGCGAGACGATGACGCATACAACCGTGCGGGTTACGGCAAGGTTTGTGTAGCGCCGGGTGTGACGCTGTCCTTCCAACGGTTTATACGGCCGGCGACTGACATGATCGAGCATACGCCGACAAGCCTGGGAGCGCTGCCGGTGGCCATTGATTCACAGGGAGTTTTGATTCTTCCATTGGCTGATGATGAGAGTTTCTGGATCGGATTGATGGTCTACCAGGCCCCGGAGTCTATTTTGGTAGAGGTCGCAGCGGAAATAGAAGGGGGCGAAACAGTCGATGTGCTCTGTGCAAGCCCTTGGCATCCTGATCGGCACTGCACGACGAACCTGTTGGAGACTCCCCGAATTGCCGGCATTCGGCGATCGGATGGCAAGCTGGATGTGTTTTCTCGTCAAACCCTGAATGACGGGCGCCGGCCCTGTGTCCGTCTTCGCTTCTATTTGCGGCGCACGCCATCAGATAAGTCAGAAGGGGAATCGGTTGATACCGATTGGCATATCACGCTGCTGCGTCTCGTCAGTTACGCGACTTTTGAAGCTGAAACTGGTTTGCCTGAGCCTGCTCCCCTTGACCCAACCGCGGGTTATCAAGGGTGGCGGTTACCATGAACAGAACCGCCACCCAATTGATGGTTTCAGTTCGCGCGTTTGTCGTCACCCGGTTCGCCGCCGGCGTGAACGCCGTGATCGTCTCCCGGTTCACCTGCCGTATGCATTCCGCGGTCATCGCCCACTTCGCCAGCACGATGAGCCCCACGGTCATCACCCACTTCGCCGGCGCGATGAGCACCGCGGTCATCGCCCACTTCGCCCGCACGATGAACGCCGTGATCGTCACCGACTTCACCGGCATGAACCCCATGATCGTCACCCGGCTCGGCATGGTCGCTGCTGCGTCCGGAGTTTGAAGCGGTGCCGCCGGAGTGCCCCTGGCCATGATCGCTGCCACTGTGACCACTGCCGCTTCCACCGCCATTGCCGCTTCCGCCGCCGCCACCGCCACCACCACCGTCCTTCGCGTGGGCACTCGACACATCGGACAGACTGTCC
>NZ_WTFT01000024.1 GCF_009861505.1 Pseudomonas izuensis | reverse complement strand
CATACGCCACTTCCACACCGCACCGCTCCAGTTCCGCGCGCTGCGGCGAGTCCTCATCGAGAATCGGGTTGGTGTTGTTGATGTGGATCAGCACCTTGCGCGGCTCGGGCAATTGCGCGAGTACCTCGAGCATGCCGCCGGGGCCGTTTTGCGCCAGGTGACCCATTTCCCGGCCGGTGCGGGTGCCGACGCCACGGCGCTGCATTTCGTCGTCGTCCCACAGCGTGCCGTCCACCAGCAGGCAATCGCTGCCGGCCATGATCTCGAGCAACGGTGCATCGACCTTGCCCAGGCCCGGTGCGTAGAACAGTTTACCGCCGGTGCTCAGGTCCTCGACGATCAGGCCGATGTTGTCGCCCGGATGCGGGTCGAAGCGGTGCGGCGAGTAGGGCGGCGCGGCGCTGCGCAGTGGCAGCGGGGTGAAGCGCAGGTTCGGGCAGGCCGGGACGGTGAAACTCTGATCGAGTTCGATGCGGTTCCAGTTCAGGCCGCCGTTCCAGTGGGTCAGCATGGTGAACAGCGGGAAGCCGGTAGTCAGGTCTTCGTGGACCATGTCGGTGCACCAGACCTGATGCGGGCAACCCTCGCGCAGGCTGAGCAGGCCGGTGGTGTGGTCGATCTGGCTGTCCATCAGGATGATCGCGCCGATGCCGGTATCACGCAGGGCGCGGCCCGGTTGCATCGGGGCAAAGCTCTGCAGTTGCGCACGGATGTCCGGCGAGGTGTTGCACAGCACCCAGTTCACGCCGTTATCGGAAATCGCGATGGACGACTGGGTCCGTGCCTGGGCCCGCAGGCTGCCGTCGCGAAAACCGGCGCAGTTCACGCAGTTGCAGTTCCACTGGGGGAAACCACCGCCGGCGGCGGAACCTAGAATCTGGACAAACATGGATGCTCCATCATTGCAACGCGGAAAATAAAAGCAACGCTGAAAATAAAACGCCTCGGATGACCGAGGCGTTGAACTGCGACTCTGCCAGGGCAGAGATCAGCGGCTGGCGAAGTACATGGTGACTTCAAAGCCGATACGCAGGTCGGTGTAAGCAGGTTTGGACCAAGTCATGGGAGCGCTCCTTCAGGTGATGGGACAGTTGAGACCTATACATATAGTCCACCTCCGGCGGGAGATGTTCAGATAGTTAGGTAGCTATGTTACTCAAAATTTCAGAATAATTGGCTGCAAATGTTCGAGAAAGTTAATTGCAGCCTTGGTAATGATCATTTTGCCACTTGCCAAGGCGAGCCAGGGCAAGTGCCGCTGGACAGGCAGCGCCAACCGCCTTCGGCTTGAATCAAGCGCTGGGCGGCGGCGATGAGTGCGGGCCGATCTATCATCAGGATTGCCTGGGGCAATTGCGTCAGATAATCCGACGAGCGGCCGGCGAGTTTGCCCTGCCAGAGCAGTTCGGCAGCCTGGGCACTAGGCAAAGCGGCGCTGGCGAACTGATCAGCCAAGGCCTGGCGCAGGGCGATGAAATCCGCGTCATCGATGTCGCGGATGCTGTCCGGCAATCCTTTGAGGAACTGCTCGATATGTTGCAGCAGATCCACCGGCGCCACGTTCGGCGATTGCACGCCAAACAGCAGCCCGGTTTGCCCGTGCATCTGGCGCAGGGCGCTGAACACCGCGTAGCCAAGTTGCAACTCCACCCGCAGGCGCTGGTAAAACGGCGTCTGACAGAGGTGTGCCAATAAGCGCCACGCGGCTTCGTCAGCGATATCCGTGGATGCGGTCGGGCAGAACAGCAACAACGCGTGTTCACTGGAGCCGGTATCCAGGGTGCTCCAGAGGTGTTGCCCGTGGATCGACGGCGGTGGCGTCGGTTGATTGTCCGGTGCGCCGGGTATGCGGCTCAAGGCCAGACCCATTGCTGCCTGGGTCTGAGCCGACAGGCCAATCGCCAGTCCGTCCCAGCGCGCGCTCGACCAGAGTTGTTGCGCGTCATTCGAATCCACATTGGGCTCCAGAACGTGAGCGGGCAATGCCTTGAGCAGCTGCCGGATCGGCATCGAGGCTGACTCATCCTGTGTGAATTTGACACCAGGACTTGCCAGTGTTTTCAGCACGTGTTCCAGGACGCTTGGCATCGGCTCCTGAAGCCCGCTCATCTTCAGCAGCCATTCGTTGCCCGATGCGCTGAAGGAAAAATCCACGCCCGCCTGCCGGGCTTCATCGCGTAACGGTTGCAGGGCGTTTTCCAGTCGTGCCTGGAGGCTGCTGCAAGGTGCCGCGTCCAGACGCCAACGCAGGTAAAGCGCACCTTCAGCACTGTTTTCCGGCAACGCCTGGCTGAACTGCATCGGCGAACGTTCGCGACGGCTGCGTGAGCGATCCTGGGCAAAGGTGCGCAAACCACGGTGAGCGCTGGTCTGGCCGCGAATCAATCCTGCGTTGGCCGCGGGCGCATCGGAGCGCAAAAACGGGTTGGGCGCCGGCAGTTGCCATTGGCCCGTGAAGTTATCCACAGCGCCGATTTGTTGCAGGATAGCCTTGAGGGCAGTCACGCCATGTTCGGATAACCCGGTTTCCTGTTGTTCGCTGTCCAGTCGCGCCAATTGCAGGGCGCCGCTGACTTGCTGCTGGCGCTGGAGCAGGGCGGAGTATTCGTCGCGCAAACCGCTCCAGTCTTGTTGGGCGAAGTAGCTCAGCCAATCCAGTAGCTGTTCGCGGATCGCTGTTGGCTGCGCATTGACGTTCAGTGTGAACTCGATGTGCAGCAGGGCTTGCCCGGCGAAGTGATACAGCGGCGCTGCTTTCAACTGTTGGGCCAGTCCGCGTTTTTGCAGGTCAGCCAGCAGTCCTCCGGGTTTCGCCGCGTTCAGCCAATGGCACAGGAACGCCAAGGCTTCCGGGGATGACGCGGGCAGCGCTTCGAACGCGAACACCAGATCCAGCCGACAGTCGTTTACCTGTTGATAACTGCTCTCCAACGCGTCCATCAGTGGCGCAGTCGGTTGTTGCGGGACCTTTTTGCCTTCGGGGATCGCATCAGCGAACACTTGGGCCAGCGCCTTCAATTCTTCGAGCGAATGAGGGCCCGCCAAGCTCAATATCATCTGTCCGGCCTGATAAAACCGCTGGTGGAAATCCTGCAACGCTTGCTGAAAATCAGGATGCGACACCGGCAGACTGTCGCGGTTGCCTGCGTGAAAACCGCGTAGCGGATGCGTTTTTGACAGGCCACCCCACAGAGCAAATTGCCGCTGGGCCGTCTCATCTTGCGACCACGCGACAAATTCCGCCTGCAGAACTTCCCGTTCCCGCTGCTGATCGTCCGGATTCATACGCGGATGGGCGAGCATGTCTGACAGACGCTCCAGGCCGCCGCTTAAAAACTGAGGTGGTAACTCGAAAAAGTAGTCGGTGGTGCGCTCGCTGGTCCGCGCGTTCACCTGTCCGCCATGGCCCTGGACGTAGGCCATCAGCCCTTGGCTGGCGGGAAAACGCTCGGTCTCCAGAAACAGCAGATGTTCAAGAAAGTGCGCCAGGCCCGGCCATGCCAGCGGTACATCATGGCTGCCGGCGGCAACCCGTAATGCCGCAGCGGCGCGCTTCAGATCGGGCGCATGACGCAGCGTTACCCGCAGACCGTTGGCCAGGGTTTCAGTGTGGGGGCGAGGGTGATTCAGCGCAGGCATGGGCACTTCCAGAACAGTGAAGTGCCAATGCTAGCGGATTAGCGCTTGTTCAGCGCGCCGTAAAGCTCTGGGCGGCGATCGATCAAATAACGATTGGCGGCGCGGGAGTCGACCATCAACTGACGATCCAGCTCTCCGACAATCAGCGCTTCATCAAGGCCAGCCTGGGCGATGCGGCTGCCGTCCGGCGCGGCGATGCTGCTCTGGCCGCAATAGTGGATATCGCCTTCCTGCCCGCAATAGTTGGCGTAGGCCACATAACACTGGTTTTCGAAGGCGCGGGAGCGGACGGTGACGTCGGCGACGAAATCGAAGGGAATCATGTTCGCTGTCGGCGCCAAAATCAGCTCGGCACCGTCGAGGGCCAGACGCCGGGCATTCTCCGGAAATTCCAGGTCATAACAGATCAGGAAACCAAGCTTCCAGCCGTTGAGTTCAACCACGGGAAATTCGTTGGTCCCGGGGCTGAACATCGAGCGGTCAAGATCACCAAACAAATGGGTCTTGCGGTAGTTGCAGACGCGCTCGCCCTGGGCGTCGATCAGCTGCACGGCGTTGTAGATCTGCCCGTCCTCGGTACGTTCGGGATAACCATACAAAATGGCAATCCCGGCGGTCCGGGCGATGCGCGCGATCTGCTGCGCCGACTCACCGTTGTGCACCTCCGCCAGCACGCTGACGGCATCGAAGCCGATGTTGTAACCGGTCAGGAACATCTCCGGCAGCACCAGCAAATCGGCGCCTTTGGCTTCCTGTGCCAGCTGTCGCAGACGTTGCAGGTTGCCGGCGACATCCAGAGGCAACGGTGGACATTGGTAAAGGGCTACGCGCATCAGGGATTCCTCTTACTCGGGGAGGGCGATAGGGCCTATGTCTTTGAACACATCACCCGGGCCCGGGTTCTCTTTATGTGTGGCGCCGCCGAAATGCTTCATGATGCCCCACACCGCGTTGAGCGACGTTTGCACCGCGCCTTCGACCCAGGCCGGTGTCCAGGAAACGTCGTCGCCGGCGATGAAAATCCCGCGCTGCTCCGCTGGCATGTCGTCCTGCATGAAATGCGCGTACATGCGCTGGTTGTAGCGGTAATGGCCGGGCAGGGCGCCTTTGAACGCCCCGAGGAAGTGCGGGTCGGCTTCCCAGGACACAGTGATCGGATCGCCGATGATCCGCGCGGCGATGTCGACTTTCGGGTAGATCTTCTTCAACGCATCCAACGCCAGTTTCACGCGTTTTTCCACCGGGTGTGGCAGCATTTTCAGCGCATCGCTCATCCACGAGTACGACAGGCAAATCACCCCTGGTTTGTCGTCGCCGTTGTCGAACAGGTAGGTGCCACGGGTCAGGCGATCGGTGAGGGTCATGCTCATCAGGTCGCGGCCGGTTTCCGGGTCCTTGTCCTTCCAGAACGGGCGGTCGACCATCACGAAGGTTTTCGACGATTGCATGTAGCGGGTGCGGTCCAGGGCCATCCACATCTTTTGCGAGAACAGGCTTTCGTCGCATTCGATCTGGGTGGTCAGCAGCCAGCTTTGGCAGGTGGTCAGCACCGCGGCGTATTCGCGGGTGTCGCCGTTGTTGTCGGTGACCGCAAAACGGCCGCCGGGTGCGTGGGCGATTTTCTTCACCCCGGAGCGTGGCGCGCCCCGGTGCAACGATTTGAGGCTGGTGCCTTGTGGCCAGTGCACGCAGCGTTCCGGCTCGTGACGCCAAATGCCTTGCGGCACTTGTTCCACACCGCCGACCACCAGATGCTGGTGATCGTCGCAGTTGGTCATCACCACGCGGAAGATTTCCAGCATCGAGTTGGGGAAGTCAGAGTCCCAGCCGCCGGTGCCGAAGCCGACCTGACCGAACACTTCGCGGTGATGGAACGACAGTTTGGCGAAGGCTTTGGAGGTGGCGACGAAATCGTAGAAGGTGCGGTCATCCCACAGCGGCACGAGGGTGTTCCACAGCTCCTTGAGGCGCGGTACGTCGCGGTCGCGGATGGCTTGCTGGATGTCGGAGAACTGCGAGCCGGCTTCCAGGGCATCGGCCCAGGCGTCAGCCACTTCCTGGAACAGTGCAGGAAGATCCGCCAGTTTCTGTGCGTAATGGGTCTTGCCTTCCAGATCGATGACGGTGCTGCCGGAAGCAGGGGTCAGCGGGTTAGGGAAGGGTTTGGTCTCAAGACCCAGCTTGTCGACGTAGTGATAGAAGGCGGTGGACGACACCGGAAAGCGCATGCCGCCCAACTCGGCGACGATACCATCGGTGCCGTTGAAGGCTTGGGAGCGCAGACGACCGCCCATTTTCGAGGCTTCGTAGACGACGGGCTTGAGGCCGAGCTTCATCAGTTCGTAAGCGGCCACCAGCCCCGCGATGCCGGCGCCGACAATCGCCACTTCTGCACCGTGATTGTGCTCGGGAATGCTGCCCAGGCCGGCCGGGTGTTCGATCCAGTCGTCAAAGGCGAAAGGAAAGTCCGGACCGAAAATGGTGACTGGTTTTTTACCGTCTGCAGGATGGCGATTGTTCTTGTTCATGGCTGACCTTGCTGGCGACTCGACGGGGAATGCGCGTCTGAGTATAGGAAAAGATGTCAGCCATTCTAGAGAGCGTAGAGCACGTTAATAAGACGCAAAGTGTCGTCGTTTTGCCATTTTTATGGTCATTATGACGATAGTATTGCGCACATTGCCCGTTGTAGGAGCTGGCTTGCCAGCGAAAAGGCCTTTGAGTTTTGTGTTGATGGTCCGGACGCTTTCGCTGGCAAGCCAGCTCCTACAGGTCTTTGCAGGCCTGTCAGACACCCAAAACCACCGAAGAAACTCAAACTGGCTGCCCCCGATCAATCTTGCTACTCAAGATGATCGAAGTCGTGGTCTTCTCCACCCCATCCACACTGCCGATCTGATCCAGCAACTGATCCAGCTGCTCCGGCGAGTCCGTACGCAGCCACGCCACATAATCAAATTCGCCACTGACCGCACATAACTGCTGCACCTGTGCCATGGCGCTCAACCTGCGTAACACTTCCTTCCCGGAGCGCGGTTGCACAGTAATACCGACGTAAGCCTGCAACCCGCCATCCACCACGCGCTGGCCCAGGCGCACGCCGTAACCGGTAATCACCTTGGCCTTTTCCAGCCGCGCCAGGCGCGAAGTCACTGTGGTGCGCGCGATACCCAGTTGCCGGGCAAGCATGGCCACGCTTTCGCGGGCGTTGATCTGCAGGGCGGCAATCAATTGGCGGTCGATTTCGTCGAGAACGGGTGGGCGAGTGTCAGGCAAAGGGGGCATCTCCAGCGGCACAGATCGGTGGATGAACATGTTACAGGCACATCCCCCTGCAACGGATCTTTGATCTGAATTCACGACCGTTCATGCCATTCCTGACTGCGACAATTTGCCATAAGTAACTAGGTAGTACATTATTCCGCGCTTGTCACAAATGGGGATAATTTCCGACATGAATAATTCTGGGGCTGCCGCCGGCAGCAAATGGTTGCTGGCGGGGCTGGGTGTGCTGATCGCACTGATCGGGCTCGGTCTGGCCGGTGGCGGCGGCTATCTGATTGCGCTTGGCGGCAGCTGGTATTTCCTGCTGATGGGCATGACCATGCTGTTCTCCGGGCTGATGATCGCCCGCCGTAAGCCGCAGGGCGCGTGGCTGTACGGCGTGGCGTTGATCCTGACGGCGATTTGGGCGGTGTGGGATGCCGGTTTCGAGTATTGGCCGCTGGTCTCGCGCGTGCTGACTTTCGCCGTGATCGGCTTGGTCGTCGCGCTGATCTACCCAACGCTGGTGCGCGCTTCGGGCGCGTCCGCTGGGCGTGGCGCTTATGGCTTGGCTGGCATCCTGGGCGTCTGTGTCGTCGCAACGATGGCCTATATGTTCGTGCCGACCCACGTGGTCAAGGCCAGCAGCGAACCCGCGGTAACGCCGGTCGCACCGGGCACCGAACAGAAAGACTGGGCACACTGGGGCAACACCACCGCCGGTAATCGCTTTGCCGCGCTGGACCAGATCAACAAGGGCAACATCGACAAATTGCAGGTGGCCTGGACCTTCCGCACCGGCGACATCCCGCAAAGCACCGGCGCCGGCGCCGAAGACCAGAACACCCCGCTGCAAATCGGTGACACGGTCTATACCTGCACCGCTTACGGCAAGGTTTTCGCCCTGGATGCCGACACGGGTGCCCAGCGCTGGAAGTTCGACCCGCAAGGCACCGCGCCCAACTGGCAGCGTTGCCGTGGCCTGGGTTATTCCGAAACCCCTGCCTCTTCGGACAACCAACCTACAGCCTGTACGAAACGTCTGTTCCTGCCGACCGGCGATGCGCGCCTGATCGCCATCAATGCCGAAACCGGCAAGCCCTGCGAAGAGTTCGGCAACCAAGGCACCGTCGATCTGACCACCGACATGGGCGAAGTGAAGCCCGGTTACTACCAGCAAACCTCGACGCCATTGGTCGCAGGGGACGTAGTCATCGTTGGCGGTCGCGTGGCCGATAACTATTCCACCGGCGAGCCGCCAGGCGTGGTGCGTGCCTACGACGTGCGCAGCGGTGAGCTGGTATGGGCGTGGGATCCGGGTAATCCGAACACCACCAAACGCCCTCCGGCCGGTGAGACCTATACCCGTGGCACGCCGAACGTGTGGTCGGCCATGTCCTACGACGCCAAACTTGGCCTGGTTTACCTGCCGACCGGTAACGCCACGCCGGACTTCTTCGGGGGACAGCGCACCGAGTTCGATGACAAGTGGAACTCATCCATCGTCGCTATCGACGTGAAAACCGGTCAGGTTCGCTGGCACTTCCAGACCACTCACCACGACCTGTGGGACTTCGACCTGCCAGCGCAACCGCTGTTGTACGACGTGCCGGACGACAAGGGCGGTACTCAGCCAGCCCTGGCGCAAGTCACCAAGCAGGGCGAGATCTTCTTGCTCAACCGTGAAACCGGCGTGCCGATAGCGCGGGTCGAAGAGCGCCCGGTGCCGCAAGGCCATGTGCCCGGTGAGCGCTACTCGCCCACCCAGCCGTTCTCGGTGGACATGCCGTCTATCGGCAATAAAACCCTGACCGAAGCCGACATGTGGGGCGCCACGCCTTTCGACCAGTTGATGTGCCGCATCCAGTTCAAAGGCATGCGCCATGAAGGTGTCTACACCCCACCGGGCATGGATCGCGCCCTGCAGTTCCCGGGCTCGTTGGGGGGCATGAACTGGGGCAGCGTCTCGGTCGATCCGAACACTAATTACATGTTCGTCAACGACATGCGCCTGGGCCTGGCCAACTACATGATCCCACGCGACAAAATCGGCGCCGGGGCCAGCGGTATCGAAATGGGTGTGGTGCCGCAGGAAGGCACGCCGTTTGGCGCCATGCGTGAACGGTTCCTCTCGGCGGTCGGCATCCCGTGCCAGAAACCGCCGTTCGGCACTATGTCCGCCATCGACCTCAAGACCCACAAGTTGATGTGGCAGGTCCCGGTCGGCACCGTGCAGGACACCGGCCCGCTGGGCATTCGCATGCACTTGCCGATCCCGATCGGCATGCCGACCCTCGGCGCGTCCCTGGCCACCCAGTCGGGCCTGCTGTTCTTCGCCGGCACCCAGGACTTCTACCTGCGCGCCTTCGATACCGGCAACGGCAACGAAATCTGGAAATCGCGCTTGCCGGTGGGCAGCCAGTCCGGGCCGATGACTTACGTTTCACCAAAAACCGGCAAGCAGTACATCCTGCTGACGGTGGGCGGTGCGCGTCAGTCGACGGATCGTGGGGACTACGTGATTGCCTATGCGTTGCCGTAGGAGCGAGGCTTGCCCGCGAAGGCCGTGAACGATACCGCGCGCTGCCTGACAGGGCGCGGTGTTTTCAAATCCATCGCTGGCAGGCTTGCGTCCACATTGCGCGTAGTAGGAGGATCGACATCTACTGTCACTCGTATTCAAACGGGAGACCCGAGGATCCGACGCGATGGAAATTAAGAAGATGCCTCCCGCGGTGCGGGAACATGCCTTGCCGATCGCTAATCACGAAATGGGGCACTACGTCGTGGCCCGGGCGCTCGGGTTCGAAACGGGCGGCGTGACCCTGACAGTGACCATGGACCTGAGGCACAAAGGGGGCGCATGCATCACTCTGTCGCGATCGATTTCGTCGCTGCAGGCGATGCGGGAGTACTTGGAAGCCCGCATCATGGTCCTCTATGCGGGGGCCATGGCGCAGACATTACCTACAGTCCAGGCGCGCAAAAAGTGCGTCGATCAATCGAAAGCGGCCGCCATCCTCAATGGCGCGTTTGGGGCGGAAAAGGATGAGGCAAAAATCAGGGAACTGCGGCAGCTGCTGCGCAACATCACATACCCTGATACGGATCCTGTGTCTTCGGACAGCGTCACCACCGAACTGAAGTCGATCCATGACGGACTATGGTTGCGCACTCAAGAAATCGTCGAGGCGTTGGCCGGGACCATTACCGACCTCGGACAGGAGTTGGTAGAACGCATGGTCCTCGTGGAGCATTGGGGCATGCCGGCAGGTACTTTCGAAGTGGTGTTGACGCGGGAAGTACTGGATCGGTTGGCCCCTGTAGGAGCGAGCTCGCTCGCGAAAATCGTGAACGATAACGCGTAAAACCAGTTGCCCAGCGGCGTTCTCGGGTTTTTCGCGAGCAAGCTCGCTCCTACAAGTATTAACCGATTGGCCGTCGCGTCAGCACCTTCACCACATCATCGATCACTGCTTTGCTCATCGTCGTCAGATAGTGCGCGGCCCAGGCATGGCGGTCGGAGTCTTGGGCGTAGGCGGCATCCACGGTGAGGGATTTGGCGAGGAACAGCAGGTCGGAGGCTTGGACCAGGGCGTCGGCAATAGGGACGTCTCGGCATACGTGGAACAAGGGCTGGTCAGAGAGATACAGGAAAGGGGTGAAGCCTACGGTTTTTAACTCTGAGGGTTCGGACGTATTTGTTTTAGTCATGGTACAGCTCCTAATTTGGAATGCTGTCACATTCGTTTCCAAGCGAATGGGTGACAGCTGTGCGCAGGTTGGAAAACCGGGAAATTAGGAAACCGGCACGCCCTAAGACGTCCCACGCACAGCCGCCATAACTTGATGGGCAAGCATTGCGTCCAATTTCATCGGGTTTCCAAGCCCGACCGCTGCATGTGGCAGCGACGTCCGGAGACTATCCCGTCGAAGAAAAGCGCAACAAGGCGGCAAAGTGCCCAAAAGCAAGATTCGGAGTTTGCCTACAAGGCCCTACGGCGTCATCCGATATTGCGACACCTGAAGTAAACAAAACCAAACGCCAGACACGAAAAAGCCGCGCAATGCGCGGCTTTCTTGTTTGGTGGGCCCACACGGACTTGAACCCTAATGTAGGGCAAAACTCATACTCTCTAAGGTAAATTCTTTACATATCAGACTGTTATATTCGTCGATAAATTTGCGCTTAGCCGCACATTTGTGGGTGTATTTACCCAAGCGCCCATCAGCCTGATCGTTACTCAATTGATTTGATCGAAACTACGTCGATGTACTTATATTTCAGTTTTTTCGCTTTAGCCTTTGCTTCCAGCTCTGCGGTCAAGGTACTCAATGTGTTCGCGTCATGGATGAGCACATCGATCTCTCCCTCAAAAACCTTCGTCACATTCAACGTTACTCGAAGTTTCGGAGACACGGCCTTAGCTGGCTTACGTGTCAGTGCTTTGTCCGGCAAAACAGGTGTACATGCGTCTACTGGCAATTGAGGTTCACCTGCACCGAAAAATGCTCGGCGCATCTCGTCTTCTAAGTCGCTCATTTTGAAATCCACTGATTGACAAATATTGGATGCCTTAGCGACAGCAAGCCTGGCAGCACTTCATCCGGGGTTGAATGGCTGCTTAATTCTTTAATATTTAAGTGCTGCTAATTCACGCTCTACGCGCCTCAGGAGATCATCGGGATCTACCACAGGCTCATCCCTGGCACCCGCCAAAATAAGCACCGTAGCTAGCTCAACACCGAGGTGATCGCAGATCGCACGCAGAATCACAAGCGATGGAGCACGTTTACCAAATTCGAGATCGCTGAGGTACTGAGCTGACACTACGCCGTGAAATTGCGCTTGCGTCCATCCTCGCCGTATCCGCAAATCTTTGAGCACTGCTCCCAGCGCTGTCTCGAAGCTCATGCCACTGCCCATTAAAGAAAACAGTTGGCATTAGACGGATCATGCAGGTAGATTGGAATCAACGATAGTTGATACTAAGATATATCTTGCTGTGTGAAAGCTCTGTAGATTGACCGAGCAGCACCCAGCTGAACAACCAGCATCAATTTGCCCCATCAACATCGACAAGATTCAACAGGCGAAAATATTGGAAGGTGTGACCATGATTTCACTCAGGGCTTGGTTGCGAATTAGAAACCGTCTTGATGCCTACTTCCGGGCTAAAGCCTTGCGACCTGGACGAGTGCGGCTGACAGGTGCTCGCTCTCTAAGTGTCGATCTGGAAGATATTTCTTCGTCTTGGCCAGCCAAGCAGGCCGCGCGTGCTGGTTACTTCGCGATTAATGCCAAATGCCGTCCCACTGCTAGTCCAGAGGACGTAGCGGTTATGCGCAGGTCCCTTGATGACCGGACCTCACCGACTTGGGTCGGATACATAGTCCGGACATTCGAGGGCCATTGGGTGCTGGAACTGCAACCTGAGGTCTGCAAATCCCTAGGCTGGCGGGAAGGTGATCGCATCGGATTTCGGCGACTGTATTCAGGCGAATTGCTGACTTCTGTGGATAGGCGAGCCAGATACGAGAATGGTGCTAGTAATGGGTGAAGTTATCTGTGTGATTGCGGGTTTCATCAGTGAAGCCTACGGGACGTCCTAGACGTAGGGAATCCAATAAGGACTAAACAATGAATGACAGAATCTGCGATGTTATTGCCAGGCTGAAGGTTGATTCAGATGGTTTGGCTTTTACTGGCTTCATCGCGAATGCCCATGTGACCCACCCGTCAGTGCTGGAGGGAGAGATCTGGCATCACGTTCATGCTGAGACCGCTGGAAAGTTTGTTGATGGCCACCGAATACAGACCCCTGGGATCATCGAGATCCATGTACGAGGTAAAAGTATATCGCGTTCATCGGTACACAAATTCTCGCTAAGTCAGTTAATCGAAATGTCGATCTGTATGCCATAAAGCCAAGGCATGCCGTGGGCAATGACCGGGCTTACTCCGCTCGCTCCTTGTGTCATGGTGTATTGGTTCCGCTATCAGCAGAGCTGGGTTTCCACATCGGTGTGACCGGCCGAGAGCCTTTGAACAATCAACCTTACTTTAGGATGACTCACCTGGGTGATCAGACGCCCGTTCATTCAATGAGTGCCGTAGCGTTTGCATACATGCTCGATTTGGTGGGCGAACTCCAGCAAATGGATAGCGAGGAGCAAGCTAGGGCCGCCTTGCGAGCATTTATATCGGTGCGTAGGGGCTACCAGCCGAGATATCTCACTTCATCAGGGGCCATCAGCGTTAGGCCTGAGACGCTAGCATCAGTGATCTTTACCTTCGTTCAGGACGATTCCGAAAGCGGTCGTCGGGCGCAGGCAGCGGTTGCGGGACTTATGGATGCTGCGGTCGGTTCTGCACGAGTGGAGAGTGGTCGCATTAATGATCCGAGTCGTGACTCTCCGGGCGATGTATGTATTCGGAGTGAACCCCAGCCTGAGGTATGGGAGAAAGCATTTGAGGTTCGAGACAAGCCTGTTTCATCGAGTGATGTTCAGGTCTTCGGGCAAAAATGTGTATCTATGGGGGTGAGAGAGGTAGCGCTTGTCATGCTTTCAACTCAGCAGCCCATGTTGGACACAATACGTTTGGACGACTGGGCGCACGGGCTTGGGATTGGCCTTACCCTTTTTTATGGTTGGGAAAGCATCGTAGGCCAAGCATTGTTCTGGTCGGGTTTGCCCAAGCCCGAAGCGGCAGTGCAGGCGGTGCGGCATATTACTGATAGGCTTATAGCTATTGAGGCTTCGACGGCCGGCGTGGAGCAGTGGATCGCTGCTACCCGCGATGTCAGGGCTGAAGAAGAGTAATTTCGGGGAACAAAAAAACCGCATCATGGATGCGGTTTCTTTTTAAATGGTGGGCCTCCCCGGAGTCGAACCGGGCACCAACGGATTATGCTTACCACTTCGATTTTCACCGCCCCTTTCGGGTTCGTGGTCTGGACTGTCTCTTACCTTTCGGCTCGCCCGTACAGTCTCTACACCTTCCTCCTAAGAGGCTTGGCTCGGGATTACCACGCGTTTGCAGAGGCTTCCCCGAATTTGAGCGATTCTACCAAGGGACAGAGTGAACTTACCCCAAGGCAACCCATTTGCGATTAACCATGCCCCTTGGGGGTGTAGGTCTCTCACCTTAAGTCCGCTGCTCTAACCAACATGAGCTAGAGGCCCAAAGTCTTTATCTTTCAGTAGCTTAATCTATTACTGGTCATCGTCCAAATGTGCGGGTAGATGAACCCTACATAAGAACCGTGGACCAAAGGATTATGAGTCCTCTGCTCTAACCAACTGAGCTATAGGCCCTCAGTAGGCCGCGGATTATAGCGACGGTTTCGCGGCTGTGCTATCCGAAAAATCCAATACGGCTGTACGAAGAAACGTCGCGGCGAATTCGTCGGGGGGCAGGGGCAGGCTGACGATGTAGCCCTGGATCTGCTCACAACCCTCATAGGCCAGGAATTGCTGCTGTGCCTGGGTTTCGACGCCTTCGGCAATCACGGTGAATTGCATGCTGCGGCCGAGCGCGATGATGGCGCGCACGATGGCGACATCGTGGGGATCGTCCGGCAAACCGCGAACGAACGACTGGTCAATCTTGAGGATGTCCAGTGGCAGGCGTTTGAGGTAGCTCAAGGACGAGTAGCCCGTACCGAAGTCGTCGATTGCCAGTTGCACGCCCAGCTGCTTGAGTTGATGCAGCACGGCCAGCGCTTCTTCCGCCTGGCTCATGATGAAGTTTTCGGTGATTTCCAGTTGCAGGAACCCGGGTTTGAGGCGGTAGTCCTTGAGCAATTGCTCGATGCGGCTGAGCAGGTTCGGCTGGCGTAACTGGGCGCCTGCGAGATTGACCGACAGCGGGCCAAGGTCCATGTAGGTTTTGTTCCACTCGTGCATTTGCCGGCAGGCGGTCTCGAGCACCCAGTCGCCGATTTGCAGGATCATGCCATTTTCTTCGGCCAGGGAAATGAAGTGCTCCGGCGGCACATCGCCAAAGGTCGGGTGGCGCCAGCGAATCAGTGCTTCGGCCCCTACCAGGCGATAGTCGTCGAGGCTGATTTTAGGTTGATAGTAGAGGTGCAGCTCATTGCGCTCGATGGCGCGTCGCAGTTCATGTTCCAGCGCTACGCGTTCGCTGGCTTGCGCTGTGAGGTCGCAGGTATAGCTTTCGACCCGGTTGCGGCCCTTGGCTTTGGAGCGGTACATCGCCGCGTCGGCGTTCTTGATCAGTGTGGCGACATCGCAACCGTCCTGTGGATAAAGACTGGTGCCGATGCTGGAGCTGATGAAGAACTCGTGCTCACCGGCCTGGAACGGTGCGGTGAAGCAATTGAGCAGTTTGGTGGCGATGTTGTCGGCATCACTGGGCTGCTGCAGGCCGGGCAGCAGGATGATGAACTCATCGCCACCCAGGCGTGCCACGGTATCGATGTCGCGCAACTGTTCCTTGAGGCGCACGGCAATGCCCTTGAGCAACAAATCGCCAACCGGGTGGCCGAGGCTATCGTTGATGTGTTTGAAACGGTCCAGATCGAGGAACAGCACCGCACCTTGACCACCGTTTTCCCTCTGGGTGTTGAGTGCGGTCAACAAACGGCTTTCGAACAGCGTGCGGTTGGGCAGGCCGGTCAGCGGGTCGTGGTGGGCTTGGTAGTCGAGTTTGGCCTGGGCGTGCTTGAGGCTGGAAATGTCGGCGAACACCGCCACGAAGTGGGTGATGAACTTGTCCCGATTGCGCACCGCGCTGATGGTGAGCCAGCTCGGGTAGAGCTCGCCGTTCTTGCGCCGGTTGGAAATCTCGCCTTGCCAGTGCCCTTCGGCGGTCAGCTGGTGCCACATGGCGGCATAGAACGCGCTGTCATGCAGGCCCGAGGCAAGCAGGCGCGGGGTATGGCCCAGCGCTTCGCTTTCGCTGTAGCCGGTGATTTCGGTGAATGCGCGGTTGACGGCGCTGATGTGCTGCTGGGTGTCGGTGATCAGCACGCCTTCGGCGGTGCTCTCAAACACTGTGGCGGCCTGTTGCAGCTTTTCCTGCATGAGGTGGCGCTCGGTGATGTCCCGGGCGATGGTCAGCATGCAGTCCTCGTCGCCGATCGGCAGCGGGCGGCTGGACACTTCGCAGAGGCGGATCTGCCCGTCGCTGCGGCGGATATGGCAACTGAAATCACGGACGAAGCCATCGCGGTGCAGCAGGTCGAGCATCTGTTTGCGTTCGTTGAGGTTGACCCAGATCCCCAGATCCAGGGCCGAGCGATCCACCGACATTGCGCTGTTGAACCCGGTGATACGGCTGAAGCCTTCGTTGACTTCCAGCAGCAACCCATCACTCTGCCGAGACAGCAGCAAGCCGTCCGGGGAGGCATGGAAGGCCTTGGCAAATTTCTCTTCGGAGGTTTGCAGTTGTTGCTGGGTTTCCTTGAGCTGGGTGATGTCGCGCACGACCACCACCAGTGCCGGGGTTGTGTCGAGGTCGAAGGGTTCGGCGGAGATCAGGCCGGTAAACACCTGGCCATTGCTGCGGCGAAAGGGCATCTCCAGATTGCGGATGCTACCGGCCTGCAGGCGCTGCAATAATCCCGGCCCCACACCGGGAACCCCCCAGATATTGAGGTCGGTGGCGGTCTGGCCGATGACGTCTTCGGCCCTGAGGCCGATCTGTTCTTCGAACGCTTCGTTGACCTCCAGCAGGCAGCCGTCGGAGAGCCGCGCGATGACCAGAATGTCCGGGCATTGCTGGAAGACAGATGCAAACTTCTGTTCCGACAGACGCAGCGCTTCTTCTGTGCGCTTGGTCTCGCTGATGTCGATCATCAGCCCGCGCATCACCGGTTCATGGCCGTGTTCGATCAGGCTGACGATATCGCGGACCCACAAGCAGCGCCCGTCAGCGGTGATGACCCGATAATCCAGGCTGTGATCACGTCCGGCCAGCACTTCGTGATCGCAGAAATTCTGCGCGCGGGTGAGGTCGGCGGGGTGGATGATGTTGCGCCAGAAACCCGGAATCAGCCAGTGGGACAGGGGATAACCCAGCAGATCCTCGGCATGGGGTGAAACGTAGCTGTAGGTGAAGTCGCTCATTCGCGCTTCCCAGGCGATGGCCGAGAGGCTCTCCACCAGCCCGCGATAGTGATATTCGCTGCTGCGCAGTTCCTGCTCCAGATCGATCCGGCGGGCAATTTCCGAACTCAGGCGGCGGTTGATGCGGATGACCGTCGCCAGCACGGTGACCAGCAGTAGCAGCCCGGGCAACCCGTAAACCAGCAGATCGGACCAGAAAGTCCGGTGATCGAGGACGTTGCCGACCCAATGCTCCTGGATGGCGCTGATTTCTGCCGGGGTCATGTCCGCCAGGACTTTATCCAGGATGCTGACCAGCATCTTGTTGTTCGGGGGGACGCCCATGGCCAGTTGATAGCGATAGGGAGTTTCGCCGCTGACATACAGACCGTCCAGCTTGAGCTGGCGCAGGCTCCAGACGCTGGAAGCGAGATCGCCTACGACCGCATCCACTTCATCAGTGGCCAACGCCTGCAAAGCCGAACTGACGTTGGGCATGGCCACCAGATTCAGGTCGGGGTTGTGGGTGCGTAGCAATTCATGGGGCGCGTAGTTTTCCACCACGGCGATTTTCAACCCGTACAGGTCCTCGATCTTGCGCGGTTGGGGGCCCCCGACATGGGCCAGGATGACGATCGGGAAATCCAGATAAGGACGGGTGAACGACAGATAAGCCTGGCGCTCCGGGGTCGACATGATGCCCGGCAAGAGGTCGAGCTTGCCTTGCCTGGCCTGCTCCAGCACAACCGTCCAGCTGACTGGCTCGATAGGCGTGAGCTTGATGGCCAATCGTTGACGGATCAGGTTGATATAGTCTGCCGCAAGACCCTGGTAACGCCCCTGATCGTCGCGAAATTCAAAAGGTGGCCAGGAGGCATCGACACCCAGTCGCAAGTCCGGGTGGGCCGCAAGCCAGCTACGTTCTTCGTCGGTTAGAGTCAGCGCGCCAGCCGTTGCGGTCCAGGTCATCAGCGACAGCAAAAAAAGCACGGTCGGCAGTCTGGGCATAACGGTCTCGTTATGGCTCGGGGGAATGTTTCGAGTGTAGACGGGCAAATCGGCGGGAGGGGCGTAGCAGGGGGATTTTATCGCCATAAAGCAAAACCCCCGGCCTGGGCCGGGGGTTTTGTGATCACTCGTCGAGGAAGGAGCGCAAATGCTCGCTTCTCGTCGGGTGGCGCAGCTTGCGCAACGCCTTGGCTTCGATCTGACGAATCCGTTCACGGGTCACGTCGAACTGCTTACCAACCTCTTCAAGCGTGTGGTCGGTATTCATGTCGATACCGAAGCGCATGCGCAGCACCTTGGCTTCACGGGCAGTGAGGCCGGACAGTACTTCGCGAGTCGCTTCTTTAAGGCTCTCTACGGTGGCAACATCGATTGGCGACTGCATGGTCGAGTCTTCGATGAAGTCGCCCAGATGGGAGTCTTCGTCATCACCGATCGGGGTTTCCATGGAGATCGGCTCTTTTGCGATCTTCAATACCTTGCGGATCTTGTCCTCAGGCATTTCCATGCGCTCGCCCAGCTCTTCCGGGGTTGGTTCGCGACCCATTTCCTGCAACATCTGACGGGAAATGCGGTTGAGCTTGTTGATCGTCTCGATCATGTGCACCGGAATACGGATGGTGCGGGCCTGGTCGGCGATCGAGCGAGTGATCGCCTGACGGATCCACCAGGTGGCATAAGTCGAGAATTTGTAGCCGCGGCGGTATTCGAACTTGTCTACCGCTTTCATCAAACCGATGTTGCCTTCCTGGATCAGATCGAGGAATTGCAGGCCACGGTTGGTGTACTTCTTGGCGATGGAGATCACCAGACGCAAGTTCGCTTCAACCATCTCCTTCTTCGCGCGGCGGGCCTTGGCCTCACCGATCGACATGCGACGGTTGATGTCCTTGATCTCGGCGATGGTCAAACCGGTTTCGGTTTCCAGCGCGGTCAGCTTTTGCTGGCAACGAATGATGTCCGGTTGCAGGCGACCAATGGCTTCAGCGTATTTGGCTTTGCCTTTGGCCAGGGCATCGGTCCAGCTTTCGTCGATTTCATTGCCCGGGAACTGGCGCAGGAAATCGGCACGCGGCATGCGCGCATCACGAACGCAGAGCTGCATGATTGCGCGCTCTTGCTGACGCAGGCGATCCAGGGCACTGCGAACACGCTCGACCAGGCCTTCGAATTGCTTCGGCACCAGTTTGATCGGCATGAACAGTTCGGCCAGGGCCAACAGTTCGGCAAGCGCCGCCTTGTTGTGGCGTCCGTGCTTTTTCAGGGCCTTGCGGGTGATTTCCATCTGATCGGCCACAGCGCCAAAACGCTGCGCAGCGATGATCGGATCCGGACCGCTTTCGGCTTCTTCTTCGTCATCCGAGGCTTCGGCGTCTTCGTCGTCTGAGTCGTCGTCCGCTTTCGCGGCCTTCGCGTCAATCGGCGGCGGCACTTCTGCAGCAGGTGGCGCAATGCCGTCGTCCGGGTCGATATAACCGCTCAGGACGTCGGACAGGCGGCCACCTTCGGTGGTGACGCGAGTGTACTCGGAGAGAATATGCTCGACCGTGCCAGGGAAGTGCGCAATGGCGCTCATCACTTCACGGATGCCTTCCTCGATACGCTTGGCGATTTCGATTTCGCCTTCACGAGTCAGAAGCTCGACCGTACCCATTTCGCGCATGTACATGCGCACCGGGTCAGTGGTGCGACCGATATCGGTCTCCACCGCTGCCAACGCAGCGGCTGCTTCTTCCGCAGCGGCCTCGTCGGTATCGGCGTCGGCCAACATAAGGGCGTCCGCATCCGGAGCACTCTCGTGTACGGGGATCCCCATGTCGTTAATCATGCGGATGATGTCTTCCACCTGCTCCGGATCTGAAATATCCTCGGGCAGGTGGTCGTTGACCTCGGCGTAAGTCAGATATTTCTGCTCACGACCCAGTTTGATCAACTCAATAATACGAGACTGCTGTTGCGCTTTTCCGGACATAACACCCTATCCACTGAAGGTCTTGGCGGGCAAAAAACAAGCCGAGGATTATACCTGAGCTATGACCTCACGCGCCAGTTGAGGTCGGGTTTGATGCGGAAACATTCTGTTTTAAGAGGTCGCGCATCTGTTTTGCTATCTGAATTTGCTCTTCAGCCGATAAACCCGGCTGCTTCGCTTTCTTGATGAGTTCGTCGAGGGTCTGCGTATGCTGACCCGCGGATAATCTAGTAATGGTGTCTAAAAACTGTTGTTCAAGGTTGTCGCCGTCAATTAGCCACTCCTTTTCGGCGAGTGCTTTCAAGAGGCGCCCTTGCTCTGTGCCGTGCCAACGGGCCATCAACTGAATAGAGTTTAGCTTAGGATTTTTCTGCACAGCTTCGATCAAGGCGATTAGTACCTGAGCGTACGTATTGCTCTCGTTGGCAAAGTGATCGGCACTCTCAACCTTGCCGGCCAGTTGTGGGTGGTGGATAAGCGTGCGCAACGCGATCAGCGTCGGGGCTTCTACCGCCACTGGCGTGCGTGGGGCATAGGATTCATCACGATCGCCGCGCTTGCCGTTTTTGCTCCAGCGTTTCTTGTCCCATTTCTTGCCGCCGGCACCCGGTTTTTTCGGCGTCCACTCCTGCTGGGGCGCGTAGGCTTCCTGGGGTTGGTGAAAGTCGGCGTAGTCCGGCATGGCGTCGTAGTCCATGCCCGGGTCATAGGCAGGCGGCATGTCCTGAGGTGCGCTGTGCACCAGCTGGCTGACCGCTTCACCGCTCAAGCCTGTGATTTCCAGCAGGCGCTGGCGCATCAGGGTGCGCAGGTTGGCGCCCGGGACCTTGTCGATCAGCGGCGCCGCCAGGGTGGCCATATGGGCCTTGCCTTCGAGGGAGCGGGGATCGGCTTCTTCAGTCAATTGCTGGAAGAAATAGTCCGCCAATGGCTGGGCGTGCTGGTTGATACGCGCGCGGAAGGCATCGGTGCCTTCGGAGCGGATCAAGGTGTCCGGGTCTTCGCCTTCGGGCAGAAACAGAAACCGTGCGCGACGGCCGTCCTGCAGGCTCGACAGTGTTGCCTCCAGCGCTCGCCATGCGGCGTTGCGGCCAGCCTGGTCACCGTCGAAGCAAAACAAGACGCTTGGCACGACGCGAAACAGTCGTTTCAAGTGTTCTTCGCTGGTGGCGGTACCCAGCGTCGCGACGGCATTGCGCAGGCCTTGTTGGGCGAGGGCAATGACGTCCATGTAGCCTTCGACGACGATGATTTCATCGAGGTTGCGGTTGTTCTTGCGCGCCTCATAGAGGCCGTAGAGTTCCTGGCCTTTATGGAACACCGGGGTTTCAGGTGAGTTCAGGTATTTCGGCTTGTCATCACCCAATACCCGGCCGCCGAAGGCGATGATGCGCCCGCGGCTGTCTCGGATCGGGAACATCACCCGGTCACGGAAGCGGTCGTAACGCTTGCCGGTTTCTGCGTTCTCGACCAGCAGGCCGGCATCGATCATGGCTTTTTGTTGCAGGGTGTCGCTGCTCAAGTGTTTGAACAGGTTGTCCCAGCCGGGTGGTGCAAAGCCGAGGCCGAAGTCCCGGGCGATTTCACCGGTCAGGCCGCGTCCCTTCAAGTAATCCACCGCGGCTTTGCGCGCTGGATGGCTTTTCAGGGCCTGCCGGTAAAAGTCGGCGGCAGCTGTGAGCAGTGGGTAGAGCGGAGAATCGGTCGGTTGGCGTGGTTTGTGTGGACGACCGCTTTCTTCGCGGGGGATTTCCATGCCGGCGGCTTTGGCCAGTTCCTCGACAGCCTGGGGGAAGTCCAGGTTGTCGTGGTCCATGATGAAGCCGAGGGCATTGCCGCCAGCGCCGCAGCCGAAACAGTAATAGAACTGTTTGTCGGGGCTGACGCTGAATGACGGAGTTTTCTCTTTGTGAAACGGGCAGCAGGCGGTGTGATTCTTGCCGGCTTTTTTCAGTTGCAGGCGCGAGCTGACCACATCGACGATGTCGGTGCGGTTCAGAAGGTCGTCAATGAAGCTCTGGGGAATTAGCCCGGCCATGGCGTTCTCGTCATCTGCGCTGAAAGGGGTCCGAAACGAATGGCGGCGAGCGCGGGTCGTTGTATGAAGCGCGCAAGGTGTGCGGCTCGACCGGTGTCGTCTGCATAATCGCTGTCGGGAAGTGTATCTGCCGAAAATCCACCGACGTTAATGCTTGTCAGTATTCGACTATTTGAAAGTGTTGCGCTGAATCCGGCTGCGACCAGTCAATGGTCTCGGATAGCTCATAGTTTGGCACGCAATAGATGCCTGGGCTGATCGTCGTGAGAGGAATCAGTGGGTGTGCTCGTCAGTAGCCTTGAAAGGCTCGTCAGAAAAGACGTGCACCGCTGGCAAAAAGCCAGGTCTGACGCGATGAAGCAGATTTGTCTCGGTCGCATCTGCGGCTTCGACGGTGAAGCATCAAGCGTTTTACGCAAATGCCATAAGCCCGGCTGAGGGCCGGGCTTGGCAGAAGCTTGCTACGATCGTCTGTGTATTAGTACAGACGAACGGCGCGGCGCTGTTCGCGCTGAACTTTCTTGGCGTGACGCTTAACAGCGGCTGCTGCTTTGCGCTTACGCTCAGAAGTTGGCTTCTCGTAAAATTCGCGGCTACGAACTTCAGCCAGTACACCGGCTTTTTCGCAGGAGCGCTTGAAACGACGCAGAGCTACGTCGAAGGGTTCGTTCTCTTTTACTTTGACGGCTGGCATCCAGAGCTACCTTCATTCATTACCGGGGTCAACATCCTCGCGGCAAAAGAGCACTTGAAGACGTCGGTTTTTAAGGGTTGCGGATGTTAACCCCTCATCGCTCGGAATGCAAAGCCTCTGATCGAAAACCGCTGGTCGGGGCATCACGCGACGACTATTATGCGCGCCTTCGAATTCAGCCTAAACAAGGCGCAAACCCATGCTAGTACTGGGATTAGAAACCTCCTGCGACGAAACCGGTGTCGCACTTTACGACAGTGAACGTGGCCTGCTGGCCGACGCACTGTTCAGTCAAATTGACCTGCACCGTGCTTACGGAGGCGTGGTGCCGGAACTGGCCTCGCGCGATCACGTAAAGCGCATGCTGCCCTTGATTCGTCAGGTGTTGGCCGAAGCCGGCTGTGTGCCGACCGAGATCGACGCCATTGCCTACACTGCCGGTCCTGGCCTCGTGGGAGCGTTGTTGGTGGGGGCTTCCTGCGCTCAGGCGCTGGCCTTTGCCTGGGGCATTCCGGCACTGGGCGTGCACCACATGGAAGGCCATTTGCTGGCGCCTATGCTGGAGTCGCAGCCACCGGAATTTCCGTTCGTCGCTTTGTTGGTGTCCGGCGGTCATACGCAGCTGGTTCAGGTCGACGGAATCGGTCAATACACGCTGTTGGGCGAGACCCTGGACGACGCCGCGGGCGAAGCTTTCGACAAGACTGCGAAGATGATGGGCCTCAATTATCCGGGTGGCCCGGAAATCGCGCGTCTGGCGGAGCAAGGCGTTGCAGGGCGTTTCGTGTTCCCGCGCCCGATGTGTGACCGCCCTGGCCTGGATTTCAGCTTCAGCGGCTTGAAAACCTTCGCATTGAACACTTGGCAGCAGTGCGTGAGCGCCGGGGACGACGGTGAGCAAGCCCGTTGCGACATCTCGCTGGCGTTCCAGCAGGCCGTGGTGGAGACTTTGACCATCAAGTGCAAGCGTGCCCTGAAGGCGGCTGGCATGAAGCGACTGGTGATCGCAGGAGGCGTGAGCGCCAACAAGGCGCTGCGTTCTTCTTTGGAAAAAATGCTCGGCGACATGAAGGGCGATGTTTTTTATGCCCGCCCGCAGTTCTGTACCGATAACGGCGCAATGATCGCGTTCGCCGGCTGCCAGCGTTTGCAGGCCGGCCAGCAGGAAAGCCTGGCGATCAGCGTGCAGGCGCGCTGGCCGATGGAGCAGTTGTCGGCGTTGTAATGAGTGGCACTCATGTACGGTATCTAAAAATGCCGTTCGCGCCCGGCAAACAGGTCGCGTAGATTGCCGCGATGACGCCAGACGATCAGTCCTGTGAGCGTGCTCATGGGCAGCAATGCCGCCGGTTCTTGCCAGGCCAGCAGTGGTAGGGTCAACGGCGTGGCAATCAGGGCGGCCAGCGAGCTGGTGCGGGTCAGGTAGAACGTCAGCAGCCAGGCGCAGACCGCCATCAGTGCAGCGGGTGGATACAAGCCCAGCAACATCCCGGCAGCGGTGGCGACACCCTTGCCCCCGCGAAAGCGGAAATACAGCGGGAACAGGTGTCCGATGACGGCGCAGACGCCGATCCAGGCCTGATCCTGCAGCGAAAGGCCTGCAACACCGGCGATCAGCACGGGCAGCAGTCCTTTGCAGAGATCGCCGAGCAACGTCAGGATGGCGAGTTTTTTACCGGCCAGGCGCAACATGTTGGTGGCACCGGCATTGCCCGAGCCACTCGAGCGTGGATCGGGGTTGCCGGTCAGGCGGCTGAGCAAAATGGCAAAGGACAGAGAGCCGAGCAGGTAGGCGAGGATCGCCAATAACCAAAACATGCTAACTATTCCGGGCGAGGACGCCCTGATTCTAACGGCGCAATGCGCCCTTGTCGTGTAGCGGAGAAAAGTGCTTGGACAGAGTGTTTATCGAGGGCCTGGAAGTCAACACTGTGATCGGGGCCTACGACTGGGAACGAGGCATCCGACAGTGCTTGCGTCTTGATCTGAGTTTCGCCTGGGATAATCGTCCGGCTGCCGCCGGCGACGACCTGACCCTGGCGCTCGATTACGCCAGTGTTTCGTCGCGGATCCAGGCCTTTGCCGAGCAGGCGCAGTTCCAGCTGGTCGAGACCTTTGCCGAGCGCCTGGTTGAAGTGCTGATGAGCGAATTCAAGATCACCTGGATGCGCCTCAAGCTGACCAAGCCAGGCGCGGTTCCTGCCGCTACCGGTGGCGTGGGCGTGGAGATCGAGCGCGGATGTCGCTGACTCAGGTGTATCTTGGGCTCGGTAGCAATATCGAGCGCGAATCCCATTTGCGGGCCGGACTGGATGCCTTGGCAGGTTTTCTGGTGGACATCCATTGCTCGCCGGTCTTCGAAAGCCAGCCGGTAGGGATCAAGAGCGGGCCATTCTTCAATTTCGTGGTGTCGGCCTTCACCGATCTGCCGTTGATGGAGCTCGATCGCCGACTGAAATTCATCGAAGCCGACAATGGGCGCTATGCGCCGGATCGCAAGGGTTTGCCGCTGGATATCGATGTGCTGTTGTACGGCGATCTGGTGGGTAACTTCGATGGCTTGATTCTGCCGCGGGCAGAAATTCTGAAAAATGCCTTTGTGTTGTGGCCGCTGTCGTTGATTGCGCCAGATCGAGTGCATCTGGGTGTAGGAAAAAGCTTTGCGACGCTTTGGGGTGAGGCACAGATCGATCAGGTGCTGGCGCCGGTGGCGTTTGAATGGCGCGGGCAACAACTGACGCCTTCGAATTTGCTGTAACCCTGCTGCCGCCATCGCGGGCAAGCCTTGCTCCCACAGGATGCGCGCTGTGTCTGTGGGAGCAAGGCTTGCCCGCGATGCTTTTCAGGTAGACACCGCTTCTTTGTAGGCCTTCAATGCTTTGAGTCGTTCACGCTTGATCGCCTCGCCCAGTTCTGGCCCCTTGAATCCTTTCTCCAGCAACGGCTGAACCGCCACGCCCCGCGCCGCATTGGCCGCCCCGCGCAAATAATCCGCTTGTGGATAACTTCGTTGCTCCAGGCCTTCGCGTCCACGAGCGTCCATTTCGCACGCTGCGATGAATTCCTCGAACCGTTGCGGTCGTCGGTAAATGTCGAAACTTTGCAGCAGTTCCAGCAAAGTCGAGGGCTTCAATTCCAGGGCGCGATGACCGTGGGTGTGATACTCGCCCACCAGCAGTGCCAATTCCTGACAATCCCTGGGCGCCTTGAAGCGGTCGTTGACCGCTTTGATCAGCTTGAGTCCCTTGAACTCGTGGGCAATGTGCCGTGGCCATTCTTCCTGTGGCGTCAGCGCTTTGCCCAGGTCATGCAGCAGGCAGGCCCAGCGCACCGTCAGCGGCTGTTTGTGCCGAGCCGCTTGTGCAAGCACGCTCAGGATATGCGCGCCGGTGTCGATTTCCGGGTGATGAGCCTCTGGTTGTGGCACCCCAAACAGCGCATCGATTTCCGGCATCAATTCCTTGAGTGCGCCGCACGCGCGCAGCACTTCAATGAACACCTCTGGCCGGTTTTCCATCAATGCGCGGGAGATTTCCTTCCAGCTCCGTTCCGCCGTGAGGGCTTGAAGCTCGCCGGACTCGCTGAGTTGACGCATCAGCTCCAGCGTTTCTTGGGCAACGGTGAAACCCAACTCGGCATAACGCGCGGCAAAGCGGGCAACACGCAGAACTCTGAGCGGATCTTCAGCAAACGCGGGGGAAACGTGACGAAGAATGCGCGCTTCAAGGTCACGTTGGCCGTGGTAGGGGTCGGTCAGGTTCTGTTGATCGTCCTCGGCCATGGCGTTGATTGTCAGATCACGGCGAATCAGGTCTTCTTCGAGCGTCACGTCAGGGCTGGCGTGAAAAGTGAAGCCGCCATAACCGCGTCCGCTTTTGCGTTCGGTCCTGGCGAGGGCGTACTCCTCACCGGTTTTGGGGTGAAGGAACACCGGGAAATCTGCGCCTACCGGCCGAAAGCCCTGGGCAAGCATCTCTTCGGTAGTGGCGCCGACCACGACCCGGTCGATGTCCGTGACAGGTATGCCCAGCAGGCGATCGCGTACCGCGCCGCCGACTTTATAAATCTGCATAAAAAACCTCCGTTAGCTCGACAGGATAACCGTTGCGTCGAGCTTTCGGAGGTACTGACGGTATCAAAGATGGATGACGGCCAAATCCAGCCGGCCGTAATCGCCTTCGCTGTGCTCGCTTCTGGGCGGAACGTGGTGGGTTTTCATCACCTGGTCCCCTTGCAGGGTCTCCAGGTGTATGTCGAAGCCCCAGAGGCGGTGCAGGTGCTTGAGCACTTCCTCGGTGGAGTCCCCCAGCGGCTTGCGGTCGTGTTGCTGATGGCGCAGCGTCAGGGAGCGGTCGCCGCGACGATCGATGCTGTAGATCTGAATGTTGGGCTCGCGATTGCCCAGGTTGTACTGCGCGGCCAGCGTTTCACGGATGATCCGATAGCCCCCTTCATCGTGAATGGCCGGGACCAGCAAATCATCTTTCTGGTCGTCATCGAGAATACTGAACAGTTTCAGGTCGCGGATCACTTTGGGTGACAGGTACTGCAGGATGAAGCTCTCGTCCTTGAAGCTGCTCATGGCGAATTTAATGGTCGACAGCCAGTCAGTACCGGCAATTTCCGGGAACCAGCGGCGATCTTCTTCGGTGGGTTCTTCGCACATGCGACGGATATCGCGGTACATGGCGAATCCCAGGGTGTAAGGGTTGATACCACTGTAATAGGGGCTGTCGAACCCGGGCTGAAAGACAACGCTCGTATGGGAGGTCAGGAACTCCATCATGAAGCCATCGGTGACGAGGCCTTCGTCATACAGGTCATTCATCAATGTGTAGTGCCAGAAGGTGGCCCAGCCTTCGTTCATGACCTGAGTCTGGCGCTGTGGATAAAAATACTGCGCGATCTTGCGCACGATGCGCACGATTTCCCGCTGCCACGGTTCCAGCAGCGGCGCGTGTTTTTCTATGAAATAGAGGATGTTTTCCTGCGGTTCGGCGGGGAAGCGCGCATTGTCCTTGTCGCTGTACTTGTCTGCGCCCTTTGGAATGGTCCGCCACAAATCATTGATTTGTTTCTGCAGATGCTCCTCCCGATCCTTCTGCCGGCGACGCTCCTCTTCGGCGGAAATCGGATAGGGGCGTTTGTAACGGTCGACCCCGTAGTTCATCAGCGCATGGCAAGAATCGAGCAGGTCCTCGACCGCGTCGATACCATGGCGCTCTTCACACTGCATGATGTACTGCTTGGCGAACACCAGGTAGTCGATGATCGAGCTGGCGTCGGTCCAGGTTCGGAACAGGTAATTGCCCTTGAAAAAGCTGTTGTGTCCGTAGCAGGCATGCGCCACGACCAGTGCCTGCATGCAGATGGTGTTTTCTTCCATCAGGTAGGCGATGCACGGGTCTGAGTTGATTACGATCTCGTAGGCCAGCCCCATCTGGCCACGTGAATAGGATTTTTCCGTGCTGAGGAAGTGTTTGCCATAGGACCAATGGTGATAACCCAGCGGCATGCCGACGGAGGCGTAAGCATCCATCATCTGTTCGGCGGTGATCACTTCAATCTGGTTGGGATACGTGTCGAGCGCGTAGCGAGCCGCCAGACGACTGATTTCGCGGTCGTAGGCCTGAATCAGCTCGAACGTCCACTCGGAGCCGGTGGAAATGGGTTGGCGCTTCAGCTCTTTGGCGGTCATGTCACTAACCTGCGCTGGAAGAGTTCACGGAAGACCGGGTAGATATCTCCGGCCGAGACCAGTTGTTGCTGGGCAAAAGTGTCAGAAAAGGCTTCGGCGATGCGCTCGTATTCGAACCACAGAGCCTGATGTTCGCGTGGGGTTATCTCAACGTAAGTGTAGTACTGGACGAATGGCATGATCTGGTTGATCAGGATGTCGCGGCAAATCGGCGAGTCGTCGTTCCAGTTATCGCCGTCGGAGGCTTGGGCGGCGTAGATGTTCCATTCGTTGGCCGGATAGCGCTCGGCCATGATTTCCTGCATCAATTTCAAGGCGCTGGACACGATGGTCCCACCGGTTTCGCGGGAATAGAAGAACTCCTCTTCGTCCACCTCGCGGGCGCTGGTGTGGTGGCGGATGAACACGACGTCGATCTTGTCGTAATTACGCTTGAGAAACAGGTACAGCAAGATGAAAAAGCGCTTGGCGATATCCTTGGTAGCCTGGGTCATGGAACCGGACACGTCCATCAGGCAGAACATCACGGCCTTCGAGCTGGGGTTGGGTTGCTTGATGAGCAGGTTGTACTTGAGGTCGAACGTATCGAGAAACGGCACGCGGTGAATGCGCGCGCTGAGTTTTTCGATTTCTGCTTCGAGTTTTTGAATATCGCCGAAGTTATCCGGTTCTTCCTGCTTCAATCGCAGAAGTTCTTCCTTGGCTTCGCGCAGTTTCGCCCGACTGCTGCCCGACAGGGCGATTCGCCGTGCATGGGCCGAACGCAGGGTACGGATGATGTTGATCCGTGACGGATTGCCCTCGTTGCTGATCCCGGCTCGAACAGTCTTGAACGTGTCGGTACCGGTCAGGTTGCGCTTTACCAGGTTTGGCAGTTCAAGGTCTTCGAACATGAACTCCAGGAACTCTTCCTGGGTGATCTGGAAGACGAACTCGTCCATCCCTTCGCCCGAGTTACCAGCCTTGCCAGGCCCTCTGCCGCCGCCGCCTCCCGGCGGGCGGGCAATGTGTTCGCCAGCGGTGAATTCCTTGTTGCCGGGGTGAACCACGGTCTGTTTGCCACCGCGACCGTGGTGAAGCACCGGCTCGTCGATGTCGCGGCCGGGAATGCTGATTTGCTCGCCGTGTTCCATATCGGTAATGGAGCGCCGGCTGACCGCCTCTTCGACAGCCTTCTTGATGTGGTCACGGTAACGCCGCAGGAACCGCTGACGGTTCACCGTGCTCTTGTTTTTGCCATTGAGACGTCGGTCGATCACATAGCTCATGACTGCTCCTTAGAAGCTGTCCTGAAAGGGGCGAGCGGTTATGCAGCATCGGATCGGTGCCAAGGGATGTTCACGCTCCCCCAAGCGCTTTTGGATGCTGCCTGTACCTCGCTACCGACTTTCGAACACCTTCCAGAGGTCTGTGTATCAGAAAACGCGTACACAGGCCTCTGGCTGACGACAACCGGTCTGACCGGCAGCGGGTTACTGTGATTTTCTGACTCGCAGATACCACTCGGACAGCAGTCGTACCTGTTTGTCGGTGTAGCCCCGCTCGACCATCCGTGTGACGAAGTCGTTGTGCTTCTGCTGGTCTTCTTTGCTGGCCTTGGCGTTGAAGCTGATGACCGGCAGCAGGTCTTCGGTGTTGGAGAACATTTTCTTCTCGATGACCACCCGCAGTTTTTCGTAGCTGAGCCAGGTCGGGTTCTTGCCGTTGTTGTTGGCACGGGCGCGCAATACGAAGTTGACGATCTCGTTGCGGAAATCCTTCGGATTGCTGATGCCCGCCGGTTTTTCGATTTTCTCCAGTTCCTCGTTCAGTGCCACGCGGTTGAGAATTTCTCCGGTTTCCGGATCGCGGTATTCCTGGTCCTGAATCCAGAAGTCGGCGTACAGCACATAGCGATCGAAGATGTTCTGGCCATATTCGCTGTAAGACTCGAGATAGGCGGTCTGGATTTCCTTGCCGATGAATTCGATATAACGCGGCGCCAGGTACTCCTTGAGGAAGCGCAGGTAGCGTTCACGGGTTTCTGCCTGGAACTGTTCCTGTTCGATCTGTTGTTCCAGCACGTAGAGCAAGTGCACCGGGTTCGCGGCGATTTCGTGCGGATCGAAGTTGAAGACCTTCGACAGGATCTTGAATGCGAAGCGGGTCGACAGGCCGTTCATGCCTTCATCGACACCTGCATTGTCGCGGTATTCCTGGATCGACTTGGCCTTCGGATCGGTGTCCTTGAGGTTTTCGCCGTCATACACGCGCATCTTGGAGTAGATGTTGGAGTTTTCCGGCTCCTTCAGGCGGGAAAGCACGGTGAACTGGGCGAGCATTTTCAGCGTGTCGGGTGCGCAATGGGCTTTTGCCAGCGAACTGTTGAACAGCAATTTGTCGTAGATCTTCACTTCGTCGCTGACCCGCAGGCAGTACGGTACCTTGACGATGTAGATCCGGTCGATGAATGCTTCGTTGTTCTTGTTATTGCGGAAGGTATGCCATTCCGATTCGTTGGAGTGGGCCAGCAGGATCCCGGTGAACGGAATCGCGCCCAGGCCCTCGGTACTGTTGTAGTTGCCTTCCTGGGTGGCGGTCAGCAATGGGTGCAGCACCTTGATCGGCGCCTTGAACATTTCGACGAATTCCATGAGGCCCTGGTTGGCCCGGCACAGTGCCCCCGAGTAGCTATAGGCGTCGGCGTCGTTTTGCGGGAATTCCTCCAGTTTGCGGATATCGACCTTGCCCACCAGTGCCGAGATGTCCTGGTTGTTTTCATCTCCCGGCTCGGTTTTGGCCACGGCGATCTGGTTGAGGATCGACGGGTACAGTTTGACCACGCGGAACTGGCTGATGTCGCCGCCGAATTCGGCCAGGCGCTTGGTTGCCCAAGGCGACATGATGGTGTTGAGGTAGCGCCGTGGAATACCGAAGTCTTCCTCGAGGATCGCGCCATCTTCAGTGGCGTTGAACAGACCCAGAGGTGATTCGAAAACCGGCGAGCCCTTGATGGCGTAGAAGGGCACTTTTTCCATCAGCTGCTTGAGCTTTTCGGCCAGGGATGATTTGCCGCCACCGACGGGGCCGAGCAGGTAGAGGATCTGTTTCTTCTCTTCCAGGCCTTGAGCGGCATGGCGGAAATACGAAACGATCTGGTCAATGCATTCTTCCATCCCGTGGAAGTCTTCAAAGGCCGGATAGCGACGGATCACCTTGTTGGAAAAGATTCGCGACAGCCTCGAGTTGGTCGAGGTGTCGAGCAGCTCTGGTTCACCGATGGCCAGGAGCAGGCGCTCTGCGGCGGAAACGTAGGCGCTACGGTCCTTTTTGCACAGTTCCAGATACTCTTGCAGCGTGAGTTCTTCCTGGCGTGTGGACTCGAAGCGTTGTTGGAAGTGGCTAAAGATACTCATGACGTCACCTCGCTCGATACGTGGAGCCGACGCCGGATCATTCAGTCGATGCTGGCAGCAACCGAACAGGCGGTCGCTGTTTACCCCCCAGAACTCTTTCGGAACTAACGACTCCGAAAGCTACTCCCGATGATCCGTGCGCCGGTGTACCGGCTCTCCCCTGTTTTGGATGGCCTGCGCTTAAGGATAGTTGCTTTATCGGGAGGTAAAGGCGAGATACGTAATTATGTGTGGCAGACCGTTCGTCTGCCACCGCGCTAGCCCGCGCAAGCCGCGGGCTTACGTGTTACAAAAAAATTATTCGGAGGTGCCTTGCGCGGTTTCCGAAGGATAAGTCGTACGCCACAGCTCAAAACCGCCATCCATGCTGTAGACATCCGAGAAGCCCTGGCTGATCAGGTAGGCGGCTGCGCTCTGGCTGGAGTTGCCGTGGTAGCAGACCACCACGATGGGAGCGTCGAGGTCTGCGGCGCGGATGAAGTCCGAAATCGAATGGTTATCCAGGTGCTTTGAGCCGCTGATGTGCAGCGTGGCATAGGTGGCCGGATCGCGGATGTCGACCACCACGGCACCTTGCTCGCGCAGGGCCTGGGCCTGTTCCGGGGGGATACGTTTGAATTCGCTCATGGCGGGCTCCTGTGGCTCGGCTGAAAGCGCAGTCTAGCGCGGGGCGCTGGCTGACGATGGTACGGAAGTTGGTGGGAGGACTGGTGGCTCGGCGGCATGGCCGTTTTCGTTGCATTTGCAGGACAGACGCTCACCGCTGTCGACATTCATCAACGTCAGGGCGCCGCCCCACACGCAGCCGGTGTCGAGGGCAGAAATATCCGGCTCAAGTACTTTGCCTTCCAGTGCGGCCCAGTGACCAAAGATGATCTTCACATCCTTGGTCTTGCGTTCCTTGTGTTGGAACCAGGGCTTATAACCCGGTGGCGCGCTGTCGAGACCTTCCTTGCTCTTGAGGTCAAGCTTGCCTTCGGCCGTACAGAAACGCATCCGGGTGAAATAGTTGGTGATCACCCGCAGGCGTGTGATGCCTTTGAGGTCGTTGTCCCATTTCGCCGGGTCGTTGCCGTACATACCGTCAAGGTAGGGCGGAAACAGATTGTCGTCACGCAGGGCTGTCTCGACTTCGGCTGCGCACTTCAGGGCTTTGCGCAGCGACCATTGCGGCGGAATGCCGGCATGCACCAGCGCCACGTTACGTTGTTCGTCGTAGTGCATGAGTTTTTGCTGGCGCAGCCAGTCCAGCAGCTCGGCGCAGTCCGGTGCTTCGATGATTTCGCGCAGGGTGTCGGCTTTCTTCAGACGTTCGATGTTCTGCCCGGCGGCCAGCAAGTGCAGGTCGTGATTACCGAGTACGCAAACCAGCGATTCGCGGATGCTATAGAGGAAGCGCAAGGTATCGAGCGATTGCGGGCCTCGGTTGACCAGGTCGCCGACCAGCCACAGGCGATCTTTTGCGGGATCGAATGCAACTTGCTTAAGCAGGCATTGCAGGGCCTCCAGGCAGCCCTGCAGATCGCCGACGGCATACGTCGCCATCAGTGCAAGGCTCCGGGCACCGCGAGGCGGAATGGCGCAATTATGGCGTCGAATTGCTTACCGTCGTTGGCGATCATCTGATAGCTGCCTTGCATGGTGCCCACCTTGGTGCTCATGACCGTGCCACTGCTGTAGGTGTGACTCTTGCCTGCTTCGATCAGCGGTTGCTGGCCAACCACGCCCGCACCTCGAACCTCTTCGACATGCCCGTCGCCATCGGTGATTACCCAGTGCCGTGACAAGAGTTTGGCCGGTATCAGGCCATTGTTGTGCACGGTGATGGTGTAGGCAAAGGCAAAGCGGTCGTGTTCGGGTTGCGATTGTTCTGCCAGATAGCGGGTGACGACGCTGACGTCGACCTGATAACGAGGATCGGACATGCAAGAGGCCTTAAAAACGAAGCGGGACGCGGGGCGTAGCTGATTGAGTTCAGTCTAGGCCAAGTATCGGGTAGTAAACCAGACATGAGCGCTGGTGTCCTACCCGATAACGCTTCGGCCTTGTCAGGCCTGCGCAGGCGTCTGTAGGGATTGTTCGCTGAGTTTGTCAGCCAGGCGCACGAAGGCGGCCAGATCGAGTTGCTCGGGACGCAAACTGCCGTCGACACCGGCGGCTTCGATTTCGGCATTGCTCAGTAGCAACTTGAGGGTATTGCGCAGGGTCTTGCGACGCTGGTTGAAGGCTTCGCGCACGACGCGCTCCAGCAACCGGTGGTCCTTGGCCGGGTGCGGCAGCACGGCGTGAGGCACCAGGCGCACGATAGCCGAGTCGACTTTCGGCGGCGGGTTGAACGCGCCCGGACCGACATTGAACAGATGCTCAACCCGGCAGTGGTATTGGACCATGATCGATAACCGGCCCCAGTCACCGCCGCCAGGTCCTGCCGCCAGGCGCTCAACCACTTCCTTTTGCAGCATGAAGTGCATGTCGCGAATCAGGTGGGCGTTGTGCAGCAGGTGAAAAATCAGCGGTGTCGAGATGTTGTAAGGCAGGTTGCCGACCACCCGCAGGCTGTTCGGCGCGGCATTCAGGCTGTTGAAGTCGAACTTCAACGCATCTCCCTGGTGCAGGTTGAAGTTGCTCTTGCCGGCGAACTGCTGGTTGAGGATCGGGATCAGGTCTTTATCCAGTTCCACCACGTCGAGCTGGGCGCCGCTGTTGAGCAAGCCCTTGGTGAGCGCACCCTGGCCCGGACCGATTTCCAGCATCCGGTCGTCGGGTTTGGCGTGAATGGAGCGCAGGATGCGGTCGATAACGCCGGCATCGTGCAGAAAGTTCTGGCCGAAACGCTTGCGCGCCCGGTGTTGGTATTGCTCGGTCATAAACGGGTCTCGGCCATCTGGTAGGCGGTTTCCAGGGCGACTTGCAGGCTGCCGGTATCGATCTTGCCGCTGCCGGCCAGATCCAGGGCAGTGCCGTGGTCGACCGACGTGCGGATGATCGGCAAGCCGAGGGTCACGTTGACTGCCGCGCCGAAGCCTTTGTACTTCAGCACAGGCAGGCCCTGGTCGTGGTACATCGCCAGCACTGCATCACAGTGCTCCAGATATTTTGGGGTAAACAGAGTGTCGGCGGGCAGGGGGCCACGCAGGTCCATGCCTTCGCCGCGCAGGCGCTCCAATGTGGGTTCGATGATATCGATTTCTTCATGGCCCAGGTGTCCGCCTTCACCGGCATGGGGGTTGAGCCCACAGACCAGAATGCGTGGTTGGGCGATGCCGAATTTTTCCTGCAGGTCGGCATGCAGGATTCGAGTGACCCGTTCCAGACGCTCTGGCGTGATCGCATCGGCAATCTCACGCAGGGGCAGGTGGGTGGTGACCAGAGCCACGCGCAACCCGCGAGTGGCGAGCATCATCACCACTTGTGCGGTATGGGTCAGGTCGGCAAGAAATTCCGTGTGCCCGGAAAAGGCAATCCCGGATTCATTGATCACACCCTTGTGCACGGGGGCGGTGATCATCCCGGCAAAATGCCCGTCCAGACAGCCTTGGCCGGCGCGGGTCAGGGTTTCCAGAACGAAGGCAGCGTTAGCCTTGTCCAGTTGCCCGGCGACGACTTTGGTATTGAGCGGTGTATCCCAGACATACAGGCTGTTGGCGGGTGCAGGTACGTCCGGCCAGTTGTCCGGTGCAACCGGCAGCAAGTCGACAACCACACCCAGCTGCGCGGCCCGCTCAAGGAGCAGGCTGCGGCTGGTAATGGCTATCAGGGGGTGTGGCTGGGCTTGCGCGGCGAGCAGCAGGCACAGGTCGGGACCTATGCCGGCCGGTTCGCCGGGTGTCAGCGCGAAACGTTTAGGTTTCACTGCGCTGCCTGGTCGGCGCCAGGGAGTTTGATTTCTACGTACGCTTCGTCACGGATCTGACGCAGCCAGGTTTGCAGCTCTTCATCGTACTTGCGGTTGCGCAATACGGTCATGGCTTGCTGCTCACGAGCCTGAGTGGTGCTGTCAGTGGCGCGACGACCAAGGACTTCCAGTACGTGCCAGCCATATTGCGTCTGGAACGGCTTGGACAGCTGACCTTGTGGCGTTTTGGCCATCACTTCGCGGAACTCGGGAACCAGTGCATTCGGGTCGATCCAGTTCAGGTCGCCGCCGTTGAGGGCAGAACCCGGATCTTCCGAGTAGCTTTTCGCCAATTCGCCGAAGTCTTCGCCCGCTTCGATTCGGGTGTAGAGCGACTGAGCCAGCGCCTTGGTTTTTGCTTCGTCGCGGATCGGGCTCGGTTTGACGAGGATGTGTCGCACATGCACTTCGTCACGTACCTGAGCCCCACCGCCACGCTTGTCGGTGATTTTCAGGATGATAAAACCGCCCGGTGTACGCATCGGCTGGGTGACATCACCAACGGCCATGGTGCTCAGCAGGCGATCGAACGGCGGTGGCAGTTGAGCGGCTTTACGCCAGCCCATGTCGCCACCTTCCAGTGCGGTTTCGCTGGCGGATTTGGCAATGGCCAACTGACCGAAGTCCGCACCTTGCTTGATCTGCTGGTAAATCGCGTCAGCCTGCTTGGCGGCGTTCTGAATCGCTTCAGAGTTGGCGCTTTCCGGCGTAGGAATCAGGATGTTGGCCAGGCGGAACTCTTCGGACAGCTGCATTTTGCCAAGGTCGGAAGCCAGGAAGTTTTTCACTTCCTGCTCCGACACCTGGATGCGCTCGGCCACACGACGCTGGCGTACACGGCTGATAACCATCTCGCGACGGATCTGGTCACGGGCGTCGTCGTAAGACAGGCCGTCGTGAGTCAGGGCGGCACGGAATTGTTCAAACGACATGTTGTTGCGCTGGGCGATGGTGCCAACAGCCTGGTTCAGTTCTTCATCGGTAATGCGGATGCCGGAACGTTCACCGATCTGCAGTTGCAGGTTCTCGACGATCAGGCGCTCAAGCACCTGTTGCTCCAGCACACTGGCCGGCGGCACGGCAGAGCCGCGCTTGGCGATGGTTTGCTGAACTTCATGAACGCGCTGGTCCAGTTGGCTCTGCATGACCACGTCGTTGTCGACAATGGCCACCACCTTATCGATGGACTGTACCGCGGCGTTGGCCGCGGTACCCAGGAACAGCGCGCCCAGCAACAGCGGGCGCAGACAATCAGAAAGCTTGGTCTTCACGTTCACGATAACCTTGAATGCCTTTGTCGAGGAAACTCTCTACCTTGGCGCCGGTGAGGCCGCCGAGTCCCTTCAGAACAATTTGGAGGAAGACGCCATGGTCGCCTTTTTCGTTTTGCGGTGCTTCCTGACTGAATTCGTCATAGGAAACCCAGTAACGGTTGATCAGGCGCAGTTTCCAGCAGCAGTTGTCGTACTCGAAGCCACCGAAGGCTTCCAGGGTACGGTTGCGGTTGTAATCGTACTGCCAGCGGCTGATGGCATTCCATTGCGGCACGACCGGCCAGATCACCGAGAAGTCGTGCTGTTCGATCTTGTAGTAATCCTTCACGAAGCCAGGAGTGCCAGGGGTGCCATAGTCACCGCCGCCCACGGTCCATTTACCGGTGGTCTGGTCATAGCGGATCTGGTCATTGCGATAGCGATAGCCGGCGTTGATGACCTTGTTCGGATTGTCTTCAGGCTGGTAGTGGAACATCGCGCTGCCCGAACGTGGGCTGCGGCTGTCCGGATCCCAGTTGTAGTCGGCAGTCGTGCGCCAGTCGCGGTTCCAGCGATATTCGTATTCCAGCGCATACGGGGACACGTTGGAGTGGGCGTCTTGTCGGGTTGAAGCATCGATGCCCGGCAACTGGACTTCACGATCCTTGAAGTACAAGGCCTGGCCGACACTGATGCGTTGACGCTCGAACCCGTTGTCTTCAATCCAGCGGTTGGTCACGCCCAGCGACAGTTTGTTCTCGTCGCCGACACGGTCGGAGCCCGAGAAACGGTTGTCGCGGAACAGCGATGCATAGTTGAAGGTGTATTCGCCGGTGTCGAAAACCGGAATGTCCGTCTGGTCTTTCTCGGGAACATAGAGATAGTACAGGCGTGGCTCAAGCGTCTGGCGATAGTTCTTGCCGAACCATTGGGTATTGCGATCGAAGTACAGGCCGCTGTCGATGCTCGCGATCGGCACGCCACGGTTCTGGTTGCTGCCAAAAGTACCGTTGAGATTGTCCTGCTCCGGGGTTTGCGCGGCAATCTGAGCCTTACCGATGCTGTCCAGATCCAATTGATATTGGGTGTACTGGTACTTGAGCGTCGGTTTCAGGAAACCATAAGTCCAGTTCAGCGGCAGACTGACGGCTGGCGCAAGGTTCAGGCGATCACCGGTGGCGCGCGCCAGGCCCGTAACGTTGGTGTCGAGGCGCGGCGAAACGTTGCCATCTTCATCGGTGAAGTTGCCGTTTTTCAGATCCCGGTCGAACCGCACGACTTCGGTGTTGTAGGTGAAGTCCAGGCCGCTTGGATGATACGGCAGAGCACCATCAAAGGTGATTTGCGGCAAACGGTCATACGGCGTGATGTTCGACACGGTTGCCAACTGGTATGCCTGCGCGTTCACACGGGCGGTATAGCTGTCGCCGCGATAGGTCACAGAGCCTTGCTGGTTCACGTAGTCGGCGCTTTTTACACCGATCTGGTCAGTCTGCAGATCCTGGAAGTAGTAAGGGTCACTGAGCTTGGTGTAGTCGACTTGCGTGAATACGCGCGAATCCAGGCCACCCTTGTGCTGCCAGTTATACATGTAGCGGTTTTTTTCGTAGTCGGACTGTAGCTTGCGTTCAGTGTCTTCGTCGTTGAGGTACGCGGCACCGAACTGACCTTCGCTGGACTTGGTCAGGTAACGGAACTCACCTTCCATCAACAAGCCGTGCTTGTCCATGTAGCGCGGATACAACGTGGCATCGTAGTTCGGTGCCAGGTTGAAGTAATACGGAGTCACCAGCATGAAGCCGGTATCGCTGCCGGTGCCGATGGTCGGCGGCAGGAAGCCGGACTGACGACGGTCGTCGATCGGGAAATAAATGTACGGCGTGTACAGGACCGGAATGTCCTTGACCCGCAGCGTCACGTTGGTCGCGGTACCGAAGCCGGTAGCCGGGTTCAAGGTGATGTTGTTGCCCTTGAGCTGCCAGGCGTTGCTGTTCGGTTCGCACGTGGTGTACGTACCATCCTTGAGGCGGATGATCGCGTTCTCTGCACGTTTGGCATACAGCGCGTTGCCACGGATGCGGGATTTGTGCATCACGTATTCGGCGTTGTCGACCTTGGCCTCACCGGTATCGAGCTGCACGTCGGCATGGTCGCCCACGATCAGCGCGCCGTTGTCGCGAATGCGCACGTTGCCGGCCAGTTCGCCCCGGCTCTCGGCCTGGTACAGGTTGGCTTCGTCGGCTTCAACCTGCATGCTGCCCTGGCGCATGACCACGTCACCGGCAAGGGTGGCGACTTGCTCATCCTGCTTATAGCGCGAGGCTTTCGCACCGATAAAGGTTGGCGCGTCACTTTTGCTCGTCTTGTCATTCATGCCAGGACGAATCGGTTCGATATAGGAACCAGAGCAGTAAGGACCGGTTTCGGCCAGTTGTGCCGCAGTGAGTTGCTCGCGGGGAACCCAGTCGAGGTGGCTGTAGTCTTCGCTACGCGACTTCAGGCCGCGGCCCTCGGACTCGGTAACCAGTGCGGTCTTGGTGCCAGTCTCTTCGCTGGAACCGCTCTCGGCCGGGACCTCGCCGGTTGCGGAGACTGCGCTGCCTTCATGGACGGGACGCGGAGGCAAGGCAGCCGCCGGTGATTTTGGCGCACAGTCCCAGGCACCCGAAGCAGAGACTGAGCAGTCATACTGTTCCGCGGCAACCACGAAGGAAGTGGCCAAGGGTTGCAAGGCCAGCAGACTGCCGGTTACCAACAACGGAAATTTTTTACGAAACGCGGGGGATTTCAATGCCATCTTATTAGTCCGGGCTTCCTGCGTGCCATCTGCCCGCGGTGTGGGCCGCACGCCTCTCGATGGTCTGAAAAAGATGCTGGATAATAAAGCATGACCCGCTTGACGGCTAGCGCCGTCGGAGACCCTAGCAATGCCTGAACAAGATGTACGTTTGCAACACCTGAAAGTTTGGCTCGATGAACAGTTGGCGATTCTTTTTGCAGAACAGGGTTGGGGTGCCATACCTCCGGCCACGTTGACTGCGGCCAGTAGCGACGCGAGTTTTCGGCGTTATTTCCGTTGGGAGGGCGCGGGTAAAAGTTTCATCGTAATGGATGCGCCGCCGCCCCAGGAAAACTGCAAACCATTCGTGGATATCGCTTTTCTGCTGGCGAAATCCGGAATTAATGTGCCGAAAATTTATGCCGAAGACCTCGAGCGCGGTTTTCTTTTGCTTAATGACTTGGGCAACAAGACGTACCTCGACGTAATCGACAGCGAAAACGCCGACGATTTATTCAAGGATGCTCTGCAAGCGCTGTTGGCTTTTCAACAATTACCGATGGTTGCTCCGCTGCCGAGTTATGACGTGGCGTTACTGCGTCGGGAACTGGAATTGTTCCCCGAGTGGTATGTGAAGCGTGAGCTGGGCGTCGAGTTCGACGCGGCGCAACAAGTGCTCTGGCAGCAAGTCAGCGACTTGTTGATCGACAGCGCTTTGGCCCAGCCGAAGGTCCTGGTGCATCGCGATTACATGCCGCGCAATCTGATGCTCAGCGAGCCGAATCCCGGTGTGCTGGATTTCCAGGATGCGGTTTACGGTCCAGTGACCTACGACGTGACGTGCCTGTTCAAAGATGCCTTCCTCAGTTGGCCCGAAGAGCGCGTGCGCGGTTGGCTGGAAAGTTATTGGCAGCAGGCCGTTGCGTTGAATATTCCGGTGCAGCCGGACTTTGAAGACTTCCTGCGTGCCAGTGACTTGATGGGTGTGCAGCGTCACCTGAAAGTGATCGGGATCTTCGCCCGCATCTGTCATCGCGACGGCAAGCCGCGTTACCTGGGCGACGTGCCGCGGTTCTTTTCTTATATAGAAGCCGTGATCGCTCGCCGTCCTGAACTGGCCGGACTGGATGTGTTGCTGGCCAGTCTGCGTGCCGGAGTGACGGCATGAAGGCGATGATTCTGGCGGCAGGCAAAGGCGAGCGCATGCGCCCGTTGACCCTGACCACGCCAAAACCGCTGGTACGTGCAGGCGGGGTGCCACTGATCGAGTATCACCTGCGTGCGCTGGCCAGTGCGGGTTTTACCGAGATTGTGATCAATCATGCCTGGCTCGGTCAGCAGATCGAAGACTATCTGGGCGATGGATCGCGCTATGGCGTGAGCATCCAGTACTCGCCGGAAGGGGAGCCGCTGGAGACCGGTGGCGGGATTTTCCGTGCATTGCCGTTGCTGGGCGATGAGGCCTTTGTCGTGGTCAATGGCGACATCTGGACCGATTACGACTTCAGTGTGCTGCATCAGCCGATTGTCGGTCTTGCCCATCTGGTGTTGGCCAGCAACCCGGCCCATCACCCGGCCGGGGATTTTCAACTGATCGATGGGCAGGTTCGCGATGGCCATCCTGGAGCCACCACCCTGACGTACAGCGGCATTGCGGTGCTGCATCCGCGGCTCTTCGAAGGTTGCTCTGGCGGGGCGTTCAAGCTCGCACCGTTGCTGCGTGCCGCGATGGCGAAAGGACAAGTGTCCGGCGAACGCCTGAGCGGGCATTGGGTGGATGTCGGCACCCATGAACGCCTGGCTGAAGCTGACGCCCTGATTGAAGCGAGACGCTGACATGTTATGGCCAGGGACTCTGATTGGAGCCGGGGTGGGGTTTGCCATTGCAAGCATTCCGGGGGCCATGCTTGGTGCTTTGTTGGGGCAGGCCCTGGATCGGCGCCTGCACTTGCAGAGTTGGGCGCATCTGCGTGAAAAACTTGGCGGCCGTTCGGTGCTGCGCAACGATGAATTGCTGTTCGTCCTGCTGGGACGACTGGCCAAGTGCGACGGACGGGTTGTGGATGGTCACATTCAGCAGGCGCGACAAGAAATGCGCTCGCTGGACATGAACGAATCAGCCCAGCGTCGGGCGATTGCAGCGTTCAATCGCGGCAAGTCGGGCAACGACCGGTTGCGTGGTTATCTGCGTCGCCTGAGCGCTCAGCCCCATGCGGCGGAAGGGGTGTTGCGTGCTTGTTGGCGGATGGTCTGGGCCGATGGGCGCGCGGGTCCCGGCGAGCGGGCGCTGATCGCTCAATGGGGCAAATGGCTAGGTTGGACGCCGTATCAGGTGCAGGCATTGGCGATTGACTATGAGCCGCATAAACGTCCTCAGGTCAGCAGCGCCGTGACTTATCAGGATGCCTTGCGACTGTTGGGCGTGTCCGCCACCAGTGAACCGGCGCAGATCAAGCGCGCATATCGGCGCCTGCTCAGCCGTCATCATCCTGACAAGATTGCCGGCAGTGGGGCGACGGCATTGCAGGTGCGTGAGGCGACCGAGAAAACGCGGGAATTGCACAATGCTTATACGTTGATACGTCAGCGGCGGGATTTTCGTTAGCGAGGGCAGGCAGGTGTTGTTTGTGATGCCGCCATCGCGAGCAGGCTCGCTCCCACACTGGATCTTCTTACACTGAAGATCAATGTGGGAGCGAGCCTGCTCGCGATAGTGGCGACTCGGTCTATCAGTCCGCCGCATTCTGCGGATTCAACCAACCCCGCACCCGCCGAACCAACTGCTCCTGTTGTGCATTGGCATCACCCGGCAACGCCTTGAGTGAGACCTGGCTGAATGCCGAGGTCTTCAAGCGTTTGCTGGCTTGCAATCGGGCCAGCGCCGCGTTGCGGTCCAGCGGTTTGTCCATATAGAAGATATCTGCGGTCGGCAGCTTCAAGGTCGGCGTGAGTTCGTCCAGCCCCGGTTTTGCCTGAGCGGGTGTCTGCGGGGCAACCATGACGAACCGCTCGACTTGCGATGGCTGTTTCTCGCTCAAATAGCGTGCAGCCCAGTAAGCGCCTGTGCCATGCCCCAGCACGACGATGCTGCGAGCACTTTGCTGCTCCGCGAAAGCGATGGCTGCATCGATGCGGGCGTAAATCCGCTCGGCATCCACCTTGCCTTGTTCTTCACTGGTTTCGACGACAGGCTTGTCAGCCACTTCGGCTTCACCGCCGGCTGCCTGTTCGATGGGGGCTGCGGTGGTCGAGTCCTTGCTGCCGGCGTCCGGTGTCTTGGGCGCTGGCGGCACTTCGATAACGCGTGGCGCAATGGCATCGCTTTGCAAATCTGGCAAGGTGATACTCAGGCTGCTCCACTTTACATTCGGCAAATTGCGCCGCAACGGGCCAATTGCTTGCGGCCAGTCAGCGGTTTCGCCAGCGCCCGGGATGATAATCACCGCACCTTTCGGGTCGGCGGCATTGGCCGGCTTCCACAAAGCCAGGAAGGTATCGCTGCCCGCTTGCAGTTGCTGCTGTTCCTGGGCGGGGATTTTCCGCTCCAGTGCTGCGGCTTCTTCCTGGCTACGCTCAGGCAGCGGCTGACGTTCCACCGGTTTTTCTTCGGCGGCCCTTTGCGTGACATTAGCCGTGGCGGCAGGTGCCGGGTCGGCGGCCTCGACGGAAAAAGCGCATGGCAGGATCAGCGACAGGCACAATGCTGGCAGTGCCAGGCGGTAGTCAGGGGGCATCGGATATTCCAGGCCAGAAATTATTCCGGCAGCCTAATGGGTTGGTCAGTATTTGTCAGTGTGTGAGAGTTCGATGATGCGTTTTCGCTGCCTGTGGGTTATCGGCTGTTTGTGGTTTCCCTTGATGGGCTGGGCGGCGGCCGCGCCTGCGGTGCACGCGGCCGTCTTGTCGCCCTGGCAACAGCAATGGCTGGCGCAGCAGGACGAATTGCGGGTGGGGCTGGTGTTGCAAGCGCCCTATGCGCAATACGATCGACGGTTGCAACGCCTGTCCGGGGCCAACGTCGAGCTGATGAAATGGCTCGCCAAGGCACTCAATGTCGAGCTGAGCTGGCGTAACTTTCCCGACCTTGAGCAACTGGAGGCCGCGGCACGCGCGGGTGAAATCGACATCGCTCCAGGGTTGACCCAAACCCCCGCAGGTCTGCGCCTCTGGCAGTTTTCCGATCCTTACATGCGAGTGCCGCAACTGGTCGTCAGCGACCAGAAAAGCACGGGTGCGGTGGAGCTGGAAAAACTCGACAGCCAGACCCGCGTCGCCGTACGCATGCCCAGTGCCACCGCCGATTATTTGCGCGGCAACTATCCGCACCTGAATCTCCAGGGGGTTCCGATCGAGCGTCAGGCGTTGCAGTTGTTGTTGAGCCAGCAGGCCGGTTACGCGGTGGTCGATGAAGCGCAATTGGGGCGTCTGTCCATCGAGCCGGAGTTTGCCGAGCTGGTGGTGGTGGGTGACATCGGCTTGCCGCAATTGCTGCGGGTGGCCACCCGGCGCGACAAACCGGAGCTGGCGGGCATTGTCGAAAGCGCACTGCGCGCGATCCCCGCCAAGGATCTGGAAAATCTGCACAATCAATGGCTGCAACCCAAGTATCCAAGACTCACCGAATCACCGGGTTTCTGGAAAAACCTCTGCCTGCTTTTGCTGGTGCTGGCTCTGAGTTGCATGGCCATCGTGTTTTGGCAGCGCCGCCAGCAGCACAGTCTGGAGCAGCGATTGGCGGCGGCACAGGCCGACATCGCCTTGCGCGCTGCCAGCGAAGAGGCCTTGCGGCTGACGCAGTTTTCCATCGATCAAAGCACTGTCGGCATCCTTTGGGTCAACTGGGACAGTCATGTGCGTTATGCCAACCGCGCGGCTGAAACCATGCTGGGCTATTCGCCGGGCGGAATCATCGATCGGCCATTGATCGACTTCGAACCCGGCCTGCATATGGACCGCTGGTTGAACCTGTGGAAACGCGCCAGGGCCAGCGATGATGCGCCGCAAAGTTTCGAAACCAATTGTCTGCGGGCGGATGGCAGCATCCTGCCAACCGATGTTTCGCTGAGCTTCCTGCGCTTTCGCGACGGCGAGTATCTGGTGGTCTACCTCACCGACGTCACCGAACGCCGTCGCGCCCTTGCCGCGTTGCAGGAAAGTGAGGCGCGGTTGCAAGGGATCGCGGCGAATGTGCCTGGTCTTGTCTTTCGCCTGGAGCGGGCGCCGGTGACAGGGCAGATCGACTTTGCCTACATCAGTGAGGGAAGTGAAAGCCTGGTGGGTTACTCGCCGGTCACCCTGGCCCATCGGGACAAAGGCCTGCGCAGCCTGGTGCATCCGGACGACAAGGCCAGCTACCACCAGACCCAGGACCATGCCCTGGACACCGACAGCGACTGGTCGTGGCAAGGGCGAATTCTTACGCGACAGGGTGAACAGCGCTGGGCGGAAATCAAGGCCATTACCCGTCGTCTTGAAGACGGTGCCTACGTCTGGGACGGCATTGTCTGGGACATCAGCGAAAGCAAGCGCATCGAACTGGAGCTGGCCAGCTCACGGGAGCAATTGCGGGAATTGTCCGCGCACCTTGAGAGTGTGCGTGAAGAGGAGAAGGCCCGCATTGCCCGGGAAGTTCACGACGAGCTGGGTCAGATGCTGACCGTGCTCAAGCTGGAAACGTCCATGTGCGAACTGGCCTATGCGCAACTCGATCCCGGGCTACACGAGCGCTTGAACAGCATGAAACGCTTGATTGCCCAATTGTTTCAGTTAGTGCGCGATGTGGCGACAGCGTTGCGTCCACCGATTCTCGATGCGGGGATCGCGTCGGCCATCGAGTGGCAAGCTCGTCGCTTCGAGGCGCGTACGCAGATCCCGTGCCTGGTGCAAGTGCCGGATAACTTGCCGGTGCTCAGCGACGCCAAGGCGATTGGTCTGTTTCGAATCCTTCAGGAGGCGCTGACCAATGTCATGCGTCACGCCCAGGCGCATACTGTCGAACTGACACTGGTGCTTGAAGGCGACGAGTTGTGTCTGACCGTCAGCGATGATGGCGTAGGGTTTGTCCCCACTACGGGTAGACCGTCATCCTTCGGGATTGTGGGCATGCGTGAGCGGGTGTTGATCATGGGCGGTGAATTATCGCTTGAGAGTGAGCCCGGAGAGGGCACGACTTTGATCGTGCGAGTGCCATTGGAAGAGGATAAGTAAGTGATCCGTGTACTGGTAGCCGAAGACCACACCATCGTCCGCGAAGGCATCAAGCAATTGATCGGCCTGGCCAAGGACTTGTTGGTGGTGGGGGAGGCGAGCAATGGCGAGCAATTGCTTGAAACCTTGCGGCATGTGCCCTGTGAAGTGGTGTTGCTCGATATTTCCATGCCGGGTGTGAACGGCCTGGAAGCGATTCCGCGAATTCGCGCGCTGAACAACCCGCCGGTGATCCTAGTGTTGTCGATGCACGACGAGGCGCAGATGGCGGCTCGCGCGCTGAAGATTGGCGCTGCCGGCTACGCGACCAAGGACAGCGATCCGGCCCTGTTGCTGACGGCCATCCGCCGGGTTGCGGCGGGTGGTCGCTATATCGACCCGGACCTGGCCGACCGCATGGTCTTCGAAGTCGGTCTCACCGACTCGCGGCCGCTGCACTCGTTGCTCTCTGAGCGTGAGTTTTCCGTATTCGAGCGCTTGGCCCAGGGCGCCAACGTCAATGACATCGCCCAGCAATTGGCGTTGAGCAGCAAGACCATCAGCACCCACAAGGCGCGGTTGATGCAGAAACTCAACATCACCTCGCTGGCTGAACTGGTGAAGTATGCGATGGAGCACAAACTTCTCTGAATGCACCGCCCCCCTGTAGGAGCACAGCTTGCTGGCGATGGCGATTTCAAGTACGCCATCGCCAGCAAGCTGTGCTCCTACAGGGATTCGCGTCGCCATATCCATTTGCGACATTCATGAATTACCGTTTTTGCTTGCTCTTGCGGCTTGTAGCTGACCGCTTGCCGCCGCAATTGCGCTGCATTTGCCAAAACGCGCCATCCTTGTAGGGCAATCCCTACCCCCAACCTTCCATCCGGCTGAGGCGATTCTCTCCTGCGTCCCGATTTGCGCGGTCCCCAGCGTCCACTAGGCTTAGTCCACAGCAGTCAACAACAACAAAGGTGTGGGTATGAGCCAGGTCGATTCAAGCGCAGGGGCCAATGATGTTCTGGTCAGCTTTCGTGGAGTGCAGAAGAGCTACGACGGCGAGAACCTGATCGTCAAAGACCTCAACCTGGACATTCGCAAGGGCGAATTCCTCACCTTGCTCGGGCCGTCCGGTTCGGGCAAAACCACGAGTCTGATGATGCTCGCCGGTTTCGAAACCCCGACCGCAGGCGAAATCCTGCTGGCCGGTCGCTCCATCAACAACGTGCCGCCGCACAAACGTGACATCGGCATGGTGTTCCAGAACTATGCGTTGTTTCCGCACATGACGGTCGCCGAGAACCTGGCGTTCCCGCTCACCGTGCGCGGCATGAACAAGAGCGACGTCAGCGACAAGGTCAAGCGCGTGCTGAGCATGGTGCAGCTCGACGCGTTTGCTCAGCGTTATCCGGCGCAACTGTCCGGCGGTCAGCAGCAGCGTGTGGCCCTGGCCCGCGCATTGGTGTTCGAGCCGCAACTGGTGCTGATGGACGAACCCCTCGGCGCACTCGACAAGCAACTGCGTGAACACATGCAGATGGAAATCAAACACCTGCACCAGCGTCTGGGCGTGACCGTGGTGTACGTGACCCACGACCAGGGCGAAGCCCTGACCATGTCCGATCGTGTTGCGGTGTTCCATCAAGGCGAGATCCAGCAGATTGCGCCGCCGCGCACGCTCTATGAAGAGCCGAAAAACACCTTCGTCGCCAACTTCATCGGCGAGAACAACCGCCTCAATGGCCGCCTGCACAGCCAGACCGGCGACCGCTGCATTGTCGAACTGGGTCGTGGTGAAAAAGTTGAAGCGCTGGCGGTGAATGTCGGCAAGACCGGTGAGCCGGTGACCTTGTCCATTCGCCCGGAACGCGTGAGCCTCAATGGTTCCAGCGAGTCTTGCAGCAACCGTTTCTCGGGACGGGTGGAGGAATTCATCTATCTGGGCGACCACGTCCGGGTTCGCCTGGAAGTCTGTGGCAAGACCGACTTCTTCGTGAAGCAACCGATTGCCGAGCTCGATCCCGGCCTCGCAGTCGGTGACGTGGTTCCGCTTGGCTGGCAGGTCGAGCACGTACGTGCGCTCGACCCACTTCTAGAGGCGAACTGATCGCCCTGGCTTCAACAACACCAACCCTGCACGTGGAGAGAACAATAAATGTTGAGATCCCTGAAATTCACCGCTCTGGCACTGGGCATGATGGGGGCTGCGGGCGCAATGGCCGCTGGCCCGGACCTGACCGTGGTGTCCTTTGGCGGGGCGAACAAGGCGGCGCAGGTCAAAGCCTTCTACGCACCGTGGGAAGCGGCAGGCAACGGCAAGATCGTGGCGGGCGAGTACAACGGTGAAATGGCCAAGGTCAAGGCCATGGTCGACACCAAGAGCGTGTCCTGGGATCTGGTAGAGGTTGAATCGCCAGAATTGTCCCGTGGTTGCGACGAAGACATGTTCGAGCAACTCGATCCGGCGCTGTTCGGCAAGAACGAAGACTACGTCAAGGGCGCCATTCAGCCATGCGGCGTGGGCTTCTTCGTGTGGTCGACCGTGCTGGCCTACAACGCCGACAAGCTGAAAACCGCGCCGACCAGCTGGGCAGACTTCTGGGACGTGAAACAATTCCCGGGCAAGCGCGGCCTGCGTAAGGGCGCCAAGTACACCCTGGAATTCGCCCTGATGGCCGATGGCGTGGCGCCGAAAGACGTCTACAAAGTGCTGGCCGGCAAGGACGGTCAGGACCGCGCGTTCAAGAAGCTCGATGAGCTCAAGCCGAACATTCAGTGGTGGGAAGCCGGTGCACAACCGCCTCAATACCTCGCTTCCGGTGACGTGGTCATGAGCTCGGCCTACAACGGCCGTATCGCTGCCGTGCAGAAAGAAAGCAACCTGAAAGTGGTGTGGAACGGCGGCATCTACGACTTCGATGCCTGGGCCATTCCGAAAGGTCTGGATAAGGCTCGCGCTGAAGCGGCGAAGAAATTCATCGCGTTCTCGGTACAGCCTCAGCAGCAGAAGACCTACTCGGAAAACATCGCTTACGGTCCGGCCAACACCCAGGCCGTACCGTTGCTGGCCAAGGATGTCCTGAAAGACATGCCGACCACTCCGGAAAACATCGCCAACCAGGTGCAGATCGACGTCAGCTTCTGGGCTGACAACGGCGAGCAGCTGGAACAGCGTTTCAATTCCTGGGCTGCCAAGTAAGACCGCACCGCGGGCTTACGCTGTAGGAGCGAGCCTGCTCGCGAAGGCGTCAGCACATTCAGCATCATTGTTGACTGACACTCCGCTTTCGCGAGCGAGCCCGCTCCCACATTAGGGTTGTGTGCATTAAACGATCGAGGTGGTTTCCCGCCTCTGCAATGATCAAAGATTTCCGGAGTACGCCATGGCTATCGCCGTTCCCCTGAACGCGGGCACTGACCCCACCTTGAAGCAGCGGCTCAAGCACGCCGAGCGGGTCAACCGCTGGAAGGCCCAGGCGTTGATCGCGCCGCTGGTGCTGTTTCTGTTGCTGGTGTTCCTGGTGCCGATCGCGGCGCTACTCTACAAAAGCGTCGGTAATCCGGAAGTGGTCGGTGGCATGCCACGCACCGTGACGGCTATCGCCAGCTGGGACGGTCGTGGATTGCCCGCCGAACCGGTTTACAAGGCCGCCAGCGAAGACCTCGCCGAAGCCCGCAAGAACCAGACCTTGGGCGACCTGTCCAAGCGCTTGAACATGGAGTTGGCCGGCTACCGCAGCCTGTTGACCAAAACTGCACGCGCCTTGCCGTTCGCCACAGAGCCGGCCTCCTATAAAGAAGCACTGGAAGGTCTCGACGAGCGCTGGGGCGATCCGGCCTACTGGCAAGCCGTACGCCGCAACACCAGCAGCATCACGCCGTACTACCTGCTGGCCGCCGTCGATCATCGTATCGACGACCTCGGTGAACTGGCTCCGGCCACGCCTGACCAGGCGATCTACCTCGACATTTTCACCCGCACCTTCTGGATGGGGCTGATCATCACCGTGATCTGTCTGGTGCTGGCCTATCCTCTGGCTTATCTGCTGGCGAACCTGCCGTCGCGGCAAAGCAACCTGCTGATGATTCTGGTGCTGTTGCCGTTCTGGACCTCGATCCTGGTGCGAGTCGCGGCGTGGATCGTCTTGCTGCAATCGGGTGGGTTGATCAACAGCGGCTTGATGGCCCTGGGCATCATCGATAAACCGGTGGAGTTGGTGTTCAACCGCATCGGTGTCTACATCTCCATGGTGCACATCCTGCTGCCGTTCATGATCCTGCCGATCTACAGCGTGATGAAAGGCATTTCGCCGACCTACATGCGGGCGGCCATTTCCCTGGGCTGCCATCCATTCGCCAGCTTCTGGCGGGTGTATTTCCCGCAAACCTATGCCGGTGTCGGCGCCGGTTGCCTGTTGGTGTTCATCCTCGCCATCGGCTACTACATCACCCCGGCGTTGCTGGGCAGTCCGAACGATCAGATGGTCAGCTACTTCGTCGCTTTCTACACCAACACCAGCATCAACTGGGGCATGGCGACCGCTCTCGGCGGGTTGCTGCTCTTGGCGACCGTGGTGCTTTATCTGATTTACAGCTGGCTGGTGGGCGCGAGCCGCCTGCGCTTGAGCTAAGGGGAGAATGAAATGCTGAGTCCTTATATGTCGCCCATCGAGCGGGTGTGGTTCTACAGCTTGCGGATTCTCTGCGGCCTGATTTTGTTGTTCCTGATCCTGCCGGTGCTGGTGATCATTCCTCTGTCGTTCAACTCGGGGAGTTTTCTGGTCTATCCGCTGCAAGGCTTTTCGCTGCACTGGTACCAGGACTTCTTCGCCTCGGCGGAATGGATGCGTTCGTTGAAGAACAGCATCATCGTGGCCCCGGCAGCGACGGTGCTGGCGATGATCTTCGGCACGCTGGCGGCGATCGGCCTGACCCGGGGTGATTTTCCGGGCAAGCCGCTGGTGATGGCGCTGGTGATTTCGCCGATGGTGGTGCCGGTAGTCATCATTGGTGTGGCCAGCTACCTGACCTTCGCCCCATTGGGATTTGGCAACAGCTATACCTCGCTGATCGTCGTGCATGCCGTGCTCGGTGTGCCGTTTGTGATCATCACCGTGTCGGCGACCTTGCAGGGGTTCAACCAGAACCTGGTGCGCGCCGCTGCAAGCCTTGGTGCCTCGCCACTGGTGGCGTTCCGTCGGGTGACCTTGCCATTGATTGCGCCCGGCGTGATCTCCGGTGCGTTGTTCGCCTTCGCCACTTCGTTCGATGAAGTGGTGGTGACGCTGTTCCTCGCCGGCCCCGAGCAAGCGACGCTGCCTCGGCAGATGTTCAGTGGCATCCGCGAAAACCTCAGCCCGACCATCGCCGCCGCCGCGACGCTGCTGATTGCCTTCTCGGTGATTCTGCTGCTGACCCTGGAATGGCTGCGGGGTCGTAGCGAGAAACTGCGTACTGCACAGGTCTGACACGGTCCTTGTATCTGACGCCGGCCCCTGTAGGAGCCGGCTTGCTGGCGAATGGTGCAACGCGGTGTACCTGGTACACCGCTTTCGCTGGCAAGCCAGCTCCTACAAGGGGCGTCTGGACGTTCTACATTCATAAGCTGAATACCAGCCAACCCCAAATCCCCAGCTACTCTTGTGCCCAGCTCCCCTATCTATAAGAGGCTGCGCACATGAGTCTTTCCTCCTTCAAAATTGCTCACAAACTGATCACCGGTGCGGGGGCCATTGAGCAACTCGCGGCGGAACTGACCCGGCTGGACATCGACAATCCGCTGATCGTCACCGACGCCGCCCTGGTGAAATCCGGCACCGTAGAACTGGCGCTGGCGCAGCTCGGGGGCCGCAGCTACGAGATTTTCGACCGGGTGCTGCCCGACCCGGAAATCGCCATCGTCGAAGACTGCATGCGCGTGTACCGCGAGGGTGGGCACGACGGGTTGATTGGTCTGGGTGGCGGCAGTGCCATCGATATCGCCAAGAGTGTTGCCGCCTATGCCGGATACCACGGCGCGCTGGAGGATTTGTTCGGCATCGAACAGGTGCCGCGCAAAGGCCCGCCGCTGATCGCGATTCCCACCACCGCTGGCACCGGTTCGGAAGTGACCAATGTGGCGATCCTCTCCGACAAGGTCGCGCAATTGAAGAAAGGCATCGTCAGCGACTACCTGTTACCGGATGTGGCGCTGGTCAGCCCACAAATGACCCTGACTTGCCCGCGCAGCGTCACGGCCGCCAGTGGTGTCGATGCGCTGGTGCATGCCATCGAATCCTATCTGTCGGTCAATGCATCGCCGATTACCGACGCCCTGGCCATCGGCGCGATCAAGTTGATCGCCAAGGCGCTGCCCAAGGCCTACGCCAATCCATCCAACCTGCAAGCCCGAGAAGACATGGCCACCGCCAGCCTGATGGCCGGCATGGCGTTCGGCAATGCCGGGGTCGGCGCGGTGCATGCGCTGGCGTATCCGCTGGGCGGGCGCTTCAACATTGCCCATGGTGTGAGCAATGCCCTGCTGCTGCCCTATGTCATGACCTGGAACAAGATGGCCTGCGTCGAACGCATGCAGGATATTGCAGAAGCCATGGGGGTGAAGACCGCTCATCTGAGTGCCAGTGAAGCGGCCGATAAAGCCGTGGAAGCCATGAGTGCGTTGTGCGCCGCGGTGGAAATTCCGTCAGGACTGCGCAGTTTCGGGGTTCCCGAGGATGCGATCCCGGACATGGCCGTGGAAGCCGCGGGGATCGAGCGTCTGATGCGCAATAATCCGCGCAAACTGAGTGCTGTCGATATCGAGAAAATCTACCGCGCGGCGTACTAGAGCCTCTGCCGTTGATGACTGATGGCAAAGCCCAATCATCGCGCCCACGGTGCGCGCGCCAAAGCATGAGGTATACAATGCGCGCCATCGTGATTTAGCTCAGAAAAGGTGCGTCATGCAGCCCTTCGTAATTGCTCCATCGATTCTATCCGCCGACTTCGCCCGCCTGGGTGAGGAAGTGGACAATGTCCTGGCCGCTGGCGCCGATTTCGTGCACTTCGATGTCATGGACAACCACTATGTGCCCAACCTGACCATCGGCCCGATGGTCTGTGCAGCACTGCGCAAGTATGGCGTGACCGCACCGATCGACGCGCACCTGATGGTCAGCCCGGTGGACCGCATCGTCGGTGACTTCATCGAAGCCGGCGCGACCTACATCACCTTCCACCCGGAAGCCACCCAGCACGTCGACCGCTCCCTGCAACTGATCCGCGAAGGCGGCTGCAAATCCGGCCTGGTGTTCAACCCGGCGACCCCGCTGGACGTGCTCAAGTACGTGATGGACAAGGTCGACATGATCCTGCTGATGAGCGTGAACCCGGGGTTCGGCGGTCAGAAGTTCATTCCCGGCACCCTCGACAAATTGCGCGAAGCGCGTGCCCTGATCGATGCCTCTGGTCGTGACATACGCCTGGAAATCGACGGCGGCGTGAATGTGAACAACATTCGTGAAATCGCAGCGGCAGGTGCCGACACCTTCGTCGCCGGTTCAGCGATCTTCAATGCACCGAACTACCAGGAAGTGATCGAGAAGATGCGTTCCGAACTGGCGCTGGCCCGTCCATGAGTGGTTTTGAGCAGCTGTTCCCGGGGCGTCTGCCACGGCTGGTGATGTTCGATCTGGATGGCACGCTGGTCGATTCGGTCCCCGATCTCGCCGCGGCTGTCGACAACATGCTGCTCAAACTCGGGCGCCAACCTGCTGGCATCGAGTCGGTACGTGACTGGGTAGGCAATGGCGTGCACATGTTGGTACGCCGCGCATTGGCCAACGACATCGATGCCGAGGGTGTCGACGAGGCCGAAGCTGAGCATGCCCTGACGCTGTTCAACGGCTTTTATGAGGACGGTCACGCGCTGACGGTGGTTTACCCCGGTGTGCGTGACACCCTCAAGTGGCTGAACAAACAAGGCGTGGAAATGGCGCTGATTACCAATAAGCCGGAGCGGTTTGTCGCGCCACTGCTGGATCAGATGAAAATCGGCCGCTATTTCAAATGGATTATCGGCGGTGACACCCTGCCACAGAAAAAACCCGATCCGGCCGCGCTGTTTTTCGTGATGAAAATGGCCAACATCCCGGCCTCGCAATCCTTGTTCGTCGGCGATTCGCGCAGCGATGTGCTGGCGGCTAAAGCGGCGGGGGTCAAGTGCGTGGCGTTGAGCTATGGCTACAACCATGGCCGGCCGATTGCCGAAGAGTCGCCGTCACTGGTCATCGACGATCTGCGCAAGCTAATTCCCGGTTGCCTGGATCTTGCCGCTGAGATAACGTTGCCCGACGCTGTTCAATCCCCTCCTGGAAACTCCATCGTGGTGGTCACTCGCAAACTCTGGATGAAAGTCATCAAGGCCCTGGCCCGCTGGCGTTGGCGCGCCTGACTTGTTCCTGGCCGGTTATCCGGCGCGTTTGCTTACCTGACTGTTAGACCCTCAAGCCACGAGGCACATCATGATCCGCGAAGAATTCCTGCGTTTGGCCGCTGCCGGCTACAACCGCATCCCGCTTGCCTGCGAAACCCTGGCCGACTTCGACACGCCGCTGTCGATCTACCTGAAACTGGCCGACGAGCCCAACTCTTACCTGCTGGAATCGGTGCAGGGTGGCGAAAAATGGGGCCGTTACTCGATCATCGGCCTGCCGTGCCGCACCGTGATGCGGGTTCACGATCACCACGTCAGCGTGACCGTCGATGGCGTCGAAACCGAGAGCCATGACGTTGAAGATCCGCTGGCTTTCGTCGAAGCCTTCAAGGCCCGTTACAACGTGCCGACCATCGCCGGCCTGCCGCGTTTCAACGGCGGCCTGGTGGGTTACTTCGGTTACGACTGCGTGCGTTATGTGGAAAAGCGCCTGGGCAAGTGCCCGAACCCGGACCCGTTGGGCGTGCCCGACATTCTGCTGATGGTGTCCGACGCCGTGGTGGTGTTCGACAACCTCGCCGGCAAGATGCATGCAATCGTCCTGGCCGACCCGGCGCAGGAAGACGCCTTCGAACAAGGTCGCGCACGTCTGGAGGAGCTTTTGGAAAAGCTCCGCCAGCCGATCACCCCGCGCCGTGGCCTGGATTTCAGCCGGCAGCAATCGGCTGATCCGGTGTTCCGCTCCAGTTTTACCCAGGACGATTACGAAAAAGCCGTCGACACCATCAAGGAGTACATCCTGGCCGGTGACTGCATGCAGGTCGTGCCGTCCCAGCGCATGTCGATCGACTTCAAGGCTGCGCCCATCGATCTGTACCGTGCGCTGCGCTGCTTCAACCCGACGCCGTACATGTACTTCTTCAACTTCGGTGACTTCCACGTCGTCGGCAGCTCGCCGGAAGTGCTGGTGCGGGTCGAGGACAACCTGATCACCGTACGCCCGATCGCCGGCACCCGCCCACGCGGGGCCAACGAAGAGGCTGACCTGGCGCTGGAAAAAGACCTGCTGTCGGACGCCAAGGAAATCGCCGAACACTTGATGCTGATTGACCTGGGCCGCAACGATACCGGTCGAGTGTCGGAAGTCGGTTCGGTGAAGCTCACCGAAAAAATGGTCATCGAGCGCTATTCAAACGTGATGCACATCGTGTCCAACGTCACCGGCCAATTGAAGGCCGGCCTGACGGCGATGGATGCACTGCGGGCGATTCTGCCGGCGGGCACGTTGTCCGGCGCACCGAAAATTCGTGCAATGGAAATCATCGACGAACTGGAACCGGTCAAGCGGGGTGTCTACGGCGGCGCCGTCGGCTACTTCGCCTGGAACGGCAACATGGACACCGCCATTGCGATCCGCACGGCGGTGATCAAGAACGGCGAACTGCACGTGCAGGCCGGTGGCGGCATCGTCGCCGACTCGGTGCCGGCGCTGGAATGGGAAGAAACCCTGAACAAACGCCGTGCAATGTTCCGCGCCGTTGCCTTGGCTGAACAAACTCCACAAGGCTGAGCCATGAACTGACCCGCCTGCAGGCCGCCTTGATCGATCAAGCGCAGGCCGCGGCGGGATGTTCGTTCGAAGGCTGCATTAGAAGTCAGTGAATTCAAGAGGTTCTTAACGCCATGTTGCTGATGATCGATAACTACGACTCTTTTACCTACAACGTTGTGCAGTACCTTGGTGAGCTGGGCTCCCAGGTTAAAGTCGTGCGCAACGATGAATTGACCGTTGCCGAAATCGAAGCCCTCAACCCTGAGCGCATCGTTGTTTCTCCCGGTCCTTGCACCCCGACCGAAGCCGGCGTCTCGATTGACGTCATCAAGCACTTCGCCGGCAAACTGCCGATTCTCGGCGTGTGCCTTGGCCATCAGTCCATCGGCCAGGCCTTTGGCGGCGATGTAGTCCGCGCTCGCCAGGTCATGCACGGCAAGACCAGCCCGGTTTTCCATGAGGACAAGGGTGTTTTTGAAGGTCTGAATAATCCGCTGACGGTTACTCGCTATCATTCATTGATCGTTAAGCGTGAAACTCTGCCTGATTGCCTCGAACTGACCGCCTGGACCCAGCTCGAAGACGGCTCGGTCGACGAGATCATGGGCCTTCGCCACAAGACCCTGAACATCGAAGGTGTGCAGTTCCACCCCGAGTCGATCCTGACCGAGCAGGGGCACGAACTGTTCGCGAACTTCCTCAAACAAACCGGCGGCACGCGCTAAGGACCTTTCATGAATATCAAGACAGCCCTGAGCCGTATCGTCGACCAGCTCGACCTCAGCACCGATGAAATGCGCGATGTGATGCGCGAAATCATGACCGGGCAATGCACGGACGCGCAGATCGGCGCGTTCATGATGGCCATGCGTATGAAAAGCGAAAGCATCGATGAAATCGTCGGCGCCGTCTCTGTCATGCGCGAACTGGCGGACAAGGTCGAACTCAAGACCCTCGACGGTGTAGTTGACGTGGTGGGCACCGGTGGTGACGGTGCCAATATTTTCAACGTGTCGACCGCTTCGGCCTTCGTGGTTTCGGCGGCCGGTTGCACCGTGGCCAAGCACGGCAACCGCGCGGTCTCGGGCAAGAGCGGCAGTGCCGACTTGCTGGAGGCGGCTGGTATCTATCTGAACCTGACCCCGGTTCAAGTGGCGCGTTGCATTGACAACGTCGGCATCGGATTCATGTTTGCCCAGACCCATCACAGTGCCATGAAATACGCCGCTGGCCCACGCAAGGATCTTGGCTTGCGTACCTTGTTCAACATGCTCGGCCCGCTTACGAATCCGGCTGGCGTGAAACATCAGGTGGTGGGCGTGTTCACCCAGGCATTGTGCCGGCCGTTGGCCGAGGTTCTGCAGCGGCTGGGCAGCAAGCATGTGCTGGTGGTGCATTCGAAGGATGGCCTGGACGAGTTCAGCCTGGCCGCGCCGACTTTTGTGGCAGAACTGAAAAACGACCAGATCACCGAGTACTGGGTCGAGCCGGAAGACCTGGGCATGAAGAGCCAGAGCCTGCATGGCCTGGCGGTGGAAAGTCCGGCGGCGTCCCTCGAATTGATTCGCGATGCCTTGGGTAAGCGCAAGACTGAAAACGGTCAGAAAGCTGCCGAAATGATTATGCTCAATGCCGGTGCCGCACTGTACGCCGCTGACCATGCCAGCAGCCTTAAAGAAGGCGTTGCCCTGGCACATGATGCGCTGCACACCGGCCTGGCTCGGGAAAAGCTCGAAGAATTGGGTGCCTTTACCGCGGTATTCAAAGTGGAGAATGAGGGATGAGTGTACCGACGGTTCTGGAAAAAATTCTGGCGCGCAAAGTCGAGGAAGTTGCCGAGCGTAGCGCTCGCGTAAGCCTTGCCGAGCTGGAAAGTCTGGCCAAGGCGGCCGATGCGCCCCGTGGTTTTGCCAAGGCCTTGCTGGCTCAGGCCAAACTGAAGCAGCCGGCAGTCATTGCCGAGATCAAGAAAGCTTCGCCGAGCAAAGGTGTGATCCGCGAGAACTTCATTCCCGCCGACATCGCCAAAAGCTACGAGAAGGGCGGCGCGACCTGCCTGTCGGTACTGACCGATGTCGATTACTTTCAGGGTGCCGACGCGTACCTGCAACAGGCCCGCGCAGCGTGCAAACTGCCGGTGATCCGCAAGGACTTCATGATCGATCCATACCAGATCGTCGAAGCCCGCGCCCTGGGAGCCGACTGCGTGCTGCTGATCGTCTCCGCCCTGGACGACGTGAAAATGGCCGAACTGGCGTCGGTGGCCAAAGGCGTCGGTCTTGATGTGCTGGTGGAAGTCCACGATGGTGACGAGCTGGAGCGGGCCTTGAAAACCCTCGACACGCCATTGGTCGGCGTGAACAACCGCAACCTGCACACCTTCGATGTCAGTCTGGAAACCACCCTCGACCTGTTGCCGCGCATTCCTCGTGATCGCCTGGTGATCACTGAAAGCGGCATTCTCAATCGTGCCGATGTCGAGCTGATGGAAATCAGCGACGTTTATGCGTTCCTGGTTGGCGAAGCGTTCATGCGCGCCGAGAGCCCGGGTACCGAGTTGCAGCGGTTGTTCTTCCCTGAGCGTGGCGTTCCTGTCAGCGGCTCAACCCTCGACTGAAAACCTGTTTGCAGGCAACCCGATTCCCTGTGGGAGCGGGCTTGCCCGCGATGAGGCCCTCAAATTTCCCAATGACCTTGAGTCTGCCGGAGTAGTCCATGTCGCTGCCAACCTCACTGACCATCGAAGCCGGCCTGCAAGCCGAACAGGATTTGTTGGCGTCAGTCTGTGCCGGCCACGCTGAATTCGGCCTGCTGTTCTGGCAGCCGAGCGATCGGGCTCTGGTCATGCCGCGCCGTTTAAATCGTCTGCCCGGATTCGATCACGCCTGTGAAGTGTCGGCCGCTGCCGGTTGGCCAGTGCTTCTACGCGAAACCGGTGGCGAGCCGGTGCCGCAATCTGCTTCGACAATCAACATCGCACTGGTTTACGCACCGCCGCGCAGCGAGGGTGATCTGAACCGCATCGAGTCCGGTTACCGGCGTTTGTGCGATCCGATCTGTGAGCTGCTGGACGAATTGGGTGGTACTTCGTCGCTGGGTGAAATCGAAGGCGCGTTTTGCGATGGCCGATTCAACGTCAATCTGGATGGACGCAAGATGGTCGGCACCGCCCAGCGCTGGCGCCAGAGTCAGGGCGGTCAGCGCCCGGTGGGGCTGGTGCACGGTGCAATGCTGCTGGATAACGAGCGCGATTCGATGGTTGCCGCGGTCAATCGCTTCAACGAGGCTTGCGGCCTGGAGCAACGGGTGCGTGCCGAAAGCCACATCGCCCTGCATGAGAAGTTCACGGCGCCAGACGCATTGGCACGTCTCGACGAACTCTACCGACAAATGCTCGCGCTGATGTTCGGCGCATGAGCCTTCGAACCTAGCGCGTACCGAAGACCACCATGGTCTTGCCTTTGACATTCACCAAGTTGCGCTCCTCCAGATCCTTGAGCACGCGACCGACCATCTCCCGCGAACAGCCGACAATTCGCCCGATTTCCTGACGGGTAACCTTGATCTGCATGCCGTCGGGGTGGGTCATCGCATCGGGCTGCTTGCACAGTTCCAACAGGCAGCGGGCCACGCGACCGGTCACGTCGAAAAACGCCAGGTCACCGACTTTGCGGGTGGTGTTGCGCAGGCGTTGTGCGATTTGTCCGCTTAACACGTAAAGAATGTCTGGATCCTGCTGCGACAGTTCGCGGAACTTCGCGTAGCTGATTTCCGCGACTTCGCATTCGACCTTGGCGCGCACCCAGGCGCTGCGCTCCTGTTCCAGGCCTGCTTGCTCAAACAGACCCAGCTCGCCGAAAAAATCCCCGGCGTTCAGGTAGGCGATGATCATTTCCCGACCGTCGTCGTCCTCGATCAGGATCGTGACCGAACCTTTGATGATGAAGAACAGCGTTTCCGAGCGGTCGCCGGCACAAATGATGTTGCTCTTGGCCTGATAGCGACGGCGTTGGCAATGCATCAGCAGCTTGTCGAGGTTCTTGATTTTGGGTGTGGGGGCAATAGCAACCATGGTTGTATCCCGAAAAGACTGCACGGTATGTTTGGTTTTTTTATGAATTGCGGTAGCGGCGGCAAAGCTGGCTATGCGCCAGCGAATTGGCGTCAGCTTAACAGACACTTCCTGCAACATTCGAGCATTTACCTACGAGGCGGATGGTTAAGTCCCAGGAAGGCGAGCGCTGTCAATCAAGAGGCCTGTGCTAAGCTGGCGACCCTTTTTTAGACAGTGGAGTCTTGGCGATGAAGGCACGCATCCAATGGGCTGGCGAAGCCATGTTCCTCGGCGAATCCGGCAGCGGTCATGTCGTGGTCATGGACGGTCCGCCCGATGCCGGTGGTCGTAACCTGGGTGTCCGGCCGATGGAAATGCTCCTGCTGGGTGTAGGCGGTTGCAGCAATTTCGATGTGGTCAGCATCCTCAAGAAATCCCGGCAGGCAGTCGAGAGCTGCGAAGCCTTCCTCGAAGCCGAACGTGCAACCGAAGATCCGAAGGTATTCACCAAGATCCACATGCACTTCGTGGTCAAGGGACGTGGGCTGAAAGAAGCCCAGGTCAAGCGCGCCATCGAGCTGTCTGCCGAAAAGTATTGCTCGGCGTCGATCATGCTTGGCGCCGCCGGTGTCGAGATCACCCACGACTACGAAATCATCGAACTCGGTTGAATCGACATTCAACTATCATAAAAGCAGTGCAGACTCTGGCGATCCCCAGCTGACGTCTGCATAATGCGCCACTTTTTTCAGGGTAGTGGCCCGTCAGCCGACAGGCCGCATACCCGAACAGACAACCAAAATCGCCATCGCGAAGAGGTGTTAACCGTCCTACGCAGGTGCGTCGTTCGCATCTGACGGGCATGCTTGATCACGCGGCCGGGCCGCAATACATAGAGAGTTTTTAACGGTGAAAAGCAAACTCAAGCTCCACGGGTTCAATAACCTGACAAAGACCTTGAGCTTCAACATCTATGACATCTGCTATGCGGAAACCCCGCAAGACCAACAGGCTTACGTCGAGTACATCAATAAAGAGTACAACGCCAAGCGCCTGACGCAGATCCTCACAGAAGTTGTCGATATCATTGGTGCCAACATCCTGAACATCGCCAGTCAGGACTACGAGCCGCAGGGCGCCAGCGTCACGATTCTGATCTCGGAAGAGCCGGTGACCCCGACTGACAGCCAGATCGAAGAGTCCCCGGGTCCATTGCCCGAAATCATCCTGGCCCACCTCGACAAGAGCCACATCACGGTGCACACCTACCCGGAAATCCATCCGGATGACGGTATTGCCACCTTCCGTGTGGATATCGACGTGTCGACGTGCGGGGTCATTTCACCGCTCAAAGCGCTCAACTTCCTGATTCACCAGTTCGATTCGGACATCGTGACCGTGGATTACCGTGTGCGCGGCTTCACCCGTGACGTCGAAGGCAAGAAGCACTTCATCGACCACGAGATCAACTCGATTCAGAACTACCTCTCCGAAGACACTTACGACGCGTACCAGATGACCGACGTGAACGTGTACCAGGAAAACCTGTTCCACACCAAAATGCTGCTGAAGAACTTCGAACTGGATAACTACCTGTTCGGTGATGCCACCAGCAACCTGTCTGCCGAGCAACGTGCTCAGGTGACCGAGCGTGTGAAACACGAAATGCTCGAAATCTTCTACGCACGCAACATGTCGAACTAAGATTTTCGAACAAAAAAAGGCGACTACCTCACGGCAGTCGCCTTTTTTATTGCCAACACAGAACCCCTGTAGGAGCAAGGCTTGCCCGCGATAGCGTCCTGGAGATCGCCATCGCGGGCAAGCCATGCTCCCACAAGAGCGCTTTATCAGATCCGATAAGTACTCTTGGTCATCACCTTGGCCATCAAACTCATCCCGAACTTCACCGGCGCAGGAAAACGGAAACCGCCAGCCTCCAGTGCACTTTCGGCATGTTGCTCTTCATCAATACGCATCTGCTCAAGGATCGCCCGGGACTTTTCATCCTCCGCCGGCAGTTGCTCAAGGTGTTCGTTCAGGTGTTTGCACACCTGATCTTCCGTTGCCGCGACAAACCCCAGGCTGACTTTGTCGCTGATCAGCCCGGCAACCGCGCCAATCCCGAACGACATGCCGTAGAACAGCGGATTGAGAATGCTGGTATGGCTGCCCAACTGATGGATGCGTTGCTCGCACCAGACCAGATGGTCGATTTCTTCTTCGGCGGCATGTTCCATGGCAGCCCGGACTTGGGGCAACTTTGCGGTCAGGGCCTGGCCCTGGTAGAGCGCCTGGGCGCAGACTTCACCGGTGTGGTTGATGCGCATCAGGCCGGCAACGTGGCGGGTGTCTTCGTCGCTCATTTTTGCATCCGGCTGCACGATGGCCGGCGACGGACGGTACGGCTGACCACTGAAGGGCAACAAGGTACGCATCGCCGCATCGGCTTGCAGCAGAAGACGGTCAATCGGCGAGTAGTGACGTTGGGTAGTCATGTTGACCTCCGGAGGAATCTCGGCGGCCAGTTTAACCCAATCGGCCGGGGAAGGTTTGCGCTGGGTCATTGTGCAGCCGTTGCCATGACAATGCCGTGATGCCTTTGTGGGAACGGCGTTGCGCCGCTCCCGCAGGGTTTGTTCAAATCAGCCCGGCGGCCAGTGCATCTGACGTTGCCCAAGTACGTGCATATGAATGTGATAGACGGTCTGTCCACCTTCTTCATTGCAGTTCATGACGACGCGGAAGCCTTTTTCGCAACCCAATTCCAGGGCCAGGCGCTGGGCGGTGAACAGAATATGTCCAGCCAATGCCTTGTCGTCCTCGGTCAGGTCGTTCAAGGTGCGCACCGGTTTTTTCGGTACCACCAGAAAATGCACTGGCGCCTGTGGGGCGATGTCGTGGAAGGCCAGTACCTGGTCGTCCTCGTAGATGATCTTCGCCGGGATTTCCCGGTTGATGATCTTGGTGAACAGAGTATCCACAGCTGTTTTCTCCGTTGTTTGGGCTGGCCTGAGTGTACTCAGGGCTTATGCCCGAGCCCAGCTTTTTACCAGGCCGGTCAGCGTGGGCAGTAAGCCTTGTTGACCATGCCGGTGATGGTCCGGATCAGCCAGCGCGAGCCGAACCGGGGCAGGGCGGCGAACCAGCGGTTGCGCCGCCCGGGAATAATGATTGCGCGATTTTTCTCCAGGGCCCGAACGGTATAGAGCGCGACCTCCTCCGGACTCATCAGCAGTTTGCTGCCGGCCAGTTTGTCTGCGTTCAACTGCGCGGTGCGGAAAAACGCTGTGCGGGTCGGGCCGGGGCAGAGCACCGAAACCTTGACCGCACATTTTTTCAGCTCGACGCGCAAACCTTCGGAAAAGTGCAGCACATAGGCCTTGCTCGCGTAATAAGTGCTCATCCATGGACCAGGATGGAAGGCTGCTACGGACGCGACGTTCAGAATCTGTCCGCCGCCTTGCAATGCCATGCTGTTGCCAATGGCGTGGCACAGACGGGTGAGCGCCAGAATATTTACTTCAATCAGGTCCTGCTCCGTCATCCAGTCCTGCGCCAGGAACGGTCCGCAAGTACCTATGCCGGCACAATTGACCAGCAGGTCGATCTGTCGGTCGCCTTCCTCCAGCTCCAGCAGAAACCCTGAAAGCCGAAGCGGTTCACCCAGGTCGCAGGCACGGAACAACACTTCCACGCCAAAACGTTGAGTCAGTTCAATCGCAATACTTTCCAGCTGATCACGCTGTCGGGCCACCAGTATCAGGCTGCGGCCTCGCCGGGCCAGCGCTTCGGCCATCGCCAGGCCGATGCCGCTGGAAGCGCCGGTGATCAGAGCGTAACGGGTCATGCAGTTCTCCATCGCAACAGCTCCGCGCCGCGACGCAGGTGTCGCGCGCAGGGAGCGCTGTTCATTCTTGCGCAGAGTCTACAGGGGGCTGGGCTTCTTCGGCTGCATCGTCGGTTGAATTTGCAGGTGATTGGGTCTCAACGTCGATTTCATCGGTGATCCCCGAACCACTTTCGTAGCTGCTTTCCAGGCTGCTTTCGTATTCCTGCTGGATTGCAGAGATCCCTCCGAGCATTGCACCGACAAAAACCAGACCAATAAATACGATCCACAATGAGCACAGCACTTTGACCGCCGTGCTGTTGGGTGGGGGAGGCGGGCCATAACGATTGGCACCTGCGTTGCCTGGCATGACCATGATCACCAGCGGGAAGAAACTGCCCACGAAGGGGACGAAGTTCAGCAACCAGAGCCACCCAGACCAGCCAATATCGTGCAGGCGCTGCACGCTGAACAGAGCGCTGACAATCACGAACGCGAGGAACAGGAAGAACGCAAAAATGCCGCCGATGATCAGGCCTGCGGTGGAGTCACCACTGACAAGCCCGAGGCCGATGAGCGCGAACACGCCGACAATCGGCAGGGTGATCAGGCTCAGCACCATGGTCCAGGCGAGAAAGCGCAGGCGGCCGATCCGCCCATCGACACTGAACGGCTTGAGGTCTGAGAACTCGGGTACGCGTTCGCCAACACTGGCTCGCGGTGGGGCGTAAGGGGATTCGGGTTCTGCTGGAGTGTCCACCGGGGTGTGAGGGTGAATGTCAGACAGGTGCATTTCGATTGAAGGCTCGAGCTCGATTCGGGCGTCGATGCCGGTATTCTTCAGGGCTTGCAGATAGGCCTGCGCCTCGGCCTGTGACAGTTCGCGCTTGAGCGTGACCGGTTGGCCGTTGAACAGGCGCTCGATGGCGGCTACTTCGCTTTTGTACAGTGCGGCGAGATTGTGCTTCGCAGTGGTGATATCAACACCGGGCAGTAGCGTGCCGTCGAATACGATCTTGTACCGGTTCTCGCTCATTGCCGAGGCATCCTTGTCGCGCGTGTTTGAGTAGATTCAGTGTAAGGCCGACCAAGGATGGCCGGCCCTGATTTTTCAGCGTGGCCAGCGTTGCCGCAGTTGCCCGGACTGTTCCAGTGCCTTGCGGTATTCGGCGTCGAGGCGTGCTACCAGTTGATCGACGCTCGGCAAATCATCGATTTCACCCACACCCTGGCCCGCGGACCAAACGGTTTTCCAGGCTTTGGCTTCGTCGCTCAACGGCTTGAGTTTCGAGCCGAAATTGACTTCACCCTTGTTTTGCAGTGCGGCCATATCGAAACCGGCGGCCTCAAGGCTCTGGCGCATGAAGCTCGCCGGTACGCCCGATACAGCAGGAGTATGGATGATGTCTGCCGCTCTGGATGTCAGCAGCATCTCTTTGTAGGCCTCAGGCGCGTGACTTTCGGTGGTGCCGATAAATCGCGTGCCGAAGTAGGCCAGATCCGCACCGAGCAGTTGCGCTGCGAGTATTTCGTGACCATGGTTCAGGCACCCGGCCAGCAGCAGCGTCTTGTCGAAGAATTGGCGGATCTCGGCGATTAGCGAGAATGGGCTCCAGGTCCCGGCATGCCCGCCGGCACCTGCAGCGACCGCGATCAAACCATCCACACCGGCTTCGGCGGCCTTCTCGGCATGGCGGCGTGTCGTCACGTCATGAAACACCAGGCCGCCATAGCTGTGGACGGCATCGACCACTTCTTTCACGGCGCCAAGGCTGGTGATCACGATCGGCACTTTGTGCTCGATGCAGATTTCCAGGTCCGCCTGCAATCGTGGATTGCTTTTGTGGACAATCAGGTTGACCGCGTACGGCGCGGGATTCTCCAGTGTCGCCAGTCCGGCTTCGATTTCTTCCAGCCATGCCTTGAAGCCGCTGCTCTCGCGCTGGTTCAGCGCCGGAAAGCTGCCCACCACGCCATTTCGGCAGCAGGCAAGCACCAGTTGCGGATTGGAAATCAGGAACATTGGCGCTGCCACCACGGGCAGACGTAAACATTGTTCAAGCAAAGCGGGCAGTGACATAGGATGACCCCCGGTGAGTTATTCCTGTTGGTTTAGAACGGCCGAACGACGACCAGAATGACGATTGCCAGCAATATCAGAACCGGCACTTCATTGAACCAGCGATAAAAGACATGGCTGCGGGTGTTTTCGCCACGGGCAAAACGCTTCACCTGAGCACCGCACATGTGGTGGTAGCCGATCAGCAACACCACCAGGGTCAGCTTGGCGTGCATCCAGCCACCCTGGCTGAAGTAGGCTCCCGGATTAAGACTGATCAGCCAGCCACCGAAAATCAGCGTAGCGATCATCGCCGGGCCCATGATGCCGCGATACAACTTTCGCTCCATGATGCTGAAGCGTTCCTTGCTGACAGTGTCCTCGCTTTGGGCGTGATAAACGAACAGGCGCGGCAGGTAAAACAGGCCGGCAAACCAGCATACGACGCTGATGATGTGAAAAGCTTTGAGCCACAGATAAAGCATTTTGGTTATTCCCAGGTTCACGGTAGCCCGGATAGTAGAGGCTTGAGCCTCCGATCGTCACCTTGCCGGTTGTCGCAGGGGCGCGCGGCCCCTATTATCGACGGCTTTCCAGTGGGTTCGTTGAGGGCAGGTTTATGGTCAAGGTCGGTATCGTCGGCGGCACGGGTTACACCGGTGTCGAACTGCTGCGTCTGTTGGCACAGCATCCGCAAGCAGAAGTGGTCGTCATCACTTCCCGATCCGAGGCCGGCCTCGCCGTTGCCGACATGTATCCGAACCTGCGAGGCCACTACGACGGCCTGGCATTCAGCGTTCCGGACATCAAAACCCTGGGCGCTTGCGATGTGGTGTTCTTTGCAACACCTCATGGCGTTGCGCATGCCCTGGCGGGTGAACTGCTGGCGGCCGGAACCAAGGTCATCGACCTGTCTGCGGACTTCCGTCTGCAGGATGCCGATGAATGGGCCAAATGGTACGGCCAGCCGCATGGTGCGCCGCAGTTGCTGGAGGAGGCTGTCTACGGTCTGCCGGAAGTCAACCGCGAGCAGATCAAACAGGCGAGCCTGATTGCTGTGCCGGGTTGCTACCCGACCGCAACGCAGTTGGGTTTTCTGCCATTGCTTGAGGCTGGTCTGGCCGATGCTTCGCGCCTGATCGCTGACTGCAAATCCGGCGTCAGCGGTGCTGGTCGCGGCGCATCTGTAGGGTCGTTGTACTCCGAAACGTCGGAAAGCATGAAGGCCTATGCCGTCAAAGGACACCGTCACTTGCCGGAAATCCGCCAGGGTCTGCGTCGTGCCGCAGGTAAGGACGTTGGTCTTACCTTCGTTCCACATCTGACACCGATGATCCGTGGCATTCACTCGACGCTCTACGCAACCGTTGTGGATCGCTCGGTCGATCTTCAAGCGCTGTTTGAAAAGCGTTACGCCAATGAGCCGTTCGTCGACGTCATGCCGGCCGGCAGCCATCCGGAAACCCGTAGTGTACGGGGTGCCAACGTGTGCCGTATCGCGGTTCATCGTCCACAGGACGGTGATCTGGTGGTTGTGTTGTCGGTGATCGACAACCTGGTCAAAGGTGCGTCGGGCCAGGCGGTACAGAACATGAACATCCTGTTCGGGCTGGATGAGCGTCTGGGCCTGTCCCACGCCGGCATGTTGCCGTAAGACTTTACTGCACACAGTGAAAAGGCCCGTTGAACGGGCCTTTTTGCATTCCGGGCTGACGATTGGGATGGTTGATATACCATAACAATAGTTGACCGATTTTCTAGGACAAGCGGATAATGCGCGTCATCACGCATTATGGCGGCGTAACGCCGGGAGATAGTCAGCATGAGCGTCGAATCCTTCACCCCCACGGCTTTGCAATTCACCCACGGTGCCGCGCACAAGGTGAAGAGCCTGGTCGATGAAGAGGGGAATGATCGCTTGAAGCTGCGCGTATTCGTTACGGGCGGCGGTTGTTCAGGTTTTCAGTACGGCTTTACCTTCGATGAAGAAGTGGCCGATGACGACACCATCGTCGAGCGCGAAGGTGTGAGTCTGGTTGTCGATCCGATGAGCTTCCAGTATCTGGCAGGTGCGGAGGTGGATTACCAGGAAGGTCTGGAGGGTTCGCGTTTCGTCATCAAGAACCCGAACGCGACCACTACCTGTGGCTGTGGTTCGTCGTTCTCGATCTGATCAGCGCGCCGGTATCATCAAAGCGCCGCGTGGCTTCAAGGCCCTGCGGCGTTTTGCTGTCTGGAGCAATCAAGCGGGGTAGATGGCGCCGAGTACACGCAAGCCACGGGCGCCAGTGACGCTTGGGCGATTGGCTGCAATGCCCTCGAGGCAGCAGTAGGCCAGCCAGGCGAAGGCCATGGCTTCGACCCAGTCCGGGTCTACACCGTACGCGGATGTGCTGCTGACGTTTGCCTTCGGCAGCAGGCTGGCCAGGCGATTCATTAGTGTTGTGTTGTGCGCGCCACCACCACAGACCAGCACTTCCTGAGTATTCGACTGAGCACTTTGCAGTGATTCGACGATAGTCAGTGCGGTCAATTCAAGTAGCGTTGCCTGTACGTTTTCGGCGGCAAAGGTCGGTAGCCGGGTCAGGTGCTGCATCAGCCACGGCAGGTTGAATACTTCGCGACCGGTACTTTTCGGGCCTTGGGTCATGAAAAACGGATCGCTGAGCAGTGCCTTCAGCAGTACCGGTTCAACCTTGCCACTGGCAGCCCATTGGCCATCGCGGTCAAAGTTGTCGCCGCGTTGCTGGTGAATCCACGCGTCGAGCAATACATTTCCCGGGCCGCAGTCAAAGCCGGCGACAGGCTGGCCGGGTTCGATCAGGCTCAGATTGCTGAAGCCGCCGACGTTCAGTACGGCTCGGTTGCCGGCCTGTTCTTCGAACAAGGCTTCGTGAAAAGCCGGGACCAGAGGCGCGCCTTGTCCGCCAGCAGCAACGTCGCGACTGCGGAAGTCGCTGACGACTGAGATGCCAGTCAACTCGGTTAGCAAGGCCGGGTTGCCGATCTGCACCGTAAAACCGCGCGCCGGTTCGTGGCGAATAGTCTGCCCATGGCTGCCAATCGCGCGAATGTCGTCAGGTGTGAGTTGCTGTTTTGCGAGAAGGGCGTGAATGCCCTGTGCGGCCAGTTTCACCCAGTTCTGCTGGGCGATGGCGGAGCGGGCTATCTCATCCGGACCGCTGGCGCACAAGCCAAGCAGCTCGGCGCGCAGGGATTCGGGCATGGGGATGTAGTGCGTCGCGATCAGTCTGATCGCCGGGGCCAGTTCGATCAGCGCAATGTCCAGGCCATCGAGGCTGGTTCCGGACATCACACCTATATAGAGCGTCATGGCTTAGCGCTTCGAAGCCAGCATGGTGGCTTTCTCTTGGTCCATGCGCGCCATCAATGGCTGGCTCTGCGCGAGGAAGCGCGAGCGTTCTGCCTTCGAGATCGGATCGGCCATTGCCACTTTCTGCCCCAGCGGGTCGACGTGCACGCCGTTGACCTGGAACTCATAGTGCAAGTGCGGGCCGGTAGACAGGCCGGTGGTGCCAATGTAGCCAATCACCTGGCCCTGTTTGACATTGCTACCGGTCTGGACGCCTTTGGCGAAGCCCTGCATGTGGCCGTACAGCGTGCGATATGTATTGCCGTGCTGGATGATGACGGTGTTGCCGTAACCGCCGCGACGGCCAGCCAGCAATACTTTGCCGTCACCGGCCGCCTTGATGGGAGTGCCGCGTGGCGCTGCGTAGTCGACGCCTTTATGGGCGCGGATCTTGTTCAGGATCGGGTGTTTGCGGCCCATGGAGAACTTCGAGCTGATGCGGGCGAAGTCTACCGGGGTGCGAATGAACGCCTTGCGCATGCTGTTGCCGTCAGCCGTGTAGTAACTGCTGTTGCCTTGTTTGTTGGTGTAGCGCACGGCGGTATAAGTCTTGCCGCGGTTGGTGAAGCGCGCGGACAGGATCGGACCGTTGCCGACCGCCTTGCCGTTGACGACTTTCTGTTCGTAGATCACGTCGAACTCGTCACCCTGGCGAATATCCTGGGCGAAGTCGACGTCATAGCCGAATACGCTGGCCATATCCATGGTCAGGCTGTGGGACAGGCCGGCACGAGCGGCAGATTGCGACAGCGAACTGTTGATCACGCCGTGAACATAGGCGGAGCGCACGGTCGGCTTTGCGGTAACGCGGTTGAACGTGTAGCCCTTGTCATTCTTGGTCAGCGTGATGGTTTCGAGGTCGCTGACCTTGCTGTGCAGGTTTGTCAGCTGTCCATCCGGGTTCAGTTCGAATTCGAGTTTCTGTCCGTGCTTGAGCTGGCTGAACTGCTTGGCCTGCTTGTCGCTGGCCAGCACTTCATGCACCGAAGTGGTCGGAAGACCAACCTTCGCGAACAGCGTGGAGAGCGTATCGCCCTTGGTGACGATCACTTCCCTGTGGTTTGGCGCCTTCTTTTGTTCGGCAACCGGCGCGGGTGCGGCTTGAGCGGTTTCCTGAGTGACTTCTGCACTGTTATCGATCTGCGCGAAAGGAGACGCTGCGGGTTCATTTGTGGCTTGGACGGCCTCGGCAGCGTCTTGATCTTGTGTCAGTTGTTCAACAGGGCTTTCCAGTTCGAGACTCAGTGTCGTCTTTTTTGCTTCAACATCACTGGAAGGAAATACCAGAAGCGCCAGGCTCAGAAGAGCGGCGATGCCACTTGCAGCGAGCAGGTGGGTCTTCGGGTAAAGCGGCGGCGCTTTAGACGATTCTTTGGTCATAAGTAATTTTGACTTTGAAAAAGATGAATTGGAAAAGATGAATGACATGATGAATATGAAATAACTGTATAAAATATAACCAAATCATCTCTGAAGCAAGTCTGTGGATACTCGGTCTGCGGATTGGTGTCCGTGTGCCGGGCAAACCTTGTATTTGACGTGCGATCTTGTATGGTTGTTTCCCTTTGAATTCGAGCCTTGCGGGTCTGTTATGAAGTCGGTTGAAGAGCAGCTAGCGCTGATCAAACGTGGTGCGGAAGAACTGTTGGTCGAGTCCGAGCTGATTGAGAAGCTCAAGCGCGGCCAACCGCTGCGTATTAAGGCGGGCTTCGATCCGACTGCGCCGGATTTGCACCTGGGCCATACCGTGCTTATTAACAAGCTGCGTCAGTTCCAGGAGCTGGGTCATCAGGTGATCTTCCTGATTGGCGACTTCACCGGGATGATCGGTGATCCGAGTGGCAAGAGTGCGACGCGTCCTCCATTGACTCGCGAGCAGGTTCTTGAGAATGCCGAGACCTACAAGACTCAGGTTTTCAAGATTCTTGATCCGGCTAAAACCGAAGTTGCTTTCAACTCCACCTGGATGGACCAGATGGGGCCGGCCGACTTCATTCGGCTGACCTCGCAGTACACGGTCGCACGCATGCTCGAGCGCGATGACTTCGACAAGCGCTACACGACCAATCAGCCAATCGCCATTCACGAGTTCCTCTATCCGCTGGTTCAGGGGTATGACTCGGTCGCCTTGCGTGCTGATGTCGAGTTAGGCGGTACCGATCAGAAGTTCAACCTGCTGATGGGGCGCGAGCTGCAGCGCAGTTATGGTCAGGAAGCTCAATGCATTCTGACGATGCCATTGCTTGAAGGTCTGGATGGCGTGAAGAAGATGTCCAAGTCCTTGGGCAACTACGTAGGTATCCAGGAAGCGCCGGGCGTGATGTACGGCAAACTGGTTTCCATCCCTGATGCGTTGATGTGGCGCTACTTCGAATTGCTCAGTTTCCGCTCCATGGATGAAATCAATGCCCTGCGTGCTGATGTGGAGGCGGGTGCCAATCCGCGTGACATCAAGATCAAGCTGGCTGAAGAGATTGTTGCGCGTTTCCATGGTGAAGAGGCTGCTGCCAATGCTCATCGTGCGGCAGGTAATCGCATGAAAGATGGCGAGCTGCCGGATGATCTGCCTGAGATCGAATTGTCCGCTGCCGAAGATATGCCAATCGCTGCCGTTCTTAATAAGGCGGGGCTGGTGAAGAATTCGGCCGTTGCACGAGATCTTCTGGGTTCTGGTGGTGTGCGTATAGATGGTGAGGTTGTTGATCGCTACTTTATATATAAGCTTGGGGCGACCCATGTTTGCCAGGCGGGGAAGAAGGCATTTGCGCGCATTACGCTCAAATCCGAATAAACCTGAAATAAAGGGTTGACGGCGAATTTTAGAAGCCTATAATTCGCCCCACTTCCGGCGCAGTCGAAACGGAAAACTCCTTGGTAAACAATGAGTTACGTAGTTTTCGGCAGCAGGTTGCTTCAGGTCATCGAAGCCGAAGGAAGTTGAAAAAGAGGTGTTGACAGCAGCGAGTAACGCTGTAGAATTCGCCTCCCGCTGACGAGAGATCGACAGCGCAAGTGGTTGAAGTTGCAGAGGAAACTTTGAAAACTTCGAAAAATAACCGCTTGACAGCAAATGAGGCTGCTGTAGAATGCGCGCCTCGGTTGAGACGAAATTGCTTAACCAACCGCTCTTTA
>NZ_WTFT01000023.1 GCF_009861505.1 Pseudomonas izuensis | reverse complement strand
CCAAAACCACCTGAAACCCGCCATCCTCAAATCCACCACCCCCCACAACCCCAGCACTCTCTTTCACATCGCCCCAAACATCAGAACCGAAGACCTGCTCGCCCACGCCTGTGAATCCCTGGCCTCCGCCAGCATCATGTCCAGCGATCTGGCGACCTTTCTGGACGGTCCGCAGCGCAGCACATTGCTGGGTATCCAGCAGGTGATCATGCTGGCGGATCTGGCGGTGAATCGGGCTTTGGATAACCTCGATCCACAAGGTTGACCTGCAAGGGCTATATGTACAGCCATAAAAAAACCGCGACCCTCCCCCAAGAGCCGCGGTTTTTTTCATGCCACACAATTATTGTTGCATCACGGTTGCCTGGTTGTAGTTACCGGTCTGTTGAATGGTGGCGGTCTGGGTCATGCCGCTTTGGTCGACATTGGCGATGTTGCCGGTGCCGCCCTGGGTGACGTAGGCCACGTTCATGGTGTCAGCCTGCTTGACGGTGATCATGTTGTCGTCGCCCCACAGCTGCGTGGTGTACGCCTGGTTGCCGGTGCCTTCCTGGTTGAACTCGGTGCTGTTGCCGGTGCCGTTGGTGGTGCCCTGGGCCAGGTTGGTGGTGCCGCGCTGGTCGGCGATCAGGATGTTGTCGGTGCCGTTCTGGTCGAAGTACAGCTCGTTATAGGAATCGGCCTGGCTGATCGTGGTTTTGTTGCCGTAGCCGGTCTGGTTGGTGGTCATGACTTGGCCGACGCCATCCTGTTTGAAGCTGGCGACGTTGCCGTCGCCGGTCTGTTTGACGGTGGCGAGCTGGTTGTAGCCGAATTGGCCGCCCAGTTGCGGGCCTTTCCAGTTGCTGGCGTAGACCTTGTTGTCGTTACCCACCGAGGTGGCGTTGATGACCTGGCTGTCGCCGCTCTGGTAGGTGAAGTGCACGTTGCCGTCGCCCTGTTGATAGAGCGTGACGAGGGAATTGAGGGACTCGAACTGGTCGGCGTAGATGGCGTTGAGGTCGCCGACTTGCAGCACATTGGCCACGTTGTTTTCGCCGAAGCTCTGGTCGACGATGGTTTCGTTGGTGTTGCCGTACTGGTTGATGGTGACCTGGCTGGTGAGTTGGGTGTCTTGCCAGACTTCGGAGCCGTTGCCGTCGCCATACTGATTGATGGACTGGGTGCCGCCTTCACTGTAGCGCTGGTCGCCGTAGGCATAGTTGCTGGTGCCGGCCTGGTTGATGTCGATCTGGCCGGACATCTGGCCGATTTGTTCGGCGGTGGCGTAGTTGGTGGTGCCGTATTGGATGATCACCGCGTTGTTGGCCGTGCCGAACTGGATCTGTTCGATGTTGGCTTCGTTGCCGTCACCGTACTGGTAAGTCTTGCCGGAAGTGCCGTCCTGGCTGTCCTGATAGATGAACGAGAAGTTGCCGCTGCCTTGCTGTTGCTGCAGGGCTTCGCTGGCACCCACACCGATCGATTGGCTGGCATGGCTGGTGTTGTAGCTGCCGACCTGGTCCTGGGTGATGGTGCTGCTGTCCTCGTACAACTGCTCGGCGTAGCCGGCGTTGTAGTCGCCGGTCTGGGTCTGGGTAATGGTGGTGGTGGCTGTGTCTTGCACGGCAGCTGCGTTGTTGCCCTGGCCCAGTTGCTGCTGGGTGATGGTACTGAACGGTGCCGCGTTTTGCTTCACATCGGCAATGTTGGCGTCACCGCTCTGGTTTTGGGTGGACACGCTGTCGTCGGCCATCGCCTGGGCACTGACAATGACCAGTATGGCGGCGGTAAGGGGCGCAAGTTTGAACATGATGGAACCTCCAAAGGGTGCAGTGCTTTAGCGAAATTGAGTGACCGATACGCTCATTCCATTTCCTGCCTGGGTCACAGCACTCTGCTGCCCCGTGCCGGCCTGGACGATGTTGGCGTCGTTGTTGTTGCCGTTCTGGGATATCTGCGCGCGGTTGTGGCTGCCGGTCTGGGTGATGGACGCGGCATTGCCGGAACCTTGCTGGTTGATCAAGGCCATCAGGTCGCTACCTTGCTGCAGGATGTAGGCTTCCTGATTGCTGCCGGACTGCACGATCTCGCCGAGCAGCGATTGGCCGTTCTGTTGCAACAGCGCGATGTTGGCCTGGCCGTTCTGGTCGATCAGTGCATGCTGGCCCACCGGTGGTGGCAGCTCGCCGAGATCGGCGGCAGGCGCCAGGTCATCGTTTTCCATCAAGTCGTCGGCACGCACGCCTGCGCTGCTGCAAAGCAGAAGCAGGCAGAGCAGGGCGGTGGTCGGCGTTTTCATGGTGACGTCCTTGGTTGTCGGCTTGCCCCACCGGCTGTACCGGCCGGTGGGGGCTGGCGCTTATTGCACGGTGACGGTGACGTTGCGTACCGAGCCCAGGGTTGAACGGATGATCGCCGTCGGATTGAGCGATGGGGCGATCGCGTTGGTGACCGTCAGTGTCCAGCGCCCGGTCAGACCCACTGGGGCGGAGCCCAGGGTGACCAGTCCGGTCGGTGTGGTGACCTGGACGGTGACCGAGTTCAGGAGGACCCCCGTCGAGGTACCACTGAAGGTCCAGGTAAAGCGGTTGTTGGCACGTGCTGCCACCGTGGCCGTCGTCACCGTGATGCTGTCCAGCGCTGGTATTGGCGAGACTTGCACCGTGACCGTGGCGGGTGTCGACTGGGCGCCGAAGCTGTCCCTGGCGATGTAGGTGAAGGTCGTAGTGAAGGGCAGCAGGACAACCGCCGGTGGGTTGTAGGTGACCGTCGCGCCATTCGTGGTGACGGTGCCTTGACCCCCAGCCGGTTGCGTCACGCTGACGACGGCCAGCGGTACGTTGCCTTCCGGATCGGTGTCATTGGCCAGTACGTTGATCGCTACCGGTACACCCTGGGTCGCGACGCTGTCGGCATTGGCCACTGGCGGCCGGTTGGGCGCCACGGTAATGGTCACGGTCGCCGGAGCGGTCGAGGCCAGGCCTTTGGCGTCTTGGGCCTTGTAGGTAAAGGTCGTGGTCAGCGGTGCATTGACCACCGCCGGCGGGGTGTAGATGACGGCGGTCGTTCCGCTCAGCGCCACGGTGCCCTGGCCGGCGGCCGGTTGGGACAGCGCGGTGATGCTCAGCGGCGTGTTGCCGTCAGGGTCGCTGTCGTTGGCCAGCAGGTTGAGCGTGAGCGGCACCCCGAAGTTGGTGCTGCCGCTGTCGGCGACGGCGATCGGTGCCTTGTTCTCCCCGGTATCCGGCGCCGTGCCGACCACCACCACCGGCTCGGTGTCGCTGCCGCCGGCGGCGGACTTGACGGTGACGCTGGCCGGAGGCTGCTTCAGATCGGAGACGGTCAGGCTTTGCAGTGTCCCGGCTTTTGTCAGGCGTCCGTAACCCTGGGCAACCATGTCTGGCACGACCACTTCATCAGTGGACGTGGCTTCGATCAGCAGGCTGTGATTGCTCCAGTTGTAGCGAGCGGTCTGGATTTTCACCAGGTCGGTGAGCTTGCTCGATACAGAGGTAGGGCGGGTGGTTCCGGCCGGATTGGTGGCGGTGAGCACCACCACCGCAGGCACGGGACCATCGATCTGATGCTGCTCAAAAAACAGTCCGTTGTTGTCACCCCTCATGTTGATCAGGCATGGCGTAGGCGGTGTGGCGGGTACCAGGGCGACGGTTTCACGGAAGCACAACTTCGAGCTGTTGCTCGCTTTGCCGAAAACTTCGACCTGAGTGCTGACGCCGGTACCGGTACCCGAGGCAGTACGCCGGTAGGTTGCACGGCTGAGGTCCACCTGTGTTTGCGCACGGCTGTCGAGGACTTTGCCTGCCACGGTGAACAGGTTGGTCTCGATGGTCCCGGCCGGACCCTGGATGCGCACAAAGTTGGTGTTATTGGGGCTGCCGGTGACCTGTTCGGTGAGGTTCGGGTCGCCGACAAAGGTTTCGATAGCGCCGGTGTCCGGGTTCATTTCGGTGTAGGGGGCTCTGATGCTGCGCAGGAATGGCCCGATGGCACCGTTCAATGCCCCGCTGAAATTCCCCGGCGCACCGATGCCGATGTCCCGGGTGATGTTGATGGCGCGACGACCAGGTGTCGTGACGTTCACCGTTTCCACGCCATAAGGGTGGGTGATGGTGTAGGTCCCGGCGACGGGCACGTTAATCCGCATGCGAATTCGCGCAAAACTGATTTGATCGCCATCGAGCGGATTTCCGCCGGCGAATGCCGCTTCTATCCCCGCCACGTAGGCGTCCATTCCATAACCGGCGGCGTTGTTGGGAATGTTGGTTTCGGCGAGGAACCAGAAGGCTTCGTCTGGCCAGTTATCCGGGAACACCATCGGCAGGGTGTCGTCGAAAATGCCCGGGGTCGGCAGCAGGGTGCACATGTAGGCCGGTGGTGTGGTAGCCCCCACTCGCGAGCTGATGGCCCGGGACTGGCACAGTTCCATCGACAGCAGATTTTTGTCCTGATACCAGATCGGGAATTTACCCGTAGCAAAGGTATAGGGGCCGGGGTCGACGGCAGCCAATTGAGCGAAAGCACTGCCGGACAGCGATAGAGTCAGTCCCAGGGCGTTGAGCGCCAGGCGTGGCAATTTATTCATGATGCCTCCTGATGAGGATCTGGTCATGTGAGCGTTCATTGCACGATGACCACTTCTTCGGTATCGCTGCCGCCATTGGATGACGTCACCTGGACTTTGGCCGGAGGAATCGGTGAGATTCCGGTGGACAAGGTTTGCACCGCGCCGCCGCCGCTGAGGGCGCCGATCAGGGCACCCGAGCCGGTGGTGGCGGTGAGTACCGGTGGCGATGTTTCATCGCTGGTTGAAGCCTCAACGGTGATTTTTCCGGAGCTCAGGCTGTACTCGGCACGTGAGATCACCACCAGGTCGGTCAACGGCGAAGGCAACGTTGTCGGCGTACTGCTGGCGATGGCCAGGTGGTTGTCGGCGGTCACCTGCAGGGTGCTCGGTAACGTCGGGTTGGTTGCCGACTGGGCGTACCAGTGGCCTGTGCTGTCAGCCTCGGTCAGGCTCAGCGCAGGATTGTTGCTGTCCAGGGTCACGGTGGCCGGCAGTGGCGGGGCCATGACGAACACGTCCTGCTGGGCCACCGGGGCACTTGTGCCAGTTTTGCGCGAATAAGTGCTGCGCTCGGTGATCATCGGAGTGGGGCGCACCACCGTCGACAACTTGCCGGAAATGGCCATCACCGTCGTGCGCAAGTCCAGCCCGTTAGGCCCTTCGATGCGGATGTAGTTGGTGTTGAACGGGCTGCCGGTAAAGGCTTCTGAAAGGTTCGGGTCGCCAACGAACTGCTCGGCCTGACCGGTGACCGGGTTGGTCTCGGTGTAGGGGCCGCCGACGCTGCGCAGGAAGGGACCGACGTCACCCTTGAGCGCACCGTCGTAGGTTTTCGGCGCGCCGATGCCGATGTCCCGGGTCATGTTGATCGCGCGCTTCCCACCGGCGGGAACGTCGAATATGTCGACGCCGTAGGGGTGGGTGATGGTGTAGGTGCCGGCAGTGGGCACGTCGACCCGGATGCGGATACGGGCGAAACTGATCTGATCGCCTTCGAGCGGGTCGCCTCCGCTGAAGGCGGCTTCGAGGGCGCTGACATAGGTCAGGTCGATACCTCGGGCGGCGTCGACGATCGATCCGTCGCCGGAGAACCAGAACGCTTCATCGGGAAAATTGCCCGGGAAAACGACGGGTTTGGTGTCATCGAAAATGCCGGGGTTTGGCAGCAAATTGCACATGTAGGTTGGAGCGCCCGGAGCGCTTGGAACCCTGGAACTGACAGCCTTGGACAGGCACAGGTCGAGGGTTCGACCATGGGTGTCCTGATACCAGGAAGCGAAGTTACCAGTGGTTGGCAGGTAGGGTCCCTTGTCTACAGCAAACAGTGCAGCCTGCGCAACGCCTTGGGCCAGAGCGGTCACGACCAGGACGGTCGCGGTCTTGGACAGTAAAGGGTGCATGAGTAATCCCTCTATCAAAGTACCTGCCCCTTGGATATGGGTCAGTTGGCAGGACTTCGGCAACTCCCATGCCAATAAGCAAAATTGGCCGTGAGAGGCCCGGTATACAGGCGTTCACCAGGCAAAGGGAGGCGCTTCCCCCACTAGTACTAACGGGCCTCTTTCCCCAGGTTTGGGGGTGGATGGGGGCAGCAGGACAGGGTGGGGAAAGTGGGGAGAAAGGCACCCACAATCGGGCAAACGGCTAGCACTGGGCTATAAACCTATAGGGGCAGTCCGGGACAATACCTACATGACCACGCTGGCAAGAACGCTTGAATCCGACAAGGGCGATATTCGCTTGAGCACGCGCAAACAGCCGTTCAATCTGCTGCGCTGGTTTTCGCTCATCAGCATGGCGGTGATCGGCACCGTGGCGGTGGCGTTGGGTTCGGTGTCGACCAAGTTCGTGATTACCGAAAGCGTGCAGCGCGATGCACTGTTGACGTCGCAGTTCATTCAGGCGATTGCTTCGGCCGAAGTACGCCATGTGTCGATTCCCAATGTGCGGACCATGGGCGAGATGCTGGACCCACGCAAGGACCGGGACTTTCCCGACGTCGATCCGCTGGCGCGAGCCGATGTCCGTGGCGAGTTCCTCGACCACATCGAACACTTGCCGGACGTGATCCTCGCCAACATTTATGCCCCCGATCGCATGGTGATCTGGTCGACCAACCCGGCGTTGATGGGCACCACCATCCATGCCGACGAGGACCTCGATCGAGCCTTCATTAATAAGACTCCGGTGTCGGCCAGTTACCACGATGTGGACAAGTCGCGCATGGAGCAGAAGTTCGTCACCCCACCGGAATACATCTTCATCGAGAACTACATTCCGCTGTTTGACGCCGACGGCAAGACCGTCACGGCAATGGTCGAGATCTACAAGGAACCCAAGGACCTGATCAGCCGCATGGAGCGTGGCCTGGTGATGATCTGGCTGGCCACGGCCCTGGGCGGTGGCCTGATTTATTTCGGGTTGTACTGGATCGTGCGTCGTGCGGCGATTTTGCTGGCGACGCAGCAAAAGCAACTGATCACCAATGAGACCTTCGTTGCCCTGGGCGAGATGTCATCGGCGGTGGCCCACAGTCTGCGCAATCCTTTGGCGACCATTCGCTCAAGCGCCGAGTTGGCGCTGGAGTTCGACAGTGGCCCGGCGCACAAGAACATCAAGGACATCATTAACCAGGTCGATCGCATGTCGACCTGGGTACGGGAGTTGCTGCAATCCCTGAGGCCGCTCAATGACGATGCCGAGCCGGTCAATCTGGTGGCGGCTTTGCATGACAGCCTGATGGCCTTCGAACAACAGATCGCCAAGGCCCGGGTCAGGGTGGTGTTCGAACCCAAAGAAGCGCCCATGGTGATGAGCCAGCAGGTGCAACTGACGCAAATCCTCAACAGTTTGCTGGCCAATGCGCTGGAGGCCATGGATGAAGACGGTACCCTGGCCATCACCCTGGAACCGGCCCATTCCCATGGCGTAAGCATGGTGGTCAGCGACACCGGCAAAGGCATGAGCGAAGAGCAACGCAATATGGCGTTCCGGCCATTTTTCACCACCAAGCAGGGTGGGCTCGGTGTCGGGCTGGTGCTGGTCAAGCGGATCATGGAGCGTTTCGGCGGCGCGGTGACCCTGGACAGCCGCGAAGGCGAGGGCACTCGAGTCCGCTTGTCGTTCAGGTTGGTTCCCTGAAGCAAGGATACGCGTTCCCCCCCTGTAGGAGCTGGCTTGCCAGCGAATGCGCTCCTTCAGACAATAAATGTATTAACTGACCCACCGCTTTCGCTGGCAAGCCAGCTCCTACAAAGGATCGCGTGCACACAGCACGCCGTCTGAGGCCCCTGAAAATGGGGGCGAACTTTCCCCGCTAGCGGGTGTCATTCCCCAGTCGTTTTCTCCCGGTCATGGCACATTGATGTTGATAAGCCATTGTTTTGTTGGGTATTAATTCTTTTGTATAAACCAGTTACAAATTTGGCGAGAGAATTGCAAAACCACCATCACCCCCTTCACACATACGAGGCGGCTGGTGATGGACAGAAAAGCGCGGTATCCCTTCAAGTGGTTATTGACGCCTTTGAGCGTCGCCCTAGCAATGACAATAAGCACAGGGATGTTGCGTGCAAGCCCGATCGACGACGAGCGACAGCCAGAACCGTCCGATCCTTCGGCTTACCAGAACGAACCAGCCGACGAGCCAGCGGCGTTGAACGCCATCCTGAGCATGCCGGAGGCCAACCAGGATGCCTTCGATTTGCCTGATGGCGTCAAAGGCAACCGCGACGAGACGCGGGTAGAAAACCAGCTTCCGCCGGCACAGCAGACCAGTTTCAACTACCCCACCAATGGCAAGCCCAGCCCTTTGTTCGGAGCTCAGCCATTCACCCAGCAAATGATGCTGTTCGAGGAATTCGGACCGGAAAAACTCGACCCCACCACGCCGGCAGCGCCCCTGCCGTTTCCTGCCCCGGCAATCGGCCCGCTGCCACAACAGGACCCCACCAGTGCTGCGCGCAGTGCGCCGCCAAGCCTGGCACTCGATACCTTCTTGCGCCAACCCGGCTTGACACCGTTCCCCAGCCAGTATTCCAACTCGGTTGACCGCAACCCATGGCAGGCGCAGATCGAGCAATTCCTCAACCGCCACATCGGCTCTTCCGCCGAAGGCCGTCCACCAGGAAAAGGTTGGTCCCATCAGCGCTGGAACGAGTTCTACCCGCAGAACGCCTACAAGACCGTGCAGACCGGTATACGGACCAACGGCGGCTTGCGTGACAATCGGCAGATGCACCACTACGCCATGGGTGAGTTCGGCCCCGGTGGTCTCTATCACAACGTCGCGGGAATACAGGCAACGGATGGCACCGCCAAGGGCGTCGAGCCGCGTCTGCATCCGCTGATGCCGGTGCAGAAACACAACTCGGTGTGGACCTTTGACGGCACACTGCCACCCAAACTGTTGATGGTGCGTTACGGTCAGCCGGTGCTCATGCGCCATTACAACGGCCTGCCTATCGACCCGTCGGCCAACATGGGTTTCGGTCTGCATACCATCACCACCCATGAACACAATGGTCACGCACCGGCGGAAAGCGATGGTTATGCCAACGCGTTTTTCTTCCCCGGGCAGTATTACGACTACCGCTGGCCGATCCAGCTGGCCGGTTACGACACCATCAACACCAAGGCTGAAGATCCGCGTGCGGCGTTCCCGTGCTCGCCGGGCGAAACCCTGTGGACCAATGACATGAGCCCGGGTCTGAAGACTTGCGACCATGGCACGATCAAGATTCGCGGCGACTGGCGCGAAACCATGAGCACCCACTGGTTCCACGACCACATGCTCGATTTCACCGCGCAGAACGTCTACAAGGGCAACGCGGCGATGATGAATTACTACAGCGCCCTGGACCGTGGCAACGAGTCGGTGAACGACGGCGTCAACCTGCGTTTCCCCAGCGGCAGCGCCTTGCCTTGGGGTAACCGCGACTACGACGTCAACCTGTTGTTCGCCGACAAGGCGTGGGATCAGAACGGTCAGCTGTGGTTCAACCCGTTCAACACCGACGGCTTCCTCGGTGACCAGGTGGTGGTCAACTGGGGTTGGAAACCGACCCTGGATGTACGGGCCCGCAGCTATCGGTTCCGTATGCTCAACGGCTCGGTGTCGCGTTACTACAAATTTGCGCTCGTGCGTGAAATCAAGGGCACCAGTGGCGAGTTCCAGGGGCCTAAAGGCTCGGGTGTGTCCTATGCCCGGGTGCCGTTCCACATGATTGCCAACGACGGCAACATCATGGAGCACAGCGTGCCGTTCGACGGCACCATGGACCTGGACGGCGATGGCGATAAACAGAACCACAACGCGATCCTGCCAACCCAGGGCATTGCCGAGCGTTTCGACATCATCGTCAACTTCGCGAAAAACGGCATCAAGCCGGGGGACAAGATTTTCTTCGTCAACCTGCTGGCCCACGACAACGGCAAAGGCCCGAAAGAGCCGATCCCCTTGGCCGACGTGCTGTCCGAGAAGTACCTGGCGGTGATCAAGCAAACGAGCAAGGGACCGCAGTGGGACAGGGGCGACCCGGCGGTGGGCAAGGTGTTGCAGCTCAACGTCAAGGCCTACACCGGTCAGGACCTGGCCATGGACCCGGCGCTGTACGAGCCGGCCAAACCGGGCAAGGCTGCAGGCCTGGTGATGATCCCGCTGAAAATCCATCGCGATAACCCCGCCGACATGGCGCTGCTGGCCAATGCCCGTCACCGCACTTACACCTTCGGTCGTTCCGACGGCACCGATGAGGCACCCTGGACGGTCAAGACCGATGGTGGCTTCGGCTACCACATGGACCCTCGTCGCCTGAACGCGGCCACCCAGTTGAAAAACGGTCCTACCGATGCCGGCACCAGTGGCTTTGGCACCTTGGAAGTGTGGAACATCAGGCTTGGCGGCAGCGGCTGGAGCCACCCGGTACACGTGCACTTCGAGGAGGGGATCATCCTCAGCCGTGGCGGCAAGGCACCACCGGAATGGGAAAAATGGGCACGCAAGGACGTGTACCGCATCGGCTCGGAAAGCGATGGCCTGGACAATGTGGAAATGGCGATCAACTTCCGTGAGTTCGCCGGGACCTACATGGAGCACTGTCACAACACCCAGCACGAAGATAACTCGATGCTGCTGCGTTGGGACATTGAGAAGCCCGGTCAATTCCAGTTGATGCCAACACCGCTGCCAAGCTGGGATGGTGTGCGCTACGTGAACTCTGCCGCACTGCCAACCTTCCGTACCGGCGACGGCATGGGGCCAAAAGTAGCGGTCAAGAAATGAACCGGGAGGGTGTCGACATGAAGTTGAATACACCGCGCTCACGCGCCTTGGGAATGCACCTGGTGCTGATATTGGTCACCGGTTTGCTGGCGAGCCGGCTGCTGGTCGCCAACCAGGCACCGTCGACACCCACACCCGCACCCACCTCGGTAGAAGCAATTGCAACCGCAATTGCCGAGAAAGCAGCCGACACTGAATCCGCCACCCCGTGGGGTGGCGACTATTTCCCCAACACCCTGCTGACCGACCAGGACGGTCGGCAGGTGCGTTTTTTCGATGACCTGATCAAGGGCAAGGTGGTGGTGATTAACTTCATCTTCACCTCGTGCAGCGACTCTTGCCCGCTGGAAACCGCGCGCCTGCGCCAGGTGCAGAAATTGCTCGGCGACCGGGTCGGCAAGGACATCTTTTTCTACTCCATCAGCATCGACCCCTTGAGCGACACCCCCGCCGTGCTCAAGGCCTATTCGCAGCGATTCCAGGTCGGGCCGGGCTGGCAGTTCCTCACCGGGGAATTTGCCGATGTCACCGAGCTGCGGCAAAAGCTCGGGTTGTTCATCGAAGGCGTCGACAACGGTCGCAGCAAGGACCACAACCTGAGCCTGATCGTCGGCAACCAGCAAACGGGGCGCTGGATGAAAGCCTCACCCTTCGAGAACCCGTGGATTCTGGCCGATCAACTGGCCAACACCCTGCATAACTGGAAACAACCGAGCGCTGGCGAAAGCTATGCCAATGCCCCCGAAATCCGTCCGCCCAGCAATGGCGAAGAACTGTTTCGTACCCGTTGCGCGTCGTGCCACAGCCTCGGCCCGCTGGACGGGCAAGGCATCGGCCTGCGCAGCATCGGCCCGGACCTGATCGGCGTGACCCGACAACGCGATCCCGCCTGGCTCAACCGCTGGATTCGTGAGCCGGACCGCATGCTCGCGGAAAAAGACCCGATTGCCATGGAGCTGTTCGAACGCTTCAGCAAAATCCCGATGCCCAACCTGCGCATGGATGAGCATTCGGCGCAGTCGATCATCGATTTTCTACAAGCGGAAACCGATCGCCAGCATCCGCCGGCCAACGCGTTGGCCGCCGGTAACGAAGAGCCCGAACACCATCACGCAATCGCAGCACCCGGCAGCTCCAAGGTACAGACTGAGGTTGAATAGTGGCGAAATACCTTCAATGCTCCGTCGTTGTTATCAATGCCACCTACACTGATCCGAAACGCGGCTGAAAAGGCTTGAAGACCAGCAATCAGGACGGTCCCCATGCAGATACTAAAAGAACAAAAAACCGCTGCGCTCACGACACCGGCAGCGCATGGCAAGGATTGGCGGCCACCGTTCAACCTGGTGCGCTGGTTTTCGCTGGCGAGCTTTTTCATCATCGCCGCCGTGGCGCTGGGGCTGGGCTACATTTCCACGCGCTTTGTGGTGGAGGAGAGCATCAAGCGCGATTCGATGCTGACCGCGCAGTTCATTCAGGCCATCGGCGATGCGGAAATCCGCCATGCCAAGATCGACCCGAAGCGGACCATGGGCGAGATGCTTGATCCGCGCCAGGACAACGCCGACCCCGATGTGTCCCCGGCGGCCCGTGCCAACGCTCGCAGCGAGTTCCTCGATCATGTAGAGCACCTGCCGGACATTCTGCTGGCCACCGTATACGCCCTCGATCGCACCGTGGTCTGGTCGACCAACCCTGAGCTGATCGGCGTGCGCATCAAGGACGACGAGGAACTGGACGAGTCCTTCGAAATGAAGGAGCCGGTGTCCACCAGCTACCACGAAATTGATGAAGAAAAGCCTGAGCAACGCTTGCTGCGTGAACCGCAATATCTGTTCGTCGAGAACTACATCCCGATGTTCAATGCCGACAGAAGCAAAGTGATCGCCATGGTGGAAATCTACAAGGAACCGGTGGACCTGGTGGAACGCATCCAGCGCGGGTTCAAGGCGATCTGGCTGGCGACCCTGCTGGGCGGGGCGATGATCTACCTGGGGTTGTTCTGGATCGTGCGGCGGGCGGCGATGCTGTTGCAGAGCCAGCAAAAACAATTGGTCGCCAATGAAACCTTCGTCGCCTTGGGGGAGATGTCTTCGGCCGTCGCCCACAGCCTGCGCAACCCGCTGGCCAATATCCGTTCCAGCGCCGAACTGGCCCAGGAAATCGCCAGCCAGACCGCGCAGAAAAACATCGGCGACATCATCAGCCAGGTTGATCGCATGTCGCGCTGGGTGCGCGAGTTGCTGGTGTCGTTGCGGCCGGTGAATGATGATCATGAAGACGTCGATCTGGTCCTGACCATCGAAGATACCCTGGGGGCCTTCGAACCGTTGATCAAACGCTCGAACGTTGAGGTGCGCTTCACGCCCGAAAACGTTCCACCGGTCGTCAGCCAACAGATGCTGCTCACGCAAATACTCAATAGCCTGTTTGCCAATGCCCTGGAAGCCATGCCTACGGGTGGTGTGTTGAGTATCGATATTGAAACACCCGCCCCCGGGCAGGTGAGCATGATTCTCAACGACACCGGCAAGGGCATGAGCAAGCAGCAACAGCAAATGGTCTTCAAGCCGTTCTTCACCACCAAACAAGGGGGGCTGGGCGTGGGCCTGGCTCTGGTCAAAAGAATAATGGAGCGTTTCGAAGGCTCGGTCGAACTGACCAGCCAGGAGCAGGAAGGAACCCGCGTTTGTCTGAATTTTAAAGTGGCAACGGGAGGGGAATATGGAACACAGCATTCTGCTGGTCGAGGATGATGAACTCCTCGCCGAGAATATCCAGACCTACCTGGAGCGCAAGGACTTCGAGGTGACCGTCTGCCACTCGGCTGAAGACGCACTGGAGCAATTGAGGGCTTTCGTTCCCGATGTGGTGCTGACCGACAATTCGTTGCCGGGCATGAGTGGTCATGACCTGATCCAAAAGCTGCGCATCAGCGCGCCGGATCTGAAAGTGATCATGATGACCGGCTACGGCAACGTCGAGGACGCCGTGGTGGCGATGAAGGAAGGCGCTTTCCACTATGTGACCAAACCGGTCGCGCTGCCGGAGCTCAAGCTGCTGCTGGACAAGGCCCTGGCCGCCGAACGGATGGAGCGCACGTTGTCGTTCTATCAGGAACGCGAAGCGCAGAAGTCCGGGGTGCAGGCGCTGATCGGCGAATCGGCGCCGATGGTTTACCTCAAAGGCACCATTGCCCAATTGCTCGACGCCGAGCGCCGGATGGCCAATACCGATCTGCCGCCGGTGTTGGTGGAAGGCGAGACCGGCACCGGCAAGGAACTGGTGGCCCGTGCCCTGCATTTCGACGGCCCGCGCGCCAAGGGGCCGTTCATCGAATTCAACTGCGCTTCGATTCCGGCCAACCTGGTGGAGTCGGAGCTGTTCGGTCACGAGAAGGGCGCCTTCACCGACGCCAAGGACCGTCGCGTGGGGCTGGTGGAAGCGGCCGACGGTGGCACGTTGTTTCTTGACGAAGTGGGGGAAATGGACCTCATCCTGCAGGCCAAATTGCTCAAGCTGCTGGAGGACCGGACGATTCGCCGGGTCGGCGCAGTCAAGGAGCGCAAGGTCGATCTGCGGGTGATCAGCGCCACCAACTGCAACCTCGAACAAATGGTCCAGCAGGGCAAGTTCCGCCGCGACCTGTTTTTCCGCCTGCGCATCATCTCGATCAAGGTGCCACGCCTGTATGCCCGCGGCGAAGACATCCTGTTGCTGGCCCGGCACTTCCTGGCGGCCCATGGCAAGCGTTATGGCAAACCGCACCTGCGCTTCAGCGATCAGGCCGAAGAGCTGCTGCTCAACTACAGCTGGCCGGGCAATGTGCGTGAATTGCGCAACATGCTGGAGCAGACCGTGCTGCTGGCGCAACACGATGTCATCGCCGCCCATCAGCTGAACGTGTGCCTGAGCCTGGTGGATGAGCCGCCGCTGTTTCAGCACGAGGCGCCAAACGGCGACCCGCGTCCGGTCTACAGCGGCACCGAGTCGATGAACCTGCCGGAGGTCGAGCGCGACATGGTGCGCAAGATGCTCGACAAGACCGACTGGAACGTCACCAAGTCCGCACGGCTGCTGGGCCTGAGCCGCGACATGCTGCGTTACCGCATAGAAAAACTCGGCCTTGCGCGCCCGGACAAACGCCAGTGGTAGGGAGAAAGATGCACTTTTCTGTAGGAGCAAAGCTTGCTCGCGATGGCGATCGTTCAATAAAACACCTGTTGCCTGACACGGCGCTATCGCGAGCAAGCTTTGCTCCTACAGTTGCGAGCCCTGCAGCGCCGGGCCTGGGCTGCTCAGGCAAGCCCGCATGCACGTCGGGTCGAAGACTTCCTGGTTCACGTAGACACCGTGCTCTTCATCGTAGGTGCGAATGAATACGCGAACGGTGGCATCGGCCACCGTCGGCAACCGGGAGTCGTAAAACACGTGCTCGCTCGACACCGGGATGAATGTCTGGGGTGATGTCGGAATGTATGAGCCCGGCGGCACGGTGCTCAACGTCGGAGGGGCGGGGTGGGCGAAAGGTTGGTCGGCCCCGTAATAGCTGAATTCACTGCTCGACTGCTCGGTCTGCATCGGGGCGTCCTGCGCGTGTGCACAGGTGGCGGCGGTCAGGCAAAGGGCAAGCAACAGCGTCTGTTCGGTCTTGTTCATGGCAGCACCTGTGACATCGGTTTTCGTGCATATCCCCAAGGCCATTAACTATAGCGCTCCCTGTGGAAGGTTGAGGGGAAGTCCTCAACTGGCTCTTCCAGGCTGCCTTACGGCTGGCCGAGTTGACTCTCGCGGATGCACCGATTTCTTGTAGGAGCTGGCTTGCCAGCGAAGACGGCCTGACAGCCAACCTGAGTTTCGCGGATGTACCCGATCCCTGTGGGAGCTGGCTTGCCAGCGATGGCGGCATCACGTCGACCTGAATGCTGTTGACCGAGTACATATCCATTCCTGCGGCCACGGCCACCAATGGTTCCGCTTTTACAGCGGGTCACTTGGAAGAACGGAACGCCGCCCGGCCCT
>NZ_WTFT01000022.1:144617-178775 GCF_009861505.1 Pseudomonas izuensis | reverse complement strand
CACAACAGCACCCCCCCACAGAGACAACCACTTCCCCCCACAAGGGATTGGGGGGTATCTGCCAATGGCAGGTCGGCTGTCAGGCCGCCTCCAGACTGTAGGAGCGAGCCTGCTCGCGATGGATTTCCAGACAACGTGGTCATGCAGACAGCACGCGTTATCGTTGACGTCCATCGCGAGCAAGCATTGCTCCCACAAGGGATTGAGTACATTCGCAAGGGTCAGGCCGCCTTCGCGAGCAAGCTTTGCTCCCACAGCCCTAGCTGAGCACCACAACGCCGCCCGGCAGTTCCGTGCACTTGACCCCGTAGGCATCGCGAATCAACAACGCCACACCCGCCAGTTGATCCAGGCTGAATCGCGCCTGCACCTTGCGTTTACCCAGTTCGCTGTTGAGCAACAGCAACATGCCGGGGCGGTAGCGGTTGATCTCATCGATCACCGAAGACAAGGTGGCGTCGTTGAACACCAGTATTTGCTGGCGCCAGGCGATGACCGTCGCGGTGTCGACGGCTTGCGGCGTACCGACACGCTCGGCGTTCCAGATCAGTTGCCGACCCGGCCCGACCAAAATACGACGACCCAGGACATCCGCCTCCAACATTCCCTCCAGACAGGTAAGGCACACGTTCCGATCGGTATTACGCAGGTTGAACCTGGCCTCGGTTGCGCTCAACCATCCCGTCCCCGCCCGTACCTTGAGTGGCGTTTGGGCGCTAGTGCGCACTTCCACTTCACCGCTGAGCAACTCCAGGTAACGGTCGCCATCCCCACGGTTGATACGCGTCTGGGTATTGAGCTCCAGACTTACACCATCAGCCAGATCGACGCGCCGTTGCTCGCCGACTTGCGTGACGTAGTCCGCCCCCAATCCGGAAAAGCCTCCGGGCACCGTTGCGCGAACCAGAAAAAACGCCGCTGATGCCGCAATGGCGGCGCCCAGAAAGGCTCGACGTCCCAGATGCCGTGGTGCCTGCAACTGTTGCGCGGCGGGTTGCAGTTGCTGCCACAACACCTTGCTCTGCTCGAATGCGCGAGCATGCTCGGGGCTTTGTGCGCACCACTGGCGCAAGGCTTGCGCATCGGCAACGGTCGCCCGGCCCGAGGTCAGAAGGAGCAACCAGTCCCGGGCTTCACTGTCGAGCCGGTCCTGAGGCGTCATCTCAACAGAGGACATACGGAATATGTTCAAGCGCGGGGATACTCACGGATTATTCTGGGCTCTTCTATCAAGACTGTTTTCCCGCACCGGGACCGAACCGCTGAATCACTTTTCTTTCCAGACGCCCGGCGCAATGGGTCAAAGCGGCTTTGATTTCCTTCTCGACCATGCGTGTCGAAATCCCGAAACGTTGGGAAATTTCCAGATGCGGCGCCTCTTCAAGGCGTGCGGCAATGAAGATCTTGCGCCGACGTGCCGGCAGTTCATACAAGGCGCTGACCAGCAAATGGACTTCCCTCTGCCCGCCTACCACCCGCGCCGGATCGAGTGCGTCATCAGATACCTGCAACAATTCCTCCACTTCGCTGCCGGTGAGCAACCGGGCATCCGCCTGACGCCTGTCCGCGGCAACATTGAGGGCCATGCGATAGAGGTAGGCACTCGGTTGAGCAATATCCGGCGGGACTTCCATGCGGTCGACCCGCAGCCAGGTTTCGTGCAGCACATCGTTGGCCAGATCTTCGCAGCCAAGACGCCGGCGCAACCGCGCCTTGAAATCGTCATAGGACCTTAGAAACAGCCTGACCATCGAACTTTTCCCGGTGTCTTTCATCCCCCGGAAACTCCTTTCCTCGGTGTGCATTCCATGCGTTTCCCTGAAGACTCCGGCAGCAAAAGCAGGGTGACCGGTTGGGCGACAGAGCCAGGCACCGGGCGTTCGATATCAAGGTTACGTAAACTTTCCACCAGCGCGGCGTCGCGCTGCACATCCCCGGTAGAGCTGACCAGACGGCTGTGTTGAACCACACCGTCACGGCCGATCCACAACTGTAAAAGTGCCCGAAAACTGCCCGGCCGGATTAATGCTGAACGGCACAGCCGGCGTTCGATAGCCGTTTGAATCGATGTCGCATAACTACTGCCAAGCCGTTGCGCCTCCTTTGCAGATGGCGTAGTTGACGCTGGCACCTCGGTCACCCGGGCCGCTTGCAAGGTGAAGGCGTCCGCTCTGGCGTACCGGACCATCAGCCCGCTGCCGCTGAGCATCAGGCTCAGGCCATCGGTAGCGCTGAAACGCCCATTGACCGCGATCGAGCGCCGACCGCGGGTCAACTCACGATCCACGAGAACAGCCATACCGGTCGATCGACTGAACTGTTCAAGCGCGCTGTTCAGTGCCTGCGCCGGAATGTCCAGCTCCCGGGTTGCGCGCGCATCAATAGTGCCGGCCACCACGGTCATCCCCATCGACCAAAACAGCAACACCAGACAAGCCCGGCGAACTGCGGTCAATGAAATCTGGCGCCCGTCCCTGGTTCGGCCTCGCTGCACGGCTGAGCAATCCCTGAAAACCGTCATCCTGATGGCTGTGTATGAACCTGATGTGACGGACGGTGCAAAAAAACCATCACGAGACCGTCAGTCGCTTTGCTCTAGACTCAGGCATGCGCGGCCCCCCAGGGCCGGCCAGGAGGCCATCAATGAATACTCGATTGAACGTGGCAGCAGGCTCGCTGCTGATGATCGGAATATCGCTGGCGCAGGCTCAAGAGCCGCTCGGCTGTGTAGACGTCTCTGTCGGCGGCTACAGGGCGCCGGACTACAGCTGCCTGAGTCAGCAAATGGGCAACAACCCCCAAGGGGCGGCCGCTGCACGGAACAATCAGGAAGGCATGAACGTGCCAATCGACAAGCGACCGCCGAACCAGCTCGGCCTGGCGACCCCGGCGGCCACCAGTACGCGCATGGGCAATACGTTCGGCACATCGGTCAAACCCCAAAGGCCCGCCAGCACACCCGCAACCTCGCCGTTGCTAATGGGTCAATAAACAGGAGTGCTTTGCAGGAGCTGGCTTGCCAGCGAAGGATCCGAGAACGACGCGTCTAGCCCGGCAAAACGCGTAATCGTTCGCGATCATCGCTGGCAAGCCAGCTCCTACAATGTCGAGAGGCTTTATTCAGGTACTCGGGCTTTGCCGAAAGCTCACGGCCAAACGATTCCAGCTATTGATGGTGGTCACGGCAATGGTCAGGTCCACCAGTTCACCTTCGCTGAACTGCCCCCGCGCCTGTTCGTAGACGTCGTCGGGCACAGGGTTTTGCGAGAGCAATGTCACCGCCTCGGTCCAGGCCAGGGCTGCGCGTTCGCGCGGGTTGAAGAAGTTGCTGTCGCGCCAGACTACGATGGAATACAGACGTCGGTCAGTCTCGCCGAGGCGCCGGGCATCCACCGAGTGCATGTCCGTACAGAACGCACAACCGTTGAGCTGCGACGCGCGGATCTTGATCAGGTGCAACAACGCCGGTTCGATGCTCAGACTGCTGGCCAGGGCCTCCATGGCGATCATCGCTTTCATCGCTTTGGGTGAAGCGCTGTAGTAATCCAGGCGGGGGTTCATGGAGCGACCTCGGGCAGCGATGATGTGCTCTAACGGTAGTGGCTGATGCGTTTATGTTACAGATCCAATTCTGCGGATTTTCCATGGACCACCCGGCACCAGACCAATTGACGGTTTTTGCGCCACGCAACTTCTGCATGACAGCCGGATGAGGGTAATCTGGCGCGACGCACACGCGCCTCAATTGCTCCGGAGCTTGGCCGGTATGGAACTACACGTTGTCATCAATGGACGCAAGGATCTGGCGGGCCAGTTGTACAACCAACTGCGCAGCGCCATCGAATCGGGTCGTCTGGCCGCCGGGACGCAGCTCCCGCCCAGCCGCTTGCTGGCCGAGCAGCTGGGCATTTCGCGCAAGACCATTTCCGATACCTACGCCCAACTGACCTACGAGAATTTCCTCACCGGGGTGATCGGCAAAGGCACGTACGTCAACGCCCGGACCTCTAAAATCGAGCGCAAGCAGAGCCATTGCGACCTGGCCGGTTTCGAAGTGATCGAATCCTGGCGCAACCTGCCGGTGTTTTTACGTCACCCGACGCTGGAAGGCTCGCTGCGCTATGACTTTATCGGCGGCGCCACCAGCAAGGGCCAATTCCCCCAGGACGATTGGCGACGCTGTACCTCCCACGCCTTGCGCCAGATCGCCGCGTCGAAGGGTTTTTACAGTCTGGCCGAAGGTTTACCGGCACTGCGCAATGCCATTGCGCGGCACATCGCGTTTTCCCGCGGGGTCAATTGCCAGGATGAGGATGTGGTGGTGTGCAATGGCGCCCAGCAAGCCCTGGACCTGATCTCCCGCGTGCTCACACGGCCCGGCAGCATCGTGGCCATGGAAGACCCCGGCTATCCACCGGCACGCCTGCTGTTCGGCACCCACGGTGCCACGGTGATCGGCGTTCCGGTGGATGCCGAGGGCATCCAGGTGGACAAGATCCCCCTTGGCACACGGCTGATTTACGTCACCCCTTCGCACCAGTTTCCCCTGGGCATGCCCATGAGCCAGGAACGGCGGGTAGCGCTGCTGGCCAAGGCCCATGAACTGGGGGCAATCATCATCGAGGACGACTATGACAGCGAATTCCGCTACGAAGGTCGACCGACGGACTCGCTGCAAAGCATGGATGAGCGCGGGATCGTCGCCTACGTCGGGACCTTTTCGAAAACCCTGTTGCCGGAGCTGCGCCTGGGTTATGCGATTCTGCCGCCAGCGATCCTCGAAGCGGTGGTGCGTGCCAAACAGCTCACCGATCTGCACACCTCCACCCTGCCCCAATGGGCGCTGGCCAAGTTCATCGCTGAAGGCTGCCTGCTCAAGCACATTCGCCGCTGCCATACGATTTATGCGGGCAGACGTGACCGGATCCTGGCGCGCATGGCCGGCGATCTCTTCCCCTGGCTTGATGCAGTGCCGACCAGGGCCGGTTTTCACATGGTGGTGTTGTGCAAAGTACCGATCGACGTGCCACTGGTGATCGAACTGGCGAAAAAAGTTGAAGTCGGGCTCTATGCCATCGACAGCTTTTACTACCAGCAAGCGCCCCAGGCCGGGTTTTTCCTCGGTTTTGGCGCCATCGAGACCCTGGACATCGACATTGCCCTGGATCGTCTGAGGGACATTTTGCAACAAGTCGCCTGACGGATTGGACTGCGGCTTTATCCGGCGATTGGCTATTGGTGGTCCGGGGGTACGGGCCTATCCTGCATAAGCGTTATCCCTCAATGAGCAGGATTCGTCCGGCCTGATTCAGGAGTGTGAGCCAATGTCCTACAAAGTGATCAATACCGTAAAGGTGCAGGCCGTCGCCGGCCGCTCGGATGAACTGGGTAAGCAATTGCAAAAGATTGTCGATACCCTGCGCGAACTACCGGGCTGTGACTCCTATATGGTCGACCGCTGCCCTGAGGACAGTAACCGCTGGACCGTCAGCGCCCACTGGCAATCGGAAGCGGCGATGCAATCGCATTTCAACAGCCCTCAAGTGCAAGGCTTCATCGACCTGATCGATTGCCAACTGGCCAATGCCGTCGACTTCAACAGCTTTCCCATCCGCTAACTCCCTGTAGGCGCTGGCTTGTCGGATCGCCGCACCGCAGCAAAAGCGGCGCATCTGGCACACCGCGTCGCCTGGTTCGCCAGCAAGCCGGCTCCTACAGAACCGTATCCAATCCGCTGTTCCCTGTAGGAGCTGGCTTGCCAGCGAAAGCGGCGTGTCTGGCACACCGCGCCGCCGGGTTCGCCAGCAAGCCGGCTCCTACAGGCAACGTGATGATTGGTCCCCTGTCCTTCCCGAACATTGGCTGTTTGATTGCCCCCCGTAGCGCACTAGATTGGTTCCTGACCACTCATCCACCGCAGGTAATGAACCATGAACGTTTTGCGCTTCTGTGCCGCTCCCCTTGTTGCCCTGACCCTGGCCGTTTCCACCTCGGCATTTGCCCATGACCCATCGGAAAAGGTCACGATATTGCAGGATCAAATGCTGAAAAACGTACCGGGCAAAAAGGCCTTGATGATTGAAGTCGACTACAAGCCCGGCCAATCGTCCATTGCCCACAAGCACGATGGTACAGCCATGGCTTACGTCCTCGAGGGGTCCATTACGTCCCAGGTAAAAGGTGAGAAAGAAGTAACCTATAAGGCGGGTGAGTTCTGGTATGAACCGGCCGGTTCCGAGCATTTGGTGTCGAAAAACGCCAGCACCACCCAGCCTGCCAAGTTGCTGGTGTTCATGGTCTTGTCGCCGGACGAGAAAGTGTTGATCCCTTTGAAAAACTGATCGATGAACGTACAGCCATAAATAAAAAGGCCCGAATGATCGTTTCGGGCCTTTTTATTTCCTCGGGTAATTAACGAGACGCCTTTACTGCAAACGAAACTATTGGCCACTTGAGAATGGCAGATATTGACTGTTTTATTGCACTGTTCACGGTTTAGTCTGAGGGTACTGCCGGCTGGTACCGGCCAATCAACTTTCCGACTGATGTTGTTTCACCGGAGAAACACCATGAAACTTGCGCTAGTCAGTACGTTTACACTTACCGCCTTATTAACCGGTTGTTCAATCCCCACCGCACCTTCCGCGGTTTCTTCGCTGGACGGTATCTTCAGTCAACCGGTAGGTCGCAGCAGTGCAACCCGCGTTCCCAATGGGGCCAATGTTGCCCTGGGCGTGGTGTACAGCCGCAATACCCAGGCCAATCGCGCCTATCTGCAGGATTACCAGGCCAATGCCGGTACCGGCTTCGGCCAGAGCCTGCTGGTTCAGTCGATTCACGACGCCTACGTAGCCACCTCCAATCCGGACCTGGCCGTGGATGGGGTCAAGGCCTCGTTGCAACGACAGTTCGGCTCGGTCACGGTGTATCCGGACATGCAAAGCCTCAAGGCCGCCAGACCAGACGTCGTTGCGGTGATCGATAGCCGCAGTCAACTCATCACTTCGCGCAGTTCTGATATCGAGGCGAATGTCAGCGCGGATTTCTTCGACAGCAACTTCAACTACATTGGTACTGCACGCGGGCATGATGCAAAAGCACTCAGCCCGGTGTGGGCGGACTATAAGCGCAGTGAAGAGATAGTTGCCGATATAAACGAACAACAGAATGTGCAAGTAAGGGCACTGCAGAAGTTTGACCAGTCGCTCAGTAATTTATTGACCAGTCCGTCAAATAAAGTGTCGATGATTGATAATAAAACGGGCATGAAGTTGTATTGATATCAATGCTCCCATCGCGAGCAGGCTCGCTCCCACATTAGTTCTTTGTTCGACGCAAAACCAATGTGGGAGTGAGCCTGCTCGCGATGGGGCCAGAACTGACACCATAAAAACATCAGGCAAAAAAAACCCCGCATTTCTCAATGCGGGGCTTTTTCATTCAACGCCTGATCAGGCGGCCGGTTCCAGCTCTTCACTGGTCGCGGCAGCCGCGGCAGGCACTACCGCCTGACCGCTCAACGCCACGTCCAGCAACTCACGGTTGGCCACCGCGTACATGGCGTAGTCCGTGCCACTGGCGGCGCGGATTTCCACCAGCATGGCGCGCCAGCGCTCGATCGTGCTTTCGTGCTGCGCCATCCAATGCACCAGGCGTGTTTCCACATCCTGGGTGCCGCCGCCCTGTTGCAGGACGGAAATGGTGATCGCACGTTGCTGCCAGTCGACGTCATCGCGGAACGCTTCACGGGCCAGGGCCTGCCAGTTGTTTTCAACCGGCAGAGCGCTGATCTGTTGCAGGTACCAGGTGATGTCCAGCGCGCTGCCCACGGCGAAGTAGGCCTTGGCCACGTCCGCAGGGTCCTGGCCGGTCACGTCGGAGGCCTCGATGATCGGCAGCAGCGTGTACAGGTGCGTGGTGCCTGCAACCATGCGCGCCAGCAATTCAGGTACGCCAGCCGCGACGTAGGCCTGATAACGGGTCTGCCAGGTCTCGCGGATCTCGCCACTGAGCAGCTCGTCGAGCTTGAGACCCAACGCCGCCAGGTGCGGACCGAAGTGCGCGACGTCACGGGCAGCGTTCTGCTCGTTGCGACGGGCACGCAGGAACCAGCGTGTGGCGCGACGGCCCAGACGCATCAGCTCATCCATCAGCTCCAGTTGCACGTCGGCGGAAACCTTGTAGTCCAGGTTTTCAATCTGACGGAACCAGTGCGGGAGATGGAAGATGTCACGCACGATCACGTAGGCGCCGGCCACGTTCGCCGGGCTCATGCCGGTCGACTCTTTGAGTCGTTGAACGAAGGTGATGCCCATGTGGTTCACCAGATCGTTGGCGATCTGGGTGCTGACGATTTCGCGCTTCAGACGGTGACGACGCATGGCAGCGGAGAACTTGCTCACCAGGGTTGGCGGGAAAGCGGTTTCCATGTCGCGGGTCAGGTAGTCGTCGTCCGGCACCAGGGAGCCCAGCAACTGCTCCTTGAGGTCGATCTTGCTGTAGGAGATCAGCACCGACAGCTCTGGACGGGTCAGGCCATGGCCTTCAGCGACGCGCTCGTTGATTGCGTCTTCGGCCGGCAGGAACTCGATGGCGCGATCCAGCTTGCCGCGACCTTCCAGATCGTTCATCAGGCGCTTGTATTCAGCGATTCGTGGCAGGGCACGACGCGCCGCCAGGGACAGGGCCTGAGTCTGCTTGTAGTTGTTGCCCAGCACCAGGTTGCCGACTTCGTCGGTCATGCTCGCCAGCAACTCGTTACGCTGCTTGGCGGTCATGTCACCGGCCTGAACCACTTCGTTCAGCAGGATCTTGATGTTCACTTCGTGGTCGGAGCAGTCTACGCCACCGGCGTTGTCGATGAAGTCGGTGTTGGAACCACCGCCATTGAGACCGAACTCCACACGACCCAGTTGGGTCATGCCCAGGTTACCGCCCTCGCCCACGACTTTGCAGCGCAGTTCGTTGCCATTCACGCGCAGTGCATCGTTGGCCTTGTCGCCGACATCGGCGTGGCTTTCGCTGCTGGCCTTGACGTAAGTACCGATACCACCGTTCCACAACAGGTCCACCGGTGCCTTGAGCAAGGCATTGAGCAGTTCGGTCGGGGTCAGTTTGTCGGCCTTGATGTCGAAGCGCTCTTGCATCTGCGGGGAAATCGCGATGCTCTTCGCGCTGCGGGAGAAGATCCCGCCGCCTTCGGACATGATGCTGGTGTCGTAATCCGACCACGCCGAACGTGGCAGGTCGAACATGCGCTGACGCTCGGCGAAGCTGCTTGCCGGATCCGGATTCGGGTCGATGAAGATGTGCATGTGGTTGAATGCGGCGACCAGTTGCAGCTTGTCGGACATCAGCAAGCCGTTACCGAACACGTCGCCGGCCATGTCGCCGACGCCCACCACAGTGATGCTGTCTTCCTGGACATTAATGCCGCGCTCGCGGAAGTGGCGTTGTACGCCAACCCACGCGCCCTTGGCGGTGATGCCCATTTTCTTGTGGTCGTAACCGGCCGAACCACCGGATGCGAACGCGTCACCCAGCCAGAAACCGTAGTCGATGGCGATACCGTTGGCGATGTCGGAGAAGGTCGCAGTGCCCTTGTCCGCGGCAACCACCAGGTACGGGTCATCGTCGTCATGCCGCACGACGTTGGCCGGCGGCACCAGGGCGCCGTCTTTCAGGTTGTCGGTGATGTCCAGCAGACCCGAAATGAAGATGCGGTAGCAGGCGATGCCCTCGGCCGCGATCTCGTCCCGGCTGCCGCCCAACGGCAGGCGACGTGGCAGGAAACCACCCTTCGCACCCACCGGCACGATCACCGAGTTCTTCACTTGCTGGGCTTTTACCAGGCCCAGGACTTCGGTACGGAAGTCTTCTTCACGGTCGGACCAGCGCAGGCCGCCGCGAGCGACGTTGCCGAAGCGCAGGTGCACGCCTTCGACGCGCGGCGAGTAAACGAAGATTTCGAACTTCGGAACAGGCTTCGGCAGTTCAGGGATCAAGTGCGGGTTGAACTTGAAGCTGAAGTACGACTTGTTATGGCCGTTGGCGTCGGTCTGATAGAAGTTGGTCCGCAGGGTGGCCTTGATCAGGTCCAGGTAGCGACGCAGGATACGGTCTTCGTTGAGCACCTGGACGTCGTCCAGAGCGGCAAGAATCGCGTGTTCCAGACGCTGCTCGAGGTCGTCGCTGCTTAATTTTCGCGCCAGGTAGAAACGGGTCTTGAACAACCGGGTCAACTCGCGAGCGATGTCGGTGTGGTTGTTCAGGGTGCTGGCGATGTAGCCCAGGTCGAAGCCCAGGCGGATCTGCTTCAGGTAACGGGCGTAGGCACGCAACAACGCCACGTCGCGCCATGGCAGGCCGGCGGTCAGTACCAGGCGGTTGAACGCATCGTTTTCGGCATCTCCACGCACGATGTGGACGAACGCGTCCTGCAAGGTGTCGTTGAGTTGCTGGATGTCCAGGTCCAGGCCTTCAGCGGCCGTGAACGCGAAATCGTGAATCCAGAACTCGCGGCCGTTGTTGTGACGCAGGCGATACGGGAACTCACCCAGCACACGCAGGCCGAGGTTTTCCAGGATCGGCAGGACGTCGGACAGTGCCAGCGGGGTATCGGCGTGGTACAGCTTGCAATGCAGCTCACGCTGGCCGGAGACCTGGCCCAGTGGCTGATAGAAGCTCATTACCAGTGGGTTTTTGGCACTCAGGTTCAGCAGGTGCTGCATGTCGACCACGGCCGAATGCGCTGCAAAACGCTCGCGGTAACCGGCCGGGAAGCCTTTCGGGAAGTCGGCCAGCACATTGGTGCCCTGGGCTTCGCCGAAGGTTTCGACCGTCAGTGCCGAGTAATCGTCCTGCCAGCTGCGGCAGGCCTGGATCACTTCGTTTTCCAGCTGCAGCGGGTCGATGTCGAGGCGGTTTTTCGGGTCGACGCGCAGGATCAGCTGCACGCGGGCCAGCACGGACTCGGAGAAGAAGGTCCAGAACTCGCAATCCGAGGCTTTCAGGCGATCCATCAGCACTTGCTGGATCTTCTGGCGTACTTCGGTGGAGTAGATGTCACGCGGCACGTAGGCCAGGCAGTAGCAGAAGCGGCCATACGGGTCTTTGCGCAGGAACACGCGAATCTTGTTGCGCTCCTGGATCTGCACGATCGACATCACGGTGCTGAACAGCTCGTCCACCGGCGTCTGGAACAGGTCGTCGCGCGGCAGCACTTCGAGTACCTGCGCCAGTTCCTTGCCCAGGTGAGCCTTGGCCTGGAAGCCGGAACGGTGTTCGATCTCGGCAACCTTGCGGCGGATGTATGGAATGGCGCGCACGCTCTCGCCGTACACCGACGAGGTGTACAGGCCCATGAAACGGCATTCCTTGATGATCTTGCCGTCGGCGTCGATTTCACGGATCGAGACATAATCCGGGTAAGCCGGACGGTGCACGCGACTCGGGTGCGCGGCTTTGGCGAACGTCAGCAGCTTCGGCTCGCGCAGGTAGTTCACGGCGTAGTCTTCGATGCGCAGGTCATCGTAGGTCATGCCGGCACGCAACAGCCTGGTCAGGCCAAGGAACGAGTTCTGGTCGTAGACGATGTGGCCGCCATCGGGCTCATCGCTAACCGTAAACTCTTCATAGCCGAGGAAAGTGAAGTGGTTGCCCACCAGCCATTCCAGGAAGCTCTTGATTTCGCTCTTTTCGTCGGCATCGACGGCAAACCGGCTGTTGTCCAGATTGGTCAGGATTTCCTGGACCTTGGTTTTCATCGGTTCGAAATCACCAACCGCCACACGCACTTCAGCGAGCACTTGCTCCAGCTCTTTGGTCAGCACGTTCAGTTCGGCGGGATTGGCGCAACGGTCGATTTCCAGGTACATCAGCGACTCGTGCAGAACGTCGTCGCCCTGGGTGCCTTTAGGCAGGATTTCCAGCAACTCGCCCTTGCTGCCGCGGCGTACGCTCAGCACGGTGGTTTGCAGGGTGTGGATGCTGTAGCCGCGACGGTTCAGCTCGGTACGCACCGAATCCACCAGGAATGGCAGGTCGTGGTGCAGTACTTCGACCGCGGTGTGGGTCGACTGCCAGCCGTGACGTTCGTAATCGGGGTTGTAGACGCGCACCTGCGGTTGCGCATGATCGAAGCGCTCAAGCAGGCGCCACGCAGAAAGGGTACAGCCAGCGAGATCGGACAACCGGCGCTGGGTCAGTTCGTCCAGGGAAATGATGCCGAAGAATTGTTCAGCGAACAGCGCCACTTGTGGCAGTGCCTGTTCACTGATGTGCTGCGCCAGTGCCGCTTGCAGTTGGTGCTGGAAGTCGGCTTTGCTGGCTGCGGTGAAGAACGCCATCTGTGGTACTCCGCTTGGGCTTGTTATTGATGGAAGCGTCGCGTGCAAAACCCCTGTCAGGGGCTACCCGTCACCCTGTTCCTGATTCTCGGGCAGAGGAAACAGGGTGACAGGTGGGTGAAGCTGGACGAGACACTCGGGTCACATTCACCTTCCATGAATGGGCATCTGCAAAAACGACTGGGCTGCGGGCAGCGCAATGCCTTTACAGGTGCTCATCCGTTGCGCAGCTTAACGAGTGCGGCAAGGCCCGTGCTTGCGATGCTGCGACATATTCGGTCAACGGTATGCAGCTTGAGGGTGGGGCATCGAACAACACTAGCACTCACAGGGGAAAATGGCGGCTTTCCGTCCGGTTGCGGTACTTCCGTACCAGAAATGACTCGTAACACGCTGTAATGGGGTGTGTGGCTCCTACAGGCAAGCAGAAATTCACCGGGGCTGGCAGAATTGCCTTTTGTTCGTCTTCATTACGCTCGTCGAGCCAGGAATCAACCATGCAAATGACCACCGCCCTCTTGATCGTCAACCCGTGCGACGACGAGGAAGACAACATGGCCATGCTCTGCTGCCACAGCGACAAGGGCGACATGTTCCTGATGACCCGTTACCCGGACGAGGACGAGCTGGAAATCACCCTGGACGGCGAGCCTTCGACCCTCGATGGCGTGAAAGTCACTCTCAGCCCTTCCCTGCTGAAGATCGAAATCGCGGCGGCGGATGCCGATGCGTTGAATGGGGATGATGTGCTGGAGATCACCTTCAACCCGGACATGGTGGACATGGCTGAAGTTGAGCTGACCTTGAAGAATATTCTCGATGGTACTGGCACCTTTATCAGCCAGATTTGAGGTGTTTGATCCGGCCTCATCGCGAGCAGGCTCACTCCTACATTGACGGTGTACGACGTTCAATTGTAGGAGTGAGCCTGCTCGCGATGGGGCCCGCACAGCCACCCAATCCCCCCCTGTTACCAGAATCCAACATTTTCCCCAATCATTTCCCGCACTTTGCACAAAATGCCGTTAGTCGCCGCCCCCCGCGATGGATTAAAGTAACGCCCCCAGCCCTGGCGTTATACGAACGTCTTCGGCCACCTTCTCCAGGAACAGTCATCGATGGAACATCGTGAAGCGCTGCTCGCGCTGCGAACCTTTCTTTCAACGCAGATTCTCGGCCAGGAAAAGCTCATCGAGCGCTTGCTCATCGCCCTGCTTGCCGACGGCCATATGCTGGTCGAGGGCGCTCCTGGTTTGGCCAAAACCAAGGCCATCAAAGAACTTGCCGAAGGCATCGAAGCCCAGTTCCATCGCATTCAGTTCACCCCCGACCTGTTGCCTGCCGACATCACCGGCACGGAAATCTATCGCCCGGAAACCGGCAGCTTCGTGTTCCAGCAAGGTCCGATCTTCCATAACCTGGTGCTGGCGGACGAAATCAACCGAGCCCCGGCCAAGGTTCAGTCGGCGCTGCTCGAAGCCATGGGTGAGCGTCAGGTCAGTGTCGGGCGCAGCACTTATGAGCTGTCGCCGCTGTTTCTGGTGATGGCCACGCAAAACCCCATCGAGCAGGAAGGCACCTATCCGCTGCCAGAAGCCCAGCTCGACCGTTTTCTGATGCACGTGAAAATCGGCTTCCCGGACGCCGCTGTCGAACGTCGCATCCTGCAACAGGCCCGTGGTGAAGCCCTGAACGGCGAAACAAAACCCGAGCGCCGGGTCAGCCAACAGGCGATTTTTGCCGCACGCAAGGAAATCCTCGGCCTGTACATGGCCGATGCCGTGGAGGAATACCTGGTGCAACTGGTCATGGCCACGCGCAATCCGGGCAAATTCGACCCGGAGATGGCCGAGTGGATCGCCTATGGCGCCAGTCCACGCGGCTCCATCGCCCTGGACCGTTGCGCGCGCGCCCATGCCTGGCTCGCCGGACGCGATTTCGTCAGCCCGGAAGACATTCAGGCCGTGCTGTTCGACGTGTTGCGCCACCGCATTATTCTGTCCTTTGAAGCCGAAGCCGCCGGTATCGACCAGGACCGGGTGGTCCAGCGGATTCTCGACGTCGTAGCCGTCGCTTGACCCCGATGAACACCCTCCTGCCGCCCCAACCGGGTATCCGCATCACGCTCGCCGAGCTGATCGAGATGCGCCATCGCGTACGCGAAGTGCAACTGTTCTCCACACCGAGCCAGCGCAGCCCGCTGATCGGCCTGCACCACTCCAAGCTACGCGGTCGTGGCGTCGACTTCGATCAGGTGCGGGTCTATCAGGCCGGCGACGACGTGCGCAGCATCGACTGGCGGGTTACCGCCCGAACCCAGGAGCCTCACACCAAACTGTTCCACGAAGAGCGCGAGCGACCGATTTTCATCATGGTCGAGCAAAGCCGTCGGCTGTTTTTCGGTTCGGGGCTGATGTTCAAATCGGTGCTTGCCGCCCAGGCCGCGAGCCTGATCGGCTGGGCCGCGCTGGGGCATAATGACCGGGTCGGCGGGCTGGTGTTCGGTGACAACGAACACTACGAAATCAAGCCACGGCGCAGTAAACAAAGTCTGCTGCAGTTTCTCAACCGACTGGTGCGCGTCAATCAGTCGTTGCACACTGAAAGCGAACCGGACCGCGACGCCTTCGGCATTGCCCTGCGTCGCGCCCGTGAAGTGTTGCGCCCGGGTAGCCTGGCGATCGTGATCTGTGACGAACGCGCCTTGTCCGAGAGCGCCGAGCAGCAGTTGAGCCTGCTGTCGCGCCATTGCGACCTGTTGCTACTGCCACTGTCCGATCCGTTGGATCACGCCCTGCCCGCCGCCGGCTTGCTCCGTTTTGCCGAGCGCGGTGCGCAACTGGAGCTCGATACGCTGAATTTCGACCTGCGCCAGACCTACCGCGCCCAGGCAGAAACGCGCATCGCCCGCTGGGAATTGCTCGCGCAAAAACTGCGGGTACTGTTGATGCCGTTGAGCACCCAGAGCGAAATGGTCGAGCAATTGCGCGAGTACCTGAACCCTCAGAAGCCGGGGAAAGGTCGATGAGCAGTCTGGATCAACTGCAACCCCTGATTTCTCCGCCTCCGATCGACTTCTGGCCACCGGCACCGGGCTGGTGGCTACTGCTGTTGCTGCTGCCCGTCATCGGTTTCGGCTTGTGGAAGCTTCGGCGTTTCATTCCGCAAAAGCGCCGTATCGTGCGCGCCGAGCAGCCGCTGGACCCGGTGCGCCTCGCCGCCCTGTCGGAGCTGGCGCTGATGCCCAAGCCCTACGACGGGGCCCCCGCCGGTGCCTGGCTGCAGCAACTCAATGGCCTGCTCAAGCGCCTGTGCCGCAACCATTACCCCTACAGCCAGAGCCACACCCTCAACGGGCGCAAATGGCTGGCCTTCCTCGACAACCGCTGCCCGGCTGCCGGGCTGACCCGCTGGATGGTGCTGGTCGAAGGCGCCTACAAACCCGAATGCAAACTCGACGACAAGGCCATCGCCGGCCTCACCCAGGCAGTCGACACCTGGATTCGCAAACATGTTTGAGTTCGCCTGGCCGTGGCTCTTCGCCCTGCTGCCGCTACCGTGGCTGATGCGCATCGTGCTGCCGGTGGCCGACAGTGGCGAGCCGGCGCTCAAGGTCAGCTTCCTCAGCGACCTCGAAGGCCTGGCCCGGCGCCGCGCCCGCGCCAACCTGCCGGCATGGCGGCAACAGGCGCCGTTCCTGCTGCTGTGGTTGATGCTGCTGACCGCCGCCGCGCGCCCGCAATGGCTTGGCGAACCGCTACCGATTGCCGCCAGTGGCCGCGACCTGCTGGTGGCGGTGGACGTTTCAGGCTCCATGGATTTCCCCGACATGCAATGGCAGGACGAAGACGTCAGCCGCCTTGCACTGGTCCAGCATCTGCTCGGCGACTTCCTCGAGAGCCGCGACGGCGATCGGGTCGGCCTGATCCTGTTCGGCAGCCAGGCCTACCTGCAAGCGCCGCTGACCTTCGACCGGCATACCGTGCGCGTCTGGCTCGACGAAGCGCGCATTGGCATCGCCGGTAAGAACACCGCCATCGGCGACGCCATTGGACTGGGCCTCAAGCGCCTGCGGCAACGGCCGACCCAGAGCCGCGTGCTGATTCTGGTGACGGACGGCGCCAACAATGGCGGTGAAATCGACCCGCTCACTGCCGCGCGCCTGGCCGCCAGGGAAGGCGTGAAGATCTACCCGATCGGCATCGGTGCCGATCCGGAGGAAAGTGGCACCCTGGGTTTCCTCGGGATCAATCCGAGCCTGGACCTTGATGAGCCTTCCCTGAAAGCGATCGCCGAGGCGACCGGAGGCCGGTATTTCCGGGCACGCGATGGCAAGGAGCTGCAAGCGATCAAGGATACCCTCGACCAACTGGAACCCGTGACCCAGCAACCGACCCAGGCCCGTCCGGCCCAGGCGTTGTATCACTGGCCACTGACGATGGCGCTGATCATGAGCATGCTGCTGGTGGTCCGCGAGCTCTGGCCGGATAACCCGCTGCATCGCCTGTTTACCAAGGACCTGTTTTTGCAAACCCAACTGCCTGACTGGCGCGAGCGTCTCAAGCGCCTGCGCCTGCGGAGACGCCGATGAGCGAGCTCTGGCCCTACTGGTTCCGCCCCTGGTGGCTGCTGTTGCTGCCGCTGCTGGGCTGGTTGCTGTGGCAACTCTGGCATCGGCAGAAGCGTGCCGGGCGCTGGCAGATGATCCTTCCGCCGGCCTTTCATGCCGCACTGCTCAGCGGCGGCAATGGCCGCGACAGTAAACTGCCGTGGGTGGCCTTGGGCGCGGCGTGGCTTTTGACCGTACTCGCGCTGCTGGGGCCAAGCTGGGAGCGTGTCGAGCAGCTCAGCCAGAAACCCGCCGATCCGCTGGTGGTGATCCTTGAGCTGACCCCGCAAATGCTCGCCACCGACGTCCAGCCCAACCGCCTGGAACAGGCCCGGCGCAAGCTCCTCGACCTGCTGCAAAACCGCAGCGACGCGCAGACCGCCATCGTGGTCTACGCCGGCAGCGCGCACACATTGGTGCCGCTGTCGGACGACCTGTCCACCAGCCGCAATCTGCTGGATGCGCTCAAACCGTCGTTGATGCCCGAGGCCGGCCATCGCGCCGACCTCGCGGTGACCAAGGCCCTGGCCCTGCTGGAGCAAGGCGCACTGGGCGATGGCCGGATCCTGTTGATCGGCTCTTCCCTGACAGAACAGGAACGCCTGGGGATTCGTCGGGCCCTGAGCGGCAAATCCACCCAGTTCCTGATGCTTGGCATCGGCACCGCCGAAGGCTCGCCGATCACCCAGGAGGACGGCAGTTTCCTCAAGGACGAACAGGGGGCGATTCTGGTACCGCACCTGGACGAGCCGGGCCTGAAAGCTTTCGCCAACGATCTGGACGGGCGCTATCGCCACGCGCGCCTGGGCGACTCCGACCTGCGCGCGCTTGGCCTGCTCGATGGGCCGCGCAACCTGCGCGACAACGGCCAGACCCTGCGCCTGGATGCCTGGGCCGATCAGGGATACTGGTTGCTATTGCCGTTGTTGCTGCTGGCGGCCTGTGCCGGTCGTCGCGGCTGGTTGTTCTGCCTGCCGCTGCTGCTGGCGCTGCCACAACCGAGCTACGCCTTCGAGTTCCAGGACCTGTGGCTACGCCCCGATCAGCAGGGCGTGCACCTGCTCAAGCAGCAACGCCCGGCCGAGGCCGCACAGCACTTCGAAGATCATCAGTGGCAAGGTGTGGCCCTCTATGGAGCGGGCGATTACAGCGGCGCCGCCCAGCGGTTCGCCGAAGGCGACGATGCCCACGCCCACTACAATCGAGGCAATGCCCTGGCCAAAAGCGGTGAACTGGAGGCAGCGCTGGATGCGTATGAACAGGCACTTGAACGTCAACCGGACTTGCGCCCGGCCCTGACCAACAAGGCATTGGTGGAAAGCCTGCTCAAGCAGAAAGCCAACCCGCCCGCCGCCGAGCCGGACAATACCGCCAGCGAGGAACCCCAGGCACCGCCGCAAGAGCCGCCACCCGGCGCTGCCGCCCAGGCGCAGAGCACGGGCGAGCCGAAGAACGCTGACCAACAGACCGGCTCCGATACCGAACAATCGCCCACGAGGCCGCCAAAAACAGGCACCAACGAAGTGCCAGGCAGCGAGTTGGGGGACGAGCAACACACCACGCCGCCCATGCGCCCGGCCAGCGACAGTATCGAAGGAGAACAGCAGCAGGCGCTGGAGCAATGGCTGCGGCAGATCCCGGATGACCCGGGGGAGTTGCTCAGGCGTAAATTCTGGTACGAACAGCAACAACATCAGGATCAGGGAAAAACTCGATGACCCGCTTCACCGCTTTCATGTTCGCCTTTGTGTTGTGGACCGCCCAGGCCCAGGCAGCCGAGCTGGTCGCCAGTGTCGATCGCACGCGCCTGAACTCCGGAGAGACGATCGAGCTGACCCTGGAATCCAACGACGTGACGCAGTTCGGCAAACCGGACCTGACACCGCTGGAGCCATTGTTCGAAGTGCGTGGCACCCGCCAGGTCAACCAGTTGAACACCCTCGGCGGCGACAATCGCGCCACGACCCGCTGGATCGTCACCCTTTTGCCGCTGCAAAACGGCAGCGTGGTGATCCCGTCATTGAAGTTGGGCGAGATCCAGAGCCAGCCGATCACCGTGCAAGTGATCCAGAGCGAAACCCAGGAGACCTCGAACAAACTGGCCCCGGTGTTCATCGACGCCAGTCTCGATCAAACCAGTGTGTACGTGCAGGCCCAGGCGATCCTGACCCTGCGCATCTACCATTCGGTGTCGCTGTACGATGACAGCAGCCTGCCGCCACTGCAGATTCCCGATGCGCGCATCGAACAGCTGGGGGAATCGCGCACTTACGAAAAAGACATCAACGGCGTACGCCACGGCGTGATTGAAATGCGCTACGCAATCTATCCGCAGCACAGCGGTGAATTGATCATTCCCGGGCAGATCTTCAATGCCGCGCTGGTGGACGCGCAACCCACCCAGGACGCCGCGTCACCGAATCCGAAGTCCGGCAAGCTGATGCGCGTCAGTTCCAGCGAAATTCTGCTGACGGTCAAGGCCAAACCCATCACCTACCCCGCCGACCTGCCCTGGTTGCCGGCGCGTAGCCTGACCCTGAGCGAGAGCTGGAATCCGGAACCGGAGCACGTTCAGGCCGGCGATTCGCTGACCCGCAGCCTGACGGTGAAGGCCGAGGGCCTGGCCAGCACGCAACTGCCGCCGCTGCCCGGTACCGAGGTCAGCGGCCTGCGCCGGTATCCGGACCAACCGGTGCTGGGTAACCAGCACAGCGAACGCGGTCTGGTCGGCAGTCGCGAGGACCGCGAAGCCCTGGTGCCCGCCCGAAGCGGTTCAATCGAGTTGCCGTCGGTCGAAGTGGTCTGGTGGAACACCTTCGAAGACCACCTGGAACACAGCAGCCTGCCTGCCCGGACCCTGCAAGTGGCGACCAACCCGAGCCTGATGGTCGACACGCCGGCCGGTACTTCCCAGCTCAATGCCACTGCGGACGGCGAAACCCTGTGGCGCTGGAAACTCAGCACCCTGATCCTGGCCTGCACCACCCTGCTGGGCTTCGGCCTGTGGTGGCGCGCGCGCTGGCAACCGGCGATCCTGCGCGCAGCGCAAACCGGCCCGAGCCCCCGCACCGTGCTCGACGACCTCAAGCGCGCCTGCCAGGCCAACGACTCCCACGCCACCCGCCAGGCGCTCGACGCCTGGGCCCGGCAGCAACCGGAAACCCTGGCCGACATGGCCGCCCGCTTCGTCCCGCTGTCCGACGCCCTGGACGGCCTGAATGGCGCGCTGTACAGCGAAACCGGCCAGCACTGGCAGGGTGAAGAGCTGTGGCGGGCGATTCGCGCGATCCCGACGGCCGAACGGGTTCAGGACCCGGTGGGCGACAGTGGATTGCCGCCGCTTTATCCCAAATAGTCCGATACCCCACGGTAAATATTGAATCGCTCTGCGTGGGAGCAAGGCTTGCCCGCGATAGCGATCTCACGGGCACCATCGCGGGCAAGCCTTGCTCCCACAGTTAATCGTGTACATCCGCAAGCGCGTTTGCCAGTAAACTCTCTCCCCTTTCGCCGCTGTCATTTTCCTTGCGGCCATCATCTTTCAAATAGCGGAGTTCGCCTTGCGTCTGTTCCACACCTCCGACTGGCACCTTGGGCAGAACCTGCACGGCCAGGATCGCGATTTCGAGCATGGCTGTTTTCTCGACTGGCTGCTGCGCCAGCTCAAACTCGATCAGCCCGATGTGCTGTTGATCGCCGGCGATATCTTCGACACCGTCAACCCGCCGGTCAAGGCCCAGGAACGCCTGTACGACTTCATCGTCAGTGCCCACGAGCAACAACCGAAGCTGACCATCGTGATGATCGCCGGCAACCACGATTCCGGTTCGCGGATCGAATTGCCAGCGCCCTTGATGCGCCGTCTGCGCACGCACGCCCTCGGCCGCGTGTTGTGGCTGGATGACGGGCAACTGGATGCCGAGCGCCTGCTTTTACCGCTGCCGGACGCCAAGGGGAAAACCGTCGCCTGGTGCCTGGCGCTGCCGTTCCTGCGCCCAGCCGAAGTCACCGGCGCGCACCTGGGCGACAACTATCTGCGCGGCATCGGCCAGGTACACGAATGGCTGATCGAGGCCGCCAACGCCAAGCGCAAGAAAGGCCAGGCACTGATCGCCATCAGCCACGCCCACATGGCCGGTGGCTCGGTGTCGGAAGACTCCGAGCGCAGCCTGATCATCGGCAACGCCGAAGCCCTGCCCGCCAGCCTGTTCGGCCCCAGCATCAGCTACGTCGCCCTTGGTCACTTGCACAAGCCGCAGAAGGTCAATGGTGAAGAGCGGATTCGCTACAGCGGTTCGCCAATTCCGTTGTCGTTCTCTGAAATCGGCTACAAGCACCAGATTCTCGACATCACCCTTGATGGCGAAACCCTGGTCAGCGTCGAACCCAAACTGATTCCCCGCGCAGTCGATCTGCAACGCCTCGGTCCGGCCCCTCTGACGGACATTCTGCTGCAACTGGCGGAGCTGCCAAACATCGACCTGCTGGCCGACTACCAGCGCCAACCCTGGCTGGAGGTGCGGGTGCGCCTCGACGAGCCGCAACCGGACTTGCGTCATCAAGTGGAAACCGCCTTGCAGGGCAAGGCCGTGCGCCTGGTGCGCATCGCCGCCGAATACGCCGGCAACGGCAGCCGTGATGGTGCTGATGACGGTGCCGCACTGATCGAACTGGACCAACTCACCCCCCAGGAACTGTTCAGCCGCGCCTGGATGGATAACTACGGCAGCGAGGTCGACGAGCAAACCCTCAAGGACTTTGCCGAGTTGCTGCAAGACGTGCAGATGGAGAGCGAACAGCCATGAAGATCCTCGCCATCCGCCTGAAAAACCTCGCCTCCCTGGCCGGTCCCTTTGATATCGACTTCACCGCCGAACCCTTGGCCAGCGCCGGTCTGTTCGCCATCACCGGGCCGACCGGCGCCGGTAAAAGCACCCTGCTCGACGCTCTGTGCCTGGCGCTGTTCGGCACGGTGCCGCGGCTCAACAGTGTTCAGCCATCGGCCAAGGCACCGGACGTCGATGGTGAAATCGGCACCGGGGATCCACGTACGCTGTTGCGTCGCGGCACCGGTGAAGGCTACGCGGAAGTCGATTTCGTCGGCATTGACGGCCGTCGCTATCGTGCCCGCTGGGAAGCCAACCGCGCACGGGACAAAGCGGGCGGCAGGCTGCAAGCCAGTCGTCAAAGCTTGCGCGACATCGACCAGGATCAACTGCTCGCCAGTCAAAAGCTCGAATTCAAAAGCAGGATCGAGTCGGTACTGGGCCTGAACTTCGAACAGTTCACCCGCGCCGTGCTACTGGCACAAAGCGAGTTCAGCGCCTTCCTCAAGGCCGACGATAACGACCGCAGCGAGCTGCTGGAAAAACTCACCGACACCGCGCTCTACACCCGGCTGGGTCGTCGCGCCTTCGACAAGACCAAGGAAGCCCGCGAAGCCCACAAACTGCTGCAGGATCAGGCCAGCGGGGTCACACCACTGGCGCCCGAAGACCGGGCGGAGCTGGATGAGCGCTTCAATGCCGCACAGCAACAACTTAAATTGCAGCAGGCGCAACTCAAGCAGCTCGAGTTGCAGCACACCTGGCTCAAGGATTTGCGTCAGTTGCAGGACGCGCAACACAGCGCCGCCGAGCAACTGCAATCGGCGCAACAGCATTGGCAAAACCTGGCCGACGAACGCCTGAAGCTGACCCGTCTGGAGCAATTGGCGCCACAACGGCACCAGTTCGCCCGCAAGGCCGAAATCGATGCCCTGCTGACCCCGTTGGCGGCGCACATTGCCGGGCATACGCAGCAGCAGGGCGAACTCGCCGAGCGCCAGACGGGGCTGGAGCAACAACTTGCCGCCGCCAGGATCGCCTTGAACGAAGCGCTCCAGCAGCAAACCGACGGCGCGCCGCTGTTGCGTCAGGCCTTCGAAGAACAGAGCACCCTCGCCCGCCTGGCCAAGGACACTGCTTCAAGCGCTGAAGCGAAACACAACGCCGAACAAGCCTGTGCCCAGGGCCAGAGCGCCATTCAAAGCTTGCTCGACCGGCAGGCCCAGGTCGCCGAACACTTGCAACGCATGGCCGTCGATCTGGAGCAAGGCGCCCATCTGGCACCGTTGAGCGATGCCTGGAAGGCCTACCGTGATCGCCTGCAACAGTTGATGTTGATCGGCAATCGACTGAATCAGGGGCAGGCCGAACTCGCCAGCCTCGAACAGAACGCCACCCGTACCGCGGCAGCATTCACCGCGCAGAAACAGCAGCTGGAAGTGCTGTACAAGGAGGTCGGCGCCGAACCGGATGCCGTTGCAGAGCAGATTGGCATTCTCGGCAGCCTGTTGCAGGACAATCGCAAACAACTGCGCGCCATCGAAGACCTGAGCCGGTTGTGGGCCAGCCAGCAGGATCTGGACAAGCGCGGTGCCGAGCTGCAACAACGTCAGCTCACCGCACAACAGCAACGCGATCGCCTGACCCAGGATGGGGTTAAGGCCAAAACTGAACTGAGCGTCGCCGAGCAGACCCTCAGCGTCACCCGCGAACTGCTGGAGCGTCAGCGCCTGGCCCGCAGCGCGAGCGTCGAGGAACTGCGCGCACAGTTGCAGGATGATCAGCCGTGCCCGGTCTGCGGCAGTAATGAACATCCGTATCATCAACCCGAAGCACTGTTGCAAAGCCTCGGCCGCTTTGATGAAGGCGAACAGGCCAACGCCCAGAAAGCCGTCGACCTGCTCAAGGAAAAGCTCACCGACCTGCGTGCCGAGGTCGGTGGCCTGATCGCCCAGCAAAAGGAATTGCTGCAACAGCAGGAGTTACTGGCGACGCAGCAACAAGCCCTGGCGCCAAGCCTTGCGGCGCACCCGTTGGCCGCCCCGCTGCTGGATCAGGACGCGGACAGGCGCGACGCCTGGCTCGCCCAGCAAAACAGCCAGTTGAATCAAAGCATCGCCCAGGATGAACAACGGCAAACGGCCCTGCTCACCCTGCAACAGGATGCCGCGCGCCTGACCCAGCAATTGCGCCACGCTGAAACCGCACACCAGCAAGCGGCCCAACACCTGGACAATCAACAGCGCGAACTCGGCAGCGACCGTCAGCGCCTTGACGAAGAACTGGCCGCGTTCGCCAGCCTGCTGCCGGATGAAACCCTGCAAGCACTGCGCAGCGAGCCGGCCGCGACCTTCATGCAACTCGATCGGCAAATCACCGAGCGCCTGGCGCAGCTCGATCAACAGAAGGAAGAGCTGGCCGAACAGCAACAGCGCCAGCAATCCCTGGAGAAGGAACAGGATCGGCAGCAGACCCGCACCCAGCAATTGCAAACCGCCGAGCAGCAGTTCCAGGCGCTTGCCGAACAACAACAGGCTAGCCAGCACACCCTCGAACAATTGCTCGGTGAGCACAGCAGCGCCGAACATTGGCAGCAGCAACTGGAGCACGCCGTGGAAACGGCACGCGGCGCCGAAACCACGACGGCCCAGAACCTTCAAAGCGTACTCACGCAGCAGGTGCGAATCGCCGCCGAACTCAAGGCACAGCAGGAACGCTTGCAGGCACTGCAAAGCGAAGCCACGGAACTGGCCGCTAAAATCGCCGACTGGCGTGCCCGCCATCCGGAGCTGGACGATGGCGGTCTTGAAGACCTGCTGCGGGTCGATGACGCCCACGTCAGCGAGCTGCGCCAGCGCTTGCAGCTCAGCGAAAAAGAGATCGAACAGGCCAAGGTCCTGGTGCAGGAACGTGACAAGCGTTTGATGGACCATCAGGGGCAGCACAACGGCAACCTTGATGCCGAACAACTCGACATCGCCCTCACCGAGTTGCAGCACCAGTGCGGCGTCAGCGAACAGCGCTGCGCCGAACTACGCGCCGAACAGGTCGAGGACCAGCGCCGACAGAACGCCAACCAGGCCCTGGCGCAGCAAATTGCCGAGGCTTATGCCGAGTATCAACGCTGGGCGCGCCTGAATGCGTTGATCGGCTCGGCCACCGGCGATACCTTCCGCAAGATCGCCCAGGCCTACAACCTCGATTTACTGGTGCACCACGCCAACGTGCAGTTGCGCCAACTGGTGCGGCGCTATCGCCTCAAGCGTGGCGGCAGCATGCTCGGTTTGCTGGTGATGGACACCGAAATGGGTGACGAACTGCGTTCGGTGCATTCATTGTCCGGTGGCGAGACTTTCCTGGTGTCGCTGGCCCTGGCACTGGGTCTGGCATCGATGGCGTCGAGCACGCTGAAAATCGAATCACTGTTCATTGACGAGGGCTTCGGCAGCCTCGACCCGCAATCCCTGCAACTGGCCATGGATGCCCTCGACGGCTTGCAGGCCCAGGGGCGCAAGGTCGCAGTGATTTCCCACGTGCAGGAAATGCACGAGCGGATTCCGGTGCAGATTCAGGTCCGCCGCCAGGGCAACGGCCTGAGCACCCTGGAGGTGAAATGACCACGCTGTATTCTTTCCGCCGTTGCCCGTACGCCATGCGGGCGCGCATGGCCCTGCGTTACGCGGGGGTTGCCGTGGACATCGTTGAAGTCAGCCTCAAGGCCAAACCCGCCGAAATGCTCACGCTGTCGAGCAAGGGTACGGTGCCGGTGTTGAGTTTCGACGGGCGGGTGATTGATGAAAGCCTGGAAATCATGCGCTGGGCCGTGGCGCAACATGATCCGCAGGACTGGCTGCTAAAGGACGATCCACAGGGGCAGCTTGCCATCGCGGCGCTGATCGAAGAGAACGATCAGGCATTCAAGGTGCATCTGAACCGCTACAAGTATGCCGAGCGCTACCCGGAGCAGCCGATGACGTTTTATCGCGCCGAAGGCGAAGTGTTTTTGCGCAAGCTTGATGAGTTACTGGAGGGGCGCGATTACCTGCTGACTTACCATCCAAGCCTGGCTGACGTGGCGTTGATGCCGTTCATAAGGCAATTCGCCCATGTCGATCGCGAGTGGTTTGCGCAAACGCCTTATCGGCGGTTGCAGGATTGGTTGCAGCGGTTTCTGGCGTCGGAGTTGTTTACATCGATCATGAAGAAATAACCGATATCCGGGTTACTGAAACCTGTAGGAGCAAGGCTTGCCCGCGATGCTTTTGGCGGCCTTGACGGCCCCATCGCGGGCAAGCCTTGCTCCCACAGGGACCGTGGTGTCTTAACGATTTACGCCAGCACTTCACACATGCCGATCACCGAGCAATCGACGTGGAACGGCCCGAAAAAGGCGCTTTCCGGTTTGAGTGGCGGATTGCCGGCCAGCATCCCCATGGCCTTGGCTGTCTCGATATTGTGCGCGATGCTGTGGTTGGCCTCGATGGCCCGTGCCACCCCGCCTATGGAACCTTGCCCGATCCCCAGCAAGGAAAATCCATTGGTGATGACTGCCAGGAAGGCGATGACCAAAAATTTGCAACGGTTCATGCTCCGCCGACTCCTGCCAGTTCGGTCTGATCAGCCATCGCCTGTTGGGCGCGGTGTTCAAACTGGATGCCAGGGTGTCCGACTTGAATCGGCGCTTCGAAGGTGTGTTGCGATTGTGGCGAAAGACTGACAACCAGCACCATGACCAGGTAAAGACCGATAGCCACATAGGCGCCGTGTTTGGCAGAAGTGATGATTGCGCTGGCCATGATGAACTCCGTGGACATGTTTCAGAGTCCACAGAATCGATGAAAAAAGCATCGATAACCAACAAGGCGTGTCTATAGCGACTATCAACTACGTTGATCATTAAGCCAGACTATTTCAGTCTTCAATAAAACTCATCAAGCGCTCGCGGGCAGCGTCGGGCTCCCCGGAAATGGGCTCGGCGGCGGATAAAATCGGGGTGGAATAGAGGAACAAAAGCACCACTGCAAGACGCATCGCCATGTGATCGATCCTTTTCTTGAGAAGGAGTCAAAAAATCAGCGTCAAATTTAAACGCATGGCCATGTGATATCAAGCAATAGATTGATGGCGATATGATGCTGTCGTAAATGCGTTATGCAGGAGCGACATCACTTCGGTGCTTGGCGAGGCATCGGCGCTCGCTCGGCAAGTGACTTCGCTCCTGCATAAAGGTGGCAGGGAGGCAATTTCAGTGCTGGGCTTTGTGGTCCAGCGCGGCGTAGAAGTTGGCGCTCTGTTGCAGGTATTTCTGGGTGTAGCTCTGGGTGTGGGCTTTTTTGTCGCTGATTTCAACGTTGGCGCTGGCAGGCAGGGCAACGGTGGCGGAGATGGCGGAAGCGGCGATTACGGAGAAGAGATTGAAGTTCATGGTGTAGTCCTCGAAGTCAGTTGGCTTGCTTGCCCGGTTGGGCCGTGAAGCAAACTTAACCCTTGAGGAACGAGGCCTTGAAATGCTTTGTAGCATTACCAAATATCAGCCTCATTGATAGAAAGCTACAGGCCCCATGAACCGGGGCCTGCGGCCTATTGTCGCATGATGAACTTGAGATCGCTCGGGGCGTCCATCGGCAGTTTTTGCACGGTTTTACCCAGCAGGCCGGTCCTGGTATCGCGCTCGACGACGACAATCTGGTTGCTTTTCTGATTGGCGATCAGCATGAATTTGCCACTGGGATCGAGGCTGAACTCCCGGGGATGATCACCCTCCACCGTTCGGCGCTGCAACTCCTTGAGATGCCCGGTTGCCGGATCGATAGCGAACACCAGCACCTGATTGGTGGTGCCACGGTTGCTGACGTATAGAAATTTGCCATCGTTAGAGGCATGCAACGCGGCGGCGGCCTTGTCCGAAACCGGCTGGCCGGAAGCCAGATCGACCATTTGCGTCTGCTCAAGCGTGCCGTCCCGGTAATCGAACACGGCCACCTGGGCGCTCATCTCCATGGTCAGCCAGGCGTGCTTGCCATCGGCACTGAACAACAGATGACGCGGACCGCTGCCGGGGGGTAGTTGGACAAACGCTGGCGACGCCGGGGTCAATGGCAGGTCAGGATTGGCCTTGGGGTCGTAACGGTAGACAAAAATCCGGTCCGCCCCCAGATCGTTGGAGAACACATACTTGCCATCGGGCGCCGGAATCGTCGAATGCACATGCGCTGACATCTGCCGCTCGGGATTGACCCGACTGGCCGGATGACTGCTCATCTGCACCACCGGTTTCAGCGTGCCATCGGCACCCACCGGCAACACCGCCAGGGTCCCGCCCGGATCTTCGGCCACCGAGTAATTGCTGACAAACAGATGACTGGCATCCGCGCTGAGGCTCGAATGCGTCGGCTCGTTGCCCAGGCTCTGCACCTGATTGATCAGCGTCAGCTCATGGGTCCCGGGGTCGATCGCATAACTGCTGACCCGCCCTACCGGATCGGCCTGGCCCGGGCCATTTTCGTTGACCACGAACAGGCGCCGCTGATCCCTGGACAGGGTCAGCCACGACGGGTTTTCGCTTTTGACCACTTGCAATGGTTTGGCATTGATCTGCCCGGTCGCACTGTCGAAATTCAGCCGATAAATGCCCTGGCTTTGCCCGGCGGTGTAGGAACCCACGAGCAATGGATAATCCTCGGCGCAAGCCGTCTGAACGCCCATCGCGCCGATGCTGCCGGCGATCAACAGGGGCCAGAGGCTACGCATCCGCTTGGTCGTCGTCTTCGTTGTCGCCACTGATGACGTCGCCAACGCACACCAGACGGTGCTCGCCGCCATCGTCCTTGATCAGCCAGCTCTGCAGGGTTTGATCGAAGGTCGCGGCCTGAATCTGCGCCGGGGTGAATTCCCAATGCAGCGCGTTTCTACCATCCATGCATTCGATATGCAGGTTGTCGTCCTCATCGAGGGCGAATTCGAAGGCATGAAGCCCGTCGATTTCCACCATTCCGCAGTGTTCGAGGGCATTGAGCAAGGTGTCGGTTGCAGCGGTCATGGCGATCAGTCTTTGAATGGGAAAAACGCAATGATAGCTCATGCGTTCACTGATAGTTCCTGTGGGAGCGAGTCTCAAGTGTATGCCGCGCCTGTTATCATGCCCGGCACCCCCCTCGCACAGGACCGCGCCGTTTCCCATGGATTACCGCAAACCCTCCGCCCGCAAAAGCATGCACTCGCGCATTGTCCAGGAATTGGGCATGCAGATCGTTTCCGGACAGTTCCTGCCCGACGACAAACTGCCCGCCGAAGCCCTGTTGTGCGAAGAGTATGCCGTTAGCCGGCCAGTGTTGCGCGAAGCCACGCGGGTGTTGGTCGCCAAGGGCCTGGTGTATTCCCGCCCGCGGGTCGGCACCGTGGTCAAGCCGCGCCGGGAATGGCACATGCTTGACCCGGACGTGCTGCACTGGCTGATACAGAGCAGCCCGCAGAATGAGTTCTTCAACCTGCTAACCAGCGTGCGCAGCATCATCGAACCGGGCGCGGCCGCCCTCGCCGCGCAGTTCGCAACCGACGACGACATCGCCTCCATCGGCGAAGCCTACCAACGCATGGAAGCCGCGCCCACGCCGGAAGCCTTTCTGCAACCGGACCTGGACTTCCACAGCCGCATCGCCGACGCGACCCACAACGATCTGTTGGCCAATCTGTGCAATATGCTGTCGGTGGCTATTGCCGAGTCGTTGAAGCATTCGAATCAGCGGCCGAATCTGCAAGAACGGGCATTGCCTCGGCACAAGGCGATTCTCACGGCCATCGAAAACCGTGATGCGCTGGGTGCGCGAAATGCGACGCTGTTGCAGCTCGACGACGCGCGCGATGCGTTGAATCTGGTGCTGGGCACCGATCCCGCCTGACCACCACAAATCCCTTGTAGGAGCTGGCTCGCCAGCGAAGGCTGCCTTGAGTCTTGCATCGCCAACGCGGACGTCTTCGCTGGCAAGCCAGCTCCTACAGGGGAATGTGTGGAATTTGAGACATAAAAAAGCCGCAACCTTGGTTGCGGCTTTTTTGTTTCAGCCCGGGATCAGTGAGCAAACAGCGAATTGCCCTTCTGCCCCGCCAGTTTCTCCGGCTTGATCAGGAACCGCGCCAGTGCCGGCAGCAGCCACAGTGCGCCGAACATGTTCCACAGCAGCATGAAGGTCAGCATCAGCCCCATGTCGGCCTGGAACTTGATGGCCGAGAAAATCCAGGTGCACACGCCGATGGCCAGGCACAGGCCGGTGAACAGCACGGCCTTACCAGTGGACTTCAGCGTCTGGTAGTACGCTTCTTGCAGCGGCAGGCCGGCACGCAGGAAGCTTTCCAGACGGCTGTAGATGTAGATGCCGTAGTCCACGCCGATCCCCACGCCCAATGCCACCACCGGCAGGGTCGCGACTTTCACGCCGATGCCCATGAAGGCCATCAGGGCGTTACCCAGCACCGAGGTCAGTACCAGCGGCAGCACGATGCACAAGGTCGCCGCCCAGGAACGGAAGGTGATCATGCACATGACCGCCACGCAGATGTACACCAGGATCAGGATAGTCAGCTCGGACTTCTTGATGACCTCGTTGGTTGCCGCCTCGATACCGGCGTTACCGGCCGCGAGGATGAATTCCAGGCCTTCCTTGTTGTTTTCCTTGGCGAACTCTTGAACCGCATGCACCGCGCGATCCAGGGTTTCGGCCTTGTGATCGTTGAGGAACACCAGCACCGGCGCCAGGGAGCAACTGTTGTTGTACAGGCCATCGGCCCGTGCAATCGAGTTGTTCAGCACGTCCGGGTTACGCGACAGGGTTTCCCATTTCAGGTTGCCCTCGTTCATGCCCTTGATCATTTGCTTGGACACGGTCACCAGGGAAATCGCCGACTGCACGCCCTCGGTGTTCTGCATCTTCCACATCAGTTCGTCGATCGGCGCCATGGCTTCGTAGCGCGAGCAACCTTCGGACTTGGTCTTGACCATCACCACCAATACATCGGAACTGGTCGAGTAGTTACTGATGATGAAATTGTTGTCCTTGTTGTAGCGCGAGTCCGGACGCAGTTCCGGCGCGCCCTGGTCGAGGTCGCCGATTTTCAGGTTCTGGCTGTACCAGAGGCCGCCGCCAAAGGCGATCAAGGCCAGCAGGACCGAAACCGGGGCGACTTTCGCACTGGCAAAGTTTGCCAGCAGGCGCCAGAACGGATGCTCGCGGGTCGCGTCTTTCTTGCTGCGATCCACGGCGCGCTTGCTGATGCCGACATAGGAAATCGCCACCGGCAGCAGGATCAGGTTGGTGAACACGATTACCGCCACGCCGATGGACGCGCCGATGGCCAGCTCGCGGATCACGCCGATATCGATGATCAGCAGCGTGATGAAACCCACGGCATCGGCGAGGATCGCGATCATCCCCGGCAGGAACAGTTGACGGAAGGTTCGGCGCGCCGCGGTCAGGGCGTTGTCCGCTTCACTGGATTGCAACGCGATACCGTTGATCTTCTGCACGCCGTGGGAAATACCGATGGCGAAGATCAGGAACGGCACCAGCATCGAATACGGATCAAGGCCGAAGCCGAAGAAATGCATCAGGCCCAATTGCCACACCACCGCCACCAGCGTCGTGCTCAACACCGCCACGGTGCTGCGCATGCAGTTGGTGAACCAGTAGAGCAGGATCAGGGTGATGACGAAGGCGATACCGAAGAACATCACCACCATCACCAGGCCATCGATCAGGTCACCGACCTTCTTGGCGAAACCGACGATGTGGATCTTGACGTTGGGGTTCTGCACTTCGAACTTGTTGCGGATCTTGTCTTCAAGCTCGTGGGAGAACTTGCGATAGTCCAGCGCCAGCAACTTGCCCTGGTCCTGCGGGTCCGGATAGGACTCCAACAATGGAATGTCGACGATGCTCGACTTGAAGTCGTTGGCCACCAATCGTCCGACCTGCCCGGACTTGAGTACGTTGTTGCGCAGCAGGTCAAGGCTTTGTTGCGAGCCGTTATAGCTCTGCGGGATCACTTCACCACCGGCGAAGCCCTCCTCCGTCACCTCGGTCCAGCGCACGCTCGGACTCCACAGCGACTTGAGGCCGGAACGGTCGACACCGGAAATGTAGAACACCTCGTCGTGAATCTGGCGCAGGGTCTCCATGTATTCCTTGGAGAAGATGTCGCCGTCGGTGGCCTCCACGGAAATCCGTACGGTGTTGCCCAGGTTCGCCAGATCGTTGCGGTGCTCCATCATCTTCTGAATGAAGGGATGCTCCAACGGGATCATTTTTTCGAAACTGGTGGACGGCCGGATCAACGTTGCCTGCCAGAACAGGAAGATGCTGACCAGCAGGCAGATCGTGATCACTGCCGGGCGGTTGTTGAAAATCAGGCGCTCAAGAAACGTCGCCTTGTCCTGATGATGAGTACTCAAGGAAGTCATAGCCCCGCCTTCTTATTATTAACCCGGCTCATTTGCCCAACTCGGCGCCGTTTGGCGATGTGGCGCGAACGCCGCCCTGTCCAGCCAGAATCAGATTGCCGTTTCCGGCCGCGGTCACCGACGAGAGCGAGATACGATCCCGACGGTTGAAGACGCTGAAGGTCTCACCGTTATCGCTGCTGCTGATCACCGAACCGCCGTTGCCGACAATCACGATGGAGCCGTCGTCAAGCAGTGTGCCGCCGGACAGTCCGAATTCCAGGTCACCGCGTTCAGCCTTGAGCTCGACTTGCTCCCAGGTGCTGCCGAAATCCGTGGAGCGGTAAAGATTGCCGCGCAGGCCATAGGCCAACAGCGTATTGGCTTGCGCGGTGCCGATCACACCGAACAGCGAGCCTTGGTACGGGCCTTCGAGTTTCTCCCAGGTCTGGCCCCAATCGGCGGAGCGGAACATGCTGCCCTGCTCACCGACGATGAACAGCCCGGCGTCCTTGACTGCCGTGATTGCATTGAGGTGGTACTGGTCTTCGTTGTCCAGGCGATCACTGACGTCTTCCCAGTGCTTGCCACCGTCGGTGGTGGCCATCAACGAACCATAAGCGCCCACGGCAAAGCCGCTGCTGGCGTCCTGGAACCAGACGTCGAGCAGCGGCGATTCGCGTTTCAGATCTTCGAATTGCTTGGTCCAGGTGATACCGCCGTCCTCGCTGGCGAGGATCTGTGCATCATGACCGACGGCCCAGCCGTGCTTGTCATCGACAAAGAACACCGAGGTCAACAGTTGCCGGGTCGGCACCTTGGCCTGGGCCCAGGTCGCGCCCTGGTCATCGGAATACAGAATATGCCCGCGATCCCCGACCGCCACCAGGCGCTTGCCGGCGTGCACGACATCGAGGACCAGGCTTTTGCTGGCCTTGGCCGATTCAACGGAATAAACAACGTCGGATGCCGGCGCGTCAGCTGCCAGCACAGGCGCCGACCACGCGGCAGAGCCCAACAGCGAGAGCGCTGTAGCCAGCAACGCGAATTTGCGTAATGCCGGCGGGCGGCAGATACCCACACCCATGACAGGCTCACTCATAAACCTTCCCCCATTATTATTGTTAGGTCATTAAACCTTTCTGGGCGCCGCAAGGGTGCGTATCGGGATCACCTGTTTCAGAACACAGTCCTGAAACCCGCAATCCAGAGCCCCTTCGGAAGCTGGCTTATCCTATAGAGGTTTTTGAAGGGCTGACAATCGACGGTGCGTTATGTTTTGTTAACCGTGGGGGGATGTGGTTTCTCTGAATGGTTGGGTATTTGTTGGGGTGATGTGGTTTTGGTGGTTTGGTGGTTTGGTGGTTTGGTGTGTATATCCGTTTCTGCGGTAACGGCTACTTATGGTTTCGCCCTTACGGCGAGTCACTTTGAAAAGCGCAAAGTAACCAAACGCTCTTGCCCCACCACTCGGTGCCTCGCTCAGGCTCGGCATGCCCTCACTCCGGCATTGCTCCGTGGGTCGCCGCGATGGGCCATCCATGGCCCAGCGCGGCTAAACCGGCGTCCTGCCGGTTTACCCACTGCGCAATGCCTGCGTTCGGTCAGCGTGGTTTAACGGGGCGCCCAGATCAAAAGCCAGCGCGAGGCGGCCTGACAGCCGACCTGAATTTGGCAAATACCCCGATCCCCTGTAGGAGCGAGCCTGCTCGCGATGGTCGTCAACGATAACGCGTGCTGTCTGGATGATCGCGTTGCCCGGCAGTCCATCGCGAGCAGGCTCGCTCCTACAGTGGAACGCGTTCATCCGTGAAATCAGGCCGCCATCGCTACGATGCGGCGCTCCGACAAGCCAGTTTCCACAGGGGATTGGGTGCACCCGCTAAAGCAGGTCGAGTGTCAGCTCGCCTCGCTTGCTTTTGATTTTGATCTTCTTGCCCCATC